>NZ_JBHTCY010000002.1:0-322500 GCF_042666595.1 Brevundimonas sp. GCM10030266
CGATCGTGCCGATGTTGCAGTGCGGCTTGGTGCGTTCGAACTTTTCCTTGGCCATTCTCTTCTCTCCGTCCCCTGAAAAGGGGGCTTTGTCCTTGGGATATCAGGGGTCCGGCGGGCCCTTGCGGAGCCCGCCGGGATGGGTTGGTTTAGGCGCTGTACTTCTTGATCACTTCGTCGGCGACGTGTTGCGGCACCGCTTCGTAGTGGTCGTACTGCATGGTGAAGGCGGCGCGGCCCTGCGACATGCCGCGCAGCGTGTTCACGTAGCCGAACATGTTGGCCAGCGGCACGAAGGCGTTCACGACGGTGGCGTTGCCGCGCATGTCCTGACCCTGGATCATGCCGCGACGGCCGTTCAGGTCGCCGATGACCGAACCCAGATACTCTTCCGGGGTCACGACCTCGACGGCCATGATCGGTTCCAGCAGCTTCGGTCCGCCCTGGGTGCGCAGTTCCTTGAAGGCGGCGCGCGACGCGATTTCGAACGCCAGCACGCTGGAGTCGACGTCGTGGAACTTGCCGTCCGTCAGGGTCGCCTTGAAGTCGATCAGCGGGAAGCCGGCCAGCAGGCCGTTTTCCTTGGCCGATTCCAGGCCCTTCTCGACGCCCGGGATGTATTCCTTGGGCACCGCGCCGCCGACGATGGCGTTCTCGAACACGAAGCCCGAACCCGGCTCACCCGGCTCGAAGGTGATCATGACGCGGGCGAACTGGCCCGTACCGCCGGTCTGCTTCTTGTGGGTGTAGTCGATCTCGGCCTTGCGGCTGATCGATTCACGGTAGGCCACCTGCGGCGCGCCGATGTTGGCCTCGACCTTGTAGGTGCGCTTCAGGATGTCGATCTTGATGTCCAGGTGCAGCTCGCCCATGCCCTTCAGGATCGTCTGGCCCGACTCGTGGTCGGTCGAAACGGTGAAGGACGGATCTTCCGAAGCCAGCTTGGCCAGGGCGACGCCCAGCTTCTCCTGGTCAGCCTTCGACTTGGGCTCGACGGCGATCTCGATAACCGGGGCCGGGAATTCCATGCGCTCCAGGATGACCGGCGACTTGATCGGGTCGCACAGGGTGTCGCCGGTGCGGGTTTCCTTCAGGCCGGCCAGGGCGACGATGTCGCCGGCGTAGGCTTCCTTGATGTCCTCGCGGTTGTTCGAGTGCATCAGCAGCATGCGGCCGACGCGCTCCTTCTTGTCGCGCGACGAGTTCAGCAGGCCCATGCCGGTTTCCATCTTGCCCGAGTACAGGCGGCAGAAGGTCAGCGAGCCGACGAAGGGGTCATCCATGATCTTGAAGGCCAGAACCGACAGCGGCTCCTCGTCCGACGCCTTGCGGGTGATCGGCTCTTCGGTCTTGTAGTCGATGCCCGGGGTCGGCGGGATGTCCACCGGCGACGGCAGGTAGTCGACGACGGCGTCCAGCAGCGTCTGCACGCCCTTGTTCTTGAAGGCCGAGCCGCAGAGGATCGGGTAGAAGGCGCCGGTCAGCACAGCCTTGCGGATGCACTTCTTCAGGGTTTCGACCGAGGGCTCGTTGCCTTCGAGGTAGGCTTCCATGGCCTCGTCGTCGAGTTCGACGGCGTTGTCGATCAGGTACTGGCGGGCTTCGTTGGCCTTGTCGACCAGGTCGGCCGGGATTTCACCGACGGTGAAGTTGGCGCCCAGGGCGTCGTTGTCCCAGATCACCGAACGCATTTCGACGACGTCGACCAGACCCTTCAGGTTCGACTCGGCGCCGATCGGGAACTGGATCGGCACGGCCTTGGCGCCCAGACGGTCGCGGATCGACTGGACCGAGGCGTCGAAGTCGGCGCCGATCTTGTCCATCTTGTTGACGAAGACGATGCGCGGCACCGAGTACTTGTCGGCCTGGCGCCAGACGGTTTCGGTCTGCGGCTCAACGCCGGCGTTGCCGTCCAGCACGGTCACGGCGCCGTCGAGGACGCGCAGCGAACGCTCGACTTCAATGGTGAAGTCCACGTGGCCGGGGGTGTCGATGATGTTCAGGCGCTTTTCGTTCCAGAACGCGGTCGTCGCGGCCGACGTGATCGTGATGCCGCGCTCCTGCTCCTGGTCCATCCAGTCCATGGTCGCGGCGCCGTCGTGGACTTCGCCGATCTTATGCGACTTGCCGGTGTAATACAGGATCCGCTCGGTCGTCGTCGTCTTGCCGGCGTCGATGTGCGCCATGATGCCGAAGTTGCGGTAGTCTTCGATTTTATGCGTGCGGGGCATAGGAGCGTGCCTTGCGGTCAGATGCGGCGCCGCTACAGCGCCTCGGGAATGTTCGGATAAGCGAGCGCGGGCGATTTAGCTCAAACCGCCCGCGCCGGATAGTCACGTAAATAGGAACCCCCACCCTTCCTTGGAAGGAGGGAGGCTCCCGAAAGGCTTACCAGCGGTAGTGGCTGAAGGCGCGGTTGGCTTCGGCCATCTTGTGGGTGTCTTCGCGCTTCTTCACGGCGGTGCCGCGGTTGTTCGAAGCGTCCAGCAGTTCAGCGGCCAGCTTTTCGGTCATGGTGTTTTCGCCGCGGTTGCGGGCGGCGTTCACCAGCCAGCGGATGGCCAGGGCCTTGCGGCGGTCCGGACGAACTTCGACCGGCACCTGGTAGGTGGCGCCGCCGACGCGACGCGAACGGACTTCAACAGCCGGGGCGACGTTTTCCAGCGCGGTGTGGAAGGTCGCGACGGGCTCCTGGTCCTTCTTCTTGTCGGCCAGGATGTCGAAGGCGCCGTACACGATGTTTTCGGCGACGGCCTTCTTACCTTCGTACATGACGTAGTTCATGAACTTGGTGACGGTCAGATCCTTGAACTTGGGATCCGGCAGAACTTCGCGCTTCTGGGCGCGGTGACGACGGGACATGGGCTTGGCCTTCTAAAGACGTATCGAACGGCCGATCCGAACCCCTTGGGCGCGGACCGGCGAATGGAGTGAAGCGGTCGCTTACTTCGGACGCTTGGCGCCGTAGTGCGAACGGCGCTGCTTGCGGTCCTTGACGCCTTGCGTGTCGAGCACGCCGCGCAGGATGTGGTAGCGAACGCCCGGAAGGTCCTTCACGCGGCCGCCGCGGATCAGCACAACGGAGTGCTCCTGCAGGTTGTGGCCTTCGCCCGGGATGTAGCACACGGCTTCGATGCCGGTGGTCAGACGGACCTTGGCGACCTTACGAAGCGCGGAGTTCGGCTTCTTCGGGGTCGTGGTGTAGACGCGGGTGCAGACGCCGCGGCGTTGCGGGCAACCCTTCAGGGCCGGGACCTTGTTACGGACCGGCTTGGGGGCGCGCGGCTTGCGGATCAGCTGGTTGATAGTCGGCATCGAGTACTCGTTCTCTTCTAGTCGATGGGGGCGTGTGCCTTTCGGCCGGAGCGCCCCGGTGAGCCTTCTTTTCGGACGACCGCAGGGCCGCCCTCGGGTGAGGTTCCGAGTCTTGATCGCGACAAACGCAAAAGCCGGAACGTGCGCTTTGGACGTTCCGGCGGGCACAGCCCGTTCGCTCGATTGTCACGATCGCGACGGAGGTCCGGAGACATCCTTCTCGAAAGTGCGCGGCTTCTACGCGCGCGGGGCCGTCAGGTCAAGGGTTGGGCGCCGCCGGCTCCCGTTCCCTGCTACCAGGTGACCCGGTTCGCGACCGGGGCCCGATAGGGCTGCCCGTTGACCAGACCCGGCGCGAGGAGCCGGCGGCGCGAGATCTCCAGCGCAACACGGGAGAAGGCGAAACGGCCGCTGGTGTTGCGACCGACCAGGCAATGGGAGGGCGGGCCGATCTCCGCGGGCGAAATGCAGTAGACTTCGGAGGTGTTGCGCATCCCGGCGTCGAAGACGTAGTCCGGGGTCAGCGACGCCACCTCGTCCTGGTTGGGCGTACTGATGACGACGGGCGGCACGACCTCGACATCGGGGATGACCTCCGGTCGGCGAATCGTGAACGACAGCCTGATGTGGCGACCGCCTGTCGCGACGCCGTCACCGTCCAGCTCGGCCATGCGGACATTCGCCGCCAGCAGTCGACCGATGTTCAGGGCGGCGCCGGTTGTCTCCTCCGCCTCTTCGCCGGAACGGCACAGGCCCAGCCATCCATCGACCATGACCGGGCAGGCCAGGTGGACCACCTCGTCCTCGCGCCTTGCCGGGAGCCCCCCGTGTTCGGCGGCGATGGCGTAGAACAGGGCCTGATCAAGGTCTTCCGGACTGGTCCGCCACACCGGCTTTTCGACCGCCGTCGTCCAGTAGGCCCAGCGCACGTTGACGATCTCGGGTCGCACCTCCGGCTTGAAACGCAGGGTCAGGGTTCGTTGCGCGCCGACCGCGCCGAGGTCGGGCCGGTGCTCCGAGTAGGCGGCCATCCACTCTCCCGCGCGATCGATCAGGACGGCTTCGCCCGGCGCAGGGCCGACGGTGCAGTCGCTGCGACCGTCAGGCTGGTAGTTGCAGATGAAAACGACATCGACCGTCCTGAGACCGCCGAAATCCGCCACCGGAGAGGCGAAGGAGCGGATCGGAACAGGCCGCACTTCTGGAGCCGCCTGTGCGGCCTCTACCGCCTGGCTCGAGACCCACGCCGCCAGCGCCAACCCGATCATGCCCAACCGCCCCCCGGCAAGTCCGCGCGATTCATCACGCGCAGACCTCCATGGCGGGGGACCGGGCACGGGGTCAACACCACAGGGCCGGAAACCAGCCGCAATACAGCCACGCTCGTCCCCTCCCCTACCTCGGGTTGAGGTCGGCATGGGGGCGCGGTTGAAACGGGGGACTGCCAGCACCGCGAGGATGCGCGGCCTTGTGGTCGTCGCGGCCCTGACCCTGCATGCCGTCATCCTGCTGCCCATAGCCCTGTCGCCCCCTCGGGAGCCGCCGCCGACGACGACGCGCGAACAGGTCTTCCTGGTTCCCCTCGACCTGACCGACGCCCTGCCGAGGCGCGAGACCACCCGACAGCGCGCCGCTGGTGATCTGGTGAGGCCGCCCCGTCCCCGGACACCTCCCGTCCGGGCAACGGAGGCAGCCGCGCCGGCGGCGGCCTCTCCCGCCGCCCCGACCCCGGACACCGACAGCGCCGGTTCGACCGTGGCCGATCCATGGAACGGTCGCAGGCCCGTGACGCTGGCCCTGCCCTGCCCGCCGCCGCCCGGGGACCGCATCGCGGCCCGACTGTGCCAGGTCGGCCCGCCCCCGACGGACGGCTCGGATCCCTATGCCGACGCCGGGCCACGTCGCCTGAACCGATCCGAACAGGCCCGCGAGGACGGCTTCGAACGCCAGCGGCGGGCCAATGAGGCGTGGCGCGACTACACCCGGGGCGAAGGCGCCTATCCGGGCCTGCGGGCGCTTCGAGACCGATGAGCGAGAACCGGCCCCATTACGGCCACGCTGGCCCCGTCACCTGTCGTTCTGACACGGAGCGCGAATGAACGGGCGGGTTTGGCCATGGCCCCGGATCGACAGCCGCTGGCGCAAGCCGGCGCTGATCGGCGTTTCCGTGGCGGCCCACGTCCTGATCCTCGGCGGACTGGCCCTGCGGGTGCTGACGGTGGAGCCGCCGCGCCTGCCCGAGCCCCCGCCGACCGTCTATCTGGACATCGAGCCCCGCCCGCTTCTGGAGGACGAGACGCCCCGGCCGCGTCCCCAGCCGGCTCCGGCCGCCGCCGAAGCGGCTCCGACGACGGCGGACTCCCGCCAGACCTTCCTCGGTCTGCCGCTGCCCCTGCCCCGTCCGCGCGACGAGGAGGATCAGCCGCCCTCCCCGCCTGCGCCACGCGTCGCCGCCCCCGGCGCTCCGGCTCCGCCGGCCAATGCCGACGCCTGGCAGGTGCGGCCCGACACCATGGGCGGCCGGATCGGTCGCGGCCTGCGCACGCGCGGTCCGGGCTGCGCCAGTCCCCAGTTACTCAGCCCGGAAGAGCGCCGCATCTGTGACGACCGCTTCGGTGAACGCGCCGCCGCCGCCCCGCCGATCTCCGGGACCGGCAATGCGGAACGCGACGGCCGTTTCGCCCGCGAAGGCGCCGCCGCCCTGGCGCAGTACGAGGCGCGACGACGCCCACTGGCCGGCGGGACGGGCGTGGTCGGTCCGCAGGACGGTCCGGGCTCGAATTTCGGCATCGGGGTCGCGGGCGCCCACCTCGACCAGTCGCTGCGCCCGGATTCGACCAGTAACGTCCGCACCCGTCGCGACGGCGACCGCGCCGGCGGCCAGCCCCTGACGCCCGGCGGCGGCTTCGACCGGGAATAGCCCCCGCGCTTGAGCAGCGAGCGATCGCGCAACAAGGACGCCCTCAAGCAGCGAGCCGCCGCGCGTCGAGCGATAGGGCAAAAGGATGCCCTCAAGCAGCGAGGCCCCGCGGGCCGAGCGATAGGGCAACAAAAAAGGCGGCCCCGTTTCCGGGACCGCCTCTCTTTTCAGTTCAGGTCCGTGACCCGGATCAGCCTTCCGACTTCTCCAGCTCCAGGGCCAGATCGGCCGGCAGCGGCTCGACCGCGTCTTCGCGGGCTTGCGTCAGCTCGGCGTCACGCTCGTTGGCGATCTTCTGCAGGCTGCGCAGGTAGGCGCCCGTACCGGCCGGGATCAGGCGGCCGACGATGACGTTTTCCTTCAGGCCTTCCAGCGTGTCGCGCTTGCCGTTGACCGAGGCGTCGGTGAGGACGCGGGTGGTCTCCTGGAACGACGCCGCCGAGATGAAGCTGCGGGTCTGCAGCGACGCCTTGGTGATGCCCAGCAGGACCGGCTGCGTGGTGGCCAGACGACCGCCGCGCTTCTCGACCTTGGCGTTCTCGAGCGCCGCCTCAGCCACTTCGACGGTGTCGCCGCGGATCAGGGTGGTTTCACCCGAATCCAGGACTTCGACCTTCTGCAGCATCTGACGGACGATGACCTCGATGTGCTTGTCGTTAATCGGCACGCCTTGCAGGCGGTAGACTTCCTGCACTTCGTTCACGAGGTATTCGGCCAGCGCTTCGACGCCCTGGATGCGCAGCAGATCGTGCGGATCCGGGTTGCCGTCGATGATGTAGTCGCCCTTCTGGATCAGATCGCCGTCGTGGACGGAGATGTGCTTGCCCTTCGGGATCAGGAATTCGACCGCTTCGCCCTGGTTGCCATCGGCATCCGGCTCCGGGGTGATCTTGATACGACGCTTGTTCTTGTAGTCGCGACCGAACTCAACGCGGCCATCCATTTCGGCGATGACGGCGCAGTCCTTCGGACGGCGTGCTTCGAACAGTTCGGCGACGCGCGGCAGACCGCCGGTGATGTCGCGGGTCTTGGCGCCTTCGGTCGGAACACGGGCGATGATCTCACCCGGCTTGACCTCGTCGCCGTTCGACACGGACAGAACCGCGCCCACGGGCAGCAGGTAACGGGCGTCGGAGCCCGAAGCCAGCTTGGCGTAGGCGTCACCCTGGGTCACGCCCATGGCCGGACGCAGGTCCGAACCCCGCGGCGAGGCCCGCCAGTCGCTGACGACGCGCTGGGCGATACCGGTCGCCTCGTCGGTCTCTTCCTTGACCGACAGACCTTCCACCAGGTCCTCGAAGCGCACCGTACCGGCGACTTCGGTGAGGATCGGGGTGGTGTACGGGTCCCACTCGGCCAGACGCTGACCCTTGGCGATGTCGCCGCCTTCCTTGACGCGGATGCGGGCGCCGTACGGGACCTTGTGGGTCTCGCGGTCCTTGCCATCCACGGCCACGACGACGGTGACGTTGCGGCTCATGGCCACCAGATCGCCGTGCGCCGCCTTGACGGTCGGGCCGTTGATCTTGGCCGTACCGGCGTTGGTCGCCTCGTAGAACGAGGTTTCCGCCACCTGCGCGGTGCCGCCGATGTGGAAGGTCCGCATGGTCAGCTGGGTGCCCGGCTCGCCGATCGACTGGGCGGCGATGACGCCCACGGCTTCACCGATGTTGACGTTGGTGCCGCGGGCCAGGTCACGGCCGTAGCACATGGCGCAGATGCCGGCTTCGGCTTCACAGGTCAGGGCCGAACGGACCTTGATCGACTGGACGCCGGCCGCATCGATGACCTCGACTTCCTCTTCCTGCAGATAGGTATCCGCCGGGAACAGGATCTTGTCGCCGCCCGGCTCCTTGATGTCCTCGGCCGCGTAGCGACCCAGGACACGTTGGCCCAGCGAGACCAGCACGTCGCCGCCTTCGACCACGGCGCGCAGGGTGATGCCCCGGGTCGAGCCGCAATCGTCCTCGGTGACGATCGAGTCCTGCGCAACGTCCACCAGACGACGGGTCAGGTAACCCGAGTTGGCGGTCTTCAGCGCGGTGTCGGCCAGACCCTTACGGGCGCCGTGGGTGGAGTTGAAGTACTCCAGCACGGTCAGGCCTTCCTTGAAGTTCGAGATAATCGGGGTCTCGATGATCTCGCCCGACGGCTTGGCCATCAGGCCCCGCATGCCGCCCAGCTGCTTCATCTGCGCCTGCGAACCACGGGCGCCCGAGTTGGCCATCATGAACACCGAGTTGATGTCCGGCTTCTGGCCGGGGGCCAGGACGCGCGGTTGCGCGATCTCGCCCATCATCGCGTCAGCGATCTTGTCCGTGACCTTGGCCCAGGCGTCGACGACCTTGTTGTACTTCTCGCCCTTGGTGATGAGGCCGTCAGCGTATTGCTGCTCGTACTCTTCCACCTGGGTGCGCGTTTCCGCGACCAGACCGGCCTTGGCTTCCGGAATGACGATGTCGTCCTTGCCGAACGAGATGCCGGCCTTGGCGGCTTCGCGGAAGCCCAGCTGCATCATCTGGTCGGCGAAGATGACCGTCGCCTTCTGACCACAGTGACGGTAGACCTGATCGATCAGGTTGCCGATTTCCTTCTTGGTCAGGTTCTTCTCGAGCAGGCGGTAGCCGATGTTCGGGTTGTGCGGGAGCAGAGCGCCCAGCTTCATCCGGCCCGGGGTCGAGTCGATGACCTTCGTCACGACTTCGCCGGCGGCGTTCATCTCGGTCCAGCGGGCCTTGATCTTCGTGTGAAGGGTCACGGCCTTGGCGTCGAGCGCGGCGTCGATCTCGCCCATGTTGGCGAACAGCTTGCCTTCACCGGCTTCGCCGTCCTTGACCAGCGACAGGTAGTACAGACCCAGGACGATGTCCTGCGACGGCACGATGATCGGCTTGCCGTTGGCGGGCGACAGGATGTTGTTCGTCGACATCATCAGGACGCGCGCTTCCAGCTGGGCCTCGAGGCTCAGCGGGACGTGCACGGCCATCTGGTCGCCGTCGAAGTCGGCGTTGAAAGCGGTACAGACCAGCGGGTGCAGGCGAATGGCCTTGCCCTCGATCAGCTTCGGCTCGAACGCCTGGATGCCCAGACGGTGCAGGGTCGGGGCGCGGTTCAGCAGGACCGGGTGCTCACGGATGACCTCGTCGAGGATATCCCACACCTGCGGCTGCTCGCGCTCGACCATGCGCTTGGACTGCTTGACGGTGCCCGACAGGCCCTTGGCGTCCAGACGCGCGTAGATGAACGGCTTGAACAGCTCCAGAGCCATCTTCTTCGGCAGGCCGCACTCGTGCAGCTTCAGCTCCGGACCCACGGTGATGACCGAACGGCCCGAGTAGTCGACGCGCTTGCCGAGCAGGTTCTGACGGAAGCGGCCCTGCTTGCCCTTCAGCATGTCGGCGAGCGACTTCAGCGGGCGCTTGTTGGCGCCCGTGATCACGCGGCCGCGGCGGCCGTTGTCGAACAGGGCGTCCACCGACTCCTGCAGCATCCGCTTTTCGTTGCGGATGATGATGTCCGGCGCGCGCAGCTCGATCAGGCGCTTCAGGCGGTTGTTCCGGTTGATGACCCGGCGATACAGGTCGTTCAGATCCGAGGTCGCGAAGCGGCCGCCGTCCAGCGGCACCAGCGGGCGCAGTTCCGGCGGGATGACCGGAACGACGTTCAGGATCATCCACTCGGGCTTGTTGCCGCTCTCGAGGAAGGCCTCGATCAGCTTCAGGCGCTTGGACGCCTTCTTGGCCTTCATTTCCGACGGATTGTCGGCCAGCTCGCCGCGGTGCTTTTCAGCCTCGGCATTCAGGTCGATGCCCATCAGCAGGTTGCGCACGGCCTCGGCGCCGATCTCGGCGGTGAAGCCGTCGTCGCCGAACTCGTCCTGGTAACGGTAGAACTCGTCTTCCGTCAGCAGTTGGTTCTGCTTCAGCGGGGTCAGGCCCGGCTCGGTGACGATGTAGTTCTCGAAGTACAGGACGCGTTCGACGTCCTTCAGCGCCATGTCGAGCATCAGCGAGATGCGCGACGGCAGCGACTTCAGGAACCAGATGTGGGCGACCGGCGAGGCCAGTTCGATGTGCCCCATGCGCTCGCGACGGACGCGGGCCAGGGTGACTTCAACACCGCACTTCTCGCAGATGATGCCCTTGTACTTCATGCGCTTGTACTTGCCGCACAGGCATTCGTAGTCCTTGGTCGGGCCAAAGATACGGGCGCAGAACAGGCCGTCACGCTCGGGCTTGAACGTGCGGTAGTTGATGGTTTCCGGCTTCTTGATCTCGCCGAACGACCACGAGCGGATCTTCTCCGGCGAGGCCAGGGCGATGCGGATCTGGTCGAAGGTCGGGGTGACCGGGACCGGGTTGAAGATGTTCAGGACTTCCTGGTTCATCTTGGTTCCTTCTGCGGCGGAGCCGCTAAAATTCAATCAGTTGGAGAGGGCGAAGGCGGCCCTCCCCGCCTCGACGGCGGGGAGGGTTGAAGCGATCAGCCGTTCTCCAGCTCCACGTTCAGGCCCAGCGAGCGCATTTCCTTCACGAGCACGTTGAACGACTCGGGGATGCCCGCCTCGAAGCTGTCGTCGCCGCGGACGATCGCCTCGTAGACCTTGGTCCGGCCGGCCACGTCGTCGGACTTCACCGTCAGCATTTCCTGCAGGGTGTAGGCCGCGCCGTAGGCTTCCAGAGCCCACACTTCCATTTCACCGAAGCGTTGGCCGCCGAACTGCGCCTTGCCGCCCAGCGGTTGCTGGGTGACGAGCGAGTACGGCCCGATGGAGCGGGCGTGGATCTTGTCGTCGACCAGGTGGTGCAGCTTCAGCATGTAGATGTAGCCGACCGTGACCGGACGCTTGAACTGGTCGCCCGTCTGGCCGTCGAACAGGATCGACTGGCCCGAACGATCCAGACCGGCCTTCTCCAGCAGGTCCTCGATGTCCGAGATGTGCGCGCCGTCGAAGACCGGGGTCGCGAACGGAACGCCCTTCGACAGGTTGCGGGCCAGCTCGACCAGCTCTTCCTCGTCCTGCGGCAGCGGGGTGTCCTTGCCGTAGACGTCCGACAGATGGTCGATCAGCGCCTGCTTCTGGCCGCCCTGTTGCCAGGCTTCCAGCAGACCCTGGATCTGCTTGCCGAGACCGGCCGCGGCCCAGCCCAGGTGGGTTTCGAAGATCTGGCCGATGTTCATGCGCGACGGCACGCCCAGCGGGTTCAGAACGACGTCGACCGAGGTGCCGTCTTCAAGGTGCGGCATGTCCTCGATCGGCAGGATCTTGGAGATGACGCCCTTGTTGCCGTGACGGCCGGCCATCTTGTCGCCCGGTTGAAGCTTGCGCTTCACGGCGACGAAGACCTTGACCATCTTCATCACGCCCGGGGGCAGTTCGTCGCCGCGTTGCAGCTTCTCGACCTTGTCCTCGAAGCGGCGGTCGAGGGCCTTCTTGGCGTCCTCGAACTGCTTCTTCATGGCCTCCAGCTCGCCCATCGCCTTCTCGTCGTCGAGGGCGATCTGCCACCACAGACCCTTGGACAGCTCACCCAGCTTCTCGAGGGTGACCTCGCCGCGGCCCAGGCCCTTCGGACCCGAGACGGCGGTCTTGCCCAGCAGCAGGGGCTGCAGGCGGCCGTAGACGTTGCGCTCGAGGATCTTCAGCTCGTCGTCGCGGTCCTTGCCCAGACGCTCGATCTCGGCGCGTTCGATCGCCATGGCGCGCTCGTCCTTGTCGACGCCGTGGCGGTTGAACACGCGCACGTCGACGATGGTGCCGGCGACGCCGGGCGGCAGGCGCAGCGAGGTGTCGCGGACGTCCGAAGCCTTCTCGCCGAAGATGGCGCGCAGCAGCTTCTCTTCCGGGGTCATCGGGCTTTCGCCCTTCGGCGTCACCTTGCCGACCAGGATGTCGCCCGGCTGGACTTCAGCGCCGATGGCCACGATGCCCGCTTCGTCGAGGTTGCGCAGGGCTTCCTCGCCGACGTTCGGGATGTCGCGGGTGATTTCTTCCGGACCCAGCTTGGTGTCGCGGGCCATGACCTCGAACTCGTCGATGTGGATCGACGTGAAGATGTCGTCGCGCACGATGCGCTCCGAGATCAGGATCGAGTCTTCGAAGTTGTAGCCGTTCCAGGGCATGAAGGCGACGAGGGCGTTGCGGCCCAGCGCCAGTTCGCCCAGGTCCGTCGACGGGCCGTCGGCGATCACGTCGCCGGCCTTCACCGCATCGCCCACGCGCACGATCGGGCGCTGGTTGATGCAGGTCGACTGGTTCGAACGCTGGAACTTCGACAGGCGGTAGATGTCGACGCCCGAGCGGCCCGGCTCCAGTTCACCGGTGGCGCGCACGACGATGCGGGTGCCGTCGATCTGCTCGACGACGCCTTCACGACGGGCGACCACGACGGCGCCGGAGTCCACGGCCACGACGGCTTCCATGCCGGTGCCGACCAGCGGCGCGTCCGACTGGACCAGCGGCACGGCCTGACGCTGCATGTTCGCGCCCATCAGTGCGCGGTTGGCGTCGTCGTTTTCCAGGAACGGGATCAGGGCGGCGGCGACCGAAACGACCTGCTTCGGCGACACGTCCATCATGTCGACCGTTTCCTTGGTCAGCAGCTGGGAGTCGCCGTTGATCCGGCCGGGGACCAGGTCCTCGACGATCTGGCCGTCCTTCAGTTCGATGTTGGCCTGGGCGATCGTGTATTTCGCCTCTTCCATGGCCGAGATGTAGACCACCTCGTCCTGGGCCTGGCCGTCCTTCACGCGACGGTACGGGCTCTCGATGAAGCCGTACTTGTTCACGCGGGCGTGGGTGGCCAGCGAGTTGATCAGGCCGATGTTCGGACCTTCCGGCGTTTCGATCGGGCAGATCCGGCCGTAGTGGGTCGGGTGCACGTCGCGGACTTCGAAGCCGGCGCGCTCACGGGTCAGACCGCCCGGTCCAAGGGCCGACAGGCGGCGCTTGTGGGTGATTTCCGACAGCGGGTTGGTCTGGTCCATGAACTGCGACAGCTGCGAGCTGCCGAAGAACTCACGCACGGCGGCCGCGGCCGGCTTGGCGTTGATCAGGTCGTGCGGCATGACCGTGTCGATATCGACCGAGCTCATGCGCTCCTTGATCGCGCGTTCCATGCGCAGCAGGCCGACGCGGTACTGGTTTTCCAGCAGTTCGCCGACCGAGCGAACGCGACGGTTGCCCAAGTTGTCGATGTCGTCGATCTCGCCGCGGCCATCCTTCAGGCCAACGAGGATCTGCAGCACCTTCAGCACGTCGTCCTTCTGCAGGACGCGGATTTCGTCCGAAACCTCGGGGGTTTCCAGACGCATGTTCATCTTGACCCGGCCCACGGCCGACAGGTCGTAGCGCTCGCTGTCGAAGAACAGCGACTGGAACATGTTTTCGGC
The DNA here is from genome assembly GCF_042666595.1 of Brevundimonas sp. GCM10030266. Classification (NCBI taxonomy): domain Bacteria; kingdom Pseudomonadati; phylum Pseudomonadota; class Alphaproteobacteria; order Caulobacterales; family Caulobacteraceae; genus Brevundimonas; species Brevundimonas sp. GCM10030266. The sequence continues at coordinate 13,625 of NZ_JBHTCY010000002.1, forward strand.
GGCTTCCGGGGTCGGCGGCTCGCCCGGACGCATCACGCGATAGACGTCGAACAGGGCGTCCTCGCGGCCGGTGTTCTTGTCCACGCGCAGGGTGTTGCGCATGTAGGCGCCGACCGTGACGTGGTCGATGTCCAGCACGTCGATGGTGGTGAAGCCGTGCGACTCCAGCAGCTCGATCGTGGCCTGGTCCAGCTCATCGCCGGCCTCGGCGTAGATCTCGCCGGTTTCGTAGTTGACGGCGTCGGCGGCCAGGTAGCGGGTCAGCAGGGCGTCGGCGGCCAGCGACAGCGACGTGGTCGTGTCACCCAGCTTCTTGGCCTGACGGGCGCTGATCTTGGTGCCGGCGGCGGCGATGACTTCACCGGTGTCGGCGTCGACCAGATCGAACTCCGGCTTCACACCGCGCCAGCGCTCGGCCTTGTACGGCGTGACCCAGCCTTCGCCGCGCTTCTCGTAGGGCACGGTCTCGTAGAAGGTCTTGAGGATTTCCTCGCCGTCCATGCCCAGGGCCATCAGGAAGGTCGAGGCCGGCAGCTTCCGGCGACGGTCGATGCGGACGTAGACGATGTCCTTGGCGTCGAACTCGAAGTCCAGCCACGAACCGCGGTACGGGATCACGCGGGCGGCGAACAGCAGCTTGCCCGAGCTGTGCGTCTTGCCCTTGTCGTGATCGAAGAAGACGCCCGGCGAACGGTGCATCTGGGACACGATCACCCGCTCGGTCCCGTTGACGATGAAGGTGCCCTTGTCGGTCATGAGCGGGATGTCGCCCATGTAGACGTCCTGCTCCTTGATGTCCTTGACCGAGCGCGCGCCGGTCTCTTCGTCCATCTCGAACACGATCAGGCGCAGCTTGACCTTCAGCGGCGCGGCATAGGTCATGTCGCGCTGGATGCACTCCTCGACGTCGTACTTCGGCTCTTCGAACTCGTAGGAGACGTATTCGAGGATGGCGCGTTCGTTGAAGTCCTTGATCGGGAAGACCGACTTGAAGACCGCCTCGATGCCCTCGTCGGTGCGCAGGCCCGGACGGCCCTCGCGCTGGAGGAACTGTTCATACGACGCGCGCTGAACCTCGATCAGGTTCGGCATCTGCACCGCTTCCGGGATGCGGCCGAACGAGTGACGGATGCGCTTCTTGCCGGTGAACGAGGTGGCGGTGAGGAACTGACCGTTGACGGTGAGTTCCGCTTTGGACTTGGCCATTCTGTCTTCCCAATACGGCCCGGGCAGGCCGTTTCAAATGCAGCAGCCACGGCCCGCCGGGTGGCGATCCGTGACAATCGGTTTCGGCGTCCACCCTCGGGCCTTGCGGTCCCAGGACACCTGAATTGTAAGGCTCCCTTGGGGAGGAGCGCGCCTTCGCACCGGTCGGAGGGCGACAAACCGGGCCTCGGCGCTTTCGCGCAGACTCATTACGGAGTTAGCGGAACGGGCTGATATACTCGCTTTGACGGCGAAATAAAGGTCGCTGTGGAAAATCTTGGCGTTCGGTCGGATTTCGGCTTGCGCCGGCCGCGATCGCCGTCGTGGAGCCGACATATGGGGTCCCTTTCCGTCCCCGCCAACTCCGGCTAGCGTCACCTTATGAAGCGCATCCTGATCCTCTCCGCCGCCGCCCTGACCCTCGCCGCCTGCGCCTCCGGGCCCCAGCCGCTGGAAGCCCCGACCTCCGTCGTCCGCGCGGCCGTCGGCGAGTCGAGCCAGGCGAACTGGAACGCCGGCAATCGGGCCTATCTGGACTGGAACGGCGCCCGCAGCGGCTGGACCACCACCGAAAGCGGGCTGCAATACCGCCGCATCGGTCGCGCCCATCCGGAAGGCCGCCAGCCCGCCGCCGCTGATACGGTCAAGGTCCACTATCGCGGCACCTTCATCGACGGGCGCGAGTTCGACAGTTCCTGGTCGCGCAACGAGCCGACCGAGTTCCCGCTGAACCGCGTCATTCGCGGCTGGACCGAGGGCGTCGGCCTGATGCGCGAGGGCGAGCGGTTCGAGTTCGTCATTCCCGCCTCGCTCGGCTATGGCGAGCGCTGGGTCGGCGGCGACGAATTGCCGCCCAACTCGACCCTGTTGTTCACGGTCGATCTGCTGGAAGTAAAACCGGCGTCCTGATCCCGGCGATCAGGGCGTCCGTCGCCCGATCTTCCCCGAAAGGCCGCCCATGCTTCGCCCCCTCCTCCTCGCCGGCCTGCTGCTCGCGGCCGCGCCGGTCGTCCATGCGCAGGAACCGGCGCATCCGACCTACGGCCCGCGGCTGGAGGGGTATGAGTATCCCTTCCCGGTCCGGACCTTCGCCTTCACCTCCCAGCGTCAGGCGCTGGAGATGACCTATGTGGACGTGGCCCCGACCACCGCGCCGAACGGGCGGACCATCGTCCTGCTGCACGGCAAGAATTTCTGCGCCGCCACCTGGGCGCCGACCATCGAGGTGCTGGCCGCCGACGGCTATCGCGTCATCGCGGTGGATCAGATCGGCTTCTGCAAATCGTCCAAGCCCGAAGCCTGGCAGTTCTCCCTGTCGCAACTGGCCGGCAACACCCGCGCCCTTCTGGACAGCCTGGATATCGAGCGGCCCATCATCATGGGCCATTCCATGGGCGGCATGTTGGGCATCCGCTACGCCCTGCAGAACCCGGACGCTGTCTCTCGACTGGTGCTGGTCAATCCCATCGGGCTGGAGGACTGGCAGGCCGAGGGCGTGCCGTATGCCCGGCTGGACGCCGCCTTCGAAGGCGAGCGCCGGACCACCTTCGACAGCATCAAGACCTATCAGCGCCGCTTCTACTATGACGGCGACTGGCAGCCCCGTTACGACGAGCCGGTGGCCATGCTGGCGGGGATGTACGCCGGACCGGGCGGCGAGATCGTCGCCTGGAACCAGGCCCAGACCTCGGACATGATCTTCACCCAGCCGGTCGTGCATGAACTGCCGAACCTGCGCGTCCCGACCCTGCTGTTCATCGGCGAACTGGATCGCACCGCCCCGGGCGCCGCCCGCGCCACGCCCGAGGTGCAGGCGCGGCTGGGCCGCTACGACCTGCTGGGCCGCCGCACCGTGGACGCCATCCCCGAGGCCCGGCTGATCGCCTTCCCGGATCTGGGCCACTCGCCGCAGGTCGAGGCGCCCGACGCCTTCCACGCCGCCCTGCTGGCCGCCCTCGGCAGCGCGCGATGACAGAATTGTAATACCGTAACAGTCGCTCCGGGTTGACCGCCGGCCCGGGGCGGCGTGATCTGCACGCCCGGTTTGCCCTGCCTGCGAGTCCCATGATGCGTCCGTCCGCCCGCCTGCTCGTCTCCGCCTGCGCCACGGCGCTGCTTCTGGGGACGACCCCGGCCCTGGCCCAGGTCGGCACGCCCGCCCTGCCCGTGACCCTCGCGCCCATCCCCGCGCCGCGAGACGTCGCCTATCCCGCGCCGATCCCGATCGAGGTCGACGCCACGGACATCGACCGACGCATCGTCTCGGTGAAGCAGACCATCCCGGTCGTCGCGGCGGGTCCGCTGGTCCTGCTCTATCCGCAGTGGATCCCCGGCAACCACGGCCCGGTCGGACCGGTCGACGACATCGCCGACCTGCAGATCACCGCCAACGGCCAGCCCCTGCGCTGGGTGCGCAACACCGTCAGCACCAACGCCTTCCAGGTCGAGGTGCCCGCGGGTGTCTCTTCGGTCGAGGTCAGCTTCAAATGGCTGACCCCGCTGGACGGCGCCCAGGGCCGGGTCGTCATCACCGACGAGATGCTGAACATCCAGTGGGAGAAGGCCCTGCTCTATCCGGCGGGCTACTACTCCCGTCAGATCACCTTCCAGCCGACGCTGCGCCTGCCCGCCGGCTGGCAGTACGGCACGGCGCTGGACACGCAGTCATTCGAGAACGGCGTGGCGACCTTCGCCCCCATCACGCTGGAGCATTTCGCCGACAGCCCCCTGTTCGCAGGCCTGCACTACCGCCAGATCGACCTTGATCCGGGCGGCCGCTCGCCGGTCCGCCTGAACGTCGTCGCCGACAGCGCCGACCAGCTGGCCGCCACCGACGCGCACATCGCCCAGCACCGCGAACTGGTGCAGCAGGCCGACCGCCTGTTCGGCGCCCGCCACTTCAACCACTACGACTTCCTGCTGGCCGTCACCGACCGGCTGGGCGGCATCGGGCTCGAGCACCAGCGCTCGTCCGAGAACAGCGTCGACACGAAATACTTCACGGACCCGACCGGCACCCTCGCCGACCGCGACCTGCTGGGCCACGAGTACACCCACAGCTGGAACGGCAAGTGGCGCCGCCCGGCGGACCAGCTGACCCCGACCCTGAACGAGCCGCTGCAGAACTCCCTGCTCTGGGTCTATGAAGGCCAGACCCAGTACTGGGGCCTGATCCTGACCGCCCGCGCCGGCCTGATGAGCAAGCAGCAGGCGCTGGACGTCTTCGCAAATACGGCTGCGAGCTATGCCGACGGCAATCCGGGTCGCGAGTGGCGCGCGATGCAGGACACCACCAACGACCCGATCATCGCCCAACGCCGTCCCCAGCCCTGGCCCAGCCGCCAGCGGGCCGAGGACTACTATCGCGAGGGCGCCATGATCTGGCTGGACGCCGACACCCTGATCCGAGAGCAGTCCGGCGGCCGGCGCTCGCTGGACAATTTCGCCAAAGCCTTCTTCGGCGTCGAGGACGGGAATTGGGATCCGGCCCCCTACACCTTCACCGACGTCACCTCGACGCTGAACGGGGTCGAGGCCCATGACTGGGCCACCTTCCTGCGCGATCGTCTGGACGCCGTCGGGCCCGACGCCCACGGGCCGCTCGGCGGCATCGAGCGCGGCGGCTACCGGCTGGTCTGGCGCGAGGCGCCCAATGACTACTCCCGCGCCCTCAACGCCGAACTGGGCCGGGTCGACTTCCAGTATTCGCTGGGCCTGTCGCTCAACACCACCAACCGGGTGACGGGGGTGCGCTGGGGCTCGCCCGCCTTCGAGGCCGGGCTGACGTCCGGCTGGGAAGTGGTCGCCGTCAACGGCCGCACCGCCAGCGCCGCCGCCATCGCCGAGGCCATCACGGCCTCAAAGGGCAATGCGACCCCGATCCAGATGATGCTCAAGCGGGGCGACCGCTTCCGCACCATCGCCTTCGACTACCATGACGGCCTTCGCTACCCGCACCTGGAGCGGATCGAGGGAACCCCTGACCGGCTGGGCGACATCCTCAGCCCGCGCCGCCGCTGATTTCGAGTAGCCCTGACATGATCAAGCCCGCCGCCCTCGCCCTGCTGCTCGCCTCAACGACCCTGCCGGCCTTCGCCCAGACGGGCCCGGCCTCGCAGGCCAACGCGCCCCTGCCCGCCCCGACCAGCCTGCCGCACGCCCTGCCGCCGATCCCGGCGCCGCAGGACCGCGACTACCCCGGCGTCATCGGCATCCGCGTCGACCTGACGGACCTCGACCACAAGGTCATCCGCACCCGCCAGACCATCCCGGTCTCGGCCGGCCATCTGGTCCTGCAGTATCCGAAATTCATTCCGGGTAATCACGCCGACACCGGCCCGATCCAGCTGATCTCGGGCCTGACCGTCACCGGCAATGGCCAGCGGATCGAGTGGGTGCGCGACACCGTCGATCCCCACGCCTTCCACCTCGACATCCCGGCGGGCGTCTCGACCATCGAGGTCGCCTTCGAGTGGCTGACCCAGCCCGACAACGCCGTCTGGCGCGTGGTCATGACCCAGGACATGGTCAATTTGCAGTGGGAGAAGGCCCTGCTCTATCCGGCGGGCTACAACCACAGCCGCATCATGTTCGCCCCCTCCGTCGTCCTGCCGACCGGCTGGCAGTACGGCGTGGCGCTGGACGCCACGGGCCGCGAGGGCGACGTCGCCACCTTCGCCCCGATCAATCTGGAGCATCTGGCTGACAGCCCCATGTTCGCGGGCCGTCACTATCGCCGCGTGGACATCGATCCGGGCGGCCGCTCACCGGTGCACCTGAACCTGGTCGGCGACACCGCCGCCTCGATCAACATCACGCCTGAGTGGACGGCCAAATACGAGGCGCTGGTCGATCAGGCCGACCACCTGTTCGGCTCGCGCCAGTTCGACCGCTACGAATTCCTGCTGGCCCTGACCAACCAGATGGGCGGCATCGGGCTGGAGCATCACCGCTCGTCCGAGAACACGGCGGCTCCGAACTACTTCTCCAGCGCCAGCCCGGCCTATGGCGCGCGTGGCCTGCTGCCCCACGAGTACGTCCACAGCTGGAACGGCAAATTCCGCCGTCCGTCCGATGAATACGTCGCCAACCTCAACGTCCCGACCCAGAACACCCTGATGTGGGTCTATGAGGGCCAGACCGAATACTGGGGCGATGTCCTGACCCCGCGCTCGGGCCTCGGCACCTTCGAGGAGGCGGTGATCAACCTGGCCGAGGTGGCGGGCTTCTACGACCAGCAGCCCGGCCGCCAGTGGCGCGCCCTGCAGGACACCACCAACCACAACCTGCTGGGCTATCGCACGACCAATCCGTGGTCGTCCTGGATGCGCGGCACCGGCGACTACTACCGCGAGGCCCTGCTGGTCTGGCTGGACGCCGACACCCTGATTCGGTCCGAGACCCGCGAGCGCAAGTCGCTGGACGATTTCGCCCGCGCCTTCTTCGGTGCCGAGGACGGCGTCTGGGAGGCCCGCCCCTACACCTTCGACGATGTGGTCGCGGCCCTGAACGCAGTGCATCCGCACGACTGGGCCACCTTCCTGCGCACCCGTCTGGATGCGGTCGGCCCCGAGGCGAAGGCCCCGCTGGACGGCATCGAGCGCGCCGGCTGGCGCCTGACCTATGTCGATGAGCTGACCCCGGTCGAGAAGCGGATGTTCGGCGGCTGGGCCGGCGACTTCCAGTATTCGCTGGGCTTCAGCCTGTCAGGCACGCGCATCACCGGCGTCCGCTGGGGCTCCCTGGCCTTCGATCAGGGCCTCGGCGCGGGCTGGGATCTGATCGCCGTCGGCGACCGGGTCGGCTCCGCCGACGCGCTGCGCGCCGCCGTCACCGCCGCCAGGACCAGCCCCGATCCCATCCGGCTGGTGCTCAAACGCGGCGACGAGTTCCGCACCGTCGACTTCGACTACCACGGCGGCCTGCGCTACCCGCGCCTCGTCCGCATCGAGGGCACGCGCGACCGGCTGGCCGACATCTTCGCGCCCCGTCGGCGATAGGCGGACGCCAGAACGCAGACCGGCCCTGACGGCGAACCGTCAGGGCCGGCTGAAGGTCACTGTCTGACCCGGTCAGACGGTCAGCAATCGCCGACCATCGCCTGCCCCATCTTCTCCATCAGGTCGTGATTGGCCGTGCAGGCTTCGGCCGCCTCGCCCGCCGGCAGATTGCGCAGGTCGGTCGCCATGGCCTCCGCCTTGGTCTTTGCCCCCGCCTCCTCCTGGGCCACCTGTTCCGGCGTCAGCTGGCCGGCGACCATCCTCGAGGCGCAGCCCCGCAGGCGATCCATCTTGTCGGCCAGAACCATGCAGGATTCCGGCAGCCCCGCGAACGCGGTGCGCGCCAGACCGGCGGGCGCGGCCGGTTCCGCCGCCGGAACCGCGGCCGCAGGCTCGACAGCCTTGTCCTCGCCTTGCGAGCAGGCGCCGAGCGCCAGCACGGCCGCGACGGCGACCGGAACGATGATCTTCATGGAATCTCCCCCTGGATGACAGGAGAAGGCCACAGCCGACCCCGCCTGTCACCGCGCAAAAGAAAACGGGCCGGGGATTGCTCCCCGACCCGTCAAACCGTTCAAGCCATCGCTCCGGAGAGCGACTGCCAGAAGCCAGATTACTTGATCTGGATCTTGGCGCCGGCTTCTTCCAGCTTCTTCTTGATTTCTTCGGCGGTCTGCTTCGAGACGTTCTCGACGACGTTCTGCGGAGCGCCTTCGACCAGGTCCTTGGCTTCCTTCAGACCGAGGTCCGAACGCACGCCACGGACTTCCTTGATGACGTTGATCTTCTTGTCGCCGCCGTCGATCAGGACGACGGTGAACTCGGTTTGCTCTTCGCCGGCCGGAGCGGCGTCACCACCGCCGGCAGCCGGAGCGGCGGCCATGGCGACCGGAGCAGCGGCGCTCACGCCCCACTTTTCTTCCAGCAGCTTCGACAGTTCAGCGGCTTCCAGGACGGTCAGAGCCGACAGGTCTTCAACGATTTTGGCGAGATCAGCCATGGGGTAGTTCCTTCGGTAGGATGAGGTTCAGAGAGTGTGCAGAGATGAAAGAGGCGGGTCCGCTTACGCGGCGTCCTTCGTGGCGTAGGCGTTGAAAACGCGGGCCAGTTGGGCCGCCGGGGCTTGAACGACGCCGGCGATGCGAGTCGCGGGAGCGTTGAGCAGGCCCAGCAGTTGAGCGCGGATCTGGTCCAGCGACGGCAGCTTGGCGAGGGTGTCGACACCCTTCGCGTCCACGACCGTCTCGCCCATGAAGCCGCCCAGGATGACGAACTTGTCGTTGCCCTTGGCGAACTCGGACGACACCTTGGCGGCCGTCACCGGGTCCGAAGCGTAGGCGATGCCCACCGGACCCTTGAACAGGCCGTGGTACTCGCTGCCTTCTTCGGCTTCGAGCGCCTTCAGCGCCAGGCGGTTCTTGACCACCTTGAACGCGGCGCCTTCTTTACGAAGACGGCCACGCAGATCTTCCATTTCCGCAACGGTCAGACCCAGGTTGTGGGTCACGACCACGGCGCCCGCGTCGGCGAAAACGCCCTTCAGCGTTTCGATCGACTCGGCTTTTTGTGCGCGGTCCATTGCGGTCTCCAGTCTTGGTACTCGCCGCCGGGCTTATTCCCGACGACGTTGTGGCCAAAGCGCCGCGCATCGCTGCGAGACGTTCAGGCCGGTCGTATTGTCCGAAGGAAGCTCAAACCCCGTGCCCCCGTTTCCGGGTGACGGTGATCGTCTGCATCCCCATCTCCCCACGGCGTCAGGGGGCTCCCTGACAGTTACGGCATGGGTGGCCCCCACGCCCCGAAGTTCTCGGACAGGACCGCCGCGTCCCGAGGGCAGCGACGGAGAAGGCGCGCTCTATACACGCAATCCCCGCAAACTCAAGCGGGTTCGGCGTTTGCAGGCGATCTGCATCGGAAATCCTCAAGACAGGGCCGGGAATCCGGGGCAGGCTCCCCCTCATAAGGGGAGAAACGCTTCATGACCGACGCCACGGAAGCCACCGGCCGCAACAGCCTGGGCCGCAACGGCACGCCCGCGCTGGCGGGCTTCCGCCTCGCGGTCGGCCTGCTGCAGGGCGCGGCCCTGTGGTGGCTGTACCGGTCAACAAACGGGGGCGAGTACAGCCGCGTCAGCGCTGAACATCTCAGTTGGCCCGCCACGGTCCCGGAGCTGTTCGGCCCACTGGCCATGATCCTCGTCATGGTCCCGGTCCTTCTGCTGGCCGGCGCGGGCCGGATGCGGATCCGCACCCTTCTGTTCTGGATCATCGGCGCCACCGCCTTCCTCGCCCTGCTGGGCTGGCACGGCGTCGCGGCCCAATCGCCCAGCGAGTACGGCCCGACCAGCCGCCCGCCCTTCCTGCCCTGGCCCATGCCCCTGTTCGCGGCGGCGGCCCTGTTCATCGGCCACCACCTGATCCTGCCCGCCGATCTGGAGCGGAAATGGATCGCCGCCTTCCCCACCTATTTCGACACCGCCTGGAAGGCTGGCGTCCAACTGGCCTTGTCCATCGGCTTCACCGGCGCCTTCTGGATTCTGCTCCATCTGGGCTCGGCCCTGTTCAAGGTCATTGGGCTCGAATTCCTCGAGGATCTGATTGAGCAGTCGTGGTTCTCCATCCCCGTCACCACCCTGATGTTCGCCGTCGCCGTCCACCTGACGGATGTGCGGGACGGCCTGATCCGCGGCGTGCGCAGCGTCGCCCTGATGCTGCTGTCCTGGCTGCTGTTGCTGATGACCGTGCTGGCCGCCGGCTTCCTCGTCGCCCTGCCCTTCACCGGCCTGCAGGGCTTGTGGGACACCGGCAGCGCCACAGCCCTGGTCCTGTCGGCCGCCGCCGCCCTGATCATCCTCATCAACACCGCCTATCAGGATGGACGCGAGGACAACCTGCCGCCGCGCGTGCTGCAATGGGCCGTGCGGGTCGCCGCCGTCCTGCTGACGCCGCTGGTCATCCTCGCCTTCTGGGGTCTGGCCCTGCGCATCGGCCAGCACGGGCTGACGCCGGACCGGATCATCGCCCTGGCCTGCGCCGTCATCGGCGCCGCCTATGCCGGTGGTTACGGCTATGCGGCGCTTGAGCCCCTGACCCGCAAGGGTCTTGACTGGATGCAGCCGCTGGAGCGCACCAATGTCCTGACCGCCGGTCTGGCCATCGTGGTCATTCTCGCCCTGTTCAGCCCCATCGCCGACCCGGCCCGCCTGTCGGTCGCCGATCAGGTCGCCCGGCTGGAGCGCGGCGTGGTGAAACCGGCCCAGTTCGACTTCCGCTTCCTCCGCTTCGAGAGCGGCAAGGCGGGCGAGGCGGCGTTGCAGCGGCTGACCACTTCCACCGATCCGGTCATCGCCCGCAGCGCCCGAAACATGCGTCAGGTGAAGGACCGCTGGGAGGACCGGGACATCGGCACGCCCGACCTGCGCGCACAGTATGAAGTAGTCCCCGCAGGAGCCCGCCTGCCCGAGGGCTTTGATGTCGTCCTGCCCGCGACGGACGTCCGCTACCGCATGTGTCTGGCCGAGGGACGCTGCGTCGCCCGCTCCATGGACCTCAACAACGACAGCGTCCCCGAGGTGCTGGTCGCCACCGATGGCGCGATCCAGCTGTGGAGCCGCAACGGCCAGAACCAGTGGGCCCAGGTCGGAACCTGGTCGCCGGACTACTGCGTCAGGCGCCCGGAACGCCCGGACCTGCGCAAGGCGCTGCGGGAGGGATCTGTCGGCGTCGCGGCTCCGCAATGGCCCGGCCTGACCGCGGACGGACAGCGAACGACGCTTCACTTCAGGCCGGTCTGCGAACCCGGAGCCGCGGACTAGACCCCCTCTTTCCCGCCACACCGGCCGCCAATCTTCCGCGCCGCACAAAAGCGCTCTTGACCCGGACGACCTGAGCCACATTACATCCAGTTCATGTTTCGCGGATCGGGGGATCACGCATGAACACGGGTGGACAGGACGAACTGCTGCGCCGGGCCGCGGAGGCGATCGCGCGTCGCGATCCCGCGGGCGCCCTGCACCTGCTGGATCAGGCCGACGCCCTCGGCGGACGTAGCCACAACAGCATCCTGAACCGCGCCCTGGCCCTGCGGCTGCTGGGGGACTTCCACGGCTCGCTGGCGGTGCTGGACGACGCCCTGTCGATGCAGCCCTACGACTTCGTCGCCCTGCTGGCCAAGGCGGCCATGCTGGAGAAGCTGGCGGGAGAGCGCGCGGCGGCCGAGACCTATCGCAACGCGCTCAAGATCGCCCCGCCCCGCGCCCAGTGCCCTCCCGCCCTCGCCGCCCAGATGGATCACGCCGATGGGCTGGTCCGACGTCAGGCCGAGGCCTTGCGCGACCACATGCGCGCCGCCGTCTCCAGCCTTCGCGGCGATCTGGACGCCGCCTCGCTGGACCGGTTCGATGAGGGGCTGGAAATCTATGCGGGGGTAAAGACGCCGCCGAAGCAGGAGCCGATCCTGCTCAACTACCCGCGCCTGCCCGCCATCCCCTTCTACGACCGCGCGCTGTTCCCGTGGCTGGAGACGCTGGAGGCCGCCACGCCGGTGATCCAGCAGGAGCTCACCGCCCTGCTGGAGGCCTCCTTCGACGACTTCGCCCCCTACATCGCCTATCCCAAGGGCGCGCCGGTCAACCAGTGGGGCGAACTGAACCATTCGCGCAAATGGACCTCGCTGTGGCTGTGGAAGGACGGGGTGAAGCAGACCTCGGTCACCGACCGCTGCCCGCAGACCGCCGCCCTGCTGGAAAGCCTGCCGATGGCCCATCAGGACGGCTTCGCCCCCACCGCCGTCTTCTCGGCCCTGCAGCCCCACACCCACATTCCCGCCCACACCGGCTCGGCCAACACCCGGCTGCTCTGCCACCTGCCGCTGATCCTGCCCGGTCCGGCCCGCTTCCGCGTCGGCAACACCACCCGGGACTGGGAAATGGGCCAGGCCTGGGTCTTCGACGACACCATCGAGCACGAGGCCTGGAACGATGCCGACCAGATGCGTGTCATCCTGATCTTCGACGTCTGGAACCCCTGGCTCTCCGACGGCGAAAAGGCCCTCATCACCACCATGATGAAGGCCCAGCGCGAGTTCATGGCGGGAAGATAGGGGCGAGGCTCTAGGGGTCAGGTTTTAGGGCTGGGTTTTCGATCGCCGCCGCTTCCCCCTCGAACCTGCCCCCTGGAACCTGGAACCTCCCGTTAACTCCCCGCTCACCCTGCCCGACCACCCGATCTTCACCTTGTGCGCCCTAAAACGTCCCGGAATGAGCCAGCTCCACCGTTGAGAGCCGGCCGGACGTGATGGAACAGGGGCCGCCCGCATGGCGAAGACCGTACTTGTCGTGGACGATGATCCGACCCAGCGCCGCCTCGCGCAGGCCGTGCTGGAGCGCGAGGGTTATGTCGTGGTCCACGCCGAGAGCGGCGGTGAGGCCATCGACCGCCTGACCAAGGGCGGCGGGGCCGATGTGGTCCTGCTCGACATGGTCATGCCGGGCATGAGCGGCATGGAGGCCCTGGCCGAAATCCGCACCGCCGGCGTCGCCACCCCGGTCATCGTCCTGACCGCCAACGGCGGCGTCGACGCCGTCGTGAAGGCCATGCAGGCCGGGGCGCAGGACTTCTTCGTCAAGCCCGTTTCCGCCGAGCGCCTGCTGGTCGGCGTCCGCAACGCCCTGCAGCTGACCCAGCTGACGGCCGAGGTCGGTCGCCTGAAGAAGCACCACGGCGGCCGCACCTCCTTCGACGATCTGGTCGGCAACAGCCCGCCGATGCGCCTTGTGAAATCGCTCGGCGCCCGCGCGGCCAAGTCGGGCATCCCGGTCCTGATCACCGGCGAAAGCGGCGTCGGCAAGGAAGTCATCGCCCGCGCCCTGCACGGCGCCTCGGACCGCTCGGGCAAGCCCTTCGTGGCGGTGAACTGCGGCGCCCTGCCCGCCAACCTCGTCGAGTCGATCCTGTTCGGCCACGAGAAGGGCAGCTTCACCGGCGCCACCGACAAGCACCTCGGCAAGTTCGCGGAAGCCTCCGGCGGCACCCTCTTCCTCGACGAAATCGGCGAACTGCCGCTCGACATGCAGGTCAAGCTGCTGCGCGCCCTTCAGGAAGGCGAGATCGACCCGGTCGGCTCCAAGCGCTCGGTCAAGGTCGATGTCCGCATCGTTTCGGCCACCAACCGCGATCTGGCCGAACAGGTCCGCGACGGCCGCTTCCGCGAGGACCTCTTCTATCGCCTGAACGTCTTCCCCATCGAGGCCCCGGCCCTGCGCGAACGTCGCGAGGACATCCCGGCCCTGCTGGATCACTTCATCGGCCGCTTCAACGTCGAGGAAGGCAAGCGCATCGCCGGCGTCTCGCCCGAGACCTCGACCCTGCTGGCCGCCTTCGACTGGCCCGGCAACGTCCGCCAGCTCGAGAACGCCGTCTACCGCGCCATCATCCTGGCCGACGCGCCCTTCCTGCAGCCGCACGACTTCCCGGCCATCTCGGGCGTCTATTCCTCCCCCCTGGGGGAGGTGGATCCTGGCGACAGCCCCGAGACGGAGGGGCTGCATGCGGACGCTCGGTCCCTCCACGCCTCCGACATCGAACTGCCTCCGCTCCCGGACACGCCGATCCGCATCCTCGACGACCGCGGCCACCTGCGCACGCTGGAAGAGATCGAACGCGACCTGATCCAGCACGCCATCGAGGTCTATGCCGGCCACATGTCCGAGATCGCCCGTCGCCTCGGCATCGGTCGCTCGACCCTCTACCGGAAGGTGCGCGAGCAGGGGCTGGAAGGCGCCCTGCGCGAGGCCGGCTGAGCCCTTCGGGGATGCGGCAGATCGGCAACGCCCCGGGGAAGTCCCAAGTCTGAACGAAAGTTCATTGGCCTCAAACCGCGCGCCGCCCAAAGACAGGGACCACGGCTGACCGGCAACTTTTGGTTTCATCGCTGAAACGCGACGGAAACAGGCGCGCCGCACGTTTGCTGATCTGTCTTTACTCTCCTCCCCCGAGGCTCTTCGCATGCTGCTCGTCACCACCGCGCTTTCCGGCCTCATGGCCGGCGTGATCCAGACCGCGCCGACCCCGCCGCAAACGCCCCCGCAGCAGCCCCCGGCTCCGGCGACCGCGCCCACGGCCGAGGACGACGAGGCCTATGAGCTGAGCACCGTCACCGTCAGCGCCGCCCGCCCGCGCGGCAGCGTCGACACCGACATCCCCGCCGACGTCACGCTCGACGCCAGCCAGATCCAGGCCTACGGCGCCTCGAACATCGCCGAACTGATGACCTATCTGGAGCCGCTGACCCGCAGCTCCAGCGGCCGCACCGACCTGCAGCCCGTCTTCCTGGTCAACGGTCGCCGCATCTCCGGCTTCCAGGAAATCCAGGGCATCCCGACCGAGGCCATCGAGCGCACCGAGATCCTGCCCGAACAGGTCGCCCTGCAGTTCGGCTATCGCGCCGAGCAGCGGGTGGTGAACTTCGTCCTGAAGGCCAATTTCAGCTCCTATACGGGCGAGCTGACCGGCCGCGGCCCCACCCAGGGCGGTCGCACCACCACCGAGATCGAGGGCAATGTCCTGCACATCGCCGGCGCCAACCGCTGGTCGATGGACGCCGAGTTCGAACGCTCCAGCCCGCTGTTCGAGTCCGAACGCAACCTGACCCGCGACGGCGGCTCGACGCCCTATGACCTGCTCGGCAACGTCACCAGCACTGACTACACCGCCGCCTGTTTCGACAATCCGGCGACCTGCACCGTGATCGATCCGGCGCTGGGCACGGCGATCACTCCGGTTCCCGGCGGGACCACCACCCCGACCCTGGCCGACTTCCTCGCCGGCGCGGCGGGCGGCGGGCGGACCGGCGACCTCGGCGCCTACCGCACCCTGCTGGCCGAGAGCGAACGCGCCACGGTGCGCGGCACCATGAAGCGCGACCTGAACAGCACCACCCAGCTGACCGTCAGCGGCAGCCTGGAAGACACCTCCAGCCGTAGCTTCAACGGCCTTCCCGGCCTGACCCTCAACCTGCCCTCGAGCAACGACCTGTCG
Organism: Brevundimonas sp. GCM10030266; assembly: GCF_042666595.1. Lineage (NCBI taxonomy): Bacteria > Pseudomonadati > Pseudomonadota > Alphaproteobacteria > Caulobacterales > Caulobacteraceae > Brevundimonas > Brevundimonas sp. GCM10030266. Next base: position 28,866 of record NZ_JBHTCY010000002.1, read on the forward strand.
CCCTTCGCCAACGACGTTCTGGTGCACCGCTACATCGACGACGCCGGCTCCCTTGTGCGCGAGACCGAGGGCCTGAACGGCAAGCTGGCCGTGGTCGCCGACGGCTATCTGGGCGAGGACTGGCGCTGGACCGCGACCGGCAGCTACGAGCGCACCGAGACCGACACCGTCACCGGCCGCGGCTACAGCGCCACGGCGTTCAACGCCCGCCTCGCCGCCAACGACCCGACGGCCAATCCGTTCGGGGCGCTGGGCCCGACCGATTTCACCCGCACGCCGAACGACACCGCCAACTCGGTCTCGCAGCAGCTGGGCGCCGAGGTCGTGCTGAACGGCGACCTGTACGAGCTGCCCGCCGGCAGCATCTCCTCGACCTTCAAATTCGGCGCTGACACCCGCTCGCTGGACTCGACCAGCACCCGGCTGAACACCTCGAATGTGCTGGAGACCATCGACCGCTCGCAGTCGCGCGATCGCTTCAACGGTCAGGGCACCTTCAACTTCCCGATCGCCAGCCGCCGCAACGGCACGCTGGAGGCCTTGGGCGACCTCTCGGTCAACGCCACCCTGGGCTATGAGGAGTTGTCCGACTTCGGGGGACTGTCCAGCTACAACATCGGCGTCAACTGGTCGCCGATCGAGCCCCTGTCCTTCCTCGTCAGCTATGCCGACGAACAGGGCGCGCCCAGCATCAGCCAGCTGAACGACCCGACCATCGCCACCCCGAACACGCCGGTGTTCGACTTCCGCACCGGCGAGACCGTCTTCGTCACCCGCACCACGGGCGGCAATCCGAACCTGAACGCCGACAATCGCCAGGTCTGGCGCGTGGGCGGCACCTGGCGGCCGCTTTCGAGTCAGGATCTGTCGATCCAGTCGACCTGGACCTACAGCCGGACCGACGACTATCTGGCGTCCTTCCCGGCGATCACGCCGGACCTCGAGGCCGCCCTGCCCGGCCGCTTCACCCGCGATACGGACGGCAATCTGACCGCCATCGACGCCCGCCCGCTGAACTTCCAGAAGTACGAGCGGCAGGACATCCGCACCGGCATTAACTATTCGCGCGCCTTCGGCACGCCCAGCCCGGCGGCCAGCCAGTCGCCCCTGCCCGGCCTGCCCGGCGGTCCGCGTCCGCCCGGCGGCGGCGGCTCGTTCCGTATCGAGGGTGGCGGCGGCGGCGGCGGTCCGCGCACCGAAGTCCGCATGGGCGGCGGCCCCGGCGGCGGCGGTCGCGGTCGCGGCGCGTCCATGCAGCCCGGTCAGGGCCGCTGGAACATCTCCCTGTTCCACACCGTCCGCCTGCAGGACGAGCTGACCATCGCCGACGGCCTGCCGGTCATCGACCAGCTGGACGGCGGCGCCATCTCGGCCAGCGGCGGCAGCCCGCGCAACGAGTTCCAGCTGATGTCGGGCGTGTTCCGCAACGGCTTCGGCGGCTTCATGTTCGCCACCTGGCGCGAGGGCACCACCATCAACGGCGGCACGGGTCCGGACATCAGCTTCGCCGACCGCACGACGGTGAACCTGAACCTGTTCATGGACCTGAACCAGCGCACCTCCTGGGTCGAGAAATACCCGATCCTCAAGGGCACGCGCATCCAGTTCGGCATCCAGAACCTGTTCGACAGCCGCCCGGAAGCCTCGACCTCGTCCGGCGACCTGCCGCTGAACTACCAGTCGGACTACCTCGACCCGCAAGGCCGGGTGGTCAGCCTGACGCTGCGGAAGATCCTGTTCTGAGGTTTCAGGTTCCAGGTTTCAGGTTCTGGGGAAGAGCGCGATCTTCAACCCTCCCCCAGAACCTGGAACCTGACGCCTAGAACCTCTTCTTCGGCGGCTCCCCCTTCGCCTTTGCGGTGATCTCCTTCAGCTTGCGGCCCTGCATGGCCGACAGGGCCTGACCGGGCGCGCCCAGTTCCGGGTCGCCGAAGGCGCGGCCATGGGTCTTCACCCGCTCGGACACCGAGTCGAGGAACTCGCCCTCCCATTCAGACAGCGAAACGCCCGCCTGCTCTGCCGAGCGGCGGGCGCGTTTCAGGGCGTTCAGCGCCGCCCGCTGGGCGGCCTTGCGCTGGGCTTCAAAGGGGCTGGGCGGGGGTTTCCGCTTCACGGAGGTTCTGGGCGCTAGGGGTCAGGTTTCAGGGAGACCTGGCGGTCTCTGATCAAACCTTACCCTAGAACCTGCCCCCCAGAACCTGAAACCTAAACCTCGCCCAACGCCGACAGATACAGGTCCAGGATCGCTTCCTCTTCCTGACGCTTGGCCTTGTCCTGCTTGCGGATGCGGATGACCTTGCGCAGCACCTTGACGTCATAGCCCTCGCCCTTGGCCTCGGCGAAGACCTCCTTCATGTCGGTCATGACGGCCTGCTTGTCCTCTTCCAGACGCTCCAGACGCTCGATGATCGAGCGCAGGCGGCCCTGGGCGGTGGCGGTCAGGACGTCGGGCGACGAGTCGAAGGTGGCGTCATCGGCCATGGGAAGAACTCCGTAAGGGGGAACCGGCCCTCGCCTCGCCCGAAGGCGGCGGGGGCAAACTTGATCCGGGTGCTAACCACGTCCCAGCGCGCGACTCAACGCCGGACGCGAAAAAGGCTGCGGACGAAATCCGCAGCCCTTTCGATAACCCGTCCTTCGCTCAAGTAGGGAGCCGCCGCGCGGCGACCGGTAGCGAAGAAAGAATGCGCTCAAGCAGCAGGCGACCGCGTCGCCTGCGTTAGCGCATCAAGGCAATCAGCCTTGCTTGGCCTTGAAGCGCGGGTCGGTCTTGTTGATCACGTACACCTTGCCCTTGCGGCGCACGACCTTGCAGTCGCGGTGGCGGGTCTTCAGCGACTTGAGCGAGCTACGGACCTTCATGGTCGTCGTCCTGGGGCAAATCAAAATAAGAAAGCCGCGGGACGAGCCTGCGGCGGAGCGGTGCGTATAGAGAGGAGTCGCAGAGAGGTCAACCGGGATCGACAGGGTTCCGACAAGGCAGCCTCAATGAGCCGCTTTCCCTTCCCGGCGCCTCCCGGCGTCCTGCTAATGTCCCAGGACGCCGATCACCTGAATGGCGGTCAGAACCGTCAGCAACATCGTGACCGCGACCAGGCCCGCGACCAGCAGGCCCTCCACGGTCTCACGTTTCGTCTTCTTCATAACAACCGGACCATCAGCATACTGGGCGACGCCGGACCGGAGCTAACGAAAGTTCGGAGCGGCGCCGCAGACGCGGCCGCCGTTTGCAGGGGCGACCGTCCGCAGACCCTACGGTGAAGCTGGCCATCCCACACGACTAACTTTGGTTATAGAGCCGCCTTCCGGACAGCGGGCGCAGGACTGCGAGCGGAGTCCGACCCCGCCCGTCAGCCAGCCCGTCCGGAAGAGATTTGCAGTCCGCGCTCAGGCAGCAAGGCTCCGCGAGCCGAGCGATAGCGCAAAAGAACCCGCTCAAGCAGCGAGCCGCCGCGCGGCGAGCGATAGCGGAAACATAATGCGCTCAAGCAGCGAGCGACCACGTCGCGAGCGTTAGCGCCCTTCAAGAAACAGGAGATCGCGCCGCGATCTCTGGAGGCCTGGCCTCCGAGTTGAACGGAGGGTCTGCGGAGTTGCACCTCCGCCGCGTAGCCCCTCCGCCACCAGGCCGTATCAGAGGACAGTGTTCGTCCTACGCCCGGCGCGGTCACCAGACCAAAAACAAAATGGGTTAATGACGCTGAACAGGGAGCGTCACGGCAACGCTTTCTCCATTCGGGCGCTTTATGGCCAACGAAAGACTCGCGCACTTGTTATGAGGGCGCAGCCCGTGGGGACACTAGACTCTTGGTTATGCGTATCAGCCTCCGCCTCCTCCTGCTCGGAACCGTCGCCGCCTGCGCGCCCATGCTGCCGGAGGCGCCGCCCGTCACGCCGACGCCCGCTCCTGCGCCGTCGCAGCCCGCGCCGTCTCCGGCGCCCGGCCCCGCCGAACCGGCCGCGCCTGTCGTCGATCAGGCCGGGTTCGAAGGCTGGAAACAGGGTTTCCTCGCCCGTCACGGCGGTGTGCGCCGCGCCCAGTATGAGCGCGAGCTGGCGGGCCTGACCCCCGATCCGTCCGTCATCCGCCTGGACCGCAATCAACCCGAGTTCAGCCGCCCCGCCGGCGCCTATGTCCAGAACGCCGTCACCGCCACCCGCATCGCCCAGGCGCGCCAGCGCACGGACCGGGTGCCGTGGGCCGTGGTCCAGCGCTACGGCGTCCCGTCCGAAATCCTTGTCGGCATCTGGGCCCAGGAATCCTCCTTCGGTCAGGTGCAGGGCAATCAGGACGTCATCCGCTCGCTGGCCACCCTCGCCTTCGACGGCCGTCGCCGCGACTGGGCCGAGGGCCAGCTGAAGCACGCCCTGGACATCGTTGTGGACGGCAGGCGCTCGCGCGCGGGCCTGAAGGGCAGCTGGGCCGGCGCCATGGGCCAGACCCAGTTCATGCCCGACAACTATCTGAACCTCGGCGTCGATCAGGACGGCGACGGCATTGTCGACATCTGGGGCGATGACGCGGACGCCCTGGCGTCCGCCGCCAACCTGCTGGCCCAGGCCGGCTGGAAGCGCGGCCAGACCTGGGGCTACGAGGTCACCCTGCCCGCCAACTTCGACTACGCCCTGGCCGAGGGCGAGCGTCACAACTGGCGTTACTGGGCGGCGCGCGGCGTCACCCTGTCCGCCGGCGGTCAGCCCAGCGCCGCCGAGGCGGCCGAGGAAGCGACCATCCTCCTGCCGCAGGGCGCGCGCGGTCCGGCCTTCCTGGCCCTGCCGAACCACTACGTCATCCGCCGCTACAACAACTCGGTCAGCTATGCGCTGGCCATCGGCCTGACCGCCGACGGCATCCAGGGCAAGCCGGCGCTCAGCAAGGCCTGGCCGACCGACGCCCCTATGTCGCGCGACCAGCGCATCGGCGCCCAGCGCGCCCTAACCAATCTCGGCTTCGACACCCAGGGCGTCGACGGCGTCATCGGCGCCAACACCCGCGCCGCCCTGCGCCGCTGGCAGATCGCCAACAACCGCCTCGCCGACGGCTACCTGACCGCCGATCTCGCTGACGAACTGATCCGCCGGGGCGGGTAAGGCCGCTACTCCAGCTCACCTCTCCATTCGCCCTCAAGCGAATGGAGAGGACTGATCGACGCGATCAGCGTCGATCAGGAGAGGGCGGCTCGGTATCGGCAGGAGACGCCTCAGCCCCCCCGCACCCCATACGTCCAAATCTGACGCACCGGCATGCGATCCTGTCCGGCATGGATCGTGACCGCTTCTACAGCCAGTGCGCCGACCTTCGGGACAAGCGCCGCCACGCCCTGACACAGCGGGCCCTCGCCCGCCGTCTGCGCGACCCTCGCCGAGTCCGCTTCTGGGACCGCGCCATCGTCAAATGCCTGCGCGCCCTGCGTTTCGCCGCCCGCATCAAGGCCGGCAAGGCGGGGAAGTGGGTCTTCGACGACAGCCTTTGCCGAACCCATCCGCACTGTTCGCACCCGAATTTTTCCTCGGCAGCGGAAAATTTCCGCGAAGCCCCGGCCTCGACCGCCGCACCGGATTCCAACCGCCGCCGCACCTTCCGCGAACGGCTCCGACGATGGTGAAGCGGCGTCTGACCCCTCGTTTTCATTGCTATCGTCATCCCGGGGGCGCGCAGCGAACCCCGGGACCCAGCGGCGCGCGTGAGCGCGAAGCTGTCGGGAGCGCCGGCGCCCAGGTTTTCGACCACAGTGTTTCGCCGCCGTCGCGGCGCCGCTGGGTCCCGGATCGCGCGCCCGCTGCGCGAGCGCTTGTCCGGGATGACGATAGCAGCGAGGGATACCCCCACATGATCGTTGTTAACCGCCCCAGCCTTCGCTAGGCGTTTTCAAACACTACGGAGGAGCGTCCATGTCCCGCTTTGAAGGCACGTCGAACTATATCGCCACCGACGACCTGAAGATCGCGGTCAACGCCGCCGTGGCGCTGGAGCGGCCGCTGCTGATCAAGGGCGAGCCCGGCACCGGCAAGACGGTCCTCGCCTATGAGATGGCCAAGGCGCTGAACGCCCCCCTCATCACCTGGCACGTCAAGTCGACCACCAAGGCCCACAACGGCCTGTACGAATACGACGCCGTCTCCCGCCTGCGGGACTCCCAGCTGGGCGAGGAGAAGGTCCACGATGTCCGCAACTATCTGAAGAAGGGCAAGCTGTGGGAGGCCTTCACCTCCCCCGTCCGCCCGGTCCTGCTGATCGACGAGATCGACAAGGCCGACATCGAGTTCCCGAACGACCTGCTGCAGGAACTCGACCGCATGGAGTTCTATGTTCAGGAGATCGACGAGACGATCCGCGCCGAGGTCCGCCCCGTGGTGGTCATCACCTCGAACAATGAGAAGGAGCTGCCCGACGCCTTCCTGCGCCGCTGCTTCTTCCACTACATCCGCTTCCCGGACGCCGAGACCATGCGCGACATCGTCGAGGTCCACTTCCCCGGCATCAAGGGCCGGCTGGCCTCCGAGGCGCTCAAGACCTTCTACGAGATCCGCGACACGCCGGGCCTGAAGAAGAAGCCCTCGACCTCCGAACTGCTCGACTGGCTGAAACTTCTCCTCGTCGAGGACATCGACGCCGAGACCCTGCGCGAGAAATCGCCCAACAAGCTGATCCCGCCGCTCCACGGCGCCCTGCTGAAGAACGAGCAGGACGTGCACCTGTTCGAACGCCTCGCCTTCCTCAATCGTCGCGAGGGTGGCCGCCCGGGCGGCTGACCGCACGGGTCCGGAGAATCAATGACGAGACAGCCCCGCTTCATGACGCCGCCACACGCCCGGTCCGGTTTCGTCACGCCTGTTACCGCGATTTCACTGGATTCCCCGCCTGTTGCGCGCAGGATGACAGGGACTTGAGGATCCAGACCATGCCGCTGCGCCCCTTCATCCTTCCCATCGTCTGCATGGCCGCCGCCCTGACCGCGGCCTGCGACGGCGAACGCGGCGTGCACATCACCTCGACCCGCACCGAGAACAACGACGCCAGCGGCGTACTGACGGTGGTCGAGGCCCTGCAATGCCCGCAGACCCTCGGCTCCCTGACCCGCAAGGGCTCCGCCACCGACGCCGGTCGGACCTGCACCTACATCGGCCCCAAGGGCGCCGAGGTGACGCTCCAGCTGGTCGCGCTGGACGGCAAGACCCCGCCCCAGGTGCTCAAGGGCTTCGAGGACCGGCTCTCCGCCTCCCTGCCGATGGCCGTCGCCGGCCTGCAGGCGCCCGGCGGCGATGTCGCCACGGTGAAGACGGACGCTGCCGGCGACCGCGCCCGGGTGACTGCCCCCGGCGTCGACATCCGCGCCGAAGGCGAAGACGCCAGCGTCAGCCTGCCGGGCGTCCGCATCGACGCCAGCGGCGATCAGGCCAGCGTCCGCATCGGCGGCCTCCACATCGACGCCAATGACAGCGACGGAACGGTCGATATCCGCGGCGCCGGCAATGAGGATGGCGACAACGTCAGCGTCCGGGCCCGCAACGACACCGCCGAGGTCCGCGCCGTGGGCGCCGGCGACGCCACCCGCGCCAGCTGGATGCTCAGCGACAACCGCGCCTCGACGGAGGGCTGGCGCCGCGTGGGCTATGAGGCTCGCGGCCCGGTCGGCGGCCCCCTGGTGGTCGCCACCATTCGCTCGCGCGACCGCAACGGCGGCCGGGTGTTCGAGGACGCAAAGGACCTGGTGACCCTCAACGTCGGCGAATAAGCCGGGGATGAAACCCCGTCGCCCTTGATCACGGCGGCCCTATGCGCCACCACGTCCAGCCGACTGAACTGGATAACGTCTTGGCTTCCGCACCCCGATCCTCGTCGAAAGCGCCCCGCGCCTGGCAGCGCATGCTGTCCGGCCGCCGCCTGGACCTGCTCGACCCGTCGCCCTTCGACATCGAGATCGAGGACATCGCCCACGGCCTGGCCCGCGTCGCCCGCTGGAACGGCCAGACCATCGGCGAGCACGCCTTCTCGGTCGCCCAGCACTCCTGCGTGGTCGAGGAGATCGCCGCCTACATCAAGCCGGGGCTGGAGCCGAAATGGCGCCTCGCCGCCCTGCTCCACGACGCCTCCGAATACGTGATCGGCGACATGATCTCGCCGTTCAAGGCGGCGCTGGGCATGAACTACAAGGCCTTCGAGGCCCGTCTGGAAAGCGCCATCCACGTCCGCTTCGGCCTGCCGCCCAAGAACCCGGTGGCCATCAAGACCCTGATCAAGAAGGCCGACCGCGCCTGCGCCTTCTTCGAAGCCACCCAGCTGGCCGGGTTCAACAAGACCGAGTCGCTGCAGATCTTCGGCGCGCCGCCCGCCGGCTATGACCTGATCATCGAGCCCCTGCCCGCCCCCGTGGCCCAGCAGCGCTATCTCGAGCGCTATCGCGTCCTGGCCGAGGCCGTTGGCCTGATCACGCCCCCCGACGCCTGGCATACCGAATAGCCATGGGCGAACAGGGGGTCCGCATCGGCCTGTCGGCCGTGGTCATCGCGCTTCGGGAGGGTCAGGCCAGCGTCCTGACCACCACCGGCGACGACGGCTCCGCCGCCCTGCCCTTCGGCCCCTTTGATCCGGCCCGCGACCGCACCTTCGAGCTGGCCCTGCGCGCCTTCGTGACGGCCCAGACCGGTTTCCGCCTCGGCTTCGTCGAGCAGCTCTACACCTTCGGCGACCTGGGCCGCGCCAGCCCCCGCGCCACCCCAGGCCCTGAGCACCACCGCGAGGTGTCGATCGGCTATCTGGCCCTGACCGCCGACGGCGCCGATCCGTCGCTGGCCGAGGCCCGCTGGACCCCGGTGCTGGACTTCTTCCCGTGGGAGGATCGCCGCGACGGCGCCGCCGCCTGCCAGACCGCCCTGATCGAGGGCCTGCGCGGCTGGGCGGCCGCAGACCCGCGCCGCACCGCCCGCATCGACGCCCTGTTCGCCGCCGGCCCCGGCCAGCGCTGGAACGAAGGTCAGGTGCTGGAACGCTACGAGCTGCTCTATGAGGCCGGTCTGGTCGCCGAGGCCGCCCGCGACCTCGACCGGGCCGCCCCCGCCGCCGCGCCGGGCCTGATGATGCTCTCCGACCACCGCCGCATCCTCGCGACGGGGCTGGGCCGCCTGCGCAGCAAGCTGAAGTACCGCCCCGTCCTGTTCGACCTGATGCCCGAGACCTTCACCCTGTCCGGCCTTCAGGGCGCCGCCGAGGCCGTCGCGGGCCTGTCGCTGCACAAGCAGAACTTCCGCCGCGGCGTCGAGCGCACCGGTCTGGTCGAGGCGACGGGCCGCCTGTCCGCCGCCACTGGCGGACGTCCGGCCGAGCTTTTCCGGGTCTCCAAGGCCGACCCCGCGAGCGGTGAAGCCCTCGGCCTGCCGCTTCCCGCCCTACGCTGACGATTTTCCTGAAATCCCCGCTTGCGGCGCACGGCCTCCCCCATTAGAGAAGCCGCTCCGTTCGACCAATGAACGTTCGGCCCCGCGGAGAGGTGGCAGAGTGGTTGAATGTACCGCACTCGAAATGCGGCGTGCGTGAAAGCGTACCGGGGGTTCGAATCCCCCCCTCTCCGCCACCGCCTCAAGCCCTGATTGGGTTTGAGGCCCATCTGAGCCCCGTTCCCTAAGATCGTCCCTAAGCGGCTGCGGCCCATTCGGCGAGCAAAGCCTCCAGGGAAGATCTGGGGATAAGCGTCCGGCGACCGAACTTCACGCGCTTCAGTTTGCCGTCCTTCAGCAGGGCATAGATCGCGGTCTGACCCAGGCTCAGAGCCTCGGCCGCCTCCTCCGGCGAGTAGGCCAGCTTGAAGCCGTTGTCGTTGGCCGGCGCCCTCTCCTCACTCATGGTCTTTGCCTTTCAGGCGGGCTCGGCGAGAAGGCGTCCCGTCGAACCAGCTTTGGGGGTCGTCGTCGCAATCGAAACAGACCAGGTTGGTGACTAGCGGGCTGGAGGCGGGGAGAGCCACGCCGCCACAGGTCAGGGTTCCGAGCGGCTCGCCGCAGAACTTGCAGGAGGCCATTCAGCGTCCCTCCTTCAGGCTGTCGAGGGCGTCCTTGGCGATGCGCTTTGCTGCGTTCAGGAGCGCCGCTGGGCCGGTCTGGAAGCCAGTGTCCCCGATAGGCGAAGGCTTCAGCTTCTTGATCTCCTTGAGCGCCACGACCGCCTCATCCCTCTGCGCTTCTGCCGAGGCCTTCATCAGGTCCAGTGTGATGACCTGTTCACGGTAGGCGGCGCAGGAGGCTTCCAGAGAGCGGATGCGGGCGGCGGCTTGTTTGGAGTCAAAGGCCCAAAGCTTTCCGGATTCCAGCCTCCCCACCAGATCATCAGCGGGGGCGTCGGTATGGGTGGTCATTGCGGGATCACGTCCTTCGTCGTTTCTTTGGCCCACTCCTTTTCCAGCCTCGTTCGGACCTCGGGGGTGACGACGCGGCATTCGATGTGGGTCACCGTCCGGTGCTGGCAGTTCGTGCAGCGGAGCCAAACATCAATGCCGGTATGATCGGCCCCCTCTTGAGAAACCCATCGGCGGCGATGCAGGCCAACACGACAGAGCGCCACTACCGTCCCTCCCCTTCACGGTGGGCGCGGAGGTCAGGCCGCTTGCGGTTCTGGATGCTGTTCGCGTTGTCGAGCCCAAGCGCGACCTTGACGCGCTCCCAGACGGACAACCAATGCATTTGCCCGTCGCTGTAAACGAGCAATGGTCCGTCGATGTGGCCCGCTATGATGGTTGCGGGCTGCGGTTCGCGACGAGCTTCGATCAAATCCTGGGTCACTGTTTGCCTCCTGTGCGGGCGGGGGAGATCAGGGCGAGAGCCGTTCGGATCGCGTCACGGGTGCGCGCCGCCTGTGATCCACACAGCGTAACCACGTCGGGCTTCGTCGGCATGGCCGCGTAGTCCAGATCGACCGCCATTGCCTCTAGGAAGCGAATGTCTTGCGCCGCCTCCCTCGTCACCTCACCCCCTTGTAGGGGTTGGGGCGCATCGAAATCGAGGAACCGGAATGACGTGATGCGAAGGCCGATTTTCTTCCGCCACGGCATTGCCTCTGCTGACAGCGCCGCCGCCATATTGACGTAGGCATGGGAGTCTCCGGTTGACCACGTAGCCTCGACGGGACGCATGTCTGCCCCCTCGGCTTCCGGCTCTGAGGTCAGGGCGGCGAGGACGGCGCGGAGGTCACGCTTCAAGGCTTCCCGCGTGGGGGTGTCGTCGGAGTGATCCGGCATCCCTGCGTCGATCCAGCGTCCGATCTTTCGCGCAGCCTCCACCGCCCCTGACGCTGGGGTGCGGGTGTTCCATGCGGTGACCGCATCCGCATCGCTATTACAGGGGGCACTTTCGGCTCCACACGATTGGCACTGACCTTGGAACAGGTCGGGCCATCCGTCCCCCAGAGGCTTGACGACGATGATCGCTGATCCTTCGTCAAACGGGCAGGGCTTGAGCGCCACTCCTACGGTTGGTTGGTCGGTCATTGCTCAGGGTCCTGACAGGCGCGAGCAACAACCTGCGAGGCGAACTCGACGGCGACTTGCGGGGATTGTTGAAAGACCGAACCGAAGAAGTTCGGGTTTGCGCAGATGCCTGTGATGGCAGCGCAGAAAATCGCGTCTCGCTCAGGATCAAGGCCCGGCCTGTGAAGCACATCCCCCATCGCTCACGCCTCCCCAAGAGCGGCGACACCGGCCATTTCGCGAAGGCTCTGCTCATGCTGGCGAACAGCGTGGGCCTTCCACGAGTCAGCCTGGGCCTTCGTCATGGTGCCGTTCTGAACGTCGCGAAGGGCCGAACCGCCGACGAACGCATTGAAAAGGCTGGTCGCCGTGCGGACGATTTCATCTTCCCGTTCCGCCCTCATCCTCTCCGTAGCGGAGGGGTCGGAGGGGTGGGTGTAGAGGGGCTGTTCTTCGCCGGTCTTGCTGCCGAACGGTCGCACCGAGACCCACCAATCGGTTTCGGGCTTGAGACGCCACCGCCACGCCACCGCTTCACCCTCTCCCCCAGAGACAGGGGCTCGCGAAAGGGCCTTGAGCAGGAAGTCGCGCTCGTTCAGCACATCGTTGCGGGTTTTTCCGCCCCACTCAGGTTGCTCCATGTCGGCGCTGACATCGTTGATCCAATCGGCCCAGCGGCGGACGATCTGTGAGGCCGTCTCGTCGCCGTAACGAACATCCCCACCCATCTTCCCGGTGTCGGGAGAGGGGGCGGCGGCGAGCATGGCGGACCATGACGCCTTGATCTGCCATTCCAGCATCTGGCTCGCCTGCTCAGCGACAGCGATCATGTCGGCGGTCGGCTCCAGAGGAACCAGCTTCTGTTCAGTCTCTCGGGTCATTGGTCAGATCCTTGGAAAAGGTCGGGCTGGTCGGGGATCAAGGTGTCGAGCCAGGCCAGCACTTCGGGGTCGGCGTCGTGCCGGCGGATGCGGGCGGAGGCCTGCTCGATCGCGGACAACCGATCAGGCGCGCAGCGTGACGGGCGCTCAGTTCCCCACCGGCCAAGTGGCTCGGCGTAGCCGCTGAAGTTGCCGTGGCGGCGATGGGCCGAAGTCGCCCAGACGACTCCCTCCGGCTGGATCGAAAGGCGAATGTCAGCACCGCACTTCTTGGTGTCGAAGGTCAGCCGCTCGACAACTTCGAACGGGCAGTAGTCGGGAAGAGCGGTCATGCCCCCTCCCCGCGGTACTCAGCGTAGAGACGGTCAGCCACGACGAAGGGGTCGATCCCTCGCTCGGACCAAAACCGGGCCTCGCTCATGCTGTGTTGCCGCTCATGACAAGCCCGGCGCAGCGGGACGGCGAACCGGTCGCTCGGCTTGACCTGCATCCCGGTCGGCAGCTTCCCGCGCTCGGGGCTGGCCATGCGGAGGTGCGCGGCATCGCTGGGCGCCGGAGCCCCGCACCCGCAGGCGCACGGCTGGCGGCGGAGGAACGCCAGATAGCCGGTGTCCCGCACCCGTCCGCGATCAGCCTTGCCGCCGGGCTTACGCTGGGCCTTTATCGCCTGACGGCGCTCCCGGTTCTTCTTCCGGGTGATCTCTGCGGCGGCGCGGAGGATCGCCTTTTCCTGGGCGGTCGTCATGCCGCCCTCCCCTGCACCTGATCGTCGTTGGCCGCGTCGAAGTGCTGGATTGTCAGGCCTTCACGGGCCGTCCATGCCAGGATGAACTCGATCAGGTCCGAGAACTCGCGCTTGGTCAGCTTGGAGGACCGGAGGCCCAGCGGCAGCATCGAGGTTCCGTCCAGCGTCGGAACGAAGCTCATCTCGTGGCCCAGCGCGTGCAGGAACAGGCACTTCCACGTCTCCGTCGTCATCTGGACGCCGTTGTGCGTCGGGCGCTGCTTCTGGATCTGGCCCAGCAGCGACCACATGGCTGCGTTCTGCTCGTCCGACCGGGTGGCCGACCGCAGCTCCATCACCCACGGCGAGCCGGGCTGCCACAGTGACAGGGCACGGTCGAGCCACTGGTGGGCCTGCTGGCGCACGCCGGGCGTGAGCTTGAGGAGGTGCCGGTCGCTCACTACAGCACCCGGTCTTCGTAGAACTCGACGCCGGGGATGCCCGAGCGCTTGCCGCCGCGAACGTCATCGTTCGCCAGCTTCTGCAGCAGGTCGTTGAAGGCCTCCGGGTTCTGGCGCCAGTAGTGGCCGGCGGCGGCGTGGGGATCGGTGACGCGCGCCTTCCAGACCGACCGCAGGCCCATTGCGCGGTTGCCGCCAGAAGCTTGCGCTTTGTCCGCAACCGCCTTGCGGGCCTCAGCCTCGGCGATGGCCGCTTCCTTGACCTTGGTCTCGGCGTCCTCGCGGGCGCCCAGGTCGTTGGCGGCGGCGGCGCGGATGGCGGCCTCGGCCTCGCGGGCCTTGGCCTCGGCGGCCTCCCGAGCGATCCGCTCTCGTTCGCGCTTCTCGGCGTCGAGCCGGGCGAGGTACGGCTGAAGGCAGGCCTTCAGGGCGTCGACGGCCTTCCAGACCGAGCCGGGGTTCTTGTTCTTCCGGTCGGCGATGTAGGCGTTGTAGCGGTCCTGAATGAGCTTGATCTCGGCGTCGAGCGGGGCCTTCTCCTTCACCCGTTCCGCGTCCAGTGCGGCGGCGTTCTGGTTCAGGCCTTCGATGATGCGCGAGATGTCGTCGGCCTGCCCCTGCGTCTCCACAGCGGCGCCGTCGGCGTAGTTGCGGGCCTCGCCGATCAGGTCGTTGATGCTCTCAACGATCAGGTCGAACGGCGTGGCGTTGGCGAGGTGGATGGGTTCGGCACTCATGCGGCACCCTTCCCTTTCGGGGCCGCTAACCGGTCGCTCTTGGCTCCGGTCAGGACGCCGCTGGTCATCAGGGCCGCCGTGGCCTTCGTGGCCTCGACGATCTCTTCAGCGATAAGCGCGACCATGCGGTCTGACGCTTCCGGCGACAGGTTCAGTTCGACCTTGCCGTGCTGGCCTTCGACCTGAACGACAGCGCGGAGCGGCTTCGTCGGATCGTTGCGGCCATGACCGTAGTAGCCTTCGCGGGCGATGTTGATGGAGGTGATGAACATAGGTGATCCCTTCGATCAGGCGGTTTCAGTGGTCGCTGCCGCCTCGGCCTCGGCCTTGGCGCGCTCGATCTCGCGGTTGGTGATCTCGGCCGTCATGGCGTCGATCTCGTCCTGGCGCTCCTCGCCGACCTGCTCGCGGATGAGCTTGGCGTGGGCCGACTTCAGGTAGGGGAAGGCCATATCGGCGATGACGAGGTCTTCGCCCTTGCTGCTGCGGTAGGTGGAGGTCATCAGGCGGCCTTTCCAAACGGGGTGGTGTCCAGCTCGTCGCGGCGTCTCTCGTAGAGCTGCGTGATCACGGCGAGCTTCTCGGGGTCGGAGGTGTCGAGGTCAGCGCAAAGGCCCGAGCCCTTGGCCCAGGTGCGCTCCAGCGCGTCAGCGGTGGCGGCCTTGTTCAGCGCGCCGACCAGAGCGTCAGCACGCTCGGCGAGCGTCGGCGGGGACTTCGGCTTGTCCTGCTCGTCGTTCGCGGGCGGCGGGGCCTCCGCCTCGCCATCGGCCAGATGCAGGTCGCCCTTGTGCCAGAGGTCCAGAGCCGCGCCGAAGCGCATGGCGGCGTTGCGCAGGGCGTCGCCGATGGCTTCCTTGATGGCGTCGCCGCCCTTTTTGCCGTCGGGATGGCCGTAGCCGAGACGGGTCACGCCATCGACCGTCAGCCTGATCCACAGCCCGCCGTCCGCGTCCTGCGCGGGCAGGCCTGCCGGGTTGAACGCCACCGGTTCCCACGACCAGTTCGGGTCAGCATCCAGAAGCCGGTCCGTCAGGGCAGCATGGCCGACATAGTCGAGGTGGACGACGTCCGGGTGATGCCAGCCGTCGCAAATCTTGCAGCGGATGCCCTTCTTGAAGTCGGCCTTAACCGCGTCCGTCTGGGGCTTAGTCGGCTTCGGCAGCTTGCTGATCTGGTGCGCCGGGAACGGCTCGCGCAGCAGGGCCGCACCGGTCGGTTTCGGCTCGGTCGTCATTGAATGGCTCCGATGCAGGAGAGGCCGACGACCATCACGATGATGACCACGACAGCCAGGCCGAAGCCGGAAGGCTCACGGTCGTCGGTGTTGTCGTTGGCGGCTTTGAGTTCGAGCGGGGCGTCGGACTGCTGGACGTAGGTCGACCAGATGCCGTCCCAGTCGATGCCGCCGTCGTCGTTGGCGTGGGTGCGTTGGGGCTTCATGCCGACACCGCCTTCTCCGGCCAGACCGGAAGAGCGAGATCGTCAGGGTTCGCCAGCATGGAGTCGATGGCGGCTATGGCTCCGAGGCGGTTGTAGGTGCCTTTGAACTGGAACCCGGTCGGGTAGCACAGCGCCTGCTCTTGCATTTCGGTGAGGTCCAACAGGTCGTTGGCGTCTTCCGGCTGACCTTGGAACAGGCTCGCCGCCCACCCAGCGATACAGGCAGCCGTTCCGCATCCAGCCTCAAGGAGAGCGGCTGGATCAGCAGCCGTCCAGCCGTTTCCGACCGTGAAGTAATGGCGCATATCCACCCGCTCATCCGGCAGTCCCGCCAGATGGTCGCGCAGGGTCTTCAGTCGCTCGCGGTTCATGCTGCACTCCTCAGCTCAGGGGTGACGGGCACTCGGACGGCCCGGATGTTGTGAAGGGCCTCGACCAGAAGGCGCTCGGCCTCGGCGAGGTGTTCGGCCTGATCGACCCGGGTGTTTGCGCACCACGCCTCGTTCATGGTGGTGGCGGCTTCGCGGGAGGCGTCGATGGCCTTCTGGAGGGCGCGGGTGTCGATCATGCCGCCGCCCTCGCGATGGCCGCCGGGGGCGGGCTGGAGCCGTCGAGAGCTCCCCGCAGCGCCACGATCAGGTCGCTGAGTTCGTCCCGATAGGCGTCGGCCAGGGTTCCGATGGTCGGGTCCGTCGCCTTGTCCAGCAGGCTGACCGCTTCGGCGTAGGCCTGCTCGACAGTCATCCGGCGGCGGCTGGCCGTGACGATCACAGCGCCATCCTCGGCGAAGTACCGGGGGCGGCGATCAGGGATGCCGACGCGCTCGGCGACCGAGGGCTCCTTCACCGGACGCAGAGGCGCGGGCGCCGCCGACGGACGGGGCGGCAGGGAAACGACGGAGCCTCCCATCAGACCGACCCTCCGGTGGCCTTGCGGGACGCGGCGCGGAGGGCGGCATAGGCCTTGGAAGCGCGCTCGATCAGCGCCCGGTCCTCTGCCGGGGCGTCCACGCGCTCGTACCGCTCGATCATGGCGATCAGCGCGGCCGCACCTTCCTCGTCTGCCTCCAGCAGTTCAGGAGCCGCAGCGATCAGGCTGGCGTTGGCGTCCACGCGACGAGGCGAACGCTCCCCGTCGTGCTCCTGAATGATGGCGACGCCGAGGAAGGTGTCGGCCCGGCCACGCATGGGGTCCGGCATGATCGCCAGAAGATCACCCACTCGGATGGCCTCCCACGGCCCCAGCGTATGCGATTGCTCAGCCATCAGGCGGCTTCCTTCATTTCAGGGTTGGAGAGCGCTTCGGCCTTGGCGCGCAGACCCGAGGCCTGTTCACGGAAGGCGGCAGCGGTGCGGGCGTATTGAGCGGAGGCCACCGGGAAGGCGGCGGCTTGGGCGTCGTTCTTCTCCGCCCAGCGCTCCAGCTCTTCCGCTTCGTTCAGCAGGCCGCCGGGGTCTTGGGCTTTCAGGGCCAGGTAGGCCTGACGAAGCTTGTCCTTGTGGGCCGCATCGGCAGCCGAACCGTCAGCGATCCGGGCGAAGCCGAGATAGGCGTCAGCCGCAGCCTCAGTGGCCGGGAGAAGCGGGTGCGAGACCATCAGGCGGCTTCCTTCTGCTGGGGGGTCAGCGCCTCGGCCTGCTCGGCTTTCAGGCGCTCGATTTCGGCGTCCATCGCAGCGACTTCGGCGTCAGGCAGAACGCGGCGACCGGCGAAGATGCCGCCGAAGAGCGGGTGCGCCCGGTCCGTCTCGGACACGACGAGGCTGCGGCGGATTTCGGCGCGGCGAAGCGGCGACAGGCCGAAGGCTTCGCGCATCACGGCGCGGCCTTCCGGGGCTGTGGCGTCGATGGCCACGACCGTCATCGCATCATTGCGCGCGACGCGGACAGAGCCCGGGTTGTTCGTGGTGGTGGGCGACATGGCGTCCTCTCCGGTGATGAGATGACGTTCGCACTATCCGAACTACGTTGCAACAATAAAGTTCGCGTATTCCGAACTACGTGCGTCAGATTTGGTCGTATGGGTCAGGCGACCCCGTTGACTCCAGATGCCATTCGGATGGATTCGAGCGCGGAGGTTACCCTTGCGATCACTGTTCTATTTCGCCATCGAGATCTGGCCCGACCGTGAGATCCGGCACGCATTCTCGTGCGCGGTCGATGCGGAAGAAGGCGCACGCATTCTCGCTAAACTCGCACCTGGCGTGATCGCATTTCAGCAGTGGGGCGATCCTGAGGTGGACGTTTGGGACGACCCGGACCCGCTGGTGATCGCTGGCGAGGTTCCATCTCGACTTCAGCAGATCGATCCAGACGGGAGAGACCCGTGGCTGGACGACGCTGCTTGAACGGCGCCGTCCCCTCTATGGAAGGGGCGGCTTAGTCGAAGTCTGATCGCTGGCCCTTTTCGGCCTGCCGACGAGCAGCGGTGTCTTGAGCTTGGGCGCGGTCCATCTGTTGGACGGCCTCGGCTGAAGCTCTTTCGTCAGCCTCGGTCCTTCCTGGCAGAAGCACGGCGACGATCAGAAGAGCAGCGACGACAAGTGCGAGGCCCGCG
Organism: Brevundimonas sp. GCM10030266; assembly: GCF_042666595.1. Classification (NCBI taxonomy): domain Bacteria; kingdom Pseudomonadati; phylum Pseudomonadota; class Alphaproteobacteria; order Caulobacterales; family Caulobacteraceae; genus Brevundimonas; species Brevundimonas sp. GCM10030266. The sequence goes on from NZ_JBHTCY010000002.1 coordinate 47,124, forward strand.
AGAACAACGAGGCCCCACTTCTCTCGATCTATCCGAATTTGAGCAGGGCTGGTCATGCAACGCTAACCGCCAAGCCTGTTCGCGGTTGCACCATGATGAACGTAAAGCGGCGGCCCCCTGCTCGGAGCCGCCGCTACGTCCGCATGACGCTTCCCCAAGGACGCGGACGCGGCGACCAAACTGCTTAGCCTGCTAAGCGTTCCGGGCGTCAGCTTGCGTCGGGGTCGATCCCGTTCACCGAGGTGTTCTCCTCGATAATCTTGTCGACGTCGGCTCGACCTTCGCCGTCTTCACCACCATCTCCCCACCCATCTTCTTCGCCCGGCTTGGGTTTATCGGTAGCGCCACCCTCCTCGGGCCAGGCAATGTCATCATCAGGATCGGGATTGGGGGAGTTCGTGTCGGTCATGGAGACCTCCTTGCTAGAGGGCCAACCTGACCGCTTTGCAATCGTTCCCGGCTATGGACATCCGACCCGGCAGCGGGCTAGCTCTCGCCATGTCCGACCCACATGACGACGGCGGCTTGGCGGATCACCCCATCTATCGGGCTGGGCTGCTGATGGGACGAAATCAGGCCGTGACCGACATCATGGAGCGGCTGCTGTCAGACCAGACCTCGGACCCGGGCGAGCGGCTAAAGTCGATCTTCGAGTGGAGCGTTCAGGCCTTGGAGGAAGGGCGGTCGGAGCTGAAGATCGTCGTGGGCGACATCCAGAAGGGCGACTACTGATCAGCCGCCGAAAGAGCCAGATCGTCCCGGCCTAGACTCCCGCCCCGGTTGCTGGCTAGCTGCAACCGTCTCTGGGGAGGGGCGATTGCAACAAATCCAGCTGCCGCACGAAATCTACTATCCCGACAGCCACGACGTTTCGCTGAGCGACATCGCGGCGACCCTGATCGCCCACGAGAAGCTTCTTCCAATAGCGGTCGACGCCCTCGAACGACTAGTTCCCGGCCTAACGGTCGAGGATAGGAAAATAGTCTTAGACCGGGTAGAGAAGAGCTCTTTGCGCGAGGCGTTTTACGTCGCGCTCTTCATTGCCTTTCAAGAGGATCTGGAGGTCCAGGTGCCTGCCCTGTTCGAGACCATCACGGGCGTGCCAGTGAGCGATCGCTACGACACCATCCTGACCGTTCTCTTCATGGTGGCCCTCTACACCGGGGCCACCGCCATGTTCGGTCGCAACAAGAAGTCAGAGGCGGCACCGGCGTCTATTGTGGGTGACCACAACGTCTTCATAAACATCGCCGCTGATCAGCTCGGCAAGTCGCCGGCCGATGTGATCGCCGCAGTCAACAAAGCTATCGGCAACAAGCTTTCCTCGGTGCAGCGCGCTACGGTTGATATTTTCAGGCCCGCTAAGCGAAACGGTAACGGCCGAATTCAGCCTCGCGGGTTGCCGGAAGTAAGTCCGGAGGCGGTGGCAGACTTCCCGACCGCCGTCGCGCTAGCCGAGCTAGAAGACGACATCGTACCGCTCCACCTCACCGACGCTGTGCTTCACATCAGGGCGACGGACCGCGACAAGTCAGACCGAGGATGGGCCGCTAAGATCGAGGCGGAGGGGGTGAAAACTCGCCGTCTTCCGCTGCGGCTGGCACCCGGCGTTGATCCAGATGCGCTGGCTGAAATGCACGAGCCGAGAGTCGAGGCCATTCTCGAAAGCCGCTTCAAAGAAGACGGCACCACGAAGCCGGTTCGGATCCACGTGTTTCGAGTTATTGAAAGCGCCTGAGGATAGCCTATCGCGCCCTCCACTCCCAAGGCCTTCTGTATCAATCGCCCTGGTTCGGATCCTTGAAGAACAGCATGACCTTGTAACGCCGGCCGCCCTCCAGCCACTGCGGGGTGCGCCCGACCCTGTGGGCCTCCCGCACGGCGTATTCGCCAAGCCCTCGACCTTGGGGCATCTCAGCGAGCGGGCGACAGTCCGTGAGCGAATGGTCGTCGTGCGCCATGCACTCCATCTCGACCCTACCGAACCGCTCGGCTGAATGCGGGGAGATGATGTAGGGGGCATCGCCGAAGATGATGGGGACCGCCGCGTCGGGGCCGTTCGCTTCCACGAAGCGCTCATATCCCGACGGCGGTTCTTGCCAGTCAATCATCTCGACCTCCATTCCCAAGGCCTCTGGAACTCGCCGGCCCACATCCCGGCGCTCGCGTCCCGACCTGTAGCCTCTGCCACCGCATAGGCGCCGTCGCTGTATCGTGGATAGTCGAGCGCATATCCGTCCCGCGCTTGCTGGGCGGCTAGATCGACGATGAACCAGCGATCCCCGCCGTGCTGCCGCTTGGTCACGCACCGGGCCACGATGCGACGGTATCGGTCCGGTCGGCCCCGAGGCTCGCACTCGACCACCAACTCGCCGGTGTGGCGCGCAAGGTTGTTCGCCGCTTCCTGGCCGCAGCGGTAGGTCTCCCCTCCCCGCGTGCAGGTCTGCCGGCCTTCAGGGGCGTCTATCCCCCAAAGCCTGATCCTCTGGCCGTGGATCTCGATGGTGTCGCCGTCGATCACGGTAGCCCGGCCAATGAAGGGCGGGGGATCAGGCGGGAGGGCGTGGATCACGACCCGGTCGGCACAAACCGCATGATCAGGAGCCCGATCACATTGATCGCCGCAAGGATCGCGCCAATTAGCAGCGCCCAATCCTTGATCGTTTTCGAGATGTCTTCCTTCGACGGCAGGTGACCGACCGTCGTTTTCAACTCGGTCTGGCCGACCTTCAGGTCAGTCAGATCCTTGGACGCCGCGCCCTGCCCCGCCTTGAGGTCGCTCAAGGTCGTGAGGATATGGCCGACATCGGCTTCCAGTTTCGCGACGCGGGGCTCCATGCCGTCAGAAGTGCCCCCTCCACCGCCGGTTTGCAACCGCTGCATCTGAGAGAGCAAGTCCGCGGAACGCTGGCCCATGATTTCCTCCGAGCTAGGCATCAAGCGTCACCTTCTCGCCAGCGAGGAACTTCTCCATGAGGCTGTGCACCTGATTGATGCACTTCACGACGGTTTTTAGATCTTCGTCGCGCCCAGCCACGTCCTCATCTCGAACTTGGGCCATGGCCAGGTGCTTTACTGCCGTCGAAAGTTCCATGATGGCCAGAAGCGCGGCTTTTTCGCCGCTGCTAATCAGCGGTGGCGGCTTTGGTTTCGAGTTTTCGGGCGAACCGCCGTCAGTCTCGCTCATTCTTCAAGCCCTCAAAAACGAAACTTCTCACACCGTGCCAGCACTGATCAGTTGGCCGTCAGGCTCGTGCCCTCAGGTCGTCTGCTAGGCGGCTGACCGTCTCGGCGTCCTTTTCCGACAGTCCGGGGAACGCCCGGCGCAATGCCGCGTACTTGGGCTCTTCCCTCGCCGGGTTGGTATCGAGCAGGTCACCAGCCGCGACCTCAAGGGCCGCGCAGGCCTTTTCCAACCAGTCGCGGTTGTATCGGGTCTGCTGTCCCTTTTTGTTGATGGCCCCGTTCTCGAGATCGCTGACCTGCCCCTTGGACGTCTCCATGGCATCAGCCAGGGCTTGCTGGGAGAGACCCTTCACGTCGCGCCATGCGGCGAGATACCAGCCCGAGGCCTGCTTCAGGTCGTCGTAGTGGTCTGCGGGTTTCAACTTCTTGGCCATGTTCGCATTGTGCGATCCCGCTAGACCGATGTCGTCAGCCGTAGTCCGAACTATCCGCTTGCACGTAAGTTCGGGATATGCGAACCCTTGGCCATGGACATCGTCGCTCTCCGTAAAGAACTGGGGCTCTCTCAGGAAGCCTTTGCCGCGAAGGTGGGCCTTCGAAGCAAGGGTCACGTCAGCGATCTGGAGCGCTCCCAGTCGGCCAGCGTGCGCGTCGCGTTGGAAATCGAAAAGCTGTCCGGCGGCCGCATCCGCGCGCGCGACCTGAACCCCGACGTGGCCATGGTCGAGGCTTTCCGCGCTTCCGACGCCGCCAACGACACCCTCCCTCATTCGGAGGCCGCGTAGATGCTGTCGCTGATCCTGCTCGCCATGAACGCGTCGAACTTCGGGTACGCGGTCGCGACCTTCTTCCGCTTCCCGGAGAAGCGTCGATGGCCAGTTTTGGCCGCGCTGTCGGGCGTCGTCTCCATCGCTCTCGTTCTCCGCATTGGGGCCGCCTGACCGATGGCGACCTTCTCCCCGACGCAGCACCGACCCTTCCCCTGCCCGGTGCTGCGCGCCCCGACCGGCCTCCCCTCCCCCGCGCCGGTCGGGGCCACCCATTCCGCAGGTGACGCATGAGCATCACCCGCGAGATCCTCCAGACCGCCCGCCGCTTCATGGCTGACGTGATCGCCGCCAACGCGCTGGCCGAACTGGACAACCAGCCTCAGGCGCGGTCGCTGATCCGTCAGCTGGCGGACCGGGCGGAGCGGGACATCCCCGTCGTCGACGGCGTCGTCGCCACTCTCGACCGCCTCACCGCCGAGCATCAGGCCGCAGAGGGATTGCACCTCGCGCAGCGCCCAGCCGTCGGCGTCGGGGTCCAGCCCCATGAACATTCGAACGCCAACGACAACCACACCGCCACCTCTGAACTGCCCGCCACTCCTGTCGCCTGAGCGCGGCCCGCCGTCGCTGAAACACCGCCACCGAACGTTTTGAGAACCCGCCAATGAGCATCCCGAGGATCAAGGCCCTGACCAAGCGCATGCGCCAGCGCATCGGCTCGACCGAGGAAGCGGCGCGACAGGCCGGGCTCAAGAACAAGGGCGCGTGGAGCCTGTACGAGAGCGCCGAGCGCCCCCGGACCACCCTGCCCGTTCACTGCTTCCTCGCCGTCGCCAACGCCGCCGAGCGGGCCGAACTGATCGACCTGCTGCTGGCTGAGGATGAGGCTGAGGAAACCTGCCTGCTGACCGCATCGTCGGAGGCCACCGAGGCCGCTGCCGGGCTGCAACGCGAGGTCCGCGAGGCGCTGGCCGATGGGCCGCTCACCGAAGCTGAACGCCGCAAGCTGCGCCTGTCCGCGCTCGGCGTGAAGGCCGAGGCTGATGACGTCCTGTCCATCGTTGGGAGGGCTGCCTGATGTGCGACTTCAAGCCGGGCGACGAGGTGATCTGCATCCGCATGGATCGGAAACCCTCAATGGTGGGGCGCACCTACATCGTCGAAACGGTGTTCTTCCATCCAACCGGTGGACCCGCGCTTACGCTAGTTGGAGTGGACAACGGCGACCCCAATCCGGCTTTGGCCAGATTCTGGGGGCATGCACCCTACCGCTTCCGCAAGGTCCAGCGCCGCGACCTCCAATCCTGGCTGAAGACCTCGGTCCCGAACACCGACCACCTCGACAAGCCCCTCCCGGCGAAGAAGCGGGAGTGGGTCCAGTGAGCGCCCTCGACCTCTGTCAGTACGAGTCCGTCGAACTGACGCGCCGGTGTGGCCTTCGTCCTGTGAAGGCCTACCGCTACGGGCTGCTTTGCGCCCACCGGAGCGTCAACGAGCGCGGCTTTGTCATCAGCCATGTCCCCACGGGTCTGACGCTCACCAACCGCACGGGTGTCTTCACGAAGATCGAGAAGGCCGCCGAAGCGATGGTGGAAATCGCTGCGCTCACGAATGACTGGCTGAACCTCGACGCTGACGACCTGTCTCGCCTCTCAGAGCCGGTGAAAGCCATCGGCGCGAAGCATGGCGGCGATCTGAACAAGCGCCGCGTCTTCGACCAAGGCGACATCGCCAGCCGGGCCAATCGTGACCTGACGGCGAGGTTCATCTGATGACCCGCCTCCACTGTCCGAAGTGCGGCTCTTTCACCTCCCCCATGCCGGAGCAGCGCGCCCTGTTCGTCACGCGCGGAGGCCTCCCCCTGCCCGCCAACGACAACGACTTCTTCGCCTTCCACGCCGCCTCCCAAGACCGAGAGGCCGAAGCCCTCCGTCACGGCCGCTGCCGGGCCGTCGGAGCCGAGCGTCAAGCCCGCAGAGATTTCACCCATGCCGCATTGCGCGGTGCCACCCACCAAGGAGCCTGACCATGGCTGACGACGCCACCTTCGACTCGTCCCCCGACGTTCTGACCGCCACGGCGCAGGGCAAGCTGCGGTCCATCATCGACCGCATCGAACGCCTTGAGGAAGACAAGGCCGCTGTGGCGACCGACATCAAGGAGGTTCTCGCCGAGGCGAAGGGCGACGGCTACGACACGAAGATCATTCGGCAGGTCGTCCGCATCCGCCGCATGGACAAGGCCAAGCGCCAAGAAGCCGAAGCGATCCTCGACCTGTACCTCTCCGCCCTGGGAGAGGTCTGATGACCAACTGGACCGACGAACGGGCCGCCCTCGCCAAGAAGCGCTGGATCGAAGGCCGCTCCGCTTCCGAGATCGCCCGAGAACTCGGCGGCGGCTTCTCTCGCAATGCCGTGATCGGGAAGATTCATCGGCTCGGCCTGTCGGGGCGTGAGCAGGCCGCCAAGCCGCCGACCGTTCGCACCGTCCGCCCGCCGCGCCCGGTGCGCGCGCCGAAGCCGCCCAAGCCCACGCCGCCGGAGAACTTCGTCCCGACGGTCACCCCTGCCGAAGCGGAGGCTCGCCGGAAGGTCGCCGCCGCCGAGGGCCAGAAGCGCGTCGACGCATTCGCGGAAGCTGCGAACGACACGGCGATCCCGCTGATCGAGCGCGGCCGCTTCCAGTGTTCCTGGCCGGTCGGAGAGCCAGAGCGCCCGGCCCGGCAGATGTGCTGCGGCGCCCCGGTGATCGAAGGCGCGAACAAGGCCGTCGAGACCTACTGCACCCGGCACGCCAAGCTGGCGACGACTGGCCGGCCCCTGGCGGTGATCAAGGAGGCGTCGGACCGCCGCCGCCCCGGTCGTGTCCCGCCCGGCCCGGTCTCGCTCCGGATCCTCGCCGTAGAGGATCTGGCCGCATGACCGCCGCCCCCGACATCCGCACGGCGGCCCTCAAGGCCGATGTGATCTTGACCGAGACCGTCAGGATCGAAGGCTCCCTGCGCGCCATCCGTGATGTCGGGGGCATGACCGCGGTCGAGGCCGCACTGAACACCGCCAAGCGTCGAGTGATCTTGGCCAGCAACGACAATGAGGACTGGGTCGCGTGAGCAAGACCTACCATCGCCCCAAGGGCCACATCGCCACCGTCGGTTCATCGGGCTGCGTCATCGTCGCAGACGTCTCGCGCCTCTATGGCCTGACTGTCCGTGGCCTGCGCGAGGACACCCGCCGACCGAACGTCGTCCGCGCCCGTCAACACGCCATGAGCGCGCTGCGTGACGCCGGTTATTCGGTGGAGGCAATCGGCCTGTTCTTCGGTCGCGACCACAGCACCGTCAGCCATGCGGACGTCACCCACCTGCGCCGCGCCGCCCCTTCTCTGGCGGTGGCAGCGTGAACCGCCGTGAGAACATGATGGTCGAACGCCTCGACCGCGGCCGCGAACGCGCCAGCGTCAAGGAAGATCGCACTGCCCGACAGCGTGAGCTGCAGGCACAGGCCGACGCTCTGATCGCACTTGGGATGGGCAAGGTCGCCAACGACGACCACGCCTACTTCACTGAGTGCTTGGCTGGGTCGATGCGCGCCGTTTTGGTACTCGTCCACGGCGAGCCCTCGGCGGCCTCCCTCCTGTCCAAGCAGGCCTATGAGGCCGGGCGAAACATCCTGCCTCAGAAGCTCGCCCGAGCCCGGGCTGAGCAGGTGTTCGCTCAGGTGGCCAATGACAAGGGCTGCCCGAAATGATGACGTACATTCTCGCTGTCGGGCCCAAACACCACGCCGTTCTGGCTGGCCCTTGGTTCAGCTTGTCAGCCGCGTTGTCGTGGCTTCCGAGTGTTCGGGAGACCTTCGAGCGCGAATGTCCGATGCAATCCGCGTGGGAGGTGATGACCTGCACGACGGACTGCGTTCTGAAGCCGCAGCTCAACCACCTGCTCGGGGACGCCTGATGGACCTCCGCGACCAGACCCTATCGCTGCCCTGTAATCTGGAGGCAGAACAAGACCTCCTCGGAGGGCTGCTCTACGACAACGGGCTGCTGGACCGTGTGCCTGAACGCCTTCGAGGTGCGCATTTTCACGAGCCGTTTCATCAGCGCCTGTTCGACCTGATCGTTCAGACGGCTGTCACCGGTCGCTCCGCCGAGCCCTCCTTGCTGAGCGACACGCTGAAGCATGATCCGGCCTTCTCCGAGTTCGGCGGGCTGAAGTACCTCAACCAGCTGGTCGAACAGGCGCCACCGGCGAAGGTTGCCCTCGATTCCGCCCGGTCGGTCTATGACCTCGCTGTCCGGCGCGACCTGATCCGCATCGGGCAGAACTTGGCCGCGACCGCGGCTGACCCCGAACTCACCTCCGAACAGCACGTCGCCAAGGCTGAAAGCGATCTGTTCGCCCTGGCCGAGGCCGGTGAGCAGGCCAAGGGCGTCGCCAGCTTCTCGGAGGCCATGTCCGGCGCCATCGCCATGGCCATCGCCGCCTATGAGCGCGACGGCAAGCTGACGGGCCTGTCGACGCATCTGGCGGACCTCGACCAGAAGCTGGGCGGGCTTCACCCGTCCGACCTGCTGATCCTCGCGGGCCGTCCGTCGATGGGCAAGACGGCGCTGGCCACCAACATCGCCTTCAACGTCGCCCGGCACTACCGCTTCGTGGAAGACCCCGACGCCCCGGATGGTCGCAAGACCGTGGCCGGCGGCCGGGTCTTCTTCGGCTCGCTGGAAATGTCGAAGGAGCAACTGGCCCTCCGCATTATCTCGGACTTCACCGGGATCTCGAACGACCGCATCCGCAAGGGCCAGATCGACGCCCGCGAAGTCGGGCTGATCCGTGACGCCCGCGCCGAACTGGAGGCCATCCCGCTCCACATCGACGAGACCGGCGGCATCCACATCGCCAAGTTCTGCGCCCGGGCCCGACGCCAGCACCGCAAGACCGGTCTGGACCTGATCGTCGCCGACTATCTGCAGCTCTTCACCACGGACCACGCCAAGGGCGGAAACCGGGTGCAGGAGGTGTCCGTCATCACCGGCGCCCTGAAAGCCCTCGCCAAGGAGCTGGGCGTGCCGATCATCGCCCTGTCCCAGCTGTCGCGTCAGGTCGAGAGCCGGGACGACAAGCGCCCGATGCTTAGCGACCTAAGGGAATCCGGCTCCATCGAGCAGGACGCCGACTGCGTGATGTTCGTCTATCGCGAGGCCTACTACCTCGGTCGCGCCGAACCGAAGCCCGGCAGCCAGCAGCACCTCGAGTGGACCGAGAAGATGCAGCAGGCCCAAGGCCAGGCCGAGGTCATCATCGGCAAGCAGCGCCACGGCCCTATCGGCACGGTGCGCCTCGCCTTCAACGACGAGACCACCACCTTCGGCAACCTCGCCCACAACGACAACTTCGCCCAGCCGGATGCGTCCGGGCCGCCGGAGAGGCGTGAGGTCTATTCGTTCCAGGGGGACCGATGAGCCTCCCCTACTACAAGCGCTTCCCGCGCGACTTCCTCGAAGGGACTATTGGCCTCTCGTTCGAGACGAAGGGCGCCTACGCCATCGTCCTCGACCTGATCTACATGCGCGACGGGCGCCTTCCCGATGACGCCCGGTACATCGCCGGCCAGCTCGGATGCAGCGTCAGGAAGTGGACCGCGATCCGCGCCGAGCTGATCGCTGCGGGAAAGCTGGCGGCTGAAGACGGGATTATCTCGAACTTTCGGGCAGATTATCTCACCGAAGAAACGAGAAAATATCAGGATAAACAGGCCGAAATCGCAGGCAAACCGCGTAAAAACAAAGCGGTACGCCAGCCAGAACCTAGCCAATCAGAACCAGAACCAGAAGAAGAAAGACCCCCTAACCCCCAAGGGGGCGTGGCTTGCCTCAAGTCGTTCGCGAAGGCCTTGGCCATCGCTGCTGATGCCGGATGCTCGTACCGCCAACTGGCGGAGCGTCTGCATCAAGACCAGCCGGTCGTTGATGGGCGGCGCCGGTCGGCCCAGCCGGACGTCGAGAGGGCGCTTGGCGGCGCGCTGCGGCGCGGCGGAATGCCGTCCGCGATCTTGGCTGCCATCCGGGCCTACTACGCCCTGCCGGCCAGCACCAAGGACGGAGGCCAGTACGCCAGCGGCGCTGCCGTGATCCTGAACAAGGACCGGTGGAAGGAGTTCGCTGCCCCGGCGGTCGGGGCCCAGGTCGAAGCCATCCCGGCCACCACCTTTGACGGCCCTACCGAGCTTCGGACCTCCATCGTCGCAGCCAAGGACGAGGATTTCGCCCGACGGTACATCGACCACTACTGCCGTTGGCGTGCCGCCGACCGGACCTTGCTGGCCCGAACCCCCGCCATCGCCGCCACGCTGGCGAAGGAGCTGGGCGGCTGGGCCGAGCGGTGCCGGGTCCGGATCGAGGTCGCTCCGGCCAACAACGACACCCCCGCCGTCAGCCATGGAGAAGCAGCATGAGGATCTTGGACCTGTTCTGCTGCGCTGGCGGCGCGGCAATGGGCTATCACCGCGCCGGGTTCGAGGTCGTCGGCGTCGACATCTCCCCACAGCCCCGATACCCGTTCGCGTTCATTCAGGCAGACGTACTGTCGCTCGACATGCGGTTCCTCCGCTCGTTCGATGCGATCCACGCCAGCCCGCCCTGCCAGCACCACAGCGTGATGACGAAGCGGTCGGGGCAAGCGGCCGTTGACAGCCACCCCGATCTGGTCGCTCCGGTGCGTGAGATGCTGAAGGCCAGCGGTCTGCCGTACATCATCGAGAACGTTCAGGGCGCGCCGCTGCTCGATCCCGTACTGCTGTGCGGCACGATGTTCCCGGGCCTGCGGGTGAAGCGCCACCGGCTGTTCGAGAGCAGCATCCACCTGACGGCCCCGGGAGGATGTCCTTCGAAGCACCCGCTCCATTTCACCCACGACAAGCGCAAGCCGCACTACGGCCAGCTCGACGAGATGACCGCCTTTGTTCAGGTCACCGGCGGCGGGAACTGCTCGAAAGCAGCCGCGGCTGATGCTCTTGGCGTCGACTGGATGACGAAGGAGGAGATGAACGAGTGCATCCCTCCTGCCTACACCGAACACCTCGGCCGCCAGCTGATCGCGCATATCGCGGCCACCTCAGCCGCCAATCAGAACACCCCTCCCTCTCCCCAAGAGAACGCCGCATGAATATCTTCGCAGACGACGAGCAAATCGTGGAGAATGCCCGCATCATCGCAGGCCTCGCCGCAACTATCCTGATGACGCCCAAACCCGCCAGAACTCTGGACGAGGCGTTCATTTGGGAGGGGCCGATAGAGACCCGCCCGATGATCACATGGGGGCAACTCGAAGAGGTGGTTCGGGCCGCGCGCGCATCATGGAGCGCGGAAATGGGGGTGCGCCAATGACCTCCGCCCGCATCCGAAAGAAACGCCAGCGCCGACAGCAGCCGTCCGCACCCCGGATGATCGGGGCGTCGAACGACAACCACCAACTGGGCGCCAACGACAACGACGTGGTGGTCAACGGCATCACCCTGAACGCCGCCCAGGCCCGCCGCTTCAAGGTGGCGGTCGAGCATGAGGCGTCGGCGGACCCGGTGCTGCAGCGCGCCGGTCGGATCGCGCTGTTGGCTTTGGAACGCGAGCTGGGCGCCGCAGCCTATGAGGCCCACCGCAAGGCGGCAGAGGCTGAGACGGTCGCACTGGAGGAGGCCCGCGGCGGAGTGGTCGAGACGTCAGACCGGAAGGAGCATGCGGGCCGGAAGCGGATCACCTCTCGAGATGGTCTGGAAACCTTGCTGACCGCAGGCTCGATCACCCAGCTACAGTACGCCGCCGGCATGCGCTACCGGGCGGATTACGAGCTGCTGGATCCAGAGAAGGGTCTGACGCCCCCCGCCCTCGACCGGGCGGCTGCGGCGATCCACGGCGGAGAAGGCTGGGCGAAGAAGCGGGCCGAGCGGGAGCGGTTTGTCGTTGATCTGGAGCGGGCCATCCAGGCGCAGGACCGGACGTTCAAAGGGGCGCTGGGACGAACCGATCTGGAGCGGATCGGACGCGCGGTGTGGGTGATTCGAGAAATCGCTGGCAAGGGGATCAATCTCCGCCACCAAACCGCCAGCGGCTCGACAATTCATCGGCTGTCGGGAAGCTTGCGGCTTGCGTTGGACTGTGCAGCTAATCGGTATTCCGCAGCGTAGGAGGGGATGTGGACGAATTTCTCGAGAAGGTGTTCGAAGCCGCGTTCAAGAGAGAGTCAGAGCAGGACGAAAACATTGTTCGCTCTCTTCCTTTCTTCGTAGCCGCGCTTGGCTTGGTATTGGCCATTTTCAGCCAGGTGGTCGTGCGCATGCCCCCGGTGGGGACGATTGCCAGCGCTTTTCTCTACGTTTTGTTCGGGTCCGCGACCGCGATCTTCTCGAACATCCTATGGTGCTTGTTCCAACTCGTGCGGGCGCGAGACTTCAAGTTGCCTCCAAACGAAGAGAGACTGCTGGAGTGGGCGGATAGCCTTCAGAAGTTTCACAAAACCGGGAAACGAACTCGGAAGGCAGCAGAGGAACTCGCCATCGTCGACGTGCGACGACGCCTAGTCGAAGCCTATGCAGAAGCTGCCGTCGACAACCGAAAATCAAACCGGCACAAGTTCAAATACCGCGCTCAAGGGTTCATGGGCCTTGTTTTGCTCATGGTCCTTGCATCGGCCTCAGTCGGTGTCATTTTCTTCGATAAGACTTGGAGAATATCCCATGGCCAAGGGGCCACAGCAGAAGCCGCATTCCCCCCACCACACCGGGAGAAACGCATCGACCGGACAGTTCGTGACGGCGAAGCCCAAGCCTCAGGGGCCGGGAGTGCGGACTGAGCAGCGCGGGGTGAAGTTCCCCTTCATTCCCGTGGCCAAGGGATAGCCTGATGAGCGACGATCGCCGGGCACCGCCGCCACCCCCTGCGCCTCCGCCTCCTCCGCCGATGGAGAACGTCAAAAAAAATGATCCCGGCCCCCACCCGAGATCGAAGGATTGAGCATTGACCCGGGAACGGTAATCGCTGACACTCTCTATAGGTGCTTCGCGCGCCTGAACGGCCCCGCCTCCCCGGCGCGGGCCGTTTTTCATGGTTCCATTACGGATCTGATCTCTACCCTCAGCGCCTCTTGATATCTCTCCTCAGAGACACCGCATTCGATGAGGGTGACCAATGCGTCCCGGTTGGTAAGCGCGTCAGGAAGTGCCTGCGAGAAACGCTCAACCCAAAGACGGGCGACAGCGCTGCGCACTATGGGACTTGCGTTTCCCGGGCGGATCATCAGCGGAAAACGCCAGATTCCCGCGTTAGTTCAGCCCACTAGACATGCACGTACCTGCGGGGCAGGTCTGGCTGGAGAGTTGGTGGGTTTTTTCACCTCATCGGCCCCGCCTCTCACGAGAGCGGGGCCGCTTTGTTTCCATCCCTGACCATGTGCAGAGCTACGGCGAAGGCTGGCTCAGGGCTTTTTTGTAAGCGCCGAGAGCGGGAAATGGTCGGATTTAGGTTCGTCCCCCGTGAACCACGCCACCCAAGCGTTCTGGATGCCAGAGATGGCGCCCACTTTGGTGACGGTCATCCAAGGCCCGTCTGATTTAAGCTTCACGATGTCGCCGGCTTCGATTTGATCGGCCATTCTGGCCTCCCCATGGTTGTTGATATGGCGAAGCTGGGGTTGCGGCGTTAGCCAATCAAGGGGGAGCCGATCATGCGCCCTCACCCACCCGAGGCCCTATTCGATCAGGTGACCGCCCCGGCCTTCATCCCGGCGCCTGATCTGGCGGATTGGGCCAAGGCCACATTCATCGCTGAGGGCGCCCCTCTCCGGAACCCGGACCACGCCCACCTTGAGAACGCCGAGATCGGTTTCCTCTGGACCTCGGTCATGGCGACCCGGCACATGAACGCCATCGCCGGCCAGGCCGAGATGCCCCGCTTTCAAGGATCGAAGTGGTCCAAGGCCCGGCAGGAGCAACAGATGGAGGCGTGGTTCGGCGAACTGCCGGACTTCGTCATCACCATCGACGCCCGCTACGCCGCCCAGTGCGACGACATCACATTCTGCGCCCTGATCGAGCACGAGCTCTATCACTGTGGTCAGGAGATCGACCAGTACGGTGCCCCGAAGTTCAGCCGGACCACGGGCCTCCCGGTCTTCGCGATCAAGGGACACGACGTAGAGGAGTTCGTCGGGGTCGTGCGCAGGTACGGCGTCGGCGCCGCAGCAGGACAGACGCTCGCGCTCGTGGAGGCTGCGCAGCGTGGTCCGGAGATCGGCAAGGCCAAGGCAACCGCAGCCTGCGGATCATGCCGGGCTTTGATTGTTTGAATACGGAACCAGAGAAATCAAAATGGCCCGAGGCGGTAAAAGGCCGGGGGCGGGTCGCAAGCCGGGAACGGTGAGCGAGGCAACTCGCCGCCGCAAAGAGGTGGCTGAGCAGGCCCTGTCTGAAGGCGTCTCGCCGCTCGACGTGATGCTGACCACGATGCGGACCCTGTGGGATCAGGCGACCGACGAGGCCGGCAAGGTCGTGAACCTGGGCAAGGCCATGCAGGCGAACGTCGTGGCGAAGGACGCCGCGCCGTTCCTGCACCCCAAGCTGTCCTCGGTGGACGCCAATGTCGATCTGGGCGGGGTGACGCTCAACATCACGCCGGACGACGCCGAGCTGTAGGTGGCCTTCTCCCTCACGCCGAGGCAGCGGGAGGCGAACAAGCTCCTCGGCGGCCGGGCCTCAAACATCATGCTCCGGGGCGGCTCCCGGTCGGGCAAGACGTTCCTCATCATCCGGGCGCTGATCCAGCGGGGGCTGAACGCGCCGGAGAGCCGGCACGCCATCTTCCGCTTCCGGTTCAACCACGCCAAGGCGTCGATCTGGAAGGACACCCTGCCGAAGGTCCAGAAGCTGTGCTTCCCGGACCTCGTGATCGACAAGAATGAGACGGACCTCGTCGCCACCCTGCCGAACGGGTCACAACTGGTCATCGGCGGACTGGACGACAAGGAGCGGGTCGAGAAGATCCTCGGCCAGGAATACGCCACCCTCTATTTCAACGAGAGCAGCCAGATCCCGTGGTCGTCGATCGAGACGGCCATGTCGCGCCTCGCCCAGCATGTCGAGCTTGACCCGAAGATCGCCGCACACACGGGCCGGACGCACCTCGCCCTTCGCGCTTACTACGACTGCAACCCGCCTTCGAAGCTGCATTGGTCGCACCAGCTCTTCCGGCAGAAGCTGAAGCCCGGCACCAAGGAGGCCCTGCCCGACCCGGACGACTACGCAGAGATGCTGGTCAACCCGAAGGACAACGCGGCCAACCTGCCGCCCAAGTACTTCGACATCCTCGCCGGCATGTCGGCGGCCAAGCGCCAGCGCTTCGAACGCGGTGAGTGGGCGTCGGAGGTCAACGGGGCGCTCTGGACGCTGGAGGATCGGATCGCGCCGGATGAACGGGTCATGCCCGGCATCGACAGCACCCGGATCGCGGCGGACGCGGCGCCCACCATGCAGCGCATCGTCGTTGCAGTGGACCCGTCAGGCACCAAGGGCGACGGCGGGGGTGATGACATCGGCATCGTGGTCGCCGGCAAGGGCGTCGACGGACGGGCCTACATCCTGGCCGACCGGACCTGCCAGCTATCGCCGGATGGCTGGGGGCGGATGGCGGTCGGCGCCTATCACGAGTTCAAGGCAGACCGTGTCGTCGGCGAGTCCAACTTCGGCGGCGACATGGTCCGCTTCGTCGTCCAGACGGCCGACAAGCTGGTCTCCTACCACGACGTGAAGGCCAGCCGGGGCAAGGTCGTCCGGGCTGAGCCAGTTTCCGCCCTCTACGAGCAGGGCCTCGTTTCGCATGTCGGCGACTTCCCCGATCTGGAGGACCAGATGTGCAACTTCACTTCTGCCGGCTACGTCGGCGAGGGATCGCCCGACCGGGCCGATGCGCTGGTCTGGGCGCTGACTGAGCTGATGCTGGTCGGCTCGACCTACAGCCTGGACAATCTCTGATGTGGTTCGGTGACCGCCTCGCCAACCTCGTCAGCGCCATGGGGGCGCAGAAGGACAAGGCGACCCACACGCGGCACTACCTGCGGGAGCTGACGCAGCCTGAACTGCTGACCATGTACCGCGGCGACTGGATCGCCCGGAAGGTGGTCAACGTCCCGGCGTTCGACATGGTCCGGGAAGGTCGGGACTGGAAGGCTGATCAGTCCGACATCGAGAAGCTGGAGAAGGAAGAGAAGCGCCTTCAGGTCTGGCCGAAGCTGGCCCGGGCGCTGCAGATGGCGCGCCTGTACGGCGGATCGGCGCTGATCCTCGGCGACGGGAGCAACCGGCCGAGCACACCGCTGGACGTCGAGCGGGTCGCACAGGGTGGGCTGTCCTTCGTCCATGTGGCCAACCGCTACGAGATCCGCGCCGGCCAGATCGACCGTGATCCGGCCTCGCCGGGCTGGGGCCAGCCGACCGAGTACGAGATGTCCGGCTCTTCCGGCGCCGTGAAAATCCACCCCAGCCGCGTCATTCCGTTCATCGGGGCCGACCTGCTGGACCTGAACTTCTCGGACGGCTGGGGCGACAGCGTCCTGCAAGCCGTGGACGAAGCGGTCGAGAACGCCGGGCTGGCGTCCACCAGCATCGCCCAGCTTCTCCAAGAGGCGAAGGTCGACGTCTTCAAGCTGAAGAACTTCATGGCCAACGTCGGCGACGAGGCCTACCGGACCAAGGTTCTGACCCGCCTGAGCCTAGCCAACCAGGGAAAGTCGATCTCCAACGCCCTCGTCATGGACGCCGAGGAGGAGTGGGAGCAGAAGCAGATCAGCTTCGCCCAGCTGCCCGAGGTGCTGCAGCTCTACCTGCAGATCGCCGCCGGCGCGGCCGACATTCCGGTCACCCGTCTTCTCGGTCAGGCGCCGTCGGGCATGAATGCCACCGGCGAGAGCGACCTCCGCAACTATTACGACCGCCTCGCCGCCGAGCAGACCGTCTACCTTCGCCCGAACGTCGAGAAGCTGGACGAGGTGCTGATCCGCTCCGCACTCGGCGCCCGGCCCGAGGAAGTGCACTTCGCCTTCTCCCCGCTGTGGCAGATCAGCGAGAAAGAACAGGCCGACATCTTCAAGACCAAGGCCGACGGCGCCCGCGCGCTGGCCGGCAACGGCGGCACGTCCGAACCTCTGCTGCCGATCGAGGCTCTGTCCGACGCTCTGGTGAACACGTTCATCGAGGACGGCTCCCTCCCGGGTCTGGAAGCGGCCATCGACGAGTACGGCAAGCTGTCCGAGCAGGAAGAGGACGGGGACGACGAGGACGCCGCCATGCCCCCGCCGCCCATTGCGCCAGAGCCCAACGCCGAAGCGGCCTGACGGAGACCGTCCAGATGATCATCAAAGACAGCCTGACGCTCGACGCGTCGGGGCTCAAACTCACGCGTGACGGTTTCCTCGTCGGGGAGGCTCGTGTCTCCCGCGCCGGGAACGTCCAGCAGTATCTGGGCCGCGAGTTGGGCCTGACGGGCGACGCAGCCGCCAAGAGCTTCGGAGTCTACCGAGACCCGGACGTCGTGTTCGACAGCGCGTCGATGATGTCTCTGGCCGGACGGCCGGTCACCCGCAACCACCCCAAGGACGCCGTTACGGCGGCCAACTGGAAAGACCTCGCCGTGGGCCAGGTCGGCGGCGTGATCCGGCGCGACGGTGAGCACGTCGTCGCCCCAATGGCGATCATGGACGCGACCGCCGCGAAAGAGGTGCACGACGGCGCTCGCTGCCTGTCCGCTGGCTACACCGTCGATGTTGTCCCCGCCGAGGGCATCGCCCCGGACGGCACCCCTTACCAGTTCAAGCAGGCCGGCGAGCTGCGGTTCAACCACGTCGCCTACCTGCCCGACAACAATCCCCGCGCCGGAAACACCCGGATCGGAGACGACCGCATCGAGGATCGGGGCACCCCCGATGCGCACCGCCCGCCCCTCAACCATGGAGACCGTCGCATGACGCTCAAGACCATCATCGTGGACGGCCTCCCGGTCGAGACCACGGACGCGGGTGAAGCCGCGATCAACCTGCTGAAGAGCAAGCTGGCTGACGCCGGCGCCGTTCTTCAGACCGCCAAGACCGACCACGCCAAGGCCATTGAGGCCAAGGACGCGGAGCTGGCCAAGAAGGACGCCGAGATCGACGACCTGAAGACCAAGGTCATCGACGGCCCCGCCCTCGACAAGATGGCCGCCGAACGCGCCGACGTCGTCACCAAGGCCAAGGCGCTGGACGCCAAGGTCGTCACCGATGGCAAGACCAACGGCGAGATCAAGCGCGCCGTCCTGGGCGACGCCGCCAAGGACAAGTCGGACGCCTACGTCGACGCCGCCTTCGACCTGAAGACGGCCGATGTGAAGCCGGGCGACCCGCTCCGCAAGGCCATCACCGACAGCGCCCCCGCCGGCGGCGGTGTTCAAGCCGCCTCCATTCGTGACGCCGCGCGTCTCGCCAGCCTGAACTAAGGGAGCCACGCACATGGCCGTCAATCAGGATACCTACACCGACACCATGGCCCCCGGTTATCCGGGCATGGTCGCCAACGGTGAAACCAGCAACCGCATCTCGCGCACCTGCGAAGACTCCGCCGGCATTCCGTTCGGCGTCCCTGTCTATCGCGGCGTCGGCGACCACGGCTGCACCCGCACGCCCGCCGCCGGGGCCTTCCTCGGCATCTCCATCGCGCATGAGGTTCTCGGCCTCCTGCCGGGCCAGACCGTCGACCGCTACCAGCAGTACGACAGCGTCGCGATCATGCCGCTCGGCGTGATCTGGGTGACGGCCGATGAGGCCGTGACCGATGGAGCCCCGGCCTACGACACCGGCTCCGCCATCGTCGACACCGTCGGCAGCAACACCGCCCTGACTGGGTGGTCCTTCGACACGACCGGCGCCAATGCGGCCCTGGTCAAGCTCGCCAAGCGCTAAGGGGCATCAGACCATGATCATCAACTTCGCTGATGCGACCGGCGGTGTTTGCACCGACGCCGCATCCTTCCTCGCGCTCGACGCCAACCAGCGCGAGCTCGCCTTCCGAAACTGGGCCGCGTTCGACGCTGCCCTGGCCGCCACCTTCGGCGATCAATCGCAGGAGTTCTTCGTCGACGCCCAGATCGGCCGGGCCTTCCTGACCCCGCAGCTCTATCGCATCGAGACTCAGGTCTACATGCGCAAGTACCCGAATGCCGACCTGACCGGGCTGATCCCGATCAACACGAACGGCGACATGTGGGACGTCGGAACCGTGTTCTACAGCATGGACGAGGTCGGCCGGGCCGAGTTCCTGTCGGGCAAGGGCTTTGACATGCCCTACGCCGGCACCCTGACCAACCAGAACAGCCGCGGCTTCCAGCTGGCGGGTATCGGCTACGAGTGGTCGACGCAGGAGCTGCAGCGCGCCGCCAAGCTCGGTCGCGCCCTGGGCACCGACAAGGCTGCCGCCGCCCGCAAGGCTGCGCAGTTCTTCAAGCGCTCCATCGCCATGACCGGCCGCGCCCCGGGCACCGCGGCGAGCGAGAAGGGCTGGACCGGCTTCGTCAACGACCCGAACGTCCCGACCGCCAACGTGGCGGCCGACGGCACCGGCTCGACCACGCCCTGGGCGAACAAGACCCCGGACCAGATCAGCCGGGACATCTGGGGCGCCGTCAACGCGGTCGAGCAGCAGACCGGCGAGACCCACACCGCGACCACGGTGGCCCTGCCGACCGAAAAGCTGCGATACATCGAGCAGACCCGCATGTCGGACACCGGCTCGACCATCCTGGCGTACATCCGCGGCAACCGGGACGGCGGCGACAACATCGCCTTCAAGCCGATCCGCGAACTGAAGGGCGCCGGAGCTTCGGGCACCGACCGTCTGGCGGCCTACGACTCCTCGGAAGAGGTCGTCCAGTTCCACCTGCCGGGCGACCACGAGTTCCTGCCCGCGTTCCAGAAGTCTTCCATGACCTATGAGGTCGGCGGCATCATGAACGTCGGCGGCACCGAGGTTCGCCTGCCCAAGGCCATCACCTATCGGGACGGGATCTAAGCCATGGCGAAGTTCACCAACTACACCGCCGGCCCCAAGGGCGTGCACACGACCAAGGGGCTGGTCTACGTCGAGGCCGGCAAGTCCGCCGAACTCGACGTCAGCGAGGGCGAACTGGCGGCCGCGAAAGCGACCGGCTGGTTCGACAAGCACAACCCGCTGGACCACGACGACGACGGCGCCAGCGGCGGCTCGAAACCCGGACAGGGTGACGAGCTGGCCGACAAGACCGTCGCCGAACTGAAGGCCATCGCCGAGGCCGAGGCGGTCGATCTCGGCGACGCGACCAAGAAGGCCGACATCATCGCCGCCATCGAACTGGCGCGCGAAGAGAAGGCCAAGGCCTGACCGATGGCGGGCTACGGATCAGACGCGGGGTTCTCGGACTGGTTGGCCAGCAATGGCTACCAGCTGCCCGCCGAAGCGCCGGAGCCCGCCGTCCTTCGCCAGCGCGGCAGCGTCTACATCGACGGCCTTTACGGGTCTCGGTTCGTGGGCGTTGCCGCCGACGGCTTTCAACAGGAGCGGGCATGGCCCCGGACCGGAGCCGAAGCGCTCGGCCAGACCATTCCGTCCACGGTGACCCCGGTCGCCATCGAACATGGCAGCTATGCCGCCGCCTTCCACGAGGCGATGAACCCCGGCTCGCTGAGCGCGGCCGCTTCGGCATCCAGGCAGGTGAAGCGGAAGAAGATCGACGTCATTGAGACGGAGTTCTTTGAGGGCAGCGGTGATGCTGTTGCCGACAGCACGGTGCGTCTGGCCGTCGTCGAAGGACTGCTCGCGCCGTTCCTCACCGCCCCGCAGATCGCGGTGTTTGTGGTCTGACATGACCTGTGACACTGTTCCGGCCATGAGCCGTCATCTCGACCCGAGCGATCCGTGCTTCACCGCGCACAAGATGCCGATGCTCATGGCCAATGAGGCGCTGGAAGATCTGATCTCGTCAGGCGACAACCTCCAACAGGCCATCCTGCGCGACGCCAGCACCGCCGAGCAGCAAAAGATCCGGGAGGTGGCCATGGCTCAAGCCGAAAGTTACCTCGACCTGATGGCCCAGGCGGCCACTCACGTCCGGGCCCTCAAGCCCTAAGCATCGACATGGCAAGGCGACCGTCTCAACGACAGCTCTTCCGGGAGCTGGCGGCGAAGTTTGGCGTGGATGTCGCTGAAGCCTTCATGGCGGGCGTCCGCGACCTCAAGGAAGGCGTCCAGCTGCAGCGGGTCATCAGTGCCCTGCAGCGAGGTGACCTCCAAGCTGCCCAGGATGCCCTGAACCTCAACCGCGCCGCCTTCCATCCTCTGGAGGCCAAGCTCACCGAAGCTTTCGTCGCGGGCGGCCAGGGCGCCGTCGCCTCGATGCCCGTCGCCGTGAGTGTCGGCTTCCGGTTCGACCCCGGCAACCAGCGCGCCGCGACGTGGATCCGCTCCTTCGCCGGCAGCCTGATCGCCGGTCTAATCGAGAATGAGGTTCAGCAGGCGCGAGACATCCTCGCCGACGGCATGGCGCGGGGCGCGTCGCCCCGGTCGGTCGCCTTGGAGCTTGTGGGGCGGGTAACCCGCACCGGCGCTCGGGAAGGCGGCCTGATCGGCCTGTCTGGGCCGCATCGTGACTATGTCCGCACCGCCTACGCCGAACTGACCTCCGGCGACCCGGCGGCCCTTCGCCACTATCTGACCCGCGCCCGCCGCGACCGACGCTTCGACCGCACCATCACCAAGGCCATCCGAGAGGGCCGCGCCATCCCGGCCGAGACCGCCCGGACCATCACCGGAAGATACTCGGCCCGCCTCCTCCAACTCCGCGGCGAGGTCATTGCCCGAACCGAGGGTCTCCCCGCCATTCGGGCCGCCAAGCGCGAGGCATTCCAGCAGCTGCTCGATGATCGCCGGGTCGATGCCATGGAGATCGTCCGCGGCTGGAGCACCACGACCGACGGACGCCAGCGCGACACACACGACGCCATGAACGGCCAAGAGGTCCGGGGCCTCGACGCCCCGTTCGTCAGCCCGAGCGGCGCTCACTTCCACTACCCCGGCGACCGCAGCCTTGGCGCTCCCGCCGAGGAGGTCATCGCCTGTCGCTGCGACGAATACATCACCATCCGGAGGTGGCCGCTGTGAGTATTCTGGACGGCGTGGCCGCTGATGCACTGGCCGACTTCGGCGACGACTTCGGCGATGGCGCCCTAACCATCCCCGGCGGGCGCGTCCCTGATGGCCAAGGCGGCTGGAAGACTACCAACGCGCCCACCTATCCCTGCAAGGCGCTGCTGACCGATTACAGCGACTACCGCCGTCTCACGCTCGGCATCCCGGCGACTGACCGGCTGGTGCTGGTCCTCGGCGCCAGTCTTCCCGCGGGGATCATCCCGGCCAAGGGCCACAAGATCACCGTGCCTGACCCGGCCAAGGGTCTCGCCCCGGCAACGTTCGAGGTTATCGCCAAGACCGGCGACCCGGCGGCGGCGCTCTACAAGCTGCAGGCCCGCTGATGGCCCGCGTCACCATCGACGTCCCCGCCCTCGACAAGCTGACCGGTGACGCCGCTGAGAAGGGCCTGCGGGGCGCGCTGGGCGAATACGAGCGCATCCTCAAGACCGACGTGCTGAACCGTCCCGGCACCGGACGACAGTACGGCAAGCACACCGCCTCTGCGCCCGGCCAGCCCCCTGCCCGCGATCTCGGAAACCTCGTCGCCAACACCAACGCCGACACCAATGTCCGGCACGATGGAAACGATGTGGTCGGATCGGTCGTCGCCAACGCCGCCTACGCCAAGCCGCTGCATGAAGGGACCGAGCGCATCGCCGCCCGCCCGTTCATGGATGTGCCGGCGAAAGAGAACCAGCGAGCCCTGACAGACGCCTTCGTCAAAGGGGCCAAGGGATGAACAGCACCAAGACCATTTATGAGCGTCTGATCGGTGCGCCTGATGTGGTCGCAGCGCTGGACGTCTTCGACGGGCTTCCGGCTATTTTCGAGGAGCTGGCGCCGGACGATTATCTCGCCGTGCAGGAGAAGTTCTGCATCGTGATTGCTGCGCCTTCGTCGGACATCGACGCTTCCACACTCACAGATACGGCCCGCGAGGTCGTCCAAGACGTACGGTCATATGCCAGGATTTCAGGTTCGGTTGCCGATCTCGGCGACTTTGCCCGCGCTGTCCGCGACCTCTTCCACGCCCGCCCTGACGATCTGACGGTCGAAGGCGGGCGCTGTTCTCTCGTCACCGCCACGGGGCCGGTGGCGGCGCCTACGACTGATCCCTCGCTGGTCGGTCGGCGCGTCTCGCTCCGGCTTCTCTTGGAAAGGAACTGACCAATGGGCGCCAAGCAGGCTCAAGGTTATCTCGCTCTCGAAGTGGACATGTCGTCCACCTCCACCCCGGACTGGGAGCGCGTCGATCGCGTGACCGTCGCCAATGGTCTCGGCTTCGGTGAGAACCGGATCGACACCACCAACTTCGACACTCCGGAAGGCTCGACGGAATCGATCTCCGGACCGCGGCCGAACCAGCCCCTGACGGGCACCTTCCAGGACGACCCGGACAGCCTGACCCAGCAGAAGCTGCACGAGGCCGGCGACAGCAACACCCCGCTGGGCTTCCGCCTGATCCGCGGCACGAAGGCCCAGGTCTTCAACGCCGTCCCGGTCCTGACCATCAGCGGCTCCGTCGGCGGCGTCGTCACGTACAGCTACAGCCTGACCCCTGAGGCCAAGCCGACCCGCGCCACGGTGACCCCGTAATGCAGGACGCCCGCCTAGGCATCGTGCGCCTCCCGCTCTCCGATGGGCGGGAGGTGGCGTTGAGCCTGACCTTCGAAAGGCTCGATGCCATCGGACCGGCAGGCTATGGCGAACTGTTCGGCAAGGTCGCAAAGGGCAAGGCCGGATCGGCGCTAGCCCGGGCCCAGCTTCTCGAGCATTTCACCGACGGCGCGATCAGCGTCGCCGACGTTCAAGCTGATCCCACCGCCTATCCCGTCGTCCAGACCACGAAGGCACTCTGGCAGGCGTGGGAAATCGCGCAGTACGGCCCGGCAGGGAGGCCTGCCGTGGACGGCGCCGCAAACCCTCCGAGCCGCCGCCCGACCCTGTTGGCGCGGCTCTTCACGAAGCGCTGAAAGCAGGGCTCACCGAGGCTGAGTTCTGGAAGCTGACGCCCTTCCGCTTGGGGCAGGCGCTCAAGGCGCGCGGCATGGCCCGGTTCGAGGCCTCAATCTACGGCGGGTGGTTCGGCGAGCGCTTCGCTCGCGAAGAGCGGCTACAAGGGCCCCAGCACTATGTCCGGCAGTTCCTGCATCCTGAGCAGGCAGAGCAAGACGCTGAGGCCATGGCCGACGCCGAGTTTGAACGGATCTCGCGCCAGTTCGGGATCGAGGTTGTGGAACTTGAAGTGAGGAGCAGCTAGCTCGCGGGGGGGGGCTTAAACTTAATACGGGAAGATTCGACAAATCCCCAGACTCGGTTGTAGCAGTACGAAAAATCGGGGCGGGGGCTTATGAGTACGATAACGGTCGACCTGAATTCAAAGGTTGTGCCCGCGGCGCAAAAAATTTGGATCGTGCATCCTGGCCGGAACCGTAGCCACATCGACACCTTCGAGAGTGCTGGCGTAGTTTTCCTTGAGTTTCCCGCGCTAGCCCTTCGGCCAGAGATAATCGCCGATGACAGTCTGCTCAGACAACGCATTCGTTACTCGACTGCTGTAAAGGCTAATAAGGGCTTCGTCAGGGATGACGGAACGCCAATTCACATCGCAGATTACCCCACTGCGGCCGATACGGATGTTTCTGTTCATCTTCGGACTGTGAAGCACCTGACCACGCGCATGATGGCTGGTGACTTGGTAATTGTCCCCGGTCGAGGCGCTGGCGGAGCTGTCCTCTTCGGCGAAGTTGCCGGTTCCTTCTTCCCGCAGAAGAGCATTCGCGCGGCGGGTCTCCCCTTCGCTGACACGCCCGTCCGCGAAGTCAACTGGCTGACTAAGAGGTCCAAACTCGAACTGCCCGCCCACTTGGTCAAGTTCTTCGAGAAGCCGCCAGCTATCGCAGAGGTCGGGCGAGATCGATGGTCGGAAGGCTTCTTCGACTTCGCGTACGACGCCTACAGTACGGACGCCCGGTCATGGGTGTCACTGGATGCGCCGCAGTATGACGGCTCTGACATTCTTAGCTTGGTACCGCCTGCGGAACTTCTAGCCCTCGCCGTCTCGCTTTACCGCGCGATGGAGCAGCGGGCTGACCTAACTGGCCTCGACTACGACCAGATCATCGCACGGTTCTATGATCACGACGCCCTAGCAGAAGCGCAAATGCGTTTTCAGTCGCCAGGCCGTTACAACCTGAAAGACAAAGACGCTAAGCTTGCCAAGTGGATAAACGGTTTTGTCGCTCTTGCGCTAGCTGGTGCCCTTTCCGCTTGCAGCAACGGCGATCATATCGAATTCACAAACAAGCAGGCCCCTAACGACCCTGCTAATGCGGAGCTAACAGCTATGATCAACATGGCTGGCCAGTCGGCTGGAGGGGCGGTGCTGACAAAAGCGGAAACTCAGGCGCAGCATGCGCAAAGCAAGCTGGGGATGTCTGCGCCGGCAACCGTCCGATGATTGCCTCTGTCTGGTCCACCTTGAAACTCTGTGCGCTCCGGATCTGGCATGGCTGGAAGGCGCTATGGAGGGTCGCTTGGGGCACGGAGACGCCTTTAATCGTCACAGTTTCGCTCGCCCTCCTAGCGGCTTGGCTTTCACCCATTGTGACTGAGAAATTCGAACGACAAAGAATGCGTTCTGAATACGTACTGACCAACCTGAAGGAACTGAACAGTTTGATCTCGGACGTGTACGTGAACGTTTCCGCGATCAATCACGCGGTTGCGGATGGTCAACCTGCGCCTGCCGAAAGTGTTCAGCAAACGCGAGACGCTCTGGCTAAACTTAACTGGAAAGCCGTTGAAACGGCCGCGATGCTTCCGCGAGATCAGCGTGGCATCTTGAGGGATTTTCAAGCCCAAGCCTTGGAGGTTTCAAAGGCACTGGATGGCGACCTCGATATTGCCAAGTGCCAACTCTTGCTAACCAGAGTCAACGCCATGGCGTTGGGCGGGGCACAGGCGATCCAGGCGGTTGGAAAGTACGTTGAACTCGCTGCGCACGCAGCAAAGCCGGCGTTGGAGAGTTTTTTACCCAGGCCAAGCGTCGGACTTGAAGACGCCGGCTTGATCCAATCCGCTTGAGCCCTCCCTTCCATAACGTCAGCCATCCCTCGTAGGCGGGATCGAGGTTGTGGAGATCGACACTGCCGGATAGCGTTCACCTCGACCTTGGGAGGGATAGAATGCTCTGGAAAATCGTCGGTGGGGTGCTGATCGTTCTCGGTCTGGCGGTTCTGGCGCTTGCCATGACCATGGGCACAGAGGGCGCACCGGAGTTCGGCGGCGTCGCTACCATGCTCGCCTACGGCATCCAGTTGACCATCTTCGGCGTCGGCATGGTCGTGACCGGATTGATGTGCGTCATCATCTCGCGGCTCAAATAGGCCGATCAAAGCAGGCCAACGCAGAGGGCGGTTCTTCGGAGCCGCCCTTTTCAATTCCGGAGTGACGGATGTCTGATCGTGTCGTCGGCTCCGCCGAGTTCGAGCTCCGAGCAACCCTCGACAAGCTGAAGAAAGACCTGGCTGAGGCTCAACTGGTCCTCAAGCAGGCCACTGGGAATATGGAAGCCGACGCCAACCGATCGGCTGACGGGATTTCTGCGGGGATGAAGAAGATCGGGGGCGCGGTCGCAGCGGTCGTAGCATTTTCGATCGCAGCAGCAGGCGCACTGGTCGCGGTGGGCAAGGCCTCGATCCAGATGGCGGCCGACCTCAGCGACAGCGCCCAGCGGGTGGGCGTGTCCACCGACGTCCTTCAGGAGCTCCAGTTCGTCGCCCGAAAGACGGGCGGGGAGCTCGGCAATGCCGAGGCCGCAATCGACAGCTTCGGGAAGAAGTTCGCGAGCGCGGCCGCAGGCCTGTCCAAGGGCGACCTGGACGCCTTCAAGGCGCTCGGATTCAGTCAGGAAGACCTTCGTAACTTCGGTTCGGTCGAACAGGCCCTTGATGCCGTCATCGACCGCATCAGCGATCTGGGCACGGAGACTGATCGGACGGCAGCCGCCACTAAGGTAGGCCTCGGCGAGATGGCCAGCGCGTTCCGTGAAGGCGGCGACGCCGTGGCCCACCTTCGGGACGAGGCGCGGGATGCCGGGCATGTTATGGACGCCGAGCTGATCGTGAAAGGTGCGAGAGCACAAGAGAGGCTGGAGGATCTGTCCTCCGTCGTTTCGGTTGAAGTGGCAGAGTCCTTCGTGCTCGCCTCCGACGAGATCATCGCATTCGCCAACTCGCTGGCAGAGGCCATCGCCAAGTTCAACGACCTCTTGGCGGCGTGGAACCGGTGGAGGGATCGTTCCGAGTTCACCGGGGACTTCCCGGATGAGACGGAGCAGAACGCGGCCAAGTTCGGCGCTGCCGGCGCGCTCTTTGCTTTCGCCCGCAATCGGGTGCGCGCGGGCATCCGGGTTGTCACGGGAGAACAGGGCCGCCGAGAGGACGAGTACGAGGAATACGCCAGCCGCCGCGACTGGTGGAACCAGACTGTAGGCCAGTTCGAGACGAAAGAGCTTCCGCGCACCCCCGGCTCCCCCACGCTCACTCCGGTAGGACGCACGCCCCGGTCCGACAACTCGGCCCAGCGCGCCGCCGAGCGCGAGGCCCGCAGAGCTGAACGCGTCGAACAGGAAATCTACCGCGCCCGGCAGCGCCTGCTCGATGTGTCTGAGGGCGACCTGCTTACCGCCCAGCAGCGATGGGACCTTGCCGTCGATCAACTGCACATGGACCGCGAGGCCCGAGACGCCGAGATCAAGTCCAAGGTCGCGCGTGGCGAGATCAAGGAGGTGGAGGCCGAACAGCTGCGCCTTGCGCACGAGCAGGCCGACATCGTCGAAGATCGCATCCTCACCGACCGGTCGATCCTCGAAATCCGCGACGAGGAACTGGCCAACGCCCGTCTCCTCTCCGACCTGACCGCAGACCTCCTGTCGCTCCAGTCCGGCGCCGCCCGCACTGCCAAGGAGCGCCAGCAGATCGAACTTGAGCTTCTGGCGATCACCCAGAAGCAGCGCCGGGACGCGCTGGACGCCGAACTGAACAAGACGCCAGGCCTGACCGACGATGACCGCCAGCGCGCCTGGGACATGAACGGACGCCGCGAGGAAGCTGAGCGCGCCGCGGTGATCCGCAACAATCAAGGCCCGCTGGCCGAGTGGCGGGACGCCTCGCTGAAGACCGCCGACGAAATCTCCGAGGCCTATGAGCGGGTCGCGGCAAACGGTCTCGACGCCCTGAACGACGGCTTGGTTGATGCGATCATCAACAGCCGAAACCTGGGCGAGGTCTTCTCGAACGTCGCCAAGCAGATCCTCGCCGACCTGCTCCAGATTTCGATCCGTCGCGGCATCATTGAGCCGCTGGCGGGCACGCTGTTCCCCGGTGGAGGCCTCGGCGGGTTCGGCGGCGGCGCGGGCAACATTGGCTCCAGCCTGTTCGGCTGGCTGGGCAAGCTTCTGCCCCGCCGGGCCAGTGGTGACCTGTCATGGGCAGGCGGCATGGGCGTTTTCAATGAACTGGGAGGCGAGCTGATGACCCTCCCGAACGGCACTCAGATCATCCCGCACGACGTCTCAATGCGGATGGCGGCGGGCGCCGGCGAACGGCGTGGTAGCGGGGTTACGCGGGTGATCGTCGAGCCGAACGACGACCGCTTCAACGCCTACGTCGATGACCGCTCGGCCCCGCAGGCCGGAGCCGCCTTCAGTTCCGCGCGCAAGGCCGTGCCGGACGATATGGCCCGCCGCGACCGCTACACCCTCGGACGCCGCCGCTGATGGCTGCGCTGGTCCTGCCGATCTATCCCGCTCCGTCGTGGATGGGGATCGATCTGGTCACCTCGAAGAATGTCCTCGCGCCGGCCTATGGGGACGGCGAGCAGGAGATCGCCCGCAAGGGTAGCCGCTACGCCCTGACTTTCCGCATGCCGGTGATGCCCTACTTCCGCTCGATGGAGTGGGACGACCTCATGGCCGAGGGCGACACCGTGGTGATGAAGGTTCACCAGCCGGGCTTCAACACCGGTGCGCCCGGCGTTCCCTTGGTCAACGGCGCCGGCCAGTCCGGCAGTTCGCTGATCATCGACGGCCTGACGCCCAGCTATGCGATCCGCAAGGGCCAGTTTCTGTCGGTCATCACGGGCGGTCGCCGGTTCCTGTACCGGGCGCGGGCGACCGCGACGGCGAACAGTTCCGGGCAGGCCACTGTGCCGCTGCGGACCATGCTGCGCACCTCGCCAGCCGACAACAGCACCGTCGAGATCGCCCAGCCCATGATCGAGGGATTCGTCCGTGACCTCGGCGAGTGGGCCGTCGGGATCGATCGCCTTGTCGGCCTGCAGTTCACGGTTAGGGAGCGCTGATGGACGCCGCCCTCGTCACCGCCTTCCAGCAGGCGGCGGTCCTGAAATGCACTCTGATCCGGCTGGACATGGTCGGCGGGGCGATCTGCTTGACGGACGGGGGCTTCGTCGTCTTCGACGCCGCGGAGGGCAATGGGCCGGAGACCTACGTCAGCAACCATCCGACCTATGGCTCATTCGACAAGATCGGGTCGATCAAGGATGGCAGCGAGGCGGAGACGACCCGGATCGACGTGCCGATCTTTCCGGCTTCAGAGAACGCCGCAGCCGCCCTCGCCTCCCCCACGACCCAAGGCACTCGCGTCCAGTGGTGGGAAGGCGCGATCAACCGCGACACCGGCCTGCTGATCGGCCAGCCCGAACTGAAGTTCGACGGCGAGATCGACAAGGCGCGGTTTCAGGTCGGCGACAACTGGCTGCTGACGCTGGAGTGCGGGACGCAAGCCGAGCGCCAGCTTGAGCAGAATGCCGACTGGCGCCTCAACGACTCCTTCCATCAGCTGATCTGGCCCGGTGAGAAGGGCCTTTCCTTCGTCGATGGCGTGACCCGCAAAAAGGAATGGCGGAGCCGCCCGGAGAACCCCGGCGTCTTCAAGCGCCTGCTGAAGATCTTCGGGGGCTGACCTCAGACATGACCGACCTTCTCAAGCGGGCTGCGGCGACGCAGGCCTGTATGGACCGCTTTGCCTTCAAGCCGCTCACCCCGGAGGTTCATTGCGCCCGCCCCGCCGCGATGGCGATGCATCGGATGGGCCGGTCGGCGAAGCTGCTGAACGGCTGCAAAGGCAAGAGCTGGCCCGCTGTCCTGAAATACGTCCGGGGTCTCGGGTTCAAGGATCTGGTCGAGCTGATGGACGCCACGGGGCTGAAGCGTATCGCTCCCGCCGCGGCTCTGCCGGGGGACATCATTGCCCTCCCGGTCGGCGAGGATGACGCCTTCGGCTGCTCGCTGGCCGTCGCACTCGACAATGGCCGCGTTCTGGCCGCCA
The DNA here is from genome assembly GCF_042666595.1 of Brevundimonas sp. GCM10030266. Taxonomy (NCBI): domain Bacteria; kingdom Pseudomonadati; phylum Pseudomonadota; class Alphaproteobacteria; order Caulobacterales; family Caulobacteraceae; genus Brevundimonas; species Brevundimonas sp. GCM10030266. Next base: position 77,664 of record NZ_JBHTCY010000002.1, read on the forward strand.
ACGCCGCCACCGGCCTGATCGAGCCGATGGTCCCTCATCTCTTCGTCTGCGCCTGGAGGGTCTGATGTTCGCCCTCCCGGCCGCCGCGAGCGCCATGGCCGCCGTAGCTCCTGCCGCCGCAGCCAAGTTCTCGCTGATGGCGACGCTCAAGACGGTCGCCCTGAACGTCCTGACGAATGTCGCCCTGAGCGCGGCGATGTCGGCCTTCCAGCCGCAGGTCGGAAGTGGAGGCCGGACGTTCGAGTTCGTCATTGATCCCGACGGCCCCATTCCATTCGCCGCGGGCCGGATCGGCGTCGCCGGGTCCGTCATCCACCGGGACACCTTCGGCCCGGACCTGATGTACTACGGCATCCCGGCGGTCCTGTCGGGCGCCGGGCCGATCACAGCGATCGAGGCGGTCCGAGCTGACGACTACCCGCAGACGTTCGACGCCAATGGTGGGGCGACGGTCGAGCCCTACAATCAGGAGCTCTTCTTCCGCTCGGTGCTGGGCCATCAGCCCGCGCCGGTCGCGCTGAGCACCCCCGCCGGACTGAAGCACGGCTCGACACTGCCCGGCTGGACGGCTGCGCACAAGCTGTCCGGCAAGGCCGCCTTCCTCATGGTGATGGCGGAGAACAGCAAGGGTTCGGCCTTCCCGACCGGCGAGGTGAAGCCGCTCGTCACTCTGGTGGGCCTCAAGGGCTGGGATCCGACCAAGGACAGCACCTACCCGGGCGGCGTCGGAACCTGCCGCCTGAACGATCCCTCAACCTGGGTCACGCTGACCTGCCCGATCCTGTGGGCGCTGAAGTGGGCGCTGGGCCTGTGGGAGGGTCCGACGCTAAAGGGCGCCCCGGCACACGGCAGCAGCACCGACTTTCAGGTCGGTGGCATCGGGGCGAAGCTGGCCGGGATCGACGTCCCCGCCTTCGTCAACGCATCCAACATCGCCAAGGCTAACAACTGGACGGTTTCGGCCTACCCGAACACCGACGACGACAAGCACGAGGTGCTGAAGACCTTCCTGCAGGCTGGTGGAGCGATCTACTCCCAGCGCGCCGGGAAGATCAGCTGCATCAGCCGCGCCGCGCCGCGGACCAGCATCGTCACCATCAGCGCCGCCGACACCGCCGGCCCGCTGGAGATCGACACCGCCGCCAGCCGGATCGACCGCATCAACACCCTGCGCCCGCGCTTCTGGAGCCCAGCGCACCGCTGGCAGATGACGGCGCTGGACGGCGAGGTGACTGCGGCCTCGTACCGGACGGAGGATGGTGGGGTCCGGACCCGGGGTATCGACTACCCCTATGTCTCGAATGCGAAGCAGGCGGCCCAGCTGGCCGCGCTCCAGATCGCGAACACCCGCGAGGGCATCGCCGGGGTGATCCCGCTGAAGCCGCACATGCAGCGCATCCGTCCGGGCGACGCCTTCACCATCACCGAACAGGGCTTCGTCCTGAACGGGCTGAAGTGCCTGTGCCTGAACACCGACTATGATCCGTCGACCGGGATCGTGCGGGTGTCGTTCGTCAGCGAGACCGACGCCAAGTATCCCTTCGCACTGGGCCAGAACCCGGTCCCGCCTGAGCCTCAGGTGCTAACGCCGGTCGATCCGCGCACGGTGAGCCCGCCCACGCCCGGCGACTGGGTGATCACGCTGCGCCCGCCCGCGCCCGGCGGCGGTCAGCAGCCCGGCTTTGACCTGACCGGCGTGGTATCCAACGACACGGCCACGGCCATCATTGTCGAGACCGGACCGTCGGCCACGGGTCCGTGGGCGCAGGCCTATCAAGGCCCGCCGACGGTCACCACGATCCCGGTCGATGGCCTTCAGCCGGGCGCGACCTACTTTATCGCGGTCCAGTACCAGCGGAACCAGAACTACTCGGCGCGCTACGTCTACGGCCCCTACGTCGCCCCGGACCTGATCTCGGACGACACCCAAAACGTGGGCGGTGTCGCGTCGGATCTGCTGAACGCGCGGCTGGTGTCGGCGGAGGCGCTGGCCGAGGCGGCCCATGACGCGGCCGAGGAGATCCTGAGCGGCTATCCGTCGATCATGGATGCAATCGCCGACGCGATCGAGGCGCGCGATGCGTCGCTGGTCGCGGCGGAAAGCGCGGACGGGTCGGCGACGGCGGCGGCGGGGTCTGCAGCCGTGGCGGGCGTCTCGGCCGACGAAGCCGAGGAGCGTGCCCTGGCGGCGCTGGGTCATGCGACCTCGGCCGGGGCGTCGGCGGGGCAGGCGGACACCTATCAGCAGCAGGCGTCGGAGGCGGCGGAGGATGCGGTCTCGGCCAGCCTGACCGCGGGCACGGCGGCGGACACGGCCACGGGCGCAGCAGGGACGGCGACCGCCCAGGCCAGCGCGGCCAGCGGCAGCGCGACCTCGGCCGCCGCCTCCGCATCGGTCGCGGCGTCGCTGGGTTCGAACAACGCCAACCCGAACAGCCGGTTCGCCAACTGGACCGGGACCGCCCCGGCCAGCTGGTCGCTGTGGACGCCGGCGAACGGCGCCCTGAGCAAGGCGACCGGTCGCAATGGCCAGCCGAACGCCGCGCGGATCTCGAACACGGGGACCGGCAACGTCGGCCTGCTGGCGGGGCAGACGCGGGCGACCTCGACGGGCGGCGAGTATGTCGTCCTGTCGGTGGAGCTGACGCTGGTGAGCGGCTCGCTGCAGGGGGCGGGCGTCTATTTCGATGCGCGCAGCCCGGCGAGCTCGGTCAACTATGTGGTCCACAATCTGGCGGCCATCCCGGACGCGACGGGCACCGTGCGGGGTGCGGGCGTAGCGGGTCGGACCTATCGCTGGTCCATCCTGCGCGACGCGCGAGGAACCGACGTCGATCGGTATGACCTGATCGGTCTGAACCGCTGGTCCGGCTTCTCGCCGGCCGGGGCGGCGGTGATCGACTGGCATGTATTGGGCTGGCGTCCGGCCACGCCGGAAGAGATCGCGGCGGGGGTGGCCCTGCCGGCGTTGTCGGCCAGCGTGACTACGGTGTCGGAGGCCGTCGCCGATCTGGAAGACCAGTCGGCGCTGGCCCGCTTCCAGGTCGCGGCGACCTCGCCCGGCGGCGCGGCCATCCTGTCGCTTCTGTCGGACGTTCACGGCACGGTCGCGGGCCTGATGGCCGACAAGATCTATTTCGGCGAGAACACCTTCTTCGACGACGCGACCGACACGCTCAGGACGACCAGCAACGGCGTCCGGTCGGTGCTGGCGCTGGGCGCCTCGTTCGGGACGGATGGCCAGTTGCGGGAGTGGATGGGGCCGGACACCGTGGCCTTCTCGGCCATCAGCCGGGCCAATGCGTATTTCTATCGCGCCCATGCGACGCCCTATGTCGGCGGGTCCGGCCTGCCCTCGGCGGGCGCATCGGGCGGGGCGCTGCTGAAATCGGCGAGCACGTCGAACAACACGTCGAACAACACGACCTGGGTGGCCTGGGCGAGCGTCGCCTTTGCCGCCTTGCCGACGGGCGGCATGCTGAAGGCGACGGTCAACACTTCGGCCCTCGCGATCACGATCTCGCCGACCACCCTGTTCAGCGGCAACTGGCGCATCCGTCAGGGCGCGACGGTCCTGTGGAGCGGATCGTTCTTGGGCGACTCCGCGGCGCAGACCGCCGACATCATCGTGCCGGCGGCGGCGAAGGCCTCGGTGGCCAGCGGGGCGACGTCGCTGGTCCTGGAGATCCAGCGCGCCTCGGGAACGAGCAACATCACAGGCGGGGTGGACGTCTACCTCGAAGTCCAGTGGGTCGCTGGCGGCTGACCGCATTCCTCAACACCAGAACCGAAAGGACGCCTGATGGCCGATCCGCAACCCCTGACCGAAGAACAGGCCGCGGCCATGCGCGCGCAGCTGGCCGCCCACGATTTCCAGAAACAGCTCGAGGCCGTGCAGGCCGAGAACGCCCGGCGGGTCGAGGCGCTGGGCGCGCTGGAGGAGGCCGCGACCGCCGTCGCCGGGCTGGCTGGTCCGGTCGAGGCGCTGCGGACCGTGCTGACGAGCCTGCCGGGCGCCAGCCTGGACCTGGCCACGCTGGCCCAAAGCACCGTGCGCTGCTTCGACAGCCTGCAGGGGCGGCTGAACCGCATCACCGCCGACCTGCAACCGGCGCCCGAGCCGGAGCCGCCGGCCGAACCGGCGACCTGAGTTTCGTTGTTCGCCACGCCTTCGCGTCGGCTGATCTGTACTGGCCGACATTCTGGAGGGGTGGATGTTCGACCCGCGTGATTATCCGGGCTTCTGGGGCCTTTGCGGCGGCCTGCTGTCCGGGGCCTATGGTCTGGTGACGGCCTACTCGGCCAAGGCCGGGACGCCCGAGGCGCGGCGGAAGGCGTGGCTCAGGCTGGTATTCGGCGTCCCCGCCGGTCTGGTCATCGCAGAGGCCACAGTGATGTGGATACTGCGGACCGTTCCAGCCCTCGACATGCGCTTCGTCAGCGTTGTGCTGGGCTGGATGGTGACCAACGACCCGAGGGGTCTCTTCAACATGATGGAGCGTGTCGTCCGCGCCGTCTTCAACCAGGAGCCCAAGTCATGAGCCTCGGCCCTCTGACCGTCATCACCGCAGGCCTTCTGTGGATCGCCGCCGGTGGAATCCTGCTGGAGGTCTCGCGCCTGCTCGGCCCTGCCTTCGACAGCGTGAAGACCGTCAAAAGGGTCTGGCGCTGGCTGGCGTGGTGCGGAGCGCTGATCGCCATGTGCCGGGGGCTGACCTTGATCTTTCCCGGCAAGCTGGTCGAGGTCAGCCGGATTAGCGTGATGGCCCCGTTAGGCGGCCTGCTGGTGCTGGGCCTTTCGCTCGCCGTACTGGACTGGGTGATGCGGGACCGCGCGCCGCCTCCGTGGTCGGTGCAGTTCATGCGACTGGCTGCCCTGATTGGTCGCGACGGACCGGTGAAGTTTGCAGCCATGGCCGTTCCGCCCGCCGCCGTTGGCGACCTGCCCCCGCCCGACGAACCGAAGCGCCAGCGTCAGGGTCGGCTGGCGATCATGCTGGGGGCTATCGTGGTGCTGGCCGCGATGGCGGTGTTTCTCGCCCTAAACGCCGGCGGCGGAAGCTAACTGAGGCCGGGCATCAAAGGCACGCTCGACCGGCTTCGGTGATTGCGTAGCCCTTGTTGCCTTGGCGATCCGGTCCCGTCAGGGCGAGGCCGCGATCCACGAGACCTTGAAGCGTTTTCGGTCCAACCCCTCGGCCAAGAGACGCGGCGATCTCAAACGAGTGGGGGCAGGCGTTCATCACCAGCAACGCTCGGTTCTCGGGTTTCGTCAGTCTTGTCATGGCGCGAAGTTGTCACGGACAAACCCGGTTCGTCCATCGCTTGCGGCTCGGCTTCAGTCGCCGGGGGACGAACGAGGGCCGAGCCGCGGTGCACGATGCGCGCAGCGACACCATAGAGCCGGTCTCCGGGAATGCTAGCGGCGACGCTCCTGAGCCAGTGAAGGTTCGGTGCGCCGCCGCCGGGGTCTTCCCGGTGTGAGGATCCGGGCTTTCCCGCATGTGAAAAGTATCGAGCCGGCGCTCCGATCCCTCCCGTCTCACCAATGAAACTACTTAGGAGCCTAAGCATGCTCGACGCACGGCGTCTGCAAACTCGTCTCGGCGTGACCGTCGACGGCATAATCGGGGCCGGCACGCTCGCCGCTCTGTTCCAGCGAATGGGCGCTCCGGCTGTCTTGGCCGCTGAGCTGGGTCTCGCAGCCAATGTCCACTTCCGCACCTATGGGATCCTCGATACCGGTCTAAGGCTGGCGCACTTCATGGGTCAGTGCGCACACGAGTCCGGCGGCTTCCGCTACATGGAAGAGATCGCCAGCGGGGCTGCCTATGAGGGCCGCGCCGATCTCGGCAACACCCAGCCCGGCGACGGCAAACGGTTCAAAGGGCGAGGGCCTATCCAGACCACGGGCCGGGCCAACTATCGTCGCGACGGGCGGACCCTCGGCATCGATCTGGAGAGCAACCCGCAACTCCTGTCGAACCCCTCGCTCGGCCTGCTGGCCAGCACGCTGTTCTGGTCCCGGATGGGCCTGAACGCCTGGGCCGACCAGGACAACGTCGCGGCCTGCTCGCGCGGGGTGAACCGGGGAAATCCGAAGTCGGACCGCCCGGCCAACCATGAGGCTGAGCGGCTCGCCCAGACGAACAAGGCCAAGGGGCTGATCCTGTGAGTGCCGCCGGCCCCTTCCTCCGCCGGGTCGATGGCGGCTACTTCGCTCAATGCCCGGGCTGCAACACCTGGCATCACATCGCCGTCGAGAAGCCGCTCCCGAACGGTGCCCGCTGGACCTTCGACGGAAACCTCGAAGCCCCAACCTTCTCGCCCAGCCTGTCGGTGAAGACCGGGCAAGCGGTTGATCCTTCGTACGTTCGCGAGGAGGGCGATCCGCCGGGCCACTGCCACAGCTTCATCCGCTCTGGGCATTGGGAATTCTGCTCGGATTCCACGCACGCTCTCGCAGGTCTGATCGTGCCCATGCCTGAATGGAAGGAGGCCTGACCATGCTCACCACCAAAGGCTGGGTCGCCTTGGGCTTCGCCGCTGCTCTGCTCGCCCAGACTGCCGGTCTGATGGTCCAGGGTCGGCAGCTGCGTCACGAGCGCGCCGAGGTCCGTAGGCTGGAAGCCGACCTGAAGGCTTCCCGCAACGCGCTGACCGACGCTCTTCGCACCGCCGCCCGCGCCGAGGCGGACGGCGCTGTTCAGGCACAGGAAGCCGCCATCGTCTGTCAGGGCGAGGGCGCCGAACTCTTTACCCGTGGACGTCAGGTCGGCATCGCAATCGGGAGGTCTCAATGCCCCGCATCCTGATCCTCATGGCCGGCCTTGCGCTGGCCGCCTGTACGACCACGCCAGAGCCCGTGATCTCGGCCCCGGTCCTCGACCCCTGCCCTGCATCAGCAACGGCGGCGCTGGAGCCCCGGCCGGGCGCCGTGCCTGTGACGGAAGACGAGCGGCTGGCGCTCGACGTGGGCGGCATACGCATCCTCGGCGCGGACCGGTTCAGCGCTCGCGAGCTGTCGGAGGCCCAGAAGGACGCCCGCACGGCGCGGCTGGAAAGCAGGATCGAGCAGACGCGAAGGTGGTGTGCGGGGCGGCGCCCTGATCCCGGCTAGCCGCAACCCTCCGGGATTTCCGGACAGTTCGATAATCAGCGCCCCATGAGGCGTTCGAGGCCCGCTTCCTTCGGGAGGCGGGCCTTTCCCGCGTTCAGGGCCTCGGGAGTGGATCACGATAGGGCTCGCCGCGACCGCTGGCTTCCGACCGCATGAAGACCTTCGTCTCGTAGTCGGTCGAAATCTTGATCACCACGTCGCGGTGGCGGAGGCCGTCGTTCAGCGCCTTGCAGGTCGCGCGCACGTCGCCGGTCCCGCCGTAGATCCAGTCTTCGGTCCTGACGGTGATCAACCCCGGCAGCTTGTCGGGCTCCTCGCCGGCGGCGGCGATCATGGCGTCGAGGCGGTCGTTCAATTCATCGGCGGTCATGGGCGCGGCCTATAGGCCGAGTCGGTTCAGTTGACCGGTCCGCGCTTCGCCAGCTCGGCCCGCTCGATCAGTGCATTCGCCAGCTCGATCGCATGGTCCGGCGTCATAACGATGGCCAGCACCGAACCTTCCCGCTTCTCGTACTCCTCCCGGTCTGTGGCCAGTTCCAGCTCAAGGCCGACCTGCCCGTCGGCGATTCCGGTCCCGAAGGCCATGAGCGGATAAATCGGGGCTTCGCCGTCGTCGCTCACGCCATCTCCTCCGCCGGATCCTTCTTCCCGCCCCGCTGCACGATCGTCAGCGCGCCATTCGGCAGCGGCCTCTGCAGCGCCTTCGCTTCCGCCCAAGGCCCCCGCATCCAGACATCCCGCTCCTCGGCCGTCGTCAGGATGGCCGGCATGGCCTTCGGGTGGAAAGGGGCGACATCGGCGTTGGCGTCGGTCGTGAGGAAGGCGAAAACCTCCAGATCCTCCCACCCTTTCGAGATCATCCGCACGCCCGCATGGGCGGTCCAGACGCCGGCGAAGAAGGCCAGCGGGCGCTCCTCGTCCAAGGCGAACCAGACCGACGGGCCGCGTTCGACCTGATCGGGTTCGTTGAAGGCGGTGAAGGGCACAAGGCAGCGGTGCTCGACGCCCAGCCAGGGCGCCCAGTGGCGGCTGTCGGTACGCCGGATGTTGGTCGTGCCCTTGTCGGGCTCCATCTTGTGCAGCTCGTCGAAGTCGACGTCCTTGCCCTTGGCCCTCAGCTTGTCGGCCCGGGTGGTGGCGGCGTCGAAGATCGCCTTCTTCGAGCTGGGCATGCCCCAGCGCGGCATCGCCAGCTCGGTCTGGCCGGCGGCGTTCCGGCGCAGGACCGGGGCCTGATAGTCGGGGAAGACGCCGGGGATCGGCGGGAAGTTGCCGACATCGGGCGTCATCGCCTCGGCCATCTGCAGGATCGCCTGCTGGTGCTTGCCGACGCTGTAGAGGTTACACATCGCCGATCCGCCAGCCGACCAGGTGGCCCTCCAGTTCGCTGATGCGCTGACGCACCGGCTTGTCCGCCTTCGCCGTCGCGGCGTGAAGGGCTTCGGCCCAGCGATCGAAGGCCTCGGGCTGGGCGCTGAACAGGGCGTAGGAGAGCTTGTCCCAACGGACGTTCATCTCGGCGAGGTCGCCATCAGGCGCTGCCTCCTGTCCCGCGGCGGTGAGGACGGCCGCAAGCGCGGCGCGGTCGGTTTCGGTGTCGGCGAACTCAGGCTCGCGCGGGCGGGGCGTCAGGGTCATGGGGCGGAGCCTGACATGACGGCGGCGGGTTGTGGAGTCGGGGATGGAGTGCGACCCGGCTGCATCATGGGGGAGTTCAGCCGGGTCGCGGCGGACAACTCCAAGGCCCGGATCATCCGCAACAACCACGCTAGCCGTTGCCTGGCGTTCTGTCGCCTCGCAGCCGCAGGGGCGGAATGCCGCAGCGCCTCAGTTCAGCCCGCGATCAATCAACTGCTGGACGACCGGGTCGGCGCTGGAGGCGATCACCTCCAGATCGAAGGCGTCCAGCGCATCCCGTTCGTCGGCGATCAGGCGCGGCTGGTTCGGTCTGAGGGTGGTGAGGCGGTAGTGCGTCGATCGCACCTTCGTCCCGTCGGCCGAGACCTCCTCGACCTGGATCAGCTTCACGCCCTGCGTCTCCCGCAGGGGTGTCTTGCGCATCGGCATGGCGCGACCTCCCTGTTTCCCGCGGGAGTCAGCGCCGTTAGGCGAGCGGGGTTCCTGTGTCGAAAATCGGCATAGGAACCAACGCCGCCTCGCCCGGTTCGACGACCGGACCGTTTCCAAACGTCTCCCATCGATGGAAGCCCCGACCCCCACAGCCCCCCCTGTCGCCGGGGCTTCTTTGCGTCTGACGGTCAGATGTCGACGTATTCGCCCGCCCTGGGCGCATAGCCGCGCAGATACATCCGCCCATGGCAGTGCAGCCGCCGGCATTTCGCGGTCTTGCCCCAAGGGCTCCAGGCGCGGCCCTTCTCCCGGATCACAACCTCGACCCGGACCTCCATCTTCAGGTCGCAGGTGCTGCACGTCGCCGTCAGCGACCAGCCGCGGCGGTCCATGTCGCCGATGGTGGGGCAGTAGCCCTGCCAGTCCTCGTTGCCCCACATCCGGAAGCGCGGGTTATGTCCCATCGCCGCGCCAGTTGCTGGGCCTGTCGTTCTCAGGGGTCGGAACCCAGTCGAGCACCATGGAGGAACGGCAGGGCGGCCCTCGCCGGTTCAGGCGCGGCGGCTCGATGCAACGCAGCCGCCGTTCAACCTCGAACAGGGGGATGTCACCAACCTTCTCGAGAAGGTATGCGCGCGGCAAGTAGCGATGTCCGGCGCAGGCCGGGCGGACGCACGCCGCCATTATGCACCGCCCCTCCGGTATCTCGGAGACCTTCCCGTTCCATGGGCGCGACATGGCCTAGTGCGCCGTCGTGCGGGGCATTCGGGCCAGCTTGAGCCGGTCGGCCATCTGGCGAAGCTCGCCCGGCGCCGCCGCTTCGATCTGGCGGAGCGCATCGACCGCGCGCACGTCGCCAGCAGGCGTGTCTCGACTCAGCTCGTTCAGACACTCAGTGAGGAGGGTGGCCAGCTTCACATCGTCGCTCATGCCCGGTCCTTCATCTGGATCACACGGCCGGATCGGCCAAGGCAGTGGTCCGCCCACGCATCCATGAGCATGCGGCGTTTCTCGAAAGCGTCCCGACGGCGATAGGCGCGCTCGGTGGCGTCGCCCACCCGATGGGCGAGTGCCTGCTCCAGCACCTCCCGGGAATGGGTAGTGCAGTCCCCACCCCAATCCCGGAATGACGAGCGGAAGCCGTGCACGGTCGCCTCGGCCTGGCCGTTGATGCGCAGCACCTTCGACACGGCAGCGTCGGTCAGGGCATTGCCGGTCGTGCCGGGGAATATCAGATCGCGGCGGGCCTCGACCGGGATCTCGGCAAGGACTGCCAGAGCGGCGTCCGAAAGCGGGACGCGATGCTCCGCCTTGGCCTTCATCCGGCTGGCCGGGACAATCCAGACGTCGCCCTTGATCTCCGACCACAGGGCGCCCCTCACCTCCCCCGACCGGCAGGCCGTCAGGATGATGAACCGCAGGGCCAGGGCGGAAATGCTCTCCCGGCTCGCCAGCTTCGTGATGAAGGCCGGCACCTCGGCGTAGGGCATGGCGGCGTGGTGCTTCTTCATCGCCCGGGTGCTGGCGAGAAGAACAGCAAGGTGCCCGCCCCAGCGCGCCGGGTTCTCCCCGGTCCGCAGGCCCTTCACCTTGGCGGCGTCCAAGACCCGCTCGATCCGCCCCCGGACCCGCCGCGCCGTCTCCGGCAGGGTCGTCCAGATCGGCTTCAGGCATTCCAGCACCATGTCGGTGTCGACTTCGGCGACGTCAGCCTTCCAGATCGCCGGGGCATGCTGGGTCAGCGAGGCTTCCCATTGCGGCCGCGACTTCGGTGACTTCCAGCCCTTCTCAAGTTCATCCAGGACGTCGGACGCCACGGCCTCGAATGTTCGGCCCTGCGGCGGGGCCTTGGCGGCCTTGCGCATGAGTATGGGGTCGTCACCTCGGCGGACGGCCTCGCGGGCCTCCTCGGCCAGTTCTCGGGCCCGCCCGAGGCCTACAGCATCCAGACCGCCAAGCCCCATCTCCCGACGTCGGCGGTTGAGGTGGTAGATCAGCACCCAGCTTCTGCCGCCCGCCTGATCGACCCGCAGATAGAGTCCTCTCCCGTCCGCGTGCATGCCGGGCGCGCGGATTGCGAGGGCTCCTCTACTGGTCAGTCTGTTCGTAACGCGGCTCATGTCTCACCTAGAACGGAACGAGAACATACACCTACGTCAGGATTGGTCGCATCCCTAAGCCGTTCCCTAAGAACGTGCAGAGGCTTCCCGCGAAGGCCCGCGAATGTCAGCGACGGAAAAGCGAGGAATTCAAGAGGGTTGGCGGCAATTCTGTGGATGCTAGCGAAGGCCCGCGAAGGCTAGGAAGGCGGACCCCCTCTCCGCCACCGGCCTGATCAGGGCGCCTGCTGACCGCGGGCGCCGGGTCCGCATCCCCATTTGACCGATTTCGCCCCCGCACGACGACGGGCGCGATCCGCCGCATCAGCGGATCGCGGCTGCCTCGGGGTGTTCTGAAGTCCGGGTCGCGCTTCCGCGCCTGCCTCAGGAGCAGTTGGTGTCGCCGAACAGCGCTTCGAGGTTCTGAAGCGGGCGATGCGGCTTCCGCATCCGGATTACGGTGTGAAGCAGGTCGGCAAGGTCCAGGGCCTGGGTGCAGGACATCTTGCCCGATACGCGAAGCAATTCGGCTCTCAGGGCCGTAAACTGGGTTTCGGGCATCGACTGGTCATTCGCGGCCAATCAGGAACTCTCCTCTGTCTCTGCCTGGAATCCCCGGCGTTCGACCATCATCCGGAAAGCCCCGGCACCGTCATCCGGGGGGCTACTGAGTATAACTCCGAGAAGAAAATCCTGACCCGAAGGCGAGTTAGATACCCGCCTCGGCCGCCAGCTTGATCAGGTCCGCGAGGCTGGAGGCGCCCAGACGATCCATCAGGTGCGCGCGGTGCGTTTCGACCGTGCGCGGGCTGAGTTGCAGCTTCTGGGCGATGGTCTTGTTGGTGCCGCCGGCGACCAGGCCGTCCAGGACCTCGCGTTCGCGCCGACTGAGCAGTTCGACCCTCTGGCGGGCGCTTTCCGGGGCGGAGGTCTTGTCCGGCTCGGGACGCGCCAGGGCCAGCGCCGCCTGCCCGGCTTCCACCACGGTGGCGGCGTCGGGACAGGACAGGACATCCGCCGCGCCCAGCTTCATCAGCCGAACCACATCCTCCAGCCGATGGGAGAAGTCGCCGACCGCAAGCCAGCGCAGATGGGACGCCTGCTTGAGCGTGGCCGCCGCCTTCAGCACGGCGTCCATGTCGTGATCCACCCCGACGATCACACAACCGGCCACCAGATCATCCGCGACGTGCTCCAGCTCGCCGGGCGAGGTGAAGGTCCGGATGCGGAAGCCCTTGCGGGCGAAGGCTTGCGAAAAGGCGCTGGCGCGCACGGGATCGGAATCCACCAGATAGGCCCGCGGGTCGATCTCCCTGCCGATCTCCACCATCAGCCCGCCGATCCGGCGCAGATGCCCCTGCCCATCCACGATCGGGAAGGCGGTCAGCTGGAACCGCCTGGCGGGCCCCGCCCCGGCCAGCCGGCGGAATTTGCACTGGGCGGTCTTTCCCCCCGCGGCGCGATCAAACGCAGCGAGGAACTGGGCGCGATCGTCGGCGTGGACCGTGTCCGTCCAGCTGTCTCAGGTGAAGGACGCGCCATCCGCAGGCAGGGCCCAGGCGGGATTGGACTGCGCGTTGACCGGCGTCACCTGCCGGCTCTCGACGTCCGCCACCCACAGCAGGGTCGCATCGGCCCCGTTCAGGTCGCGAAGCAGCTCGTTCTGATCGGACAGCCCGTCCGTCGCCAGTCGCCATTCATCAATGTCGATGGCGGAGCCGCACCAGCCGGCGAGATCGCCCTTGCTATCGAACATCTGCTGGCAACGGACCATGAACCAGCGATAGCGGCCGTCCACGCCCCTCAGCCGCTGTTGGCAGTGGAAGGGGCGTCGCTCGTCCAGACAGACCCGATAGACCTTCCGCGCCGCCTCGATGTCCTCGGGCAGGACGAAGTCATCCCAGTGGGCGTCGCCGATGTGTTCGAGGCCGAAATAGTCGAGGAGCCGCTGGTTCACCCAGGTCAGCCGCCCGTCGGCCTCGCACTGCCAGAGCAGGCCCGGCGTCATCTCGGTGACGGTGAGCAGGGCGGCCTCGCTGGACCTCAACGCCTCGTCGGACAGGAGACGGCGGGTCGTCTCATAGACCACGCCCAGCACCCCGCCGATTTGACCGTCCTCCGCGCGCAGGGGGGAATAGGAGAACGACCACCAGGTGCTGGCCAGGACCGCATTGCGAACCAGCGGAACCTCGAAGTCCTCGAAATAGCTGGCCTCGCCCCGCAACGCCTTTCCCATGAGCGGACCGATGCTGCTCCAGGCCTCCGGGAAGACCGTCTGCATGGGCTGCCCCTGGGGGACGGTCTTGCCCAACAGGGCGGGCTCGTAGGCGTCGTTGTAGAAGAGATGCAGCGCCTCGCCCCAAGCGATGAACATCGGGAAGCGGGCATCCAGGATCAGATTCAGCGCGGCGACCAATCCGCGGTCCCAGCCGCCGATATCGCCCAGCGGCGTACCGGACCAGTCGGCGGAGCGGATCGCGTCCGCCGCCCGCCCTTCAGCACGGACAACATCGTCCTCAGCGAAATCGCGGAAGGTTCTTTCAGCTAGCGAAAGGTGACTGCGTTCGACCGACGCCATCCCGAATCCAAAACCGAAGCAATACCTCTGATTGTATAGCTTGCCCGCGCGGGAGGGAAACGGCTGAAACGCACGTATTTGTCATGGAACCAATCCCCCTTAACCAAGCCGCGCCTTCAGGAGTGGCCGCAGGAGATAGCTCAGCACGGTGCGGCGTCCGGACTGCACATCCACCTGGGCCACCATGCCGGGGCGGATCGGCAGGGTCTCCGCGCCGCGTCGCAGGAAGGCGCGGTCGGTGCGAACCAGCACGCTGTAGTAGGCGACCTTGCCGCGCGGCGTGTCCTCTTCCAGCGTGTCCTCGCTGATCTGCTCCACCCGTCCCGGCAGATCGCCATAGACGGTGTAGTCATAGGCCGTGATCTTCACCCGCGCCGGCATGCCGGGCCGCAGGAAGGCGACATCGCGGGGCAGGATGCGCGCCTCGACCAGAAGCTGATCATCCACGGGCGTCAGCTGCATGATCGGCTCGCCCGGCTGCACGACGCCGCCGCGCGTGGTGATCAGGACATCATTGACCCGCGCCCGGACCGGCGCGACCAGTCGGGTCCGGTTGAGCTGGTCCTCGCGCTGGTTGAAGATCTGGGTCTGGGCCGCCAGCTCGGCCTTCTTCGCCGCCAGCTCCGCATAGGCCTCCTGCATATAGGTGTTGCGCACCTCGGTCTGACGTCCCGTCAGGGCCGCGATATCCTTGCTGAGGCGCAGGGCCTCCACCTCGCTCACGGCGCCGCGGGCGGCCAGCGGTTCGATCAGGTTCAGTTGCTGGCGGGCATAGGCCGTCTCCTGCGCCAGCGCCTGAACGGTGGCGTTCAGGTTGTGGCGTCGGGCGGCGAACAGGGCGCGCTCCGAGGCGATGACCGGATCATTGGCCGGGATGCTGGCGGGGAACCCGATCGCGCCCTGCCCCAGCACCTCGGCCTCCAGTCGAGCGATGGCGGCGGTCAGGGCGGTGACCTGGGCTCCCGATTCCAGCGCCGAGGATTCGAAGCGGGCGCGATCCAGCTGAACCAGCGGCTGGCCCGCCTGGACGATATCCCCCTCCTTGACCAGCAGGTCGCTGAGGATGCCGCCCTCAAGACTCTGGATCACCTGCACCCGGCTGCTGGGCACCACCTTGCCCTCGCCCCGCGACACCTCATCCACCGGCGCCCACGCGGCCCAGCCGACGAAGATGGCGATGATGGCGACACAGGCCCAGAGGATGGGGCGCGCCGCCGGATGGGCCTCCCCGACGCGGGAGCCGGACAACAGCCGCCGCAGCGCCTTCTCGTCGTGAACGGCCTCAAGCATTGGAGCTCCTCATCAGGGTCACCTGGCCTCCGGCGTCGCGCGGGCTGTCGCCGATGATGCGACCGCCGGACAGGGCGACGATGCGGTCCGCGACCGCCAGCGCCGCCCGGCGGTGGGTGGCGATCACCACCGTCCGCCCCGCGGTCCAGGTCTGCAGGAAGTCGACCACCCGGCGCTCATTGGTCTGATCATAGGCGGCCGTCGGCTCGTCCATCAGGACCACGCGCGGATCCTGCAGGAACAGGCGTGCAAGAGCGATGGCCTGCCGTTGCCCGCCAGAGACGCTGCGGGAGCCCGCCAGCGGCAGGTCGAGCCCCGCCGGATGCGCGCGGGTGAAGGCTCCGAGGCCGACCACATCCAGCGCCTCCAGCAGTTCGGCGTCCGACCGCGCGGCCCCGTCCAAGGTCAGGTTCTCGCGCAGTGTCCCATGGAACAGGGCGTTGTCCTGCGGCAGGTAGCCGATGGCCCGCCGACGGTCGGCGGGGTCGATCTGCGTCAGGCTGACATCGTCCATCAGCACCGCCCCGGTCGAGGGGTCGGCCCAGCCCGACAAGGCCCGCAGCAGGGTCGACTTGCCCGCGCCATTGCCGCCGATCAGCGCGATCCTCTCGCCCGCCGCGATCTCCAGCTTCGGCACGATCAGGATCGGCGGCGCCTCCGGATCTGGGCGGACCTGAAGCTCCTGGACGATCAGGCGGCCGTGAACCTCCGGCAGACGGGTGAACTGGCGCCCCGCCGGACGCTCGACGGGCGAAGCCATCAGTTGATCCAACCCTTCCAGCGCCACCTTCACGTGCTGCCAGCGGGCCAGAATGCCGGTGAACTGGGTGGTGGGGGAAACGGCGCGGGAGACCAGCAGCGAGCAGGCCACCAGGGCGCCCATCGTCATGTTGCCGGCGGCGATCTGATAGACGCCGATCAGGATGACGCCGACGAAGGCGAACTGCTGGGCAGCGGACGCGCACAGGGTCAGGGCGGTCGAGATGTTGCGCCCCTTGGCCCCGGACTCGGCCAGTTGGTCGGACAGCATCTCCCAGAGTCGCAGGCTGCGACCCTCGGCGCCCGTCGCCTTCACCGTCTCCAGATGTTCGACGGTTTCCAGCAGAAGGCCCTGCTTCACGGCCCCTTCACGCAGGTTGTCGCGGGACAGGGCGGCCATGCGCTTCTGCAGCAGCAGGGCCGGAACCACCATCAGCACCACCGCCGCGGCCGGGGCCAGAACCACCGGCCCGCCGAGCAGGAAGATCACCCCCAGGAAGGCGATGATGAAGGGGGCGTCGCTGAGCGCCGCCAGCGTTGAGGAGGTGAAGAACTCCCGCACCGTCTCGAACTCGCGGACCTGGGCGGAGAAGGCGCCCGTCGAGCCGGGTCGGGCCGACAGCCGGATCTGCATGACCTGCTCGAACAGCCGCGAGGACAGTTGCAGGTCCAGTTTCCGGCCCGTCACATCCAGCAGATGCGCCCGCAGCATGCGCAGCAGCCACTCCGCCGCGACCGCGAGGGCGACGCCGCTGGCCAGCACCCAGAGGGTGCCGAAGGCCGAGGTCGGCACGACCCGGTCATAGACCTGCATCGAGAACAGGGACGTCGCGATGGCCAGAAGGTTGGCGAACACCGCCGCCGCCCCGACCTCGATCAGGGACGGCCAGGCGTCGCGGATCGTGCCGCGCAGCCAGTGGCGGGGCGCGGTCCTGGCATAGCCGCCGGCCCGTTCGTCCCCGGCGTAGAGCGGACGGGCGAAGATGATGACGCCTCCGTGCAGGGCCTGCACCTCGGGCCAGGGCGTCCGCACCTCGCCGCCGCCGGTTTCGGGGCTCAGCAGGATCGCCTCATCCCCGTCGCGCCCCGCCAGAACGACAGCGCGGCCGTCATTCATCAGCAGCAAGGCGGGCAGCAGGCTCCCCGGCGCCTCGGCCGGCGCCATGCGAACGGCCCGCGCGGCGAAACCGGCGCGGCGCATAGCCTTCTCGACCTCCTCCAGCGGCAACCGCCCCTCGCGCAGAGGCAGGCCGTCCCCCAGCCGGGCGACGGTGACCTGACGGCCCAGCCGGGCCGCGAGCAGGCAAAGCCCCTCACGCAAGGGATCGCCCGATGAAGCGGCGACCGCGCTGTCCCACGCAAGCGTCATGGCGTCTCCACCGGCATCTGCATCTGGTCCCCCGCCATGGCCCGGGTCAGCAGGCCCAGCTGGGCGGCGACGCGGTACTGCAGGCGCAGTCGTTCGATATTCAGGTCAATGAGCTGGCGTTCGGTCTCGAACCGTTCGGTCTCCATGATCACCAGATCCTGGATGTCGCGACGACCGACGATGAACTGCTCCTGATACAGGCCGCTGACCGCGTCGGCCTGTTCAACCTGGGTCTGCAGCGCGGCGATGCGCGCGCCCAGGGCGGCGTCGGAGCGGATCAGGGACTCGATCAGGCGCTGGAGATCACGTCCGACGCCTTCGGCTTCCCACCGCGCCGCCTCACGGCGCTGCATCGCCAGCCTGGGCCGTTGCAGGGCGCTGAACCCCTGCTGGGTGTCCATGCGGAAGCGCACCGCGACCGCGCTGTCATCGACCATCCGGCCGCCGATCTCGCGGCGTTGCAGCGATCCTTCCAGATTCAGGCGGGGGAAACGGGCGGCGCGGGCCTCGCGCACGCCGCCGTCAGCGATATCGACGCCGAGGCTGGCCTTGCGGAACAGCGGCGCCGCGGCGATCGCCGCCTCAAGCGCCCCCTCCTCCCGGACGGAGTCCATGAAGGTCGGGGACGGCGGCAGGCTGACGCCGTTGGCCGGCGCGCCCACCAGAAGATCATAGCGGTCCAGCGCCTCGGCCAGTTCGCCTTCGATGCCTGCCCGCTGGCCACGGGCCGTCGCGATGGCCAGGGCGACCCGTCCGCTTTCGCTCTGATCGGAATAGCGCCCCTCGACCCGGGTCTGGGCCATGTCGGCCAGTTCCTGCAGTCGGGCCAGCTGGTCGTCGATGACGGTTAGCCGGGCGCGCCCGCTGGCGATGTCCATCCAGGTCTCGACCAGTTCGAGAGCGGCGTCATCGCGCACCACTTCGAGATTGGCCTGCTGGCGTGCCAGCAAGGCGCGGCGCTGATCGACCTGCCCCGCCGTCTCGCCCCAGTCCATCAGGGTCTGGGTCAGGGTGACATCATAACCCAGCCCGGCGGCGGCCGGACCGCTGGAGGCGTTGAGCGCGGGGAGATAGCCGTTGCGCGCCATCTCGACCTCGGTCGCGGCCTGGCTGACCTCGACCTCGGCCAGACGCACCTCCGGATGGCGGGCCAGGGCGCGCAGGACGGCGTCGCCGAGAGGATCAGCCCACGCGGGACAGGCGAGGCCGCACAGCACGATCGCCGTCGCCACACCCTGTCCTGTCGCGCGGGCCGACCGCCTCACGGATGCACGACCAGATCGTCTTCCGGCGGCGGGGGAACCCAGCCGGAGTAGTCGCTGCCCGCCGTCTCCGCTGCCGGCGGCAGGACCATGGGCTCCTCGTCACCGATGGTGTCAGGCGCATCCTCGACCCAGGCGTCGATCCAGCCGGAGGCGTCGAAGGCCGGATGTTCGGCGGGCATCCCCTCGTATGCCTCCTGGCGATCCTGCTCGAAGCCGAGGCTGATCGTGTCCTCGTCGCTCACACCCAGAGCGCGCACGGGGCGAGGGCCTCCGCTTGAGATCAGACTATCCGCGAGCTCCGGGACTCCCGGGCGGACCTGCGGATCGTCCGCGCCGACCAGCACCTTGCTGACCACCTCGTCGGACAGGGCGGGTCGAACCTCCGGTCGGACCTCCTCGCCCGCTGCCTTGCTGACGGGATCATCCGACACGGTCGGTCGCACCAGCGGCCCTTCGTCGGAGAAGGCGGACTTCTCTTCCGCCATGACCGGCTGCACCAGCGGGATCGCCGCGTCCGGCCCATCCAGGCTGTTCAAGGCGTTGACGTTGACGACAGAGCCGATCACCGCCGAACTGCTGAGACCCAGAGCGTCCGTGGCCGTGATGGTCAGGGCGTTGAGCAGGTTCAGGCTGAGGGTGGACGCCGAAAGCAGTCCGCCGTTCAGATCGGTCAGGTGGATACTCTCCAGGAACCGGTTGATCGCGACATTGTCGATCACCCCACCGTCCAGCGCGGTGACGCTGATCCGGGCGCTCGGCGCGACGATGCCCAGCAGACCTGATGAGCGCGTCACCTCGACGTTCAGCCCGTACTGAGCCGCCAGGGCCTGGGAGTAGGCGAAGGTCAGCGGCGACAGGCTGACCGACACCAGCGGGGCGAACTCCACCTCGACGCGGCTGAGGTTGTTGTTTGCGTCCGCCGCCAGCAGATCCTGGCTGTTCAGGTTCAGACCGAGCGCACCCAGACCGATCAGGCCGAGCAGGTTCTGGGCCGCCGCCTCGACCACCGGCGCGACGTTTCCGGCCAGAGGCGGAAGCGGCGTCACGCCGCCGGTGTTGATGCTGACGCCGCCACCGGCGGCTGTGTCTCCGTCGCCGTCAACAGCCGAACCGCCGATGGTCAGGGTGTTGGGCGCGGTGGAGCCGTCGACGCCGAGCGTGTCCACGATCAGCTTCCCGCGCGCCAGCAGATCCGCCAGGATCGCCTGATCGGTGCCGTGGCCCGTCACCAGATCCACGTTCGAAAGCAGGATCGTCTGGTTCGCGCCGCTGGCGGTCGATGAACCGAACCCGCCGACGAAGCCGCCCGTCGTGCTGATGTGGATCAGCGTCCCGTTGGCCGTCAGCTGGAAGTGGATGAAGTTGGACAGGTTACCGGGGTTGTTCCCGATCCGCCCTTCACCGACCAGCAGGCTGGACAGGTCCAGCACATCCCCGCCCAGGTTCAGGCTGGCGACGTTGAAGTCCTGGATGATGTCGGCGGCGGGCTGGGCGATGGTGCCCTGATCCCCCGCTTCCCAGCGGAAGACATCGCTGCCCGTGCCGCCGTTCAGGATGTCATTGCCGGTTCCGCCGATCAGCAGGTCGTTGCCCGCGCCGCCGTTCAGCCTGTCATTGCCCGAACCACCGCGCAGGATGTCATTGCCCAGTCCGGCGTTCAGCGTGTCGTCGCCGCCGTAGCCGTACATGCGGTTGTCCAGCGCCGCGCCCGTCCCGACATCAGAGGCCGTATGGGTCTCGCCCGCGGCCGAGCCGGTGATGATCTGCGAGATCTGGCTGCCGCCCAGCAGGCCCGACAGAACGCCAAGGCTGGCCAGGCTGCTGTTCGATGCGGCGGTGACGTTTCCGGCCAGATCAGTGGCCGTGATGCTGAGCGTCTGGGCGACGTTGAGGTCCAGCAGGCCGGACAGGCCGCCGCTGATGGTGATCGACCCCAGGAACTCATTGAGTTTCAGGTTGTCCACCGCCCCGCCGCCGATGGCCGTGATCGTCAGTTGCGATGAGCCCGGCAGGAGGAAGGTGTTGGCCTGAACCACCGACAGCCCCAGTTCCGCCGCCAGGGCGGCGTTGTAGCTGAAGGTCTTGAGCCCCAGACCGATCGCCGCCGAGTAACGGACCACCACCGACGCGAGGTCATTGTTGACGTCGGAGGCGGTGAAGAACTGCTGCTGGCCCAGCTGGATCAGCCCCAGCACATTGGCGTCGACCAGTCCCAGCAGGCCGTTTCCGCCGCCCAACGCCGCCGTCGGGCGCACCGAGGCGGGAATGGCGGCGTCCTGCCCCGTGACCTGCACCCGGTATTCGCCGGTTTCGAAGTCGACCGTGATGGCCTCTCCCCGAACGGTCGAAACCGACAGCATGCCGTCGCGCACCCCATACGACAGGATGGTGGTGTTGCTGCCCGACACGCTGACCGTGTCGGTCGTCGGGTTCCAGGTGAAGGTTCGGCCGTCGACGGTCACGGAGGTCATGCGACCGCCGTCCGCGCCGAAGCTGTCGATCAGTTCGCCGACGATGACGCCGGGCGCGGTCGGTGTCAGGACCACCGGCGCGTGAGGCTGCGGAACGCCGTCCACGATGGTCAGGCCAATGGAGCCGGTCGCCGTTCCGGTCGCGTCCGTCACGGTGACGCCGATCTGCGTCGCCAGACTGGCGGCGTTGGCGCCGAGGTGGTCCACCCCGTCCAGCAGGGTGATACGGTACTGCCCCGAGCTGTTGATCGTGGCGCGGATGACCTGACGGCCACCCGCGGAGCCGACAAGGGCGCCGGTTCCGTCGATGGCCCAGGTGATCGCCACCCCGTGCGAGGTCAGTGGCGTGGCCGGCGCTTGCAGGGCCACGGTCACTGTGCCCGTCGTGCCGGTGATCGGGATCGTGCCCACGATCTCCTGCCCCAGCGTGGCTTCGCTGACGCTGGCCGAGGTCTGGCCGATGTTCACCGGCACCGTGTCCACCTCGAAATTCAGCAGGGTGGACGGGCCGGAAGCGTTGCCCGACGGATCGCGAATGATGGCGCGGGCCGTGAACAGGCCGTCCGCCAGATTGGCCGAGATCGGAATGGTCACCGAACCGGCGCTGATGTTGGCGGCGCTCAGGACGATCGGGATGGTCTGGACCGTCGCCCCGTGGGTCAGGGTGAGGGTCAGGGTGTCCCCCGCCTGCGCACCGGCGGTCAGGGTGACCACCGCCGACACGCCCGCGCCCAGCTCGGTCGAGGTGATCAGGCCGTCCGACGCCGCGGCGATGGTCAGGCCCGGCGCCTGCGTCCCGAGGGGACCGCCCGGTCCCAGCAGGTCCGCCGCATAGGCGCGGCTGCCGGTGATCAGGCCGACGTTGCCCGCCGCATCGCTGGCCGCGACGCTGACGCCCAGATTGCCGCCGGTCAGCGCCGCGCCGGGCACGCTGATGGAGAAGCCGCCGCCCGCCAGCACCATGCCGGTGAAGGTGGCCGCCCCGGCCGTCAGCGTCACCACGTCGCCGACACGGTACTCCCCGGTCACCTGACCGGTGACCGTCACGGCGCCTTGCGACTCCGTGATGTTGACGATGTCGTCGCCGGCTATGGCGTTCAGCGTGACCGTGGTGGTCGAGCCGTTCGGCGGGGTCACATCAATGGGCGGGATGGCCGTCGGCGAGGACACATTGCCCGCCGGATCGACCGCGGCCAGCTGGCCGCTGAAGTTGGCCGGAACCGCACCGCCGGCGAAGGCGATCGCCGGGATGGTCCAGGTTCCGTTCACCCCGACCGTCGCGGTGATCGGCTGACCGGCGCCGTTCAGGACCGGAGAGCCGGAGCCGTCCAGCAGACGGATGACCGCGCCCGGCTCGCCCGAACCCGTCAGTCCGGGCACCCCGGCGCTGACAAGCACCGGCGCCGTCGGGGCCGAGAGATCGACGCCATAGGCATGCGGGGTCGTGACCGTGGCGGTGTTCCCGGCGGCGTCCACCGTCGAGACGGCGACCGTCAATCCGGTCGAGGCCGCCAGGGCCGAACCGGCCACGCCGACAGACCAGGTTCCGCCCGCCAGGACGGTCGTGGAGGCCGTCACCCCGTTGCTGAGGGTCACGGTCACCGTGTCGCCGACACGGTACTCGCCCGTCACCGTACCCGAAATGGTCTGGGTGGCGGCGGATTCGGCGATGTTCAGCACATTGTCCGCCGTGATCGCGGCGACGGTGACGCCCAGCGTGACCACGCCATCGACCGGACCAACGGGCGAAGCCGCGACATTGCCCACCGCATCCGTCGCCTGCACCGAGCCGGTGAACCCGTTCAGATTGGCCGACAAGCCGGCGGCCGGCAGGCTCCAGGCGCCGGTTCCGTCCGCCGTCGTCGATCCGACCGTCTGGCCGGACGCATTGCGGATGACGATGGTGGCGCCGGCCTCCGCCGTGCCCGACAGGCCGGTTCCATTGGCCACCGAGATCACCGGAGCCGCGGTCGTCAGGTCCACCGTATAGAGCTGGACATCCGTCACGGAGACGGTGTTGCCCGAGGTGTCCGTCGTCGTCGCCGAGGCGGTGACCGAGGTCGAGACGCGCAGCTCCGCACCCGTGAACGTCACGCTCCAGCTGCCGTCAGCGGCCAGGGTCGTGGTGCGCGACACGCCGGTGGACAGGGTGATCACCACCGTATCGCCGGCGTTGAACTCGCCGACCGCCCGGCCGGACACGCCGACCGAAGCCGCCGCGCCCTCGACGCCGTTCAGCACATTGTCCGCGGTGACCGGATTGACCACCAGGGTCAGGCTGATGTCGCCATCGACCGGGCCGACGCTGGTTTCGGACTCATTGCCCGCAGTATCCACGGCGCGCACGGAGCCGGTGAAGCCGTCCAGACCGCCGGGCAGCAGACCCGCCGGGATCGTCCAGGTTCCGTCCGCCGCGACCGTCACCTGGATCGGCTGGCCGTTGGTCCCGATGACCGGGGCGCCGTTGGAGTCCAGCAGGATGACAGCGCCCGGCTCGGCCGTGCCGCTCAGGCTTGAGCCGTTGGCCGCGGTGATCACCGGCGCCGGCGTGGCGCCGTCGATCGGGCCGATCGAGGCCGTCGCGGTGTTGCCACTGGGATCGGTCGCCTGAACCGCGCCGGTGAACCCGTCCAGCGGGACCGGCACCTGAACCGCCGGGATCGTCCAGACGCCGTTGCCGTCCGCGACCGCCGTCACCGGCACGCCGCCGTTGAGGATCGGCGTTCCTCCGCCATTCAGCAGGGTGACGGTGGCGCCGGCCTCCGCCGTGCCGGTCAGTCCGTCGCCATTGGCGCCGGTCAGCACAGGCGTGGTGGTGACGCCGTCAATGGTGGTGACCGGGGTGGAGGTCTGGTTGCCTGCCGTGTCCACGGCCGTGACCGTGCCGGTGAAGCCGTTGATCCCGCCGGGGATGGCGGTCGAGGGAATGGTCCAGCCGCCGCCAGGGCCCGTGGTCACCTCGGCGACAGGCGCGCCGCCCGGGCCGGTCAGGACGATGGTCACCCCCGGCTGGGCCGTACCGGTCAGCCCGCCGCCGTTCGCCGTCGTGATCTGCGGCGCCGTGGGCGGCGTGACGTCAACGATGAAGGTGTGGGTGTCATCCACCGTGACCGAGTTGCCGGAGCCGTCCGTGGTGGTGGTCGAGACCGTCACGGAGGTCGAGGCGGCCAGGTCGGCGCCGGCGAAGGTCGCGGTCCAGCTGCCGTCAGGGGCGATGACCGCCGTGGCCGAGGCGCCGTTGGACAACACCAGCGTCACGATCTGACCGGCGTCATAGTCGCCGATGGCCGCGCCGGTGATGGTGACCGCGCCTGCGGTCGACTCCGCCAGATTGACGATGTTGTCGCCCGCCACCGCAGTGACGTTGAGCGACACGGTGACCTCGCCGTCGATCGGGCCGACGCCGACGCTGGCGCTGTTGCCGGCGGGATCGACCGCCCGGACCGAGCCGGTGAAGCCGTCCAGTCCACCGGGGACCAGTCCGGCCGGAATGCTCCACGTGCCATCCGGCGCGACGGTCACCTGGATCGGCTGTCCGTCCGTGCCGTTGATCGGCACGCCGTTCACATCCAGCAGGATGACGGCGCCCGGTTCGGCGGTCCCGGTCAGTCCAAGTCCGTTGGCCGAGTTGACGACCGGGGTCGCGATGCCGCCGTCAACCGGGCCGACGCCGGCAGAGGCGGTGTTGCCCGCCTGATCGGTCGCGCTGACCGTACCGGTGAAGCCGTCCAGACTGGTCGGCAGGCTGGAGGCCGGAATGGACCAGCCGCCCGAGGCGTCGGCCGTGACGGTCACGGGGTTGCCCAAGGTATCCAGCACCGGGGTTCCCCCCGCGCCGATCAGGGTCACCGTGGCGCCCGCCTCCGCCGTGCCGGTCAGTCCCAGACCATTGGCGGTCTCGATCGTCGGGGTCAGGGTCGAACCGTCGACCGGCCCGACCGAAGCGGTCGCCGTATTGCCTGCGGCATCCACCGTGCGCACCGAACCGCCGAAGCCATCCAGTCCGCCCGACACCGCCGAAGCCGGGATGGTCCATTGCCCGTCAAATCCGACGGTGACCGTGGTGATCGGCGTCCCGCCGGCGGTCAGCAGGGTCAGGCTGACGCCCGGCTCGGCCGTGCCGGACAGGCCCAGACCGTTGGCGTTGGTGATGACCGGCGTCTCGGCCGTGACATCGACCTGATAGGGTCGCGCGGCGGACACGGTGACGGCGTTCCCTGCCCCGTCCTCGGCGGTCATGGTCGCCGTGATGTTGGTGGACGCGGCCAGGGCCGAGCCCGGGATCTGCACGCTGAAGCTGCCGTCGGCCAGCAGCGCGGCCGTATAGGTCACGCCGGGCGCCAGGGTCAGGGTGACGACCTCGCCGACGACATATTCGCCGGTGGCGTAGCCGGTGATAGTCACCGTTCCGGCCGCTTCCGCGGCGTTCACCACACCGTCGACGGCGACCGCATCCAGCGTCAGAGAGACAGAGACCGAACCATCGACCGGTCCGACCGAGGCCGCGGACACGTTGCCCGCCGGATCCACCGCCTGCACCGAACCGGTGAACCCGTCCAGACCGCCGGGCACGAGGGCC
Source organism: Brevundimonas sp. GCM10030266 (assembly GCF_042666595.1). NCBI lineage: Bacteria > Pseudomonadati > Pseudomonadota > Alphaproteobacteria > Caulobacterales > Caulobacteraceae > Brevundimonas > Brevundimonas sp. GCM10030266. The sequence continues at coordinate 103,264 of NZ_JBHTCY010000002.1, forward strand.
GCGGGGATGGTCCAGGTGCCGTCCGGCGCGACCGTGACGCTGATCGGCTGGCCGTCCGCGCCGAGCACCGGCTCTCCGTCCGAGCCCAGCAGGATGACCGCTCCGGGCTCGGCCGTGCCGGACAGGCCTCCGCCATTGGCGGCGGTGACCACGGGCGCGGGAGTGGCGCCATCGACCGGCCCGACCGTGGCGACAGCCACGTTGCCGTCCATGTCGGAGGCCTGCAGCGAGCCGGTGAAGCCGTCGAGCGAACCGGGGAACAACGAGGCCGGCAGGGTCCAGGCGCCGTTGGCGTCGGCGGTCACGGTGACCGGCGCGCCGCCGGGGCCGGTGATGACCGCGCCATTGGCGTCGAGCAGGGTCAGGACGGCATTCGCCTCCGCCGTGCCGGACAGACCGGCGCCATTGGCGACAGTGATGACCGGAGCGCTGGTGGCGCCGTCCACGGGACCGATGCCCGACGGGGTGGCGTTGCCTGCGGCGTCGATCACGGTCAGGGAGCCGGTGAAGCCGTCCAGCCCTCCCGGCACGAGGGTGCTCGGAATGGACCAGGCCCCGTCAGCTCCCACCGAAACCGTGGTGATCAGGACGCCGCCGCCATCACGCAGCTCCAGCGTCGTGCCGGCCTCCGCCGAACCGGACAGACCCGTCCCGTTGGCGAGGGCGACCACCGGTGCGGCCGGCGCGGACAGATCGAGGCTGTAGCCGTGACCGCCCTCGACCGTGACCGAGTTGCCGGAGGTGTCGGTGGTGCTGATGCTGGCGGTGGCCAGGGTCGAACCCGCCAGAGCCGCGCCTGCGAAGTTGACCGTCCAGGTCCCGTCGAGGCCCACCAGACCGGTCGCCTGAACGCCCGTGCTCAGGGTGACCGTCACCAGGTCTCCGGCGGTGAAGTCGCCGGTGACCACGCCGGTCACCGCGACCGAGGCGCTTCCGGCCTCCGCGATGTTCAGGACATTGTCGCCCGCCACCGTCAGCACGCTGATGGTCACCGACACATCGGCGTCGATCGGTCCGACCGGCGTCGTCGCTTCGTTGCCGAACAGATCGACCGCCCGCACCGAACCCGTGAAGCCGTCCAGCCCCGGGATGTCCGCGCCGTCAATGGTCCAGACGCCGTTCGCGTCCGCCGTCGCCGTCACAGGCACGCCGCCGTTCAGCACCGGTTGACCGGATGCATCGAGCAGGGTCACCGTCGCATTGGCTTCCGCCGTGCCGGTGAGCCCCAGGCCGTTGGCGCCCGTAATGACGGGCGCAAGGGTCGAGCCGTCGATGGGACCGACCGTCGACACCGCGGTGTTGCCCGCCACGTCGGTGGCTCGCACCGAGCCCGAGAACTGGTCCAGTCCGCCGGGAACCGCCGAAGCAGGCAGACTCCAGGCGCCGTTGGCGTCAGCGACCACGGTGACGGCCACGCCGCCGTTCAGGATCGGCTGGCCCGCGGCGTTCAGCAGGGTCACCGTCGCGCCGGCTTCCGCCGTGCCGGACAGCCCCTGCCCGTTCGCACTCAGGATCACCGGCGCCGAGGTCACGGCGTCAACCGTGAAGGTCAGCGACGGCGAAGTGCCCGAGGCCACGCCGGCGGCATCCGTGATGATCGCGGTCGCGGAATAGCCGCCGTCGGCGAGCGGACCGCTGACCGTGAACTCGATCACGCCGGCCGCGATCTCGCCCGCCGTCAGGGCGCGCGACAGGACGATCGGCGCCCCGCCTGTGACGATGGTCAGGGTGGTGGTGTCGCCCGCCTGCGCGCCGGGCGTCAGCAGGACGCGGATCTGGATTCCATCGGCCAGTTCGGCGCCGTTCACGCCGCCGGCCGCCTCTCCGATGACCACGGTCGGCGCGTCCGTTCCCAGCGGACCGCCGGGGAAGGTCAGGTCCGGCGCGGTCGCCGAGACCGGGCCGGATGCATTGCCCGCCGGGTCCGCCTGGGTCGCCGTCACCACCTCGCTGGCGATGAGCGCCGGCGACAGGGGGACAGTGAAGGTGCCGTCGACGTTGACCACCGCTGTGCCCAGCACGGCGCCGCCGGGGCCGCGCACGGTCACGGTCGCGCCCGCTTCGCCGATGCCGCTCACCGATGCGCCGTCATCCGCCACATCCAGATTGACGATCAGGCCCGGAGCCGTGGTGTCGGGCGCCACCGCCGTTCCCGGCGCCGAGGTTCCGCCGGCGTCGGTCAGGGTGACCGCGACGATCTGGCCATTGGTCAGGGCCGGCTGCAGCGGGATGGAGAAGGTTCCGTCAACGCCGACCTGTCCCGTTCCGATGATGGCGCCGCCGGGGCCGCGCACGGTCACCGACGCGCCGGGCTGGCCCGAGCCGGTGACGGACGCGCCGTCATCCGCCACGTCGACATTCGTCGGCGCCAGCGGAGGCGTCAGGTCCGGCGCGAGGGCGGTGACCGGCGACGAGGCGCCGCCGCCGTCACTGAGGCTGACCGAAACCGTCTGCGCATTCGTCTGGGCCGGTTGCAACGGAATGGAGAAGGCGCCATCCGCGCCCACCACGCCGGTGCCGATCACGGCGCCGCCGGGATCGCGCACGGTCACCGTGGCGCCGGGCTGGCCCGAGCCCGTGACGAAGGCGCCGTCGTCCGAGACGTCCACATTGGTCGGCGCCGGTGGGGCGAACAGGTCCGGCGCCACGGCCTGTGCCGGGGGCGACACGCCTTCCGCATTGGCCTGGGTCACCGAGACGGTCTCGCCGTTGACCAGCGGCGGCGCCAGGGTGATCGAGAAGGTGCCGTCGGCGGCCACCAGACCTGTGCCGAGAATGACGCCGCCGGCGCCGCGCACCGTGATGCTGGCGCCCGGCAGGCCGGAGCCCGTCACCGCAGCGCCGTCGTCCGCGACATCGACATTGGTCGGCGCGGTCGGCGCGGCCGGATCCGGCGCCGTCGCGGTGGCGGCGGGGGACACATTGCCCGCGGCGTCGGCTTGGGTGACGGACAGGATCTGGCCATCGGTCTGGGCCGGCTGGATCGCGATCGAGAACGTGCCGTCAGCACCGACGACACCCGTGCCGAGCACAGCTCCGCCGGGCCCGCGCACGGTCACGGTCGATCCCACCACGCCCGATCCGGTCACCGTCGCGCCGTCGGCGGAGATGCCCACGTCGGTCGGGGCCGGAGGCGCGGTCACGTCGGGAGCGGCGGCGGTGGCGGGCGGCGACACGCCTTCGGCGTTGGCCTGGGTCACCGAAACGACCTGCCCGTCGAGCAGGGTGGGCTGGATCAGGACGGAGAAGGTTCCGTCGGCGGCGACCACGCCGGTCCCCAGAATGGCGCCGCCGGGGCCACGCACGGTGACGCTGGCGCCCGGGAGGCCCGAGCCGGTCACGGTCGCCCCGTCGTCGGACACATCCACATTGGTCGGGGCGGCCGGCGCGTCGAGGTCCGGCGCCACGGCCGTGGCGGGCGTCGAGATGTTCCCGGCCGCGTCCGCCTGGGTGACGAACACCGTCTGCCCGTCCGTCAGCGCCGGGGAGATGGAGATCGAGAAGGTTCCGTCGGCTCCGACGACGCCCGTGCCGAGGATCGCGCCATTGGCGCCGCGCACCGTCACGGGGGCGCCGACGATGCCGACGCCGGTCACTGTGTCGCCATCGGCCGAGACGGCGACCTCGGTCGGCGCGGGCGGAGCGGTGACGTCCGGGGCCACGGCTGTCGTGGGGGGCGAGACGCCCTCGAGATTGGCCTGGGTAACCGAGACGGTCTCGCCATTGATCTGGGCCGGTTGGACGACGATGGAGAAGGTCCCGTCCGCCGCCACCAGCCCGGTGCCGATGATCTGGCCATCGGCGCCGCGAACCGTCACCGTCGCGCCGGGCAGGCCGGAGCCCGTCACCAGGACACCGTCATCCGACACCTCGACATTGGTCGGGGCGGATGGGGCGTCCGAATCCGGCGCGACGGCGGTTCCCGGGGAGGAAACATTGCCGCTGGCGTCCGCCTGCGTCGCCCACACGACCTGTCCATCGATCATGGCCGTCTGCAGCAGGATAGTGAAACGTCCATCGGGGCCGACGACCCCGGTCCCGAGCACGACGCCGCCAGGACCACGCAGGGTGACAGTGAGGCCCACGACGCCGAAGCCCGTGACGGTCGTTCCGTCCGCCGAAACCTCAACGCCCGTCGGGGCAGGCGGAGCGGTGTTGTCCGGGGCCGTCGCCGTCACCGACGGAGAGGCGCCGCCGGCGTCCGACTGGGTCACGGACAGAACCTGCCCGTCGAGCTGGGCCGGCTGGATGGCGACGGTGAAGGTTCCATTGGCCGCGACTACGCCCGTGCCGATGATCTGACCGTCCGGGCCACGCACAGTGACCGTCGCGCCAGGCTGGCCGGAACCGGTCACGGTCGCACCGTTATCGGACACGTCCACATTCGTCAGGGCGACCGGCGGTGTCGTATCCGGCGCCGTCGCGGGCGTAGTCGGGGAGTTGTTGCCCGCCGCATCGGTCAGGCGCACCGTCACGCCCTCCCCGTTCGTCAGCGGCGTGGTGAGGGTGATGGTGAAGGTGCCGTCCGCGCCGACCGTCCCGGTGCCGATGGCCGTACCGGCGGCGTTGAACACGGTCACCGTCGCGCCGACCTCGCCCCGCCCGGTCAGTTGGCTGCCAGCGGGGTTGAAGACCAGGTTTGTCGGGGCTGCGGGCGGAGTGGTGTCCACCGGAGGCGTGGTCGGCCCGCCATCGCCTCCGCCGCCCCCTCCGCCTGCAACGGCCGCAATCGCCGCCACAGCGCCCAAGCCGCCCAGGATAGCGCCCATACCCAGACCGCCGCCCGCGGCAGCGCCTGTGGCGTCAGAGGTCAGGCTGACGAAGGGCGACAGCTGGTTCTCGGTGACGAAGCTGAGCCGCAGGGGACCATCAGCGATCGCGCCGTTGGTATCGATCAGGACAAGTCGATCGTCCGCATTCTCGAGATACAGGCGTCGCGGCGTCGGCCCTTCGAAGAAACCCTCGAGTCGGAGCACCTCGCCGTTGGCGTCGATAAGGATCAGGTCCGTTCCTTGACGCTGCAGCGAGGCGACCTCGGCGACATCAAGGTTCAGATAGACGTCCTGCGAGGATCGGACATCCAGCGCGCCACGAACCTCCAGCGTCGGCGTCGGCTCGGGAGCGCGCCCTCGCTGTGTCAGCTTGGCCTCGGTTGAAAGCTCCGCCCCCCGCGTGACGCGATCCTGCATGGCCATCCCTCCTCCGGCGCCCGATTCTCGGGCTTGGAGAAAAGTTCTCGCATGACGCGAAGCCACCGTCGTCCGTAGTTGTACTGAGGACCGCTACGCGCAGAAATTCCGCAATTATCAATAGGTTAATAGAAGGTTTCCGGGCCCCTACGGACTTGACGGCGCGTTAATCCTGACAGCCGGAAAGACGACTCATCAGAGGTTGCGCGACAGGTATGGAAACGCTGAGTTCCCGAAACGCCTGTTTCGAAACTTGGGCTCCGGCGGCACAGTCCCGTCACACCCCCTGTCCCGCGAAAACAACGGAAAGCACCGTCATGGCCCTCGATCCCGAAATCACCGACAACCGCGAAACCCGCCGCTACGAGTTGACGGTCGAGGGTCAGACCTCGGTGGTCATGTACAACGAGGTGGGCGGCGGCCTGCTGATCACCGAGACCATCGTGCCGGTGCCGCTGGAAGGCCGCGGAATCGCCAGCCGGATGGCGAAGCATGTCCTCACCGACATCCGCGAAAGGGGCCTGGTGGTCCTGCCGACCTGCCCGTTCTTCGCCGGTTATCTCAAGAAGCATCCGGATTATGCGGACATCGTCCACCCCAGTTACCGGATCGCCCTGGGCCTCTAGGCGGGTAGCGAAACCCTCTCGCAAGAGTTGAAGGAATACGTACAGTAGCCGGCTCCCCATCTCGGGGAGTCGACACTGAACGTGGGGCCTTCGTCCATGCGACCACCGGTTCTGGTATCCCGCCGCAACGCGACACTGCTGGTCACAGCGGTGGCCGCCATCATCGTCATTGCTCTCGGCGGGATCGGGCTGGAGTTGACGCGCGAGTTCAGCCGCGAGGCCGAGGTCCGCGCCGAGGTCGAACGCTCGCACGAGACCCGAAACCAGATACTGAGCGTCTTTTCCCTGTTGCAGGACGCCGAGACCGGGCAGCGGGGCTATATCATCACCGGGGATGAGCGTTTCCTTCAGCCTTACAGCGAGGCGGAACAACGACTTGCCGCACAGGTCGCCCGACTGGAACGGCTCTATGCCACCCAGCCGGACCAGACCGCGGACGTCATCACCCTGAAGGCGTTGGTCGACCGCAAGCAGGACACCCTGACCAACGGCATTCGCACCCGACAGCAACAGGGACGCGACCCGGCCCTGGCCTATGTGGCGACCGGCGCCGGCAAGGCGGCGATGGACGACATCCGCGTGGTCATCGACCGCATGGTCAGCCATGAAGCGCGGGCGCTTGATGGTCTGATCGACCGGGCCGAGGCCCGGGGCGCGGCGACCAAACGGCTGGTCGCTGGCCTGTTCGCCCTTCTGCTGATCACCGTCCTGGCGTCCTCCTTCCTCGGCTGGCGCTACGTGCGGACCCGCCGTCTGCTGCTCGCCGAGGTGCGGACCACCGCTGCCCGTCAGGCGGCCATCTTCGACAGCGCCATCGATTCCATCCTCACCCTGAACCCCAGCGGCAGCATCGAGACGATGAACGCCGCCGCGACCCGCATGTTCGGCTGGTCCGGCCCGGAACTGGTGCGGCGCGACATCTCCGTCCTGCTCGACATGGACGGCGCGGGCGCGGGCGACCCCGCCAAGGGGTTTCTGGCTCGACTCGGATTCCGCGAGGGGGAGATGGGCGAAGGCGTCGTCCGCGAACTGACCGCGCGACGCCGCGACGGCGAAACCTTCCCGGTCGATGTGGCGCTCAGCCTGATGCCGCTGCCGACCGGCATCCACATGGTCGCGGTCGTGCGCGACATCTCCGAGCGGCGGCGTGTGGATGAGATGAAGCAGCAGTTCGTCTCGACCGTCAGCCACGAACTCCGCACCCCCCTGACCTCCATCGCCGGCTCGCTGGGCCTTCTGGCCGGCGGCGCCGCGGGTGTCATTCCTGACAAGGCCGCACGCCTGATCAGCATCGCCCATTCGAACAGCCAGCGGCTGGTCCGGCTGATCAACGACATCCTCGACGTCGAGAAGCTCGAGTCGGGGCAGATGGTACTGGACATGGCGCCCCAGGACCTGCGGGACATCGCCGGGCGCTCGATCGAGAATGTGCAGGGGCTCGCGGACGACCTTGGCGTGACCCTCAAGCTCAACGAGGGCCCGCCGGCCCCGGTGCGCGGCGACGCTGATCGTCTGATCCAGGTGGTCGTGAACCTGTTGTCCAATGCCGCGAAATTCTCACCCGCCGGCAGCGAGGTCGAGGTTTCCGTTCAGCCCGAGACCCGCATCGCCCGTCTCAGCGTTCGCGATCACGGCCCCGGAATCCCTGATGAATTCCGCGCCCGCATCTTCTCCAAATTCGCCCAGGCCGACTCCTCGGACACCCGCGCCAAGGGGGGCACCGGGCTGGGTCTCGCCATCGCGCGGGAGATCGCCGAACGACATGGCGGTCGCCTGTGGTTTGAGTCCGCGCCCGGGGAAGGCGCCACCTTCCACATGGACCTGCCGCTTGAGATCGATGAGGTCGACGCCCCGGCGACGGAAGGTCCGCACCTGCTGATTGTCGAGGACGACGCCGACGCGGCGCGTGTCCTGCGCACCATGCTGGCCCAGGATGGCTTCAGCGCCGACATCGCCGCCACCGCAAGAGAGGCCTTGGTGGCCGTCCGCACCGACGCCTATGCCGCCGTTCTGGTCGATCTTCAGTTGCCGGACGCTGACGGCGTGGGCCTGATCCGCACCCTGCGCGCCGATGCGCGCACGCGCGACATCCCCGTCGTCGTGGTCTCGGCGGACATCGCCCGCGGCCGGGCGCGCGGTCGCTCGCTCGAGGTCATCGACTGGCTGGAGAAGCCCTTTGACCAGAGCCGTCTGCGCGACGCCGTCGCCGGCATCCTGGACCGCATCAAGACGCAGCGCCCGGTCGTGCTGCACGTTGATGATGACCCCGACATTCTGGCGGTCACCGCGTCGGCCCTGTCCGGGGTGGCGGAGGTGACGGCGGCCCCCACCCTGTCGCATGCCCGCGAGATCCTGCGCGAACGTACCCCCGACCTGGTGATCCTCGATCTGGGGCTGCCTGACGGCTCGGGCCTGGAGCTGCTTGCCGACCTCGACGACGGCGACGGTCAGACCGTGCCGGTCATTGTCTATTCGGCGCAGGAAATGGACGCCGCGCTGGGTGATCGGGTCGAGGCTGTTCTGGTGAAGTCCCGCACCTCCCTCGCGGGACTCGTGCGAACCGTCCGTCGTCTGACCGGCAAGGGAGGCCGCTGATGAGTGCACTCGCAATCCTGCATGTGGATGACGAGCCCGACATCCGCGAGGTCGCGGCCTTCTCGCTCGATCTCGATCCGGACCTGTCCCTGACCTCGGCGGACTCCGGCGAAGCCGCCCTCGGGCTGCTGGAAGCCGGTCTGCGCCCGGATGTAATCCTGCTGGATGTGATGATGCCCCGGCTGGATGGCCCGGGGACTCTGGCGCGCCTGCGTCAGTTGCCGGGGCTGGAGAGGACGCCGGTCATCTTCATGACCGCCCGCGTTCAGGCCAGCGAACGCGACCGCTATATCGAGCTCGGCGCCATCGGGGTCATCACCAAGCCGTTCGACCCCATGACCCTCGCCGGACAGGTTCGCGACCTGCTGGCCGGGAGCGCGGCTTGAGCACCGATCCGCTTGAGGCGATCCGCCTGCGGTTTCGGGACCGGGCGCTGGCCGACGCCGACGCCCTGGGCCTGGCGCTGGCGGCTGGCGACATGGAGCAGGTCGAGGCCCTGACCCATGGTCTGGCGGGCGCCGCCGGCATCTTCGGCTTCACGGGGATTGGAGGTCTCGCCAAAGCGCTGGACGAGCAGTTCTCCCTGCAGCGCGCCCCCTCCCCCGCCGAGATCGAGGCGCTGATCGCTGAAATCCGCCGGGAAATGGGCGACTATTCGTAGTCGATGCTCAGGGGCAGGGCGGCGACCGGCTCGCCCTCCTCGTCAAGCTGCACCCGCAGCCGTCCCGAGACCCGCAGCAGATCCTGCCCCTGCAGATCCAGACGCGCCACGCGGGTTTCGGAAATATCGCCCGAGGTCGCGCTCCAGATCTTCAGCTCCTCGATGACCGACACCCCTTCATCGGACTGATACTGCGGCAGGCGGATCCGGTAGACCCGGCCCGGATCGCCGCTGATCTGGATCATCGCCGGCGCGTCCACCAGATTGGTCCCCGACACGGACAGCGCCACGCCCGGCTCATTCGGCTGCAGCCGCATCGGGCTCACCGTGGCGATGCTCAGGCCGCGCCGCACCGTCAGGCTGGCCGTCCCGTTCTCCGACTGGGCCGATGCGACGCCGGGCATGGCCGCCATCAGGCCGGCGATCAGCAGCATGTGATGAGGTTTCATGTCGTGAACTGCACTGTGACCAAGTAGTCGAAGGTCTGATTACCGCTCGCCGCGTTGGCTGCAAGCTGAACATCCATGCCCAGTTTGAAACTGGCCGAGCTCAGCAGGCCCAGAGGATTGAGATCGAAGGTCACGGTCGAGCCCTCCGCCGGCGCAGAGCCGCTGCGATAGGTGGCTCCCGTCATGGACGCCACCCGGAAGCGGGTGATGTTCGCCGGCCCGCTGCCGGTCACCGGGGTGATCGTCACCCGGACATAGCGCAGGGCGCACAGGCCGCTCAGGTTCAGCAGGCCGCAGTTGATGGTGATGGTCGGCGTCGTCACCGAACTGGACGACAGACGGATGGCGTTGCCCGAGGTGCGGCTGACCGCCCCCGCCGCGGTGACCGAGAAGGTCGTGGCGCTGCTCCCCCGAATGACCGTGCCCAGGGTGGGCGCGGTGGCCGGCGAACGGGTCACGGTGGGGTCGGCCTGGGCCTGACCGGCGGAGGTGAACATCAGTCCGGCGCAGAGGGCTGCGATGATGCGTTTCATGGGGTCGCCTCCCCTCCGGTCTCGATCAGCACGGTCCCGCCGCGGACGAAGCCGCCGGTCGCGGGAATGGTCACCTGGACCGGCTCGACCTGACGCAGGTTCAGCTGTCGGGACTGCGCCTCTTCGAGGCGAACGGTCCAGACGCCCGGAGCGATCCCTTCGAAGAACAGCACACCTGCGTGATCGCTGCGGCCCGGTACGACCACCGCGCCATCCTCCGACACCAGCTCGACATTCAGCGCCGCCAGCGGTCGCTGGGCGCCATCCGCGCGACGCAGAAGGGCGTTCAGCTCCAGTTCGGCGCTGCGACGCATCGGATAGTCGATTACGGCCAGTCGCCCCGGACGCGGGGTGAACTCCATCACCGGCGGTCCCGCCAGCAGGAACGGATCGTCCACCCCCTCGGCGTTCAGACGGACGCGGGCCGAGGCCCCGTCGCCCAGCCCCACGGAGATCACCTGTCCCGATGACGGCGTCTCGACCGGTCCCACGGGCGTATCCACGATCAGGCCCGGAACGCCCGCCTCATCGGCCTGGCGCACGCCGTCGGCGTTCTCGTCGATCCAGGCGTTGACGGCCACCGAGCCGCCCACCGCCGCGCCCGGGCGCGTCAGGCGATAGCGGCGCGCGAACGGGTCGTACCCGAAGCCGAAGCCCATCTGCAGACCGACCCGCCATTCGCGCGACTCGGTCTCGTAGGAGGCGTTCAGGGCCAGATCGAAACGATCCGCCCGCCACAGGTTCGACGCCTGCAGGCTGGTCTCCGAGGCCGGTCCCAGCGCCCGCACAATGCCCAGCCGCAGGGCGTTCCGCTCGGTGATCTGCCAGTCCAGGGTTGAATAGGCCGTCTCGATGCCGGGATCAGGCGACAGCTCGTAGGACAGGCCGCCGCGCAGCTGCAGCCGTGACGACACCAGCGTCGCTACATCGGTCGAGCCGAGCCAGCGGGGACTGCCGAACCCCGTCCCCTGCTCGTCCTGATAGGCCACGCTGCTCGAGGCGTAGAAGCGGCCCAGCGGCGCCGAGGCCCGCAGTTCCGCATTGGTCAGGCGCACGCCATCCACCCGCCGCAGCTGACGCATGTTGAACGACACCGGCACGGCCAGACCGCGCGGCCCCTTCACCTGTCCGTCGAGCCTCAGATCGGTGGCGCTGCTCAGCGGGGCCAGATCGACGACACCGAGCTGGCGGGTCTCATCGATGAAGCCGCCCTCGTATTCCGAATGCCGGGCGACGATCGACACGCCGAACGGACGCGCCGCCAGACCCAGCGTCCCGCCCCGGCCACCGGTGTCGTCGAACGCCAGATCGATCTGGGCCGCCACCGGCCCCAGCGAACTGCGCAGGCCCAGCATGCCCAGCGACCGCGCCTCGGCGCCTTCCGGCGTGAACCGCGACGCGCCGCCGCTGATCGTCAGGCCGGGCGACAGGCCGTAGTCGGCCATCACCGTGAACCGCGTTTCGCCGGTCGACAGGGTGTCGAGCCGATCGCCGACGTCAAAGACCGTCAGCCCCTGCTGAACCGCGCCGAACCGGAAGACCAGCCGCCCGGCCTCGACCTGTCCGGTGCCGAAATTGATGCGGCGCACGACCTCGCGGCTCTGCCCCTGCGACCCGTAGAAGACCAGTCGAATGGTGTTCAGACCGAAGGCCAGCGGCACGTCGAGGAACTCGTAACGCCCCTGGACCGGCGAGGTCTGGGCCGCCTGCAGCACCTCGTTGACGTAGAGCTCGACCTCCTCGCCCAGCGCCAGCTCGCCGCGCAGGTTCAGCGGCGTCGCCAGATCGAGGTTCTCCAGCGGCGCGGAGGTGTAGAACAGCCCGCGTCCGGCGAAGCCGGCGGCGCCGATCGGCATCGACGGGGTGAAGACATCGCCCAGTCCCGCGCGCGTCCCGCCCAGCAGCCCCAGCGCCCGCCCGCCCGGATCCTTGCGGGTCAGCAGGACGCGGACGTCATTGATCTCGCCATCGTCGTTCGAGCCGACATAGCCCTCGAACCCGGCCCACAGCAGGTCCGAGGCGGCGCGCACGTCATACCGCCCCGCCTGATCCACGCCATCCCGCCCCAGAAGGCCGCCGATGTTCACGTCGAAGGCGGGCGGGGTGAACAGGGTGTAGGGCGTCTCCACCCGCACCGGCGCGGGCTCATCCGGCCCGCCGACCAGTCCCGCCTGCCGCCGGATGCGATCCGCCCGCTGCTGGAAAGGCAGGGCCTCGGTCGCGGTCAGGTCCATCACCTGCGCCGCCGTGTCCGCCTTCAGCCGCACGGGCAGGATCTGCTCCAGCAGGTCCAGCCTCACATAGAGGTCGTCGTCATAGATGGCGGCCTGATCGGGGCTAAAGCGGATGGTTCGACCCGAAAGCCGGGCCTCGCCGCTGGCCAGATCGATCATCACCTGGCGGTCCGGCGAAATCACCCAGCCCTCGGCCCGGCGCTGGGCCGGAAAGACGCCGACGGCCAGATCCAGAACCCGCGAGAACTCGCCCAGCGGCACATAGACCCCCGAGCGGGAGGCGTAGACGTTGAGGGTGTCCGTCAACTGGACGTCGCCCGAGCGGACCTCCATCCATAGCAGGTCGTCCGGGCTGAAGGGCTGGGGGTTGGAAGCGATCAGCAGGTTGCGCGTCAGCGCCTGACCAGCGGCCTCCGCGGGCGCGGCGGCCAAGGCCAGGGCGGCGAAACCGGCCCGCACGACCGGCCTCACGGCGCGACGAGGGTCGCCGTCGCCAGGATTTCACCGGGGCGGGCGTCGTCGTCACGATAGATCACGGTCACGGTCTGACCCGAGGTCAGCGGCGCCGGAAGCGGGGTTACGACGGTCCGGCGACCGATTTCGGGATACACGGCCACGCCGCGCACGGCGGTGGCCAGGGGGGCGTCAGGACCGGTGCCCAGAAGCACTTCGACGTCGCCATAGACCGAGCTCTCGCCCTGGCGAACCAGATCGAGCGACAGCACCTGGCCGGTCTCGGCCTGCAGGATCTGCAGGTTCTCGACGGCGGCGCGCGCGTCGGCGGGGCCATCGCGGACGATCACGGGAATACTGACGCTGAACAGGGCGATGACCTGCACCGCCACCTCATCCGCGCCCGGCTGGACCGCCTGTTCGACGGTGAAGCCGGCCGTCTCGGACGGCAGGGCGGTGACGGTCAGGTGGGTGCGATGCTCACCGCCCGCGCCGGGACGAGCCCGCACGCGGATGGCCTGGCTTTCGCGCGGCTGCAGGGTGATCCGGCGCGGCGTGTGCTGAACCAGCTCGGCGGCGGAATCGACCGTGGCCTCCGGGTGGTCCGCTGCGGCGACGATCTGGCCGTCCGCGAGCATGACCCGGTCGACCAGCTCGACGGAATAGGTCGCCGGCTGGTCGCCCTGGTTGAAGATATAGACCGTGGCGTTCCGCTCACCGGGCTCGAACACCACCCGCTTGGGGGAGATGTTAAGGTCGGCGCCGACCTGCGCCTCGACCGGCTCCGCGACGAGCAGCAGGAAAACTGCCGCAAGAACAACACGCATCCACATCGCGAGCACCGTCCTCAGTCTATTCCTGAGGCGAGGGTAGCCCGCACGAACAACCGAGGCGTTAATGACGGTTCGGCCGGGTTGTACGTCCTGCAGCGGAAACACCGGCCGCCCGATCAGTTGTAGGCGGCCGAGACGGTGAAGGTGCCGGTGTAGGTGCCGGTCGGCGAGGTCGAGGCGACCGGGACGCTGCCGCCGACGCGGAAGCTCAGCGAACCGGCAGAACCGAGGGCGTTGCTCAGGGTCTGGGCGGCGGCCGAACCGGTCAGGTTGTTCGAGGTCGTGACGGTCAGGGTGTCCGAGCCGTTAGCGATCGAGAAGGTGCCCGGGATGGTGACCGAGATCGACTGGCCGCCTTCACCGTCGACGGTGAACTGGGCGGCTTGCGGGGTGTCGCCCGAGCTCAGGCCGACAACACCGCCAGCAACCGAACGCGCGCCGGCGGCGCTGACGGTGACCGTCCCCGAACCCGTGCTGGGGCGGACGACGGTGCCGAACTTCAGGTCGGCGTTCTTGGTGATGGTCAGCGGGCGGATCACGGTGATGGAACCCGTGCCGGTGGTGGAGGCCGACTGGGCCATGGCCGGAGCGGCGACGGCGACGGTCAGGAGGGCGGCGGCGGCGGCGAGCGACTTGATCATGTTCTGTCTCCAACGACGGGGGGTGCGTCTTCGTTGACGTCCAAATCATCCCGATCGGCGGCCAGGTCCACCAGTCGGGCGGCTAGAAAGGTCTAAAACGAACCAAAGTTATAGGTTGCACCGTAAACCCTCTTTCCCGCTCCAATGGTTCAGCTTCCGCCACGACAAACCTGTTGTTAGGAAAGGCGGGCGCAATCTCCCCTTGCAAAGGCCGGCTTTCGCCTGGGCTGGATTCGGAACCACACCGTGCGTTGGATTGTCCTCGTCGTCGATGATCACCCCCTGGTGGGTCAGGCCTTCGAGCTGTCGATCAAGGCCGCCTACCCGCATCTGGATGTCGGCCGGGTCACCAGCGCGACCGAGGCCGAGGCCTATGTCAGGCTGCATGGCCCCCGGGTGAAGCTGGTCATGCTGGATCTGATGCTGCCGGACGCCGAGGGCTTCAGCGCCCTCCTCCGCCTCCAGCAACTGCTGCCGGACGGCAAGATCGCCATCGTCTCGTCGCGCACCGATCACCACATCCTGACCATGGGCAAGGCGTTCAACGTCGACGCCTGGCTGTCCAAGTCGGAGCCCGTGGAGACGCTGGTCAACGCCGTGGGCGCGATTCTGCGGGGCGAAAGCGTCTTCCCTGAGAACGTCGCGCCCGATCCGAAGGTGATCGACTTCCATCGCCGGATTTCGACCCTGTCCGCCGCCCAGATGCGCATCATGCGGGCGCTCGTGGACGGCAAGCTGAACAAGCAGATCGCCGGCGACATGAATCTGACGGAAGGCACTGTGAAACAACACGTTTCGGCCATCCTGAGGAAGCTTCAGGTCAACAACCGGAGCCAGGCGATCCTGGCCGCCGCCCCCCTCCTGCGGAACGACCAGGCGCCGCGCTGAAGCCCGCCGTTCAGGCTGGTGAAAACCTGCCCGGAACGCCCGACCAAACTCCTTTTGTGCAAGATTTTTGCTTGATCGCCTTGTGCGATGCAGCGAGCCATGGTTTCCTGAGTCTGTTCAACAGGAGCCCTCGGTGATCCACCGCGCCCACATCGCTGACCGCAAGGCCGCCGCCAAGGCGATCGCGGTCGTGCGCGCGCCGTCGGTCGAGCTGGCCCTGAACACCCTCATTCTCTCGGTAATTCTCGCCCTCCTTACCGGAGCGGTGTGGACGCACGTGACCTGACCTAACGCAACATCAGGATCGCCCGCAGCCACCCGCTTCCACCCAGGAAGCGGGTTTTTTGTTGCGCGCGGTCCGGACACCTCCGGAACGACCCTACGCAATGACGCAAGATTTCACCCCGACCGACCGGCCGCCGAATGCGCCCCCGAACGCGCGCAGCCGCGCCGTCACAGCCGGTCCCAACCGCGCCGCGGCCCGCAGCTATCTGCGCGCGGCCGGCATGCAGGACGCCGACTTCGACAAGCCGATGATCGCGGTGGTCAACACCTGGTCGTCGGTCACCCCGTGCAACATGCACCTGGACCGTCTGGCCGCCGATGTCCGCGCCGGGATCATCGCCGCGGGCGGCTATCCGGTCGACTTCAACACCATCGTCGTCACCGACGGCATCTCGATGGGCACGCCCGGCATGAAGGCCTCGCTGATCAGCCGCGAGGTCGTCGCCGACAGCATCGAACTGGCCGTCGAGGGACATCAGCTGGACGGCGTCGTCTGCATCGTCGGCTGCGACAAGACCATCCCGGCCGCCGCCATGGCGCTGGCCCGCATGGATATCCCGGGGCTGGTCTACTACGGCGGCACCATCATGCCGGGGACCATCGGCACGAAGGAGGTCTCGGTTCAGGAGATCTTCGAGGCCATCGGCGCCCACGCCGCCGGGGCCTTGGACGATGCGGGCCTGAAGGCGGTCGAGACGGCGGTCTGCCCCGGCGCCGGCGCCTGCGGGGGCCAGTTCACCGCCAACACCATGGCCATGGCCCTGTCGGTCATGGGCCTGTCGCCGATGGGCGCCAACGACGTTCCCGCCGTCGATCCGGCCAAGGCCGCCGAGGGCGAGCGCTGCGGCCGCCTGATTGTCGAGCGCGTCTTCGCCGGCGACAGCGCCCGCAAATACATCACCCGCGCCAGCCTGCGGAACGCGGCCGTCGCCGTCTCGGCCTCGGGCGGCTCGACCAACGCCGTCATGCACCTGACCGCCATCGCCGCCGAGGCCGGGGTCGAGTTCGGCGTCGAGGACTGCCATCAGGCCTGTGTCGACGCCCCGGTCATCTGCGACCTCAAGCCGGGCGGTCGCTTCCTGGCCTCGCACCTGTTCGCCGCCGGCGGCACCCGTCTGGTCACCCAGCGCATGGCCGAGGCGGGCAAGATCGTGAACGCCCCCACCGTCACGGGCCGCAGCCTGTTCACCGAAGCCGCCGAGGCCGAGGAGACCCCGGGCCAGCAGGTGGTCACCACCTTCGAGGCTCCGGTCATGGATCGCGGCAGCTTCGCCGTCATCTACGGCGACGTCGCTCCGGACGGCGCGGTCATCAAGCTGACCGGCCATAAGGTCGATCGCTTCGAGGGCCCGGCCTGCGTCTTCGACAGCGAGGAAGACGCCTTCCACGCCGTCCAGGACGGTTCGGTCGGCGAAGGCGACGTCATCATCATCCGCTACGAAGGCCCCAAGGGCGGCCCCGGCATGCGCGAGATGCTGCAGGTCACCGCCGCCCTGAAGGGCCGCGGCGTCCACAACGTCGCCCTGATCACCGATGGCCGCTTCTCGGGCGCCAGCTACGGCTTCGTCGCCGGCCACGTCTCGCCCGAGGCTGCTGTCGGCGGCCCCATCGCCCTGATCCGCGATGGCGATCGCATCGTCATCGACGTCACCAACCGCCGCATCGACGTCACCGGCGTCGATCTGGCGAAGCGCCGGGCGGATTTCGCCCCCCACACCATCCGCCCGGCGCACGGTGTCTTCGCCAAATACCGCGCCTCGGTGGCCTCGGCCGCCCAGGGCGCCGTGACCATCCCCAACCCACCGCCGGTGCAGCGTCCCGCTGAAGCCGAAACCCGCCCCGCCCGAGAGGACGCCTGAACCATGGCCATCACCATCTACACCAATGACGATATTCGCCCCGGCGCCATCGCCGGCCAGCGCATCGCCATCATCGGCTACGGCTCGCAAGGCCGGGCCCACGCCCAGAACCTGAGAGACTCCGGCCACGACGTGGTCGCGGGCGTCCGTCATGGCGGCAAGGGCTGGCGCAACGCCACCGCCGACGGCGTCCCGACCGCCGAGCCCGCTGACGCGGTCAAGGGCGCGGACATCATCGCCATCCTGACCCCGGACATGATCCAGGCCGAGGTCTATCGCGACATCATCGAGCCGAACGCCAAGCCCGGCTCGGCCATCCTGTTCGCCCACGGCTTCTCGATCATCTACGGCCGCATCACGCCGCGCGAGGACATGGACGTCATCCTGGTCGCCCCCAAGGGTCCGGGCGATCTGGTCCGCCGCGAGTACCAGCGCGGCCGCGGCGTCCCCTCCCTGTTCGCCATTGAGAAGGACGCGACCGGCAAGGCCCGCGACCGCGCCATGGGCTACGCCAAGGGCAACGGCGGCGCGACCGGCGGTCTGCTGGAGACCACCTTCCGCGAGGAGACCGAGACCGATCTGTTCGGCGAACAGGCCGTCCTGTGCGGCGGCGCCAAGGAACTGGTCATGTCCGGCTTCAACACCCTGGTCGAGGCCGGCTACCAGCCGGAGATCGCCTACTTCGAGTGCATGCACGAGCTGAAGCTGATCGTGGACCTGTTCTACGAGGGCGGCATCACCAAGATGAACGAGTTCATCTCGGAGACGGCCAAGTGGGGCTCGGTCAAGTCCGGCCCGCGCGTCATCACCGACGAAACCCGCGCCCGCATGAAGACCATCCTGGACGAGATCCAGTCGGGTCAGTTCGCCAGCGAATGGATCGCCGAAAACGAGGCCGGAAAGCCCCGCTACGACGCCTGGGTCAAGGCCGACGGCGAACAGGCCATCGAGCAGACCGGCGCCAAGCTGCGTGAGCGCATGGCCTGGCTGCACGCCCCCAAATCGGAAGCCGCCTGAACCATGACCGCCTCCGCCGCCCGCATGACCGCGCCCGAAACCGCTCCCCGCAGCGGCGCCCGCCTGCTCGTCTCCACCCTGGAGCGGCTGGGGGTAGAGGTCGTGTTCGGCTATCCGGGCGGCGCGATCATGCCCGTCTATGACGCCCTGGCCGGCTCGAAGCTGCGCCACATCCTGGTCCGCCACGAGCAGGCCGCCGCCTTCGCCGCCGACGCCTACGCGCGCCGCAGCGGCAAGGTCGGCGTCTGCATGGCCACTTCCGGCCCCGGCGCCACCAACCTGATCACCGGCATCGCCAATGCGATGATGGATTCCATCCCGGTCGTCTGCATCACCGGCAATGTCGCCCAGGGCGTCATGGGCACCGACGCCTTCCAGGAGATCGACATCCTGGGCGTCACCCTGCCGATCGTGAAGCACTCCATCCTGGTCCGCGATCCGGCCGACGTTCCGGCCGCCATCGAGGAAGCCTTCCACATCGCCGCCTCGGGCCGTCCCGGTCCGGTTCTGGTCGACCTGCCCAAGGACGTTCAGGTCGGTCAGACCACCGAGGACTTCGGCTTCCACTATCCGAACGAGACCATCCCGACCGACCACGACGCCATCGCGGCAGCGGCGGAGGCCATCCGCGCCGCCCAGCGCCCGCTGATCTACATCGGCGGCGGGGTGAAGATCGGCGGCGCGACCGAACAGGTGCGCGCCTTCGCCGAGGCCACCGGCATCCCGTCGGTCGCCACCCTGAACGCGCTGGGCACGATCCCGACGGACGCCCCCGGCTTTCAGGGCATGCTGGGCATGCACGGCACGCGCGCGGCCAATGAGGCGGTGCAGGAAGCCGATCTGCTGATCGTCTTCGGCGCCCGGTTCGATGATCGCGCCACCGGCAAGCTGGC
Organism: Brevundimonas sp. GCM10030266; assembly: GCF_042666595.1. NCBI lineage: Bacteria > Pseudomonadati > Pseudomonadota > Alphaproteobacteria > Caulobacterales > Caulobacteraceae > Brevundimonas > Brevundimonas sp. GCM10030266. The sequence continues at coordinate 122,420 of NZ_JBHTCY010000002.1, forward strand.
CGAGTTCGCCCCCCACGCCCGCGTCATCCATTTCGACATCGACGCGTCGGAGATCGGCAAGCTGCGCGAGACCTGGATCCCGGTCGCCGGTGAGCTGACGCCGGGCGTCGAGGCCCTGACCGCCCATCTGGCCGGCAAGGGCCCGGCCATCGATCCGTGGATGATCCACTGCGCCAGCCGGGTCCAGCGCACCGCCTTCCGCTACGCCGACGCGCCGGGCGAGGGCGTCTACGCCCCGGCCCTGCTGAAGGCGATCTCGGAAGCCGCCGGAGACGACTTCGTCGCCGCCTGCGACGTCGGCCAGCACCAGATGTGGGCCGCCCAGCACTGCCGCTTCGCCAAGCCGGAAGCCCACATCACCTCGGGCGGTCTGGGCGCAATGGGCTTCGGCCTGCCCGCCGGGATCGGCGCCAAGCTGTCCGATCCGGACGCCACGGTCGTCGTCATCGCCGGCGACGGCGGCTTCATGATGAACGTGCAGGAACTGGCCACCCTGCGTCGCTACGGCGTCGCGGTGAAGGTCCTGCTGCTGGACAACAGCTCGCTGGGTCTGGTCCGCCAGTGGCAGGAGCTGTTCTTCGACGGCAACTACTCGGAGATCGACCTGTCCGACAATCCGGACTTCGTGAAGGTCGCCGAGGCCTTCGGGATCGAAGCCTTCCGAATTAGCCGACGCGAGGAGGTTCAGGCCGGGATCGCCCGCCTGCTGGCCGCCGACGGCCCCTGCCTCGCGCACGTGATTATCGACCCCCGGGAGAACGTGTGGCCGCTGGTCCCGCCCGGAAAGAACAATGCCGAAATGATGGAAGGCGCCTGAGCCATGAGCACCGAAACCCTGCACCTGAACATTGACCGCGCCGACGGCTCGCTTCAGCGCCTGATCGGTCTGGTGGAGCGTCGCGGCTTCCACATCGACGGCATCACCATGCGTGAAGAGGGCTCGGCCCGCCGGATCGAGATGGCCGTGCGCGGTCGCGACGACGGCCGCTGCACCCGGACCCTGGGCTGCCAGATCGACAAGCTGTTCGGTGTCACCCGCGTCAGTGCTTCCGCCTCGACCTTCCATCCCGAGGTAGCGGCATGACCAAGGTTCAGACCGCCGTCGCCGCCGATCCGGACAAGGTCGTCGTCTTCGACACCACCCTGCGCGACGGAGAACAGGCGCCCGGCTTCTCCATGGGGCCCGAGGACAAGGTCCGCATGGCTCGCGTCCTGGCCGAGATGAAGGTCGATGTGGTCGAGGCCGGCTTCGCCGCCGCCTCCCCCGGCGACGAGGAGTGCGTGCGCCGGGTGGTCGGCGAGGTGGAAGGCCCCGTCTTCTGCTCGCTGGCCCGATCGAACGAGGCCGACATCGACGCCGCCTACCGCGCCCTGCGCGGCACGGACGAGCGCCGCATCCACATCTTCCTGGGCACCAGCCCGATCCACCGCTCCGCCAAGCTGAGGATGTCGAAGGCCGAGGTTCTGGCCGCCGCCGAGCGCTCGGTGGCCTATGCCCGCACCCGCTTCGAGGATGTCGAGTTCAGCCCCGAGGACGCTATCCGCACCGAGCCGGAATTCCTGGCCGAGGTGTGCGAGGTCGCCGCGGCGGCGGGCGCCACGACCCTGAACATCCCCGACACCGTCGGCTATTCGACCCCCGGCGAGATCGCCGAAATCTATCGCAACCTGATCGCCGCCGTGCGTGTGCGTCACCCGCACGTGGTCTTCTCGGCCCACTGCCATGACGATCTGGGCATGGCCGTCGCCAACTCGCTGGCCGCCGTCGAGGCGGGCGCGCGTCAGGTCGAGGGCGCCATCAACGGCATCGGCGAGCGGGCGGGTAACGCCTCGATCGAGGAGATGGTCATGGCCATCCGCACCCGGTCGGACCGCTATGGCCTGCACACCGGCGTGGACGCCACCCATCTGGTCCGCGCAAGCCGCCTGCTGAGCGAGATCACCCACACCCCGGTCGTCCGCAACAAGGCCATCGTCGGCCTGAACGCCTTCGCCCACGAGGCCGGCATCCACCAGCACGGCATGATGGCCGATCCCTCGACCTACGAGATCATGCGCCCTCAGGACGTCGGCTTCGAAGGCACCTGGTTCGTCCTGGGCAAGCACTCGGGCCGCCACGCCGTCGCCAAGCGCGCCGAGGCGCTGGGCCAGCCCGTATCCGGCGCCCATCTGGCCGCCGCCTTCGCGGGCTTCAAACGCCGCGCCGACGAGATCGGCGAGATCAACGACCACGAATTGCTGGCGATCATCGAGGCCTCGCGCCCGGACGCCGCCCCCCGACAGGAGTACGCCTATGCGGCCGCTGGCTGAACATATCTGGGTCAATGGCGAGCTGACGCCCTGGGCGGATGCGAAGATCCACGTGATGAGCCACGCCCTGCACTACGGCACCTCGGTGTTCGAGGGCATCCGCGTCTATGACACCCCGAACGGCCCCTGCGGCTTCCGCCTGACCGACCACGTGCGCCGCCTGTTCGACAGCGCCCGCATGTATCATTTCGAACTGCCCTACACGGTCGATGAGCTGGTCGAGGCCTGCCGCGAGACCGTGCGCTCAACCGGACTGAAGTCCGCCTACATCCGCCCCATCGCCTTCCTGGGCGCCTGCGGCATGGGGGTGACGCCCTCTCCCGAGAACATGAACGTCGACGTCGCCATCGCCGCCTTCCCGTGGGGCGCCTATCTGGGCGACGAGGCGCTGGAGAAGGGCGTCGACGCCTGCGTCGCCAGCTGGTCGCGTATCGCGCCCAACACCGTGCCCTCGGGCGCCAAGGCGGGCGGCAACTACCTGTCCTCCTACCTGATCGGACGCGAGGCCCGGGTCGGCGGCTTCGGCGAGGGCATCGCCCTGGGCGTCGACGGCCGCCTGTCCGAAGGCGCCGGCGAGAACCTGTTCATCGTCAAGGACGGCGAGATCGTCACCCCGCCCGCCGCCGCCTCCATCCTGATGGGCATCACCCGCGACAGCGTGCTGAAGCTGGCGCGCGGTCTGGGCTACGAAACCCGCGAGCAGATCCTGCCGCGCGAGGCCCTCTACGTCGCCGATGAGATCTTCATGACCGGCACGGCCGCCGAGATCACCCCGGTGCGCTCCGTGGACGGCATCACCACCCGCGCCGCCGGCCCGGGTCCGGTGACCAAGGCGGTCAACGCCGCCTTCCGCGGCCTGTTCACCGGCGCCACGCCCGACCGCCACAACTGGCTGGAGCCCATTGGCGCGCCCGCCCCTGCCCCGCAGCGCGAGGCCGAGTATGCCTGAGACCCTGTTCGAGAAGGTGTGGAACCGGCACGTGGTGCAGGCGGAAACGCCTGACGCCCCGGCGGTGCTCTACATCGACCTGCATCTGGTCCACGAGGTCACCAGCCCGCAGGCCTTCTCCGAGATCGAAAGCCGGGGCCTGAAGGTGCGTCGTCCCGACAAAACCTTCGCCACCCTGGACCATTCCACCCCCACCCTGCCCGCCGATGCAAGCGGTGAGCGGCCCTACTACACAGCCGCCTCCAAGACGCAGGTCGAGACGCTGGAAGCCAACTGTGCGCGTCACGGTGTATCGCTGGCGGGCTGGGACTCGGCCGACCGGGGCGTGGTGCACGTCATGGGGCCGGAACTGGGCCTGACCCAGCCCGGCATGACCGTGGTCTGCGGCGACAGCCACACCGCCACCCACGGCGCCTTCGGAGCGCTGGCCTTCGGCATCGGCACGTCCGAGGTCGGCCACGTGCTGGCCACCCAGTGCCTGCTGCAGCGCAAGCCGAAGACCATGCGCGTCACCGTCGACGGTCAACTGCAGCCCGGCGTCTCGGGCAAGGATGTCGCCCTGGCCGTCATCGCCCGCCTGGGCTTCGGCGGCGGCACCGGCTTCGTGGTCGAATACGCCGGCGAGGCCATCCGGTCGCTGGACATGGAAGGGCGGATGACCGTCTGCAACATGTCGATCGAAGCCGGCGCCCGCGCGGGCATGATCGCCCCCGACCAGACCACGGTGAACTGGCTGAAGGGCCGCAAGCACGCCCCGGACGCCGCCGTCTGGGAGCAGACCACGGCCGACTGGCTGTCGCTGGCCTCCGACCCGGGCGCCACCTACGACGCCGAGGTGCAGATCGACGGCGCCGCTATCCGTCCCATGGCCACCTGGGGCACTACCCCGGACGCGGGCTCGGCCATCGGCGAGCCGGTCCCCGCCCCGCGCGACGCCTCGGGCGAAAAGGCGCTGGCCTATATGGGTTTCACCCCCGGCGAGGCGACCACCGGTCATGCGGTCGATGTCGTCTTCATCGGCAGCTGCACCAACGGCCGCCTGCCCGACCTGCGCGCCGCCGCCGAGGTGCTGCGCGGCCGCAAGGTGAAGCCGGGCCTGCGCATGCTCGTGGTCCCTGGCTCCGAGGCCGTCCGTCGCGATGCCGAGGCGGAAGGGCTGCACACCGTCTTCACCGATGCCGGGGCCGAGTGGCGCATCCCGGGCTGTTCCATGTGTCTGGCCATGAACGGTGACATGGTGGCTCCGGGCCAGCTGGCCGTCTCGACTTCCAACCGCAATTTCGAGGGCCGTCAGGGTCCCGGCTCGCGAACCATTCTGGCCAGCCCCGCCACGGCGGCGGCCACCGCCATCACCGGCGTACTGACCGATCCGCGGGTGTTTCTGATGGAGAAGGTCGATGCCTGATCCCTTCAAGAGTCTGACCTCGAAGGCCGTGGTCCTGTCGCAGTCCAACATCGACACGGACCAGATCATCCCCGGCCGCTTCCTCTCGACGACCAGCCGCAAAGGTCTGGGCGCCTGGGCCTTCTATGACTGGCGCTATGAGTCCGACGGTTCGCCCAAGCCGGAAGCCATCCTGAACCGCATCGATCCGAGCGAGCGCCGCATCCTGCTGGCGGGCAAGAATTTCGCCTGCGGCTCGTCGCGCGAACATGCCCCCTGGGCCCTGATGGACTACGGCTTCCGCGCCGTGGTCTCGACCGGGATCGCCGACATCTTCACCTCCAACGCCCTGAAGAACGGCTTCCTGCCCATCGTCGTCGATCAGGCGACCTGGGACGACCTCGCCGCCCACGCCGACCAGCCGATCACCATCGATCTGGAAACCTCCACCATCCAGCGCGGCAATGCAGCGCCTGTCGCATTCGCGGTGGAGAGTTTCGCCCGCCAGTGCCTGCTGGACGGGGTCGACACCCTCGGCTGGCTGCAAGCCCGCCTGCCTGACATCGAAGCCTTTGAACGCCGAACGGAAATCGCATGACGCCCCCCTCCAAGACCTATGACATCGTCGTCCTGCCCGGTGACGGCGTCGGCCCCGAAGTGACCCATGCGGCCAAGGCCGTGCTGGCTGTGATCGGCGACTTCTACGGCCACACCTTCAACTTCAGCGAACACCTGATCGGCGGCGCGGCCATCGACGCCACCGGCGATCCCCTGCCGCCCGAAACCGCCGCCGCCTGTCTGGCCGCCGACGCGGTTCTGCTGGGCGCTGTGGGCGGTCCGCAGTGGGACGGCGGCAAGCGCCGCCCGGAAGAAGGCCTGCTGGGCCTGCGCAAGGCCATGGGCCTGTACGCCAACCTGCGCCCGCTGCAGGTCTCGCCGGTGCTGGCCCACCGTTCGCCGCTGAAGAAGGAGATCGTCGAGGGCGTCGATCTGATCGTCTTCCGCGAGCTGACCGGCGGCATCTATTTCGGGGAGAAGACCCGCACCGCCGACCGCGCCACCGACCTGTGCGAATACACCGTGCCGGAGATCGAGCGCGTCGCCCGCGCCGCCTTCCAGACCGCCCAGCAACGCCGCGGCAAGGTCACCTCGGTCGACAAGGCCAACGTCATGGAGACCAGCCGCCTGTGGCGCGAGGTCGTCAGCCGTGTCCACGCCGAGGAGTTCCCGCGCATCGAGCTGGAGCACGCTCTGGTCGACTCCATGGCCATGCACCTGATCCGCAAGCCGCGCGAGTATGACGTCATCCTGACCGAGAACATGTTCGGCGACATCCTGTCGGACGAGATCTCGGTGCTGGGCGGCTCCATCGGCCTGCTGCCCTCGGCCTCGCTGGGCTCCAGCGGTCCGGGCCTGTTCGAGCCGATCCACGGCTCGGCGCCGGACATCGCCGGCCAAGACAAGGCCAACCCGGTCGGCACCATCCTGTCCGCCGCCCTGCTGCTGCGTCACAGCCTGGGGCTGGAAGACGAGGCCAGCTCGATCGAGGCCGCCTGCGCCGCCGTCCTGTCGGCTGGGGCCGTCACCGCTGATCTGGGCGGAGAGCTGGGCACCCGCGCCGCCGCCAACGCCGTGATCGACGGCCTGCGCGCCATCCACTGGGCCGCCGCCCATCGGGTGCAGATGCACTGGGCCTGATCGGGGCCTGAGACAACCCGAAGAACGGAAACGCCCCGCCTCTCTCCCGAGGGGCGGGGCGTTCTGCAGTCAGCGCGGATAGATCATCGGCACGGTCAGGCGGCTGTCGCCACTGGCCGGCACGGTGAACTTCACCTGGTCCCAGGTCGGCACGGCGCGCAGGCTGGGACCGTTGACCATGGCCCAGCCCTCGCCGGGCATGCCGTCCTCCAACTTCATCTGCCCGTTGCTGTCCACGTCATGCAGCACCGACAGCGAGTAATCGCCCGGCGCCACGTCGCGGAAGGTGACGGTGACCGTGCCCGCCTCTGGATTGCGCACGATGTCGCCATAGGCGCCGGCGGGCTGCAGGAACTGGTCCCGCGTCTGCAGGGCGGCGAGGAGTTGCCCGCCCCGCGCCTGGACCCCGGTCAGGGTCACGGTGACATCCCCGGCCAGGGCAGGGGCGGCGGCGAGGCAGGACAGGGCGGCGACGGCCGCAACGATGATCTTCTTCATGACAGGTCTCCGGAAGCGAGCCAGCCCCGCTTCATGAGAAGTACTTTGATATGCAAAGTTCTCTGAGTCAAATTCACCCTGTTTGTCGCGTGGCGGGCTGACAGAGGGTCGCTCCGTGCTTGCGAAGCCGCACTCACGGACGCTGCGCGCAATTTTTCACCTTCAGGCTTGACGACGGGGGTGTTTGTCCGTCAGCCTCCTTGCGAACTTAACTGAGCAGGTCCGCCGTGAGCCGCCTCGACGCCCGCATCGCCATCGCCTCGACCGCCTCGTGCGGCGGCGCGATCGCGCGCGTCATTGGTATGACCACCGGCACCACCACCATCACCGCTCCGGCGGGGACAGGTTAGCGCGCACCAAGGCTCAGGAACGCAAAAACCCAACCCCCGCCCGGATCGCCCCGGGCGGGGTTTTTCTTTTCCCGATCTCTCCGAAAGACCCACCTCATGTCCGCCAATCTCGCCGTCCTCGAACGCCCCGCATCCTCCGCCCTCCCCGCCGCCTCGCCCGAGGTCGTGGTGATGAAGTTCGGCAGCTCCGTGCTGGTCGATCCGGCCGATGCGCCCAAGGTCGCCTCTGACATCTATGCCGAGGTCCGGCGCGGCCGCCGCGTGGTCGCCGTCGTCTCCGCCCTCGCCGGCGAGACGGATCGCCTGCTGGCCGAAGCCCGTGCCCTGGGCCTCGCCCACGACAACAGCCTGCTGCCCGCCTATGTCGTTCAGGGCGAGGAGCGGTCCGCCGCCCTCGTGGCTCTCGCCTGCGACCGCGTCGGCCTCAGCGCCGCCACCCTGACGGTCCGCGAACTCGGTCTCGTCGCCGACGGTCCCTGTGAGCACGCCCGCCCGCTGTCGCTGGACCGGGCCGCCCTCGACCGCGCCCTGCTGAAGCATGAGGTGGTGGTGGTCCCGGGCTTCGGCGCCGTCTCGCCCGAGGGTCAGGTCGTCCTGCTGGGTCGCGGCGGGTCGGACCTGACCGCCCTCTTCCTCGCCGCCGAGCTCGAGCTGGACAGCGTCCAGCTGGTGAAGGACGTGGACGGCCTCTACGACCGCGATCCCAACGTCCACCCCGACGCCCGCCGCTATGATCAGGCCAGCTGGGCCGAGGCCAAGGCGCTGGGCGGCGGTCTGGTCCAGCCGGATGCGCTCGACCTCGCCGAGGCCCGCCAGCTGAAGGTCGAGGTGCGCAACTACCTCGACGGCCACCGCACGGTCGTCGGCCCCGTCGGCGCGCCGCCGAAACCCGCCCCCGCCCATCGCCGCCTGCGCGTCGCCGTCGCCGGCTGCGGCGTGGTCGGCGGCGGCGCCCTGGCCCGCCTGCTGGTCGATCCCCGCGTAGAGGTGGTCGGCGTCCTCGTCCGCGATCCGTCCAAGCCCCGCGATGTCCCCGGCGCCTCCGACGCCCAACTCACCCCTCTGCTGGTGTCCAGCCCCGTCGCCCTGCTGGAGCGCGAACCTGATCTGGTGCTGGAGGCTCTGTCGGAGGCGAAAGCCGGCTATGACGTCATCGCTGCGGCCCTGTCGCGCGGCGTCGATGTCGCCACCGCCAACAAACAGGCGGTCAGCGCCAATCCCGACGGCCTGCTCGAGCTCGCGGATCGCAACCACGCCCGCCTGCTCTGGTCCGCCTCCGTCGGCGGCGGCGTGCCGATGGTCGAGGCCGTCCGCGCCGCCCGCGACGAGGCGCCGGTCCTGGCCTTCGAGGCGGTGCTGAACGGCACGGTCAACTTCATGCTGGCCCGTCTCGGCGAAGGCGCCGCCTTCGATCAGGCCCTGTCCGAAGCCCGCGCCGCCGGCTTCGCCGAGGAAGACCCCTCCTCCGACCTGCAAGGTCTCGACGCCCTCGCCAAGGTCCGCCTGCTCTCGTTCGAAGCCTTCGGCGTCATGCCCGACGACGTCGACATCCAGCGCGATGTTCTGGACCCCGCCGCCCTGCCGCCCGCCGGTTCGCGCCAGCTCTGTCGCTGCGAGCTGAAAGACGGCAAGCTGGTCGCCGCCGTCCGTCTGGTCTCGGGCGCGCTGGACCCGCTGTTCGCGGAACTGAAGGGAGAGGGCAACGCCTTGAAGGTCGTCTCGCAGGACGGATCGGTCGTTCGCCGTCGCGGCCGCGGCGCCGGTCGCTGGGCCACGGCGGAAAGCCTGCTGGCCGACCTGTCCGACCTCGCCGCCGCCCGCCTGTCGAAGGCCGTCTGACCATGGCCGTCTTCACCCCCGTCGAGGAGGCCGACGCCGAGCCCTTCATTAGCCGCTACGGGCTGGGCGCCCTGCGGTCGCTCACGCCTATCGCCGAAGGGGTGGAGAACACCAACTACCGCATCGAAACCGACCGGGGCCGATTTGTCCTGACCCTGTTCGAGGGTCGCACGGACGCCGCCTCCCTGCCCTTCTGCCTGGGCCTGACCGCCCACGCCGCGGACAGGGGCCTGCCCTGCGCCCGCGCCGTGCTCGATGCTCAGGGGCAGGCCGTCGGCGAACTCAACGGTCGCCCCGCCGCCATCCTTGAATGGCTCCCCGGCGCCTGGAAACGCGAACCGTCGCTGGAGCACCAACACGCCGCCGGCGCCCTGCTGGCGCGCCTGCATCTGGCCGCCGCCGACTTCCCGTTGGAGCGCACCAACCCGGTCGGTGCCGCCGCCCGCCGCGCCCTGTTCGACCGCTGCCTGACCCGCGCCGAGGCCGCTGACCGCGCCCTGCTGGACCGGATGGCCCCATGGGTGACCGGCCCCTGCGCCGATCCGGACGCGAGCCTGCCGCGCGGCCCGATCCATGCCGACTACTTCCCCGACAACCTGCTGTTCGAGGGCGACGCCCCCAGCGGGCTGATCGACTTCTATTTCGGCTGCACCGACGCGCTGGCCTACGATCTGGCCATCGCCCTGTCGGCCTGGGGCTTCGACGCCGACGGCCTGCCCCTGCCTTCCGCCCTTGCGGCCTTCCGGGCGGGCTATGAGTCCGTCCGCCCGCTCAGCGCCGCGGAGGCTGTCGCCCTGCCCGCACTGGGCGCCGTCGCCGCCGTTCGGTTCACCCTGACCCGGCTGCACGACCGGCTGTTCCATGATCCCACGCGTCTGGTGACGCCCAAGGATCCGGCGCCTTTCCTGCGCCGCCTCGACTGGTGGACCGAACAGGCCGCGCTGGCGGCCTGACCTCCCGTTATTGGCCGATCGCCGCCAGCACCGCCTCCAGCGTGGCGTCCACCGTCTCGAACTGCTCGGCCTTGCCCTCCAGCCCCTGAAGCTGCGGCGGACGCTCCGGTGCAAAGCCCAGCGCGGCCTCCACGCTGTCGGGGAATTTCGCCGGGTGGGCGGTCGACAGGGCGACGACCGGCCCGGTCCGCTCGATCCGCCGCGCCGCATGCAGCGCCACCGCCGTGTGCGGGCAGATCACCCGCCCGTTCTCGCGCCAGGTCCGCTGCATCTCGGCGACCGTCTCGGCCTCGCTGACCGAAACCGCCGACACCTCGCGCCGCAGGGCCGCCAGCACATCGCCCGGCAGGGTCACCCGCCCGGCCTTGTTGAAGTCCTCGAACAGTCCCCGCGTCAGGTCCGCATCCCGGCCCGTGGCCTCGAACACCAGCCGTTCAAAGTTCGACGGCGCCTGCACGTCCATGCTGACGCTGGCGGTGGGCTCGGCTTGCGTCCGCTCATAGACGCCGGTGTGCAGCGCCCGCACCAGGGCGTCATTGCGGTTGGTCGCCGCCACCAGATCGCCGATCGGCAGGCCGCACTGACGCGCCACCCAGCCGGCGAAGGCGTCGCCGAAATTCCCCGTCGGCACCACATAGGTCGCCGGCTCGGCCAGCTTCGCCGCCGTCGCCGCATAATAGGGCGCCTGCCCTGACAGCCGGCCCCAGTTGATCGAATTGACAGAGCTGACCCGCCGGTTCGCCTTCAGCGCCGCGACGCCCAGCAGCGCCTTCACCAGCCGCTGGCAGTCATCGAAATCGCCGCGCACCGCCAGGTTCAGCACATTGGACGCGCCCGTCGTGGTCATCTGCAGCCGCTGCATCGGCGACACCCGGCCCAGCGGGTGCAGCACCACCAGATCGATCCGCTCGGCCCCCGCAAAGGCGTTCACCGCCGCCGCGCCCGTGTCGCCGCTGGTCGCCGTCAGCAGCAGCAGCCGCTCGCCCGTGTTCGCCAGCAGGCTTTCGGCCATCCCGGCCACCAGCTGCATGGCCAGATCCTTGAACGCCGTCGTCGGGCCGTGGAACAGCTCCAGCACATGCAGGCCGGGCTCCAGCTCGACCAGCGGGACCACATCGGGATGCGAGAACCGCTCCTGCACCCGTCGCGTCGCCTTCGCCAGCGCGCCTTCCGGCAGCCCTTTGCCCACGAACGGCGTCAGCAACCGCTCGGCCAGGGTCGCATAGTCCGCCCCGCCCGCGATGAGATCGTCCAGCGACAGACGCGGCCAGACGGACGGCGCGAACAGCCCCCCATCAGGCGCAATGCCGTTGATCACGGTCCCCGCGAAGTCGACGAGCGGGGAACGGCCACGGGTGCTGACATAGGACGGGGAGGTCATCCCCCATTGGTCGGCAAACCGACCCTCCGCGTCAATGACGCAGCGACCTCACGGGGCAGGTTGTTTCACGCCAAACCGCCCCGCGACCGGTCGTCAGAACTCTTCCCAGCCGTCCGACTGAGGGGCGCTCGAGATCGAGCCGCCGTTGACCACCTTCAGCACCCGTTGCTCGGAACGCTGGGGGGCGGCGGGCGCAGGTCGGGGCGCGACCCTGGTCGAGGTCTGGGCGGCCCGGCGATGGCTGGCCGAGGACACCTGGAAGAAGGCGACCTGCGACGACAGTTCCGACGTCTCCTGACGCAGCGAGGTGCTGGCGGCGGTGGCCTGTTCGACCATGGCGGCGTTCTGCTGGGTCACCTGATCCATCTGGTTCACGGCGACGTTGATCTCGTGCAGACCCGTGGCCTGTTCCTTGGCCGAGGCGGCGATCTCGACCACCAGATGGTTGATGTCGCCGACCTGGGTGGCGATGGCTTCCAGCGCCTTGCCGGCCTCGCTGACCAGACGCACGCCGTTCTCGACCTCGGCGCCCGAGTTGGCGATCAGGGTCTTGATCTCCTTGGCCGCATCGGCCGAGCGCTGGGCCAGGGCCCGCACTTCCGAGGCGACCACCGCGAAGCCGCGACCGGAGTCCCCGGCCCGCGCCGCCTCGACGCCCGCGTTCAGCGCCAGCAGGTTGGTCTGGAAGGCGATCTCGTCGATCACTCCAACGATCTGGCTGATTTCGCGCGAGCCGGCCTCGATCTTGTGCATGGCCTGCACGGCGTTCATCACCACGCCGCCCGAGATTTCCGCGCTCTGGCGGGCGCCGCTGGTGACGCCGGCCGCCTGGCTGGCGCCGTCGGCGGTCTTGCGCACGGTGGCGGTGATCTGGTCCAGCGCGGCGGCGGTTTCTTCCAGCGAGGCGGCCTGCTGCTCGGTGCGGCGCGACAGGTCGTCCGACGCGGTGCTGATCTCGCTGGCGCCGGAATCGATGCCGTGCACCGAGCCCAGCACGCTCGTCACCGTCTCTTCCAGACGACCGATGGAGCGGTTGAAGTCGGTCTTCAGGATTTCGCTGCGCTCGGGGAAGTCGGCGTTGATGCGATAGACCAGATTGCCCTCCGCCAGAGCCGACAGGCCTTCGCCCAGGCTCTTGATGACGACGGCGTTCTCGGCGGCTTCCTGGGCCTTCACGGCCTCGCTGCGGCGACGCTCGGCCTCGGACTGGTCGCGCATCGATTCCGTTTCCTGCTCCAGCGCACGGGCGCGCAGGCCGTTGTCGCGGAAGACCTGCATGGCCTGGGCCATGGCGCCGACCTCATCCTTGCGGTCGGTGTCGGGGATGGCGACGTCCAGCTTGCCATTGGCCATGATCGACATGGTCGTGGTCATGCGGCGCACCGGAGCAACCATCAGGATCGACAGTTGCACGCCCAGGAAGACCGCCGCGGCGACCAGGATCAGACCGCCGATGGCCAGGGCGATGAAGGAGTTCATGATCGCCGACGCCTGCTCGGCGTCACGGACGGTCATCCGCTCGATCTCCATGTCGCGAACATCGGCGACGCGATTTGTGATGTGGGTGACGCGCGCCCGGTCGCCCGAGTTGATCACGAAGTCCCGCGCGGCGGCGATCTTGCCCGCATCCTGCGACAGGGCGGCCTCCGTCAGCGGCGTGCCGAACTCGTTGCGCCAGTTGACAGCGTCACGCTTGGCGGTATCGATCTGCTCGCGCTCTTCCGGCGTCAGATCGCTCTGCTCCAGCGCGGCGATGGAGGTGTCGAACTGTTCCCAGCCCTTGGAGTAGACGTCCATATAGTCGGGGTTCAGCGTCAGCAGCACACCGCGCATCTGCGAGTTCAGACGGATGAACCCCTTCTCGGCCGTGTGCGTCAGGTCGACGATCGCCTTGCTCTCGGCGTTCAGTTCGGCCGCCTTCTTCATCGCCGACAACTGGAGGAACACCGCCGCGATCATGGCCGCGGCGACCGTCAGCAGCAGGGCGAATGCAATCGCCAGCTTGCGCTGCATGGGGATGTTCTTCGGGTTCATGCGATCGTCTCTGTGATGAGGGGAGTCATACTGGAGAAGGACAGCCCGGAACGTCCCCGTCCCGGGCTGGAAGTCTGTGTCAGAAGCCGGTCTGGACGCGGACGGTGGCCGTGTTTCCGCTGTCGTCGCCGATGAAGGTTCCGGTGCGGTTCTCGATCGACCAGGCGCTCCAGTGGGCGGAGACGCGGGTGTTGCTGGTCGGATACCAGTTCACGCCCAGCAGCCAGGTGTCGCCTTCGCCGCCGGTCAGGTTGTCGCTGAAGTCGGCGGCGTCATAGCGCCCCACGATCTCCACCGCGCCATAGCCGTCGCCGCCGAGCGGGTTCAGCACGCGCGGGCGCGTCCAGGTGCCGGTGCGGGCCGACAGCGGCGGGGTTTCACCGGTCAGGAAGAAGCCCGCCGAGACGCTGTAGGCGTCCTGGTCAAAGTCCCGCGCGGCCGTTTCCACCACGCGCCGACCGCCCTCGACCATGGCCCAGCCCGAACGATGCACCCCGCCCAGTTCCAGACCGAAGCCGGTCGCGCCCTTCAGATTGCCGTAGGTTCCGGTCGAAAGGCGCAGGTTGTCATTGCCGCGCGCCGAGACCACCAGGTTGCGCGCGCCGGTCCCGGTGGACGGGGTGAGGTCCTCGATGAAACCCCAGCCGCCGATGTGCAGGAAGCCGTCGTCGCTCTTCAGCGGCGACCAGTGGGTGCGGCCCATCACGGTGACCGTATCGCTGGTCGTCCCGTCGCTGATCGCATCGCCGGTCACCGACAGCGAAGCGTGCCAGACGCTGCCGGTCAGCTTGGACTGCACGCCCACGCCATAGGTGCCGCGATCCGGCCCCAGGGTGGAGACCATCAGGCTGCGTTCCAGGAAGGGGCTCAGGTCCTCGGCCGTGCCGCCTTCAACGCCGCGGTCGTTCAGACGCTGGCCGACCGACAGTTCCAGGTCACGGCCGCCCAGCTTGCGGGTGTGGGCGATGAAGGCGTTTGCGACGCTGACGGAGTTGTCGGCGATGTCCGCTTCCAGCCAGTAGGTGAAGCCGCCGGCGATCCGGCCCTGCCCGCCGATGCGCAGGCCGCGCAGCTCGGTGTTGGTCAGGTTGCGATTGTCGAAATCCGATCCGAAGGTCGACGACAGATCAGCCGTCACGCGGAAGCGCGGGCGGAAGGTGAAGGCGCCGTCCGGGCTGCGGAACTCGGGGATGCCCGCCGACCAGTCGACGGCGGCGGGAGCCGGAGCGGCGGCCGGGGCTGCAGCCGGAGCCGGACCTGCTTGCGGCGCGATCGTCGCAGCGGCGACCGGCGCCGGGGCGGACGACTGGCCCTGCGCCTGCGCCTCGAGCTGGGCGAGACGGGCGGACAGGATTTCCAGTTGCGCGCGCAGGGCGGCGACTTCATCGGCGGGCGCCGACTGGGCGAACGCAGAGGTGGCGAGGGCGGCCATGCCGACCCCCGCGATCAGGGAGCGATAGAACATCATGGGGGTTTCCGTAGAGCGCCGGTCTTAAACCAACCCTCAGATTCAGATAGGGATTACTGCGTAGCTTGGCTGTTTCAGGACCTGATCGGGGCCTGATGCAGAACAGGCGCCCCCGTGATCACGAGAGCGCCTGCTGTTGTTCAGACCCTTAGTCGGCGGTCAGGACCTTGTCGTCGCCGGGTCCGGCGGCGGGATCCGGCTGGGCGGCCAGCCCCTTCGGTTTGGACCCCAGCGCCTCATGCAGCGCATCGCGGTCCAGCTCGCCTTCCCAGCGCGCGACGACCAGGGTCGCCACCGCATTACCGACGAAGTTGGTCAGGGCCCGGCACTCGCTCATGAAGCGGTCGATGCCCAGGATCAGGGCCATGCCCGCGACCGGCACGGTCGGCACCACCGCGAGCGTCGCCGCCAGGGTGATGAAGCCGGCGCCGGTGATCCCGGCCGCGCCCTTGGAGCTCAGCATGGCGACCAGCAGCAGCAGGATCTGCTGTTGCAGGCTCAGCTCGATGTTCATGGCCTGGGCGATGAACAGCGCCGCCATGGTCATATAGATGTTGGTGCCGTCCAGGTTGAACGAATAGCCGGTCGGGACGACCAGTCCGACGACGGACTTGGGCGCGCCCGCCTTCTCCATCTTCTGCATCAGGCTGGGCAGGGCCGCTTCCGACGACGAGGTGCCCAGAACCAGCAGCAGTTCTTCCTTCAGATAGGCGATCAGCTTGAAGATCGAGAAGCCGTTGGCCCGCGCCACCAGGCCCAGGACGCCCAGCACGAACACCAGCGCCGTGATGTAGAAGGTGCCGATCAGGGCGATCAGGTTGGCGATGGAGGAAATGCCATAGGCGCCGATGGTGAAGGCGAAGGCCCCGAAGGCGCCGATCGGCGCGGCCTTCATCAGGATGGCGACCAGACGGAAGACGACCTGGCTCAGCGACTCCAGCGCGCGAACCACCGGCTGGGCCGGGGCGCCGACGATGGCCAGCGACAGGCCGAACAGCACCGACACGAAGAGCGTCTGCAGGATGTTGCCTTCGACGAAGGCGCTCACTAGCGTGGTCGGGATGATGCCGGTCAGGAAGCCGACGATGGTCGTCTCGTGAGCGGCGTCGGCGTACTGGGCCACGGCGCCGGCATCCAGCGTCGCCGGATCGATGTTCAGGCCCGAGCCCGGACGCACGATATTGGCGATCACCAGACCCACGATCAGGGCCAGGGTGGAGAAGACGAAGAAGTAGGCGAAGGCCTTGCCGGCCACGCGACCGACCCGCTTGAGGTCGCTCATCCCGGCGATGCCGGTCGAGATGGTCAGGAAGATCACCGGGGCGATGATCATCTTCACCAGCTTGATGAAGGCGTCGCCCAGCGGCTTCAGGTCCTTGCCCAGTTCAGGCCAGAAATGCCCGATCAGACCACCGGCGATGATGGCGCCGAGGACGAGGACATAGAGGCTGCGATACCACGGACGACGGGCGGCGACGCCCGCTTCCGGCGCGGATGCGATCTGGATCAAGTGACCCTCCCTGAGGGACCGCGGACCGGTCCCGGCAATTGGTTCACCGTCTGATGCGGTGACAGGATCGCATTATCGAAAGCGGAGGTTCGGGCTCGCAAGCGACCGGCAACATTTCGTTACAGCGCTGAATTAATTGGGTTTTGCGCACATTTCGCAGCTGCAAAAATCGAGATTTGCGCGGATTTTCGCACAAGATTTCTGGACTCCTGTGCGAAATATCGCATTACTCGGGCGCATGGGCCGTGTTCTCGAATCCGCGCGCAGCCAATGGCGCGCCTTCGGCGTCTTCTGGCTGGTCATGGCGACGATCGTGATCCTGCTGGCGGGGGAGTTCGCCCGTCGCGAAGCCCGCCGCGAGGCGCTCGCCACATCGTCCACGGCCGCCGTACTCCATGCCGCCGTCCTGCGCAGCGAACTGGAGCGTCATCGCTCCCTGCCGATCATTCTGGCGCAGGATCCGGATCTCACGGGGCTTCTGGCCAATCCGTCCCGGGCGTCCGTTGATCGCCTCAACCGCAAGCTTGAGGGCCTGGCTCACGACACCAGCGCCGCGGTCATCTACGCCCTCGATGCCGACGGCCTGACACTGGCCGCCAGCAACTGGAACCAGCCCACCAGCTTCGTGGGCACGGACTACCGCTTCCGCCTCTACTATCTGGAGGCCATGCGTGACGGTCAGGCCAGCCTGTTCGCCCTCGGCACCGTCACCAACCGCCCCGGTCTCTACCTCGCCCGCAAGGTCACGGACGACGACGGCCGCCCCCTCGGCGTCATCGTCGCCAAGCTTGAGTTTGATGCGCTGGAGGCGGACTGGCGCGCCTCGGGCGAGCCGACCTATGTCACCGACAGCGACGGCGTGGTCCTGATCACCACCGTGCCCGGATGGCGCTTCCATACGACCACCGCCCTGCCGCCCGAGCGCCGCCGCCGTCTGGAGGTGGACCAGACCGCGGGACGGGCCGACCTCTCGCCCCTGCCCTTCGAGGCCCTGCACCCGGGGCTGATCCGGCTGTCCGACAAGGTTCCCGCCGACGACTACGCCCGCACCTCCGTCCCGATCCCGGACATGGGCTGGCAGCTGCATCTGCTCGCGCCGTCCGGCGCCGGCATCACGCGGGACGTCGTGGTCGCCCGGATCGTCGCGACCCTCAGCCTGGCCCTGCTCGCCGGCCTGACCGGCATCCTGCTGCATCGCCGCCAGCGCGCCCGCGCCCGTGCGACGGAAGCCGAGAACATCCGGCTCGAGCTCGAACAGCTGGTCGATGTCCGCACCCTCGAATTGCGCGAAACCAACACCCGCCTGAATCTCGAGATCGACGAACGCCTGCGACTGGAGCAGGGCCGACAGGACCTCCAGGACGAGCTGATCCAGGCCAACAAGCTGGCCACCCTCGGCCAGATCGCCGCCGGGGTGGCGCATGAGATCAACCAGCCCCTCGCCGCGATCCGCACCTATGCCGGCACTGCGGCCGTCTATCTGGAGCGACAGGAACCCGAAGGCGCCGACCGCGCGATCCGGCACATCGGCGACCTGACCCAGCGGATCGGAGCCATCACCGACGAACTGCGAGCCTTCTCCCGCAAGACCCGCTCGGAAACCGGCGCCGTCGACATCGAGGCCGCGATCGACGGCGCCCTGCTGCTCGCCGCCCCCCGGATGCGCGAGCGCGGCATCCAGCTGCGGCGCGACCCTGCGCCCTCGGGGCTGCAGGTCGTGGCCGAACGCAACCGTCTGGCCCAGGTCATCCTGAACCTGCTCCAGAACGCGATCGCGGCGCTCGAAGGCGTCGCCGATCCGGCCATCACCCTCGCCATCACCGTGCGCGGCGCCCGCGTCACCCTCAGCGTATCCGACAATGGCCCGGGCCTGTCGGACGCGATGCGCGAACGCCTGTTCATCCCCTTCACCACCAGCAAGGCCGACGGCCTCGGCCTCGGACTGGTCATCAGCCGTGACATCGTCGCCGGCTTCGGCGGTGAACTGCTCCATGCCCCCTCCCCGGTCGGGGCCACCTTCAGGATCGTACTGGCCAAGGCGAAATGAGTTTCCAGACCTGCACCCGTGTCGCCCTGGTCGAGGACGACGACGCCTTCCGCGCCGCCCTGGCCGAACGTCTGACCCTCGCGGGCCTGTCGGTGACGGAGTTCCCGACGGGCGATGCGGCGCTCAAGGCCCTGACCAGCCAGTTCGACGGCGTGGTCGTCACCGACCTGCGCATGCCCGGCCTGGACGGTCGCCAGCTGATCGACCGGCTCGCGGTGATTGATCCCGACCTGCCCGTGGTCGTGATGACCGGTCACGGCGACATCGCCGAGGCCGTCGATGTGATGAAGCGCGGCGCCTATGACTTCCTGGCAAAGCCATTCGCGCCGGAGCGTCTGCTGGAGACCCTTCATCGGGCGCTGGAGAAGCGGGCGCTGGTGCTGGACAACCGCCGCCTCGCCACCCTCGCCGTCGAGGACGAATGGTCCATCCCGCTCAGCGGCGAAAGCCGCGCTGTCACCGCCCTGCGCGCCGCCATCCAGCGTCTGGCCGACGCCGAGGTGGATGTCCTGATCGAGGGCGAGACCGGGGCCGGCAAGGAGGCCGTCGCCCGCGCCATCCACAACGCCGGACGACGCCGGCTGAAGCCGTTCGTACCGGTCTCCTGCGCCACCCTGTCCGAAGGCGGTTTGGAGAGCCAGCTGGTCGGCCACGCCGCCGGCGCCTTCCCCGGCGCCCTGCGCCGCCGCGAGGGCCAGATCGAACAGTCACATCAGGGCAGCCTGTATCTGGACGAGATCGACCTCGCCCCGCGCGCCGCCCAGCTGCTGCTGCTGCGCGTGCTGGAAGAGCGGGAGATCATGCCCGTCGGCGCGCCCGAGCCCCACGCCCTGGACCTGCGCATCGTCGCCGCCACCAAGGCGGATCCCGCCGAGGCCGTCGCGCGCGGCGACCTGCGCGAGGATCTGTTCTACCGCCTGAACGTGGTCCGCGTCCGCATCCCGCCCCTGCGCGAGCGGCGCGAGGACGTGCCGGTGCTGTTCGCCCGCTTCCTCGACCGCGCCGCGCGGCGGCTTGGCCGGGACATCCCGCCCATCGACCACGCCATCCGCCGCCGTCTTCTGGAGCACGACTGGCCGGGCAATCTGCGCGAGCTGTCCAACTACGCCAGCGAGGTCGCCGTCGGCATCGCCGCCCCGGCCGAACGGCTGCAGACCGATCGCAGCCTGGCGAAACAGGTTCACGACTATGAGGCCGAACTGATCCGCGAGGCCCTGACCGACCACGGCGGCGACATCCGCCGCGTCACCGACGCCCTGCAGATCCCGCGCAAGACCCTCTACGACAAGATGGCCCGCCACGGCATCCAGCCGTCCGAGCACCGGAAACGCTAACCCAAAGCGGTCAGCCCCACCGCGATGGCGCCCATCGGCCCGGCTTTCGAGCCCAGTCCCGGCGGCTGGATATAGGCGTCCACATCCGCCGCGATGGCGCCCGCCACGCCGTAGCCCGCCAGGCTCTCGACCAGCGCCCCGCGCAGGCGGTCGAACAGCCACGGCTGGCCGTCCGCCACCCCGCCGCCGATCAGAATGCGCTGCGGACAGGCCGTCAGCACCAGATTGTGCAGCATCCCGCCCAGCGCATGGACCACCATGTCCCAGGCCGGATCGTCCGGCGTCACCTCGATCCCCGGCCTTCCCGCCCGCGCCTCGACCGCCGGTCCGGACGCCAGCCCCTCGACGCAGTCGCCGTGATAGGCGCAGACCCCCGGCCAATGATCGCCCGGCAGGCGGCCGACCTTCAGATGGCCCAGCTCCGGATGGCCCAGCCCGCGCACAGTCCGGCCGTTGACCACCACGCCCACGCCGATGCCGGTGCCGACCGTCGCATAGGCGTGGCTTTCCAGCCCCCGCGCCGCGCCCCACAGCCCCTCCGCGAGCGCCGCGCCGTTCACATCGGTGTCCAGCGCCACCGGCACGCCGAAGCCCCGGTGAAGCACATTCAGGTCCGCCCAGCGCCAGGCCAGCTTGGTTGTCTCAGTGATATGCCCGTACTTCTCCGACTTCGGGTCCAGCTCCACCGGACCGAAGCTGGCCAGACCGATCGCGGCGAAGCCCGGCCCGGCCGCCCACCGGTCCAGCACCGCACGGATCGCGCCC
This sequence comes from Brevundimonas sp. GCM10030266, assembly GCF_042666595.1. Lineage (NCBI taxonomy): Bacteria > Pseudomonadati > Pseudomonadota > Alphaproteobacteria > Caulobacterales > Caulobacteraceae > Brevundimonas > Brevundimonas sp. GCM10030266. Next base: position 142,940 of record NZ_JBHTCY010000002.1, read on the forward strand.
ACGGTCTCGTCCGGCGTCGTCGTCGGCAGGCGCACCTCGTCGCGGATATCATCCGGCCCGGAGGCCAGCACGCAGACACATTTGGTGCCGCCCAGTTCGATGCCCGCGATCAGGGGCGAAACGATTCCCGTAGTCATGGGCGGCACCCTGCCGCGTCTCGCGGGCTTTCGCCACCGGTCAGGTCAGCCCCCGGGCCGGGCTGTCTTCGGCCGGGCCGTCTTCGGCTGCTCCGCCTCGACGTCCTCCACCCGGACGCCGGGCTTGCCCTTGATCGGCCCGGCGGGCTTGCCGCGATGCACCGCCAGCCCCCGCGCCTCCACCTCTCGCAGGATGGCGTCCAGTTCCTCGTCCGTCAGATGCTCGATGCCGATGAAGCGCGCGTCGGCCTTCTTCACCGCGAACAGCAGCTCATCCAGCTTGGCCTGCATGGCCGCCCCGTCGCGGTTCTGGGTGTTCTGGATCAGGAACACCATCAGGAAGGTGATGATGGTCGTGCCGGTGTTGATCACCAGCTGCCAGGTCTCGTTGAACTGGAAGATCGGCCCCGACAGCGCCCACAGCACCACGATCCCGCAGCAGGCCAGAAAGGTCCACGGCTTGCCCGCGACCTTGGCCGTCAGCGTCGCGAACCGGATGAACAGCTTTTCCATGACGGCTCAATCCCGGGGAACGGTGAAGGTTGCTTGGGCCAGCGCGCACTGCGGCAGGCAGAGTGCCGGAAAGTGGTTAGTGGCTAGTGATTAGTGGGTCGCAGCTTCATGGGCGGCGGCCAATCTCGCACCGGCGGCGCAGCGGCCAACCACTAATCACCAACCACCAATCACTTCCACCGCGCCGCCCTCAAACAGGGCCCCGCCGCCGCCCGTGGAGCCTACCGCAGCTCCGGCGCCCTACGCGCCTGCGTCAGCTGCTCGAAGGCGTAGCCCAGCGACAGCACCTTGGCGTCCTCCCACTTGCCGGCCATGACGCTCAGGCCCACCGGCATGCCGCGGTCGAAGCCCATCGGCACGGTCAGGTGCGGATAGCCGGCGATGGCGGCCAGCCGGCTGGCCGAGCCCTGCATGTCGTCGTCATCGTTCCGATCGCTGGTCCAGCCGCGCGAGGTGGTCGGGGCGACCAGGGCCACAACGGCATGGTCCGCCATCATCCGGTCGATCCCCTCCGGCCCGGCGGCGCGCAGGGACGCGGATCGGGCGTGCACATAGACCGGATCCTCCAGCCCCGTCGTCGCCTCGGCCCGCACGAACAGCTCCTGTCCGAACAGCTCCGTCTCGCGCGGCTCGGCGTCATTGAAGGCGATCACATCCGCCAGGGTCCGGGTCCTGACCTGCGCCGGGTCGGTCGAGGCCAGATAGGCGTTCAGGTCGACCTTCAGCTCGGTCATCAACACCTGCAGCTCCCAGGTCCCCAGATTGCGCCAGTCGGCGGGCGGCTCGCTCACGTCCACGATCACGGCCCCGGCGTCGCGCATCACCTGCAGCGACCGCTCGAACACCTCGCGCGTCTCTTCCGAATAGGAGGGCAGCAGGAACCGCAACACCCCAACGCGCGCCCCGCGCAGCGAATCCGCATCCAGCAGAGTCTCAAACTGTAGTTGAGAGCCGTCCGGATAGAGATGCGCATCCGCCTCGGCCGTCGCCGGGTCCAGCGGATCGCTGCCTGCGATCACTGTCATGATGCGGGCCGCATCCTCGACCGTCGTTGTGATTGGCCCGGCGGTGTCCTGTGAATGGCTGATCGGTACAATATGCGTCCGCGACACCAGCCCCACCGTTGGCTTGAAGCCCACCACCCCGTTCACCGAAGCCGGACAGGTGATCGACCCGTCCGTCTCGGTCCCGATCGCCGCTGGCGCCAGACCGATCGCCACCGCCGCCGCGCTGCCCGATGACGAGCCGCACGGGGTCCGCTCCGGATCATAGGGATTACGCGTCTGCCCCCCGACCGCGCTCCAGCCGCTGATCGAGTTCGACGAGCGGATGTTGGCCCACTCCGACAGATTGGTCTTGCCGAGGATGATGGCGCCGGCTTCCCGCAACCGCGTCACCAGCGGCGCATCCCGCCCCGGCGCATTGTCCGCCAGCGCCAGCGAGCCCGCCGTCGTCGGCATGTCGGCGGTCTCGATATTGTCCTTCAGGAGGATGGGGACATTCCAGAGCGGAGATGGATCAGTCGGATAGACCTCCGAGAGACGCGCGGCTTCGTTGAACCGGATCACGCTTCGGACACCGTCACGCTCAACGATGCGCACCCGAAGGACTTCCGGCGGCGTCCAGTTTTCACTCATCCAGCGGATGTTCAGGCTATCCGGCAACGGCTCCTGCACCGTCTGCGTCTGCGCCTGCGCCGCCCCCGCCGTGAGCATCAGCAACGCGGCGGCCGCCCCCGCCAAAGCCCTCCCCTCGAGAGGGAGGGTTGGGAGGGGTGGCGGCAGGCTGTGTCCGGATGGAGCGCCGGAGGCTCCGTCGAACCGAAGGCCCAGCCTTTCACGCCACATCCGGATCATCACTGCCTTCACCCCATCCCCCGGCCCCTTCCCCCTCGAGGGGAAGGGGAGATCATCAATGCGACCGCGTCCCGATGGTCCGGTCCAGGAAGTCGAGATACGTCCGCCACTGCTGCAGCTGACGCTCATTGCCCCGCACCCCGTGACGCTGCCCCGGATACAGCATCAGCTCGAACGGCTGGCTGTTCTCCTGCAGGGCGTTGATCACCCGCGTCGAGTTCTCGAGGATCACATTGTCATCGGCCATGCCGTGCATCAGCAGCAGCCGTCCGGTCAGGTTCGGCAGGCGCGGAATGACGTCCGAGGCCGCATAGCCCGCCTCGTTCGCTTCCGGCGTCGACATATAGCGCTCGGTATAGGCCGTATCGTACAGGCCCCACTCGGTGGGCGGGGCGCCGGCCAGCGACGCGGCCAGCCCCATCTTCGGCTCCGTCGCCGCCATCAGGGCCATGAACCCGCCGTAGGACCAGCCCATCATGGCGATGCGATCATCATCCACAAAAGGCAACGATCTCAGATAGTCAGCGCCCAGAACCTGATCCTCGATCTCAGGTTGGCCCATGCGCAGATACAGGGCCTGCTTGAACGCCGCCGAACGGTCGCCCTCGCCCCGATTATCGAGGCGGAAGACGATGTAGCCGGCCTCGGTCAACAGTTGATTGGTGGACGACTGCCAGCCGCGCTTCACCCCGCCGCCCGACGGTCCGCCGTACACCTGCATGACCACCGGATAGGTCTTGGTCGGGTCGAAGCCCGGTGGCGTGGTCATCTGCCAGACCAGCGTCTCGCCATGGCTTTCCAGCGTGCCGAAGGTCACCTCGCCGCGACGCGAGGCGAACGGATAGGCGGGGTGCCCCGGCTCCAGACGGTTCTCCTCGATCCAGCGGATGCGCGTGCCGTCGGCGCGATACAGGGCCGACTGCGACGGGGTGTTCAGGTCGCTGTAGGTGCCGACGAAGGCGGTGCCCGTCCGGTTCATCGACGCGCCCCACCAGCCCCCGGCAGAGGTCACCGCCACCGGCGTCATGGTCCGGCGCAAGCTCGCGCGGAACAGCTGCTGTTCGATCGGCAGTTCGCGCCCGTCGCGCATCGAGGCGGTGAAGAAGACCTCGCCCGTCTCGGCGTTGACGCCCGCCAGACTCTTCACCGGATACTGGCCCGAGGTGATCGCGCGCAGGCGACGGCCGTCACGGTTGTACAGGTACAGATGCTTCCAGCCGGTCTCTTCCGACGACCAGATGAAGTTGCCGTTCGACAGCGCGCGGAAGTCGTGGCTCAGCGGCACCCAGGCGTTCGAGGTCTGGCTGACGATCACCCGCGAGGCGCCCGTGGCCGGATCGACGCTCAGCAGGTCCAGCGTCTTCTGGTCCCGCGACAGGCGCTGAACGTACAGCACGCTGCCATCCGAAGACCAGTTCACCCGCGCCAGATAGATGTCGGCGTTGGCGCCCAGATCGACCTTCACCCGCTGGCCGCTCTCGCGGTCATGCACATACAGCTCGACCACGGCGTTCGGACGGCCCGCGCGCGGATAGCGCTGCTCCACCGTTGTCGCCCCGCCGCCGGTGATATCCAGACGCGGGATGATGTCGACGGTCGACTCGTCGGTGTGCTGCAGGGCGATGTAGCGCTCGGTCGGGCTCCACCAGTAGCCGGTGTCGCGATCCAGCTCTTCCTGGGCGATGAACTCGGCCGTGGCCCAGGTCTTCAGCCCGTCGCCGTCCGTGGTGATGGCCGTCTCGGTATTGGTCGCCAGATCATAGACGACCAGATCCTGATCCCGGACCCACGAGACGAAATTGCCTTCGGGCGAGACCTTGGCGTCGATCTCGTCGGCCTCGGTCTCGGTCAGGCGGCGCACCGTCCCGTCCGCGCGCGTCGCCAGGAAGATGTCGCCCTCCAGCGGCGCCAGGATGTAGCGCCCCTGCTCGTCCCACGAATATTCCACCACGCCGCGCGCGCTGATGCGCATCCGCTCACGGCGGGCCTTCTCGGCCTCCGACAGCTCGCCCGCGTCCGGCACCAGCGCCCGCGCGTCGATCAGCTTGAACGGCTCGCCCTCGCCGGTCGGCGCAGCCCACAGGTCCTGCACGTCCACATCGTCCTCGCGCGAGCGCAGGAAGGCGACCAGCTCCCCGTCCGGCGACAGGCTGACCCCCTTGGCCACCGGCCCGGCCAGCGACGGGTTCGCGAACACCCGCTCTGGCGTCAGGATCGCGCTTTCGGCCGGGGCCGCGGCGGGCGCCGGGGCCTGTTGGGCCATGGCGGCGGTGAACGGCGACAACGTCGCCACAAGCAGGGTGGAGGCCAGCAGGATATTACGCATGAACGCCCGACGAAGGATTTTTGAACCGGACGCGGACGCTAGAGACGGAATCCCCTCCCGTCACCCCCCCGACACTCGCGACACCCTCCATCCCTGCCAAACCCTGTCGTCGCACCCTGCCTTCCCTCTCCCAACAGGACAGCCCCACCCTGCTATCGTCATCCCGGCGAAAGCCGGGACCCAGCGGCGCCGCGACAGCGGCGAAACACAGAAGATCAAAGTTGAGGCGCCGGCGCTCCCGACAGCTTCGCGCTCTCGCGCGCCGCTGGGTCCCGGATCGCGCGCCCGCTGCGCGAGCGCTTGTCCGGGATGACGATAGCAAAATCGGTTACGTCCAAATCTGACGCACCCCCATGCCATCATGCCCTTCACGGTCTTTGACATCGCTGCTCGGGAGTCTCGGGAAGACAGGGTTTCGGCATTTTTCGCTGACCCTGCCGAATCCCGCGACACCGCCGCCCTTTCCCCCCGCCGCGACGCGTCCTAAGAAGCGCGGCAATGACCGACGCCGTCGCCCCTCCCCCCGCCAAGGCCTCGCCCTTCCATGAGCTCGAGGTTCTGACCGTCCACCACTGGACCGATCAGTTGTTCAGCTTCCGCATCCGCCGTCCGGAGGACTTCCGCTTCCGCTCGGGCGAGTTCGTGATGATCGGCCTGCCCGGCGAAGACGGCGGCAAGCCCGTCCTGCGCGCCTACTCCATCGCCTCCCCGCACTGGGACGAGGAGCTGGAGTTTTTCTCCATCAAGGTGCCCGACGGCCCCCTGACCTCGCGCCTGCAGAAGATCCAGCCGGGCGACACCGTCCTGATGGGCAAGAAGCCGACCGGCACCCTGGTGCTCGACGCCCTGACCGGCGGCGAGCGGCTCTGGCTGATCGGCACCGGCACAGGCCTGGCCCCCTGGCTCTCGGTCGCCCGCGATCCGGACACCTACAGCCGCTTCGGCCAGGTCATCGTCTGCCACACGGTCCGCAACGTGGCCGATCTGGCCTACCGCGACTTCTTCACCCACGGCATCCACGAGGATCCGCTGGTCGGCGACGAGGCGAAAGCCCAGCTGGTCTATTATCCGACCGTCACCCGCGAGAAGTTCGAGACCCCCGGCCGGATCACCGACCGCATCAAGTCGGGCGATGTCTTCGCCGACCTGCAACTGCCCATCGGCTTCTCGCCCAACACCGACCGCGTCATGCTGTGCGGCTCGATGGCCATGATCAAGGAAACGGGCGAGCTGCTCGAAACCTACGGTCTGAAAGAGGGCTCGAACGCCGAGCCCGGCGACTATGTTCTGGAGCGCGCCTTTGTCGGCTGAGTCCCCCGTGATCGTTTCCATCGACGCCCGCGTCGCCCCGGAAGACTGCCTGACGATGGCCGAGGTCCGCCACGGCGTCGACGCCCTGGACCGCGCGCTCGTCACCCTGCTGGCCGAGCGCCAGCGCTACATGCACGCCGCCGCCCGCATCAAGCCCAGCCGCGACGTCGTCCATGACGACGCCCGTATCGAGGATGTGGTGGCCAAGGTGCTCGCCGCCGCCGCGCCCGCCGGCCTCTCGGCCGACATCGCCGAACCGGTCTGGCGCACCCTCATTGACCGCTGCATCGCCCACGAGTTCAGCGTCTGGGACAAGACGCGGGTCTAGGCGGCGGGGACCGAAGCCATGACAACTCCCGACCTTCAGCCTGAGTGGCCAGTTCAACGGGACGAGCTGATTTCTGTCGAAACGGCGTTTGATGCGCTTCACGCCTTCGTCTCGGCATACGTCGCCCGAGGCGGCCATACCGAAGACGCGCTGCTGAACCTGCAGTTCTGGACCAGCCGGGAAAACAGCCAGCCTCCGGTTGATCCCGCTATGTGGCTGGACTGGCTGACGGCCCTCGATCAAGCCAAGGCCAGGATCGAACGTCCCTGACAGGAACCGTCAGCCCTTCAGGCTCCGCAGCATGATCTCGTGCCGGTACGCGGCCACATCGGTCAGGGCGATCTCCAGCTGATCCCGCACCCGGTCCAGCAGCGGCGGCGCCTCGGCCTTCTGCGCCGCCTCCGCCGTCTGGCAGGCTTCGGCCAGCGCGCCCGCTCCGATGCCCGAGGCCGCGCCCCGGATCGTGTGCACGGCGTCGCGCCAGCCTTCTTCCCGAACATCCAGCATCGGCGACCACATCGCCGCCTGCTGGCCGAACAGGCCCAGGACCTCGTCGGTGATGGCGTCGTCGCCGCCGGTCATCCCCTCCAGCACGGAGAAGTCGACCGCCCCCGACAGGTCCCGCCGCGCCATCAGCCTTCAGCCTCCTCGCCCTTGGCCAGCCGCGAGTTCCGCGACGACCAGACGAGGTAGATGACGAGGCCCAGCAGGTTCCAGCCGAGGAAATACAGCTGGGTCGTCCCCTTCAGGCTGAAGAAGAAGACGATGCAGCCGATGATGGCGATGCCGCCGACCAGCCACCACAGCGGGGCCTTGAACTTCCGCTCGCGGTTCGGCTCGCGGATGCGCAGCACGATCAGGCTGATCCCCACGGCCATGAAGGCCATCAGGGTCCCGGCGTTGGCCAGCGAGGCCAGTTCGTCCAGCCGCATGATACCCGCGAGGAAGGCGACGACGATGGCGGTGAAGACGGTCACCACCACCGGCACGCCCCGGTTCGAAATCTTCGCCAGCCGGTTCGGCAGCAGGCCGTCGCGCGACATGCCCAGGAAGATGCGGCTCTGGCCGAACAGGAAGGCCAGCAGAACGGTCGGCAGGGCGACCACGGCGGCGGCGGCGATCCACTGGGCGGCCACGCCCTGCCCCAGCCCGCGCATGATGTGCGCCAGTGGCTCGGGACTGTCGGCGAACGAGGCCACCGGGGCCGCGCCGATCGCGGCGGCCGCGACGGCGATGTACAGGACGGTGCAGATCACCATCGAGCCGACGATGCCGATGGCCAGATCACGCTCGGGCTTCTTGGTCTCCTCCGCCGCCGTGGCGATGGCGTCAAAGCCGTAGAAGGCGAAGAAGATGATCGCCGCCGCCGCCATGACCCCGGTCTGCACGAAGGGCGCTCCGAAGCCGTTGGGCATGAAGGGCGTGAAGTGGGCCGCGTCGAAATTCGGCAGGGCGATGGCCACGAAGGCCACAAGCGCGGCGATCTTGATGACCACCAGAATGGCGTTCAGCGTCGCGCTCTCACGGGTGCCCAGCAGCAGCAGGCCGGTCACCACGGCGATGATGAAGACCGCCGGCAGGTTGATCAGCCCGCCCTCGACGTGCGGCCCGACCGTCAGCGCCGTCGGCAGGTCGATGCCCCATCCGGCGAGGAAGGGCACCGCATAGCCCGACCAGCCCACGGCCACGGCCGAAACGACCAGCGAGTATTCGAGGATCAGGCTCCAGCCCACGATCCAGGCGAAGATCTCGCCCAGCGCGGCGTATGAGTAGGTGTAGGCGCTGCCCGAGGCGGGCATGATGGTCGACAGCTCGGCATAGGCCAGCGCCGCGCAGGCGCAGACCAGACCCGCCAGACCGAAGCTGATCAGGACCGCCGGTCCGGCCAGCCCGGCGCCGACGCCGATCAGGGTCAGGATGCCGGTGCCGACGATGGCCCCGACGCCCAGCGCCATCAGGTGCGGCCAGCCCAGCGTCTTCTTCAGCGCCGGCCCGTCATGCGGCGCCAGCATCGCGTCAATCGAGCGGCGGCGGTTCCAGAAGGCCATTGAAGCATCTCCCCACGCCGCTCCCCGGCGGCTGATTCCGGTGTGAACCTAGCCGCTCCTGCGACAAACCGATACGGACACGAAAAAGCCCCTTGCCTTCCGGGAAGCGACCCTCTATCTCCCGCCCCTCGCCGACGCGGTCTCGACCGATTGTCAGCGTGAAGACGATGAGTTCGGGTGATTAGCTCAGTTGGTAGAGCAGCTGACTCTTAATCAGCGGGTCCACAGTTCGAACCTGTGATCACCCACCATCGTTCCTCCTGAAAATCAAAGCCTCGGGCCAGCCTTCCGCCCCGTTGGCGATGGCTCCGCGCTCCAGTCGCGCATGGGCCTGCAAGCGCGAGCGCAGCTTGACCGGCGCCCCGATTCCATGGCGAAGCAGGTTTACGGCGCGGGGGCATCGCTGGGATGATCACCGATGGATGCGCCGCCTTGGGGAGCCGCCGGTGAAACATATAGCCCTGATCGCAACGGCAGCCCTGGCCCTTGGCGCATGCGCCTCCACCCCCGCCTCCGCACCGGCGTCGGCGGCCAAGCCGGAGGCCCGCTCCTATCTGGTCAGTGAGAACGCCTCCGCCGATGTGGACGCCGCCCTCGCTCGCGCGCAGGCGTCCGGCAAACGCGTCCTGCTGGTGATGGGCGCCAACTGGTGCAGCGACAGCCGCGCCCTCGCCGGCTGGCTGGAGACCGATCGCTTCGTCGACCTGATCGAACGCGAATACGAACTGGTCTTCGTCAACATCGGGATGCCGAGGACCGGTGACGGGCACAATCTCGGCCTCGCCCGTCGCTTCGGTCTGGCGGAACTGCCGGGCCTGCCGAACGTGCTGGTGCTGACCGGCGACGGGGTTCTGGTGAACCCGACGACCGCGACCGGCTGGCGCGACGCCGGAAGCCGGACGGGCGATGCGATCTACGACGAGCTGGCGACCCTGGCCGACACCCCGGCGTAACCTCGCCAAGCCGCCAGCGCCGCGGGACGGAGCGTCGGACCCGTCCTCCGCCTGCGACATCGATGGGAGACGAGGTCTCCAATCCATGGCAGGCTGCCCCCCGCAGACGCCCACGATCAGGTTCCGACCACAATGAACGCCGCCGACGGCCTTCGAGATCGATTGATGACCCTCTGCCTGGAGTACGCCCGCCTGGGATCGGGCGTGCCGGGCCGTTGGTACGAGGACCGCGCCGCCCTGCGGCTGGAGGCGGCTGCGGTCGGGCGGCAGGATTTCGTTGAGGCCCTCGACGCCCTGCCCGGATCCAGCGGCCGGTCGCCGTACTGGATCCTCTAGGCGCCAGTCAGGCGCCCGCGTCCTGGCCGATCAGCCACTGACGCAGAAGCGCGGTCGTTTCCCCCGGTCGCTCGATCGGCGCCAGATGGCCGCACGACTTCAGGACATGGAAGCGCGCGCCGGGGATCCTGTCCGCCAGTTCCCGCGCGTCGTGCGGAAGGCAGATGCGGTCGCGGTCCCCGACAGCGACGAGCGTCGGAACCCGGATCGCCTCGATCGCGGGCCCCAGATCGGGCCGGGCCAGCAGGGCCTTCTGCTGGCGCGCGAACACCTCCGGTCCTACCCGCTCCGCCATGGCCTGGACGGGGCCGCTGACGATAGGCGTCAGCGTCGGATCCGCGTGCGGCGCGGTCGCCAGAAGCCCCTGCTCCGCCACGGTGCGCGGACGGGCGTTCAGCGTCGCCCGGGTTCCGAACAGGGCCAGTTGCAGGATCCGGTCCGGCTGCTGTCGGACCATCTCCAGCGCGACGTAGCCGCCGAGGCTGACCCCGGCGACCGCAAACCGCGGCGGGGCATGGGCCAGCACCCGCGCGGCCATGGCCGACAGACTGTCGTCAACGGTCAGGTCGCCGAGCTCGGGATGAACGATGTCGCTCAGGTCCAGCACCTGCCGCGCCCACAGCTGACCGTCGCAGGCCATGGCGGGAAGCAGGACCAGCGGGAAGGCGGAATGGATCATGGCGACCAGCCTCAGCCGATGAACGGGAAGGCGAAGACCAGCATGCCGACCACCGTCATGATCAGGCACACCACCGTCGCGGGGATCAGGGTGAACTTCTGGTGGTCGGCCAGGTCGATGCCGGCCAGGCTGACCAGCAGATAGGTCGACGGCACCAGCGGGCTCAGCAGATGAACCGGCTGGCCCATCAGGGACGCCCGGGCGATCTCCATGTGCGACACGCCATAGTGCGACCCGGCCTCGGCGAGGATCGGCAGCATGCCGAAGTAGAAGGCGTCGTTGGAGATGAAGAAGGTGAAGGGCAGGCTGAGCAGCGCCGTGATCGGCGCCATATAGGGTCCGAGCGCCGGCGGGATCATCGCCACGACCTCCTTGCTCATGGCCTCGACCATCCCCGTTCCGGACAGGATGCCGGTGAAGATGCCGGCGGCGAAGATCAGCGACACCACCGCCAGCACATTGCCCGCGTGGGCGGCGATCCGCTCTTTCTGATCCGCCACCCGCGGGTAGTTGATGATCATGGCCACGGCGAAGGCCAGCATCATCAGGATCGACAGGGGCATGATGCCCGAGACCAGACCCGCCAGCAGCAGGACGACGAGGGCGCCGTTCACCCAGCGCAGGTGCGGGCGGCGCGCTTCCGGGAACTGGGAGACAGCCATGCCCTCAAACACCGCGGGCTCGCGGGACACGACGTGGCCGAGACGACGACGCTCCTTCAGACCGAACCAGAAGGCCAGCCCCAGCAGAGCCGCCAGACCGACCAGCATGCCCGGGATGAGCGGAAGGAAGAGGGCCGCCGGATCAAGCTCCAGGGCCGAGGCGGCGCGGGCCGTCGGGCCGCCCCAGGGCGTCAGGTTCATGATGCCGCTGGTCGTCATCAGCAGGCAGCACAGATACAGCCGGCTCATGTCGAACCGCTTGTAGAGGGGCAGCAGGGCGGCGATCGTGATGATGTAGGTGGTGGACCCGTCCCCATCGAGACTGACGATGGCGCACAGCACCACCGTTCCCATGAGGATCTTCAGCGGGTCGCCGTGCACGATCTTCAGCAGCCGGTTGACCAGCGGATCGAACAGGCCGGTGTCGGTCATGATCGAGAAGAACAGGATGGCGAACAGCAGCATCACCCCGGTCGGCGCCAGGGTCTTGATGCCGTCGATCATCATGTCGCCGATGCCGGAGGCGAAGCCCGCGAACAGGGCGAACGCGGTCGGCACCACGATCAGGGCGACCAGCGGCGTCATCCGCCGGGTCATGATCAGCGTCATGAAGGTGGCCACCATCAGGAAGCCGAGCAGGGCGAGATTCATGTCTTTGTCCCGGGTGTGGTCAGATCAGAAGGTGACGGCGATGCGACCGGAAACGGTCTGGCCGTCGTCCTCGCCGGCATAGGCGCCGGCGGCGTTTTCGGTGCGCCAGTGGATTCCGTTGAGCTGGAACCGCGTGAAGGTGTTCAGATACCAGTTGGCGCCGAGGGTGACGGCCGATCCATCGGCCGCGCCGGGGATGCCGTTGAACTCCAGATGCTCGTAGCGGGCGGTCACTTCCAGCGCCCCCGACCCGCCTTCAAAGACAGGACGCAGGACCTTGGGCTGGCTGAAGCTGCCCGTCCGGGCGCTGTAGGGCGGCAGCTCGCCGGTCAGGAACCAGCCGCCGGACAGGCTCCAGGCGTCAGTGACGAAGTCGGGGCGACCGGCGTCAAGGCTGGCGTGGCGCTGGCCGAACTCGCCCATCACCCACAGCGGGCCGCGGTAGCCGCCCAGTTCAAGGCCGTAGCCGGTCGTGCCGGTCCCGCCCTGCACCGTTCCGCTGGTGACCCGAAGGGCGCCGTTGAAGCGACCGCCGATGACGGTGTTGCGCGTCAGGACGCCGGAAGCGCCGGCCGCCAGATCCTCGTCAAAACCCCAGGCGCCGAGGTGCAGCACACCGCGCGGCGTCTTGATCGGGTTGTAATGGACCCGCCCCAGGATCGTGCGGCTGTCGCCACTGGCCTGGGCGCCGTCGATCCGGTCGCCGCTGACATTCAGCGAGGCATGGCCCGACTTCCAGAAGACCCGCGGCATGACACCCATGCCGTAGAAGCCGCGCTGGGGAATGATCGCGGTCGCGACGACGGTGCGTTCGAGGAACGGCGTCGAATCCGACCCCGTCGCGCCCTCGAACGACCGGTCGTTGAACAGATGGCCGACACGGACGTCATAGTCGACGGAAGCGTTGATCCGGTCCCGCCAGCCGATGAAGGCGGTGACGACATCAACCTCGTTCTCCGAGAAATCCGCCTCGAACTGATAGAAGACGTGCGGGCCCACGCCGCCTTCAAGACCCATGCGCAAGGCGCGCATGCCCGTGCTGGTGATGTTGCGCGCGTCGTGGTCGGATCCGAAGGTCGAGCTGGCGTCCGCCAGGATCCGGCCGCGCGGCTTGAAGCTGTAGAAACCGTCCGCCGAGCGGAAGGTCGGCAGGCCGCTGCCCCACTCCGTCACCACGTCGGGCTCCTGCGCCACGGCGGTTGTGACGGGCGGCGCCGCGATCACCGTGGCGGGCGCGGCCCGGACGATCGTTTCGGAGGCGGTTCCGGCCTGCCGCCCCTCGAGCCTGTCCAGACGCGCGCGCAGTTCCGCGATCTCGGCCGCCTGCGCCCTGACGAGCTCCGCAAGCGCCTCCTGGCTCGGGGCCTGCGCCAGCGCCGGGCTGGCCATGAACAGCGCCAGCAGGGCGCAACCGTATCGGAGAGAAGTCATCGGGCAGCGGCCCCTTCGGCGAGGATGGCGTCCCAGTCCGCCAGGAAGCGGCGGCGTTTGACGGGATCGAGATTGACGAAAAGCTGGGGTCCGCCGCGGATGGGCCGGGCGCGCTCGGCCTCCAGCCCGCCCGCCGCCAGATCGGTCCGCACAGGCGGCAGCCACTGACGCGCCAGCAGGGCCTGGCCCTCGCGGGACAGCATGTGATCGAGAAACAGTTTGGCCGCCGCCGGATGGCGGGCGTCGCGCGGAATGAAGGCCACGCGCGACACGATCAGCGTATAGTCCTCGGGCAGGACCACGCCGATCCGGGCATCGGTCTCGGCCCGTTCGACCGCATAGGGCAGCAGGGCGTTGTAGGCGATCGCGGCGCGGCCTTCGGCCACGGCGTCGATCATCGGATTGGTCATGGCCGACAGCTGCGGACGGGTGGCGGCCATGGCCTGCAGCAGGGAGCGGGTGTCGCGCGTGATGGCGAAATCCTGCGTCAGCTGCAGATAGCCCAGGTTCGAGCGCGCCGGGTCATAGGTGATCACCTGGCCCATCAGGGCCTCGCGGCGATCCCGCAGCAGGGCTTCCAGCGCCTCGTGCGTGCGCGGCACCTGATCCGGCGCGATCAGGCGTTTGTTGTAGACGAAGCCGACCGGCTCGGCGGTGACGCCATACCCCATGTCGCGCCACACCGCCGACGCCGGCAGGGCCGACGCCTCGGGGCTGCGATAGCTCTGGGCGTAGCCGTCGTTGATCAGCTTGGCCTGGAGATCCATCGCGGACGACCAGACCAGATCCGCGCCGGGCCGCCCCGCGGCCGTCTCGGACAGGAAACGGGCGTTCAGCGCCGTGGAGTTGATGTCCTCATAGTGGATCGTGATACCGGGATGGCGCGCGCGGAAGGACTCGATGAGGGGCTGGACGGCGTCGGTGTCGGCATTGCCGTAGATGCGAAGCTCACCCTCGGCGTTGGCCTGACGGATCAGGGCCTCGCTGGAAGGCTGCATAAAATGAAGCGTCGCCAGGCCGATCAGGGCGACGCACAGCAGCAAACCGGCATACAAGATGCGCATTGTCTGGTTCCTCCCCGCTTCTCCGGACTCGCGTCCGGGGCGTTGTTGGAAGCCTGCGTAGTTGAGCCAAGCTGTCATTCACCTTTCATGGATCACCGGGCATGCGCATCCTGATCGTCGAGGACGACGCGCCGCTGGCGCGCAGCATCGTGACCCTGCTGCGCGGCGCCGGGCATGCGGTGGACCACGTCGAAAGCGGAGAGGACGCCCTGGTGATCGCGGCGGACGAGCCCTATTCGGTCATCGTTCTGGATGTCGGCCTGCCGGACATGGACGGCTTCACCGTGCTGGACCGGTTGCGCCGCCGCGGCGACCGCGTGCCCATCCTGATGCTCACCGCGCGCGACGCCCTGGATGACCGCGTGCGGGGCCTGGACCTCGGCGCGGACGACTATCTGCGCAAGCCGTTCGACACCGAAGAGCTGGAAGCCCGCATCCGCGCCCTTGGCCGTCGGCGCGGCGGCGATCCGACGCCGGAGATCGTCGTCGGCCTCCTGACCATCAACCGGTCGGCGGGCGAGGCGCGGATCGGCTCACAGGTGCTCGACCTCCGGCGGCGCGAGTGGGCCGTGCTCGAGACCCTCGCCTCCCGCGCCGGCCAGATCGTGCCGCGCGAGATCCTGCATGCCGAGGTGTTCGGCATCGATGAACCGGTGGGCGGCAATGCGCTGGAGGTGAACATCACCCGTTTGCGCGCCAAACTTCCCGCCGCGGGCCCGGTCATCCGCACGGTGCGCGGCGTGGGATATCTTCTCGATGAAGGCTGAGCTGCGCCCCGGCGGCCTCGCGCTGCGCAGCCGGCTGTTCGCGGTCATGCTGGGGCCGTTGCTCGGCGTGGCGGTCCTGCTCGGCGTTGTCGGCGCCACCCTGATCGGGGATGCGGTTCGCAACGCCGGCGACCGGGTGCTGGGCGGCGCGCTGGGCGCCATCGCCGAAACCGTCCAGGTCGAGCGTGGTGAGGTGACGCTGGATCTCCCGGCGGCGGCGTTCGGCATGCTGGAGACCACCGCCCGCGACAGCATCTACTACCGTATCGCGGTGGGAGACCGGGTTCTCACCGGCTATCCGGACCTGCCCCCTCCGGACATCGACGCCCTGACCCTGGACACGCCCAGCTTCCGCTTCGCCCGGTATCGGGGACAGGACATCCGCATCGCCGAGATGCGCCGCGACCTGCCCCGGATCGGCCAGCCGGTCGTCGTCCAGATCGCCGAGACGCTGGACAACCGGCACGCCACCTGGTGGCGACTGATGACCGCGCTGATGGTCGGCGAACTGCTGCTCATCGCCGTCGCGATGATCGTGCTGCGGCCGGCCCTGGGCTGGAGCCTCCGCCCGCTGGATCGCCTGCGAGGGGCCGTCACCGCCCGCGACACCCGCGCCGCGCCGGACCTGTCGCCGTTGGAGACGGGCCCGCTGCCGATCGAACTCAAGCCGCTGGCCGCGGCCTTCGACAGCCTGCTGGGACGCCTGGACGTGGCCACGGCGGGGGTCCGGCGATTTACGGCTGACGCCTCGCACCAGATGCGGACGCCCCTGTCCGTGCTGAAGGTTCAGGTCGCTCTCGCCCGGCGAGGCAGTCCCGACGCCCTGGATGAGATCGCCGAGGCCGCAAATCGTCTGGAGCATCTGGTCACCCAGTTGCTGGCGCTCGCGCGCGCCGACGAGGCGGGAGCCTCCCCCGAGCTTGAGCAGGTCAGCCTGCGCGAAGTCGCCTCCGCGGTCATCAATCGACGCATCGGTCAGGCGATCGACGCCGGCGTCGAGATCACCCTGGACGCTCCGGATCAGGAGATCACGGTCTTCGCTCACCGGACCCTGCTGTTCGAGATCGTCTCCAACCTCCTGGACAACGCTATCCGCTACAACCGCCGTGGCGGGCTGGTCGTCATCTCGATCCAGCACACCGCCGAGGCCACGCTGATCGCGGTCAGCGACGACGGCCCCGGCATCCCCGAGGCCGACCTGTCGCGACTGGGCGGCCGGTTCGTCCGGCTGGAAAGCAGTCGCGGGCGCGAGGGCAGCGGTCTGGGCTTCGCCATCGTCCAGTCAGCGTCCCAGAGGATCGGGGCCGGCGTGACGGTGGAGAACACCTCTCCAGGGCTGCGGGTCACGGTCCGGTTCCCGGGGACGCGGCCCTGAGCAACGCCGCAAGGTCCGGCCCGACGGCCCGGGGCACAGCGTCCCGAAACGGCACAGACCCTCCCCCACTCTCCTTTCGACACCGGTGCCGCCACGGCAGGCGCACGCGGCGTCCTGACGAAATCTGACAGTCGGCAGGGGGCCGGAGCCGTCGAATCCCCTACTCGCCTGAATAATCTAGGGTTATGTCGAAAAACGGCGCCCGATGTTCGCCGAACAGTGTTGCCATATCCTTGGTTTGGGCGTACGACCACGCTCGTTAAGAATTTGTTAACATCTTCCCTGGCCGCGCAAATGCGGTCCAAGCCGATCCATTCCGGGCGGCATGGTTCTTGGGAGGGAACCAGGGAAAGCCGTCTTCGGGCGGTTCCGCACAATGCGGATGTTGGGGGGTGGGGTATGTCGTTTTCAATCCATGGTCTCCTTTGTGGAGGCGCCCTGGGCTGCGTTGCGGCCCTGCTGTTCACCGGTGCAGCCGAGGCCCAGTCCCGGGCGGTGCAGGCGACGTTCTCCAAACTGGACGTTGTGCTGACCGGTCACATCCCTGACCGCTGTGAGCTGGCTGGCGGCGGAGAGATCAGCTTCGGCGAGCTCGCCGGGCGGAAAACCGCGGTGGCGCAGCTCGGCCTGGACTGCAACCTGCCCTTCGACATCGGACTGGAGTCCTCCAACGGAGGCCTGGCCCATGCCACCCTGCCGATGGGCCAGGGACCGTTCGCCGGCAACCTCGGCTATACCGTCAACCTTCGGGTGCCGACGCTTTCGCCCCAGCCCGCGGTCCTGCAGGGCGATTTCACCAGCGCGGAGCTGAAGACCCGTCGCACCCTCAGCAGTGGCGACGCCATCGCCGCAGGCGGAGCCCGCATCGAGTTCCGCACCCAGGATCCCACCGGGGCGGGCCTCTTGGCGGGAGAGTATTCGGAAACCTTTACGGTGACGCTGACCGCTCGCCTGTAAGCAGAATTCGCCCGATCAGGGATAGAATTCCAACATTATCGACCATCACTTCAGTAATCATCGCCTCACAAGGCAGATGGAAAAATCAACAATTCAGAATTCAGAATTTCGCCTGCTTGGAGATTCTTTCCAGTATTCGAGTAACGCTGGTTTTTCGTGTTGACTTGCTTGTTTACGCCTCGGTAACGTTTGGATCAGATCGGGGGGAGCCTGTCTCGATCGAAAGGCAATCCGCCAAATCAGACTGGAGAATTATCGTGAAACTCACTTCGCTTATCGTCGGCGTCGCCGCCGCCGCTCTCATCGCCGGCGCCGCTTCGGCCCAGGACATCAATCGCGGCCAGTTCGCTGGCGGCACGTTCCTGGGCATCCCGTACCCTGACCCTGGCCAGACCACGAACGTCGGTGGCGGCCTCGGTGGTGCGGCCAACCTGCTCAACGCCAACTGGTCCGGTTCGCCGATCTCGTCGTGGCACGCGCTGGGCAATGCGGTGGACAACAACGGCACGGCCGCGGGTTCGGACGGCGCCAGCTTCACCCTGACCGGCACCGTCTCGACCGACTGCGCCTACTACTCGGGCGACAACGCCACCGAGACCCTGAACTTCGGTCAGATCGGCATCTACGCCTCGGACAACACCGGGCCCGCCGCCGCCTTCACCATGGTCGATGACGCCGAACTCACCATCGACACCAACCTGGCCGGCTGTAACACCGCCAACACCGTCCGCATCCAGAAGACCGACCTCAACGGTCTCGTGAACGCCGGCGCCTCGGCCTACGACAGCAACGTCTTCCAGGCCAACCTGCCCTACTCGGTCACCGCCCGCTACGTCGCCAGCCCGGCCACCGGCGGTCCGGCCGCCGGCACCAACCAGACCCTGGTCGTCGCCACCACCGCGGACCAGAACTCCGCTCAGCACGGCGCCTGGAAGTCCGCGATGTCCCTCGACGTGAACATCCCTGTTCCCGCCAAGGCCCTCGTCGCCGGCTCCTACTCCGGAACCTTCGGCGTCACCATCAGCGCCGGACTGTAAGACCCGGCCAGGCTCCCCGGAACGCTTCCGGGGAGCCCAGGCCTGACCGTCCTTCTCTCATCCAAGGACCATTTCGATGAAGATCGTTTCGCTTCTCGCCGGCGTCGCCGCCGTCGCTCTCACCGCCGGCGCCGCTTCGGCCCAGGACATCAACTACGGCCAGATCCACCGCGCCTTCACCAACAGCAACGGCGTCTATCCCACCGCCGACTACGGCGTGGCCGGCTACGTCGCCTCCAGCAGCGGTTGGTCGCGTCCGAACAACCGCGCCAACGCCCAGAACAGCGCCGCCCAGTACGCCTCGTGGCATGCGACCGGCAATGCGGTGGACAACAACGGCACGGCCGCGGGTTCGGACGGCGCCAGCTTCACCCTGACCGGCACCGTCTCGACCGACTGCGCCTACTACTCGGGCGACAACGCCACCGAGACCCTGAACTTCGGTCAGATCGGCATCTACGCCTCGGACAACACAGGGCCCGCCGCCGCCTTCACCATGGTCGATGACGCCGAACTCACCATCGACACCAACCTGGCCGGCTGCAACACCGCCAACACCGTCCGCATCCAGAAGACCGACCTCAACGGTCTCGTGAACGCCGGCGCCTCGGCCTACGACAGCAACGTCTTCCAGGCCAACCTGCCCTACTCGGTCACCGCCCGCTACGTCGCCAGCCCGGCCACCGGCGGTCCGGCCGCCGGCACCAACCAGACCCTGGTCGTCGCCACCACCGCGGACCAGAACTCCGCTCAGCACGGCGCCTGGAAGTCCGCGATGTCCCTCGACGTGAACATCCCTGTTCCCGCCAAGGCCCTCGTCGCCGGTTCCTACTCCGGAACCTTCGGCGTCACCATCAGCGCCGGCCTGTAAGCGACCTGGACTGTCGCCCTACGGACGGGAGGGGCGCCCGCGTCCCTCCCGTTTTCTTTACGGTTACGCTTGTATCCGAGTTTCAGCGTTCGCCGAACGGTCGGCGTCGGAGGCATCACCACCATGTTTGAGGTTCAATCGCTCCTGCGGCGCCTGCGTCGTCCGGCCCTGGCGATGTTCGCGGTGATCGCCGGCCTGATGGTGATGACGGCGGCCGCATCGGCCATGCGCGTGGCCCCGATGGTCTCCGAGCTCACTACCACCGGCGCCGGGTCCACCGCGCGTATCGAGGTCGGCAACATCGGTTCGGCCGCCCTGCCCTTCGAAACCCGCATCACACGCATCGACTTCGACGAGAACGGCGAGCTGGTCGAAACGCCCGCCGATGAGGAATTCCTCGTCTTCCCGCCCCAGGGCGTGGTGCCGGTCGGTGGTCGCCAGGTGGTGCGCGTCCAGTGGGTCGGCGACGCCGAGATCGACGTGTCACGCGCCTATTACCTCTGGGTGCGTCAGCTCCCGATCGCGACAGATCCGGGCCAGATGCAGGACGGCGGCGCCGTCTCGGTGTCCGTACTCTACACGATGAAATCACTGATCGTGGTGGCGCCCCCGGGGGCCCAGGCCAGTGTTGAAGTCCTGTCCGCCCGACCGACGATGGTCACGCCGCCGACGCCCGAGATTGATCCGAGCCTGACGCAGGGCGTCGCCCTGCCCGCCCCCGTCGCGGAGCCGGGTCTCGAGATCGTCGTCGCCAACACCGGGAAACGCTACGCCCTGATGAGCGGCGCCACCTGGAACATCGCGGGCACAGACACCGCTGGCCAACCCTTCACACTTGTCATGACGGGCCAGCAGGTCGCCGAGACGGTCGGCGTGGGCTACCTCGCCCCCGCCGGCGGCCGGCGGACCTTCAGGATCCCGACCGGCGTGAGCCTCGATCCGGACCAGCCCGTCTCGGTACGGTTCACGCGATGAAAGCCCGGGGGGGACTTTTTCTGACGGCGGGGGTCGCGGCGGTTCTGACCGCCATACCCGGCAAGGAGGCGTGGGCGGACTCCGCGGTGGAGTACGCTCTCGCGGGCCTGTCGCGCGCCGCGCCCATGCTGGACAGCCCGCTCGCGCTCCTCCGCCCGCAGGAGCCCGTTACACAGGATCCCCCTCCGCCCACACCGACGCCCGCCCCCTCTACGCCCCCCCCTTCTCCTGTGCAGGAGCCGGCGGCGCGGCCGAACATCAATCCCTACGATCGCGACATCGCGATCACCGTACCCCTCAATTTCAACCGTCAGGTTCTGGGCGAACTGCCGGTGCTGCTGACCCGGGATGATCGCTTCATCGTCGAGAGCAGCAGCTTCCAGACCCTGATCAAACCCCTCCTGACCGACGAGGCCCAGGCCGCCCTGGCCGCCTCTCTCGAGGGCGTCGAGTCCTTCGCGCCCGAGGAGATCAACGCGACCGGGATCCAGCTCGACTATGATCCCGAGCAACTGGCCGTGCTGGTCCTGCGCATCGACCCGCACCTGCGGCTGCCCGCCATGCTCTTCCGTCGCGGGACGCCGGATGCGCCCGAGCAGGCGCCGGAGCCGTTCAGCGCCTACATCAACGCCAATGTCGCCCTCTCCCGTCGCATGTCGAATGGTGATGTCGAGACGCCCAGCCTCTTCCTCAACGGGGCGATCCGCTACAAGTCGCTGGTCCTCGAGGCCGATGTCCAGGGGCGCGAGGACCGGTTCACCGGCGAGTACGAGATGCAGCGCCGCTATGCGCGTCTGGTTTTCGATCAACCCGAGGATTTCCGGCGCTGGTATCTGGGCGATCTGGATCCCGAGACCCGGGGCCGGCAGGGTTTCGTGGAGCTCGGCGGCCTCGGCGTCGCCCGGCAACGCCGACGGTTCGAGCCCTTCCGCAACAATGTGCTCGCCGGCACCCGGCAACTGGTCCTGCAGGAAGAGTCGACGGTGCGCATCCTGCGCAATGGCGTGTTCGTGCGCGAATTCCGCCTCGACCCCGGCCAGTACGACCTCAGCAACCTGCCGCTCGACACCGGCAGCAATGACGTCCAGCTCGAGATCCGGGGCCAGTCCGGCGCGGTGGAGCAGGTCAGCTACAGCGCCTATCTCGACAGCATCGACCTCGAGCCCGGCGACTATGAGTACGGCGCCTATCTGGGCGTCACGAACAACGGCTTCTTCGGCTCGCCGGACTATTCGGGGGGCGACATCGCCTTCACCGGCTACTGGCGCAAGGCCTTCATCAACCGGCCCGCGCTCGGCCTTGGCCTGCAGGCCTCCGAGCATGTCCAGACCGCGACCGGCCAGACGCAGTTCATCCTCGACAACGGGTCGCGCATCCAGCTCGACCTGTCCGCCAGCCAGAGCAACGACGTCGGCGCCGGCTATGCCGCCGCGGTCAGCTTTGATCACATCGTCGAGCGTGACGGCCTGGCCGACAACTGGACCGTCGTGGCCGAGTTCGTGTCCGAGGACTTCTCCAGCCTGGGCAACCGGTTCGGCAACAACCCCACATCCTGGTCCATCAGCGGCGGCTATTCCCGACGCCTGAACATCGACTGGGTGGCCACCGTCAGCGGTTCCTACCGGATGAGCCGTGACGCCGCGCGCGGTGACGCCTGGACGCTCAACGCCTCCACCACCTATCGTTTCAGCCCCGAGTGGAGCGCCCAGTTCGGTCTGGAGTACACCGATTTCGAGCAGACCGGCCCCTTCAGCGCCTTTGACGGCGACGGGGTCGGGGCGACCTTCGCCCTGATCTGGACGCCGCGCTACGACCGACGGGCCGAAGCCCGCTACAACTCGGCCCGCAACTCCGGCAGCCTGCGTTTCCAGCAGTCGCCCGAGAACCGCGTCGACAGTTTCGGCTACTCCCTGGCCTCCACCTACGACGACGGCGCGGGCTCGCTCTCCGGCCAGGTCGACTATTCGTCCAACCGCTTCGACGCCACCCTCGCCCACGCCGCCTTCGGCCGCGACATCAGCAATATCGCCGAGGAACAGGTGACCAGCCTGCGGATCGGCTCGTCGCTCGCCACCACCGGCGGCCGCTGGGCGATCGGCCGGACGATCAGCGACAGCTTCGCCATCGTCTATCCGCACGAGAGCCTGCGCAATGGCGACGTGATTGTCGGCGAAAGCCTGGAAGGCGGGCGCTACACCGCCCGCAGCGGCGCCTTCGGTCCGGCGCTGTCGAACGTACTGACCTCCTATGTGAACCAGTCGATCCGCTACGACGCCCTCAACGCGCCGACCGGCTACGACGTCGGCGACGGCGTCCGGCGCGTTCGGCCCACCTATCGGTCGGGCTATGCGATCGAGGTCGGCAGCGCCGCCTTCGTCAGCGCCCTGGGGCGTCTGCACGGCAACGGCGACAGGCCGCTGGCCCTGATCTCGGGCCGCGTCCGCAATCTCGACGACCCCACGGCCGAGCCCGAACTGTTCTTCACCAACTCCGTCGGTCGCTTCGCGGTCCAGAAGCTGGAGCCCGGCAAGCGCTACAGGGTTGAGCTGTTCACCAACCCGGCCCAGGGTTTCGAGTTCACCGTTCCCGAAGACAGCGACGGTCTTCTCGATCTCTCGACCGTCCGCGTTCCGATCGAGGTCGTTCAAGAATGAGAGGCAGGATCCCCATGCGCTTGCGACATTCCCTGTTGAGCGGCCTCGGCGCAGTCGTCGCCGGTGTCGTCCTTGTGGCCGGTCCCGCGCAGGCGGACTGCACGCTCTCGATCCAGCCCGCCCTCGATCAATGGCTGATCCAGCACGATCCCTTCGCGGGCGACAGCCTGCAGCGCCAGTTCGACGTGGCTGTGGTCAACCTGGGCGATACGCCCTGCGTCGGCCGGATCGGCGTCGATCTGCGGGGGGAAGCCTTCGGGCTGACCAAGCCGGGCGACGACGCCCAGATCGCCTACGCCCTGATCGACGAGCGCGGCGGCAATGACGTCACGCCCCGCACCGGCCAGAGTTCGCGACGCCTGAACGCCCAGCCCATAAGTCTCGCCGGCGGGGATCGCACCCTGGTGCGGTTCACCTTCGCGGCGGACACCGAAGCCGGCATGGGACAGGGCGTCTATTCCCAGACCGCCTATATCTCCGTGGCCGACGACAATGGTCTTCCGCTGGCCGAACATCCCGTCAGCCTGGCCATCAATGTGATCCCGGCGGCGGTCATGGGCCTGAAGGGCGAGTTTCAGCGGGTCAACGGCGTCGCCCGCATCGACTTGGGCGAACTCACCCCCGGTCCAAAGACGCTGGGCACCTCGCTCTTCGTCCTCAGCACCGGCGGCTACCGGGTTTCGGTCCAGTCGTTCAACCAGGGCCGCCTGCGCCAGGGCGCGACCGAATGGTACGTCAACTACGGCCTGTCGGTGGGGGCGTCGACGATCAACCTCGCCACGGGCGGCGATATCGAGGTGGTGTCGAACCGCCCGCGCGCGGACGACTACGCCCTGACGGTGAACATCGGTGACGTCAGCGGTCGTCGCGCCGGTCAGTACACCGACGTCCTCACCCTGACGGTCGCGGCGCTGTAAGGCGCCGCGAAGCAGGTCTCAGATCGGCTGGATCATCAGGGACAGGACCAGCGGCTCGTCGAGGTCGACCTCTTCGAACTGGTAGTCCACCGTCCGGATCGTCGCCATGTTCGAGCGGCGCAGTTCCTGCTCGCCCGAGCGGGACAGGGAGATGGTGCGACCGCCATAGGCCAGGCTGGCCTTCTCGTTGGCGGCCAGCGGGCGATAGCTGGCGGACACCGTGAAGCCGCCCGGGCTGTTGCAGGCCTCCACGACAGACCCGGTGCGTCCCTCCGCGGCCAGAACCGTGCCCGCCGGACGGACCCAGCAGGCGACCGGAACGGTGGCGGTCAGGCGATAGGTGCTTCCCGCCTGGCCGTCAGCGGCCTGCGCCGCGCCGGTGGCCAGAAGGGTTGTCGCGGCCACGCCGAAGGTCAGGGCGAGCGCGCGGATGGAACGGTTGCGGGTCATGGGACACCTCTGCATCTTGCAACCTCAACCTAACCGCGCACGCCTTAAGGTCTGGCGATCAGACAGGCTTAGCGCATGGTGTCCGAACAGGCTGAACAGGCGTTAAGAGCTTGCGGATGCGCGCGCCCGCGTCGCCGATCAGCGGTTCAGGGCGGCGTCGAGGGCGGCCTCGGCGAGCGGACGCATCTCGCGATACCCCTGTCCCGTCGGGTGGACGCCATCGCGGGTCAGATCGCTCTTCAGGGCGTTCTCGCCATCCGCCAGCACGGCGAAATAGTCCGCCAGCCCCAGCCCTCGGCGCGCGGCCAGGGCCCGCACCTCGGCGTTCAAGGCCACCACCCGCCCGCGCGGATCCTGCACCGCCGGCGCCCAGGGCAGTCCCGTGACCGGCGTCAGCGTGCCGAGCACGACCTCGATCCCGTGCGCCCGCGCCAGATCGACCATGGCGTTGATGGCGTTCAGCAGATCCCCCGGCGTGGTCGGCCCGGTGTTGCCCGCGACATCGTTGACCCCGCACACATCAGGTGAACCCCGCGCGGCTTCAGCGCGATGACGTCGGGCGTGAAGCGCACCAGCATCTGGGCGCTGGTCTGACCGCTGATCCCGCGATTGACGATCCCGCCGGTGAACAGATCCGGCTGGGCGATGCGCCACATCTCGGTGATGGAATCGCCCATGAAGACCACCTCGGCCTTCTGTCCGGCCAGGGCCGCATTGTCCTCGCGATAATAGCCGAGGTTGGCCCAGTCGGTCTGCCGCTGAAGCGCCTTTCGCCGCTCGCGTTCCGCCGCCTTCTCCGGGTCCGACAGCGCGGCCAGCAAGGCCGCGTCCATCTCGCCGTCCGCCACATAGGCCGTCGCGAAGGCGAGCGCGTCCGAGGGCGCCCCGCCGTTGCCGGGCAGGCTGTCGACCATGCCGACGGGTGCGTCCTCCGCCATGCTCAGGCCCGTCCGTAGAGGGTCACGACGCAGGCGCCGCCCAGACCCAGATTATGCTGCAGGGCGAAATCCAGATTCTCGACCTGACGCGCACCTGCTGTCCCGCGCAACTGCTGGGTCAGCTCGAAACACTGGGCCAGGCCCGTCGCGCCCAGCGGATGGCCCTTGGACAACAGGCCGCCGGACGGGTTGACCACATGGTCTCCGCCATAGGTGTTGCGGCCGTCGCGGATATAGGCCTCGGCCCCGCCCTCCCCGCACAGGCCCAGCGCCTCGTAGGAGATCAGTTCATTGGCCGAGAAGCAGTCATGCAGTTCGACCGCGCCGATGGCCTCCGGACCGACGCCCGCCTGCTCATAGACCGACCGCGCCGCCTCACGGGTCATCTCATAGCCGACAACGCTCATCATCGACCGGCCGGTGAAGGTCTCGGCATAGTCCGTGGTCATCGACTGGCCGAGGATGGCGACTGTCGCATCGAGTCCGTGCTTCGCGGCGAAGGCCGGCGAGACCAGCACCGCCGCTGCTGCCCCGCAGGTCGGCGGGCAGGCCTGATAGCGGGTCAGCGGGCCATACAGGTGTTTCGACGCCATCACCTCCTCGAGGCTGATCGGCTCGCGGAACAGGGCCAGCGGGTTATTGGCGGCATGGCGGCGAGCCTTGACCGAGATCAGGCCGAACACCTCGTCCGGCGCGCCGTAGCGGGCCTGATAGTCGAGGCCCGCCCCGCCGAACTGCTGGGCCACCAGAGGCGCGGCCTCGTCCTTGCCGAGGATGGCTTCCTGCGTGGTCAGATGGTGGTCCAGCGTCCGCTTGCGATCATTGAACACCGCCCCCAGCGCGCCGGGCAGCATCTGTTCGAAACCGAAGGCCAGAACGCAGTCCACCACCCCCGCGTCGATCATCTGACGCGCCAGCCACAGGGCGGTCGAGCCGGTCGCGCAGTTGTTGTTGACGTTGACCACCGGAATCCCGGTGCAGCCGACGCGGTACAGGGCCGACTGGCCCGCGGTGGAGTCCGCATAGACATAGCCGGCGTAGGCCTGCTGGATCTGCTCGTAGCCGACGCCCGCATCGGTCAGGGCCTGCCGGATGGCCTGTTCGGCCATGACGTCCCAGTCGGCGCTCTGGCCCGGTTTGGCGAACGGGATCATGCCGACGCCGGCGATCAAGGCTCGGGTCATGGTTCAGCTCCGTTGGAGGACAGGATCAGGCGGCGTCGCGGCGGGCGCCGGTCGGGGTCGTCGCCAAGGCGGCGGTCACCCCGGCCAGCTGGTCGCGCAGCTCGTCGGCCTTGCGCTGAAGGGTCTTGCGGATGCTTCCCTCGCGCCGGGCGGGCGGCTCGCCCAGCACCTCGCGGACGGCCTCGAGAGGCACGTCGCACCGGCGCAGCAGGGCGATGATCGCGGCCTGATCGCACTGGTCGGGGGTGAACAGCCGCACCCCGTGCGCCGCCCGGTGCGGCCGGATCAGGCCCAGCTCCTCATAGTGGCGCAGCGCCCGGGGCGTGACCCCCGTCATGGCCGCCAGCCGCGAGATGCTGACCACCGCGTGCGGGCTGGAGGCGGCCATGGCTCAGACCGCCTCGGTGGGGGCGGCTTCGGGCAGGGTCTCCGCCACCGGACGGGGCGCGTTCCGCATGGCGAACCAGTAGGCGATCAGGGAGATGATCCCGGTCACCACGCCGAGCCAGGTCAGGATCAGACCCAGACCGTTCGGACCGTCCATATAGCCGGTCATGGTGACGATGATCGCCGCCGTGATGGGGCCGCCGACAATGGTGGCGACCAGCTTCAGCCCGGCCAGGCTGATGGCGCGTTCCTCGTTGGGAATGAGCACGGCGATGGCCGCCGAGTTGACCAGATTGACGATCGTCCCGCCGACCAGCAGCACGAACAGCACCAGCCCGAAGCCCAGCAGCGTCGGCATGATCGGATAGGCGCTGGCCGGGATGCTGATGGCCGTGGCGATCACCGCGGGCACCAGAATGCCGCCGCGCATCTTCAGCTTCTGGCCGGCGTCGGCGCTGAAGCCGCCGATCAGGGAGCCGACGATGCCCGAGACGAGGATCACCAGCCCGACCCAGCCGGTCTGGGCCGGGGTCTGATCGTACTGACGCACCAGCACCGAACCGATCCACAGCGCCGCCGCGCCCTCGGCCAGGCCACCGGCGAAATTGCCGATCAGCAGCGGGCCGAGGAAGGCCTTGCGGTTCCAGAAGGCGCGGATCGTCGGCCCGATGGCGACGCTGGTCTGCTCGACCTCATAGCGCTTGGGTTCGCGCAGCAGGAACAGGGGCAGGACCAGCAGGCCGGCCACCACGCCGACAACCAGATGCGACGCCCGCCAGGCCGGCATGCCGGGGAAGATCGACAGCGGATTGGCTTCGAAATAGCCGAACAGGCCCGCGCCCACGAAATAGGCGGCCGCCGCCCCGGCCCAGGCGCCCATGGACACCAGCACCATCACCCGTCCCCGCTTCTCGGGCAGGCAGACGTCGGCGAGGATCGAAACCAGCACGGGGAAGGCCGTGCCGGCGCCCACGCCCGCCACGAAGCGGGCCGCGAACAGGCCGTAGAAGTCCTGCACGAAGGCCGTGCCGATGGTTCCGATCGCCCACAGCGAGGCGAGGATGAGCAGCAACCGGACCCGCACCCCGTGGTCCACATACCAGGCGATGGGCAGGGCGAGGATGGCCACCGGAATGGCCGTGGCCGTGCCGACGATCAGGGCCAGCTGCATGTCGCTGAGGCCCAGCTCCAGCTTGGCCGCCTCCTGGATCGGGGCCAGCAGGCCGCCGACGGTCAGGGCCGAGAACAGGGTCAGGGTCAGCAGCCAGACCACGCCCCACTTCGTCCTGCGAAACAGATCGGGCGCAGGACCGACGGGACCGGCGGCGTCGCCGGCGGCATCCACAGTGGTCATCTTCGTTTCCTCGGAAATGCGGACCTTCAGGCCCGTCTGTCGTTGGTGAAAATCAGAGCTCCGGCCGGGTCAGGGCCGTGTAGGTGAAGGTGCGGGCCTTGGCCCGGAACTCGCCCGAGATCGGGTCGGCGAACCGCTGGATCAGGCCGACGAAGACCAGGTCGTTCTCCGGATCGATCCAGAACCAGGTGCCGCCCATGCCGCCCCAGGCCAGCGTCCCCCGCCCCTCGGTCGAGCCCAGACGGCGCGGGTCCTTCATGACCGAGAAGCCCAGCCCGAAGCCGAACGCCGGGTTGAAGGGCAGCAGCCGCAACGGATTGGTCGTCGCTAGAACCGCGTCAGGGATGACATTGGTGGCCATCAGCTCGACCGTCACCGGCGCCAGGATCCGCGCCCCGTCCAGTTCGCCCTTGTTGAGGATCATCTGGGCGAAGCGGGCGTAGTCGCTGATGGTCGAGACCAGCCCGCCGCCGCCATCCTCGAACTCCGGCGGCGCGGTGAACGGATTGATCGGCGCGCCGAGCACCTCCTCGACCTCCTTCAGACCGCCCTGCTGGTCGTCCTGATAGAAGGTCACCAGACGGTGCTGGTTGTCGGCGCGGGTCTGGAAGGCCGTGTCGACCATACCCAGCGGGGCGAAGATGCGCTCCTGGATGAAGTCGCCGAACGACTGGCCCGAGATCCGGCTGACGATCACGCCCAGCAGGCCCGAGGCGACCGAGTAGAACCACTCCGTCCCCGGCTGGAACATCAGGGGCTGGGCCGCGAGGCTGTCGATGAAGGCCTTGTCGCCCTCGGGCCGGGCGATCCGGTTCTCCAGATAGGCCTTCTCCAGCGGGTGGAAGTCCGGGAACAGGCCATAGGCGAAGCCGGCGGTGTGGCTCATCACCTCGCGCATCGTCGGCGGACGTTTGGCGTCCTCAACCAGCATGCTCCCGTCCGGACCGACGCCGGCGAACACCTTCAGATCAGCGAACTCCGGAACGAACTTCGTCACCGGATCATCGAGAACCCAGTGGCCGTCCTCGAACAGGATCATCATGGCCGTGGCCGCGATGGGCTTGGTCATGGAATAGATGCGGAAGATGGCGTCCGTGCTCAGCGGCGTCTGGCCACCCAGCTGGGCCGAGCCGTGCGTCTGCTGCTCGACCACCTTGCCGTGGCGAAGGATCAGGGTGGAGACACCCGCGACCCGACCGGTCCCGACCATGTCCTCCATATAACGGTTGAGCTTGTCCAGCCTGTCTCTGTCGAAGCCCAGCGCCTCGGGCCCCGCGACTGGAAATCCGGCGAACTTACGCATCGGCATTGTTCCGTTCCGCGGCGCGCTGCTGGCAGATGGCCATGAAGCCCCCCGCCATGAATTTGGCCATGCGCGCCTTGATGGCCTCGAAGTCCTCGGACTGGCACAGGCCGCCGGACAGGTGATCGATCCGGCCCGTTCGCGCCAGGCTCAGGGTCAGGGCGCCGGTCACGAAATGGTAGCCCCAGAAGATGTCTTCCTCGGCCGCGTCCGGCATGGCTTTCTTCAGCAGATCAATCAGTTGCAGGACAACCGGATCGAAATTCGCCCACATCAGCTCGGCGCCCCAGATCGGGGTGTTGTTCAGCTGGCCGCCCAGTGCCCCATAGTTCCGCCAGCCCTCGCCGCCCTCGATGTAGAGGTTCAGGTCGGTGTCCAGAAACGCCCGCAGCGCCCCCTCGACGGTCGGATGCTCCCCCGTCTCCTCGGCATAGCGGTTCATCGCCTCGACCCGCCGCCCGATGGTGATCGGCGCCCGCCGCTTCACCACCTGCTCGAACAGGTCCTGCTTGTCCTTGAAATAATAGTGCATCAGCGAGGTGTGCACCCCGATCTTCTGCGCCACGTCCTTCAGGGTCACGCCGTACATGCCGTGCTTGGAGAACAGCTCCTCGGCGGCGTCGAGCATCTGCTCCAGGCTCTCGGCGCGCTGCTCGGCCTTGGAGCGGCCCTTGGGCTTCGCCGGGGTCTTGGCCGACGCGGCCTTGCGGCGGGTCGTGGCGGGTTTGGCGGTCACGGCAGGCTCCTGCGGAATCAGTTCCGCAGAGGATCGGCCCACCTTGAGCGAACGGGAAGCCGTCATACGCCCTGTCCGTAGAGGGCGCGCAGGCGCACCTTGTCGATCTTGCCAGTCGCCGCCTGCGGCATCGCCTCGACCCGCTCGACCTGATCCGGCAGCCACCAGTCCGGCACCCGGCCCTTCAGCGCGGCGCGGAAGGCGGTGTCCTCGATCTCACGGCGCAGCTCGACCACCAGAACCGGACGTTCGCCCCATTTCGGATCGGCGCGCGCGATCACGGCGGCAAGGGCGACGCCGTCCATGGCGCCGACGATGCTCTCGATCTCGCCCGGATTGATCCACTCCCCGCCCGACTTGATCAGATCCTTGGAGCGGCCGGTGATGGTCAGGGCGCCGGTCTCGTCAATGTGGGCCAGATCGCCAGTGTCGAACCAGCCGTCCGCATCCAGCGCCGGGGACGCGGCGCCGAGATAGCGGTTCACGACGCTGGCGCCCTTGACCTTCAGATGACCGGTGACGCCACGCTGCTCCGGCAAGGGAACGCCCTCGGCGTCGGTCAGCAGCATGTCCAGCCCGATTGAGGGCCAGCCCGAGGCGCGGGCGGGCTCGCCCGGCGAGGACAGGGTGCCGGTCGGCGACAGCTCGGTCATGCCCCAGCTGGTCTGGACGCGGACGCCCAAGCCGGCTTCGAGCCGGTTCATCAGCGCCTCCGGGCAACCGGAGCCGCCCAGCACGATCCGCTCCAGCGACGGCACGGCCTCGCCGGCGGCCTCGACATGATCGACCAGACCCAGCCAGACGGTCGGCACCCCGGCGGTCAGGGTCACCCCCTCCTCCCGGATCAGACGGGCCAGCCGGGCGCCGTCGGTGACGCGGCCCGGCAGGACCAGCTTGGCGCCCACGGCCGGGGCCGAGAACGGGAAGCCCCAGGCGTTGGCGTGGAACATGGGCACCGCCACCAGCACGACGTCGCGCCGGGTCAGGCCCAGCGAGTCCGCCAGCAGGGAGCGCAAGGTGATCAGATAGTTGGAGCGGTGAGTGTAGATCACGCCCTTCGGCGCGCCGGTGGTGCCGGAGGTGAAGCACAGCCCCGCCGGCGACTGCTCGTCGAAGCCGCCCCACACGGCCGGTTCCCCGGCCTCGATCAGGGCCTCGACGTCAAGGGTTTCGCTGCCGGGTTCCGGACGCTCATCCAGCGCGATCAGGCGCAGAGCGGGCCGCAGGGCGGCGATCTCATCCGCCAGCGTCGCCAGACCGGCGCCATAGGCCAGCAGGGTCGCGCCGGACTGCTCCAGCATGGAGGCCAGCTGGACCGCGGTCAGGCGGGGATTCAGCGTATGGCAAACGATGCCGACGCCCATGGCGCCGTACCAGATCTCCATATGCGGACGGGTATTCCAGGCCAGGGTGGCGACCACATCGCCAAGGCCGAGTCCGAGGTCCTGCAACGCGCCCGACAAACGCTGGCTACGCCGCAGGACCTCGCCGTAGCCCATGCGGCTGACCTCGCCGTCGATGTCGCAGGAGACGACCTCGACGTCGGAATGCCAGCGGGCCGCATGGACCAGGAACTTGTCGATGGTCAGGCCCCAGGCCTGCATGCCGTCCATCATCGACAGCGGCGAACCCGCCGGGGCCAGGGTCACCCCATCGGTCGCCCCATCGGTCGCAATGTCGAAGCTCGGCTGAACGGTCATCGGAAGAAAAGCACTCGGGAAGAAAGGATGGGGCGGGCCGAAGCCCGCCCCGAGGCGGATCAGAAGGTCCGGGTCAGGCGCACGCCGTACTGACGCGGCGGGCCTGCGTAGCGTTGGCCCGACTTCACGGCGCCGATGTACTCTTCGTCCGTCAGGTTGGTGCCATAGGCCTGGGCCATCCAGCCGGTGCCGCTGTCCCAGGTCAGCTGGGCGTTGACGATGCTGCGCGCGTCCAGATGGTCCCCGCGGGCTTCGTTGGCGAAGATGGTGCCCCAGGTTTCCGAGATGTGGCTGAAGTCCACCCGCGGCGTCAGGGTGCCGCCAGCGACGGCGAAGTCGTACTCGACCCCGGCGCTCAGCGTCATCTCCGGCGCATAGGTCTGCGGGTTGCCGCCGACATTGATGCAGGTCGGGCCCGCCGGACCCGACTGGCCGTTGCAGCCGCCGGCCATGGCTCCGCGCGGATCGATGGCGAAGAAGTCACCCAGTTCCGACTTCGACAGCGAGAGGCCGAAATCGAACCCGAGGGCGCCGAAGCGCCCCTGGGCCGAAGCCTCCAGGCCGTAAAGATAGGTGTCGCCCGCCACGTTCGAGATGGTGGTGATGGTCGGCACCACCGGATCCCCGACGATGACCTGGAAATTCTTGTAGATGTTGTAGTAGGCGCCCAGCTGGGTGCGGACGCGGCCGTCGAGCATTGTCGACTTCCAGCCCAGCTCGATGTCGGTGACTTCCTCGCCCTCGAACGGTCCGGGAGGCGCGCCGAGGATGTTCGGCCCGTTCAGGCCGCCGGCCTTGTAGCCCGTCGCCACGAAGCCATAGAGGAAGTTGTCGTCGTCCAGCGTCCAGTTCAGGGCGACCTTGCCGGTGATCTTGTCTTCCTCGACCCGGTCGTTCTGGGCGATCGATAGACCCGCTTCCGGGATGGCGCTGATCGCGTCGTTCTCGACCGTCGAGCGCGAATAGCGGGCGCCCACCTGCAGTTCCAGCGAGTCCGTCAGGTCATAGCTGATCTGACCGAAAGCGGCGGTAGTGGTCTTGGGGTTCTCACCCTGCAGCGTGATGTGGATCAGCAGCGGAACAGTCGGCGACAGATACTGGCTGGTGCTGAACTGACCCGGCGGGAAGGTGATCAGGTCGTCCTGGTAATAGGCCCCCAGGATCCAGCTGAGCCGGCCGGTGTCCGGCGAGATCAGGTTGAACTCCTGCGACCACAGCCGCTGGTCCGCCTTGATCCGCGACTCGAACGGCAGGGTCGCCGTCCCGTCCAGATCGGCGCGCACCGCCGTGGTGCCGTCCTGATAGCCGGTCACCGAGCGCAGGGTGATGCCGTTGTCGAACGCGTAGCTGATATTAAGGACCGACCGGAAGGTCTCGTCCTGGGCCAGCGCCGGACCGTTCCAACGCAGGTTGAACAGGCCGTCCCGGCCCGCGAGCGGGGTGGTCGGATAGCCACCCAGATCGACGCGGCTGTAATCGTTCTTCCAGAGGACGCGCAGCGCCTCGGTCGGCTCCCACAGGAAGCTGGCGCGATAGCTTTCGCTCTCATATTCGCCCGGCGTGTTGCCCGTCGTCGGCGTGCCCTGGATCACCTCGTAGAAGCTGTCGCGCTCCTCGCGGTTGAACGCCAGTCGCATGGCGAAGGTGTCGCCGAGCGGCACGTTCACCGCGCCCTGCAGACGCACATTATCGTAGCTGCCGTACTGGCCGGTGATGTAGCCGTTCACGCCCGAAAGGTCGGGGTTGCGCTGGGTGATGAAGACCGCGCCGCCGGTGGCGTTCTGACCGGCGAAGGTGCCCTGCGGACCGCGCAGGAGCTCAAGGCTCTGAATGTCGTAGAAGGGCTCGTTCTGGAAATAGGCGGGGAAGACCGCGACGCCGTCGCGATAGGTGATGACACCCACGCCGATGCTGGAGCTGTTCTCGGTCTTGCCGATGCCCCGGACGTTGAAGCTGTTGCCCTGACCCGAGTTCTGCACCGTCACCGACGGCATGGAGAACTGCAGGGTCTCGATGTTGATGACGCCCTTGTTCTGCAGTTGCTCGCCGGTCAGGACCGACGCCGCGATCGGCGTTTCCTGCAGGTTGGTCGTGCGCCGCTCGGCGGTGACGACCACCTCGCCGAGCGTCGAGACCTGTTCCTGCGACTGCGGCGCAGCGTCCTGCGCATGAGCGACGCCGCACCAGAGCAGCGCCGCGACGGACGTCGAAATCCAGAGACTACGGCCCATCAGGCCCTCCCTATCCTGTGATGTTTCCTCGGCGATCTGACGTCGCCATGCCCTGATGGTTTTCACCGATTTCGATCTTCGTCAACACTCATTCAATCACGAATGAACATCTTGCATTCGACGCGGACCCGACGGAGTGTGTCGGACGGAGCGGCTGTCCCCGCAGACAAAACAAGCCGCCCGAGGGAGAAGATCATGCGTTTTCTGGATCGTGGCGGCGTGCGTCTGGCGTGGACCGAAGAAGGGTCGGGCGTCCCCATCCTGCTGATCATGGGACATCGCTACAGCTCGGGCATGTGGTATCCGCTCAAGGAGGCGATGGGCGGACGCTACCATCTGATTTCGTTCGACAATCGCGGCACGGGCCAGAGCGATGCGCCCCGCCGGACCAGCGTCAGCGAGATGGCTGCCGACGCCCTTGCCGTACTGGACGCGGCGGGCGTCGAGACGGCTCACGTCTACGGGGTGTCGATGGGGGGCGGCATCGCCCTGGAGTTCGGCCTGCGCTACCCGGAACGGGTGCGCTCGCTGATCCTGGGCTGCACCATGGCCAAGACCGCGGACATCAAGCGCAAGCCCGACTGGCTGATCCGGCTGCTCTACCACGCCATGCCGGTGCTGAAGATTCTGGCCAAGCCGAAGTTCAAGAACGGCTATGGCGACGCCGCGCCCGACGACCGGATCGCGCGTGACATGGTGGTCCTGAAGACGGATCCCTTCGTGCTTCACGGCGTGATCGCCCAAGGCCTCGCGGTCTCGGCCTACAGCGTGAATCCCGACGAGGTCCGCGCCCTCAAACTGCCGACGCTGGTGCTCCACGGCACCCAGGATCTTCTGGTGCCCTATGAGGCGGGAAAGGCGCTGGCGGAGATGATTCCGGGCGCGCGGCTCATCACCTTCCAGGACATCGGCCACAACTATTTCATCGGCGCCGGCGAGCAGGCGAATGCCGAAACCGAGGCCTTCATCGCCGAGGTCGAGGCCGCGAGGGCGGCCGGATGAGCGGCGTCGCGCTTGAGCACTGGACCCTGTTCGACCGCGATCCCGGCGCCGGATCCGCGACGGACAGGCCGGACGACGGCATCGCCATCACCGCCCCGGGCGATGTCTATCAGGCCCTGATCAACGCCGGTCGACTCGCCCATCCCTTCCAGGGTCGCGCCGAGGCGGACGCCGCCTGGGTCCGCGACCGCGAATGGTGGCAGCACACGACCTTCAAGGCCCCCGCCCTCGCCTCCGGCCAGACCGCGGAACTGGTCTTCGACGGACTGGACACCTTCGCCGTCATCTTCCTCGACGGAGTCGAGATCGGGCGCGCGGACAACATGTTCCGCCGCTGGACCTTCGACGTCACCAACCGGCTGACACCCGGCAAGACCCACACGGTCGCCATCCGCTTCGATCCGCCCGCGACCGCCGCGCCGGAACGCACCCTGCCGATCTGGAGCGCCTTCACCGACCGGATCAGCCGTTCGCGCCGCAACGCCATGCGCAAGGCCCAGTTCGGCTGGGGCTGGGACTGGGGCCCGGACCTGCCCACCGTCGGCATCTGGAAGACGGCGCGGCTGGAGGTGCGCTCCCCCGCCCGCATCGCCGGCCTCCGCTTCGCCACCCTGTCCGCCTCGACCGAAGGCGCCGAGGCCCGGATCGAACTGGCGCTGGAGGCGCCGACGGGCGCCCGCGTCGAAGTCACCCTCACCGACCCGGACGGCGCCGTCATCTTCCGCCATGAAGGCCCGGCGGAGGCCTCGCTGACCCTGCCGGTTCACATCGACCAACCCCGTCTGTGGTGGACCGCCGACCTCGGCGCCCAGCCCCTGCACACCCTCGCCGTGACCCTGTCCGCGGAGGGCGAGACGCTGGATCAGGCCACCCGCACGGTCGGCCTGCGCACCATCACCATCGACGAGTCATCCGATCCGGACGAGCCCGGCGCCACCTTCTTCCGCTTCGTGCTGAACGGCGTGCCGATCTTCGCCAAGGGCGCCTGCTGGGTGCCCGCCTCCTCCTTCGTCGCAGACGTGGATGCGGCCGCCTACACCCGCCTGATCGATCAGTCGGTCCGCGCCAATATGAACATGATCCGGGTCTGGGGCGGCGGCATCTACGAGCCGGACCTCTTCTACGATCTCTGCGACCAGGCGGGCCTGCTGGTCTGGCAGGACTTCATGTTCGCCTGCGCCCACTATCCGGAGGATGACGCCTTCGCCGCCTCCGTGCGGATCGAGGCCGAGGAGCAGGTGCGCCGCCTGCGCCACCACCCCAGTCTGGCCGTCTGGTGCGGCAACAACGAGAGCCAGGCCATGCACCGGATCAACAACGACATGGCCGGCGAGGACGGCCTCCTGTCCGGTCTCAGGCTGTACGACGAGGTGCTGCCCGAGGTTCTGTCGCGTCTCGACCCGGAAACGCCATATCGCCCCGGCAGCCCCTGGGGCGGGCCGAACCCGAACAGCATGATCGCCGGCGACGTCCACGACTGGACCGTCTGGCACGGCATTCCCCCGATCCCCGATGCGGACATGATCGGCGACTTCCAGTCCTCACCCGAAGGTGTCGGCTATCCCCGCTATGCCGAGGATATGTCGAGGTTTGTCAGCGAGTTCGGCCTGCAGGCTGCGCCGGCGCTGGAGACGCTGGAACGCTGGATGGACCCGGCCGACCTGATGCCCGAGAGCGAAGGCTTCCTCGCCCGGATCAAGGATGAGGCCCGCAAGGCCGACGCCATGATGATTCCGGTGACCGGCCTGCCGACCACCCTGCGCGACTACGTCGACTTCACCCAGTGGTGTCAGGCCGAGGGGCTGAAGTTCGGCATCGAGCATTTCCGCCGACGCCGCCCCCACTGTTCCGGCGCGGTCCTGTGGCAGCTCAATGACTGCTGGCCCTGCGTCAGCTGGAGCCTGATCGACTGGGACGGGGTGGAGAAGGCCTCCTTCCACGCCGTCCGCCGCGCCTTCGCCCCGGTTCTGGCCTCCTTCAAGGCCGTCGGCGATCACGTCGAGCTCTGGATCACCAACGACACCCGGCAGGCCGTCGTCGGCGAGGTCGTGGTGACGCTGGAGACCCTGTCCGGAGGTATCCGCGGGCAATGGACGGCCCGGATGGACGCGCCCGCCGACGGACACCACGTCCTCTGGCGGGGCGACCTGCCGAAGGGGGATGATCTCGTTCTGCACGCCCGGTCGACCGACGGAGCCTTCGACCGCGCACGCTGGCTGTCCGCCCCCATCCGCGACCTGAAGCTGCCTGCCGCACGCCCTGAGACGCGGATCAGCCGGCTGGGTCCGACGCGGCTGAAGGTCGAGCTTCAGGCCGAGGCCTATCTCGCCTTCGTGCACCTCACCTCAAGGCGCGCCGATCTGCGGTTCAGCGACAACCATTTCGACATGGTCGCCGGCGAGACCCGAACGATCCTGATCGAGGCAGGCTCGCCGCTCGGCCCGGACGATGTGACGGTCCGTTGCTGGAACAACCGGCTGGAGAGCTGAGACCGCGAGGTCGCCGTCCGGCTTAGCGCCGGGCCGCAGCCTTGTCGCCGCGCGCCAGCGCTTCGACCTCGTCCGCGCTGACATTGGCGTTGTCGCCGGGCGTGGTCATCGCCAGGGCGCCGTGGGCCGCGCCCAGATCGACCGCGCGCTGCCCGCCCTCTCCGTTCAGCAGGGCATGGATAACGCCCGAGGCGAAGGCGTCGCCGCCGCCGACCCGATCAAGGATTTCCAGATCGGAGCGCAGGGCCGACACATAGCGATCCGTCCGGTCGTGGAAGACGCCCTGCCAGCTGTTCTCGGAGGCGCTGCGCGGATCGCGCAGGCTGTAGGCCACGCCCTTCAGGTTCGGGAACATCCCGAAGGCGAGGGTCGCCGCCCGCGTCGGCGGCGCGGGATCGGTCGGCCAGCCCCGGCGTCCGGCCCAGTCATCCGCCAGTCCCAGACAGGCGCGCAATCCATGATCGTCGCCAAACAGCAGGTCAGCCTCGGCGATGATCGCCCGGTTCACCTCGCGCGCCGCCGACGGATCGGGATGGCTGTTCCACAGGCTGGCGCGGTGGTTCAGGTCATACGAGACCGGCACCCCGTGCAGACGCGCCGCCTTCACCGCCGCAATGGCGGTGCGCGCCGTGCTCTCCGACAGCGCCGCGAAGATGCCGCCGGTGTGCAGCCAGCGGGCGCCGCCGGAGCCGAACAGGGCGTCCCAGTCGAAATCCTCTGGCGTCAGGGCCGACGCCGCCGAGTTGGCGCGGTCCGACACGCCCAGCGGCGCACGCACGCCGAACCCGCGCTCGGTGAAGTTCAACCCGAGCCGGGTATTGCGCCCGATGCCGTCCCAGTCCCGCCACAGCACATGGCGCACATCGACCCGCGCCGAGGCGATCAGTGACTCGGTCAGCACGCCCAGATCGTTGCGCGGCAGCGCCGTCAGCACAGCGGTCGAGCGACGGAAGGTGCGGCTCAGGCCACGGGCGACGTTGTACTCCCCACCGCCCTCCCAGACGGTGAAGGCCCGGGCGCTGCGGACCCGGTCCTCGCCGGGGTCGAGACGCAACATGACCTCGCCCAGGGCGATGCAGTCCCAGGCCCGGCGTTCGGCGGCCGGGACCGCCCAGCCGGTCATCATATCCGTCATGCCGAACGACAGCCGAACTGGGCCAGATCAATGCTCTCGGCCATCAGGCGATAGCCCTCGTCATTCGGATGCAGCCGGTCATCGCGGCTGGTCCCGTCGCGGAAGCCCTCCGGCTTGGCCGGATCACGCACGGCGGCGTCGAAATCGATCACCCCGTCGAACACTCCGCCATCGCGGATAAAGGTGTTCAGCGTCTGACGCGTGCCCTCCGACACAGGCTCGTAGCGTTCCGAGCCCTCGAACGGCGTCAGGGTGCCGCCGATGACCCGGATGTTCCGGTCGTGCAACCGGCTGACCACCTGACGATAGCCCAGCATCATGTCCGCCGCGTTTCGCCCCGGACGGGCCGGATCGCCGTTGTGCCGGATGTCGTTGATGCCCTCGAGCAGGATCACATAGTCCACCTGCGGCAGGGCCAGAACGTCCCGATCCAGCCGGGCCAGCGCCGAATGGCTGCGGCCATGGTCCATCAGGCGATTGCCGCTGATGCCCTGGTTCAGCAGTACGATCTGGCCGGGGCAGGTCGCCTCGAAGCGTTGGGCCAGCACGCTGGTCCATTCGCGATGGGCGTCCAGCGTGGCGGTCGCGCCCTCGGTGATCGAGTCCCCCAGCGCCACGACCACGGTCGGGGCGCTGTCACGTTGGGCGTAGATGGCCGAGACCACGTTCTGGCGCCGGACCACGCGGGCGCTGTCCGGAACCTCGCCCTGCCCGTCCACGATCCGCACCGGCGTGCGACGCACCGCCGGCTGGGTCGCCTCGGGGAAGTGGATGCTCAGCGACACGTCGCCGAAGGCCGGAACCGCCAGGGTGACCGGATCACTGATCCACGCCGCCCCGACCGGAATGATCACCTCGGTCCGCCCGTCGAAGGTCACCGGCACGGCCGCGCCCTGCCCGTTCGTCAGACGCGCCGTCAGACTGTCCAGCCGCAGGGGAGCCGCGCCCAGTTCGTTGGTGATGCGGAACCGCACGGCGGTCGCCGAAGTCCCCAGTCGCATGTCCTGACGCACCGTCTGGGCGTTGAACAGCACCGGGGCCTCGGGCGTCCCGTCCCTGCGATCCGGCGCCGCCGAGGCGGTCCAGGCCGCGACCCAGACAGGCTCGCCCGAAGCGATCCGCGCCTGCGTCGGCCCGGCCGCGAGGATCAGGGCCGCGGCGCACGCCACGGCCGTCATCACACCACGCATCATCAACACCCCTCGGCGTTCAGGATCAGGAGAAGAAGGTGCCGCCGTTCACATCGACATTGGCCCCGGTCATGAAGCCGGCCGCATCCGACGCCAGGAACACCGCCGTCGCGGCGGCTTCCTCCGGACGGCCCTCACGGCGCAGCGGCGTGCCGTTGGCCACCGCCTGACGCACTTCCGGCTTGGTGAAGTCGTCGTGGAAGCGGGTCGAGATCATCCCGCAGCACAGGGCGTTCACCCGGATGCCCTTCGGCCCCAGTTCCTTGGCCATCGAGCGGGTGAAGGTCATCACCGCCGCCTTCGAGGTCGCATAGATGGCCGCGCCGGGGCCGCCGCCGTCACGTCCGGCCAGCGAGGCGAAGTTCACGATGGCGGCGCCCGCCTCCATGTGCGGGACCACGGCCTTGGTGGTCAGGAAGACCGACTTCAGGTTCAGGTCCATCACCGTGTGGAAGAAGGCCTCGTCGATCTCGGCCAGCGGCTTGCGCGCCACCATGCCGCCGGCGGTGTTGACCAGCACATCGATCTTCTGACCGAAGGCGGCCTGCGTCGCGGCCACCAGTCCCTCGACGGCGGCGGCGTCGGTGACGTCGGCGCGGTGCAGGATAGCTTCGCCGCCCGCGTCCTTGATCAGGCGCAGGGTTTCCTGCGCGCTGACTTCGTCATTGGCGAAGTTGATGCAGACCTTGGCCCCTTCGGCGGCCAGCTGGATCGAAACGGCCCGGCCAATGTCGCGGCCGCCGCCGGTGACGATGGCCACCTTGTTCTTGAACGTCATGTCTCTCGTAGTCCTAAGGGAGGAAGGGGTTGGGAAAGGGGTTCAGGCCTGATCGGCCGGGGTCTGGCCGCCGGGCTCATCGAGCTTCCGGACCGGCCCGGTGATCCACCAGATCGCGATCAGGCAGAGCGGAATGAGCGAGGCCACCAGAATGAAGATCGGGGCGTAGGAGACCTTGGTCATCACCGGGACCAGCCAGGTGGTGATCAGGGTGCCGGCCACCGCCGCCATGCCGCCGATGCCGGCGAGCGAGCCCACGGACTTGCCGTGGAACAGGTCGCCCGGGATGGTCTGGATGTTGCCGATGGCGACCTGGAAGCCGAACAGAACGACCGCGATGGTCAGCACCGCGACGGTCGGATCCGTCGCCAGCACCGCGCCCAGCAGGGCCGGCGCCATGACGATGCAGCCCAGGGTGATGACCCATTTGCGGGCGCGGTCGGCGCTCCAGCCCGAGGCGATCAGCTTGCCCGACAGCCAGCCGCCGGCCAGGCTGCCGATCATGGCGCCGACGAAGGGCACCCAGGCGAAGATGCCGATCTGCTTGATGTCGAAGCTGAAGGTCTCGGCCAGATAGATCGGCAGCCACGACACGAACAGCCACCAGATCGGATCCAGGAAGAAGCGCGAGATGACCACGCCCCAACTCTGGCGATGGGACATCATCTGCTTCAGCGTCGGGGTGTAGATCGGACCGACCGGACCGCCGGCGTCGGCCGGGGCGTCGAGGATCAGGACCCGCTCGGCCTCATTGACCCACGGGTGCTTGTCCGGCCCCGCGCGGTAGATGACCAGCCAGGGCAGCAGCCAGATGAAGCCCAGCGCGCCGACAAGGATGAAGGTGCCCTTCCAGCCCAGCCACAGGAACAGCAGCGCGATCAGCGGCGCCGAGATGATGGCCCCGATCGAGGCGCCGGCGTTGAAGATGCCTTGGGCGAAGGCGCGCTCCTTGGGCGGGAACCACTCGGCATTGGCCTTCACCGCCCCCGGCCAGGCGCCGGCCTCGCTGATGCCCAGCATGGCGCGCACGATGCTGAAGGATGTGATCGAGTTGGCGACCGCGTGCAGGGCGATCGAGATCGACCAGACCCCGATCGACAGGGCGAAGCCCATCCGCGTGCCGATCTTGTCGAACAGCCGCCCGAACACGAACTGGCCCGCCGCGTAGAACAGCATGAAGATGGTGACCAGAAGGGCGTAGTCCTCCTTGGTCGCGCCAATGTCGCCGGCGATCTCGGGCCACATCACCGCCAGGGCGTTGCGGTCGATGTAGTTGATCACCGTGGCCACGGCGATCAGGCCGATAATCAGCCATCGCACTGCGGATCGTTTCTGCGTCACTCTTTCACTCCCGTCACGGGTCGGTCGCCTGCGCGCCGGCCTCTATCGATCCAGTCGGGCCCAGGGGCCGGTCCAGCGCCAGGTCTGGCCGTCGGCCGAGACCGAATGGGCCGCCCCGGCGGTCACGTCGTCCGCCACACCCAGCGCCAGCGTCCTGCCCGAACTCAGGGTCAGCACGATCACCTCGGCGCCGTCGCCACGCACCCGCCTGATGTCCTGGATGCGGCTGCTCGCGCCGGTCACCGTCTCGGCCGTACCGTCGTAGCGGCCATGCGGCTCCAGCACGCCGAAGAAGGACACCTCGGACTGGCCGTCCACGCGCTGGATCAGCAGCGGCTCGCGGCGCAGGTTGAAGTCGGGATCATTGGCGCCGGTCTCGGCCAGGATGGCTCGCGATGGCGCACTGGCCCCGAAGCGCCAGGTGTAGAAGCGGCCGTCCAGCAGCCAGGTCAGGCTGCGCGTCTGTTGCGCCGCCGCCGTCGAGGCGTCGACCCAGAGGTGCTGATAGCCGTCGGCGCGACCCAGCACCGGACGCTCGGCCACGGCCCGCTGGGCCTCGAAGCCGACGTTCATGATGTGGCCGTTGTAGTGCAGCGGCAGGTCATAGCGGGCGTTCGCCGAACCGGTGGCGCGCAGCAGGTCGATCACGAGCGGCAGGCCCAGATCCGGATGCTCGACCAGCGCCTGCGTCCGGGTGAAGATCACCCCGTCATAGGCGCCGGTCTGACGGGCCGAGACGATCTGCGTCCCCTCCCCGGTCTCGAAGAACAGCACCTCGGGCGCCCGATCCTCGCCCACGCGCCAGTCACCACCGAACTGGTTGCGCTCGTTCACCACCAGGGTGTTGTGCGCGACCGTCGTCTTGGCCCAGCTGTTGTTCTCCGGCAGGTAGATGCCACCCGCCTTGGCCTCGATGTTCAGGAAGCGCGCGGCGCCGTAGTCGGTCACCACCCGCTGGCCGTTGTCGTAGAAGAGCCAGTTCAGCTTGTCGAAATGGCCGTGCCCCATGCCCATGGCCGTGGCCTTGAACACCAGCGCCTGACCGTCCTCGCCGTTCTCGCGCAGGATGCCCAGGCCGCCATGCGTGCCGTCCGCGCCGTCACGCAGCAGGACCGAGCGGAAGTCGAACGGACGCGCCGCGCCCTCGGCCACGCCCTGGGCGACACTCAGGCCATCCGGCGACAGCAGGGTGCGGCCCTGCCGTTCGGCGATCGACAGCAGGCCCGGATCACGGCTGCGCGCATAGGCGATGGCCACGCCGGTCACCAGTTCCTCGGTGTCCAGCCCCTTGTCCAGAATGGCGTCGTTGATCGGGATGAAGTAGCCGCCGTAGCTGGACTGGACCAGCGTATCGACCGCCTTCAGCAGCACGCCGTCGCG
Source organism: Brevundimonas sp. GCM10030266 (assembly GCF_042666595.1). NCBI lineage: Bacteria > Pseudomonadati > Pseudomonadota > Alphaproteobacteria > Caulobacterales > Caulobacteraceae > Brevundimonas > Brevundimonas sp. GCM10030266. The sequence goes on from NZ_JBHTCY010000002.1 coordinate 186,386, forward strand.
ATGACGGAAGATGCCGCGCGCCGGGTCGTTCTGCTCGATCGCCCTTGCGAAGATGATGAAGGGCGCCAGCGCATAGCGTTGATAGTACGGCCCTTCCTCGTAGTAGCCGTCCGGCGAGAACAGCTGGTCGATCTGGGCGATGAAGCCGGCCGAGCCGTCCTTCTGCAGCCCCATCAGGGCCTTCTCGGACATCTCCGCATCCCGCAGGACGTAGCCGGTCATGCCGACAGCCGCGACCGCCCAGGTCGCGTGGTTGTGGATGCGCTCGAAATTGTTCGGCGTCTCATCCGACAGGAAGCGCGCCATGCGGCGGAAGACCAGATCGTCGATCTTCTGGCGGTCCGCGTCGCTCAGCGTCTCGCGGATCGCGTCATAGCCCTGCACAGAATAGACCAGCCAGACCGAGTCATTCAGCGTCTGCCAGAACACCCGGCCCGGGATCTGGCCGCGCCCGGCCGGGTGGGCGCCCAGCGTCGGATAGAGGTCCGCGTATCTCAGCAGCAGTTCGCGGGCGAAGTCGGCGTAGGCGCGGTCGCCCGTCAGCCGGTACAGGGCGCCGGCGCTGTAGATCGCCTGATAGTTCCGCTTGTGCTGCTCGTGGGTATAGCCGCCGCCCGGATCGCGCGGGACCGGCACGTCGATCTCGCGGTTCATGGCGGCGCGCACCATCCGCTCGACTCGCGCCTGTTCGGCGGCGAACATCGGATACTGCCCACCGGTCTCGGCCATCCGGCGCCAGTCCTCGGCGCTGGTCAGCACGGGAGTCGTCGCGGCCTGGGCCTGCACCACGGCAGGCGGGGCAGTCGACGCCGCCGCAGGCGTCGCGCCCAGCGCCGTTCCGGCCAGCAGCAGGGCCGAGAGGGACAGTCGAAGGATCATCACAGCGTCTCCGGCAGGGTCGCCACCGGGGCGACGTCGGATTCAAGCGCCGGCGAACGCACCAGCTGATTGTCGCGGGCGACCAGCACCGGTTCGCCGACACGATGATTGAAGCGAATGACGCCGCTGTCGGTCAGGCGGTTGCCGCTGACCTCCGCGAACTGAACCCCACGCATCAGCAGGGCGGGCGTCGCAGTCGAACCAGCGTGATCGAAGACAGCGCCCGTCACCGACAGGCGCGGCCCGAAGGTGCTCTCGTCCGTTCCGCCGCGGTACAGGTCCACCACCGGCCCGCCGACCCGGCGGAAGCTCCCGCCCTCGATGCGAACGGCCTCGACATTGTAGGTGCCGCGGTCATCGGTTTCGGCGGCGGCCGAGATGACAGCGCCGGTGACGTTCTCGACCGTCACGCCCTTAAGCAGAACCTGATCGGCCATGCTGCCCTTGCCGAGGGAAATCACGTCAAAGCCGCGGTTGACCGTCAGGTCCGAGACCCGGCTCTCCTCGACGATGACCTCGAAATTGGCGGCGTTCGAACCGGGGGCCACCCGGATCACCGCATTGCCCACCTCATCCGGCGCATCGCGCCCGGTCACCGCCACACGCGACAGCTTCAGCGAGCCGCCGCGTTGCAGCTGGAAAAGCGCCGGACGGGAAAAGGCGATCTCGGCCTCGCCCTCGGCCGGGCCGCGCACGGTCAGGGGCGCATCGACCGCAATCGTCCGGTCCACGCTGTAACGACCGGCGGCCAGCGTCAGGATCGCGCCCGGCGCCGCGGCCTCGGCGGCGGCGGCGAGCGTCCCCTCGCCCGGCGCCACGGCCACCTCGCCGCCGGTGTCCAGACGCGGCTGCTGGCCATGCTTGGGATACCAGTCCACGCCGGTGCCGCCGCGCGCCACGATGCGCAGATCGCGCGCGGCGCCGACGCCCTCCAGCCCTTCCGGAACCATCAGGCCGCCGGGACCACGCGTCAGGGTGACGGCCCGCCCCTCGACGCCCCGGGTCAGCCCCTCGGACACCGCCGGGCTCTGGATGTTGCCCGCGAAGGCGATACCGGCCAGATCACCCAGAATGCGAACCGGGTCGCGGCGGCCGTCGGCGGCCACGATCAGGTTGTTGGCGAAGCGGCTGTTGATCGGTCCGGCGGAACGCTCCTCGTCCATGCCGGCGCCGAGGAAGATGCTGCGCGCACCGATGATGGTGTTGTTCTCGATCACCGCATTGTCCACCTGATGGTAGCGGTTGATCGGCGAGTTCGGCACGCCGTACATGATGCTGAAGGCCGAGGCGAAACCGTCGCCCGCCAGACCTTCCATGTAGTTGTTACGGATCGTCTGGTTGCGGTTGATCACACGGATGCCGCCGGTGTGCGGCTTGTTCCCGCCGATGAAGACGTTGTTCTCGACCAGATTGCCGTCGCCGTGGCGCAGCACCAGCGCGCCGCGCGACTGGAAGAAGACATTGCCGCGATAGATGTTGCCGCCCGACTTGTTGGAGACGATCTCCACCTCGCCGTCGCAGCCCTCGAACCAGTTGTTCTCCACCACGGTGTTCGACGCCGACAACGAGTCGGCGCTGGTGCCGACCCGGATCGTCTCGCCGCCGTTCGAGCCCAGGTTCGGGCGCGGTCCGAAATAGTTGTGGTCGATCCGGTGCCGGTTATCGAGCCCCTGCTGCTCGTCGCGAACGACAACCAGGGTCGTGCCCAGATTGGTCTTTCCGGTCAGATGATTGTGGTCGAACCGGTTGTGCGAGCCATACATGGCCACCCAGTTGTCCGAGGTTCCGCGATCCGGCTTGTTGAAGCCGTCGATGACCACGCCTGTGACCCGACTCTCGACCGCCCGGCGATCCCGCGAGCGGCGGAAGGAAATGACCTCTCCCGTCGGCGAATGGCCGTCACGGAACACAAGGTTCGACACCACCAGCTGACGGCCGGCCATGCGCAGGTTCGACTGCCCTGACAGGATGACCCGCCCCGGCGTCTGGGCGGTCAGGGTGATGGGACGGCCCGGCTGGCCCTCGGCGTCGAACAGGATCTGGAAATCGGTCCAGACGCCGTCCGCCAGCACGATGGTGTCGCCCGGCTTCGCGGCGCGGACGGCCCGCTGGTACTCCTGCGGGTTGTTGACGACGGTCGAGGTCTGGGCCGCGGCGCTTCCCGCCCACAGCAATACGGCCGCGACGGCCGCCCATCTTGCAAACATTCACGCCTCCCGATCGGTCCGACTTGGCGCGGACTCGCTGACGGCTCTGCGACCGTCCTGGGACGCTATCAGCAAGAACCGGTCGCGCCAACCGCTTGGTTCGGAATATCGGGAGAATATTGCAGACCAATTGGTCCGCTCAAGATGCCCTAGATCGCGCGGGTGCTGATCAGGAAGCGTTCGCGACTGGCCGCCGTCTGACGCTCCAGCTCCTGCTGGGCCTGCGCCGCGCTGGCGTCCAGCATGGCCGACAGGAGGCGATTGAAGTGGGCGCGCATGGCCCGCCGGGCGCCGCCCGGATCCCGCGCCTTCAGGGCGTCGAGGATGGCCATATGCTCTTCCACGCGGGAGGAATCGTCGATTTCGCAGACCGCCTTGTGCGCCGCCCGCACCTGCGGCTGCTCGGTCCGCATCCGCCACAGGGTTTCGATGGTGTGCAGCACCGCGACATTGTTGGCCGAGGCCGCGATGACCCGGTGAAACTCCCGGTCCGCCGCATCCGCGTCCAGATCCGGATTGCTGCCGTCCATCGACCGGACCAGATAGTCCAGCCGCTCCAGGGCCTCCGCCCCGATGACCGATGCGGCCAGCGCCGCGGCCTCGGATTCGAACAGCGACCGCGCCTCCGTCACCTCGAAGGCGCTGACGATCGGCAGGGCGTGGGCGGCCGGCATGCCGGACACGAAGACGCCCGAGCCGGTCTTGATGGCCAGCTTGCCCTGGGCCTGCAGCGCCACCTCGGCCTCGCGCACGGTGACGCGGCTGACGCCGAACTGTTCCGCCAGTTCGCGCTCCCCCGGCAGTTTCGCGCCAGGGCCGTAGCCCTCGTCGGCGATCAACTGGAGGATCTGTTCGGAGACCGTATGGAAAAGGCGCTTCTGACTCATTGTCACAGCCTAGCCGAACCGGGGCGTCGGGCCAATCGGTCCGACACCCCGCGTCCGATCAGAACCGGTGCCGCATCGAGATGTAGTATTTGCTGCCGTAGGCGTAGTAGCCGCGGGTCGCGCCCCACACCGGCATATCCTCGATCCGGGGCTCGTCGGTGATGTTGACGGCCTCGAACTGCACCCGGGAATTCCGGCTCAGCGCATAGCTGGCCCGCAGGTCCACCGTGCCCACGCCGTGGACGTAGCGCAGCTGCGAATTGCCGCCCACGAAGTCCTGGTAGTAGTCCGAGCGGTACTTGTAGATCGCCTGCAGATCCAGGTTGCCGATCTGGTAGTAGAGCTGGGCCGACAGGACGTGTTTCGACAGGCCCGACAGGCCGGCCGGCGGGATCATGCCCTGGGTCACCACGCCGGTGTTGGCGTCGATCACGTCGCCGAGACGGACATCCTCGTTCTCGAAGTCCAGATCGGCGTAGCTGTAGCTGATCTTGGTGCCCAGCCCGTCGAACGGCGCCGGCAGGTTCGAGAAGCGGTAGGCGCCCGTCACCTCGAAGCCCAGCAGGGTGCTTTCGTCATCGCTGTTCTCGGTCTGGACGACCGGCACGGTGACCGACTGGCCGTCGATGACGAAGGTCTCGTCATAGGCGACCGGCTGGAAGCCGCCGGTGAACTGCTTGGCGTAGACGGCGAAGGCGAACATCGAGTCGCGGTTGGCGTAGTATTCCAGCGACAGGTCGGCGTTCCATGACATCAGCGGCTCGAGACGCGGGCTGCCGTTGGCGCTGATGTTGCGCAGGGCCTCGGCCACATTCGCATAGTCGGCGCCGCTGTCGACGGTGATGATCCGTCCGGCGCCCAGGGCGCTCGGGGCCGGACGCGACATGGCCCGGAACAGGCCGCCGCGCAGCAGCAGGTCGTCCTTCAGCTCGAACGTCAGGTTCAGGCTGGGCAGCCAGCGCGTGGTGCCGTGCTCGAACACCTGCTCGTTGAAGGCGCCCGTCGGCACCAGGCTGATGGTGCCGTCGCCGTTCTCGACCACGTCCAGATCGGCGCGCAGCCCCTTGGACGTGACCTGGGTGTCCACGACGCGCAGGCCCATGTTGCCGCGGAACGGCAGGTTGCCCGCCATGCCGGCGAAGCTGGCCATGCCGTAGCCGGCCCATACATCCTCGGAGACGTCACGGTTCTCGACCGCGCGGATATCGATCGGCAGGCCGGTGTCCGGTACGCCCGAATAGGCCTCGAACAGGCAGACGGCGTCGAAGGTCGCCCAGCGCGTGATGCTGTTCGACGACGAGCTGTCCAGGAAGTCGGTCTGGGGGAAGGGCGTCCGGCACAGCAGGTTGGCCTCGCGGTCCACGGCGCGGTCGTCCTGGGTGAACTCGACGCGGTTGTCGAAGTCCTTGAACGTCATCGTCGAGTAGCGAACACCGGCGTCGAAGGCGGTGAAGAAGCCTTCCGAGACCTCATAGGTGGCGTCGAACCGGGTGGCGAAGATCTCGTGATCGCGCTGGCTCTGGTCGCGCCGGATACGGGCGTCGTCGCTGAACAGGTCGTGGTTGGTGATGTCAAAGCGCGGATCGATGGTGAAGGTCGGCACCGGACCGTTGCGCAGGTCCATCGTGTACGGCACCCGCTGATTGTTCATCGGCGTGCGGACGCCATAGATGTCCAGCGGGTCCGAGCGCAGGCGGACGTTGCGATCCGTCTCGTTGCGCAGCGTATGCGACCACGACACGTCGCCCTTCAGGGTCAGCGCCTCGTTGACGAAGAATTCGACGTTCAGGCCCGCGCCCTCATAGGTCTCGGAGCGGTTCTTGAAGGTCGAGTTGGTTTCGATCGAGCTGTTGCCGGTGGCGGCGAGCAGCACATTGTTTTCGTTGACGACCCGGTTGGTCAGGCCGTAGCGGGCTTCCGAGATGCCCAGCTCATTGCGCCGCTCGTTATAGGAGCGATCCGAGTACTGGTAGTCGAGGTTGATGTTGAAGCGATCATTCGGCCGCCACTGAACCGCGCCGAACCAGGCGTCACGGGTGTCGTCCTCCTCGATCTGACGGAAGGTGTAGCTGTTCGGGACCAGATAGAAGGGCGTGCCGGCCGCGGCCTGGGCGCGCGTAACCTCGGTGCAGTTGCCGGTCTGGGTCGTGTTGGCGTTACAGGCCACCCAGGTCGAGCTGGCGTTGTAGACCTCTTCCGGATTGGTCACGTCATTGCGCTGGAAGCCCAGCGACAGGCCGATCCGGCCCAGCCCGCCCAGATCAAACTGGTCCACGAAGCTGATGGTGCCGCGATACCCTGGCGACGGCTGGTCCAGCAGCCGATCCTCATAGGGATTGTAGTTGATCTTGCCCTCGACCTGGATCCGCTGACGGTTGAAGTCCAGCGGCCGCAGGGTGCCCAGTTCGACCAGACCGGACACGCCGCCCTCGATCAGATTGGCCTGCTGGGTCTTGTAGACCTTGATCTGGTTGATCAGTTCCGACGGGAACTGGTTGAAGTTGACCGACCGGTCGCCGCTGCCGTTCGTCGCCTCACGACCGTTGAAGGTCGAGGCGCCGAGGAAGGGCCCCATGCCGCGGATGGCGATTTCGGAGGCGCCGCCCTTTTCCCGGTGCGAGGCCGCGCCGGTGATGGTCTCGATCGCTTCCCCCACCGACAGGGCGGGCAGATCCCCGATCTCGTCGGCGGTCAGGGCGTCCACGATGGTGGCTTCCTGACGCTTGGTCTCGATGGAGGTCTGCAGCGTCCGCCGGGTGCCGGTGACGACGACTTCATCGAGCGTGCTTTCCTGGGTGACGACCGGTTCGTCCTGACCGTCCTGGGCCATTGCGGGCGCCGCCGCAGTCCAACAGATCGCCGAAACGCCCGCCAGCAAGATCGAGCGACCACGCGCGAGTGTGCGCGGCCCCCGCGCGCCAAACCAAACCTGCATACGGCCCTCCCATGAGCCTTTTGTTTTGTTGGCGCGAAGCTTTATCGAGTGGACCACTAAGTCAAGCCAGTTGGACCGGATGATTTACATTTTATAATATACCAATTGGTCTGTTTCTGCGACGAACTGCGTCAGCCGGGGCTTTTCACGTCCGTCGGAAGATCGGGTGTTGCCGCGTGGTCACGCCGAGGCCTGCCCCATGAAAAGGGGCCGCGGTCTAGAAGCGGCGGCTCAGGGACAGACGAACCGTCCGTCCGACAGGATCCCTGTCATCCCGTCCGTAGCCCGGCGCGGACCGCCCGTCCCCGAGCAGGGCGCGTGGGCGGGCGTCGAACAGATTGGCGACCTCCAGTTCCAGCCTCAAGCCGCCATCGCCGCCCTGTCTGGCTTCCGCCTCACCGGCCGGAGGACGGAACCGATAGCTGACCTTCACGTCCACCGAGTTGAAGGTCGCCAGTCGCAGATCATCCGGTCCGTCCACGCCGACGGTGCGGCGCACGCGCCCGCCCTCCCGCCGCCGCGCGTCCACATTGACGCCCAGCGCGGCCAGTCGCAGATCAAGGCGGAGCGACGTCTGCCCCCGCCCCGCCCCGCCGCCGTCCCCGGCCAGCCGGTCCAGGACCGGATAGCCCTCCCGGATCGTCAGGGTGTCGGTCAGGCTCCATCGCTGGGTCAGCCCCACCTGCAGGGCGCGATCGGAAACCCGTGCGCCGAGCGGCAGGCTCATGCCCAGATTGACCCACAGGGTGCCGGTACGGGCGGAGACCATGTTGATCGGCCGCAGATCAATCCCGACCAGACGACCCGCCTGATCCCGCAGGAAGCGTTCGGGGAACGCCGCCTCCGCCGCCGGCGACAGCAAGGGCACGGCGCCGATCTGATCCGTGGCTTCCAGCCGCGCCCAGGTGAGACTGCCCTGCATGCGCCAGGCCGTGAAAGGCCCCATGGCGGCGGAGACCGTGAGACGATCCTGCCGCTGCGGACGCAGGTCCGGGTTGCCGCCGATCAGCGGCGCGATCTCCACCGCCTCGCCGGTCTGGAAGTCATAGACGGTGCGGGGCGGGGCCTGGATGACGGGATCGTATCTCTGGCCGTCCGAGGGGCTGTCCACCGTGACCGACCACTGCCCGCTCATCCGCAACTGACGGATCGGCGCCCAGGACAGACCTCCGTTGGCGCCCCCGCGCAGGTCCGAGCCGCCGGACTGCCCCACCTGACCGCCCAGGGTCAGGCTGAGATCACCCCAGCGTCCGCCCTCGGCGGTCGGCGACCGACCACGCCGCGTCGACCGTGACAAGGGCACGCCGAGGCCGCCCCGCAGGTCGAAACTGCTTGAAGACCGCCGGACTTCATCCGCGAGCGCCTGCGTACGCGACTCCGTTCGGCTCCAGCGACCGTTCAGGTTCAACTGCACCGGCCCGGCCGGCAGGCTGAACAGCGGACGGCTGGCCATCCCCTGAACACCCAGTCCCATGGTGCGCGACCTCACCTCGGACAGCCCCTCCTGCCGCCCTTCCGACAGCGTCCCGTTGAGGCTGCTCCTCACCGTCCAGCCGCCCCACTCGCCGCCGAGACCGCCATTCAGCGACAGGCTGTGTCCGCTTTGCCGCGCCTCGCCCGCCGCGGTCCGAAACTGTTCGCTTGATCCCGTCCCCGTCGCGTTGAACGAGGCCGCCCAGTCGTCGAGCGTGGCGGTGACAGCCGCATTGGCGGTCACGGAACGGCTCTCGGGCCGGAGAGTCACATCGCCGTCCGGCAGCACGCCGTCGCGATAGCCGGGCCGATCGCTGGCCCACAGCGCCGTGTCGCGCGACACCTGCAGGCCATACTGATGGGTGTCGTCTCCCTGGATCGAGGATTGTCGACCTTCCAGCGTCCCGCCGGACGCGCCGCCGGCGGTCGGAGCGCGGAGGCTGGCCAGCCCCTCCCGGTTTCGAAACTCCGGCACCAGAACGACATTCAACACCCGTCTGGACGGGTCTTCGCCATACAGGGCGGCGGCCTCCGGCGGCAGGACCTCGACCCTCGATATGGCGTCCGGCGGGAAGCCGGTGAAATTGCCGGGATCAAGGATGCGGCGTCCGTTGATGATCACAACCGGCGACTGACCGTCGCCGAAGGTTTCGCCCAGTCGCGAGATGACCTCGCCGATGTCCCAGGCGTTGAGGGCGTCGATTTCGTCCGCGCCCAGCTCCCGCTCAGGGACCAGATCGGTGGAGCCGCGGCGCCCCAGCACGATCACATCCTCCAGAACCGTCGCCGTTTGCGGATCCTGCGCGCGGGCGGCGGACGTCGCATCCTGCCCGGCCGTCAGGCCCAGCACAGCGATCCCCACCACCACGACGCTCATGCGCATCCCCCTGACCGGCGCGAATCTCTCGGGTCGGCGCACAAGAAAATGCCGGGCGCGGTGAGCGCCCGGCAAGTCAGCGGGATCGGGGAGTGAACGATCACACCCCTACAGGATCGACAGGCCCGGAATGGAGATGACGCCGGACAGGATCGTGCAGCTCGGGTTACCGGGCGTCACCGGGTCCAGCACGTTGTTGTTGAAGGTGATCTCCTTCGCGACATTGTCCCAGTCGACGATGATGGTGTCGTAACAGGGCTTGTTGGCGATGGTGTTGGCGCCGATGGTCAGGGCGATCTTGTCGGTGCTGCCGGGCACGGTGGCCAGGCTCCAGGCCCCGTAGGGCGCCACAACGAAGCAAAGGAAGTCGCCGGCGTAGATATCGCGGAAGCTGATGGCGGCGCTGGTGGCGCCCATCGAGGCGACATCGACATCGACATCACAGTTCAGGGTGGCGGTCTGCTGAAGGTCCACATTGCCATTTCCCGACAGCGGACCGGAGCTGGGCGAGAAGGTCTGGGCGAACGACGGTGCGGCCATCGACAGGCTGGCGAGGGCGGCGGCGGTGAAGGCGAGTTTGCGGATCATGATAATCCTCCCGTTTTACGTGAGCTCCCTCGTGGAGCGCCCCCATAGGGTTGCAAACACAACCTGGAGTCAATCCAATTAATTCTTTATTTTCAACGGATTATAAGCAAGGCAACAGCCCGCGTCCGGCGTGCCGGGCGGGGGCTGCCATCATGATCCGGACCACCGTCCGGACCTCGGTCGCGGATCAGAATTTTCGACTGACCCGCACGGCGATCAGGCGGGGATCGAGGGTGAAGACGTTCGTCGTCAGCCCCGTATCGTCGCTGTTGGTGAAGGCGTCCGTGATCGGCGTGTCGTCGAACACGTTCTTGACGTAGGCCTCGATGGTGATCCCGTCGGCATGCGCCAGCGCCACCGACAGGTTGACGTTGTCCCAGCCCTTCAGGCGGTCATACTCGGTGTTGTATACGCGCGCCCAGCTGTCGCCCTGGCGGTAGTAGTCCCCGCGCAGCGTCAGGTCCCAGGCGTCCAGGGCGAAGGTATACTGAACCCCAAGATTCAGCGTCCAGTCCGGCGAGTTCGGCAGTTCGTTCCCGCTGAGGTCGGCATCAAAGCCGCGACCGCCGTTGGGCGCCTCCAGCAGCGGATTATAGCTGAAGCCGTACAGGGTGTAGAACGGGATGGTCGACGGGAATGACGGATCGAAGGTGCCGAACCGGCTCGACCCCGCGCACAGGGCGCTGAGCGCCAGCTGGGTCTGGTCCGTCGGCGTCATGTAGCGGTTCAGGATCGCCTCGACATGGCGCGTCGGCGCGATGCAGTTCGACGGCACCTGGATCCACGGCCGCAGAACCGTCCACTCCTCGTTGCCCTGCGTCCGGTTCATCACATCGATGGACTTCTCGCCGTCCCCGATCCGGCTGTTCAGCCAGCCCAGGGTGCCGTCGAACTGCAGCCCCTCGACAGGACGCCACATCGCCTCGATCTCCACGCCCCAGATGCGGGCGTCGAAATTCTCGTTCAGGGAAATCCGGTCGACGATCTGCGAGACCTGGTAGTCCGCATAGTCATAGAAGAAGGCCGTGGTGTTCAGCCGCAGCGTGCCGTCGAGCAGGGTGTTCTTGGTCCCGATCTCGAAGGCCGTCACATATTCGGGCTCGAAGGTGCCCGCCAGCGGCTGGTACTGCACCACCGTCGGATTGATATCCATGCGCGGCGGATTGGTGCCCCCGCCCTTGTAGCCGCGCGAGAGCGAGGCATAGACCAGGGTGTCATTGGTGAAGCTCAGGTCCGGCGACCAGTCCAGCACCAGCCGGCCCGTGACCGCGTCCCACTCCTGCTCCACGTCCGGCAGCGCCGGGTAGTCGCGACGCGAATAGCCGCCCGACGAGGAGCCCGGCGTCCCGTTCAGCTCGGCGCCCATCAGCAACTGGCTGGGATAGGGCGTCGTGACCTTGCGATCGACAGTGTAGCGAAGGCCCGCCGTCAGCCGCAGGTCAGACGACAGATCCCAGTAGCCCTCGCCGAACACGGCCCAGGAGCGGGTGTGCACCGCATTCTTGCTGCGGAAATAGTTGTGGCCGTCCTCGCCCAGCTGATCCAGCGGCGCCGGATCGACATAGACGCATTCACGGGCGACCGTGTCGTCACAGACGATCGGACGCAGGCCGGTATTGGCGCTGGTGAGGTCCTGATTGTACCAGTACTGGGCAATCAGGGTGAAGACGTTGTTAAAGACGAAGTAGTCGTCCTGCGACTTGAAATCGAGGTAGTTGGCCCCGAGGCTGAAGTTGAACCCGCCGTCGAGGGCCGACTGCAGGCGGAACTCCTGATACCACTGCCTATTATCTGACCGGCTCAGATCGACTGACAGCAGCCTGTCCGAAGCGCCCAGCTGCGGGTCGGTGAAGATTCCGCCCGGCGAGATCGGCGACGAAATCGGCTGCCGCGCCGTGTTGAACAGGTTCGACGAGTCCACGAAGATCGGGTTCGAGACGTAGCGGGCATAGTCCTGCGACGCGTAATAGTCGTCCTTGGCCCAGGCGGTCTGCGAATGCAGGGTCAGGGTGTCGCTGACATCGAACGACAGGTTCAGCTGCACCACGTCATTGGTGGCGCGGAAGACCGGGTCATAGCTGGTGCCGATCTCACGCAGATCGCGGGACTGGGTCACGCCCGCATAGGGATCGATCCCCAGCGGGATCGGATAGACGCGGACCCGCGGATTGGTCGCGGAGTTCCAGCCCAGGCCGATGTTCGAGCTGGCGAAGCGGATATAGGCCAGCGAGCCGCCGTTGGGCGCGCCGTAGGCGGCGTCCTCATACAGGGAGCCCGGCTGGCACCCCTGGCTGAGCTGGTTGCGGATCAGCCCCGCCGGCACGGCGACGCCGCCGATGCTGGTCGGCCCCGGATCGGTGGTGCACAGCTGCTTGCCCGTCCGCGAGCGACTGTCGTCTTCCTCGAAATGCTCCCAGATCAGGTTGGAGCGGAAGCGGTCCGACGGAGTCCAGGCCGCCGAGAAGCGCGTCGACCACAGGTCCCGGTCATTGACCTGCGTATCCTTGAAGCTGTTGTAGTCGAAGCCGTCGCGCTGGGTGAACGCCCCCGCCGCCCGGATGGCGAAGGTGTCGCCGAGCGGGATGTTGATCATGGCCTGACCACGGATCGAGCCAAAATTGCCCGCCTCCCCCAGGAGATAGCCCTCGTAGTCGTTCACCGGCAGTTCGGGGAACATGTTGACCACGCCGCCGGTCGCGTTGCGGCCGTACAGGGTGCCCTGCGGTCCGCGCAGCACCTCGACCCGGTCAACGTCGAGGTACTCCTGTTCGAACAAACGGTTGCGGATCAGCGGCGTGTTGTTGAAGCTGACGGCGACCGCCGGATCGCTGGACGCCGAAACGGCCTTGGTCCCGACCCCGCGGATCGAGAAATTATACATGCTGAAGTTGGACTTGGAGAAACTGACGTTAGGCACCGCCCGGAGCAGTTCGGAGCCGCCCTCGATGCGCAGGGCCTCCAGCGTTTCCGACGACAGGGCCGTCACGGCGATCGGCACGTCCTGGATCGACTGTTCGCGCTTCTGGGCCGTGACGATGACGTCTTCGATGACCGTCGTGGTTGCATCGTCCTGCGCCCGGGCAGGCGGCTCGGTGGACTGGGCGAAGGCCGGAGCCGTCCCCAGCACAAGAGCGGTGACCGAGACGGTCAGAGCCAGGCGCGCGCGAATACAGGCCGATGAAGCCATGAAGTCCCTCCCGAAGCACGCCGTTCCCCAACGGCGATGGTGTCGTTTCCTCCCACCTGATGTTTTGCTGCTCGGCGCGGCGGGACCACCGGCAGTTGCAGCCAACTTCGCACTACTGACGAGCATGTCAATACCTATTGACATCAATGTTGACTGGAGCGCCGCTCCCGCCAGCCACGTCTATTTACATTGATGTAAATCCGAATGAAGCTGAGCCGCTCCGAAGGACTGTTCCATGCGCTATGACGCCATCATCGTCGGTGGAGGGCTCGCCGGTCTGGTGGCGGCCGATGAGCTGACCGCGGCAGGGCGGCGGGTCGCCCTGGTCGACCAGGAAGGCCCCGCGAACCTGGGGGGACAGGCCTGGTGGTCGTTCGGCGGCCTGTTCCTTGTCGACAGCCCCGAGCAACGCCGGCTGGGCGTGCGCGACTCCCTCGACCTCGCCTGGTCGGACTGGCGGGGCAGTGCCGGCTGGGACCGGCTGGACGGCCCCCTGCCCGAGGACGCGTGGGCCGCCCGCTGGGGTCGGGCCTATGTCGAGTTCGCCGCTGGCGAGAAGCGCGATTGGCTCAGGAGCCACGGCATCCGCCTGACGCCCATGGTCGGCTGGGCCGAGCGTGGGGATGGCCGTGCAGACGGACACGGCAACTCCGTGCCCCGCTTCCACGTCGCCTGGGGCACGGGCACCGGCGTCGCCGGCCCTCTGGCCGAGCGCGCGCGGGACGCGGCGGCGAAGGGCCTGCTGACCTTCCACCACCGTTGTCGCGTCGATGACCTGATCGTCGAGGCCGGGCGGGTCACGGGCGTGTCCGGCGTCCATCTGGCCGAGGACGACGCCCCGCGCGGCGCCGCGACCAACCGCACGCAGACCGGCGCCTTCTCCCTGTCGGCGGATGCAGTCCTGCTGGCCACCGGCGGCATCGGCGGCGACCACGACCGGGTCCGCCGCTTCTGGCCCGACCGTCTCGGCCAACCGCCGCGCGAGATGATCACCGGCGTCCCCGCCTATGTCGACGGCCGGATGCTCGACATCGCCGACGCCGCCGGCGCCCGCCTCGTGAACCGCGACCGCATGTGGCACTATGTCGAGGGGGTGCGGAACTGGGATCCGATCTGGCCGCGCCACGCCATCCGCATCCTGCCGGGGCCGTCGTCGATCTGGCTGGACGCCCTGGGCCGTCGCCTGCCCGCCCCCGCCCTGCCCGGCTACGACACCATCTCGACCCTGCGCCACCTGCGCACCACGCCCGATCTGGCCGACCACGACCACTCGTGGTTCATCCTCACCCAGAAGATCATCGAGAAGGAGTTCGCCCTCTCCGGCTCCGAGCAGAACGGCGACATCACCTCCGGCAGCTGGCTCAAGGTCCTGCAGACCCGTCTGGGCAAGGGCGCCTCGCCCGAGGTCGAGGCCTTCAAGCGCCACGGCGCCGACTTCGTTATCGCCGATGATCTGGAGACGCTGGTCGGGAAGATGAACGCCCTGACCGATACCCCCCTGCTCGACCCGGCGCACATCCGCAGCCAGATCGAGGCGCGCGACGTCCAATTCGCCAACCCCTACGCCAAGGACGTTCAGGTGCAGGGCATCCACAACGCCCGCCGCTATCTCGGCGACCGGCTGGCCCGGGTGGCCAAGCCGCACCGCATCCTCGATCCCGCCGCCGGTCCGCTGATCGGGGTCAAGCTGCACGTCCTCACCCGCAAGAGTCTGGGCGGATTGCAGACCAACCTTGACAGTCAGGTCCTGCGCCCCGACGGATCGGTGTTCCCCGGACTATACGCCGCAGGGGAAGCCGCTGGCTTCGGCGGTGGCGGCGTGCACGGCTACAACGCCCTGGAGGGGACCTTCCTCGGCGGCTGCATCTTCTCCGGTCGCGCCGCGGGGCGGGCCATGGCTGGAAACACCTAGAGGTCATCGCAATGGAATTCGCTGCTGTCGCCCTGCCGCTCGCCCTGGGCGTCATCATGTTCGGCCTCGGGCTGGACCTGACCCCCGCCGACTTCGCTCGCGTCGCGAAGAACCCCAAGGCCGCCGGGGTGGCGCTGGCCTGTCAGCTGCTCCTGCTGCCCGCCGTCTGCTTCGGTCTGGTCCTGCTGTTCCGCCTGCCGCCCATGCTGGCGGTGGGCATGCTGCTGCTGGCCGCCTCGCCGGGCGGCACCACCGCCAACCTCTACAGCCACCTGTTCCGGGGCGATGTCGCCCTGAACATCTCCCTGACCGCGATCAACTCGGTGATCGCCGTCATCACCCTGCCGGTCATCACCAATCTGGCGATCGCATACTTCCAGCCCGCCGACCTGACCCTGGGCCTGCAGTTCCGCAAGGCGCTGGAGGTGTTCGTCATCGTCCTGGCCCCGGTCGGGCTGGGCATGCTGGTGCGCGGCCTCAAGCCCGCCTTCGCCAAGGCCATGGACAAGCCGGTGCGCATCGCCTCGGTCGTCATCCTGGCGGTCGTCATCCTCGGCGCCGTGGCCAGCAGCTTCGACCTGCTGACCTCCAACCTGCTGCTGCTGGGCAGCATCACCACCCTGTTCTGCCTCATCAGCCTGGGCCTCGGCTTCATCGTCCCGCGCCTGCTGAAGATCGAGCGCCCCCAGGCCATCGCCAGCGCCTTCGAGGTCGGCATCCACAACGCCACCCTCGCCATCGTGGTGGCTCAAGGGGTGCTTCAGCAGCCGGAAATGTCCCTGCCCGCCGCCATCTACGGCGTGCTGATGTTCCCGGTCGCGGCCCTGTTCGGCTTCGTCGTCGCCCGCCGCCGTCCGGCCTGACGGGTCAGGCCAACTCCCGCCTCAGCAGCTTGCCAACGGCGGTGCGCGGCAGGGGCTCGCTGCGAAACTCGATCAGCCGGGGCACCTTGTAGCCGGTCAGCCGCTCGCGACAGTGGGCGGTCAGCATCCCGGCGGTCAGGTCGTCCGAGCGTGGCACGACCACGATCTTGATCCGCTCGCCCTGCACCGGGTCAGGCACGCCCAGAGCCGCGACCTCGGCCACCAGAGGATGGACCGCGACCACATCCTCGATCTCGCTCGGATAGACGTTGAACCCGGACACCAGGATCATGTCCTTGATCCGGTCCACCAGCTTCACCCGTCCGTCGGCCAGCATCACCCCGACATCGCCGGTGCCCAGCCAGCCTTCGGGCGACAGCACCTTCGCCGTCTCCTCCGGCCGGTTCCAGTAGCCGCGCATCACCTGCGGCCCGCGCACGCACAGTTCCCCGGCCTCGTCGATCCCGCACCAGCTTCCGTCCTCCCGCCGCATCCGCACTTCAGTGGACGGAACGGGACGGCCCACGGTCCCGTCAAAGCCCATGCTCTCAGGCCGATCCAGATCCACATGGCCGACGCAGACGATCGGCGCGCATTCGGTCAGGCCATACCCCTCCACCAGCGGCGCGCCGGTCATCGCCTGCCAGGCCTCGGCCACTGCCCTCTGGGTCGGCATGCCGCCGGCGATGGTCAGCTTCAGTTCGGAAAAGTCCCGCTTGCGGAACGCCGGGTCCGCCAACAGCCCGGCGAACAGGGTGTTCAGCCCGGCCATGCCCGCGAACCGCTCGCGCTTCAGCACCCAGTTCACCCGCTTCGCATCGCGCGGATTGGCGATCAGCACATTGCGACCGCCCACGCCCGTGAACATCAGCAGGTTCGCCGTCAGGGAGAAGATATGGTAGAGCGGCAGCAGGGTGACGTTGCCGACGACCTGGGTGTCAGGGATCTGTCGCATCACCCAAGCCCGCCCCTGCAGCACATTGGCCACGACGTTGCGATGGGTCAGCATCGCACCCTTGGCCACGCCCGAGGTGCCCCCCGTATACTGCAGGAAGGCCAGGTCCTCGGGGCTCCGCGCCACGGGTGTCAGCCGCTGCTTCCGGCCCGCCCTCAACGCGGTTCTCCAGCGCCCGGACCACACGGGCAGCGGCGCCGCCGTCCTGCCCCGACCGATCGCATTGACCAGTGCCCGCTTCGGCCAGGGCATCATGTCGCCCAGACCGGTCAACAGCACCTGGCGCAACGACGTGCCCGCGACCCCCTCGGCCACAACCCCTGCGAAGAGTTCGGCGACCACCAGCACCACCGCGCCGCTGTCGGTCAGTTGATGCCGCAGCTCCGACGGGGTGTAGAGCGGGTTCACATTGACCACCACGCCGCCCGCGAACAGCACGCCGAACAGGGCGACCGGATACTGCAGGCAGTTGGGCATCATCAGCGCCACCCGGTCGCCGGGCTCGATCCCGACCGACTGCAGCCACCCGGCGAACGCCTTCGCCTCCGCCAGCGCCGTCCCGTAGGTCAGCCCGCTGCCCAGGCTGACGAAGCCGGTCCGGTCGGCGAACCGCCGCGCATCCGCCTCGAACAGCGCATCGATCCCGGACCAGTGCTCCAGTTCGTCATCAATGTGCGTCGGCACGTCAGGCCGATAGCCGTCGGTCCAGAAGCGGCGCGCCCACAGGGCGTCCGCCGCCGTCCGCGACACGCCGAAATCCCCCTCGCTCGCCACCGCTAGTCGGCCCGACGCCAGGTCTGGGTCCGACACAGCACGCGCGCGATACAGCCCCGCACCGACAGGCGACGCCCGCCCTCCTGCAGGGTCAAGGTTCCGCGGTCGGCCGTGTGGCCGCTGTTCGGATCATACAGCGGACCGCCCCGCCACTCGGTCGGCCCGCCAGTGAAGCCACGCAGCACCGTCAGGCCGCGCAACGGACGCTCCCGCTGGGCCGCGTCGCGATTGCGGACGTCCCTCTGGTCCGGATTGGCGCGCAGCGGCGCCGCGTCCACCAGCCGACCGCACAGGGCCGCGCCACAGCGCTGGATCTCGACCACCCCGCCCTCCGCCGGCGTGCGCCAGCGGCCCAGCAGGGCGCTTTCCTGCGCCACCGCCGGCGCCGCGATGCCGAGCGCCAGCAGTCCGGCGACCACGGCGGCGCGCATCAGGCGGCGCCCAGATAGGCGTTGCGCAACTCGACCGGCACCCGGTCGTACAGGGTCGATCCCGCCAGCCCCAGACGCGCGCGGGCCGAGGTCAACGGCTCCATCATCAGGGCTTCGTAATCCAGCGCGGGCAGCCAGCCCGCCTTGCGCCCGCGCCGCCAGGCCTCGAACACCGACCGCGCGCAGGGATGGCCCGTCCTCGCCCGCGCAAACTGCACCGCGACGCCCGCCGCGATCAGGCCGAAGCCCGGACTGCGCGTCTGCGGCAGCGAGAAGGCCACCACGCAGGCCTCGCCCAGCGCATCGGTGCGGTAGCCGGTCAGGGTGTGCCAGATGTCGTGCACGTCGCGCAGGCGCCGCGCGTACCAGGCGTGAGGATGGGCCGCATCGATTTCGGTGTCGGCCACCTTTCGGCTCTCGTCCGCCAATCCGTAGGCCGACAGGTTCCGCTCGTCGATAAAGGCCAGATAGGCCTCGCCGACGCTGCCCGCCGGGCAGGTTTCCAGCCAGGCCCGATCCTGCAGACGGTCGGCCAGTTCGGTCATCAGATAGGCCTGCCGGGCGCCTTCGGAGTCATCCAGCATCTTCTGGTAGCCCCGGCGCACCGATCCGCCGGCCAGGGCGTTCATGATCTCGAACACCTGGGCGGTGTCTTCCTTGTTGGCGATCAGGCGGCGCAGGGCGCGCAAGGCGCGCAGCGGCTGCACCTTGCGCGGCTTCAGTCGCGTGGACGCCCGGACCGGAGGGGCCAGATCGGCGCTGTCGATCAGAAGTTCCGCAGTCACTTGCTCTCTCCGGAGGCTGAGCTTAACCAGTTCCTTATCTACATGGATGTAACTTACATAAATGTCAATAGACACGCCTCGCCGTCGTCGGCGCACGCCCGATGAAGCCCGCGCCGAAGCGCTGACCTTCGCGCGCCAGCGCCTGCTGACCGGCGGTCCGGACGCCGTGACGCTCAAGGCCGTGGCGGACGATCTGGGCGTCAGCCACGCCAATCTGATCCACCATTTCGGCTCCGCCGCCGGCCTGCAGTCGGCCCTGATGGCCTCGATGGTGGCCGATCTTTCGCAGGCCCTGGACGCCGCCATCGCCCGGTTGCGCACCGACGAGGGCGCGCCGCTGGAACTGGTCAACGCCGTCTTCGACGCCTTCGCCCAGGGCGGCGCGGCCAAGCTGGCGGCGTGGATCGTCCTGCGGGGCGACCTGTCTCATCTGGAGCCGGTGCGCGACGCCGTCACCGGCCTGGTCCAGGCCATCCTCGACAAGCTGGGCGACCCGGATGGTCAGGCCCACACCCGCATTCCCGCCGCCGTCCTGTTCATCGCCGTCAGCGCCTTCGGCGAGGCCCTCATCGGCCCGCCCCTGCGCAACATGCTGGATCAGGACGAGGACACCGGCCGCCAGGTCATCGCCGGCCTCCTGCCCCACTTCCTGCTCAAGCCCGATACCGGCGCCTGATCCCGCTGGCGCCGCTCGCCCTTGGTGCTAGGGTCGCCCCGGCTGTGACTCGGGAGGCTGGAATGCGGCACATCGGACTGGCGGCGGTGCTTTCGACCCTGATGCTGGCGGGCTGCGCCACAGCTCAGGAGGCCGAACCGGTGATCGCCACCGCCTATGACGCCGTCGATCCCTTCATCGGCACGGCGGGCAAGGGCCACACCTTCCCCGGCGCCGTCGCGCCCTTCGGCATGGTCCAGCTCAGCCCGGACACCGACTTCCGCCCCTTCCGCCAGTCCTATGACTGGGCCGCGGGCTATCGCTACGACGATCCCACCATCCTCGGCTTCTCGCACACCCATTTCTCGGGCACCGGCCACTCGGATCTCGGCGACGTCCTGATCACCCCCATCTCGGGCGAGGTGAAGTGGGATGCGGGCGATCCGGCCACGCCCGGCTCCGGCTACCGGTCCCGCTACAACAAGGCCTCCGAGGTCGCCGAGCCCGGCTATTACGCCGTCAGCCTGACCGACTCGGGCGTGCGCGCCGAGCTGACCGCCGGCGTCCGCGTCGGCCTGCATCGCTACAGCTTCCCGCGCTCCCAGCCCGCCCGCATCCTCCTCGACTTCCGCCCGTCCATCTATGACTACCCGGGCAAGGTGCTGTGGTCGCGCATCCGGGTGCACCCGGACGGCACCGTCACCGGCTTCCGCGAGACGCGCGGCTGGGCCCCGGGCCGCCAGCTCTATTTCGCCATGCGCTTCTCCAAGCCGCTGGTCGGCTACCAGTTGCAGGATCGGGATGCCGAAGTCCCCTACCGCGGCTTCCGCCAGCCGGGCCGCGACATGACCGACCGGGCCCAGGTGCAGGGCCGTCAGCTCGAGGCCGCCTTCGACTTCGGCTCCATCACCGGCCCCCTGCTGGTCAAGGTCGCCGTCTCCTCGGTCGATGAGGCCGGCGCCATCCGCAATCTGGAGTCCGAGGGCGGAACCTTCGACTTCGACGGCGTCCGCGCGGAAAGCCGCGCCGCCTGGACCGAGGCCCTCGGCGCCGTCGATCTCACCGCCCCGGAAGAGATGCGGACCAGCCTCTACACCGCCCTGTACCACTCGCTGATCGCCCCTTCGGTGCACGGCGATGCGGACGGGCGCTGGCGTGGGCCGGACAATGCGGTGCACCAGTCGGACTTCACCGTCCACTCAACCTTCAGCCTGTGGGACACCTTCCGCGCCCAGCATCCGCTGCTGACCCTGGTCCAGCCCGACAGCCGCAACGCCGACATGGTCAACTCCCTGATCGCGGCCCAGCAGGTCAGCCCCTATGGCATCCTGCCGGTCTGGTCGTTCGCGGGTCAGGAGACCTGGACCATGATCGGCTACCACGCCGTCCCGGTCATCGCGGACGCCTGGCTGAAGGGCGTCGACGGCATCGACCCCGACGCCGCCCTGAACGCCATGGTGGCCAGCGCCACCTACCGCCCCTACGGCGGCCTGGGCGACTATATGGACCTGGGCTGGGTGCCGATCGACCGCGAGCCCGAGGCGGCCTCCAAGACCGTCGAGTATGCCTATGACGACTGGACCATCGCCCGCATGGCCGAGCGGATGGGCCGCACCGACGTGCAGACCCAGTTCGACCGCCGCGCCGCCAACTGGCGCAACACCTTCGACCCGGAGACCACCTTCGTCCGCGCGCGCCTGGCCGACGGCAGCTTCCGCACGCCCTTCGATCCGACCGCCATCAACTACGGCTCGGACTACACCGAGGGCAACGCCTGGCAGTATTCGTGGTTCGTCCCGCAGGACATGGCCGCGCTGGTCACCGCCATGGGCGGCGACGAGGCCACCGTCGCCAAGCTCGACGCCATGTTCGACTACGACAACACCGGGCTGGACTACTCCCACGCCGAGGACATCGCCGGACTGATCGGCCAGTACATCCACGGCAACGAGCCCAGCCACCACTCGGCCTACGCCTATGTCTTCGCCGGCGCGCCCTGGCGGACGCAGGCGCGGCTGAAGCAGATCATGGACACCCAGTACCATTCCGGCCCGGCCGGTCTGGCGGGCAATGACGACGTCGGCCAGATGTCGGCCTGGCTGATGTTCACGGCGCTGGGCTTCTATCCGGTCACCCCCGCCTCGGGTCAGTACGTCATCGGCCGCCCCTTCGTGGAGCGGGCCGTGCTGAACCTGCCCAACGGCAAGACCTTCACCATCTCCACCGAAGGGCTGGCGGACACCAACCTCTACGTCCAGTCCGTCACCCTGAACGGCCAGCCGCTGAACCGCACCTGGATCGGCCACGACGAAATCCAGGCCGGCGGCGCGCTGCACTTCGTCATGGGCGCCGAGCCGAACCTGACCTGGGGAACCACCGCCGCCGAACGGCCCTATGCCATGAGCGGGTACGGCCAGTGAGGGGCCATGCGCGGCTAACGGCGCATTCACCTTCTCCGGCCTAGAGGGCGCTCTCAAGGGGCCGCGTGTGCGTGTGGCCCCGGCGTGCGGAGTATACAGCCTTGGCCGACCGACGGACGTGGACGACCTTTCGGGTCGCGGTCATCCTCGTGGCGCTCGCCTTCCTGGGGATGCTGGCCGTGCTGGTCGTCGTCGGCGCCGGCATCGACGCCCACCAGCGCGAGAAAGAGCAGCAGCTTGTCCAGCTGCGCGTCGCCCAGGCGCTCAAGGGCGTCAACAACGACCTGACCGCCGCCACCACCTGGGACGAAGCCGTCGTCCGTCTCAGCGGCCCGGCCGACACCGACTGGATCGACCACCATGTCGGCGCCTTCTACGCCATCCAGAGCGGCCATGCCGCGACCCTGACCTATGACGGCGAAGGCCGCCTGCTGCGCCTCAGCCTCGGCGGCGCGCCCGCCGGCGCCGATCCCGCCAATCCCTACGCCCGTGCCGCCCTGCCCCTGGTGACGGATGTCCGCAACCATGCCGCCGTCCGCGACCGGTCCGCCGTGGCCATGGACGCCGTGCGCCTGCGCAGCGGGGTGGTCGGCGCGGACGGCAAGACCTGGCTGGCCTCCGCCTCGACGGTCGTGCGTCACACCGACAATGGCCCTGTGCCCGCCAGCGATCCGGTCATCGCCTCGTTCAAGCCCTTCGAAAGCGTGGTGGCGCCGCTGGAGACCGATCTCGGCCTGACCAAGCCCCGCTATCAGTCGGGCGCAGCGGTTCCGGCGACGGGCCGTCACGAGACCGCGGTCGCCGTGCGCGGTATCGAAGGGCGCACCCTGGGCTCGATCATCTGGACGCCCGAAGCGCCCGGCGCCCGCATCCTGCGCGACGCCGCTCCGGTGCTGGTGATCCTCCTGCTGGCCACCCTGCTGGCCGCCACCCTGCTGTTCAGGCGTGTCGCCGAGGACGTCCGTCGCCTGACCGACAGCGAAAAGGCCCTCGCCGCCTCGCTCCAGAAGGCCGAGGCCGGCAGCGCCGCCAAGTCGCGCTTCCTGTCCAACATCAGCCACGAACTGCGCACGCCCCTGAACGGGGTGCTCGGCATCGCCCAGATCATCGAGGGCGACCTGCTGACGCCCCAGCAGCGCGACCGCATGGCCCTGCTCAAGGAGGCCGGCAAGGCCCAGCTGCGCCTGATCGAGAACCTGCTGGTCGCCATGCGCCTGCAGAGCGACGCCGTCATCCTGCATCCCAAGCCCTTCTCGCCCGATCAGCTCCTGCGCCAGATGGCGGCCGACTATCGCGGCAGCGCGACGGCCAGGGGGCTGAAACTGCGTGTCGAGGCCAAGGCCCCCACCCGCCGCCTTGGCGACGAGGGCCAGATCACCCGCCTGATCGAGCCGGTCATCGACAACGCCATCCGCTTCACGCCCGAGGGGACGGTCACCCTGCGCTCGCGCGAGACCCACAACGCCCTGATTTTCGAGATCGTCGACACCGGCCCCGGCGTGCCGCCCGAAGTCGTCGCCGACCTGTTCAACGCCTTCACACAGGTCGATGAAAGCTCGACCCGCGCCGCCGACGGCGCCGGCCTCGGCCTGGCCATCAGCCACGGCCTGACCACCGTCATGGGCGGCCGCCTGCAGGTCGAGAGCACCGGCGCCGGCAGCCTGTTCCGGGTGGCGCTGCCGTTGCCGCCTGCCGGAGACTGACCGTCGCCGGCCCGTCACGCGAAACTGACACAAGGCCGGTCATGATCCTTGCCCTTCTGGCGACCCTGTCGCTCCAGCATGCCGAGCTCCCGCCGATTCCGCTGGCGGGTCAGGCCGAAACCGTCCGCCGCTATGACACGGGCGCCCGTCAGGGCGTCGCCGTGGGACCGACCGACATCTGGGCCGTCTCCAACTCCACCATCGTCCGCTTCGACAAGGCGACCGGAGAAAGGCGCGCCGAATGGTCCGGCGACCCGGCGCTCTATCCGCACGTGAACTCCTGCTCCCTGATCGCGGCCGATCTGGTCTGCGCCAGCTCCAACTATCCGGCCGCGCCGCACGTCAGCACCATCGAGGTCTTCGACCCCGCCGCCCTCGCCCATCGCCGCAGCATCGCCCTGCCGTCGGGCATCGGTTCCGCCACCTGGGTCGAGCGTCGAGCCGACGGCTGGTACGTCATGTTCGCCAACTACGACGCCCGGGGCTCCGAGGCGCCGCGCACCCATCGCGACACCGTCCTCGTCCGCTTCGATGACCAGTGGCGGCCTCACGAGCGCTGGACCCTGCCGGACAGCATCCTGTCCCGCCTCGCGCCCATGAGCATCTCCGGCGGCGGCTGGGGCCCGGACGGCCGCCTCTATCTCAGCGGCCACGACCTGCCCGAGCTTTACGCGGTCGACCTGCCTGCAGGCGGCGGCGTGCTGCGCCACCTCGAAACCTTCGGCATCGAGGCCGAGGGGCAGGCGATCGACTGGGACGAAAGCGAACCGGGCATGCTCTACGGCATCACCCGCCGCACCCGCGAGGTGCTGGCGATGCGTGTCTTCTAGGGCCGCACGAACCCGCGCAGCACACACGCCTCGGTGCTCAGCTGCAGCCGGTCCAGGTCGATCCGCTTCGGCTCGGCGAACATGATGAAGTAGTATTTCATCTGCTCGGACCACCAGTAGCCGGGGCAGTTGTCGCCCTGCTCCATCGGCCGGGTCGTGATGTCCTTCAGCGCCGTGTAGCCGAACGCCGCCTTCGAGGTGGCCTTCATGTTGCGATAGTGGATCGCGGTCAGGGCGCGGTAGCGGTCGTCACGGTCGCCCAGCCACAGGTTCAGGGTCGCGTCGGCGAACTCGGGGCGCAGGCCGGTGCGCACGCCGCGCGGGGTGCGGGTGCGCACATCCGTCGATTCCGGAATGATGACGTACTGCTCCTGCATCTCCGTATAGGTGGCCAGGAAGTCGTCGCCCGCCGCCTTCAGACCGACCTGCCCCAGCAGCCCGGCCAGATAGGCGCCCAGCACCGTCTGCGAATGGCCGGTCGTCTCTGCGGTCTCATAGTCCACCATCGGGAACCACAGGCGGCCGTCGAACCGCTTGCCCTGATGGGCCACCATCGCGCCCATGCACTCCTCGGCCCAGCGCTTCATGTCCGTGTCGCCGAACAGCTCCCAGCTGTCCCACAGATATTCGTAGAAGCTGTCCGCGTAGACATCGATCGAGGCGTTGCGGCTGATGAACTGCCCCGTCTCGGCGTGGATGTTGGCGGCCATCAGCCCCTTGTCCGACCGCATATCCAGCGCATGCTTCATCGCTCGCTTGGCGGCGGCATAGTAGCGGTCGTCGCCCGTCAGCTGGCCCAGCACGCCGAACTCGGTCGCATAGGTGCCGATCTCGGCCAGATTGGTCTCCGGGTCGCGCACCGCCCCGGTCTTCAGGTTCACATAGCGGTACGGCAGGCCGTGCGGCGAGGCGTCGAAGGCCTTCATCAGCCGGTCGGCCAGATCTTTCGCCTTCTCCAGCAGCACCGGATCGCCACAGGCCAGATGCGCCGACACCAGACCGCCGACCAGACGGATGTTGGTCTCGAACACCTGCGAATAGGCGTCGACATCGAACGACAGGCTGGACTTCACCCAGTCCACCCCCGCCTGGAACTCCTCGTCCAGCTCCATGATCCACAGGGTGTCCAGCGCCTCGACCAGCGACAGGCCCAGGTCATGCCCCTCGATGAAGAACGACCGCGCCGTGCCCGAGACCGGATTGATCTCGTCCTTGCCCCAGGCCTTGGCGACATAGTGGTCCCAGGCCCATTTGAACTCGGCCTTCACATCGGCGCCCAGCGCCGCCCAATCCTCGGAATTCCAGCCGGACTGGGCTTTCGCGGGAAGCCCCGTCAGTCCGAGCGCGGCGAGACCGCCCGAGAGGGCGAGGGCGTGGCGGCGGGTCAGTCGGTGCTGGGTCATGGCCCACCCTATCGCGGCGGACGACGCCTGCAACGGGCTCAACGAAGCCCGCTGTCCATCGCCGTGCAAGCCGCTACGAAGGTCTCCGGTACCGGCACCGTTCGGCGGGGCTCATCCGGCGCCACGCAGACATAGGTCAGTCCCACGTCCGCCAGCAGTTCATCCCCCCGGAACACCGCCACCCGCGGCTGGAACGAGCTGCGTCCGAAGCGCTCGATCCGCGCCCCCAGCCTCAGTTCATCGTCGAACCGCGCCGAGGCGCGGAAATCCACCGACGCCCCCGCCGCGAACATGTCGATGCCCAGCTTCGCCAGCCCGTCGACGCCCGCGAAACCGATGGCGCGCATGTACTCGCTCATCGCCACGTCGGCGTAGACCAGATAGTTCGGATTGAAGACCACGCCCTGCATGTCCACCTCCGCCCAGCGCACGCGCAGGGGCTCGAAGAAGGCGAAATCGGCGGGGGTCGAGGGGGTATCGAAAGCGGGCATGGGCCAAGGCTAGGCCGCGTTTTCACCCGCCCGCAAGGCGCCGCCACGTCAGCGGCGGCTGGCTCAACCGAAAGCCGCCGCCCCCTGCCCGATCATCCACGGCGGCTCGGGCATGGCCGCCCGCGCCTGCGCCTGCGCCCGCGTCCAGCGGTCGTGCAGGTCAGTGAAATAGGGGTCGTCCGCCTCGATCCGGCGCTCGTCGCCGCTGATCATGTCGCGGCGCAGGGTCAGCATGTCGAACGGCGCCCCCACCCCGACATTGCTGCGCATGGTGGTCGAGAAGGAGATCAGGCCCAGCTTCACCGCCTCGGCCAGCGGCGTCCCGCCGCGCAGGCCGCTGACCAGGATCGGCTTGCCGTATTTCGACTCGCCGATCTGCATGAAGGGCGTATCCGGCCCGCACTCGATGAAATTGCCCTGGCTGTAGATCAGGAACAGCTGCATCGGCCCGCCGGCGATCTGGCCGCCCAGCAGCATGGTCGCCGAGGTGTTCAGGCTGTCCGCCTCCAGCGCCGGCGCGATGGACTGGCGCACGCTGCGCACGGCATGCCCCAGCAGTTGCGCGCAGCGGAACAGGGTCGGCGCCGTCTCCAGCGTCTCGGGCGGTTCGCCGACATTCAGGTGCACGCCCTCGCGCACCATGGCCAGCGCCGTCTGCGTCACCGACAGATTGCCCGCCGTGGCCACGGCCAGCACCCGCTCGCCCGGCTGATCGACGACGTGCAGCTTCCGGTAGGACGAGATGTTGTCCACGCCCGCATTGGTCCGGGTGTCGGCGATCATCGCCAGCCCCTCATCGACCAGCAGGCCTACGCAGTAAGTCATTGGACGTGTCGTATCCCGCGAACGTCAGAATCCGGAGAACCGTAACAGATTCCCGCGACGTGCGACCCCGCACCTACGCCTGCTGCTGCCCCTGTTGCATGTCCGCATCACGCACCGTCAGCTTGACCGCCAGCGTCTCGCCGCTGCCGCCGTAGCTGGTCCCCCGCACCGGCGCGGCGCCCAGATAGTCCAGCCCCGTCGCAATGCGGACATAGCGTTCGGTCGGGCAGATGCCGTTGGCCGGATCGAAGCCGACCCAGCCCAGCCCCTCGATCCAGGCCTCGGCCCACGCGTGGGCGGCCTCCTGATCGGCCCGATCCCGCCGCGCCAGATGGCCCGAGACATAGCGGGCGGGCACGCCCATGTGCCGGGCGCAGGCGATGAAGACGTGGGCGTGGTCCTGACAGACCCCCCGCCCGAGGGCCAGCACTTCGCTGGCGGTGTGGGTCGGTGTGGTCACCCCCACCTCGAAGGCCACCGACCCATGGATCGCCGCCATCAACCGGTGCATCCGCTCCAGCGGCGGATAGGCCAAAAACCTCGTCGCGAAGACCGAGATCAGCTTGTCCCGCTTCGTCAGCTCCGTGTCGCGCAGGAAGACCAGAGGCGACAGCCGCTCCTGATCCGGCGGCACCACCCCGGCGGTGTCCGTGGTCACCACCTCGCCGGTCACCCGGATGGTCAGGGTCTTCGTCGGCTCTTCGGTATAGAGGGCGTGGACGATGTTGCCGAACGCGTCCTCGGATTTGCGCAGGCGCGCATCGACGTCCGTCTCCACCTGCCAGTGGCGCACCGTCTGGGCCTCGCTGGAGCGGGGCGTCAGTCTCAGGTTCTGGATGATGAACCGCGCCGCCCGGTCATAGGCGTAGGTGGTGGTGTGATCGATCCCGATACGCATGGATCAGCTCAGATACTGTTCGGTGATGGCCTGCCCCAGCCGGCCGTTCTCGTTCAGGAACGACTGGATATACTCGTGCAGTCCGGACTGGAAGATGGTCTCGATGCGCGAGGAATCAAACGCCCGCATCCGCTCCGCCGCCAGCCTCTGCGCTGGTCCGCGCCGGCCATAGTCGCTGGCCAGCTTCTCCAGATAGCGCACGATCGAGGCCTGACAGCTGGCCAGCGAGCGCGGCATCTGCCGGTTCAGCACCAGCAGGTCCGCCACCAGCCAAGGCTTCACACTGTCCCGATAGACCCAGCGATAGGCCGTCAGCGCCGAGACCTCGCGCAGCAGGGTCGTCCACTGGAAGTAATCCAGCTGCCCGCCCACCCGTTCGCCCTCCGGCAGCAGCAGGTGATATTTCACATCCAGCAGGCGCGCCGTGTTGTCGGCCCGCTCGATGGCCGCGCCCAGCCGCAGGAAATAGTAGCCGTCATTGCGCAGCATCGTCCGCGACGCCGCGCCCTCGACCGACAGGGTGACCGTCTTCACCCACTCCAGGAAATGCCCGAAGTCGTCGCGCCGGGTCGGCTGCCCCTGCTCGGCCAGCCCGTTCCAGGCGCCGTTGATCGCCTCCCACAGCTCGACCGTCAGGGCCGTCCGCACCGAGCGGGCGTTGGTCCGCGCGCGGGTGATGCAGGCGGTGATGGACGAGGCGTTCTCCGGCGCGAAGGCCAGATACTCGCGCACCGACTTCTCGGTCGGCGCCCGCCCCAGCGCCTTGGGCGCCCCGGCCGAGGCCAGGGCGCTGGCCCAGACCGTCTCGGCGTCGCCGTCCCCGCGCGTGGGAATGGCGGCCAGCCGGGTGGTGGCTTCCAGAATCCGGGCGAGGAAATCCGCCCGCTCGATATAGCGGCCCGTCCAGTACAGGCTGTCTGCGGTTCTTGAGAGCATCAGACGTCCAGCACCCAGGTGTCCTTGGTTCCCCCGCCCTGGCTGGAGTTCACCACCAGCGAGCCGGGCTTCAGCGCCACCCGCGTCAGGCCGCCGGGCGCCACCTTCACTCCGTCGGGGCTCGACAGCACGAAGGGCCGCAGGTCCACGTGCCGCGGCGCCAGCTCGCCCTTGTCCAGCGTCGGCGCGGTCGACAGGGCCAGCGTCGGCTGGGCGATGAAGTCGTCCGGATCGGCGATCAGCTTCTTCCGGAAGCTCTCGATCTCCGCCTTGGTCGAGGCCGGGCCGACCAGCATGCCGTAGCCACCCGAGCCCCCGACCTCCTTGACCACCAGATCGCCGAGGTTGGCCAGCACATGCTTCAGCGCATCGGGCTCCCGACAGCGCCAGGTCGGCACATTGTTCAGGATCGGCTCCTCGCCGGTGAAGAAGCGGATGATCTCCGGCATGTAGGTATAGACCGCCTTGTCGTCGGCCACGCCGGTGCCCACGGCGTTGGCCAGGGTCACCGTCCCGGCCTCATAGGCCATCATCAGCCCCGGCACGCCCAGCGCCGAGTCCGGGCGGAAGGTCAGGGGATCAAGGAAGGCGTCGTCGATGCGGCGGTAGATCACGTCCACCTGCTGCTGGCCCTGCGTCGTGCGCATATAGACCTTGCCGTCATCGACGAAGAGGTCGCGCCCCTCGACCAGCTCCACCCCCAGCTTGTCGGCCAGGAAGCTGTGCTCATAGTAGGCCGAATTGAAAGGCCCCGGGGTCAGCACCACGATGGTCGGGTCGCTCCCCGCCCCCACCGGCGCACTGGCCCTGAGCGAGGCCAGCAGCATGTCCGTATAGGTCTCGACCGGCCGCACCGGATAGTCGGCGAACAGGTCGGGGAACAACCGCATCATCATCTCGCGGTTCTCCAGCATGTAGGAGACCCCCGACGGCGTGCGGCAGTTGTCCTCCAGCACGTAGAAGCCGTCCTCGCCCGTGCGCACCAGATCCACGCCGGCGATCTGCACCCAGATGTCGCGCGGCGGGCGGCGACCCTGCATCTCCGGCGCATATTGGGGATTGGTCAGGATCAGCTCGGCCGGGACGACGCCCGCCTTCAGACACTCCTGCTTGCCGTAGATGTCCGACAGGAAGGCGTTCATCGCCGAGACGCGCTGGACCAGCCCCTTCTCCAGCCCGGCCCATTCGGCCGCACCGATGATGCGCGGCACCACGTCGAAGGGGATCAGCCGCTCCGCGGACTCGGCGTCGCCATAGACTGCGAAGGTGATGCCCATGCGGCGGAAGAACAGCTCCGCCTGACGCGACCGCGCCTGCAACAGCCCCTCGGGCGCATCCTCCAGCCAGCGCGCCAGTCCGCGATAGCTGTCGCGGATTCCACCGCCGTCACCGGACATCTCGTCAAAGGCCATGCCGTCCCCACCGCAAGCAAGCTGCAGCGTGACCCGACAAGCGACGCTGAAGCAACAGGAATGTTGCGGTGCGGCAAAGGTTCAACCGGAAACGGACAGCGGCGCGTTTTGCCGCGCGGCCGCCAGCGCGCCCCGCTAGCGCGACTGGATGACCGTAGTCTGGCCCCGATAGACCTGCACCCTGGCGTAGCCCTCGGTCCAGCTGTTCTGGCTCAGGATCTCGCCCGCCCCGATGTCCCAGCACCCGGCCGACACGGTGAAGCGGTAACTCCCGCCCGGCGGAATGCTGGTTCCGCCCGGCAGGCGGTTCAGCCCGTAGGTCGAGGCGCTGCAGTCCGAGATCATCACGACGTCGATCCCGGCGCTGCGCGAGACGTTGCGCACCTCCAGCCAGCCTGTCGGCTCCCCATCGCGGATCAGCGGTCCGCCGGTGATCAGCGAGGCGCAGCCGCTCGTGGCGATCAGCGCGGCCGCGGCGGCGATGCGAAGTATGGTCTTCATGATGGTCCCTCCAGTCCCGCGCCTTGAAGACCATCGGTACGCCGCCGGCTGAAGTGACGGGTTCTGACGACCATGCACGGCCAAGGCTGTCAGCTCCTCGTGAACAGGCGGAACGGCCCTGACTCGCTCCTGTTTTCGGACCCCACGACAGGAGCATCAGCCATGAACCCCAATCGACACCGCCCCCAGAATGACTTCGGTCGCCAGGATGACGCGCGGGACTGGGAATCCCGGGACCGCCGCTACGACGAGGGCCGCAGTTGGTCGGAGGGAGACGGCGGTCGGACCGCCGAGGCCTGGCGCGGCCAGGGCCAGTATGACCGGAGCCAGTATGACCGGGGCCAGTACGCGCGCGACCCATATGGCCGGAGCGATCAGGACTATGGTCGCCATGATCGCGACCACCGCCCCTATCGCGCCGCCAGCCAGACCTACGGCTACGATCAGGGTCGTTCGCCGGGCGGACATTACGGGCGCGACTCGCACGACTACGGCGCATCGCGGGACCGCGCGTCCGACTATCGCGGCGAGACCTTCAGCCGCTCCGACTATGACCGGCCCGATCATGGCCGCCCCCACTATGGTCGCTCCGCCTATCCGGACCACGGCTACGCCCCGGGCGCACAGATCTGGGAAGGCTCGGGTCCCGGCCTGCATGGCGAACGACACGCCGACCGGTCGAAGCATGATTTCGAGCCCGACTACCTGCACTGGCGCGAACAGCAGGTCTCCAACTTCGACCGCGACTACAGCGACTGGCGTAATGAACGGCGCGAGAAATTCTCCGCCGACTTCGACAACTGGCGCAGCAGCCGTCCGAAGATCCAGGCCGACAACCCCATCGTCGGCGACATCTCGGAGGGCGGCACCGGCGACGCCTCCAAGATCAAGAACCGCTAGGGACGTTCTCCACGTCCGACGAAGGGCCCGGCCTCGCGCCGGGCCCTTTTCGTTACGCCGCTAACTGAACGTTATTCACCTGGACGACTCTTCAGCTTCACTTACCGGTCGTCTCACCGTCGCCCTGGCGGCATACAGCCCCGCTAGTTCCAAAGCCAAACCACTCCCCGGGGGCTGTCATGATTCACCGCGTTCAACGTTCGTCCGTCCTTCTCGGCGCCAGCGCCCTAAGCCTGGCCTGGGCCCTGGCCGGCACGGCCTCCGCCCAGCAGGCCGAGCCCGACGCCGCCCAGCTGGACGAGGTCATCGTCACCGCCCAGCTGCGCGAACAGAGCGCCACCGAGGTGCCCTTCGCCCTGACCGCCTATTCGGGCCAGCGTCTGGAGAACCTGGGCGTCCAGGACTTCGAGGAGCTCTCGGCCTTCACCCCGGGCTTCCTGGTCCAGAACCAGTCGCCCAACAACCCGGGCTTCGTGATGCGCGGCATCACCTCCGACTCGGGCGCAGCCACCGCCGAGCCCCGCGTGTCGGTCTTCCAGGACGGCGTCTCGATCTCGAAGTCGCGCGGCTCCTACGTCGAACTGTTCGACATCGCGCGCGTCGAGGTGGCCAAGGGCCCGCAGTCGACCCTCTACGGCCGCGGCGCCCTGATCGGCGCGGTCAATGTCATCCAGAACCGCGCGCAGCCCGGCCAGTTCGACGCCTCGGGCCGCTTCGGCATGGGCGACCTCAACTACCGCCTCGGCGAGGTGATGGTGAACCTGCCGGTCGGCGACACCGCCGCCATCCGCTTCGCCACCCGCCTCAAGAGCCGTGACGGCTACATCGACAACCTGCTGGGCGGCGACGACTACAACAGTTTCGACACCCAGGCCTTCCGCCTGTCGGGCGCCTTCCGCCCGGTCGAGGGTCTGCGCATCGACGTGATCGGCAACTACCAGGTCGATGAGGCCGCCGGCACCTCATTCAAGTCCATCGCCTACACGCCGCAGGATCCGACCACCGGCGCCGTCCTCGGCTCGCGTGAGCCCTGGGCCGGCGCGGCCCTGACCCCCTCGGCCCTGTTTGACGGCGGCAAGGCCCTGGGTCTGGACCGTGATGTCTGGGGCGTGACTGGCATCGTCTCCTGGGACCTGTCCGACAGCCTGACCCTGACCTCGACCACCGCCTATCGCGAGTTCGACTCCTACGAGACCTTCGACGCCGACGGCGTGTCCCTGCCGATCCTGACCGCCGCCGAAGAGGCCTATGGCGAACAGACCAGCCAGGAGTTCCGCCTGAACTATGACGCCGGCGGTCGCCTGACCGGCTTCATCGGCGCCGGCTACTTCTCGGAAGAAGGCTACCAGCGCACCCCGACCCAGTTCGACGAGCGCATGGCCCTGGCCCAGCTCTCCGGCGTGCTGGACGGCAACCCGGCCGGCGTCGGCCAGAACACCCTGCCCGCCGCAGGCTATCCGACGGTCGCCCAGGGCGTGATCACCCAGCTGCTGACCCCGCTGGGCGCCGGCGCCCTGGCTCCGGCCATCGCCGCCAACCTGAAGTCGGCGCATATCGAGACCCCGATCAACGCGTCGGAGCTTCAGTCCTACGACGTCTTCGCGGACGCCATCTACGCCTTCACCGACCGCTTCGAGATGTCGGCGGGCATCCGCTACACCCGCGACGAGAAGACCACCGGCTACGCCTCCAGCGTCCAGAGCCGCTCGATCCTCGGCGGTCTGCTGGCCATCCAGCAGGGCGCGGTGCCCCCGGCCCAGATCCCGACCCTGCTCGGCGCCCTGGCCAATCCGGCCGCCGTCAACCTGCCGGCCAACCTGCTGCCGCTGTTCGGCCTGACCGCCCAGCCGACCGCCAACAACGGCGACTTCACCTACGGTGATCTGGAAGACGAGGGCGTCACCTGGCGCCTGACCGCCCGCTACGCCCTGTCGGACGACGCCAGCTTGTACGCCAACTACGCTCGCGGCCGTCGTCCGGAAGTGCTCAGCCCGGTCGGTCCCTCGGCCCCCGGCGGCCCGGTGACCTTCAACACGATCGACGCCGAGACCGTCGACAGCTTCGAGGTCGGCGCCAAGGCCGCCCTCATGGACAACGCCCTGCGTCTCGACGGCGCGGTCTACCTCTACAACTACGAGAACTTCCAGACGACGATCCAGGACGGCGTCCAGTTCGTCGTCACCAACGCCGGCAAGGCAGAGGCCTACGGCTTCGAGGGCCAGGCCGACTGGCGGGTCGCCGACAACCTCGAGGTCTTCGGCACCTACAGCTACAATCACTCGCGCTTCAAGGCGGGCATCTTCGACGGCAACCACCTGCGCCTGTCGCCCGACCATCGCGCCTCGTTCGGCGTGAACTGGACCGTGCCGGTCTCCGGCGGCTCCATCGAGGTCCAGCCGACTTACAGCTGGCAGTCGGAAGTCTTCTTCGATGACGACAACGACCGCACCGACCTGCAGGCCGACAATCTGGTCCCCGACCTGATCGTGGACGAGGTTCAGGGCAGCTATGGCCTGCTGAACCTGCGCCTGCGCTACACCCCGAACGAGGGCAACTGGTCGCTCGAGGCCTTCGCCGACAACCTGCTGGACGAAGAGTTCGTCAAGGACGCGGGCAATACCGGTGACGCTCTGGGCATGCCCACCTTCATCGCCGGCGAGCCTCGCACCGTCGGCGTCGTCTTCGGCTTCAAGTACTGAGGTCCTGATCATGGCCCTGCACCGTCGCGGTCTTCTCGGTCTCCTCAGCGCCGGCGCGGCGGGCGCAAGCCTGCCCGCCGCCGCCCGGCAGGCCGTCGATGTGCAGTTCCTGCACGGGGTCGCCTCCGGCGATCCCCGTCAGGACGGCCTGCTGATCTGGACGCGGGTCACCCCGTCCGATCCGTCGGTCCGCACCGTGCGGGTCGACTGGTCGGTCTGGCGCGAAGACGACAACTCCGCCTCGGTGGCTTCGGGCACGGTCGAGACCGGCCCCGACCGTGACTTCACGGTCAAGGTTCCGGTCGCGGGCCTGCAGCCCGGCGTGGACTATCGCTACGCCTTCTCCTCGGGCGAGGTTCGCTCTACCCAGGGCCGCGCCCGCACCCTGCCCGTCGGCCCGACGCCTGACGTGGTCATGGCGGTCGCCTCCTGCCAGCTCTATCCGGGCGGCTATTTCAACGCCTGGGAGGTGGTGTCGAAGCTCGAGCGCCTCGACGCCGTCATCCACCTCGGCGACTACATCTACGAATACGGCGCTGAGCCGGCGTCCTACGGCATGACCACCGGCGCGCGCCTGAACCGCACGCCCAATCCGCCGCATGAGATCGTCACCTTGGCGGACTACCGGCTGCGTCACGCCCAGTACAAGTCGGACCCCGACCTGCAGGCCGCCCACGCCCGCGCCGCCTTCATCTGCGTCTGGGACGACCACGAGGTCGCCAACGACACCTGGACGGGCGGGGCCGAAAACCATCAGGCGGAGACCGAGGGCGAATTCCTCACCCGCAAGGCCGCCGCCCTGAAGGCCTATTTCGAGTGGATGCCGATCCGTGAGCCGGAAGGCGGCCTGACCGAGGACGCCATCTACCGCAGCTTCGACTTCGGTGATCTGGCCAGCCTGCTGATGGTCGAGACCCGCCTGCTGGCCCGTCAGGAAGCCCTCAGCTTCGTCACCGACATGCCGACCGTCGGCACGGGTCGCGACGCCCGCCCGGACCTCGAAGGCTTCCGCACCAAACTGGCCGCCCCGGACCGCGACCTGCTGGGCGACGCTCAGCGCGACTGGATCCGCTCCACCCTGACCGCCTCGCGCCAGGCCGGCCGTCCTTGGCAGGTCATCGGCAACCAGGTCGTCATGGGCCGGGTGCAGGGGCCGGACATCACGAAGATGGCCTCCCCGCTGGAGATCACCGTCCTGCTGGCTCGCCTGCCCGGCCCGGTGCGCGCCGAGGTCCGCAAGTCGATCGAACTGTTCAAGCTGGGCGTGCCCTTCAACCTCGACAGCTGGGACGGCTATCCCGCCGGGCGCGAGCGTCTGTACGGCGCCTTCGCCGACGCCGGCGTCCAGCCCATCGTCCTGGCCGGCGACAGCCACGCCTTCTGGGTCAATGACCTGAAGGACGCCTCGGGCCGCCGCGCCGCCGTCGAGTTCGCCACCAGCGCCATCTCCAGCCCCTCGCCCGGCGACCATGTGCAGGGCGTCCCCCTCGGCGCGGCCCTGAACGCCGCCAAC
This sequence comes from Brevundimonas sp. GCM10030266, assembly GCF_042666595.1. Lineage (NCBI taxonomy): Bacteria > Pseudomonadati > Pseudomonadota > Alphaproteobacteria > Caulobacterales > Caulobacteraceae > Brevundimonas > Brevundimonas sp. GCM10030266. The sequence continues at coordinate 222,325 of NZ_JBHTCY010000002.1, forward strand.
GAGGAGGTCCTGCTGTGCGACCAGTCGGCCAAGGGCTTCGTCCTGCTGACCCTCACCCCGACCGAGGCGAAGGCCGAGCTCCACACCGTCTCGACCATCTTCGAGAAGCCGTATGAGGCCTCGGTGCTGAAGACCTTCACGGTGGCGAAGACGGCGGACGGCAACGGGCCGCTGGTAGAGGCTTAGACCCTCTCCCGATGGGAGAGGGAGACCGCGCACGGCGGCGCAGCCGTCGTCCTGCGCGCGGTCGGGTGAGGGTCGGCTGCTAACCGTAGCCCTCACCCTTTCGCGCAGCCACTCGCTACGCTCGCGGGCGCTCAAGCCCTCTCCCGCCGGGAGAGGGTTATTGAGCCGCCCGCGGCCCCGCGTTCTTCACATAGGTGTCCAGCCAGCGCACCGTTTCCCACAGCGTGTGCCCGACCGATTCCCGCGCGCGATAGCCGTGGGCTTCCAGCGGCAGGACCACGTAGCGCACCTGCGCCCCGTTGCCCTTCAGCGCCGCATAGAAGCGCTCGGACTGCACCGGGAAGGTGCCCGAGTTGTCGTCCGCCTCGCCGTGGATCAGCAGGATCGGTTCATTGACCCGGTTGGCGAAAGCAAAGGGCGACATCTCGTTATAGGTCTCCGGCGCCTCCCAGTAGGTGCGCTGCTCGGCCTGGAAGCCGAACGGCGTCAGGGTCCGGTTGTAGGCGCCCGAGCGCGCGACGCCGGTGCGGAACAGGTCGGTGTGGGCCAGCAGGTTGGCGGTCATGAAGGCGCCGTAGCTGTGGCCGCCGACGGCGATCTTGTCGCGGTCCGCCACGCCCATCTCGACCACCGCATTGACCGCCGCCTCGGCGCTGGCGGTCAGCTGCTCGATATAGGTGTCGTTCGGCTCGGCCCCGTCCTTGCCGATGATCGGCATCGACGGATCGTCCAGCACCGCATAGCCCTGGGTCAGCAGGAACAGGTGGCTCGAGCCGCCCGGACGCACGAAGCGGTTGGCGGTGTCCACCACCTGACCGGCCACGGCGGCGTCGGTGAACTCGGCCGGATAGGCCCACATCACCAGCGGCAGCGGACCGTCGCGGTCCTTGTCGTAACCGGCCGGCAGATACAGCGTGCCCGACAGCTGCACCCCGTCGGCGCGGGTGTAGGTGATCAGCTGGCGCGACACCCCGGCCAGCTGCGGCGCCGGGTCGGTGAACGCCGTCAGGGCCGTGGTCGTCGCGGCGTCCAGATCGCGCACGAAGAGGTTGGCCGGATCGTTCTTCGTCTCGCGACGGGTCACCAGACGGCGGGCGCCGTCATCCAGCACCCCGACGATGCTCTCGTACTCGCCGGTCGCGGACGTCCACAGCCGCTCCGACTGGCCGGTGTTCAGGTCCATGGCGGCGAGGAAGGGATACTCCCCTTCCCGCGTCGCGCCCGGCCCGGTCATCAGCAGGCGGCCATTCGCATCGAAGCGCGCCACGCTGAAGCCCTGCGCGTTCGGCTCGGTCAGGGGGAAGCCCGGGTTGTTGTATTGGTCCTGATAGTTCCGCTCCAGCAGCACCCGGCCCATTCCCGGGTTCGACGGGTCGATGACGTAGCGGGTCTCGTGCCGGGTGTTGAACCAGCGGCTGGTCACCATCGCCGTGTCCGCATCGCCCCAGACCACGCCGCCATAGCGTTCGTTCAGGTCGATCAGGGTCGTCGGTTGGGCGCTGAACGGCGCGGCCAGCATGAAGACGCGGTCGCGGACCTCCGACGCGGTGCGCGGATCGCCGCCGTCCTGCGCCTCGGTCCACACCAGCGTCGCCGGCGCGTCCGCGCGCCAGGACACCGAGCGCGGCCCCGGGGCCACGGCGTCAAACGGGGTCGGGATGTTGTCGCGCAGCGGCAGGTCGGCGACCTGATGCACCATCCGTCCCTGCAGATCGATCACCCGCGTCTCCGCCGGGAACAGGCTGGCCGGCACCACATAGCTGTAGGGCCGCTTGGCCGTGGTGGTCAGCACATAGCGCCCGTCCGGCGAGCTGCTGGCGCCCAGATAGACCGCCGGCGCGCCGAGGTTCCGCGCCCCCCGGCCGTTGATCGGCACATAGGTCAGCTGCGAGGTGAAGTAATGGTCGAACAGGGCCTCGTCGCCCGCGTTCGACAGCAGATCCTGATAGGTTCGCGCCGGGGCCACCCGGCCCATGCTCTCGGCGACGATGGGCCCCGAGGGCGGACGGCTCACGTCCGGCGCCGCGCCCCGCCCTTCCGGCGTCAGCCGCACCACCAGCCCGGCGCTGTCGGACAGCCAGTCGAAGGCCCCGCCCGTCGTCGCATTGACCCGCGCCTCGGTCAGCTTCGTCGCCCGCGCCGTGGCCACATCGACCACCCACAGCTCCAGCCCCGTCGGGGCGTCCATCAGCAGGGCCACCTTCGACCCGTCCGGCGACCAGCTGGGCGACAGGAAGCGGGCGTTGGCCGGCAGTTGCACCGCCCGCGCCTCGCCGCCCGCCACCGGCTGGAAGCTCAGGCCCGTCAGCCAGCTGACCCGGCTGTTGGCCTGCCCGTTGTTGCGCGGATTGATGCGGTAGCCGCCCAGTCGCAGCATCGGCTCGGCCAGCTCGGCGATCGGCGGCAGGTTCGAGCGGTCGAACAGGGCCAGCGTCGTCCGGTCCGGGCTCAGGCTCGAGCTCGGCGTCGGCTTGGTGTCCAGGATTTCCGCGATCGGCGCCGGCGGCTGCTGATAGGTCAGGGCCTCCTGCGCCAGGGCGGGACCGGCCACGGCGGCCAGCAGGACAAAGGCGGGCAGAGCCCGGGCGAGCAGACGACGACGCATGGAACAGCCCCTTGAGCGCCCGCTCACTGACGGGCGGCGGCACGCTAGGGGCAGCGTCCGAGTCCGGTCAAGACACTGTTACGGTGTATCACCACGTTCCGGCGCCGGCGCCTGTCCCGGGAAGCGCGCGTCCTTCAGGTCGAACCAGACATCCCTCAGCCCCTGCCGCGGCATGTCGGTCCCCACCTGCGCCAGCTGCCCGACCCAGGCCTCGGACACCTTCTCGACTGTCTCCGACACCCAGCCCGGCGCCTGCTGATGCGACCAGTTCAGCGGCGAGACGGCGTTGAAGACCAGCAGGAACAGCCCGGCGATCACCAGCGTCTGGGTCGTCCAGCGCAGATCCCGCGCCGCCAGCCCTTCGTCATCAATCGGCGGTCCCGGTGGGAAGGCGAACCGACCCAGCGTCACCAGCGGATTGACCCGCTCCACCACCGGCTCGGGCGCCGTCGGCAGATCGTGGGCGTCGGCTGTCTCGATCCAGTCGCTCGGCGGGTCGGCGGGCGTCGGCGGGGGCAGGCTCTCATACAGCGGCGGGAACGGCGATTCCGCCCCCTGCGTCGGGAACGGCTCCAGCCGGAACCCACCCTGCCCGTTCTGATCCTTCTCGTCGGTCATGCGTGCTCCAACGATTCAGAACTGGAAATAGATGAAGGGCGCCACGCCCTCGGGCCGCACAGCCTCGACCAGCAGGATGGCCACGCCGATCAGGATGCCGAAGGTGATCGACGGCGCCGCCTTCACCCGTTCGGTCACGCCCTCGATGGCGCGCGGCGGCAGCCAGTGCATCGCCAGCCCGCCCATGATCAGCACCAGCAGCAGCGGCGTCAGCATCATCACCGGCCCGATCCGGCCTAGCCCCGTCAGCATGGCCATGGCCAGCTCGAAGGTCTCGGCCCGGAACAGGATCCAGCCCAGACACACGATGTGGAAGGTGATCAGCACCCCCACCACCGTCGGCATGATCTTGCGGTCGCCAAACACCGAACGCCCCAGCCGTTCAATCACCTGCACCCCGCCATGCAGCGCGCCCCAGGCCAGGAAGGTCCAGGCTGCGCCATGCCACAGCCCGCCCAGCACCATGGTGATGAAGACGTTCAGGCACGACCGCAGCAGCCCCTTCCGTCCTCCGCCCAGCGGCACATACAGATAATCGCGCAGCCAGCTGGACAGGCTGATGTGCCACCGCCGCCAGAAGTCCTGCATCGACGACGCCCGATACGGCTGATCGAAATTACGCGGGAAGGAATAGCCCAGCAGGGCCGCCAGCCCGATGGCCATGTCCGAATAGGCCGAGAAGTCGCAGTAGATCTGCACCGCATAGCCATAGACCGCCGCCGCGATGTCCACCGCCGAATGGGCCGACGGATCGAAGAAGACCGGGTCGACCAGATTCACCGACAGCTCGGACGCGATCACCGTCTTCTTGAACAGGCCCCAGCAGATCAGCAGCAGGCCGTGCGTCGCCATCTCCCGGGTCAGCCGCGGCGCCCGCTCGAACTGGGGCAGCAGGTCCGACGCCCGCACGATGGGTCCGGCCACCAGATGCGGGAAGAAGCTCATCAGCAGCATGATATCCAGCAGGCTCTTCGCCGGCGGCGTCTTCGCGCGATGCACGTCCACGACATAGCTGATGCCCTGGAAGGTGAAGAACGAGATGCCCACCGGCAGCAGGATCTCCAGCAGCGGCAGATCCCGCTCCCAGCCGAACCGCGCCAGCAGGTCGCCCGCCTGTTCGACGAAGAAGCCGTAGTATTTGAAGAAGCCCAGGATCAGCAGGTTGGCCGCCACGCCCAACCCGACCAGCCAGCCGCGCTTCGCGTCGACGCCCTCGCGCTCCATCTTGCGCGCGATCAGGGCCGCGATGCCCCAGTTCAGCACAGCCGACAGGATCAGCAGTCCGACGAACCGCCAGTCCCACTGGGCGTAGAAGAACCAGCTGGCCAGCAGCAGGAACAGCTTGCGCCGCCCGTTCTCGCGATCCAGCGACCAGGCGGTGAAATAGACCAGCAGGAAGAAGACGCCGAAGGCCAGCGTGGGGAACAGCATTAGTCCGCCCCCTGCTCCGCCGCCTTCCAGCGGTCATAGGCGCCCATCAGGTCGCCCGAGAGGATGCCGCCGATCCAGTCGGCCCCCGCACTCGTGAAATGGACCCGGTCGCCGCGCATCAGGGGCTCAGCCCCCAGCGCCAGACGATCGGCCGAACAAACTCCCCCCATTCGGCCGTGCCAGTCCCATAACGCGACGCCCAGATCGGCGGCGACCCGGCGCTGCACATCCCGGACCACAGCCAGTTTCGGCGGCGGCGCCCGCACTCCGTCGGCGCTGCACCCGCCCGTCACGCCGTTCCTCAGCCCGTCCGGCGCGCCCAGCAGCATCAGCGACGCCCCCGGCGCCAGACGCCGCAGCCGCGCGACCTGCCCGCGCAGCAGCGCCTCATAGGCCGCCGGGTCCAGTCCGTCGTCGAATCCCTCATTGGTCCCGAACGCCAGCACGATCAGGTCCGGCCGCCAGGCCGCCAGCTCGGCCGAGACGATATCCTCGTCCCGCACCGCCAGATCGCGCAACGTCGCCCCGACCCGTCCCAGGTTGGACACCGTCACGCCCCGCGCCGCGCCGCCCAGCCAGACAGAGTCGATCACCCCGCTCTCGCCCGCCATCGTCACCCGCACAGAGGTCGCGGGCGCCGGGAAGGTCAGGGTGCGACAGACCTCGGCGATCCCGTCGCCCAGATCAATCTCGCGCCCGATGCCGCCCGCCTCGACGATCACGCTGCTCCGGTCGACCGAAGACCGTCCGCAGACGCCCAGCGCCGTCGCCTCGCTGCCGGGCTCCAGTTCGAACCCCATCACCGCGTCGCGCAGGCCAACGGCGCTCACGCCCGCCAGTCCCTTCCGCTGGAAGCCCGACGGCGTCGGCGGCTGCAACGGCGCCGTCTCCATAAGCCAGCCGCGCTGGGCCACCGTCACCTGATAGGGGGCGTAACCGTCATAGGGCACGCCGGGGGGCATCACCCCGCGCCCGGCCCGGCCGAACCGCTGTTGCAGATCGACCCTCAGCTTGCCGGTGATGCGATCGCCCGCCGTATGGCTGTCGCCGATCTGCAGGATGTGTACGGGCCGGTCCCGCGTCCCCGCCTCCGTCTCCGCCAACGCCGCGAACACGCCCGCCAGCGCCTCCGGCTGGCACAGGCCGTCGGGACAGACGCTGGCGCCCGGCGCGATCACAGGGGTGGGGGCATAGAGGGTCTGGGCGACCGCCGGGGCCGCCGCCATGACCAGAACCGTGATCAGCGCCCCCAATTTCCGCTCATCCCGGCGAAAGCCGGGACCCAGTGTTTTGGGTGATGCAGCGTCGGCGGGGTTCACCGCCCCCCGTTGTCCTGAGACGCCGACGCCCGGCTGGACAGAACTGGGTCCCGGCTTTCGCCGGGATGAGCGGGACTGAGAAGTCCAGCATCGCGCTTCAGCCGCTCGGCCACCGGCGCGCTCATCCGCAGGTATCCGGCCATCGACATGTGGATCCCGTCATGGGCCCGCATCAGGGTGCGTCGCCCCGCGTCATTGGGCAGATAGGCCTCATAGCCGCCCTCAGCGTTCGAGGTCAGGCTGGTGGTCTCGATATAGGGCACGCCCAGCGCCCGCATCCGCTCGGACACGACGCTGTTGATCAGGGTCATCCGCCCGTCGAAGCTCTCGCGCTTCATGCGCGGCAGGCCGACCCAGTAGACGGCCACATCGCGGCTGCGCAGCAGGGTCACCAGGTCCGTGATCCGTTGGGCGTAGGCGGCCTTCCAGCCGTCGGAGCCGAAGGCGTGGACCACGCCGTCCATCGAGATGCCCTGGGCGTCATTGGTGCCGAACAGCACCACGGCCACGTCCACCGGCTGGTTGTCCAGCTGGCCCCGCGTCTTGGCCTGGATGTCCACATAGTCGTAGCGGCTCAGGCCCGTGGAGACCTGGGAGAATTTGGTCACCGACACATTCGGCTGGCCCTGCAGGTCGCGGTACAGACCGGCGTAAAGGCCGTCGGCCATCGAATCCCCGAACACCCCGATGCGCAGCGTTCCCCGGGCCAGACGCCCGGCCAGCGGGGTCACGGCGACCGGCGCCGCGACGGGCGCGACCGGCGGCGCGACCACGACCGGCGCCGCCTTGGTTTCGGCTTCGGCGGACGGCGGCGCGGACGCCGAGGCCTGCCCACCCAGCAACAGGGTCGGATGGCGCATCCACTCACGCCCGTCCGGCGTCAGCGCCAGTCCCGCGATCACCCCGACCACGAACGTCGCCGTCAGTGCGTTGATGCCGACCTTCAACTCGCAAGCCCCCGAACAAACACCCGGGTCTTTTAACCTATCGGCCGCCCGCCGCCACCAAACGCCCGCGTGGCGCGAAGAAAAAGGTTAACCCGTGTTGCGGAAATCAGCCCCAGCGGCCCTCGGCCCAGCGTGCGGCGAAATAGCCGGCCGTGGCGCAGGTCGCGGTCAGCGCCGTCCCCCAGCACAGGTCGATCAGGGTCAACCTGGTGGACCAGACGTTCAGCGTCGCCTGATTGGTCAGGTCATAGGTCGCATAGGCCACGAACCCCAGAACCGCGCCGTTGATCAGGGCCCGCGTCCAGTTCCCCTCCTTCAGCGCCGGCGCGACCGCCAGGAACACCGTCCCGGCGATGGAGATCAGATAGAAGGCCACCGCCGCCGTCATGTTCGGCTTGTCCGCCATGATCGACCCGATCACCGGCCGGTACAGCCGGTCGGCCATCGTCGTCAGCCAGATCGCGTCGATCGCCGCGAAGGTCAGTCCCGCGCCCAGATAGGCGAACAGATACTTCAGCATTGCATCCTCCTCAGGCGGGCTTCAACCGATAGTGGGTCACGTCCCAGGCCCGTCCGCCGTCATTCCCGAACAGCCCCGCCGTGGCCATGTAGAACCGCCGCCAGCGCCGCCGCCAAAGCGCGGCGTCCGCGCCATAGGTCTCGCGCATCAGCGCCATCACCCGTTCCGGCTCGGCGTCCATGTTCTTCAACCAGTCGTCGGCGGTGCGCTGGTAGTTCACCCCGTTCCAGGTCCACTGCTGCTCCACCTCGAACAGGTCCGGGAACTGCCGCATCAGCCCCCGGCTCGGCATCACGCCCCCGGTGAAGAAATGCTGGGCGATGAAGTCGCCGCTGTCGGTGTGGTCGAACCGGTAGGGCGCGTCGCGGTGGGTGAAGATGTGCACGAACATCCGCCCGTCCGCTTTCAGCCAGCCCTTCGCCCGCGTCAGCAGCGCCCGCCAGTTGGCCATATGCTCGAACATCTCGACCGAGACGATCCGGTCGAACCGGCCCTCGGTTTCGAAGTCATTCATGTCACAGGTGATGACGCTCAGGTTCTTCAGGCCGCGCGCCGCCGCCTCGGCCTCGATGTGACCGCGCTGGCCGTGGCTGTTCGACACCGCCGTGATCCGGCTGTTCGGATAGCGCTCTGCCATCCACAGGCTCAGCGAGCCCCAGCCGCACCCCAGCTCCAGCACCGACTGCCCGTCCTCCAGCGCCGCGTGCCGACAGGTTTCCGCCAAAGCCGCCTCCTCCGCCTGATCCAGCGTGGTCGCGGCGTCAGGATAGAGGCAGCAGGAGTATTTCAGCCGCGCGCCCAGACAGATGCGGAAGAACTCGGGCGGCAGCTCATAGTGCTGCTCATTGGCCGCCGTCGTGTGTTCGGCGATGGCGCGAACCGCCATGTCCCGCGCGAACCCCGCTTCGTCATGCGGCCCTTCCTTGTCCAGCCGCCGCCGCGCCTCGCTGACCAGACTGTCGATGGCAGGTCGCGTCACGAAGTCCGGAAACGGCGCGTCCTGCAGCTGGCGAATGGCGATGTTGGCGATGTTCATGAACCGGATACGCCGATCGGCGGTGTTTGGATGCGTCCATTTCTGACGCATCGGCCTGCTAACCTGCCCCCTGCTCGCGACGGCCGGCTCCGATAGACGGGATAGACGACATAGACGGGATAGACGGTGTATTTCGACAGTCTCGGGCGTCCCGCTTTTGGTCTCGCCCGGCCGATCGCCCGAAAGGCCGATCCGCCACACTTGCCCCGCCCGGTCCCTCGCGTTAGGGACGACCCAAGGTCGCCGATATTCATCAGGCGATGAAAACATGAGGAAGCGATGCGGAAGATCTTTCCCGACGTAGCGTCCGCGCTCGAGGGCCTGACGTTCGACGGCATGACCGTCATGTCCGGCGGTTTCGGCCTGTGCGGCATCCCCGAGAAGCTGATCGCCGGCCTGCGCGACTCGGGCGTGAAGGGGATCACCGTCATCTCCAATAACGCCGGCGTCGACGGCTTCGGCCTCGGCCAGCTGCTGGAGACCAAGCAGATCGCCAAGATGATCTCGTCCTACGTCGGCGAGAACAAGGAGTTCGAGCGCCAGTACCTCGCCGGCGAGCTCCAGCTGGAGTTCAACCCCCAGGGCACCCTGGCCGAGCGCATCCGCGCGGGCGGCGCGGGCATCCCCGCCTTCTTCACCGCCACCGGCGTCGGCACCCTCGTCGCCGAGGGCAAGGAAGTCCGCAATTTCGACGGCCGCGACTACGTCATGGAAACTGGCCTCGTCGCCGATCTGGCCATCGTCAAGGCGTGGAAGGCCGACGAGCGCGGCAACCTCGTCTTCCGCAAGACGGCCCGCAACTTCAATCCGATGATGGCCACGGCAGGCAAGACCACCGTCGTCGAGGTCGAGGAAATCGTCCCCACCGGCTCGATCGACCCCGACCACATCCACACCCCGGGCATCTACGTCGACCGCATCGTCCAGACCGTGTCCGAGAAGCGCATCGAACAGCGCACCGTCCGTCACCGGGAGAGCGCATAACCATGGCCCGTACTCGCGAACAACTGGCTGAACGCGCCGCCAAGGAGCTGCAGGACGGCTTCTATGTGAACCTCGGCATCGGCATTCCGACGCTGGTGGCCAACTACATCCCCGAGGGGATGGAAGTGACCCTGCAGTCCGAAAACGGCATGCTCGGCATGGGCCCCTTCCCCTACGATGAGGATGTGGACGCCGACCTGATCAACGCCGGCAAGCAGACCATCACGGCCATCCCCGAGAGCAGCTACTTCAGCTCGTCGGACAGCTTCGCCATGATCCGCGGCGGCCACATCAACCTGTCCATCCTCGGCGCCATGGAAGTGGCCGAGAACGGCGACATCGCCAACTGGATGATCCCGGGCAAGCTGGTGAAGGGCATGGGTGGCGCCATGGACCTCGTCGCCGGGGTCAAGCGCGTGGTCGTGGTCATGGATCACGCCAACAAGCACGGCCAGTCCAAGGTGCTGAAGGCCTGCACCCTGCCGCTGACCGGCAAGGGCGTGGTCAGCCGCATCATCACCGACCTGTGCGTCTTCGACGTCAAGCCGGACGGCGCCGGTCTGGAGTTGATCGAACTGGCCGACGGCGTCACCCTCGAGGAGGTCGCGTCGAAGACCGAGGCGACCTACACCGTTGCCGACAGCCTGAAGGCGTAGTTAACCTTTCCCCCAGCGGGTCGCCCGCGCTCAAGTAGCCCTCCGGGCGGTAGCGCACTCAACAAGGCCCGCCGGGTGGGAGTATCGAGATGGCGGATGGGGCTTACCGTCGGCAGGGCCATGCGCCCGCACCGGACTCCGGGCGGGTGGATGCGATCCATGACGCCTTCGACGATCAGCAGGCCGAGGCCTTCGCCGAGCCCGCTCGCGTCGCCGCCGTCGAGAAGATCGAGCGCGCCCTGGCCGCCGCCCGCACTGGCGACCTGACCGAGGCCCACGCCCAGCTGACCCACGCCCGCTCCGTGCTGGAGGGCCTGCGCCCCGAGGCGCTGGAGCCGCGCCGGGGGCTGGCGGGCCTGTTCGACAGCCGGGGCCGTCGCCTCAAGGCCTTCCGCGCCGCCTACGTCCGCGCCGCCGCCACCGTCGATGAGGTCGGGCGCGAACTGACGGGCTGGATCGAGGGTGTCGGCCGCCGCTCCACCGCGCTGGAGACCGTCTGGACCGAGGCCCGCGACGCGGTGATCGAGCTGGACGCCCACCTCGCCGCCGCCACCCGTCGCCTGACCGGCCACGCCCCCGCTGAAGGCGAGGCGCCGCATCCGCTGGAGGCCCGGCGGGCCACGCTGGACGCCTGCCGCGACGCCGCCGTCTCGGCCCTGCCCCTGATCCGCAACGCCCAGAACGCCGACGTCCGCTTCGCCGACCTGCTAAGGTCCTGCGCCGAGGGCGCCGCCGCCTGGCGCGACGACTGGAAGGATGCGCTCGGACTATCGGGCCGCAAGCCGAAGAAGGTCCGCCCCGACCGCGAGCGCCTGCTGCGCCTGCGCGACGACCTGCTGGTCCGCATCGACCGCGCCCTGACCGGCATCGCCGCCGCGCGCGACCGCCGCGCCGGCGTCGAAGGCCGGCTGGCCCAAGCCCGGAACCGCCTCTAGCGCGTCGTCGGCAGCGCCACCGCGTTCTGGTCCGTCCACTCGACGATCTGGCTGTGGATGTCCCGGGTCGCGGCGTCGAAGGCGCTGACGATGGCGCCGACGCGGTTCTCGCCCGCCGGCTGCTCGACCGTGAACACCCGCTCGGCCGTCACCGACCGCTCCATGGCGTTCAGCAGGCGAACCCGGGCGATGATGGTCGCCACCGGCGCCGCTCCCGGCGCGGCATAGCGAGCCTCGAAGGTGCGGACGTCGATGTCCAGCGCCTGCCCTGCCCGCGTCAGCTCGCGCGGCCCGACCAGCCGCACCCGCGTCGACTGGGCGGCGAAGGCGCTCTCCAGCGAGTCGCTGAACAGGATGTCGGCCGAGCTGACCCAGCGCGCGCCCTTGATATAGGCGGCCTCGGTCCCGGTGACGCCCAGGATGCGGTCCTCGCGGACGGCCTGGGCGAACTCCGGACGGCGCATGGCCACCTGGACGGTCGAGGCCGGGCTCTCCCGCTCACTGACACCCGACGGCAGGTTGCCGAAGCGGTACAGTTGCACCGGGTCCGGCGTGGACAGCAGGGCGCAGCCCCCCAGCATGGCGACGGCGGCGACCGCGGCGGCGCCCTTCAGGATGCGGATCACGGCTGAACCTCCATTTCACGCGACGACGGACGACCGATGAACTCGCGCGGGCTGGCCCGCACGTCGTCGATCAGCGACTGCAGCGACCGGGTCGCCTCGTCCAGTTGCTGGATCGACTGCTGCAGCTGCGGCAGGCCGGTGGTGGCGAAGTCGCCCAGCGGCCGCTCAAGGTTGGTCGCCGACCGGTTGATCGAGGCCACCGCCAGACGCGCCTCCTCGGCGGCCTGGTTGACCTTGGCGATGGCCTGGGCGCCGTCGCCCTCCACCACGCGCCGGGTGCTGATGGCCAGCTGCTCATACTCGCCGACGGCCGAGTTGGCGCGGGTCAGCGCCTGCTCCAGCTGTTCCAGCATGCCCTTGCGGGCTTCCAGCTCGGTCGTCAGGGACTCGATGTTCTTCAGGCTGGTCGAGAAGCTGCGGACGTTGTCGTCCGACAGCACCCGGTTGATCCGGTTCAGGGCGTCCACCGTCTGGGCCAGCACCGTGCCCGAGCCCGACAGCAGTTCGGCGATCGGCGACGGCTGGCTCTGGATCACCGGCACGACATTGTCCGGATACTGCTCCTTCAGGATGGCGCTGCTCGGATTGCCGGCGGTGATCTGGATGTAGTTCAGCCCCGTGATGCCCTGCGGCTCCAGCTGGGCGCGGCTGGTCACGCGCACCGGCGTGGTGGCGTTCACCCGAATGCGGGCGATGACCTGATCGCCCTTCTTCGGGTCCAGGTTCAGGTCCGTGACCTCGCCGACGCGGATGCCGTTGAAGTGGACCTCGCCCCCTTCCGACAGGCCGCGCACGGGGCCGTAGAAGACGATGTCATAGACATCGTAGTCGTTGTTGAACTGCAGGCGGGCCAGCCAGATCGTGAACACAGCCAGCGCCGCCAGAAGGGCGACGGTGGCGATGCCGACGGCGGCGTAGTGGGCGTCTCTTTCCATTCTCCGGCTCTCCTCAAGCCGCCTTGGCGCCGGCGCGACCGCGCGGCCCGAGGAAGTATTCCCGGATCCACGGATGGTCCGAGTGTTCGAGTTCACGCACGGGGGCCTTGGCCACCACATGCTTGTCGGCCAGCACCGCGACCTTGTCGGTGATGGCGTAGAGGCTGTCGAGATCGTGGGTGATCATGAACACCGTCAGGCCCAGATCGTCCGACAGCTGGCGGATCAGATCGTCGAAGGCGGCGGCGCCGATGGGGTCCAGCCCCGCCGTCGGCTCGTCGAGGAACAGCAGTTCGGGATCCAGCGCCAGCGCGCGGGCCAGACCGACCCGCTTGCGCATCCCGCCCGACAGTTCGGCCGGTTTCAGGTGGTGCGCCTCGGGCTTCAGCCCGACCATGGCGATCTTCATCTCGGCCAGCTCGCGGATAACCTCGCGCGACAGGCCGGTGTGCTCCACCAGCGGCGAGGCGACATTGTCGATCACGCTCAGCGACGAGAACAGGGCGCCCTGCTGGAACAGGATGCCGGTGCGGCGTTCGATGTCCGCCTCCTGCGCCTTGGTCATGGTCGCCCGGTCGTGGCCGAGGATGCTGATCGAGCCGCCCTCGGGTTCCTTCAGTCCGATGATGGTGTTCAGCAGCACCGTCTTGCCGGTGCCCGAACCGCCGACCACGCCCAGCACCTCGCCGCGCTCGACGTCCAGATCGAGGTTCTCGTGGATGGTGCGCTCACCGAACTGGCTCAGCAGGCCACGCACCTCGATCATCTTCTCGGGCGCCTTGTCGAAGGCGGGGATGTTGGGAGCCGTCACAGGTTCAGCTCCAGGAAGATCAGGGCGAAGATGGCGTCCAGGGTGATGATGGCGAAGATGGCCTGCACCACGGCCGCGGTCACCCGACGGCCGAGGCTCTCGACGTCGCCGGCCACCGCCATGCCCTGACGGCAGCCGATGGCGGCGATGACGATGGCGAACACCGGCGCCTTGATCATCCCGACCATCAGGTGGGTGCCCATCATCGGATCCTCGCTGACGCGCTGGATGAAGAAGCTGGGGCCGTAGCTGAGCTGGCTCCAGGTCACCAGAAGGCCGCCGATCATGCCGGACACCATGCCGATGAAGGTCAGGATGGGCATCATGGTCAGCAGGGCCGCCAGACGCGGGATGACCAGGGCCTGGAAGGGGTTCACCCCCATCACCTGCATGGCGTCCACCTCCTGGTTCATCCGCATCGAACCGATCTCGGCCGCGAAGGATGAGGCCGAACGACCGGCCAGCAGGATGGCGGTGATCAGCACCGCCAGCTCGCGCAGGGTCGCCACCGCGACCAGCTGCACGGTGAACACCCCGGCCCCGAACTGGGTCAGCAGGTTGGCGCCGAGGAAGGCGATGACCGCGCCGATGAAGAAGTTGGTGACGGCGACGATGGGGATGGCGTCCAGCCCCGCCCGTTCGGCCTGGCTGAACCAGGCGGGCCAGCGGATCTGACTCCAGTGCTTGACCGTCGACCCGGTCGCCGTGACCAGCCGTCCGAGGAAGGCCATCGACAGGGTCGTCTCGGCGCCGATGTCATGCACGCCCCGCCCGATCTTGGCGAAGCCGCGCACCCAGTTGGCCGACCGCTTGGGCGGGCCGGCGCTTTCGCGCTCCAGCTTCTCGACCATGGCGTAGGTGCGGCCCGCCTCGGGCCGCTGGGTCCAGGCCTTCTCCGGCAGCTTGCAATGCCCGGCCTGCACGATGGCCAGCGCGCCCGCCGTATCGAAGCGCCCCAGATCGGACAGGTCGACGGCGGTGATTTCGCGACCGTGCAACTGGTCATCCAGCCGGCGCGAGACGCGTCCCAGCTCGGTGGCGGTCCAGTCGCCCGTCAGGTGCAGGGTCAGCCCCTGCCCCTCTTCATCGATCTGGAAGTCCGCTGCGGCCATGCCCCTACCTAAAACGCCCCGTCCCGGTTGCCTATGGCTGCTCTACGGCAAAGCTGAGGCCTCTGTCACAACGCAGCGCCGCCGTATTCGTTCAGCCACGGTTTCAACCTTCTACGGCTCAGAGGAGCCGCCGGACCGCCTTCAGGTCGGCCACGAACCGCTCCCGTTCCAGTGCGGCGACCTCCCGATCCGGAATGCGCAGAAGATAAGAGGGGTGGACCGTCAGCAGGGCTGTCGCGTCAGACAGCGGGATCGGTCGCCCCCGCTCCTTCGTCACCGCGACCTTGCGCCCCAGCACGCCCAGGGCCGCCGTCCCGCCGAGGGTCACGATCACCTTCGGCCTCACCAGCGTCCGCTCGGCGTCCAGCCACCAGCGACAGGCGGTGATCTCGCTGGTCGTCGGGGTCTGGTGAATGCGTCGCTTTCCGCGCGGCTCATGCTTGAAGTGCCGAACCGCATTGGTGACGAAGGCGTCGTCGCGGTCGATGCCCGCCTCTTCCAGCGCCGCGTCCAGCACCTGTCCCGCCGGGCCGACGAAGGGCTTGCCCGCCAGGTCTTCCTGATCCCCCGGCTGTTCACCGACGATCATCAGCCTGGCCTTGCGCGCCCCCTGACCACAGACGCCCTGGGTCGCATCGCGCCACAGCGGACAGCGACGGCACGCCTGCACCGCCTGCCCCAGCTCCTCGAGGTTCGACGGGACGAAGCCCTCCTCGAACGCCCGATCCCGGTTCATCCGCGCCAGCGTCTTGGCCAGACGCGGGTTCGGTTCCGGGGCGGGCGCCGCGACCATGGCGTTCTCGCGCGCCGCCGCCGAGGCGATCAGCTCCGGGATCAGCGCCGCCTCCGGCAGATTGGCCCAGTACCGCTTGGGCATCTCGCCCTGCATGGTCTGCGTCTTCAGCCGCGCCGGGTTGAAGGTCGAGGCGTAATAGGTCTTCCAGAAGTCCTCGATCTCGTCCTCGGCGGGCGCCATGTCGCGCGTTGCGGGCGGGCCGAACGTCAGCATCCGCTCGTCCCAGTGCGCCTGACCATCCGGAGTCAGGATCGACCAGCGCATGGTGGCGAACCGCCGGGCGAAGAAGGGCGCCGTTCGCTCCAGCACTCGATGCGCGGGCTCGAACCAGCTGATCCAGTGTTCCTCGCCCTCCTCCTGCGCCAGCCGGAAGCGGACGAAGGCCTTCATCTTGTGACTGGCGCGGCTGACGTTCTTGGCCCGTTCGAAGGCGTCGGCGACATCGCGATCGGAGACCACCTTCATCAGGTCCGGCTCGCGCTCCAGTCGCCAGAGCAGCCGGTACAGCAGATCGAACCGGTCGGCGGACCGGTGCAGGATCACCGCCTGCGCCAGCTCCACGAACGCCCGGGGGACCGGAAACTGCGCGCCCTCCCCGCCCTGCGGCTCCACCTCATCAAACAGCCCGCCGTCCCCACCGCCGACCCGGAACGCCGCCTCTTCCGGCCTTACCCCCGCCGAGCGGAAGGCGCGCGCCGCCTTGCGCCAGCCGTCGAAGTCAGTCTCGCTCTCCAGCGCGCCGATCCGCATCAGAACAGGCTCATCTGCACCGGCTTCGGGTCCGGCGCGATCCGGGCGCGTAGGTCCGCCGCGTCCGTCAGCCCGCCCGGCGTCCAGTCCAGCGCCGTGATGAAGGGCCGCACCTTGTCGATCCCCCGGCACAGGCGGGCGATATCCTCCAGCCGCAGGGTCCGGTAGCGCCGAACGGAGATCATCCGGTCCACCGACTTCACCCCCAGCCCCGGCACCCGCAACAGCATCTCGCGCGACGCCGTGTTCACATCGACCGGGAACTGCTCGCGGCGGTTCAACGCCCAGGCCAGCTTGGGATCGATCGCCAGATCCAGCATGCCGCCGACCGTCGCCTCGCCGATCTCGGGCGGCGAGAAACCGTAGAAGCGCATCAGCCAGTCGGCCTGGTACAGCCGGTGCTCGCGCATCAGCGGCGGCTTCTGCAACGGCAAGGTCGAGGACGCATCCGGGATCGGGCTGAAGGCGGAGTAATAGACCCGGCGCAGCCCGTAGCCGCCGTACAGCGACGCCGACCGGTCGATGATTTCGGTGTCGGGCGCACCGTCAGCCCCGACGATCAGCTGGGTGGACTGGCCCGCCGGCGCGAATTTCGGCGGCTTGATGCGGTCGCGCTTCTCCGGCTTCGCGGCCTCGACGCCCAGCCGGACCTGCCCCATCGCCTTCTTGATGACCCCGACGTCCTTCTGCGGCGCCAGTCGCTGCAGGGCCTCGTCGCGCGGCAGTTCGATATTGGCCGACAGCCGGTCGGCATAGAGCCCCGCCTCCTCGACCAGCTTGGGATCGGCCTCGGGGATCAGCTTCAAATGGATGTAGCCGCGAAAACCGTGCGTCTCGCGCAAGGTCTTCGCCACCAGGACCAGCTGCTCCATCGTATAGTCGCCGGAGCGGATGATGCCCGACGACAGGAACAGCCCCTCGATATAGTTCCGCCGATAGAAGTTCAGCGTCAGGTCCACGACCTCCTGCACGCTGAACCGCGCCCGCTCCACGTTCGAGCTCGCCCTATTGATGCAGTAGGCGCAGTCGTAGATGCAGAAGTTCGTCAGCATTATCTTGAGCAGGGACACGCACCGCCCGTCCGGGGTGTAGGCGTGGCAGATGCCCATACCCTCGGTGGAGCCGATGCCCTTGCCGTCCGACGAATCCCGCTTCGAGGTGCCGGACGAGGCGCAACTGGCGTCGTACTTGGCCGCGTCGGCGAGGACGGACAGCTTCCTGCGGAGATCGATCTGGGCCATTTGTTCTCACTATGTTCCATAGCGAGAACGACTGTCCAGCGTGGCCGTTGCCGATTTTCCGGATTTAACTCAGGAAGTTGAGCAGCGAGACCTGGCGCAACTGGTTGATCACCTGGGCCGAGGCCTGGATGGCGATCTGGGACAACTGAAGGTCCGTCACGGCCTTGGCCATGTCGGCGTCGGTCCGCTTCGACACCAGTTCGCCCAGGGACTCGAGCTGGGCGGTATGGCCCTTCTCGATGCTCTCGACCTGGTTGGCCAGCGAGCCGGTCGTGGCGCCCTTGTCGATGACGCCCTGCCCCGCCGATTCCAGCCGGGTCAGCTGGGTCGCCAGCCAGGCCTTCTGATCCTCGTTCAGCTTGCCGGTCAGCGGGCCGTTGGGGCCGTCGCTGTAGTTCTGGATGTCCCGCAGGATGGTCATCGCATCCGTGCCGACCTCGTTGGCGAGGAAGCCGGTCTCCAGCGTCGTGCCCTCGGCCACCCGGCTGGCGGTCTTGAGGCTGTCGTTGTGGAAGATCGAAGCGATGCTAGGCGCGGCGGCCAGCTCGGTCAGGTTGGTGATCTCCATCGGCGGGGTGTTCACCTGGGTGCCCGCGAACAGATAGCCGCCTTGATGGCGCATGTTGATGCCGCCGCGGATGGTCTGGAACTGGCCCTCCAGCTCCAGCATCATCGAGGTCGCCGAGTCCGACGCCAGAGCGTTGCCGATGGTCGCGCGGACGGCCTCGATGCCGTCGCTGATCTGGGTCAGGGCCAGGTCCTGCGTTTTCAGACGCGCGGTCACCGCCTCCGAGGTGTCGAGGAAGCCCTGCAGACGGCTTTCCGCGCCCTTGAGCGCTGTCAGCGTCTCCGACTGCCGACCAAACCCGGTCAGGTCGGTGGCGTTCTTCTGGGTGGACACCCGCTCCTGCGCCTCCAGCCCCCGGGTCTGGGCGGCCATGAGGTCGAGCAGGGCCGACTGATAATTACCAAAGGTCGCGACGCGGGTCATCAGACCATCCCCAGAAGCGTGTCGTACATATCCCGCGCCGCCTGGATCAGGCGGGCGGAGGCGTTGAAGGCCTGCTGATAGGTGGTCATCAGCACCAGCTCCTCGTCCATATTCACCCCCTCATGCGCGGTCCGGCGGGCGGTGGCCTCGGTGTAGAGGGCGGCGGAGCTTTCCTTGCGGTTCTTGGCCGTGGTGGCGTTGCCGCCGATCTCGCCCGCCAGTTCGGAGGCGTAGCGGGACACCGAGATCTGCCCCCCCGGCGAGTTGCCCGCGGGCTGGAAGCTGGTCGTGCGTTCACCGGCGTCCGCCAGCGCCAGCGCGCCGCGACCGTCACCCGCGCTCAGGGCGGGCGTCCCTGCGGCTGCGGCGAGGTTCAGCTGACCCAGCGCCAGCTTCGCCGGGCTCTGCCGGATGTCCGAGCGCAGGGAGAAACCGTCCGCGCGGGAGATGCGCACGCCGGCGCCGATCCCGAACAGTTCAGTTGCAGAGATGTTGGCGGCGTTCTGGGTCGTGTCGTTCAGCACGCTCATCTTCGCCGGCGGATTGCCCACGCCGGTAAAGCTCAGGGTGCCGTCCGCCGCGAGGGCGAAGCTGCCCTGCCCGCCGATGCCGGAGGCCGGGTCGTTCAGCGCATTGATCAGGTCCGCGACCGTACCGCCCGGCGGCACCGTCACCTTGATGTCCCGGATCCGCGCCCCGACGTCGTTGGAGAAGCGGAAGGTCATGGTCTGGCCGGCGGTGAAGCCATGCGGCGAGGCCAGGGTCAGCCCCGTGTCATACAGAGCCGGGCGATCCGTCGAGATCAGGTCGTTCAGACCGAAGTAATGCGAGAAGCCGCGCCCAGACTTGTTCGACGGCGTGGTCGCGTCATCCGCGATCGCGACGCCGTTGGCGGTATTGGCCGCGGCGATCGACAGCTTGCCGTCGGTGAAGGTGGCCGTGGCCGCGCCGCCCAGCTGGGCGTTCAGCGTCGCCAGGAAGGTCGTCGGATCGGCGGCGACGCCGTTCACCGTCATGGTCGCGCCGTTGAAGACCACGTCCACCCGCTGCTGGATCACCCCGGCGGGGTTGGTCACCGCGATGGTGGTGCGGCCGGTGAAGCCGGTCAGCGCGCTTTCAAGGGATTGGCCGACATTGCGGCCATCCAGCCGGTTCGGCGCCGGCATCGCCGTATTGGCGTTGTGGGCGCGGTTCAGCTCATCCGCGACGTGGGTGATCAGTTCGGCCAGGCGCGCGGCGGCGGCGGGGGCCTCGACGTCCCGTAGCTCGATCAGTCCCTTGATCTCGCCGCTGGTAACGCTGTCGAGCAGCGCATGCTTGGTGCCGCCCGGCTCGTTGATCCAGATCTCGTTGAAATTGGTCTCGCCCGAGATCGTACCCGCGCGCGTATAGGACAGCGTGGCCGCGCCCGCGCCCGCCAGCATGGCGCCGGCGCTGGTGCGGATGGTCACGCCGCCGACCGGGCGGGCCGTGATCCGGATGTCCATCAGCTGCGAGACCTGATCGATCAGGGCCGCCTGCGCCGTCTCGGCGCCCGAGGCGTCGCCATTGACGACCTTGGCGCGCGTGATCTCGACGTTCAGCGCCTCGATCTGGGCCAGCAGGTTGTTGGTCTTCTCGACCGCGCTCTGGATCCGCCCGTCGGCGTCCTCGCGCACCGCCTGGATCTGCTTGGCGATCCGCGACGCCTCGTCGAACAGGGCCTGCGTCTTGAACAGGGCGTCCTGACGGCGCGGCGAGGATGTCGGATCCTCGGCGCTGGAGGCGAAGGCGGAGAAGATGCCGTCGACCTGGGCGAAGAAGCTGGTCTTGCCGCCCGGATCGCCGAACAGCGACTGGATGCGGTCATACAGTTCGTAGCGAACCTCGTTGCGCGCGGCCTCCGCGCCGGCGCTCAGGCTGGCGGCCTGCAGGAAGCGGTCGGTCGCCAGACGAATGCGCGTGACCTCGACGCCGCTGCCGACGCCCTGGCTGGACATGGCGACCTGATCGGCGATCTTGCGCACATAGCCGGGCGTGTTGACGTTCGAGACGTTGTCCGCGACCACCCGCAGCTGCACCTGCGCGGCGATCAGGCCCGAGTTGGCGTTGTTCAGGATGCTGGTTACCGACATTCGCGGACCTCCATCGAAGGGGCGCCCGGCAAGGTCTGCCAGTCGGCGCGCGCTTTTTGCCCGGCAGCCCGTTCGAGGCCGCCAGCCAACTCATTGAAATCACGCAAGATCGATTTTCGCGCATGGGTCATGACTGACCAGAAGCGCAAACGACGGGCCAGACCCGACGCGAGGCCGGACCGGCTTCTGGCGCCGGGCAAGTTTGGTCGGCACGCGGCAAGATTCGACCATCCACCTGACCGCGACCGCGCCCAAGCCGAAAGCCAAAGCGCAATAAAAACAGACACCTAAAGCTACCTTCGGGAGTGGCCCGCGACTTGCGCCGGGCCTTCCGAATGTTCGGCGCAGGACGCGCCACAGCCTCTCGCTCGGCGATTTTCGCCCGGACCCCATGTCGACCGCCTCAGCCCTGCTGTCCATGATCGCGCCCGCCGCACCGACGCCCTCGCAAGGGGCGACGGACGCTGGCGCGTCGGCGCTGGACGGCGTGTTCGAAGGCCTGCTGGCCTCGATGGCGGGCGCCGCCCCGGATGGTGACAGCCAGGGCGAAAACGTGCTGCTGACGGAACAGAAGGATGCGGCGACCGACGCCGCGGCGATGATTGTCGCCGCACCGGTCCAGACGCCTCCGCCGCCCACCCCGCCCCTGCTGCTGGTGGCCGGAACCGACCTGTCGGCCGTAACGAACGAAGACGCCCCCGCGCCGTCATCCGACATCGCGCCGGACGCAAAGACCACGGCCGCGCCGCTGGTGCGACCGGACATCACGCCGGACACCGCCTCGCCCCTGACGCAGCCGCCGGCGCCGACGCCCGATCTCACCGCCAAGGCCGCCCTGCCGGGCCAGCCGCTGGTCCAGCCCCAGGTCCAGCCCCAGGTTCAGCCCGAGGCTCCCGCCGAAACTACGCCCGCCGCCAAGCCGGTCGCGACCGAGCCGCAGGTGCGCCCCGCCGCGGACATCGCCTCGGACGCCGCCCCCGCGATCAAGCCGCAGACGGACCAACCGCAGGTCCGTCCGGCCGCGGATGTCGCTCCCGCCGTCAAGGCGACCGGCGAAGCCCCTGAAGTTCGCCCGGACATCCGGCCGGAAACCAAGGCGACCCTGACGGACGCCCCCCAGGTCCGCCCCGCCGTGCAGACCGAGCCCGCCGCGAAGACCGCCATCGCCGAGCCCCAGGTGCGTCCGGCCGCCGAGCGGGCCGATCCGCGCAGCTTCCTGATCGACCTGAGCCGGGTCGGCCGCCTGACCGCGAACACCCAGATCCCGCTCGACCTGCTGCGCCGGGTCCTCCCCATCGGGGGCCTGCAACAACAGCCGGGCGACGTCGCGCCGGTCGACCCGGCCCAGCCCACAGGCGGCGCCGCCATCGCGGCCGAGCCTGTGATCGCCGACACCGCCAAGGGCGCGGCCCCCGCGCCCCTGACCCAGCCCCCCGTCAGCGCCGAAACCACGGCGAAGACGGCGGACCCGCGCCCGCAGGTCCAGCCGGCGGCGGCGCCCAAGGCCGCCGATCCTGCTCCGGCGGAGCCGCAGACCCTGCCTGAAGCGCCTGTCGAGCTGACCGAGGCCGCCCAGCCGGTCGCGCCGGAAACGACGCAGCCGACGCAGCCGACGCCCGACGCCCCACGTGCGACCGAGGCGCCGAACCTGCGGGCCCTGGCTGAACGCGCCACACGTCCGGTCGAGACCAACGCCGCCGTCGACACCGCCGCCCCATCCACACCCGCAACGACCACGCCCGTGACCGCCACGGCCCAGACCGCGGCCTCGCCCTCGACCGCCATCCCGAGCCTGGCCGAAGCCGCCCGCCCGACGGCGGAGGCCGCGCCGACCGATATCGCCGCCGCCAACAGCACGGACCCGGCCGCCGACACGCCGGTGGAAGCGCCCGCGCCTGAAGCCGCGCCGTCCGCCCAGACCGCCCAGTCCGCGCGCGAGGCCCTGCCTTCCACCCTGTCGCGCACCGCCATCGACGCCACCGCCCAGATCGCCGCCCAGATCCTGAGGAAGCTGGAAGGCCGGTCGAGCCACTTCGAGATGGCGCTAACGCCTGATGACCTCGGCCGGGTCGACGTCAAGCTGGACATCGACGCCGAGGGCCGTCTGGCCGCCCGTCTGGCCTTCGACAACCCTGCCGCCGCCGCTGACCTGAAGGGGCGTGTGGACGAACTGCGCCGTCAGCTGGAGCAGCAGGGCTTCCAGCTGTCCGACGACGCCATCGAATTCACCCAGCGCGACAGCGGCTCCAGCGCCTTTGATCGCGGACAGGACAGCCGCCAGAGCCAGGAGCGCGGCCAGTCCCGCGCCTTCGCCGAGGCCAATCGCCTGAACACTGAAGCCGACGTCCTGGCCCAGCCCCCCCGCTGGCAGGCGCTCTCCCTCACGCCCGCGGGCGTGGACATGAAGGTCTGATCGATGGTCGATGCCGTCACCACCTCCAACGCCGCCTCGCGCACCGCCACCGGCGGCGCCGCGCTGGCCTCGAATTTCGAGACCTTCCTGACGCTGCTGACCACCCAGCTGCGCAACCAGGATCCCCTGTCGCCGCTGGACTCCAACGAGTTCACCGCCCAGCTGACGCAGATGGCCGGGGTGGAGCAGCAACTGCTCACCAATGACCTGCTGACCAGCCTGCTGGCGGCCCAGTCCGCCGGCGGTCTGGACAACGCCTCCAACTATATCGGCAAGGAAGTCACCGCCGCCTGGACCGCCACCTCGCTGGAGGACGGCAAGGCCAAGTGGACCTACGAGCTGGGCGGCGCCGCCGCCAATGTGAAGCTGCAGGTGCTGGACAGCACGGGCAAGGTCGTCTGGGAAGGTCAGGGACCGGAGAAGACCACCGGCCTGCACGACTTCACCTGGGACGGCAAGATGACCAATGGGGACACCGCCACCGAGGGCGGCGTCTACACCCTGAAGGTCACCGCCACCGACTCCGCCGGAGCCAAGGTCGACGCCCAGGCGCTGATCCGCGGCCGGGTCACCGGTGTCGAGATGTACAATGGAGCCCCGTATCTGGTGATCGGCGACTCCGTCCTCCCGCTTTCGACCGTGATCTCGCTGAACGAGATCCGCGAACAGGCTGACAACGACGATGCGGAGAATCCGCCCGTCCCCGACGAGGAGGTGGCCGCATGATGCGCTCCGCCGCCTTCCCGATGATTATTTCCATTCAAGGAGCGTTCTCATGAGCCTCAACAGCGCAATGCTGGCCGGCGTTTCCGGCCTGGCCGCCAACTCCACCGCCCTGGCCGCGATTTCCCAGAACATCGCCAACGTCAACACCGTTGGCTACAAGCGGACCAACGCCGAGTTCCAGACCCTGGTGAACAGCCAGACCCGCGCCGGCGGCAGCTATTCGGCCGGCGGCGTCACCGCCAACGCCCGCTCCTTCATCAGCCAGGAAGGCCAGCTGCAGCGGACGACCGAGTCGACCGATCTGGCCATCAACGGTCAGGGCTTCTTCGTCACCACCACCCAGGCTGAAGGCGTCGGCGCGACCGACAGCCGCCTCTTCACCCGCGCCGGCGCCTTCCGCGTCGACGACCTGGGCTATCTGAAGAACAGCGCCGGCCTGTACCTGCAGGGCTGGCCGGTGGACTCGAACGGCGAGATCGCCACTGATCCGTCCGACCTGTCGCGCCTGCGCTCGATCAACATCGGTTCGGTCGGCGGCACCGCCGAGCCGACCACCCGCGTCCAGATCAACGCCAACCTGCGTTCGACCCAGGATGTGTCGTCCCCCGCCGCGGCCGCCAAGTACAATGCCGTTGAGGCCAACTTCGCCCCGCCGGCCACCAGCGGTTCGCTGCACGACTTCTCGGTGTCCTATGAGCGCGCCGGCTACGACGCCGGCACCGGCGTCACCACCTACAATGTGACCCTGAAGACCGGCATCAGCCGCATCGAAGGCGTGGCCAGCTACAACGCCGCGGGCGCCCTGACGGGCTTCGTGCCGAACAACGCCACCAGCGCCAACGGCACGGCCACCGCCACGGCCACCGCCATCACCATCACGCCGACCAGCAACGGCGCGCCGGGCACGCCCTTCGCGATCGACTTCTCCAAGCTGGCCATGACCACGGACGGCATCGCCAAGACCAAGTACGATCCCTCGGTCAACTCGATGGCCATGTACAACTCCGACGACGACAACCCCGTCGGCGTGAAGCCCGACTTCAAGATGAACATCCCGGTGTCGGACTCCAAGGGCGGCCAGCGCAACCTGGAAATCCGCTTCCTGAAGAGCGACGAGCCGAACCAGTGGTACGCTGAAATCGTCGCCGTTCCCGCTGAGGACGTCGTGACCGGCGCCCCCTATTCCCACGGCCAGATCAAGACCGGCCTGATCGCCTTCACCCCCTCGGGCCGCCTCGACATCGAAACCATGCAGAGCTGGCCCGCCGGCACCGGTCTGTTCGACGACCCGACCCAGGCCAGCCTGTCCTTCCTGGAGTCCGACCCGAACAACACCATCGATCCGGCCAACCCGGCGGACAACGGTCTGGTCAAATGGGCTGACGGCCTGGGCATCGCCGCCCAGACGGTGACCCTGGACCTGAACACCTCGGCCGGCGGCCTCAGCCAGCTGAACACCGCCTCGGTGGTCCAGTCGACCATCACCAACGGCACGGCCTTCGGCAATCTGAGCGAAATCACCATCGACGAGGGCGGCTTCGTCACCGCCATCTTCGATAACGGCGTGAAGCGCCGGATCGCCCAGGTCGCGGTCGCCACCTTCCCCAGCCCCGACAGCCTCAAGGAAGTCAGCGGAAACGCCTACGCCGTCAGCCTCCAGTCCGGCACCTTCAACCTGAAGGCCGCGGGCACGGGCGGCGCGGGCACACTGTCGTCCAAGCAGCTGGAATCCTCGACAGTGGACCTGTCGGCGGAGTTCACGGGCCTGATCACGACCCAGCGCGCCTACTCCGCGTCGTCCAAGATCATCACCACCGCGGACGAGATGCTCGCGGAACTGATCAACATCAAACGCTGATCTTCGGGTAACTGACGGTTAGTCTCCATGAAGACTTCATTGACCATCTGCACCGGGTACGGAGGGGATTTTATCCTTTCCTTCACCACGACGCTTAAACGGCCCTTAGCGGCCCAGCGCTACCGTGCACGCTCAATGGTGGTGGTGAATGAGGCATAAGCCCATGTTGCAAGAGCGACGCCTAAATACTTCAGGCGAACAATATGTGGTCGGACCGACCGGCACGCCGCTGACGCTGCGTGACCTGCCGCCGGCCAATACGGATCGCTGGGTGATCCGTCGCAAGGCCGAGGTGGTCGCCGCTGTCCGCGGGGGTCTGATCAGCCTTGAGGACGCGCTGGCCCGGTATCGCCTGACGGCGGAAGAGTTCATCGCCTGGCAGAAGGCGATCGACAAATGGGGCATGCAGGGTCTGCGGACCACGCGTATCCAGCACTACCGCGGTTAGGGGTCACCCCCCGCGTTAACGCCTGCAGCGGCCGCTCCGGAAACGGGGCGGCCGTTGTCGTTTTTTCGCCTGATGTTTCACCGGGCCTCGAAATTGTACGGCTTCAGCACTAAATGGCCGCCATGACTTTCGCCGAGGACATCTGCCCCGTTCCCGATATCGCCCCCATGGCCTCGCAGCAGGACATGGACGCGGCGATCGAGAGCGCGCGCAAGGCGGTCGGCCTGCCGGTCGGCAGTCGGGTGGTCGCGGCCATGTCCGGCGGTGTGGACTCCACCGTCGTCGCCGGCCTGCTGCACAAGGCGGGCTATGACGTCGTCGGCGTGACGCTGCAGCTTTACGATCACGGCGCGGCGCTCAAGAAGAAGGGCGCCTGCTGCGCCGGTCAGGACATCCACGACGCCCGTCTGGCCGCGGAGACCATCGGCATCCCGCACTACGTCCTCGACTACGAAAGCCGCTTCCGCGACGCCGTGATCGACCAGTTCGCCGACAGCTATCTTCGCGGCGAGACGCCGGTGCCGTGCATCCGCTGCAACCAGACGGTCAAGTTCCGCGACCTGCTGGACGTCGCCCGCGACCTTGGCGCCGAGGCCATGGCGACGGGCCACTACGTCCGCCGCGCGGTCGTTAACGGCCGCGCCCAGATGCGCAAGGCCATCGACCACTCGCGCGACCAGTCCTACTTCCTGTTCGCCACCACGCCGGAGCAGCTGGATTACCTGCGCTTCCCCCTGGCCGATCTGGAGAAGCCGCAGGTGCGCGGCGTGGCGCTCGAACTCGGCCTGCGCATCGCCGCCAAGCCGGACAGCCAAGACATCTGCTTCGTGCCCTCGGGCGACTATCGCTCGCTGATCGACAAGCTGCGCCCCGAAGGCCGCGAGGCCGGCGAGATCGTGCACATGGATGGCCGCACCCTGGGCAAGCACGCGGGCATCACCGACTACACCATCGGCCAGCGCCGGGGTCTGAACGTCGCCGTCGGCGAGCCCCTGTTCGTCACCAGGCTGGATCCGGTGAAGCGCCACGTCATCGTCGGCCCGCGCGAGGCCCTGCTGACCGCGTCCCTGACGCTGGACGAGACCAACTGGCTGGGCGACCAGCCCTCCATCGAAGCGGCCGCCCTCGAGGGCGCGCCGGTGCTTGCCCGCGTCCGCTCCACCCGTCCGCCCTCCCCGGCCCGTCTGAAGATCGAGGACGGCGTCGTCAGCGTGGTGTTCGAGAAGGGCGAGGAAGGCGTCGCCCCCGGCCAGGCCTGCGCCCTCTACGACCCCGCCGACACCGAGCGCCTGCTGGGCGGCGGCTTCATCACCGCGACCACCGCGGTTGCCTGATCCCTCTCCCGAGGCGTTGGCGCTCGCCACCCGGCACGGCCTGCCGGTCGAGATGCTTTACCTGCGCGAGGAATATCCCCGCGACCGCTGGGCCGAGCCCGGTCTCGACCAGACCGCCGCCTTCTGGCTTCAGATGCACGGCTCCTTCCGGGGCCATCAGGCCCATATGGACGGGCTGGTCAGCCAGTGGCGCGCGGGTGGCGACATCCGCGTCCTGCACCGCCAACTGATCCCGGCGCTGCAGTCCTTCCTCCAGCACCTCGACGGTCACCACCGGATCGAGAGCGGCCAGTATTTCCCGGCCATGCGGAAGATCGAGCCCAAGATCGCCCACGGCATCGACCTGCTGGACCGCGACCACGACGCCATCCATCACACGCTGGAAGCCCTGTTCCAGTCCGGCCTCGCCTTCCATCAGGCCATCGCTTCCAACGCCCCTGACGCCGCCGACAGAGCCGCCCGGCTGGTCGACACGCTGGATGCCGGCGCCCGTCCCCTACTGCGCCATCTGGA
Organism: Brevundimonas sp. GCM10030266; assembly: GCF_042666595.1. Lineage (NCBI taxonomy): Bacteria > Pseudomonadati > Pseudomonadota > Alphaproteobacteria > Caulobacterales > Caulobacteraceae > Brevundimonas > Brevundimonas sp. GCM10030266. The sequence continues at coordinate 250,230 of NZ_JBHTCY010000002.1, forward strand.
GGACGAGGAGGACATCGTCATCCCCCTGATCCACTTGCGCGGCCTGCCGCACTGACCAATTTCGGGGCTGGCCATCCGCTGACGCTTCGGATATCAGCGCCCTCCCGAAAACGAGACGACCCATGTTCGCCTGTTACGCCAACTCCCGGCTGCCCATGCAGCTCGACCGCCAGCCGGTCGAGACCAATGGCGCGTGCGCGGAGGGTGTGTAGGGAATGACAGGGCCGTAACGGCTTCGGTTTTCAAGCAACCCCTCCCGCCAACCGGCCGGAGGGGTTTCTTGTATCCGCAAGCGCCCTCTCCCGCCGGTCCGGAAGGATCAACGAAAGAAAGGAGAGAGCCATGCGCGACTATGACGTGATCGAAAGCCCGGGCGCGCCCATCAAGGCGTGGACCCGTGGCGTGCCGATCGAGGACGCCGCGCTCAAGCAGCTCAAGAACGTGGCGGCCCTGCCGTTCATCCATAAGCACATCGCGGTCATGCCGGACGTGCACTGGGGCAAGGGCGCGACCGTGGGGTCGGTGATCCCCGCCGTGGGGGCCATCATCCCGGCCGCCGTGGGCGTGGACATCGGCTGCGGCATGATGGCGGTGCGGACCTCGATCCGCGCCGAGCACCTGCCGGACGACCTGTCGGGCATCCGTTCCGCCATCGAGGCGGCCGTTCCGCACGGCCGCACCGACAACGGCGGGCGCAACGACAAGGGCGCCTGGGCCGACGAGCCCCCGGCCGCGGCGGTGACCCGCTGGGCCGACCTCAAGGCCGGCTACGACGCCGTGGTGGAGAAGCACCCCAAGGCGGCGCACCCGCGTGGCTTCGGCCACCTGGGCACGCTCGGCACGGGCAACCACTTCATCGAGCTCTGCCTCGATGAGGCGGGCGATGTGTGGGTGATGCTGCACTCCGGTTCGCGGGGTGTCGGCAACCGCTTCGGGACCTACTTCATCGAGCGGGCCAAGCATGAGGCGCGTCGCTGGTTCCTGAACCTGCCGGATCAGGACCTGGCCTACTTCCCGGAAGGGTCGGAGGGCTTCATCGACTACATCCGCGCGGTGTCGTGGGCGCAGAAATACGCCCGCGCCAACCGTGAGGTGATGATGGACAGCGTCCTGAACGTGCTGCGCGCGTTCTGGCCGGATCTGGAGACGACGCAGGAAGCGGTGAACTGCCACCACAACTACGTCTCGAAGGAACGCCACTTCGGCAAGGACGTGTTCCTGACCCGCAAGGGTGCGGTGTCGGCCAAGGACGGCGAGCTGGGCATCATCCCCGGCTCGATGGGCGCCAAGTCCTTCATCGTGCGCGGCAAGGGCAATGCGGAAAGCTTCTGCACCTGCTCTCACGGCGCCGGTCGGACCATGAGCCGGACCGAGGCCAAGCGTCGCTTTACGGTGGAGGACCACGTCCGCGCCACCCAGGGCGTCGAGTGCCGCAAGGACGCGGACGTGATCGACGAAACGCCGATGGCCTACAAGGACATCGACGCCGTGATCGCGGCCCAGTCCGAGCTGATCGAGGTCGTGCACACCCTGCGTCAGGTGGTGTGCGTCAAGGGATGACGGAGGCCGGTCGCGCGCAAGCGTGGCCGGCTTTCGTCGTTCAGCCCTCCGCCGGGGCCTTCGGCGCCCGCGACGCCAGCACCTTCCTCAGCTGACGCCCGACCGCCAGCGGCCGCCCGTCCTGCGCCCAGGCCGTCGCATCCTCGACCGTCCAGCCGCCGTGGCTGTCGCGCGAGACGAACTCGAAATAGGTCCAGCCGTCAGGGGCCGCGTCCTCGGGGATCGGGCCGAAGAAGTCGTAGCGCAGGTCCGCCGTGGCCGAGATGGCCGGCGGGGCGGGCAGCATGGTCCAGTAGACCGGGAAGGTGGCGTCCAGCAGGAAGGCCAGACGGGCCTCGTCCAGCGGCTTGCCGTCCACAGTGCGCATCCACACCCCCATCCGATCGGTCTCGTTGCGCCCGAACAGCTGGATGCCCCCGACGAAGCGGTGCTCGACGTGCCTGATGAAGTGCGGCCCGAACTGCGGGTCCATCGGCGTCAGCGGCTGCTCCAGCAGCGGCGGCGGCGTGATGGAGGCGGCGCGCAGCTCCGGCCCCTCGCCCGGCGCGCCGAAGGTGACCAGGCCGGTCATCGCCAGCCGGTCGCCCTGCCCCGCCTTCACCAGCCCATAGGCGGCGGAACGGCCGCCCCGCAGCAGTTCACTGTTGATCGTCATCGGCTCGAACTTCGCCCCGATGTGGAACTGGGTCGCCACCGTGCGCAGAGGGGCGCTGATCCCCAGCGTCTCGCGCGCCGCCTTCGCCGCCAGCGCCGCCATCAGCCCGCCGAAGGGCGAGCCACGCTCGGCCGGCATCATCGTCGGGGCGTTGGAGAAGGAGCCGGTCATCGGGGCCAGCAGGCCGCCCTCGCCGTCCTCGGTCAGGGTCAGGGCTTCATCGAGGGTCTGGAAGGTCATGCGATCGGTCTATCGGCGCAAAAGGACGGGCGGAAGACCGGAATCCTCCGCCCGAAGTTCAAGGGACCACGAAACGCCCGGCGGTCGCCCGCAACACGTCCGTAGTGAAACAAGACTGACTTAGTGGGTTCAGATTGGCAACCCTCTTGCAAATCAGCTGACGTGGGGTCACCTTTGCGGGCATGGGACGCACCGCCGACTATTCTCGCCAGAGCTGCACCATCGCCGGCACCCTCGAGGTGATCGGCGATCCGTGGACCCTTCTGGTCATCCGCGACGCCTTCAACGGCGTCAGCCGCTTTGAACAGTGGCAGGAGCGGCTCGGCGTCGCCCGCAATGTTCTGGCCGCGCGCCTGAAGACCCTGGTCCAGCACGGCGTGCTGGAGCCCCGCCTCTATTCCGAGCGCCCGCCGCGCAACGAGTACGTCCTCACCGCCAAGGGCAAGGATCTCTATGGCGTCCTGGTCACCCTGCACGCCTGGGGCGCCAAGCACGTCTATGGCGAGGAAAACGCCGGGCTGAAGATGGTCCACAAGACCTGCGAGCACGATCTCAACCCGCGCATCGCCTGCGCCCACTGCAACGAGATCGTCAAACCGCGCGACATCCAGCTGATCCACGACCGCAACCGCCCGACCGTGGGCGAGGTCATGCCGGCCAAGGACGAGGCGGCCTGAGGGCTGCTGCCTTCCACTGACAGCAGGGGGCCGTCATGCTGGCCCCATGACCGACTCACACGCTGACGGCCGCTGCGGCTGGTGCGGGACCACCGACGCCCTCTACATCGCCTATCACGACGAGGAATGGGGCGTGCCCGAGTATGACGCCCGCGCCCTGTGGGAGAAGCTGATCCTCGACGGCTTCCAGGCCGGGCTGGCGTGGATCACCATCCTGCGGAAGCGCGAGGGCATCCGCGACGCCTTCGACGGTTTCGATCCCGAGAAGGTCGCCGCCTATGGCGAGGCCGACATCGAACGGCTGCTGGCCGATCCGCGCATCATCCGCTCGCGCGCCAAGATCAACGCCGCCATCCGAGGCGCCCAGATCTGGCTGGAGATGCGTGACAACGGCGAGGATTTCTCCGCCTGGCTCTGGTCCTTCGTCGGCGGGTCGCCGATCCAGAACGACTGGTCCGACTTCCGCGAGGCCCCGGTGAAGACGCCCGAGAGCGAGGCCATGGCGAAGGCGCTGAAGAAGCGCGGCTTCAACTTCTGCGGCCCGGTCATCGTCTACGCCTTCATGCAGGCGGTCGGCATGGTCAACGACCACCAACGATCATGCTTTCGTCAGGTCGAGGTTCGTGCGATGGCCCGCACCTGATGTCCGACCGCGCCTTCCCCACCCTCGCCCTCGAGACCCTGCTGGCCCAGTCCAGCGGCGGGCTGGTCTGCGGCGTGGACGAGGCCGGGCGCGGGCCGTGGGCCGGGCCGGTCTCGGCGGCGGCGGTGATCCTTAATCCCGACGACCTGCCCCCCGGCATCGACGACTCCAAGGCCCTGACCGAGAAGCGCCGCGCGGCGCTGGAGCCGGAGATCAAGGCCCGCGCCCTCGCCTGGGGCGTCGGCTTCGCCTCGGCGCGCGAGATCGAGGAGCTGAACATCCTCGGCGCCACGGGTCTGGCCATGTGCCGCGCCATCGGGGCCCTGCAGGTTCCGGCGGTCGCGGCGCTCGTGGACGGCAACTACCGCTTCAAACTCCCCTGCCCGATCCAGACTGTCGTGAAGGGGGACAGCCTGTCCCTGTCGATCGCCGCGGCCTCCATTCTCGCCAAGACGGCGCGGGACCGGGTGATGATCGAGATGGACGCCCTCTACCCCGCCTACGGCTTCGCCCGGCACAAGGGCTACAACGCCCCGATCCATTCCGAGGCGCTCCGCCTCCACGGCCCTTGCCCCGAGCATCGACGCTCATGGGGACCGGTGAAGGCCTTGCTTGAAGGTCAGACCTGAAGCGCGCCGCCCAGCAGCACGCCCATCAGGGCCGCGACCACCCCGCCGCCCACGACCACTGCCCAGCCGGGAATGGCGCCGACCATGTCCTTGACCGTCGGCTCGGGCGTCTCGACCGTATCGTTGGCGGGCCGGTGTTCGAAACGACTGGCGCCAGGGGCCTTCCAGGCGACGACGCCGAACGCATCGGCGGCCCGGTCATAGGCGCGAACGCCTTCCATGCGGCGCGAGGGGGTCATGGTCATCTGTTCCATGCCGGACACAACGGCCCGGGAGTCAGGCCGTTCCCTTACGCGGCCTCTGCGATCTCGATCCGGCGCTCGCCGACCACGAACAGATATTCGACGTTCCGCAGCCGACCGACCGCCCCGACCTTCTCGCCCTTGGGATTATGGATGCCGATACGGGCGCCGACGTAGCGGGGCCGGGCGATCTCGATCACCTGCACCTCCCCCCGCGCGGACAGCATGGCGACCAGCTGATCGCGGCTCAGATAGCCCTCGTCATTGAAGGAGACGACCAGATTGGGGGCCTTCAGATTGGCGATCACCGATTCCAGCGCCGGGCCGATGCCGGGGCGGCTGTTGAAGGCGCTCTTGCGGGTCTTCACGTCGATCCGCTTGTTGGCGACGCCATAGGTCTCGGGCTTGTCCCACAGAACCAGACTTTCCCAGCAGTGGTAGTTCCCGAGGTAGGAATGCTGGTTGTACGGCGGGTCCAGATAGACGAGGTCCGCCTCGATCTCCGGCGCGATCTCAACGGCGTCCGCATGGGTCGCCTTGCAGGGACCGCCCGCCACGCCCGGCAGGATGTCTGGCATCCGCAGCTCCAGCCGCTTCAGCGCCCTTGGAGCCCAGGACTTCATATAGGCCATCTGCAAACCGGCCGTGGAATCGACCCGATCCGCCGCCTCCATCAGGGCCACCAGCGCGACCGCCTCCAGCTCCGGCTCCAGCGCCATCGCCGCGATCCGCTCGCGCAGGGCGTCGATGACGGCGCCGTTGTCGGGATGGAAGAAGCGGGCATCCTCGCAGAAGGCCTTGGTGAACCAGCCCGCCTCGGGCTTCACCGCGCGTAGCTCGGCCAGGACGCCTTCCGCCCGCTCCATCCAGCGCTCCCGGTCGGCCTGCACATAGCCGACGGCCAGGGTGTGGGCGTAGGCGTTGTGGTCATTCGACCAGACCCGGAACCCCTGCCCCTTCAGCGCATGGCCCACCCGTGCCGAGCCGGAGAACAGGTCGCACACCGCTCCTCCCTGCGGCAGCAGGGCGGCGACCGTGGCCGACACCTGACCGAGCAGGGCGCGCTTGGAGCCGATGTATTTGATCAAGACGCCCCTTCCTCCCCCTCCGGGGGAGGGGGACCGCGAAGCGGTGGAGGGGTGTCAGCCCCACACCGTATTTCCGGCCCGCGCCCCTCCACCATCCTTCGGATGGTCCCCCTCCCCCAAGGGGGAGGAACTGGTCAGCGCTTGCCCTTCTTGGTCGGAGCATGCGCCAGACGCAGCAGATTCGCAGCCCCCGGCGCGCCGAAGGGCGTTCCGGCGAGGATCAGGATGCGCTGGCCGGGCTCGGCGAGGCCGTAGGTCATGGCGCTGGTCACCGCGTCCTCAGTGACATCCTCCAGCGAGGTCGGCTCCTTGCCCAGCCGGGTCTCCAGCCCCCAGACCAGCGCCAGACGGCGGGCGGTGTCGGGGTTCGGCGTCAGGGCCAGCACCGGCTGCAGCGGCCGCTCGCGGGCCATCCGGCGGGCGGTGCCGCCAAGAGTGGTGAAGACCACGATACAGGCCGTCGACTGGGCCTCGGCCGCCTTGCGCGCCGCGGCCACCAGGGCGTCGGCGTCGAAATCGTGCATGCCGGCGTGTTCGGCGTCCATCAGGCTGGGCCACAGGGGATCGCTCTCGACCCGCTCGATGATCCGGCTCATCACCGATACGGCCTCCAGCGGATACTGGCCCGAGGCGGTCTCGGCCGACAGCATCAGGGCGTCGGCGCCCTCATAGGCGGCGTTGGCCACGTCCGAGGCCTCGGCGCGGGTCGGCGCGGGGGCGCTGGTCATCGATTCCAGCATCTGGGTGGCGACGATCACCGGCACGCCGCGATCGCGGGCGGCGCGGATGATCTGCTTCTGGGCCACCGGCACCTCTTCCGGGTCCAGCTCCACGCCCAGATCGCCGCGGGCGACCATGACGCCGTCGCAGTAGTCCAGGATGCTGTCCAGCTGGGCCAGGGCCTGGGGCTTCTCGATCTTGGCCAGGCAGGCGGCCTTGCCCTTCACCAGCTGCTTCAGTTCGGCCATGTCCTCGGCCTTCTGCACGAAGCTGAGGGCCACCCAGTCGACACCAATGCGCAGGGCGAAGGCCAGGTCCTCGCGGTCCTTGGGCGTCAGGGCCGAAACCGGGATCACCGCCTCCGGCACCGCCACGCCCTTGCGGTCCGACAGCTTGCTGCCGCTCTCGACGGTGACATCGGCCCACTCGTCCGTCCGCTCGCCGACGCGCAGCCGCACCCGGCCGTCGTCCAGCAGCAACAGCATGCCGGTGCGCAGGGCCTTGAAGATTTCCGGGTGGGGCATCTGCACCCGCGTCTCGTCGCCCGGCGTCGGGTCGAGGTCGAAGCGCATCCTGTGCCCGGGCCCCACGTCGATCTCGACATTGGCGAAGCGGCCGAGACGCAGCTTGGGCCCCTGCAGGTCAGCCAGCACGCCCAGCGGCCGCTTGAGCGCCATCTCGACGCCGCGCACCGCCTTCAGCGCGGCCGCGTGATCCTCATGCGAGCCGTGGCTGAAGTTCAGACGGAAGACGTCCACCCCCGCCTGGGCCAGCGCCTTCACCGTTCCGGGCGCCCGGCTGGCGGGTCCAAGGGTGGCGACAATACGCGCGCGCCGGGCTCTGTTCATCGGGTGGCTCTGGTCTTCTTACGATTGCGAGCCCCTTGTGCCTGTGAAACGCGAAACGGGTAAAGTCGCTCCGGTTCCCGGAAACACGAAGTTATGGACGCGCCTCAGCGACCGGTCGGGCAGACCGAACCGCCCGGCGCCTGCAGGTCGATGCAGCGTCCGTCCAGATCGGCCGGCGTCTGCACACCGATAATCGGCGCCAGGGTCGGAGCGATGTCGATGGTGCGGATGGGCAGGAACCGCTCCTGCCCCTGCGCGCCCGGCCACCAGAAGATGATCGGCACGCGGCGGTCATAGTCCCACGGCGTGCCGTGGCCCGAAATGGTCCGACCGACCCGGCCGCCCATGACTACATTCTCCTTCAGCGCCGTGATGATGTCCGGCGACCGCTGCGCCACCGCCGACAGGCGCATGCGCTGACGCACCGTCATCAGGTCCGGCGTCAGGTCGGCGGGCGGCATCGGCTCGGCCAGCAGCACGTCGCGGCTTTCGGCGAAGGCGATGTCCGGATTGGCCCGCAGCAGCTCCAGCGCCGCGTTCAGGATGCGACCGCGCAGGGGCTCGGGCAGGCCCTTCTGTTCGGCGTCGCCGACCATGACGCCGCTTCCGCCCAGCGACAGCGGGCCGTAGTCGAGGCCGAACTGCGCCTTCAGCGTCTCGTTGATCCGGGCCATGGCGGCGGCGTCGCCGCGATGGGCGTGGGGATAGCCGCGAACCGCCAGCCGCTCCACGAAGTCCGAGCCGCCGTGGTCGGCCGTCAGCACCACGATCGCGCCCTGCGGCAGGCGCTCGAGGAAGCGGCCCAGCGCCGCGTCGAGACGATGCATCTGCTCGCACATCTCCGGCCCCTGGGTGCCGAAGGTGTGGCCGATCCGGTCGGTGCCCGACAGGCTGACGCCCAGCATGTCCACCACGCCGCGACGACCCAGTTGCTGCGTCTCCAGAAGTTCGGTCGCCGCCTCCAGCGTCAGTTCATCGAGGATCGGCGAGGTGTCGAGTTCGAACCGCTGCGGCGGCAGGCTCGAGCGGAAGGTCTGGCCATTGATTTCCCATTCGCCGTCCAGGTTCCGGCAGGCGTCACGGGTGTAGGTCCAGGACGGCGGTGTGGCGCGCAGGCGTTCGGCGATCCGGCTGTTCAGGGCGGCGACCGGCTGCAGCCGCGCCTCCGCCGTCTGGCCGGGCTCGACATAGGTCGTGAAGCCGAAGCCCACCGTATACCAGTAGGCCCCGTCGCCCTTGTGGCCGTTCAGGTTGATGGCGCCGCGATCCTTGCCCGAGACGGCGAAGACGCGGCTCTGCGGGCTGGCGGCCTTCAGCCAGTCGGCCAGGGTCGTGGCCTCAAGCTGTTCGGTCCCGACCACGCCGTTGTCGGTCGTGTCGTCGCCGTGCGCCAGATGGTTCACCGGCGAGAACAGGCAGTAAACCTCCTTGCCCGTCGCCGGATCGACCCAGTCATTGGCCGGAATGCCGGTGCGGGCCGGGTTCATGCCGGTCAGGACGGTGGAGTGGCCCGGGCAGGTCTCGGTCAGGCCATGCTGCTGGAAGCCGTTGGCGTGCACCCGCCCCTGCTGCGCCAGCGTGGCCAGGCCACCGGTGAAATCGTCACGATACTGGTTGAACAGATTGGCGCTGAACTGGTCGATCACCAGCGTCACCACCAGCGTCGGCCGGGCGGTCGCTTCCGTCGCCGGAGCCGGGGCTGGCGCCGGGGTCTGCGCCTGGGCGGCAGGCGTCCAGCCCTGAACAGCGCCGCATCCGGCGAGGGTCAGAAGCGCGGCGGCGGCGGCGAAGGTGGTGCGGACTCGGGTCACGGGGGCGTCTCCTGCGGGTCGCTGCCGCCTAGCGCTCCAGCGCGACAGCTCTGCGACAGGCCCGGACTGCTACGCTCCGCACTCCGCCGAGGCCACCCCTCTTCCCGGATTTATCCCGCGCTGTAGCTGGTCTTGATCTGGGTGAAGAACTCCGCCGCGGCGAAGCCCTGCTCGCGCGCGCCATAGCTGGACGACTTCGTCCCGCCGAACGGTACGTGATAGTCGACGCCCGCCGTCGGCAGGTTGACCATGGTCATCCCCGCCTTGGCCCGGCGCTGGAAGTCGCGGGCGTGCTTCAGGCTGCTGGTGACGATGCCCGCCGACAGACCGAACTCGACGCCATTGGCGATCTCCAGAGCTTCCTCGTAGCTCTTCACGCGGATGGTCGAGGCGACGGGGCCGAAGACCTCCTCATTGTTGATCCGCATGTCGGCGGCGGTGTCGGCGATCAGGGTCGGCTGGACGTACCAGCCGGGCTTGTCCAGCTTCAGGCGGTCGCCGCCGGTGACGATGCGGGCGCCCTCGCCGCGCGCGATATCGGCGTAGGTGTAGGAGGTCTCCATCTGGGCCTCGCTGACCGCCGGCCCAATCTGGCTGTTCGGATCCAGCGCATCGCCGACGCGCAGGGCCGCGACCTTCTCGGCCAGCAGGGCGACGAACTTGTCATGGACGCCGTCCTGCACGATCAGGCGACTGGAGGCCGTGCAGCGCTGGCCGGTGGCGAAGAAGGAGCCGTCCAGCGCGATGTTCACCGCCCGCTCCAGATCGGCGTCGTCCAGCACGATCAGCGGGTTCTTGCCGCCCATCTCCAGCTGCACCCGGGCCTGACGCTTCACCGCGCCCGCCGCCACCCCGGCGCCGACACTTTGCGAGCCGGTGAAGGAGACGCCGACGATATCCTTGTGGTCAACGATGGCCTGACCGACGCCGCCGCGACCGATGACCATGTTCAGCACGCCCTTCGGCAGGCCTGCCTCATGCAGGATGGCGACCAGCGCCTCGGCCGTGGCCGGGGTCGGACCGGCGGGCTTCAGCACCACCGTATTGCCGAACGCCAGCGCGGGCGCGGCCTTCCAGGCCGGGATGGCGATGGGGAAGTTCCACGGCGTGATCAGGCCATAGACGCCGACCGGCTGGCGATAGGTCTGGATCTCCACGCCCGGACGGGTCGAGGCCAGGTTCTGGCCGTGCAGGCGCAGGGCCTCGCCGGCGAAATACTTCAGGATGCGGGCGGCGCGGGCGGTCTCGCCGATGCCTTCCGGCAGCGTCTTGCCCTCCTCGCGCGACAGCAGGCGGCCGACCTCTTCCTTGCGCTCCATCAGCAGGGTTCCGGCCCGGTCGAGCACGTCCGATCGCGCCTCGGGCGAGGCGTCCGCCCAGGCCGGGAAGGCCGCCTTCGCCGCCGCCACGGCGTCATCGACATCCGCCGCCGAGCCGTCGGGCGTGCGGGCCACGACCTCGCGCGTGTCCGACGGGTTGCGGCTTTCGGCGGGACGATCGCCCCCGACCCGATCGCCGTCGATCCAGTGCGAGAGTTCGAGCGTGTCGGTCATGGCAGGCGGTCCCGGAGACAGTCAGAAGGCCGGCGACCCTAGAGCGATGCGCCGCCTTTCGCCAATCATCGGCGGGCGGATCAGGCCGACAGTTCCCTCCGGACGATCTCGGCGCCGGCGCTCAGGGCGCGCAGCTTGCCGTTGGCGACCTTGCGGGACAGCGGGGTCATGCCGCAGTTGGTGCAGGGATAGAGCTTGTCGGCGTCGACGAACTGAAGCGCCTTGCGCAGGGTGTCGGCGACCTCTTCCGGCGTCTCGATCGTGTCGGTCGCCACGTCGATGGCGCCGACCATCACCTTCTTGCCCCGAACGAGTTCGATCAGCTCCATAGGCACGCGCGAGTGCTGGCACTCCAGCGAGATGATGTCGATGCTCGACTTCTGCAGGTTGGGGAAGGTCTGCTCATACTGCCGCCACTCGGAGCCGAGGGTCTTCTTCCAGTCGGTATTGGCCTTGATGCCGTAGCCGTAGCAGATGTGGACGGCGGTCTCGCATTTGAGACCCTCGGCGGCGCGCTCCAGCGTCGCGATGCCCCAGTCGTTGGCTTCGTCGAAGAAGACGTTGAAGGCCGGCTCGTCGAACTGGACGATATCGACCCCGGTCGCCTCCAGTTCCTTCGCTTCCTCATTGAGGATCCTGGCGAACTCCCAGGCCAGCTTCTCGCGGCTCTGGTAGTGGGCGTCATAGAGGGTGTCGATCATCGTCATCGGCCCGGGCAGGGTCCATTTGATCGGCTTGTCGGTCTGGGCCCGCAGGAATTTCGCATCCTCGACGAAGACCGGCTTCGAGCGCGACACGGCGCCCACCACCGTCGGCACGCTGGCGTCGTAGCGATTGCGGATCCGCACCGTCTCGCGCTTCTCGAAGTCGACGCCGTCCAGGTGCTCGATGAAGGTAGTCACGAAATGCTGACGCGTCTGTTCGCCGTCGCCGACGATGTCGATGCCGGCCTTCAGCTGATCGTCCACGGACAGGCGCAGGGCGTCCTGCTTGCCGGCGACCAGTTCATCGCCGTCCAGCTTCCAGGGCGACCACAGCTGCTCGGGCGTGGCGATCCAGGAGGGCTTCGGCAGGCTGCCGGCGGTCGAGGTGGGGAAGAGTTTGCTCATGGGAAGGTCTCGTGAACGCGTAACAGATCAGGCGGCGGCGAAATCGGCGGACCACTGCGCCAGCAGGGCCCGATGCGGCCTGATGAACCGCTCCTCGACGAAGCGTCCCTGTTCGACGGCCAGCCGGCTGCGCTCCTCCCGGTCGTAGACGATGCGGGTCAGGGAATAGTCCTGATATTTCAGGCTCGGCTGGTACTGGTCGGCCGCCGGCGAGTTGGCGTTGTAGATTTCGGGCCGATAGATCTTCTGGAAGGTCTCCATCGTCGCGATGGTGCTGATCAGCTCCAGATCGGTGTAGTCCGCCGTCAGATCGCCGATGTGGTAGAAGGCGAAGGGCGCCACGCTGCCCCGGGGCATGAAGTAGCGGACCTTCATCCCCATCTTCGCGAAATAGTCGTCGGTCGGCGAGAACGCGTCGTTCTCATACTCCAGGCCCAGCACCGGATGCGCCTTGCCGTTGCGGTGATAGGTCTTGTTGCTCGACACGCTCAGGCAGATCACCGGCGGTTTGGCGAAGGCTTCCCGATAGGCGGCCGAGTTCAGGAAATGCCTGAACAGCTTGCCATGCAGGTCGCCGTAGTCCGCCGGAGCGAAGGCGCCCGGATTGGCCTTCATATGGGCCGGCAGAACGACGCTGAAGTCGTAGTCGCGGACGTAGGATGAGAAGTTGTTGCCGACGATGCCGTTGGTCCGCTCGCCCGTCTCCCTGTCGACCACGATCGTCTGCAGGATCTCGAACTGCGGGAAAGACTCCCGGTCATCCTCGCCCCCGACGTTCAGCGCCGCCGAGACGATGTTGAGCTCCACCGCGTAGCGGTCCCCGCGCGGATTGTCCTGATCCGCAAGCGAATTGAACCGGTTGTCGATCATGCGCAGGGTGTTGCGCAGGTTCTCCTGACGGCTCTCGCCCCGGGCCAGATTGGCGAAATTGGTGGTGAGCCGCGTGCTCTCGGCCGGGTGATAGTCCTCGTCGAACGCGATGCTCGAGAGGGTGAAGGTGAAGTCGGCGGCGGTCATGGGAGTCTCTGCCGTTGATGCTGTGGCGGGACAGCGGACAGGGACGCGCGATCGCCCGCGCGGATCAGTCCCGTCGCGGCGCTCATGCGACCTGACCGGACACCCCGCCGGAGGACGTTATCTGTCGGGGCAGGTCTCCTGGCTCACGGGTCACGGCTTCCGGTCCGGCCTTCCCGGGATTGGACTCCCAGTGACACGAGATGAACCTTCGGCTCGCCGCTCACAGTTGCGGGGGCAGCGCCGGCTTCACACCGGCTTCCCTCTTAGCTCCGCGCCCTCCGGAGAGGACGCGCAGAACCACGACGCCGCCAGACTGACACAGACGCGCCGGATGTCAATAATCACATAAAGATATCTTTATATGATTATGTGATTTTCAGATCGTGTCGTCCGGAACGAAGACCGCGCCTTCCATCAGACGTCGGGCGCTCCGGCTCATGATCGCCTTGGTGATGGTCCAGCCGCCGTCCTGCTGCACGGCCTCGGCGCCGACGCGCAGGGTCCCGGACGGGTGGCCGAAGCGCACCGACTGACGCTCGCCGCCCCCCGCCGCCAGATTGACCACCGTGCCGGGGATCGCCGCCGCCGCCCCGATAGCCACCGCCGCCGTGCCCATCATGGCGTGGTGCAGCTTGCCCATCGACAGGGCGCGGACCAGCAGGTCCACATCGGCCGCCGCGACCGCCTTGCCGCTGGATGAGACATAGTCCCTGGGCGGCGAGACGAAGGCGATCTTGGGCGTGTGCTGGCGCTTGGCCGCGCCTTCGAGGCTGTCGATCAGCCCCATCTTCAGCGCCCCGATGGCGCGCAGGGCCTCGAACCGCTTCAGGGCCGCCGGATCGCCGTTGATGGCCTCCTGCAGCTCCGTGCCCGCGTAGCCGAGGTCGGCGGCGTTGACGAAGATCGTCGGGATACCCGCATTGATCATCGTGACGGTCAGCTTGCCGCCCGCGACCAGATCCTCGGGGACGTCCAGCGCGTCGATCAGGTTTCCGGTCGGGAACATGGCCCCGCCGTCGTCGCCCTCGCCTTCATCGGCGGGATCGAGAAACTCCAGCACGATCTCGGCGGCGGGGAAGGTCACCCCGTCCAGTTCGAAGTCGCCGGTCTCCTGCACGGCGCCACCACTGACCGGAACTTGGGCGATGATGGTCTTGCCGATATTGGCCTGCCAGATGCGCACGGTCCGCACGCCGTCCGACCCCGCATCGACATAGCCGGCATGGATCGCGAAGGCGCCCGCAGCGGTCGACAGGTTCCCGCAGTTGCCGGACCAGTCGACGAAGTCCGTGTCGATCGACACCTGACCGTACAGATAGTCGACGTCATGCCCCGGCCGGTCGCTGGGCGAGATGATGACGCATTTCGAGGTGCTGGAAGTCGCGCCGCCCATGCCGTCGATATGCTTGCCATAGGCGTCGGGACTGCCGATCACCCGCTGGAACAGTCGGTCGCGCGCGGCGCCGGGAACGCGGCAGGACTCAGGCAGATCCTCCAGCCGGAAGAAGACGCCCTTGGAGGTACCGCCGCGCATATAGGTGGCGGGAACGCGGAACTGACCGGACATCAGGCGGCGGCCTCCGAGTCGAGGAAGTCCTGGGCGAACCGCTGCAGCACCCCGCCGGCCTCATAGATCGACACCTCCTCGGCCGTATCCAGACGGCACTTCACCGCCACCGTCTCTTCCGAACCGTCGGTGCGATGGATGACAAGCGTCAGCTCGGCGCCCGGCGCGGGCGTGCCGATGACGTCATAGGTCTCGGTGCCGTCCAGCTTCAGGCCCAGACGGGTCACGCCGTTGATGAACTCCAGCGGCATGACGCCCATGCCGATAAGATTGGTCCGGTGGATGCGCTCGAAGCCCTCGGCGACGATGGCCTCGACCCCCGCCAGACGCACGCCCTTGGCGGCCCAGTCCCGCGACGAGCCCTGGCCGTAGTCGGCCCCCGCGATGATGATCAGCGGTTGGCGACGGCCCAGATAGGTCTCGATCGCCTCCCACATGCGGACCACCTCGCCGTCCGGCTCCAGCCGGGCCAGCGAGCCCTTCTTCACCGCCCCGTCGACCACGGCCATTTCATTGACCAGCTGGGGGTTGGCGAAGGTCGCGCGCATGGCGGTCAGGTGGTCGCCACGGTGGGTGGCGTAGGAGTTGTAGTCCTCCTCCGGCACGCCCATCGAGGTCAGATATTCGCCCGCCGCCGAGGTCGGCAGGATGGCGTTGGACGGCGACAGGTGATCGGTCGTGATGTTGTCCGGCAGGATGGCCAGCGGCCGCATCCCCTTCAGGGTGCGCGGGCTGGCCGCCAGGGCGCCGAGGCCCTCGGTGTCCCAGTAGGGCGGACGGCGGATATAGGTCGACATCGGCCGCCAGTCGTACAGCGGGCTGACCGGGGCGCCGATGATGGTCCGGCGCGCGAACATCGGCTCATAGACGTTGCGGAACTGCTCGGGCTTCACGTGCTCGCCGACGATGGCGTCGATCTCGGCGTCCGTCGGCCACAGGTCCTTCAGGCGGATTTCCGACCCGTCCGGGGCGATCCCCAGCACGTCCTGCTCGATGTCGAACCGCACCGTCCCGGCGATGGCGTAGGCGACCACCAGCGGCGGCGAAGCGAGGAAGGCCTGTTTCGCATAGGGGTGGATGCGGCCGTCGAAGTTGCGGTTCCCCGACAGGACAGCGGTCGTATAGAGGTCGCGGTCGACGATCTCCTTCTGGATCACCGGGTCCAGCGCGCCGCTCATGCCGTTGCAGGTGGTGCAGGCGAAGCCGACGATGCCGAAGCCCAGCGCCTCCAGCTCGGACAGCAGGCCCGCCTCTTCCAGGTACAGCTGCGCCACCTTCGAACCGGGGGCGAAGGAGGTCTTCACCCACGGCTTGCGGTCCAGCCCCAGCGCGCGGGCCTTCTTCGCCACCAGACCGGCGGCCACGACGTTGCGCGGGTTGGAGGTGTTGGTGCAGCTGGTGATGGCGGCGATGATCACGCCGCCGTCGGGGATCAGGCCCTCGCGCTCCTCGGCCCGCGCGCCTTCCAGATCGACGGCCACGCCGCGCTCGTGCAGGGCCGAGGTCGGCAGGCGGCGGTGCGGGTTGGACGGCCCGGCCAGATTACGCTCGACGCTCGACAGGTCGAACTCCAGCACCCGCTCGTACTCGGCGGTCTTCAGCGCCTCGGCCCACAGGCCGGTCGTCTTGGCGTAGGTCTCGACCAGGGCGATCTGCTCCGGCTCGCGGCCGGTCAGGCGCAGATAATCAATGGTCTGCTGGTCGATGTAGAACATCGCCGCCGTCGCCCCGTATTCCGGGCACATGTTCGAGATGGTGGCGCGGTCGCCGATGGTCAGGCTGTCCGCCCCCTCGCCGAAGAACTCCAGCCAGGCGCCGACGACCCGCTCCTTGCGCAGGAACTCGGTCAGGGCCAGCACGATGTCAGTGGCGGTGATGCCCTCATGGCGACGACCGGTCAGCTTCACGCCGACGATGTCCGGCAGGCGCATCATCGACGGACGGCCCAGCATGACCGTCTCGGCCTCCAGACCGCCGACGCCGATGGCGATGACGCCCAGCGCATCGACGTGCGGGGTGTGGCTGTCGGTGCCGACGCAGGTGTCGGGGAAGGCCACGCCGTCGCGCGCCTGAATGACCGGGCTCATCTTCTCCAGATTGATCTGGTGCATGATGCCGTTGCCGGCCGGGATGACGTCGACGTTCTCGAAAGCGCGCTTGGTCCACTCGATGAAGTGGAAGCGGTCCTCGTTGCGGCGGTCCTCGATGGCGCGGTTCTTGGCGAAGGCCTCGGGATCAAAGCCGGGCGCCTCGACGGCCAGCGAATGGTCGACGATCAGCTGGGTCGGCACCACCGGATTGATCTTGGCCGGGTCCCCGCCCTGATCGGCGATGGCGTCGCGCAGGCCCGCCAGATCGACCAGCGCCGTCTGGCCCAGGATGTCGTGGCAGACCACGCGGGCCGGATACCAGGGGAAGTCCAGATCGCGCTGGCGCTCGACGATCTGCGTCAGGGCGGCGGTCAGCGAGGCCGGATTGCACCGCCGCACCAGCTGCTCGGCCAGCACGCGCGACACATAGGGCAGGCCGTCATAGCCGCCCGGGCGGATCGCCTCGACCGCCGCGCGGGTGTCGAAATAGTCCAGCGCCGTGCCCGGCAGCGGCTTGCGGAAGGCGGTATTCATGTCAGCACTCTTGTCCGGTCGTCGGACCACGATCCCGCCGACGGGCAGCGCCGAAAGCGCTGTCATTCCTGCCGTTGTGCGTTCCCGTGGCCATTTGGCTCTGTTTTGCCAAGTGGTAGCACGGCCCGACCACGCAAGTCGCGCCCGAAGCAGATTCACCCTTCACCCGGCGCGGAATTCCGCTATTTCGTGCCCATCAATCAGGGCGGACGCGCGATCAACGGGCGCCGCCGCGTGCAGGCTCGGCCCGCGCTCCCCTCCGGGACGCCAGAACGCCGCGACGCGCTGCACTGGACCAGTGAGGAAATCGATGACCGACGCCGCCGCCCCCGCGTTCAAGCCCAAGAAGTCCGTTGCCCTGTCCGGCGTCACCGCCGGCAACACCGCCCTGTGCACCGTCGGCAAGACCGGCAATGACCTGCACTACCGCGGCTACGACATCCTGGATTTCGCGGAAGGCGCCGAGTTCGAGGAAATCGCCCACCTGCTGATCCACGGCACGCTGCCGAACGCGGCCGAGCTGAAGGCCTACAAGGCCAAGCTGAAGGCCCTGCGCGGCCTGCCCGCCGCCGTCATGGACGCGCTGGAATGCCTGCCCGCCGCCGCCCACCCGATGGATGTGATGCGCACCGGCGTCTCGGCCCTCGGCTGCGTCCTGCCGGAAGCCCATGACCACAACCATCCGGGCGCGCGCGACATCGCCGACCGCCTGATGGCCTCGCTGGGCTCCATGCTGCTGTACTGGCACCACTTCAGCCAGAACGGCCGTCGCATCGAGGTCGAGACCGACGACGAGACCATCGGCGGCCACTTCCTGCACCTGCTGCACGGCAAGGAGCCGTCCGAGAGCTGGGTGCGGGCCATGCACACCTCGCTGATCCTCTACGCCGAGCACGAGTTCAACGCCTCGACCTTCACCGCCCGCGTCATCGCCGGCACCGGGTCGGACATGTTCTCGGCCGTCGCCGGCGCCATCGGCGCCCTGCGCGGGCCCAAGCACGGCGGCGCCAATGAGGTCGCCTTCGAAATCCAGAAGCGTTACGCCAATCCGGACGAGGCCGAGGCCGACATCCGCCGTCGCATGGACGCCAGGGAAGTCATCATCGGCTTCGGCCACCCGGTCTATACGATCTCGGACCCGCGCAACGTCGTCATCAAGCGCGTCGCCAAACAGCTGTCCGACGAGGCCGGCTCGACCAAGATGTATGACATCGCCGAGCGCATCGAGAGCGTCATGATGGACGCCAAGAAGATGTTCCCGAACCTCGATTGGTTCTCGGCCGTCAGCTACCACATGATGGGCGTGCCCACGGCCATGTTCACCCCCCTGTTCGTCATCTCGCGCGTCACCGGCTGGTCCGCGCACGTCATCGAACAGCGCCAGGACGGCAAGATCATCCGCCCGACGGCGAACTACACCGGTCCTGAAAATCTCGAGTTCGTCCCGCTGTCGAAGCGCGGCTGAGTTCACGGAGTACCCATGCCCTACCTCCTCGCCTCCGACCTCCCCACCGAATCCGCCGGCAAGCGGTTCCGCGCCGCCCTGGCCCGTGACGGCATCTGGCAGCTGCCGGGCGCCCACAACGGCCAGGCCTCGATCCAGGCGCGCAACGCGGGCTTCGACGGCGTCTATCTGTCGGGCGCGGCCATGACCGCGTCCATGGGTCTGCCGGACCTCGGCATCATCACCGTGGACGAGGTCGCCTTCTTCATCCGCCAGATCGCGCGCGCCTCGGGCCTGCCGCTGCTGGTGGACGGCGACACCGGCTATGGCGAGGCGCTGAACGTCATGCACATGGTGCGGACCTTCGAGGAAGCCGGCGCCGGCGCCGTGCACCTTGAAGACCAGATCCTGCCCAAGAAATGCGGCCACCTGAACGGCAAGTCGCTGGTGCCCGCCATGGACATGGCCGCCAAGGTCGCCGCCGCCGCCAAGGCCCGTCGCGATCTGGTCATCATGGCCCGCACCGATGCGGTCGGGGTCGAGGGCTTCGACGCCGCCGTGGACCGCGCGAAGCTGTATGTCGAGGCCGGCGCCGACGCCATCTTCCCCGAAGGCCTGACCAGCCGCGAGATGTTCGAGAAATTCGCCGCCGCCATGCCCGGCGTCCCGCTGCTGGCCAACATGACCGAGTTCGGCAAGACGCCCTTCTTCACCGCGAAGGAATTCGAGGAGATGGGCTACAAGATGGTGATCTGGCCGGTGTCCTCGCTGCGCGCCGCCAACAAGGCGCAGGAAGAACTCTACGCCTCGATCGCCGAGCACGGCGGCACCCACAAATACATCGACCGCATGCAGACCCGTCAGGAGCTGTACGACACCATCGGCCTGCACCAGTTCGAGGAGCTGGACGCCTCGATCATCAAGACCATCGTCCCGCAGGGCATGCCGCAGGACAGCTGACGCCTTGAGCCCTCCCCTTCAATGAGGGGGAGGGCGCCCGCCGGCCCATCTGGCGTCGCCGCCCGGTCGCTGTTACACTATAACAATGACCCAGCACGCATCCTTCAGCACCTCCGGCTTCTTCAGTCAGGAGATCGCCGACGCCTATGACCGTCGCAACGCCGGTCTGAAGCCCATCTCGGACAGCCTGCATTTCCTGATGCGGCTGACACTGGCGGACCTGCCCGCCGAGGCGCGGGTGCTGTGCGTGGGCGTGGGCACCGGCGCGGAAATCCTGTCGCTGGCCGACGCCTTCCCCGGCTGGACCTTCGTCGGGGTCGATCCCTCCGCCGAGATGCTGGACGTCGCCCGTCATCGGCTGGCGCAGGCGGGATTCACGGACCGCTGCGAGTTGATCCACGGCTATGTCGGGGATGTCGGCGAGACGGGCTTTGACGTCGTGGTCAGCCTGCTGGTCGCCCATTTCATCAAGCGTGAGGACCGGCCCGCCTTCTACAGCGCCATCCATGACCGGCTGAAGCCCGGCGGCCGCTTCCTCAGCGCCGAGATCAGCGGCGATCCGGACAGCCCCGAGTTCCCTGCCCTGCTGGCCGACTGGAAACAGGTCCAGACCCTGATGGGCGCCACACCGGACTCACTGGCCAACCTGCCCGGGATGATGCGCGAGGTGCTGGGCGTCCTGCCGGTCGCGGAGACCGAGGCCCTGTGGCGTCAGGCGGGCTTCCCCCTGCCCATCCCCTTCTTCCAGGCCTTCATGATCCGGGGCTGGCACGCGACCCGCGGCTAGATCGACTGGTGCGGGCGGCCGGGGTCGAACCGGCAAGGGCTTTCGCCCGACGGATTTTAAGTCACATCAATCTCGCCTAATATCCTGTTTTTGCATATTTAAATTCGGAAAACAAACCACTGTGTAACGACTGTGTAAGTGCTTCGGTCGCGCGCACGATATCGGACAGACGCCCGTCAAACGGTCGGCACGGTCCCCCCGTCGACGACAAGCTCCGACCCATGGATCGAGGAGGCGCGATCCGAGGCAAGGAAGGCGATGGCTTCGGCGACCTCATGAGGTTCAGCTCCCCGTCCGATCGCGATGCCGCCAAGGCCGGCGAGCACGAGCTGTCGCGCGTCCTCAAGCGTCCCGCCATTGGCGGCCTGTATGCGTTGCAGGAAGACGTCCGTGCCCTCGGTCATGATCCAGCCCGGCGAGACGGTGTTGACCCGCACACCCTTGGGGCCAAGCTCCTTGGAGATGGACTTGCTGTAGGTCCGCAGCGCGGCCTTGGCGGCGGCGTAGGCCGTGGTCGCGTCCGGCAGGGGCAGGACCGACTGGATGGAGGTGACGTGCACCACCGCGCCCGAACCCCGCTCGATCATCTGGGGGATCAGCAGACGGTCGAGACGAACGGCCGCCAGAAGGTTCAGGTTCAGCTCTGACAGCCAGTGATCGTCCGTCAGGGCGACGAAGCCGCCGCCGGGCGTGGCGGAGCCGCCCATCACATGGGCGAGGATATCGATGCCGCCCAGACGCTCGAGCGCCGCCTTGGCGAAAACCTCCCCGCCTGCGGCAGTCGTCAGGTCCGCCGGAACGAACTCGACGCCGTCGATGGGCTCAGGATTGGCGCGCGCCGAGGTGATCACCCGGGCTCCCCCGGCCAGAAAGCGATCGACGGTGGCGCGGCCCAGACCCTTGGTGCCGCCGCTGACGAGGACGCGCTTGCCCGCGAACTCGTTGGGATTGGCCTGGACGCTCATGCCGAGACATCCATGGTCTTGATCGCCTCGCCATCGAGCGTGACGCGGTAGGTGAAACGGATCGGGCTGCCCGGAAAGTCGCCATGGGCCGGACCTTCGAACACGACCACATCATCCTCGCGGCGAAGGGCGTCGGGGGTGAAGATCGCCTTGAGATCGACGACCATCTCCTGGAGCAGGGTGCGGATCTCGGCACGGCCCTCGAAGCGTTTGCCGTTGTCCAGCAGCACCGCGTCAGCGGCGAAGGTCTTCATCATGCCGTCGAGGTCGAGGCGGGCATTGGCCTCGACATAGTCGGCGATCGGGGAAGGGAGCTCTAACGACATCGTTCTGTCCTGCTTGCTGTGGTCGCAACCGGATGGCCGCGCCTTCGATGACGCCAAGGTAGAGGTGGACAGTTCGCGCGATAATCGGGACAAATCGGCACGAGTCGTCACGAAAAGCAGGACAATGATGAAGAGCAGCCTGACCGAACTGGACGCCGTTCTGGTCGTCGCCCGCTGCGGCAAGTTCCGAACAGCGGCGATCGAACTCGGCGTGTCGACGACCGCGCTCAGCAATGCGGTCGGGAAGATTGAGCGGACCCTCGGCGTCCGGCTGTTCAACCGGACGACCCGAAGCGTCTCCCTGACCGAGGCGGGGCAGCAGTTCGTCGCGCAGGTCGCTCCAGCCGTACGAGACATCCATGAAGCCATGGATGTCGTCCGCTCCCGGCAGGCCACTCCGTCAGGCACGCTGCGGATCAACGCCTTCCCGACAGCAGCGCGAGAAATCTTCTCGTCCCTCGTCCTGCCGTTCGTAAGCGAACACCCCCAGGTTCACATCGATGTCGTGACGGAGGGCCGGATGGTGGACGTCGTCGCGGGCGGTTTCGACTTCGGCATCCGCAGCGCCGACCGCGTGCCAGTCGACATGATCGCCGTGCCGCTCGGGCGCGCGCGACGAAACGTTGTGGTGGGCTCGCCGACCTATCTGGAAGCGCATGGGACGCCGATGGTCCCTCAGGACCTGCTGAACCACGCCTGTCTTCGCGTCCGTCTGCCCAATGGCGCGATCTATCGCTGGCCGTTCGAGAAGGACGGGCAATCGGTCCATATCGATGTCGAGGGCGCCCTTACGCTCGATGAGGCGGGCCTGGCCCGCACGGCCGTCCTGGCTTCGGTAGGCCTCACCCTCGCGATGGAATCCGATGTGCGGGAAGACATAGAGGCGGGCAGGCTTGTCCGCGTTCTGGAGGACTGGACGCCGACCCTGTCGCCCTTGAGCCTCTACTATCCCAGCCGTCGCAACCCGACCGCGGCCTTCAAGGCGTTCATCGACTTTGCGCGACGACATGGCGAAACAGGCGCCGGCTGACGATCAGGAGACGCCAGAAGCGACCGTTCTGCCAAAGATGGTGCGGGCGGCCGGGGTCGAACCGGCAAGGGCTTTCGCCCGACGGATTTTAAGTCCGTTGCGTCTACCAGTTTCGCCACGCCCGCAAACCGGTCCGGCTCTATAACAGGGCCGGACCACCGTCGCCACGCGGACGATCAGTTGGCGCCGGCGCTCAACGCCATCAGGGCGCCGAGACCCAGCAGCCACAGCAGGCAGATCAGCAAGCCGATGGCCGACGCGACGATGCCGCCGATGGCCAGCGGACGGCCATAGGTCTTGCCCAGGGCGATCAGGCCCAGCACCAGCCCCAGCGGCGCGATGATCCACGACACCAGGCCGACAATCGGGATCCAGCCGAGCAGAACCGCCACAATGCCCAGAACCAGCGAGGCGATGGCTAGGCCATTGGTCGGCTCGGGCGCCCTGCCCCGATTGAAGTCGTCGCTCATCCTGTCCCCCGAAGCGTCAGCGTGGATTCGCGCCAGCCTCGCATGGCGCGATCACGGATCAAAGCGACCTCAATGCGCCGCCTGACCGGCCGGTCGCATGGCCCGGAAGTCCACATCGGAATCGGCGATCAGCCACAGCAGGCCGGCCCAGGCGGCGACGTTCTGGGTCAGCTGGGCCGGATCAACCTTGTCCAGGGTGTCGTCCGCGGTGTGGTGCAGGTCGAAATAGCGGGTCCCGTCCTGCGCCAGGGTGAAGACCGGCACGCCCGCCTCGGCCAGCGGGCCGATGTCGACACCGCCGTGCAGTTCCGGCTCGGCCGAGGGCAGGACGCCGATCGGGTAAAGCACCTGCGTGGCGGCGCGCTGGAAGTCGGTGTTCTGGCCGCCCGGCGGCAGGCGCAGGGCATAGACACGGTCGGCGCCGAAATCGCTCTCGCCGGCGATTATGTGCTGCTCCACCGCCGCGCCGATGCCGCGCACATAGGCGCCGCCGCCGTTGCCGGTGTTGGTCGGCTGGGACACCTCTTCTGAGCCGTACAGGATCACGCGCAGGGTGCGGGCCGGACGGCGACCGCTCTCGGCGATGACCTTGGCGGCGGCCAGGGTGATCGCCCCACCCGAGCCGTCATCGATGGCGCCGGTGCCCAGATCCCAGCTGTCCATGTGCGAGCCCAGCACGACGATCTCGTTCGGACGCGAGACGCCGGGAATGTCGCCGATCACGTTCTGGGACACGGTCTCATAGGTGTGGGCGGTCGAGGACAGACTGACCCGCACCGTCTCGCCCAGCGCGATCAGGCGCGACAGCTGGTCGGCGTCGGGCGCCGACAGGGCGAAGCCCGGCAGGGGCACCCGGCCCTCGACATAGCGGGTGGTGCCGGTGTGCGGCATGCGGTGCTCGTCCGAACCGGCCGAGCGCATGATGAAGGCCACCGCCCCCTTGGACGCCGCCGCGCCCGGCCCGCCGCTGCGGATGCGCGAGAGGAGGCCGTAGCCGCCGCCGTCCTGCATGCGGACCATCTGGCCCGCGTCGACGAAGGCGATCTTGCCCGCCAGCGATCCGGCCGGGGCGGCGTTCAGGGCTTCGAGGCTGTCGAAACGCACCACATCCGCCTCGATCACGCCGTTGGTGCCGGGCGAATGGCCCAGCGCGGCGACGACCAGACGCTGCGGTCGGGCGCCGACGATGCTGGCGCTCTCCTCGCCCCGCTCCCAGCCGACCAGCGGGAAGGTCTCGATGCGGACGTTGCTGAAGCCGTGCTCGCGCATGTAGCCGGCGGCCCAGGCGGCGGCGTCCTGCTCGGACTTCGAGCCCGCCGGGCGCGCACCGAAGCGGGTCGTCAGCTGGGTGACGTAGTCCAGCGCGATGTTCTGCTCGAGCGCCGCGTCGCGGACCTGCGCGGCCCGCTGGATGGTCGCCGCGTCCTGGGCGAAGGCCGGAGCGGCGAGGCTCAGCGCAAGCGCGCTGGCGGCGAGAAGACGGGCGGACAGGCGCATGGCGACTCCGGGGGACTCAGATTGGAGCCGGACCCTAGACCCACATTCGTGGGCCGGGAAGAACGTCCGGCCACGGGATGTCAGCAGCGAATTCGCCGCCCGTCAGACGCTCAGGCGTCGCCCTTGACCCACACCTCGACCGGCCCCTGCAGCTTGACGGTCAGGGCCTTGCCGCGACGGTCGACGCGGTTGCCGACGGCCAGACGGACCCAGCCTTCCGAGATGCAGTATTCCTCGACGTTGGTCTTTTCCTCGCCCTTGAAGCGGACGCCGATGCCCTGCGCCAGCAGGTCGGCATCGTGGAATTTGCTGTCGGGATCGACGGACAGGCGGTCGGGCAGATCGGTCATGGCTTGGCTCTTCGGCAAATCAGCCGCCGCCTTTAGCCGGTCCGGAGCCGCGCTCCAAGCTCTTGACCTGACCCGAGGTCAATCGACTAGGTTCGTTGCAAATCACTACGGACCCGTCCGATGACCGATCTCATCATCCGCGACTTCACCGCCCCGGCCAGCGACGGCTACCCGCTGTCGATGCGGCTGGTCTCCGCGCCGGAACCGACCGTGGCGGTGCTGATGAGCTCCGGCACCGGCTTTCCCAAGGGCTTCTACGACCGTTTCGCCCGGCATCTGGCGGGCAAGGGGGCGGCGGTCCTGACCTATGACTTCCGCGGCATCGCCGGATCACGGCCCGATGATCTGGCCGCTATGAAGATGGACTATGTCGACTGGGGCCGGCTCGACATGCCCGCCGCGCTGGACGCCCTGATCGAGGCCGCGCCCGGCCTGCCGGTCATCCACGTCGGCCACAGCGTCGGCGGTCATTTCCTCGGCTTCATGCCCAATCAGGACCGGATCGCGAAACACGCCTTCGTCTCGGTCGGCAGCGGCTACTGGGGGCGGCACCACCGCGCCTACAATCCGCTGGAGCTGTTCTTCTGGCTCGGCTTCGGCCCGGCAAGCCTGGCCCGGCGGGGCTATATCAAGGGCGGCGGCCTGTGGGCCGGGACGGACCTGCCGCGCGGCGTCTTCCAGACCTGGCGGCGCTGGTGCCTGAAGGCGCCCTATTTCCTCGATGAGCTGAAGGACCAGCTCAAACCGCATCATTTCGACGCCGTCACCGCGCCGATCCACTCGTGGATCTTCACCGACGATCCGATCGCCACCCCGGTGACCGGACCGATCCTGATGCAGGTCTATCCCAACGCGCCGCGTGCGATGACCGTCCTGTCGCCCGCCGATCTCGGCGTGAAGCGCATCGGTCACGAGGGCGCGTTCCGGAAGGGTATGGAGCCCCTGTGGGACAGGATTTTCGATCAACTGGTTGAACCGGCCCCGTCACGGCATAGGTAAGCGCCTCCCCTTCCCGGAGCCTTCCCATGACCAACCAGCCCGTCCTCACCATCGACGGCCACGCCATCCCCCTGCTGGGCTTCGGCACCTGGAACCTCGAGCCCGCGGACGCCCGCAAGATGGTCGCCGAGGCCCTGCGTATCGGCTACCGCCACATCGACACCGCCTGGATCTACAAGAACGAGGCCGCGGTCGGCGACGGCATCCGCGACGCCATCGCCGCCGGCCATGTGAAGCGCGAGGACATCTGGCTGACGACCAAGATCTGGGTCGCCCACTTCCACCGCGCCGATCTGCTGAAACAGGCGAAGGAGTCCGCCGAGGCGCTGGGCTTCACCCCCGACCTGCTGCTGCTCCACTGGCCCAAGCCCGAGCCGTCGTTCGAGGAGACGCTGGGCGCCCTGAACGAGGCGCTGGAGCAGGGTTTCACTAAGAGCATCGGCCTGTCGAACTTCCCCTCGACCGAGTTCGCGCGCGCCCAGAGCCTGTCGAAGGCCAAGCTGGTCACCAACCAGGTCGAGTACCACCCCTACCTCAAGCTGACGAAACTGCTCGCCACGGCGAAGGAGCTGGGCTCCTCGATCACCGCCTGGTCGCCGCTGGCCCAGGGCAATATCGCCACCGACCCGACCCTGATCGAGATCGGCGAGGCCCACGGCAAGTCCGCCGGCCAGGTCACCCTGCGATGGCTGATCCAGCAGGGCGTCATCGCCATCCCGCGCACCAGCAAGGTCAGCCGCGCCGAAGAGAGCTTCGCCATCTTCGACTTCGAACTCTCGGCGGAGGAGATGGACCGCATCCACTCGCTGGCCCACCCCGACGGTCGCCTGGGCGACTGGATTGATCCGGCCTTCAAATGGGATGAAGAATGGGCGTAACGCGCCCCGCCTGAGAGGGCGTTGTACCGGGAGGTTTCAATGGGTTCGGTGCACGGATTTCCGGGCGTCGATCCGTCGGACGCGGCGGTCGGCGCAAGGCTGAAACGATGGCGCGAACAGCGCGGCATGACGCTGGACGACCTCGCCCGGCATCTGGACATCACCCCCGAAGAGGCCCGCCGCATCGAGGCGGGCCGCGCCCATCTGGACAGCCTCGGCGTCGGCGCCGCGACCACCGCCCTGCGCCTGCCCCTGTGGGCGCTGGTCTCCGACAGCCGGGCCTACTGAATGCAGGGACCGCGCACCGCCCTGATCTGGCGCGCGGTCTTCGCCGGTCTCGGCTGGGCGACGTTGGCGCTCCAGTACGGCCTGATGCTGACGACCAATCCCGGCATGAGCCCCGTCGGGCTGACCGTGAACTTCTTCAGCTACTTCACCATCCTGACCAATGTGCTGGTGGCGCTCGCCATGACCCTGCCGGTCGTCGCCGCGAACCGCCCCCTCGGTCGCTGGGCCGCTTCGTCAGGGGTCCGCGCAGGCGTGACCCTGTACGCCGTGGTCGTCGGGCTGGTGTACCACTTCCTCCTGCACGCCACCTGGAACCCGCAGGGCTGGGCCCTGATCGCCAATATCGGCCTGCACTACGTCATGCCGGTCGCCATGCTGCTGGACTGGCTGCTGTTTACGCCCAAGGGCCAGCTGCGCTGGAACGACGCCGGCAAGTGGCTGGCCTTCCCCCTGCTCTACGGCGGCTGGACCGTGATCCATGGCCTCGCAACCGACTGGTGGCCCTACTGGTTCATCGACGTCCCGGCGCGGGGCTGGATCAAGGCCGGCGCCGCCTTCGCGGGCCTGCTGGTCTTCTTCTGGCTGGTCGGCCTGATCGTCGTGGCGATCGACCGCAGGCTTGGACGGCGTGACAGGAGCGCCGCGTCCGCCTAAGCCTCGCCGCATGGCCTACAAATCGCTGCGCGACTTCATCGACATCCTCGAAGCCGAGGGGGAACTGGTGCGGGTGACCGAGCCGGTCTCCACCCATCTGGAAATGACCGAGATCCAAACCCGGCTGCTGCGCAACGGCGGCCCGGCGGTGATCTTCGAGAAGCCGGTCATGCCCGACGGCACGATCAGCCCCATCCCCTGCCTGGCCAATCTGTTCGGCACGGTGAAGCGGGTCGCCATGGGGGTGACGCTGGAGAAGAAGTCCCGCACCACCGCCGCCGAACTGCGCGAGGTCGGCGAGCTTCTGGCCTTCCTGCGCAATCCGACGCCGCCGCGCGGCTTCGGCGACGCCATGGAGATGCTGCCACTGGCCCAGACCGTCATGGCCATGCGCCCCAGGACGGTGAAGACCGCCCCGGTGCAGCAGGTCGTGCTGAAGGGCGACCAGATCGACCTGACCTCGCTCCCGATCCAAGGTTGCTGGCCCGGCGAGCCCGCGCCGCTGATCACCTGGGGCCTGGTCGTCACCAAGGGCCCGTCCGACGCCCGCGAGGACGACTTCAACCTGGGCATCTACCGGATGCAGGTGCTGGGCAAGGACAAGGCGATCATGCGCTGGCTGGCCCACCGCGGCGGCGCCCAGCACTACGCCCGTCACAAGAAGACCGGCTCGCGCGAGCCCCTGCCCGCCGCCATCGTCCTCGGCGCCGATCCGGGCACCATCCTGGCCGCCGTCACGCCGGTGCCGGACACCCTGTCGGAGTACCAGTTCGCCGGCCTGCTGCGCGGCGCCAAGGCCGAACTGGTCCCCTGCAAGACCGTGCCGCTGATGGTCCCGGCCCAGGCCGAGATCGTGCTGGAGGGCCACGTCCTGCTGGACGAGCACCACCCCGAGGGCCCCTACGGCGACCACACCGGCTACTACAACTCGGTCGAGACCTTCCCGGTCTTCCAGGTGACGGCGATCACCATGCGGAAGGACCCGATCTATCTGACCACCTTCACGGGCCGTCCGCCGGACGAGCCCTCGGTGCTGGGCGAGGCGCTGAACGAGGTCTTCATCCCCCTGCTGCGCCAGCAGTTCCCCGAGATCACCGACTTCTGGCTGCCGCCCGAGGGCTGCAGCTACCGCATCGCCGTGGTGTCGATGAAGAAGGCCTACCCCGGCCACGCCAAGCGCGTGATGCTGGGCGTGTGGAGCTACCTGCGCCAGTTCATGTACACCAAGTGGGTGATCGTCGTGGACGACGACATCAATGCCCGCGACTGGAAGGACGTCATGTGGGCCATCTCGACCAAGATGGATCCGGCGCGGGACATCACCCTGATCGAGAACACCCCCATCGACTATCTGGACTTCGCCAGCCCCGAGAGCGGGCTCGGCTCCAAGATCGGTCTGGACGCCACCGACAAGTGGGAGCCCGAGACCAAACGCGAATGGGGCGAGGAAATCCGCATGGAGACCGAGGTCGTCGACCGGGTTTCGGAGATGTGGGACCGCCTGGGATTGCCGGGTGACGGAACCCCGATCTGGAAATAGGCTGACCGCTCACTGATCGGCCCGGGGGACGGATGAGCGCGTTCGAGTTCCTGTTCAGCTTCTATGGCCTGCTGCTGGGCCTGAGCATCGCCGAGCTGGCGACGGGCTTCTCGCGGGCATGGGACCGACGCAAGACCGTCCCCATCGGCTGGGCCGCGCCCATGCTCGCCATTGTCCTGATGCTCGACCTCGTCAGCTTCTGGACCAACAGCTGGGGCATCCGGGACCGGATCGAGGTCGACTACTATGTGACCCTCACCGCCGCGGCCGTCGCCCTGTTCTACTATTTCGCCGCGACCCAGGTCTTCCCGCGGGAGGGATCGACGGTGACGCCGACCGATCATGTCATGACGCATCGCAGGAGCGTGGTGATCGCGGTCATTCTCAGCAACCTGCTGGTCACGGTCGGCTTCTGCATCGCGATGGGCTTCAGCTGGGCGCTCCTAGGCTACAACCTTCTGCTCAACCTGCCTTATTTCCTTTTGCTGACGGCGATCGGCTGGTTGCCGAGCCGACGCGGCGTCCTTATCGCCCTGGGCGTCTCGACCGCGCTTTCTCTGGTGTATCAGCCGCTGATGTTCGGCCTGGCGAGGCTGACGAACCTGTTCTCCTGACGCCTGCATCAGGCGCGGGCCGTTGGGGCGCCGTCGCCGGCCACCCTCTTTGGTGGTCCACAGATGCAACCGACTCGCAACCTTGGCCGTTGACCTGTCCGCGCGGCTGTTCGCGCAGCTTTCGACAGGGGTGTCTGATGATGAAAACCGGAATGCGTGCCCTGGCCCTGGCCACGGCGAGCGTGCTGACCCTCGGCCTTGCGGCCTGCGGCGATGGCGCCGGCAAGGAAGGCGGAGCCGCTTCGGTGGCCGAAGCCGCCGGCAGCACGGCGACGCAGGAGAAGTTCAACCACTATGTCGAAGGCTTCAACAAGCTGATCGACGACAACTGGGGCGTGAGCAAGAATTTCCACAGCTATCAGCAGCTCGACATTCCGAATAAATCCGCCAGCGATTCCATCTATTTCCCGGAAAACATCACCACCCTTGAAGGCGCCATCGAGGCCCTGAAGGAAGGGCGCGCGCTGAACGGCGGCAATCAGGCCAACGCGGCCGACGCGGCCGTCGACAAGCTGCTGCCGCGTCTGGAAGCGCTGCTGACCCAGTGGCGGACCCTGGATCCCTATTACGAGAGCCGCCGTTATCGCGAGGATGGCCTGGCCCAGGGCAAGGCGGCGGATGCCGACCTGAAGAGCGCCTATGAAGCCGCGCTCGCCGGGATCGAGGAATTCGACACCGCCCTGACCCAGTATCTGCGCGCCCGCGACGAGGCCCAGTTGGCCGCCTATCGCGCCGCCGGACACGGTGAACTGGCCTCGCTGATGGACGCCATGCAGAAGGCCGACCACTTCAGCGACTCGGTGATCGAGGGCAACAAGGCCGAGGCCGATCGCCAGCTGCCGGCCCTGGAGGCCGCCGTGGCCGAGGTCCGCAAGGCCGAAGCCACGCTGGCCGCTGACGACGGCAACAAGACCGAGTTCAATCTCATCGCCGACTATCTGGAAAGCATGATCGGCAACTACCGCGACTACAAGCAGAGCGACAGCGACAGCGATCGCGAGGACGTGGTCGACAGCTATAACCGCGCCGTCGGCCAGATGGGCGACGTCGAACACCCGGCCTGAACCGGCTGAACCCTGCCGACGGCGATCCCGGTCGCCGTCGGCCCTTGCCGAGAACACGCGCCGCCGCCTAGTTTGCCACGGCAAAGGTGGGGGCCATGAGCGCGTTCGAGTTCTTCTTCAGTTTCTACGGCCTGCTGCTCGGCCTGTCGGTGGCCGAACTGGTCGGCGGCTTCGCCCGCGTCCTGCATGAGAAGGAACGGGTTCGCTTCGGCTGGCTGACCCCCATGCTGGCCGCCTTCGTCGCTTTGGATGTCGCGACCTTCTGGAATCAGGCCTGGGTCATCTTCCGCGGCGCGCCGTTCAACCACGCCCTGCTGATCGCCGGCCTCATCATCGCCGCCACCTTCTATGTCGCCGCCAGCGTCACCTTCCCCCGCGTTTCGGCCGAGGGCAGCGCCGACCGGATCGACCTGACCGACCATTTCTGGCGTTACCGCCGCCTGGTCTTCGGCTGCATCATGGCCGCCAACATGATCGTCGGCCTGCTGTTCCTGACGCTGATGAGCGTGAACGACAGCTTCGCCGCCTTCTCCACCGTGCGGCTCTGGGTCGGTTTCGGCATCTTCTTCTTCGGCACGGCGACGGCGGCTTTCGCGCCGTGGAGGCCCGCTGTCGTCGGCGCGCTTCTCGTCGTGCTGGCCTACAGCGCCTGGGTCGTGGTCATGTCCGCTATCGGCCTGATCTCGCGCGGCGCCTGGGCGCCGGCGACCGGCCTCTACTGATCCAAACGGACAGCTTGCCGCAGGCGCGCATTTGGTCGAGGAAGGGCGCCATGCGCACGTCCCTGCTGATCGCCGCCGCCCTTCTGTTCGCGAGTCCCGCCATGGCCCAGTCCGTTTCCAACGTCGCCCCGTGGGACCAGCCCTTCCTGCCGCCCGCGCCGGAGTGGAACGGCGCCAGCCGTGACCTGCTGCGCGACGCCTCGGATCCTTGGGTCACCGCCTTCGAGGCCGACGCCGACCACGACTTCAGCCCGAACTATGTGGACACCCGCGCCTGGTTCGACCGTCTGGACGCCGCCAGCGACCTGATCCGCATCGAGCAGTTCGGCGTCTCGCCGGAAGGCCGCCCGATCTACGCGGTCATTGCCTCCAAGGACGGCGCGTCCTTCGATCCGTCCAAGCCCGTCCTGCTGGCCCAGGCGGGCATCCATCCCGGCGAGATCGACGGCAAGGACGCAGGCATGATGCTGCTGCGCGACATCGCGTTCTACGGCAAGGACGACCTGCTGGACCGGGTCAACCTGATCCTGATCCCCATCCTGTCGGTCGATGGCCACGAGCGCGCCGGCGCCTACAGCCGCCCGAACCAGCGCGGTCCGCGCATCCAGGGCTGGCGCAACACGGCGACCAACCAGAACCTGAACCGCGACTATCTCAAGCTGGACCAGCCCGAGATGCGGGCCGTGCGAGGCCTGATCGTGAAGTACCGGCCCGACCTCTACGTCGACATCCACGTCACCGACGGCATGGATTACCAGTACGACGTCACCTACGGCTACAACGGCGAGGACGGAGTCTATTCCCGGTCGCCCGCCACGGCCCAGTGGCTGGACAGCGCCTTCAAGCCCGCGATGAACGCCGCGCTGGAAGCCCGCGGCCACATCCCGGGTGAACTGGTCTTCGGCATTGACGACCAGAACCCGCGCGCCGGCCTGAACGACGGCGGGCTAGGCGAGCGGTTCTCGAACGGCTGGGGCTCCGCGGCCCACATCCCGACCATCCTGATCGAGAACCACAGCCTGAAGCCGCACGAGCAGCGCGTACTCGGCACCTACGTCTTCCTCGAACAGGCCATGCAGTTGCTGGCCGCCGAGGGCGCGGATCTGCGCGCCGCCGCCGCCGCCGACAGCGCCCTGCGCCCGACCGAGATCCCCGCCAACTTCCAGTCGGACCAGCAACCGACCGCCACCCGCGCCTTCAAGGGCATCACCTACGAGACCTACGACAGCCCCGCCTCGGGCCGTCGCGAAATCCGCTGGCTGGGCCAGCCGGACCCGCAGGTCTGGCAGATGCCCTTCTATTCCTCGCACCCGACCCTGACCCTGCGCCGCCCCGAGGCCTATTGGGTGCCGTCCTACCGAACCGACATTATCGAGCGCCTGCGAATCCACGGCGTGGCGATGGAGACGCTGGACGCACCGCGCACCGTGCCGGTGGAGATGCTGCGCCTGCAGGATCCCCGTCTGGCGACCCGCGCCAATGAAGGCCACGTCCAGATCAGCGTCGCCCAGGTGACGCCGGAGCGCCGGGACTGGACCTTCCCGACCGGCTCGGTCCGGGTGCCGACCGACCAGCCGCTGGGCACGATCGTCGTCCTGCTGCTGGAGCCGCAGTCGTCGGAGAGCTTCTTCGCCTGGGGCATGTTCCCCGAGGTGCTCAGCCGGGTGGAGTACATCGAGGGCTACGCCATCGCCCCGCTGGCCGAGCGGATGATGGCCGCCGATCCGGCCCTGAAGGCCGAGTTCGAGGCCAAGCTGGCGTCGGACGCCACATTCGCCGCCGACGGCGATGCGCGCCTGCAGTGGTTCTACGAGCGCACGCCCTTCTACGATGATCGCTACCGCCTCTATCCGGTGGCGCGCGAAAACTGACCATCACCCTGGGGAGGGACATCATGAGCATCGAACAGGCCCTGGCCTTTCACACCGAAGCCTTCCGGGCCGTCGCCCTGTGGGCCGGCCTGTCCCTGCTGTTCGTCCTGTGGCTGTCGATGCGGATCAGCGCGGGTCGGCGCAAGCTCAAGGTCTCCGTCGGCGACGGCGGCCATCCGGAACTGATCGCCTCCACCCGCGCCTTCGGCAACGCCATCGAATACCTGCCGCTGGCGCTGGTCGCGCTGGCGGTCGTCGCGGTCTTCTACAGCGCGGCCATCGTCCATCTGCTGGGCGGCGCCTTCTTCCTGGGCCGCGTCCTGCACGCCTGGGGCATGGGTCAGGAGAAGCAGCCGTCGCCGGGCCGTATGCTGGGCATGCTGCTGACCTATCTGGTCTTCGTCGGCTCGGCGGGCCTGCTGATCTTCGCCGCCGTCTTCTGACGGCGGTTGCGCCATCGCGGAGGCCCGGCCATATCGGGGCATGACCTCCCCGCGTGACGCCGCCGCCTCCGACATCCTGCCCGATCTGATCGCCGCCGCCCTGAAGGCCGGCGCGGACGCCGCCGAGGCCGTGACCTCCGAGCGCGCCTCCCTGTCCATCGGCGTCCGCAACGGTGCTCTGGAAGACGTCGAGCGCGAGGAAAGCCGTGACCTCGGCCTGCGCGTCTTTATCGGCAAGCGTCAGGCCACCGTTTCCGCCTCGGACCTGTCCGACAAGACCCGCGCCCGTCTGGTCGAGCGCGCGGTGGCCATGGCCCGTCTGGCCCCGGAAGATCCCTGGGCCGGTCTCGCGCCACAGGATCGTCTGGCGAAGGGGCCCTTCATCGACCTCGACCTCTACGACCCGACCGAACGCAGCGCCGCCGAGCTGGAGGCCGCCGCCGCCGCCGCCGAGGCCGCCGCCCTGTCCGTCGAAGGCGTCGCCAAGTCCGAGGGCGGCCACGCCGCCGCCTCGTCCAGCCGCTGGCGTCTGGTCACCTCGCACGGCTTCGACGGCGCCTATCAGGGCTCGGCCTTCTCGCTGGGCGTCGGCGTCATCGCCGAGAAGGACGGGGCCATGGAACGGGGCGGCGAGCATCGCGCCGTCCGCCACCTGTCCGACCTGCCCTCCGCCGAGGCCATCGGCGCCTTCGCTGGCAAGCGAGCGGTCGAGCGCACCGGCCCGCGCAAGATCGCCTCGACCACCGCCCCCGTGATCTTCGAGAACCGCATCGCGACGCAGGTCCTGTCGCCCCTGCTGGGCGCCATCTCCGGCGCCTCCATCGCGCGCGGCACCTCCTTCCTGAAGGAGCATCTGAACCAGCCCGTCCTGCCCAGGGGCGTGAACCTGATCGACGACCCGTTCCGCCCGCGCGGCCTCGGCTCCACCCCGTTCGATGACGAGGGTGTCGCCGTCTGGAAACAGTCGATCGTCGAGGACGGCGTCCTGACCACCTGGCTGATGAACAGCGCCAGCGCGGCCCAGCTGGGTCTGGCCTCGACCGGCCACGCCTCGCGCGGCCTGGCGGGACCTCCGGGCGTCTCGACCCACAACCTGCATCTGGAGCCCGGCGAGCAGGATCTGAACGGCCTGATGGGCGCCGCCGGGACCGGCCTGCTGATCACCTCCATGTTCGGCCCCTCGCTGAACGGCAACACCGGCGACTGGTCCGCCGGGGTGTCGGGCTTCTGGTTCGAGAACGGCCAGCGCGCGTATCCGGTCAGCGAGGTCACCGTCGCGGGCAATCTGAAGGACCTGTGGGCCCGTCTGGTCCCTGGCGCGGATCTGGAGTTCCGCGGCGGCTTCAACAGCCCCTCCCTGCTGTTCGACGCGGTGGCCATCGCGGGCAAATGACGGACTACGCGGCCGATCTCGAACTCATCCGCGACGCGGTCATCGCCGCCGGCGAACTGGCCCTGTCCGAGCGCGAGGCCGGTCTGAAAATCTGGTCCAAGTCCGGCGGCTCGCCCGTCACCTCGGCTGATCTGGCGGTGGACACGCTGCTGCGCGACCGCCTGCTGACCGCCCGCCCCGACTACGGATGGCTGTCGGAAGAAACCGCCGACGGTCCGGACCGCCTGACCAAGCGGCGCATCTTCGTGGTCGATCCCATCGACGGCACCGTAGCCTACATGAAGGACAAGCCGTGGTGGTGCATTCCCATCGCCGTGGTCGAGGACGGCCAGCCGGTCGCCGCCGTCATCCATGCGCCGATGCTGAACGAGACCTTCGTCGCCACGCGCGGCGGCGGCGCGACCCTGAACGGCAGGACGATCACCGCCTCCGACACCACCGATCTGGACGACGCCTCCGTCCTCGCTGACGCCCGGCTGATGGAAGGCCCGCACTGGCCCGAGCCCTGGCCGCCCATGCGCTACGAGAAGCGCAACGCCCTCGCCTACCGCATGGCGCTGGTGGCCGCGGGCGCCTTCGACGCCGCCATCGCCCTGACGCCCAAATGGGACTGGGACGTCTGCGCCGGCGCCCTGATCGCCGAGGAGGCCGGGGCGAAGGTCAGCGACCATCACGGCCGTCCCTGGCGCTTTAATCAGCCCGATCCGCGACAAACCAGCCTGATCTGCGCCGCGCCGGGCCTCCACCCGTTGATCCTGAGGCGCACAGGGCCTATTCCGCTCGCGCCCCGCTGATCCGTCCCTTCAGGTGATCTCAACCTGCTCGTGGGACGGTGACATCACAGACCGCCCTCCCCCGGGAACAAGAACATGACCACGAACGCCGATCCGGCCCAGCTTCTTCACATCGTCATCGGCGGCGAGCTGCGCCATCTGGACGCCCCCGTCTTCCGCGATGTGACCCAGATCGAGTTCGTCGGCGCCTTCCCCAGCTATGAGGAAGCCCGCAAGGCGTGGAAGGCCAAGGCC
This sequence comes from Brevundimonas sp. GCM10030266, assembly GCF_042666595.1. Taxonomy (NCBI): domain Bacteria; kingdom Pseudomonadati; phylum Pseudomonadota; class Alphaproteobacteria; order Caulobacterales; family Caulobacteraceae; genus Brevundimonas; species Brevundimonas sp. GCM10030266. The sequence goes on from NZ_JBHTCY010000002.1 coordinate 286,536, forward strand.
CAGGCCACGGTCGACAACGCCCACATGCGCTACTTCATCCTGCACGCCCACCGCCTGATCGATCCGCGCGGCGACGCCGCCTGATCGGAACGAACCGGGCCGCTCGGGCGCTTCCTGTGAAGCCACGGCCGCAAGGAGGGCCCGAGCATGGAAGCCATTCTGATCGTTCTGGCCCTGGGCGCCCTCGGCGTCGGGATCGTCGTCTGGGCTGTCCGCCGCAAGCCGGAGCGGACCCACAGCAACGCGCCGCTTGAATCCGACACGGCGTGGAACGATCCTGTCTCCCCAGCCAATGACGAGACCCCGCGCCCATGACCCTGTTCGGCCGCACCCTCGGTTTTGAAGAAATCGGCGCCCTGGTCTTCATGCTCATGGCGCTGGTCCTGTGGACCATCTCCATGCGCAACGAGCTGGCGTGGACCCGCTGGTTCCGGAACTGGGAGGCCGAGCGCAAGGCCCGCCGGGACGCCGAGCTGGCGGCGGAGAACCCGGACAAGCCGTCCGACACCCCGCGCGGCCCCTGGGGCTGATCGAGGGGCTGATCGGGGGGGCTGAGCCCTACTCCCGGCGCAGCAGCTTCTCGGTCAGCAGCGTGCCCCACCACTGCCCCTTGAACTCGGCGCGAATGGCCTTCGGGTCATAGGCCGGGCTGTCCACCCAATCGAGGAAGCTGACGCCCGTCGGCTCGACCTCCTTCAGGTATTTCTCCAGCGTATAGTCCAGCACCCCGGTCAGCCCCTCGCGGTGGTGCAGGTATTTCTTGTCCAGCTGCTTGATCGCCTCGCTGATCGGCTCGCCCAGATGGAAGTGGCGATAGAAGACCGCCATCATCCCCGCCCGGTCCGCGCCGGACTTGCAGTGGATCAGCACCGGATATTCGATCGTCTCGAACAAGGCCTTCGCCCGGTGCACGCGATCCGCCTGGGGCGCGTCCCGGCTGTCCAGCGGCGCATCGATCAGGGTCAGGCCCAGCTTTTCGCAGGCGTCCTTCTCCAGCGCATAATAGGCCTCGTCCCGCGCCCCGCGCAGGTTGATGACCGTCTTCACGCCCTGTGACTTCCAGTACGCCAGCTGACGCGGCGACGGCTGGTTGGTCCGCACCAGATCCGGCCCCAGCCAGTGGGCGTTCATGAACCACCGCCGCAGGAAGGCATGGTCCTTCCAGACATAGTCCCAGCGCGCCTTGAAGCGGCCGGCGGCGGTGGAGAGGTCGTAACTCGACATGGGTGCGGAGATAGAGGGTCGGAGGCTCCGCGTCATCCTCAACCACGACGAAGGGCCTTCCCGCTTGACTTCCTCCCCCCGTCGTCCGACCTCGGACCGATGACGACGCCCGCCCCCGCGACTGACGAGAAAGAGGCGCTGCGCCCGCTGCTGGGGCGTATCTGGCGCGACTACCTCTCGCACCACCGGACGCCGCTGTTCCTGTCCATCGTCTGCGCCGCCATCGTGGGCATCATGGCCGCCACGGTGCTGCAGCTGCTGCAACCGGCCATCGACGGCCTGTTCCTCGGTCGCCCCGTCACGATCTGGCGCGTCATCACCATCCAGCCGCAGGACGCCCTGCTGGCCATTCCGGGCATCATCATCGGCGCGGGCGTGATCTGGACCCTCGCGGCGCTCGGTCAGGCGGCGCTGGTCAACCGGCTCGGCCACGGCATCGTCGGCGACATCCAGGTCAAGCTGTTCGGCTCGATGATCCGCGCCGACCTGGCCCGCCTGCGCAGCCAGCATTCCGGCGGCTTCGTCGCCACCGTCCTGTTCGACGCCAATCTGGTGCGCGAGGCCTTCACCAACGGGGTGGTCAACTACACCCAGCACGGCCTGACCCTGATCGCCGTGCTCAGCTACATGGCCTGGACGGACTGGAAGCTGACCGCCATCGTCCTGCTCGGCGCCCCGGTCATCGCCTTCGTCCTGCAGCGGTTCGGCAAGCGGATGCGCAAGGCCACCACCGGCGCCATGCTCGAGACGGGCAACCTGTCGACCGCCCTGATGGAGAACCTGGACGGCGTCCGCCTGATCAAGATCGAGAACCGCGAGGCGGCCGAGGAGGCCCGCGTCGGCGAGGTGGTGAACCGCCGCCAGCGTCACGTCATCAAGTCCGCCGACTCCAGGGCCTTCGCCGGTCCCTTCTCCAATCTGGTCGCCATGGTCGTGGTCGCCGCCGTCATGGGCTATGCGGGCTGGCAGGCGCGTCAGGGCCAGATGAGCGTCGGCGCCTTCGCCGCCTACATCGGCCTGCTGATGTCGGCGGGCCAGTCGCTGCGTCAGGTGACGAACCTCCAGACCGTCATGGCCGAGGGCCTGACCGCCGCCCGCCGCCTGTTCAAATCGCTCGACATCCAGCCGGAAATCCGCGAGGCGCCCGACGCGGCGCCGCTGGCGCAGGGGCCGGTGACGGTGGCGCTGGATCGCGTCAGCTTCGCCTATGCTCCGGCGGCGGAAGGCGGCGCCCCCACCCTGTCCGACGTCTCCCTGACCGTTAAGCCGGGCGAGACCATCGCCCTAGTCGGCCCGTCCGGGGGCGGCAAGTCCACCATCCTCAGCCTGCTGCCGCGCTTCTATGACGTCACCGCCGGCGCCGTGACGATCAACGGCCGCGACATCCGCGAGCTGAAGCTGCAGGACCTGCGCAGCCGCATCGCCCTGGTGACGCAGGAGCCCTTCCTGTTCGACGACACCATCGCCGCCAACATCGCCTACGGCCGCCCCGGCGCCTCGCAGGCCGAGATCGAGGCCGCCGCCGCCAGCGCCGCCGCCCACGACTTCATCTCCGCCCTGCCGGAAGGCTATCTGACCCGCGCCGGCGAAGCGGGCCTTCGCCTGTCCGGCGGCCAGCGCCAGCGCGTCGCCATCGCCCGCGCCTTCCTGAAGGACGCGCCCATCCTGCTGCTCGACGAAGCCACCAGCGCCCTCGACACCGAGAGCGAGGCTCTGGTTCAGGCGGCGCTGGAGCGGCTGATGGAAGGCCGCGCCACCCTGATGATCGCCCACCGCCTGTCCACGGTCCGCAACGCCGACCGCATCTATGTCATCGAGGCCGGCAAGGTGGTCGAGCAGGGCTCGCACACCGCGCTGGTGAAGAAGGGCGGCCTCTACGCCCGTCTGGCGAAGCAGCAGTCGCTGGACGGAGATTCGGTGGAGGTGGTGTCGTGAGGCCCCTCCGCAATCCGGTCATCCAGAACACCCTCGCCTGGGTGCTCGCCCAGTGGATGCGCTTCTGTTTCGCCACCATTCGCTGGACACATCAGAACGAAGGCGTGGCCGAGGCGGTCTGGAAACAGGGCGGCGGCGTGTTGGCCGTCTTCTGGCATTCGCGCATCGGCCTGTCACCCGCCTGCTGGCCGCTGGACCGCGCCACCCCCGCCAAGGCCCTGATCTCGCTCAGCGCGGACGGCGAGTTCATCGCCAAGGCCGTGGCCCGGCAGGGTTTCCCCGCCGTGCGCGGCTCCTCCGCCAACAAGGACAAGGCCAAGGCGGCCAAGGGCGGGACGCAGGCCCTGCGCGACGGGCTGAAGCAGCTCAAGGTCGGCGGCCTGGCCATCACCCCCGACGGCCCGCGCGGCCCCGCCCGGCACATGGCCGAGGGCCTGCCCATGCTGGCGAAGATTTCCGGCGCCCCGGCCCTGTTCATCGGCCTCAGCTGCAATCCGGCCATCCGCCTGAACAGCTGGGACAAGGCCGTCCTGCCCCTGCCCTTCGGCAAGGGCGCCGTCGTCTGGGACGTGGCCGACTATCCCGAAGGTTCTGACATGGCCGACGTCGCCGCCGCCTGGACCGAACGGCTGAACGCGGTCGAGGCCGAGGCCGACGCCATCACCGGCCTGAAGCGGGTCTGACCTTGAGCCCCGCCCTCATCCTCTACCGGCTCCTGACCAGGGCGCTGGAGCCGCTGGCTCCGCGCCTGCTGGACGCCCGCGCCAAGAAGGGCAAGGAAGACCCAATCCGCGTCGACGAGCGCCTCGGGATCACCCGCACGCCCCGCCCGGATGGCGAGATCGTCTGGCTGCACGGCGTCAGCGTCGGCGAGACCCTGTCCCTGCTGCCCGTGGTCGAGCGGCTGCGCGCCACGCGCCCCGACCTGAACATCCTCGTCACCTCCGGCACGCTGACGTCCGCCAATCTGCTGGCCCGGCGCCTGCCCCAGGGCGTGATCCATCAGTTCGCCCCGGTCGATACGCCCGGCGCCGTGGACGCCTTCCTGACGAAGTGGAAGCCCGTCGTCGGCGTCTTCGTCGAGAGCGAGCTCTGGCCGAACCTGATCCTGGAGTCGCATCGCCGGGGCGTGAAACTGGTGCTGGCCAGCGCCCGCATCACCGAAAAGACCGTCGCCGGCTGGCGCCGCTTCCCCGGCGCGGCGCGCAAGATCCTGTCGGCCTTTGACGTGGTCCTGCCGCAGGACGGCGTGTCCGCCGACCGGCTGGAAAGCCTCGGCGCCCGCATCGACGGCCATGTGAACCTCAAGCTGGCGGGCGACGCCCCGCCCCATGACGGCGCGGCCTTCACCAAACTCAGCGCCGCCATCGGCGACCGGCCCGTGGTCGTGGCCGCCAGCACCCACGACGGCGAGGAGATCGCCATCGTCCGCGCGCTGGACAAGCTGACCGACCGGCTGTGCCTGATCCTGATCCCGCGTCACCCGGAACGCAGCGCCGCCATCGCCACCGCCCTGACCCGCGACGGCTACCGCTTCGCCCTGCGGTCTCAGGGCCGCCAGCCGGACGGCGACACCGACCTCTATGTGGCCGACACCCTCGGCGAGATGGGCCTGTTCCTGCGCCTCGCCGATGTCGTCGTCATGGGCGGCAGCTTCTCCGCCGCTCTGGAGAAGCCCCCGGTCGGCGGCCACAACCCGCTGGAGCCCGCGCGACTGGGCAAGCCCGCCGTCACCGGCCCTGACATGACCAACTGGGCCGCCGTCACCGAGGCGCTGGTCGAGGCTGGCGGGCTGCGGATCGTCGCCGCCCCGTGGGACCTGCCCGGCGTGCTCGTGCCTCTGCTGGCTGACGACAAGGCCGCCAAGGCCATGGGCGATCGCGGCCGCCGCGCCGCCGCCGAGGCCGGTTCGGGTCTGGAGCGGCTGATCGACAGCCTCCAGCCCCTTCTGCCTCCGCCGCCCGCCCGGACGCGCCGATGAGCCTCAGCACGCCCAAATGGTGGTATCTGCGCGACCGCAAGTCGGCGGCCATGACGCGGATGCTGCTCAAGCCCGTGTCGTGGATCTGGGCGGCCGTGACCGCCAGCCGCATCGCCCGCGCGACACCCGTCGATCCGGGCGTGCCGGTCATTTCCATCGGCAATCTGACCGTCGGCGGCTCGGGCAAGACGCCCATCGCCCGCGAGGTTTTGCGCCTGCTGCGCCAGTCCGGCGTCGACGCCCAGGCCCTGTCGCGCGGCTATGGCGGCAAGCTGGAAGGCCCCGTCCGCGTCGACCTCGAAACCCACACCGCCGTCGATGTCGGCGACGAGCCCCTGATGCTGGCGCTGGACAGTCCGGCGTGGATTTCCCGCGACCGCGTCGCCGGGGCGAAGGCTGCGGCGGCTGATGGCGCGCAAGCGCTGGTGCTGGACGACGGCCATCAGAACCCGGCGCTGAAGAAGACCCTCAGCCTGATCGTCGTGGACGGCGAGACCCGCGATGACGAATGGCCCTTCGGCGACGGTTCGGTCTTCCCCTCCGGCCCGATGCGCGAACCCCTGAAGGCCGGTCTGGCCCGCGCCGACGCCGTGGTCATCCTGATGCCCTCGGACCTCGCCGAGCCGGACGAGGAGTTGCTGGAGACCTTCGGCGCCCTGCCCGTCTTCATCGCCCGGCTGGAGCCCGCCGGCCCGCCGCCGTCCGGCCCGCTGGTCGGCTTCGCGGGCATCGCCAAGCCGTGGAAGGTCGAGCGCTCGCTCAAGGCCGCCGGCGGCGAACTGGCCGACTTCGCCCCCTTCCCCGACCACGCCGCCTTCAAGGAGGAAGACCTGCGCTTCCTCGCCGAGCGCGCGGAGATCTTCGGCGCCACGCTCGTCACCACCGAAAAGGACTGGTCCCGCCTGCCGCCCGACTGGCGCGCGAAGGTAGTCAGCTGGCCCGTGAAGGCGACGTTCGAGGATGAAGCGGGATTCGCGCGTCTGCTCGAACACCGCTAGGACAACCCCGTTTCCGGAGGCTCGCCCATGCTGACCGCGCTCGCCCTCTCCCTCGCTCTCATGACCGGTTCCGGGGAACCGGAGGACTTCCGCATTCCTGTTCTGGAAGGCGCGACACCGTTCACGCCCTGCAACTCGCCTAGAGATAATGTTCAGGTCTTCTGTTTCGAGGCGAACGAACCGGACGCCCGCGAGGTGGCGGATCGCTATCTGGCCTGGCTCCGGGCGCAGGGGCTGGAGATCGTCCCCTATCCCGAGGCTGACGCCGGCTTCCTGAACCGCGCGTTGGCGGACCGGATCATGAACGACGAGGCGGCCCAGATCGAGTATCTCGCCTCCGGTCGCGGGGATCCGTTCGTTGGCTCCATCAACGCCGTCCGCCTTATCGATCCGGAGACCTCCAGGCTCACCGTCATCCTGGCGTTCGAGGTCACCTCGATGCGGCAGGCCTTGCTCGACATTCGCGCGCCGGCGCCCACCGGGGAACAGGCCGACGCCCCGCCCCCGGCCGCCCCGCGCGCACCGGGCCGGCCCAGCCCCGCATCCGGGGAATAGAGGCCCCTACTGCGCGTCGCGGTAAACCACCCCGCCCTTCATCACGAAGTCGACGTCCAGCAATTCGGCCACGTCCGTCAGCGGATCGCCGTCCACCGCGATCAGGTCGGCCGGCATGCCGACCGCGATCTTTCCGGCCTGATCGGAGATGCGCAGGTGCGCCGCCGCATTGACCGTCGCGGTCTGGATCGCCTCTAGCGGGGTCAGCCCCGCCCGCACCAGCAGGACGAACTCGCCCGCATTGTCGCCATGGGCCGAGACGCCGCTGTCGGTGCCGAAGGCGATGCGAACCCCGCCCTCATGCGCCCGGCGCGCCATGTCCAGCATCAGCGGCCCGGCCTGCAGGGCCTTGGTCGTCTGGGCGGGCGTGAAGAAGTTGTCGGGGCCCGAGGCGATGCGGGCCACGAAATCTCCCGCCATCAGGGTCGGCACCAGATAAACCCCGTCGCGCCGCATCAGCCGGATCGACTCGGCGTCCAGATAGGTGCCGTGCTCGATCGAGTCGCCGCCGGCCCGCAGGAAGCTGTTGATCCCGTCGCCGCCGTGGGCGTGGGCGGTGACCTGCCGGCCCATCCGGTGGGCGGCGTCGATGATGGCGGCCAGTTCCTCGTCCGAGAACTGCTGGCCCAGCCCCGCCGCCGTGTTCGACAGCACCCCGCCGGTGGCCGTGATCTTGATGATGTCCGCGCCCGCCCGCACCTGCAGCCGCACCGCGCGCATGCAGTCCTCCGGGCCCGAGCAGATGCTCTCGCCGGTGAACATATGCATGATGTCGTCGCGATAGCCGTTCACGTCGCCATGGCCGCCGTGGATCGAGACCGCCTCGCCCGAGGCGATGATGCGCGGGCCGGGCACGTCGCCGCGCCGCACCGCGTCGCGCAGGGCGAAGATCGACTCGTTCGTCGCGCCCAGATCGGCCACCGTGGTGAAGCCCGCCTCCAGCGTCCGCAGCGCGAAGCGCGCGCCGACGAAGGCTTGGTCCGCATTGGATTGCGTCACCCCTTCCAGCCGGGAGTTGGGGTTCTGTTCGCCGGTCAGGTGGACATGGCTGTCGATCAGTCCGGGCAGCACGAAGGCGCCCCTCAGATCGACGATCCGGCCCTCGCCGACGAAGCCGTCGCGGATTTCGACGACCTGGTTCCCTCTGATCACGAGAGTTTTATCGCGCTGCACAACGCCGGTCGCCGGGTCGGCCAGAAGTCGCCCCACTTGGACGAACGTCGTTCCCGCCTCGGGCGAAACGGACGGGCTCGCGGGCGTTTGCGCCGCGACGCTTGTCGCCATGCACGCGGCCAAAGCCGCCATCATTGCTGTGAGGCTTTTCACGAAAATCTCCCTCTGTCCCCGCTTCACTGTACCTGTCCACGGCCCGGAGCCAAGGCTCAGGTTGCCAGCGTCCGCCCGTTTTGAAACAACCCGTCACTTCCTGTGAAACGTGCGAGGGGCGTCGCATGCGGCTTGCAAGACGTGGATTCATTCTGGGCGGCGCGGCGCTTCTGTCGGGTTGCGCCTCCGCGGCGGCCACCCGCCCGACCGCCCTGGCCCCGGTGACCACCGCGCAAGCCACCCCGGTTCCGACGCCTCAGATCGTGGTCGCCGCCGCCGAGCCCGAGGCCATCACCGCCCGGCTGAACTCGACCCGTCTGCTCGACCCGCGCGGTCAGGTTCGTCCCGAACTCATGGAACGCGCCCTCGCCGCCATGGACATCCACGGCCACAAGATCACCCAGCGCGATCGCATGTATCTGGTCGACTTCACCAAATTCTCGGGTGACGAGCGCCTGTACGAGGTCGATCTGGCGGGCGGCGAGATCACCCTGATGCGCACCTGCCACGGGCGCGGGTCGGATCCGGATCACTCCGGCTATGCCAGGACCTTCTCCAACACCCCGGACAGCTACAAGTCCTCGGTCGGCGCCTTCGCCACCGCCGGCGCCAGCTGGGGTTCGCAGCAGGGCCCGAACGTCCTGCTGGACGGGCTGGAGTACACCAACAACAACGCCCGCGAGCGCGCCATCATCATCCACGGCGCCGACTACGCCGATCCGGCCTTCCTGGCCCGCGAGGGCAAGCTGGGGCGCAGCTACGGCTGCTTCTCGGTCGCCCACACCGACCTGCCGCGCCTGCGCGAGCGCATGGGCGAAGGCCGCCTTCTCTTCGCCTGGGCCTGAATCAGAAAGGCCGGGCCGGACATCGTCCGACCCGGCCCTGATTTCCCTTCAGCCTGAGCCCAGGCCTCAGAACTCCTCCCAGCCGTCCTCGGCCGGATGCGACTTCAGCGCCGCGCCGCCCTGGCCGACCGTCCGCATCTGGGGCACGGACGCATGTCGCGCGGCGGGACGGGGCGTCGGAGCCGCGGCCGCCTGCGGCGCATCGCCGATGCGGAAGCGGGACACCGAACCGGCCAGCACCTCGGCCTCCTGCGACAGCGAGTGGCTGGCGGCGGTCGATTCCTCGACCATGGCGGCGTTCTGCTGGGTCACCTGATCCATCTGGTTCACGGCGGTGTTCACCTGCTGCAGCCCCGTCGCCTGCTCCTGCGCCGAGGCGGCGATCTCGGACACCAGCCCGTCGATCTCGGCCACGCGGCTGACGATCCGCTGCAGGGCCTCGCCGGTCTGACCGACCAGATTGACGCCCGCGTTCACCTGCTGGGTCGAGGCCGAGATCAGCGTCTTGATCTCCTTGGCGGCGTCGGCCGAGCGCTGGGCCAGGGCCCGCACTTCCGAGGCGACCACCGCGAAGCCGCGACCGGAGTCCCCGGCCCGCGCCGCCTCAACGCCCGCGTTCAGGGCCAGCAGGTTGGTCTGGAAGGCGATCTCGTCGATGACGCCGACGATCTGGCTGATCTCCTGCGACGACTTCTCGATCGCGCTCATGGCGCCGACGGCGTCGCGCACGATGTCCCCGCTGGTTTCGGCGTCGCCCTTGGCGGCCTGCACGGTCTGCGAGGCCTGGCGCGCCCCGGCGGCGGTGCGGTTCACGGTGGCGGTGATTTCGTCCAGCGCGGCGGCGGTCTCTTCCAGCGAGGCGGCCTGCTGCTCGGTCCGGCGCGACAGGTCGTCAGCGGCGTGGCTGATCTCGCCCGAGCCCGAACGGATGGCCGAGACATTGGTCACCACCACCGACATCGCCGTCTTCAACTGGGCGATGGCCGCATTGAAGTCGTTCTGCAGCTTGGCGTAGTGCGGCGGGAAGGGCTGGGTCAGGCTGTAGGTCAGGTCCCCGCGCATCAGGTGGTCCAGCCCTTCGCCCAGCGCCGCCACCACCACCGCCTGCTCCTGGGCGGCGGCTTCGGTCATCTGCTGGTTGCGGGCGCGCTCGGTCTCCGTGGCGCTGCGGCTGGAGACCGCCTCGGCCTCCAGACGTTCAGCGGTGATCGCGGCGTCGCGGAAGGTTTCCAGCGCGGCGGCCATCTGACCGACCTCGTCGCCGCGTTGCAGGCCGGGAATGGCCGACGTCTTGTCGCCCGCCGCCAGCGAGCGCATGCGGCTCGACAGGGCCACCACCGGCCGCGACACCGACCGTCCGATCAGAACGCCGCCCACGGCCATGGCCAGCACCACGACCAGCGCCATCAGGCCCAGCGCCAGCGCCGTCTTGCCCACCAGGGCGGCGATCTCATCGGTGTAGACGCCCGACCCGATCACCCAGCCCCAGGGCGCGAACCCCTTCACGAACGAGATTTTCGGCGACGCCTGTTCCTCGTTCGGCTTGTTCCACTGATAGGAGACGAAGCCCTCGCCGTCGGCGCGGACCACCTCGACCATCTTCTGGAACATCTTCACGCCGTCGGCGTCGGTGTTCTCGGTGATGTCGGTGCCGTCCAGCTTCGGATTGGTCGGGTGCATCACCATGTTGGGATGCATGTCATTGATCCAGAAATAGTCCGTCCCGGCGTAGCGCAGATCCTTAAGCGTCGCCTTCGCGGCCTCCTTGGCGTGGGTTTCGGTCATCAGACCGGCCACCTGCTGCGCGTGGAAATGGGCCACCACGCTATGCGCGACCTCGACCGTCTTCTGCGTGCGATCGGCGATCTGCGTCCGCAGGGCGGAGTTCAGCTCCATCAGGGCCAGGCCCAGCACGATCAATAGCCCCGCGACCGCCAGCAGGGTCAGAAGGCTGATGCGTTTTCCGATCGTCAGGGTCTTCATGGGTGATCCGTGTGAGGAGCGAACCCCTCCACATCCCATCGTTCCCTGAAAACCTGACTAATCAGCGATTAGGCATAACCCCGTATAGTTACGCTCGAGAAGCACTCTCGTGATGCGGGAGGCTGGCTCTCATTCCGTCTGTTGAGCGGAGTGGCGGATCGTGAGGATGTGAACTTCCTCGCCGGCGATCTCGTAACGGATGACGTACGGTCGAACCGTCACAAGCTCTCGCACACCCTCTCGGACAAAGCGTCCGCGATCAGGGTGCTCGGTCAGATCGCCCGCGGCTTCAATCAGCCGCCCGGCCAGCTTCTGTGCCGCAGACACATTGAAGGCTCGCACATAGTCGCGAATTGCGAGGAGCTCTGATCGAGCGCCCGGTGACCAGATTACTCGCCGCATTCAGGCGGCGGCGAGGGCGTTTCATCGCCCCAAGTCCGGAGCCAGCGGACCATCGCGTCATTGCTAATGAAACGTCCGGCCGCGATATCCGCCAAGGCCTGCTGTTCACGCGCATCCGGCACCGACGCGTCCTCGGCGTCAAAGGCTACCGGCTCTTCAGCGAAGTGTTTGTCGGCCTCATCCATGCCGACAGGTTAACACACCGGACCGACGGCTGCACCCGCCCTCAACCTGTACGAGTAGCCCGAAGTCCGCGGCTACCCGCGATCCAGCGCCCGCCAGGCGATGTCGGTGCGGTAGAAGCCGCCCGGCCAGTCGATCTTGCGGATCGCGGCATAGGCGCGCTCGCGGGCCTCGGCGATGTCCGCGCCCCGGGCGCAGACGTTCAGCACCCGGCCGCCGGCGGCGACCAGCTGCCCGTCATCGCGACGCTTGGTGCCGGCGTGGAAGACCTGCACATTCGGCCCGAAATCCTGCTCGGCGCCGCGGATGATCGAGCCCTCGACCGGGCTGTCGGGATAGCCCTGCGCCGCCATGACCACGCAGATCACCGTCTCGGACAGGAACTCCGGCAGGGTCGCCCGGCTCAGGTCGCCGCGCGCGCAGGCCAGCAGCATCGGCACGATATCGCCGCCCAGCCGCATCATCAGCACCTGGCACTCCGGATCGCCGAAGCGGGCGTTGAACTCGACCACCTTCGGGCCGTCCTCGGTCGCCATCAGACCGGCGTACAGCACGCCGCGATAGGGCATGCCCTCGGCGGCCATCCCCTCGATCACCGGCTTGACCACCTTGTGCTCTGCCGCCTTGACCAGCTCCGGGGTAAAGACCGGCGCCGGCGAATAGCTACCCATGCCGCCGGTGTTCGGGCCCAGATCACCGTCATAGGCGCGCTTGTGGTCCTGGGCGCCGCCCAGCAGGACGTAGTTGCGCCCGTCGGACAGGGCGAACAGCGAGCCTTCCTCGCCGTCCATGAACTCCTCGATGACCACCCGGGCGCCGGCCTGGCCGAAGCGGCCGCCCAGCATCCATTCAATCTCGTTCTCGGCCTCGCGCTTGGTGGGCGAGATGGCCACGCCCTTGCCGGCGGCCAGACCGTCGGCCTTGATGACGTACGGCGGCTTGAACACCGTCAGAGCCTGCCGCGCCTCGTGCAGTCGCTCATAGACCCCGAAACCGGCCGTCGGAATCTCGTGCCGCTCCATGAAGGCCTTGGAGAAGGCCTTGGAGGTTTCCAGCTGCGCCGCCTTGGCCGTCGGGCCGAAGCAGGGAATCCCCGCGGCGGCCAGCCGGTCGGCCAGCCCCTGCTCCAGCGCGCTCTCGGGACCGACCACCACCAGATCAGCCTTGATCTCGCGCGCCAGCGCCGCCAGTTGCTCGGCGTCGGTGGCCTTCACGGCGACCAGTTCGCCCAGCTTCTCCATGCCCGGATTGCCCGGCGCGATGACGAGACGCTTCACAAGCGACGACTGCGCGATCTTCCACGCCAGGGCGTGCTCGCGCCCACCCGATCCAACCAGCAGGATATTCATGCCATGCGAACTACCGCACCTGCGAAGGCGGTCAAGTCGTCAGCAGGGTTAAACGGTGTCAACGCGCCGGCGTGGGCGTCCATTCCGGCATCGCCGCCAGCTGCTGCGCCCCCAGATCCGTCGTCACATCCATGAACTTTCCGTCGTCATGGGCGATGCCGCGCACCTGATCGATCGGCAGGGCCACCTTTCGGTCGCCCGGCCCCTCCAGCTCGACGACGACATGGGTCAGCGCGCCGTTCGGATCGAGCACCAGGGTGTCGATATCACCCAGGTCCGTATAGTTGGCCGACACCAGATCGGCGTCCTCCAGTTCCTGACGGGTCATGCCGAAGGCGAGCGCGGCGGTCGCCTGCGCGGTCTCGGCCTGGGCTTCGGTCACCGGCGCAGGCGCGGCGCCCGGCGCGGGCGCCTGCACCACGTCATCGGTCGTGTCGGAACAGGCGGCGACGGCCAGAAGGCTGACGGCGGCGGCGCTCAGAAGGGCGGTGCGGATCATGGGAAGCTCCTCGATCAGATCAGGGCGAACACGGCGTAGGCGACCACCGCCAGCATCACGATGCCGCCGATCACCAGCCACAGGCTGGTTTCGGGCGAACCGGTCCGGCGGCGCAGTCCGCGCTCGCGGGGATCCTGATCGGCGGGGTCGGTGTCGGGCGGGTCAGCGGCCATGGTCTGAAAACGACCCACACCTGAACGCCGTTCCCCATCACATCCGGCCAAGCTTCACCCTGTCGCTGTCCAACAATGGGGCCTAAACCGCCCGACCATGTTCGATTCCCCCCGTACCGATCGTCGTCTCGCCCTTCTCGCCGGAGCCGCCCTGTGCGCCTTCGCCGCCCCCGCTCAGGCCCAGACCGCGCCGCAGGCCGCCGCCCTGGATGAGGTCGTCGTCACCGGCTCGCGCCTGTCGGGCGCCCACCGGCTGGCCCCCGTCGAGGTCATCGACCGCACTGATCTCGAGGCTGCCGCCGTCACCGACCCGGCGCGCATGCTGCAGCTCTTCACCGCCAACTCGGGCTCCGAGGCGCAGGTCGATCAGCTGAACCAGCCCCAGAGCTCGGGCACGGCCCAGTTCAACCTGCGCAACCTCGGCCTCGGCTCAACCCTCGTGCTCGTCGACGGCCTGCGCTGGACCTCCAGCGCCGCGGTCGCCACCGACGGCTCGGCCTATGTCGACATCAACAGCCTCGTGCCCCTGATCGCGCTGGAGCGGGTGGAGGCCTTCAAGGACGGCGCCTCGGCGGTCTACGGCTCGGACGCCGTGGCCGGGGTGGTCAACTTCGTCACCCGCTCGGGCGTGGATCGCCCCGAGATGCGCGCCCGCTACGGGATCATGGACGGCGCCGAGGACAGCCTGATCGAGGCCATCGGCGGGACCACCGTTCTGGGCGGCGACCTGACGCTGGCCGGATCCTACGCCCACCGTTCCGCCCTCGGCTCGGACGAACGCGACTTCACCCAGGCGGAGACCTACGGCCGTGCGGGCTGGACCGCCGTGACCAGTTACGGTCAGCCCGGCTCCTACTTCCGCCCGAGCACCAACGGCTACGCCCCGGACCCGGACTGCGCCAACCCGGCCTTCACCAGCGCCTTCCGCAACAGCCCGACCGACGCCTTCTGCCGTCTCGACTATTCGGACTTCTTCGACCTCGCGCCGGAAGAGACCCGCACCCAGCTGTTCGCCGACTGGCGTCGTCCCGTCGGTTCCGTCGAGCTCCGGCTGCAGGCCGCATGGTCGGGAACCGAGACCATCGCCCGGCAGAGCCCGTCCCTGCCCATCCTCGCCCGCGCCCTGACCGTGCCGGCCAACCACCCGGACAATCCGTTCGGCGAAGCGGTCCTCTTCCGCGGCCGCGCCCTCGGCGCCGAGGCCGGCGCCTCCGAGGCCGTCTTCAACTATGAGACCTGGCGCCTGTCGGGCGGCGTCTCCGGCCAGTTCGCCAACGGCTGGGACTGGGACGTTTCGGCGACCTCCAGCCGTCAGCACATCGCCTATGACAAGCCGGACAGCATCGGCACGGCCCTGCAGAACGCTCTCAACGGTCTGGGCGGCGCGGGCTGCAATCCGGCGACCGGAACGCCCGGCGTCGGCCCCTGCCAGTGGTTCAACCCCTTCGGCAGCGCCTTCCTCGGCACCGGCACGGCCAACAGCCCCGAGCTGATCGCCAGCCTGACCGGCTCCACCGGCCTGCGCGGCGCCGCCACCCTGACCACCGTCGATCTCCAGACCGATGGCCGCGCCTTCGCATGGGACGGCGGCCGCCTCGACCTGGCCTTCGGCGCCCAGTACCGCCGCAGCAGCCTGCGCCATGACTGGAGCGATCTGGTCAATGCAGGCGACCTGCTCACCGCCGGCTATTCGCCCGACTTCGACGGCGATCAGGAGGTGTTCGCCGCCTTCGCCGAGGCCCGCCTGCACCTCGGCGACCGCATCGAGGCCCAGCTGGCCCTGCGCGAGGAGGTCTATGACGGCGGCGCCGACGCCCTCAGCCCGCGGGTCGCGGTCCGCTGGGACGCCACCGATACGCTGACCCTGCGCGCGTCATGGGGCCAGGGCTTCCGCGCCCCGTCCGTCTTCACCCTGTCGGGCGCACAGGCGTCGCAGCCCTCGGTCTTCGACCGGGGCGCCTTCGTCTTCGTCAACACCCTGACCACCGGCGATCCCGACCTGAAGCCCGAAAAGTCCGAGGCCCTGACCCTCGGCGCGATCTGGACGCCCCTGCCCGGCCTGCGCCTCGGCCTCGACGCCTGGCGGATCGACTACACCGACCTGATCGTGAAGGAGTCGGCCCAGACCCTCATCGACCGCGCCGCCGCCGACGATCTGGCCGGCCTGACCGGCACCGACGCCCAGCAGCGCGTCACCCGCGCGGGCAACGGCGCCCTGACCTTCGTCGACCTGCGCTTCGTCAACGCCTCGTCCATCGAGACGCAGGGGCTGGACCTGTCCGCCCGCTACGACCGCGACCTGTTCGGCGGCGTCCTCTCCGCCGCCGCGACCTGGACGTACGTCGACAAGTACGACATCCGCCTGACGCCCGGCGCCGCCGCGACCTCGGGCCTCGGCTCGACCAACCAGAACACCATCGCCCGCTCCCTGCCGCAGGATCGCGGCGAGATCGCGCTGGGCTGGAGCGGTCCGACCGACACCGTCACCCTTCTGGCCCACTACACCAGCGGCTACCGCAATGACCGCAGCGGCATCACCGACGCAACCATCGACAGCTGGACCACCGTGGACCTGCAATATGTCCGCGCCGTCACCCCGTCGCTGGACCTGTCGGTCGGCGTGGTGAACCTCGGGGATTCCGATCCGCCGCTGGCCCAGTTCGCCCTCGGCTATGATCCGGTCGTCGCCGATCCGCGCGGCCGCATCATCACCGTCGGCCTGACCAAGCGGTTCTGAGTTCCCCCGTCCCCCTCCTCCCGCTAGGGTCCGGCCATGAGCGATGACTACGTCTTCGAGGGCCCGGCGGACGAACCGCCCGCGCCGCGCGACAACAATCCGCCGCTGTCGATCTCCGAGCTGTCCTTCGCCCTGAAGCGCACGCTCGAGGATCGCTTCGGCCATGTCCGCCTGCGCGGCGAGATCTCGAAGGTGAATCACCACGCCTCGGGCCACGTCTATCTGACCCTCAAGGACGACAAGTCGGCCATCGACGGTGTGGTCTGGAAGGGCGTGGTGCGCGGTCTCGGCGTTCGCCCCGAGTCGGGGCTCGAGGTCATCGTCACCGGCAAGATCACCTCCTACCCGGCCCGCTCCTCCTATCAGATCGTCATCGAGAGCATGGAGGCCGCCGGCGCCGGCGCCCTTCTGGCCCAGCTGGAGCGGCTGAAGACGAAGCTGGCGGGCGAGGGCCTGTTCGAGGGGTCGCGCAAGAAGCCCATCCCGACCTTCCCGACCACCATCGGCGTGATCACCAGCCCGACTGGCGCGGTCATCCGCGACATCCTGCACCGCATCGCCGAGCGCTGGCCCTGCCGGGTCATCGTCTGGCCGGTCGTGGTGCAGGGCGACGCCGCCGCCGGGCAGGTCGCCAACGCCATCCGCGGCTTCGACGCCCTGACCGCCGACAGCCCCGTCCCCCGCCCCGACCTGCTGATCGTCGCGCGCGGCGGCGGCTCGGTCGAGGATCTGTGGTGCTTCAATGACGAGACTCTGGCCCGCACCGTCGCGGCCGCCTCCATCCCGATCATCTCGGCGGTCGGGCACGAGACCGACACCACCCTGATCGATTTCGTCTCGGACCGCCGCGCCCCCACCCCCACCGGCGCCGCCGAGATCGCCACCCCGGTCCTGGCCGACCTGCAGTACGCCGTCGCCGATTTCGAGCGCCGGCTGGTCCGCGCCGGGGGCCGTCTGCTCGAGGACCGCCGCACCCGCCTGCGCGCCGCCGCCCGCGGCCTGCCCGCCCGGCCCGAGGACCTGCTGGCCCTGCCCCAGCAGCGCCTCGACCTCGCCGGCAGCAAGCTGGGCTCGGCCCTGCACCGCAATGTCGCCGTCCACGAGCGCCAGTACGCCGCCGTCTCGGCCCGGCTGTCCGACGGCCTGCTGAACCGTGCCATCGAGCGTCGTCACGACCGGATGGTCGCCGTGTCCGAACGCTTCGAGCCCGCCATCCGCCGTCGTCTGGACCGCGACCAGACCCGCCTCGCCGCCCTGTCCCGCGCCCTGACCAGCCTCGACCCGAAACGGCCCAAGCCCGGCTTCGCCCGCGTCGAGGACGAGCATGGCGCCATGATCGCCTCCGCCTCGGGCCTGCACGACGGGCAGGCGGTCAGGCTGGTCTTCGCCGACGGCGCGAAGGGCGCGCGCATCGACGGCGGAGCGGGAGGCGAGCCGATCCCCGCCCCAAAGCCGCGCCCCGCCCCGAAACCCAGGCCGGCCCCGCCGGGACAGGGTGATCTGTTCTAGGCGCGCGCCTCTCCCTCGGGGAGACGGAATTCCGCCTTGGCGCCTGACCACCGCCCACGTTAGGCTTGGCGCATGGACCAGACCGCCAATCCGCAGGCCACCCTCCACTACGGCGACGGCGAGTTCGCCGTGCTCAAGCCGGGCCGGTTCGTGACCTGCGCCGTCTCGGGCAAGACCATTCCGCTGGAGACCCTGCGCTACTGGTCGGCCAGCCTGCAGGAGCCCTATGCCGGGCCCGCCGAGGCCTTCCAGCGTCTGGGCCAGCAGCCCTGATGCTCGACCGACGCGGCCTTCTGGCCGGAAGCGCCGCCCTGCTCGCCGCCGGACAGGCCCGGTCGCAGACCACCGACCTCGAGCTCACCGGCCGCTTCGTCCAGGGCGGTCACGCCATCGGCCGCACCTGGCCCCGCGCCCTGATCTTCGTCGACGGCGAGGCCCTGTCCGCCGCCTCGGCCGACGGCTGGTTCATCGTCGGCTTCGACCGTGAGGCGCCCGGCAGCGTCCAGATCGAGGCCCGGCTGCAGGGCCGCGCCGCCTCGCGCACCCTCGACATCGCGCCCGGACGCTTCCCGTCCACCCGCGTCAACGGCCTGCCGCCCTCGACGGTCGCCCCCACCGATCCCGCCCTTCTGGCCCGGATCCAGGAAGAGGTGGCGATCAAGACCGAGGCCTTCGCCAGCCGCATCGACGCCGACGGTTTCCGGGACGGCTTCGTCTGGCCGCTGGAGACGTATCGCGTCACCAGCCGCTGGGGCTCGCAGCGGGTGCTGAACGGCACGCCCGCCCGCCCCCACTACGGCATTGATCTGGCGGCGCCGCAGGGCTCGGCCATCCGCGCCCCCGCCCCCGGTCGCGTCACCCTCGCCCGCTCCGGCATGCATTTCGAGGGCGGTCTGGTCCTGATCGACCACGGCCAGGGGCTGATCACCGCCTATCTGCACCAGTCCCGCATCGAGGTCCGTCAGGGACAGGATGTCATGCGCGGCGACCTGATCGGCCGGGTCGGCATGACCGGCCGCGCCACCGGCCCGCACCTGTGCTGGCGCGGCAAATGGCGGGACCGCAACATCGATCCCTCCCTGCTGGTCAAATCCTGAGCAAGCTTGGCCGTTTACGCTAAAGTTGAAACGCCGTTCGCCGATGGACGCGAACCGAATCCATCCCTAGACCTGAGTAGTCCGACGGCTTCACCGTCACCGTTCAAGCCGCGTCCGCATGTCCTCCCTCGCCTCTCTTCAGGTTCTTCTGGTTGACGACAACCAGCATATGAGGGCGATCACCTCCGCCGTTCTGCAGTCCGCCGGCATCCGCAAGGTGCGCGAGGCGACCGACGGCGCGGCGGCGCTGGAAATCCTGCGCGAGCATCCGGTCGATCTGGTCATCGTGGACTTCAACATGTTCCCGCTGGACGGCGTCGAGTTCACCCGTCTGGTCCGCAACAGCCCGGACAGCGCCAATCCCTATTTGCCGATCATCATGATGACCGGACATTCGGAAAAGAGCCGTGTCTACGAGGCGCGCGACGCCGGCGTCACCGAGTTCGTGGTCAAGCCGATCACGGCCAAGGCCATCCTCGACCGCATCCAGGCCGTGATCTTCAAGCCGCGTCCCTATGTGAAGACCGACGGCTATTTCGGCCCCGACCGCCGCCGGGTCCAGTCCGGCGCCTACAACGGCCCCTGGCGGCGGGCGCAGGACAATTCGCGCGACATCTGACCCGATCGGGGCCCGCCGTCACTCTTCCGGCGGCAGGGCGTCATAGACCGACTGGGGCCAGCGCTTGTGCACCCAGAACCAGTCCGCCGGAACCTCTCGCACCCGATCCTCGACAAAGGTGGTGATGGCCTGAACGCCGCGCGCGATGTCCGCCTGCCGGTCGCCGGTCGCGGTCACCTCGATCGGCTCATGCGCCGTCACCCGGAACCGCACGCCCGGCAGCCGCACCACCGAGATCGGCTGCAGCACCGTCCCGAACCGCAGCGCCAGCCGCGACGGCCCCGGCGCCGCGTTAACCGGCTGGCCGAAGAAGGTCACTTCCGGACCTTCCGAGAATTTCTGGTCGTTCAGCAGGGCGACGGACTCGCCGCGCTCCAGCCCGTGCAGAAGCTCCCGCGCGCCATCTCCCCCCTTGGGCGCGAACAGCTTCACGCCGTAGCGGGCGCGGGTGTCGCGGATCTGGGCGTCCACATAGGGATTGTTCGCGGCGCGGTAGGTGATCTGGCACGGCACCCCGGACGACAGGATCATGCTCGCCATCGTCTCGAAATTGGCCAGATGGCCGGAGACGAAGACCACCGGCCGTCCGCCGTCGCGAATGGCGTGCATCCGCTCCAGGCCGACCACCTCCAGCCGCCCGCTTTCGACCGTGATCCGGTCCAGCAGCGGGGTCTCGGCGAAGGTCCGGCCGACCCGCTCCCACGCCTCCAGCGCCAGCGCCTTGCGCTCGGCCACGGACAGTTCGGGAAAGGCGATGCGCAGATTGCGCGTCACCGTCCTGTGGGTGCTGGTCAGCGGCCCCAGCGTCTTCAGCAGCCAGCCGCCGAGGTTCGACGCTCGGTCCACACCCAGCAGGCGCATCAGGCCCACGAAGCCGGCGAAGGCCACCGCCTCCAGCCGCCAGGACAGATCCTGGCCCAGGCTCACCTTGCGTTCGTCACCAGGCAATCGTCAGCCCGCCGTCCACGACCAGCGTCTGGCCGGTCACATAGGCCGCGGCCTTCGAGCACAGATAGACGGCCGTGCCCGCGATCTCGTCCGGCTGGCCGATGCGCTTCATCGGGTTCGGTTCGACCGTCACCTTCAGCACCTCCTCATTCTCCCACAGATAGCGGGCGAAATCGGTCTGGATCAGGCCCGGCGCGATACAGTTCACCCGCACGTTCGAGGCGCCGTATTCAACGGCCAGATTGCGCACCAGCTGCATGTCCGCCGCCTTGGACACGTTGTAGGCGCCGATCAGGGCGTTGCCGCGCAGACCACCGACCGACGAAATGATCAGGATCGCCCCGTCCTTCCGCTCCAGCATCTGCGGCGCGACCATCTGGGTCAGCCAGTGGTTGGCCAGCACATTGTTGTGGAAGATCTTCTGGAACTGGTCGTCCGAAATCCCCGCCATCGGCCCGGCATAGGGATTGGACGCGGCGTTGCAGACCAGGATGTCGATCTTGCCGAAGGCGGCGTTGGTCTCGTCGACCAGCCGCTGCAGCTCTTCCTTGGAGGCGATGTTGGCCGGAATGGCGATGGCCGTGCCCGCGCCGTGCTTCTCATTCAGCGCATTCGCCACGGCCTCGCAGGGCTCGGCCTTGCGGGACGAGATCACCACCCTGGCGCCGTGCTCGGCCATCCGCTCGGCAATCGCCTTGCCGATGCCCTTGGAGGAGCCGGTAATCACCGCGACCTTGCCGGTCAGATCGAACAATTCCATCGTTAACCTCGAATGCGTGGGGAGAAATCCGTGTCCGGACCCTATGCGTAGCCTCGTGATACCCCGATACTCGGGCGATTCCATCCGGGAAGGCGGAAACTCCGTAACCCATGCGCGCCATTACCAACGGCTTTTTGTTCTTCGGCTACCTGTTCCTGGCGATGACCGTCGGCGCCTTCCTGTGGCGCGCGAACCTCGGCGCCGGCGCGGGCGTGGCCGGCGGCCTCGCAGCGGGTGGCCTGCTTCTGGCGACCCACGTCCTGATCGTGGGCCGGGCCCAGCGCGCCGCCCTCAAGAAAGAGATTGATCAGGTCCGCGAGGCCCACCGCCTGCTGGCCGACGCGATGGAGTCGACGCAAGGCGCCCTGACCGAACTGGCCCAGGCCATCGAGGCCGGCGCCCTCACTTCGACCGAGCAACTCTCCGGCGAGGTCCGCATGCTGGAAACCCTGATCCAGCAGATGAGCGTCTCGATCGACGAGCGCATGAGCCGCCCGACGCCCGCCAGCGCCTTCGAGGCCCGCTACCAGCAGCAGTCCAACGTCCTGCTCCAGACCATCCATGAAGCGCTCGCCGAGAACCGCGTCGACCTCTATCTGCAGCCGGTCGTCTCCCTGCCCCAGCGCCGGACCATCTTCTACGAAAGCTTCACCCGTCTGCGCGCCGCCGACGACCGGGTGATGATGCCCGCCGAATACCTGTCGGTCGCCGAGGGCGAGGGGCTGGTCCCGGCCATCGACAACCTGCTGCTGTTCCGCTGCGCCCAGATCGTCCGCCGTCTGGCCCGTCAGGACCGCAAGGTCGGCGTCTTCTGCAACGTGGCCCTGTCCTCCCTGGGCGACGAGACCTTCTTCCCGCAGTTCCTCGACTTCCTCAGCGAGAACCGCGACCTGAACCAGGCCCTGATCTTCGAACTGGGCCAAGCTGTCTTCGACGCCCGCGGCGCGGTCGAGGCCCGCAACATGGCCAAGCTGGCCGACCTCGGCTTCCGCTTCTCCATCGACAAGGTCCAGACGCTGGATCTCGACTTCGCCGACCTGCAACGCTCGGACGTCCGCTTCCTCAAGGTCGCCGCCGACCTGCTGATCGAACAACTGCTGGACCTCGACAACGGCCCGGCCATCCCGTCGCTGCGCGACATCCAGGCGGCCGACTTCGCCCAACTGACCCGCCGCTACGGCATCGAGGTCATCGCCGAGAAGTGCGAGAGCGAGCGCCAGATCGTCGATATCCTCGAACTGGACGTCGGCATGGGCCAGGGCCACCTCTTCGGCGAGCCGCGCGCCATCAAGGAACAGGTGCTGGCCGAAACCGACCCGCCCGCCGAATTCCTCCGCTCCACCCTGCGCAGCGCCGAACAGCGCCGCCGGTTCGGGTGACACCCGCTCACCGCAACCCCTCCACCATGCTTCGCCTTCGGCTTGCATGGTCCCCCTCCCCGGCTTCGCCGGAGAGGTGAGGCGAACTTCACCTCTCCACCGGAGGTGGGGAGGTGGCTCGGAGGCGCAGCCGACGAGACGGAGGGGTTCTCACCTCTCCACGCAGTGGGGAGGTGGCTCGAGGGCATAGCCCGAGAGACGGAGGGGTCGGGTTGGCGCGGTCACCACCACCCCATACGACCAAATCTGACGCACCGGCATGCGATCCTGTCCGGCATGGACCGCGACCGCTTCGCCAGCCAGTGCGCCGATCTCCGGGAGAAGCATCGCTTCGCCCGGCTGCAGCTGGCGCTCGCCCGTCGTCAGGGCGACACCCGCCGCGTCCGCTCTTTCCATCGTGTGATCGTCAAATACCTGCGCGCTCTTCGCCTCGCCGCCCGCATCGAGGCCGGCAAGGCGGGGAAATGGGTCTTCGACGACAGCCTTTGCCGAACCCATCCGCACTGTTCGCACCCGAATTTTTCCGATGCTGCGAAAATCATCCGCGAAGCCCCGGCCTCGCCCGTCGCCCCGGATTCCAACCGCCGCCGCACCTTCCGCGAACGGCTCCGACGACGATGACGAGCCTCCGAAACCCACATCCGCGCACAGGTTCACCTCTCCATCGCCCCTTCAAGGCGATGGCCGCTCCCCCTTTTTGCTTTCGTCATCCTCCGGCAAGCCGCGCAGCGGCGCAGACCGGGGGACCCAGCGGCGCCGCGACGGCGGCGAAACACAGCAGGGTCAGGCAGTCGCACTCGCGACAGCTTCGCGCTCACGCGCGCCGCTGGGTCCCCCGGTCTCGCTGCGCTCGCCGGAGGATGACGAAAGCAAGGACGAGTTGGCGAGGTTCCCCAAGCCCACCCTACTCCCTACTCCCTACTCCCTACTCCCTACTCCCCGCCCTTCACCCCGCCCCCCCGAACCGCTATCTCCGTCCCATGAGCCTCCCCCACGCCCTCACCGGTCTCGGCGCCATCGCCGGGGACTATGACATCCTGCTCTGCGACGTCTGGGGCGTGATCCATAACGGCCGCGAAAGCTGGCCCGAGGCGTGCGAGGCCCTGACCCGGTTCAACCAGCAGGGCGGCCACGTCATCCTGATCTCCAACTCGCCCCGCACCAGCGCCGGCGTCATCGCCCAGATGGACGGGCTCGGCGTCCCGCGCGACAGCTGGAAAGCCGTGGTCACCTCCGGCGACGCCACCCGCGCCGAACTGGCCAGGCGCGCGCCCGGTCCGGCCTGGCTGATCGGTCCCGACCGCGACGCCCCGCTGTATGAAGGTCTCGGCCTGACCACCGCCGCGGGCGCATCGGACGCCGCCTTCCTCTCGGTCACCGGCCCCTATGACGATGAGGTCGAAACCCCCGAGGACTATCGCGAACGCCTGACCGAGGCCGCCGAACGGGGGCTGGAGATGATCTGCGCCAACCCGGATCGCGTGGCCCAGCGCGGCGATCGCCTGATCTATTGCGCCGGCTCGCTGGCCGATCTGTACGAAACCCTCGGCGGGCGGGTGACCATGGCGGGCAAGCCGTTCGGCCCGATCTACGATCTGGCGATGAAGGACGCCGCCGACCTGCTGGGCGGCCCGGTCAACCGCTCCCGCGTCCTGTGCATCGGCGACGGCGTGGTCACCGATGTGCTCGGCGCCGACAAGCAGGCGCTGGACTGCCTGTTCATCGCCCAGGGCATCCACGGCGACAAGGCGCGCGGCGCTGACGGCCGCCTGGACCCGGCCCGCGCCGCCGATCTCCTGAAGGCTGAAACCACATATGCACGCTACGCCATGCTCGATCTGGCATGGTGAGGATGGTCATTCTGACGCACGGGCGCTAACACCCCCTCATGGTTGATCTGGTTCAGAAACATCCCTCGGGCGGCTACATCCTCGAGGAACTCCGCGTCGGCATGGCCGCCGAGAAAATCATCACGGCCACCGAGGACCGGATTCGCCTGTTCGCCGAGGCGTCGGACGACTTCAATCCGGTGCACCTGGACGAGGCCTTCGCCGCCAAGACGGCCTATCGCGGGCGGATCGCCCACGGTCTGCTCTCGGCCTCCTTCGGTTCGGCTGTGGTCGGCACCGTCCTGCCCGGCGCCGGGTCGATCTACATCTCCCAGCAGCTGCAGTTCCACCTGCCGGTCCGCATCGACGACGTGGTCACCATCCGCATCAGCGTGATCTCGGTCGATCAGGAAAGCGCCCGCGTCGAGCTGAACTGCGAGGGCTTCGTCGACGGCAAGCTGATCATGGACGGCATCGCCACCGTGCGCGTCCCGCGCCGCCGCAAGCCGTCGGCCCGTTGATCCAGATCGTTCGCGGCTGGCGCGACCTGCCCGCCGCCCAGCGGGGCGCGGCGGTCGCCATCGGCGCCTTCGACGGCGTTCATCGCGGACATCAGGCGGTCATCGCCCTCGCCCGTGAGGCCGCCGCCCGGCTCGGCGTTCCGCTGGCCGTGGTCAGCTTCGACCCGCACCCGCGCCGCTGGTTCCAGCCCGAGGCCGCCCCCTTCCGTCTGATGACGCCGGACCAGATGGCCCGCGCGCTGGAGCCCCTCGGCGTCGACCGCCTCTACCTCCTGCCCTTCGACGGCGAGATGGCGGCCATGACCGACGAGCAGTTCGCCCGCGAGGTGCTGGGCGACGGTCTGGGCATCGCCCACGCCGCCGTCGGCTTCGACTTCACCTTCGGCAAGGGCCGCACCGGATCGCCCGAGGCCCTGCGCCGCTATGGCGAGACCGCCGGCTTCACCGTCTCGGTCGCCGAACGGCTGGACGACGCCGACGGGCTGAAGCTGTCTTCCTCCGCCGTGCGCGAGGCGCTGAAGGCCGGGGACATGACCCGCGCCGCCGCCATCCTGGGCCGTCCCTTCGTCGTCGAGGGCGAGGTGATCCACGGCGACAAGCGCGGTCGCACCATCGGCGTGCCGACCGCGAACGTCAGCCTCGGCGGCTATATGCGCCCGGCCTACGGCGTCTATGCGACCCGCACTCGCCTGCCGGACGGTCGCCTCATCGACGGCGTCGCCAACCTCGGCGTCCGCCCCATGTACCCGACCGAAGACCCGCTGCTCGAGGTCTGGCTGTTCGACTTCAACGAGGACCTCTACGGCCAGACGGTCGAGACCGAACTGTTCGCCTTCCTCCGCGGCGAGCTGAAGTTCGATGGCCTCGACGCCCTCAAGGTCCAGATCGACCGGGACGCCGCCGACGCCCGCGCGGCCCTGGCTCAGTCGGCGTCGTAGAGGGCGCGCAGCCCGGGAATGACCTGCTCCAGCGAGCCCAGCATCTCGTCCGGCAGGTCGCTGTAGATCACCACCTCATCCGCGCGCTTGCTCAGCACCAGCTGCGGGGTCGCTCCGGAGTTGTCGTACACCCCCACCGTATCGGCCTGATCGAAGAACCAGCCGAACTGCTCGAACGACCGCAGCCTGCGGCTGACGATCTTGTCCTCCGGCACCGCGTGGCCGCCCTTGCGCACCCGCGTCGCCACCCGCTCGATGTTCAGGTCCGCGCTTTCGAGGAAGACATAGATCAGGCTGACCGAGAACCCTCTGGCCTTCGCCTGCTCCACCAGCCGCCGATACTTCGGCGTCGACAGGACGGTCTCCACCCCGATGGTCTGGTAGGCGTCGATCGAGGTCGACAGCCAGGCCTCGATACGCTGCACCGCCGCCAGATTGGCCGGGAGCAGCTCCAGCCGCTCCTCGTCCGCGATGCGGCGGGCCAGTTCATCCGGGTTGATGATCCAGATCGAGCCGCTGGGCTCATTCACCGCCGCCATGCCATAGGCGCTGCTCTTCCCCGAACCGTTGGGGCCGGCGATGATCCAGAGGGTTGGCGCCCTACGCGGGCTTCTTGACGCCATCGGCCGAACCGAACAGGCGCTTGTTCTCCTGCCGCGCCGCCTCGACGTTCTTGGTGAATACGTAGAGGAAGTCCTCGCCGAAAGTCGGGCTGTGGGCGTCGACGGCGCGAACCGTGACCTTCTGCCCGTCCGCCGCGGTGACGCGCTGGAGCGTGACGCCCTTCGGCTTCTTGCCGGCTCGCTTGCCGCTGGCGGCGCGCTGGATGGTGACGTCGGTCATGGGGCAAATATCGGCCCGGTCGGGACTCTTGGCAAGGCTTCGGCTGGCGCGCGGTTCATGCCCCTGCTAGACCGCCTGCACCATGACCGTTCGCGTCCGTCTCCCGATTTCGATTAGCCGCCCGGCGTAGCGCTGCAGGGCCGCCGGCCCCGCGCACGTCGGGACAATCCATCGAAACCACGCGAACGATCGACACGACGAGACCGACTTCATGGCTGACGCCGACCACGACACCCCCACCGGCCGCGACTACCGCGACACCGTCTTCCTGCCGGAGACGCCCTTCCCCATGCGCGGCGGCCTGCCGCAGAAGGAGCCGTTGATCCTCGAGCAGTGGGGCGACCTGTACGGCGCCCTGCGCAAGCAGCGACAGTCCGAGGGCGCGCCCCTCTACGTCCTGCACGACGGCCCGCCCTACGCCAACGGCGACATCCACATCGGCCACGCGCTGAACAAGACGCTGAAGGACTTCGTCGTCCGCAGCCGCTTCCTGCTGGGCTACGACGTCGACTACGTCCCCGGCTGGGACTGCCACGGCCTGCCGATCGAGTGGAAGATCGAGGAGCAGTTCCGCGCCAAGGGCCGCCGCAAGGACGAGGTCTCCAAGGACGAGTTCCGCGCCGCCTGCCGCGAGTACGCGGGCAAATACATCGACCTGCAGCGCGACCAGTTCAAACGTCTCGGCATCACCGGCGACTTCGCCAACCGCTACGCCACGATGGATTACGCCTCCGAGGCCGCCATCGTCGCCGAGTTCCACAAGTTCAAGAACTCGGGCCAGCTCTATCGCGGCTCCAAGCCGGTGATGTGGTCGCCGGTCGAGCGCACGGCGCTGGCCGACGCCGAGATCGAGTACCACGACCACGTCAGCCCGACGATCTGGGTGAAGTTCCCGGTCACCGGCGCCTCGGACGATCACGAGGACGACCTGCTGAGCTTCCGCGCCAGCACGCCGTCGATCGTCATCTGGACGACCACCCCGTGGACCATCCCGGCCAACCGCGCCATCAGCTATGGTCCCGAGATCAGCTACGGCCTCTATGAGGTCACGGCGATGGAAGAGGGGCTGGAGTTCGAGCCCTGGGCCAAGCCCGGCGATCGTCTGATCGTCGCCGACAAGCTGGCCGAGGATGTCTTCAAGGCCGCCAAGATCGCCGCCTGGACCCGCGTCTACCAGATCAATCCGTCGGGCCTCGAGTGCGCCCACCCGCTGGCCGCGCTGGACAGCGGTTATGGCTTCTCCGTGCCCCTGCTGGCCGGCGACCACGTCACCGACGACGCCGGCACCGGCTTCGTGCACACCGCTCCGGGCCACGGCGCCGACGACTTCGAGGTCTGGAAGGCCCACGGTCATCACGAGGTGCCGGACACCGTCGACCCGGACGGCGCCTACTATCCTTCGGTTCCGCTGTTCGCGGGCCTGAAGGTGCTGGAGACCGAAGGCAAGAAGACCGGCAAGTTCGGTCCGGCCAACGGCGCGGTGATGGAGAAGCTGATCGAGGCCGGCAATCTGCTGGCGCGCGGTCGACTGGAGCACTCCTACCCGCACTCGTGGCGGTCGAAGGCCCCGGTCATCTTCCGCAACACGCCCCAGTGGTTCATCCGCATGGACGAGCCGCTCAAGTCGGGCGACACCCTGCGCGAAACCGCCCTGCAGGCCATCGACGATACCGCCTTCCACCCGGCGGGCGGGCGCAACCGCATCCGCTCGATGGTCGAGGGCCGCCCCGACTGGCTGGTCAGCCGCCAGCGCGCCTGGGGCACGCCCCTGGCCATGTATATCGACAAGCAGACCGGCCAGCCGTTGCATGACCCGGAAGTCGACGCTCGCATCGTTGCGGCGGTGGCCAAGGGCGGCGCGGACGTCTGGTTCACCGCTCCGGACAGCGACTTCCTCGGCACCCACGACGTCTCGCGTTACGAGAAGGTCGAGGACATCCTGGACGTCTGGTTCGATTCCGGCTCGACCCACGCCTTTACGCTCGACCCGCGCACGGCCGAGCACGGCTACACCGGCGACCGTCCGGCCCACTGGCCGGCCGACCTCTATCTGGAAGGTTCCGACCAGCACCGCGGCTGGTTCCAGTCCTCCCTGCTGGAAGGCTGCGGCACCCGCGGCCGCGCCCCGTTCAAGGCGGTTCTGACCCACGGCTTCACCCTCGACGAGAAGGGGGAGAAGATGTCCAAGTCCAAGGGCAACACGACCGATCCCCTGACCATCATCAAGGAGAGCGGCGCCGACATCCTGCGTCTGTGGGTGGCCCTGGTCGACTATTCCGAGGACCAGCGGATCGGCAAACAGATCCTGCAGACCACGGTCGACGCCTATCGCAAGCTGCGCAACACCGTCCGCTACCTGCTGGGCGCCCTGGCCGGTTTCGACGAGGCCGAGCGCCTGCCCTACGCCGACATGCCGCCGCTGGAGAAGTTCATCCTCCATCGCCTGCATGAACTGGATGGCCAGGTCCGCGCCGCCTACGACGAATACCGCTTCCAGGACGTCGTCCGTCCGGTGCTGGAGTTCTGCTCGAGCGACCTGTCGGCCCTCTATTTCGACGTCCGCAAGGACAGCCTCTATTGCGACCGTTCCGACAGCATCCGCCGTCGCGCGGCCCGCACGGTGATGGACGAGGTCTTCGCCCGTCTGACCGCATGGCTGGCCCCGCTGACGCCCTTCACCATGGAAGAGGCCTGGACCACCCGCTACCCCGACGGCGGCTCCAACTGCGCCCGCGTCATCCCGCAGACGCCCGCCGAGTGGGAGAACGCGGATGAGGCCCAGCGTTGGGCCAAGGTCCAGACTGTGCTGGAAGTCGTCAACGAAGCGCTGGAAGCGGCCCGCCGCGACAAGGTCATCGGCGGGGCTCTGGACGCCTGGCCGGTCGTGACCGGTCCGGCCGACGCCTTCGCGGCCTTCGACGGACTGGACGCCGCCGAGGTCTTCCGGACCTCGGGCGCCGAACTGGTCCACGGCGGCGAGGCCGTCACGGTCGAGGTCAGGCTGGCCGACTATCCGAAATGCGCCCGTTCGTGGCGCAAGGTGCCCGACGTCGGCTCCGATCCGGACTACCCGGAACTCAGCGCCCGCGACGCGGACGCCGTCCGCTTCCTGGACGCCCAGGGCGCATAACAGAACAGCCCCGTCCGAACCCGGACGGGGCCGTTTCTCTTTCCGGCGAAGGGATCAGCCCTCGCGAGACCGACTCCTCAGGTCAGCGGCGCGGCGCTCCAGGTCGTCGGCCCGCTGCGGCAGGGTCGTCGACAGCTCCCGCAGCTCGGCGTCCGTCACAGGACTGCCCTGCGCCTGCTGACGCTGGATGACCTGGGCGCGATAGGCCGGATCCTGCAGGCGACGACCTTCCTCGCGCATCTGGCGGGCGCCACGATCCATCTCGTCGGCGCCGCGGGCCATATTGATCCGCCCCTCGGCCCGGGCCCGGGCGGCATCGACGCGGGCGGCGGCGGCGCGTTCTCGGGCGATCACCGCTGCATCCCGGGCGCGGGCGGCGCCGGCTTCGGCCTCACGCGCGGCGGCGATCACCTCAGGGCGACGCGCCCGTTCCTCAGCCCGCATCCTGGCGGCTTCAGCCCGGACCCGGGCCGCATCAGCGCGGGCTGAGCGCGCCGCCTCACGCGCCGCTTCGGACACCGTCGCCTGGCGACCGTCCTGCCAGTAGCGCGGCGGCGCGGGCGGAGCAGGAGGCGCGGGCGGCGCAGAGGGAGCCGGGGGCGCCGGAGGAGCCGGAGGGGCAGGCGGCGCCGTCAGCTGCGGAGCGGGAGGCGCCGGCGGGGCCGGAGGGGCAGGCGGCGGCGGCGACGGGGCGGACCACGCCAGTTGCATCGGCGCCGCGGGGGGCGAAGGCGGTTTGGGCGGCGCGGGCCAGCGCGTCCGGGCCTCGCTCCGCTGCTCCCCTGCCCCGGGTTCAACCGCCAGAGAGGACAGGGCGGCCTCCCGCGCGGTCGGCGCCACGACGGCGTCCCCGGCGCGCGAGGTCAGCTCCACGGCCGCCAGCGGCGTCGCGACGACGGCCAGACCACCCACGGTCAGGGCCAGGAAGAAGGGGCGGGACGGCAGGGTGCGAGACGTCTTCATAATGCGAGCGATCCTTTTCGAGAGAGAACGGGCCGGGCCGGTCAGGCCGACGGCGGCGGATTGGGGCGCGCCCCCGCCGAACTCGGCGGCGAGACCGACCAGGGTGCGGGCATAGGCGGCGGGGTCGAGGTGCTGGAGAGCGGCCGCGTCGGCGGCGTCCTCGGTGCGGGCCGCCAGCCGGGCGTGCAGCCACCAGACCAGCGGGTTGAACCAGAACAGGGCGACGGCGGTCCGGGACAACAGCAGGAACAGCCAGTCCCGGCGGCGGATGTGAGCCAGCTCATGGGCCAGAACCGCGCGGGCGCATTCCGGCCGCCGGACCAGGTCATCGCTGATCAGAACCACCCCGGGCGGCAGACCCCAGCTGAGCGGCGCCGGAGCGAAGGCGGAGGCGATCAGCCGCGGCTGACGCGTCTTCGACAGCTCCGCCAACGGCGATGTCCAGCGGGAAGCGGTGACCGGTCGCCCGGCCCGGGTCCAGCGCACCAGCGTCAGGAGCCCGAGCGCGAAACGCCCCAGCACCAGGATGACGCCCAGGCTCCAGATCATGGCGGCGACCAGAGCCGGGCTCGGCTCGAAGAGGGAGGCGGACACGGTGACGCCCCCGACCTGTCCCACATTCCCCGCCCACAGGGGAGCAGAGGCGATCTCCACCGCCGGCTCCGGCGCAGGCAGCAGGGGAACAGCCAGGGCGGGCAAGACCAGCATCAGGACCGGCAGCGCGAGCAGCAGAAGGACCGTGGCGCGCAGCACGTCCACGCCTTCCGTCGCCGGTCGGGTGCGCAGGGCCGTCGCGACCAGCAGACCGGCCCCGGCGATCAGGCCGGACTTGACCAGAAGCTCCAGCAACAGTTCGAGGGTCATGCGTCGCGCTCCCCGGCGTCGTCGATCGCGCGCCGCAGGGCCTCGACCTCTTCCGGCTTGAGCGAGCGGGTCAGGCCCAGCAGCGCCGTCGCGGCGCTGGCCGCCGAACCGGCGAAAAAGGTGTCGACCATCCGGCGCAAGGCTCCCGTGGCCAGGATTTCGGGCTCGGGCGCCGGGCGATAGATCACGCCGCCCTCCCCGGCCTCGCGCGCCACCAGCCCCTTGGCCTCCAGCCGCGCCAGCAGGGTGCGGACGGCGGAATCGCTGAGCGGATCAGCCAGGGCCGCGCGGACCGCGCCGGTCGTGCCCTGCTCGAGCCGACACAGGGTCTCGAACACCTCGCGTTCACGCCTGGGAAGTGTCTCGATCATTGCCAGCCATCCTCGTCGCCACAAATGTAGCGCTACACTTGTAGCGAATTGCGGCGCGATCAGGGCGGGCAGATGAACTCGTGGACAGGCGGATGCCGGATGACTTTCATCTGCTGGCGTCGGGGCGAAACCCGGCTACCATCCCGGTGAGCCGCCAGACGGAGGAGTGACCATGTCCCATCCCGCCCTCGTTCCCGGAGCCGTCGCGGTCGTGACCGGCGGAGCCTCCGGCATCGGACTGGCCGCCGCCCGCCGTTTCGCCGCCCTGGGCCTGCATGTCTGTATCGCCGACCTGGGCCCGGACAGGCTGGCGGCGGCCGTGGCCGAGCTGACGCCGGACGCGCGCGAGGACGCCGAGATCGCCGGCTTCGAGATCGATGTCTCCGACCGCTCCGCCCTCGCGGATCTGGAGCGGGCGGTAGCCGACCGTTTCGGCGGCGCCGACGTGGTCATGAACAACGCCGCCATCCAGATCCCCACCGACGCCCTCGGGCCGGATACCGACTGGCGCAGGCTGATCGGCGTCAATGTCTGGGGCGTGATCGACGGCAGCCAGGTCTTCGCGCCCCGCATGATCGCGCGCGGCCGGCCGGGCCTGATCATCAACACCGGCTCGAAGCAGGGCATCACCACCCCGCCGGGGAACCCGGCCTACAATGTCTCGAAGGCGGCGGTGAAGGCCTATACGGAGGCGCTGCAGCACCAGTTGCGCAACACGCCGGGCGCCCGGGTCAGCGCCCACCTGCTGATCCCCGGCTTCGTCTGGACGCCCCTCGCCGCCGGCGATCGCACGGACAAGCCCGCCGGCGCCTGGACCGCCGTCGAGACCGTCGACTTCATGCTGGAGCGGCTGGCGGCCGGGGACTTCTACATTCTCTGCCCCGACAACGACGTTGATCGCGCCACGGACGAGAAGCGGATGGCCTGGGCGATCGGCGATGTGATCGAGAACCGCCCGCCGCTGTCGCGCTGGCATCCGGACTGGACGCCGCGGTTCGAGGCGTTCCTGCGGGATTGAGCGTGTCTCCGGACGTCAAAAAGCCCCGTCGGTTTGTGCCGAGCGGGGCTTTTTGTTTGTTTGGGTGCGGGAGCAGGATTTGAACCTGCGACCTTCAGGTTATGAGCCTGACGAGCTACCGGGCTGCTCCATCCCGCGTCAGGGGTGGTGTGAGGAAGGTGTTCGAGAAGTTTTCTGATCCATTGACCGACTGGTAGACCCGGCGGCGACCTACTCTCCCGCGCCTTGAGACGAAGTACCATTGGCTCTGGAGGGCTTAACGACCGAGTTCGGGATGGGATCGGGTGGGGAACCTCCGACATAGCCACCGGGTCAACCAGGCGGTCAGTGGATTAGAGAAGACATTGTCTATTCAAAGATCGAATGAGTTTTGCTGAGAAACGATCAAGCCGATCGGATTATTAGTACCAGTAAGCTTCATGCGTCGCCGCACTTCCACACCTGGCCTATCAACGTGGTAGTCTTCCACGATCCTCAGCGAAGCCTTGTTTTGAGGTTAGTTTCCCGCTTAGATGCTTTCAGCGGTTATCTATTCCGTACATAGCTACCCTGCTGCGCAGCTGGCGCCACGACAGGTCCACCAGAGGTACGTCCATCCCGGTCCTCTCGTACTAGGGACAGATCCTCTCAAGCTTCGAACACCCACGGCAGATAGGGACCAAACTGTCTCACGACGTTCTGAACCCAGCTCACGTACCACTTTAAATGGCGAACAGCCATACCCTTGGGACCTGCTCCAGCCCCAGGATGTGATGAGCCGACATCGAGGTGCCAAACTTTGCCGTCGATATGGACTCTTGGGCAAAATCAGCCTGTTATCCCTAGAGTACCTTTTATCCGTTGAGCGATGGCCCTTCCACGCGGGACCACCGGATCACTATGGCCGACTTTCGTCTCTGCTCGACTTGTCAGTCTCGCAGTCAGGCGGGCTTATGCCATTGCACTCGACGACCGATTTCCGACCGGTCTGAGCCCACCATCGCGCGCCTCCGTTACACTTTAGGAGGCGACCGCCCCAGTCAAACTACCCACCACGCCATGTCCCGGGACCGGATAACGGCCCTCGGTTAGACGTCAACGACAGTAAGGGTGGTATTTCAAGGATGACTCCACCGGTGCTGGCGCCCCGGTTTCATAGTCTCCCACCTATCCTACACATACGGTCGCTAACGCCAAGGCGAAGCTATAGTAAAGGTTCATAGGGTCTTTCCGTCTGACCGCGGGAACCCCGCATCTTCACGGGGAATTCAATTTCACTGAGCCTGTGCTGGAGACAGTGGGGAAGTCGTTACGCCATTCGTGCAGGTCGGAACTTACCCGACAAGGAATTTCGCTACCTTAGGACCGTTATAGTTACGGCCGCCGTTTACCTGGGCTTCAGTTCGACGCTTTCACATCTCCCTTTAACCTTCAGGCACCGGGCAGGCGTCAGACCCTATACGTCGCATTGCTGCTTCGCAGAGCCCTGTGTTTTTGCTAAACAGTCGCTACCCCCTGGCTTGTGCCACTCAGTCTAGCTTGCGCTAGGTGAGTCACGCTTATTCCGAAGTTACGCGTGCAATTTGCCGAGTTCCTTCAGCACAGTTCTCTCAAGCGCCTTGGTATACTCTACCTGACCACCTGTGTCGGTTTCGGGTACGGTCTCTGCTGGAGTTATTTCCAGGGACAACTTCGCTGCCAGGACAATCCAATAAGCCCTGACAACTTACGCCATCCGTCACTTCCAGCTGGTGCAGGAATATTTACCTGCTTCCCATCGACTACGCTTTTCAGCCTCGCCTTAGGGGCCGACTAACCCTGCGCAGATTAGCTTTACGCAGGAACCCTTGGTCTTTCGGCGACAGTGTTTCTCACACTGTTTATCGTTACTCATGTCAGCATTCTCACTTCCGATACCTCCAGCCAACCTCGCAGTTGACCTTCACCGGCTTACGGAACGCTCCGCTACCGCTTGCACAAAGTGCAAACCCATACCTTCGGCGACTGGCTTGAGCCCCGTTACATTTTCCGCGCAGGATCGCTTGATCAGTGAGCTGTTACGCTTTCTTTAAAGGATGGCTGCTTCTAAGCCAACCTCCTGATTGTCAAAGCAATCCCACATCGTTTCCCACTTAGCCAGTACTTGGGGGCCTTAGATGATGGTTAGGGTTGTTTCCCTTTTCACGACGGACGTTAGCACCCGCCGTGTGTCTGCCCGATAGTTCTCCTGGGTATTCGGAGTTTGGTTAGTATTGGTACCGCTCGCGCAGCCCGCAACCATCCAGTGCTCTACCCCCCAGGGAATTCGTCGGACGCTCTACCTAAATAGATTTCGCGGAGAACCAGCTATGTCCAGGTTTGATTGGCCTTTCACCCCTATCCACAAGTCATCCCAGAATTTTTCAACATTCACGGGTTCGGACCTCCAGTTGGTGTTACCCAACCTTCATCCTGCTCATGGATAGATCACCTGGTTTCGGGTCGTCATACGTCGAACTTGGCGCCCTATTCAGACTCGCTTTCGCTGCGCCTACACCTAACGGCTTAAGCTTGCTCGACACATGAAGTCGCTGACCCATTATACAAAAGGTACGCCGTCACCCCGCATGGGGGCTCCGACTGCTTGTAGGCTTCCGATTTCAGGATCTGTTTCACTCCCCTCGTTGGGGTGCTTTTCACCTTTCCCTCACGGTACTTGTTCACTATCGGTCGTAGAGGAGTACTTAGGCTTGGAGGGTGGTCCCCCCATGTTCAGACAGGATTTCACGTGTCCCGCCCTACTCGAGTCTCTTGCTGTTTGATGTCTACGGGGCTGTCACCCGCTATGGCCGACCTTTCCAGGTCGTTCGACTTTATTTCACAAGAGCACTGGCCTGGTCCCGGTTCGCTCGCCACTACTACGGGAGTCTCGGTTGATGTCCTTTCCTCCGGGTACTGAGATGTTTCAGTTCCCCGGGTTCGCTTAATGAACCCTATGTATTCAGGTCATTATACCTTTAAGCAATCA
>NZ_JBHTCY010000002.1:325000-330000 GCF_042666595.1 Brevundimonas sp. GCM10030266
CAACCGTTTAACGCCCGGCTTCCCGGCGGAGGCGGCTATCTAAGGAAGGCCGATCCTCTTGTCAAGCGATTGTTTCGAAGAAACAATCTGATCCGCCGGGGCGGTTCCTGCCGAAGCAGGGGAGGCGCGTATTTAGCGTCTCCGTTCCCTGCGTCAAGCCCTTCTTTTGAAGGAGAGGCTTTTCGCCGGGCCCCGCTGCCGTGTGACCGGCGGCGGAGGCGGGCTTTTAGCGCCCCACCGTTTTGGGTCAAGGCCGTTCGACACGGAAGCTGCATTTTTCCGCCGCGCCCCCCGGAATCCCGGGCCTGCGGCGGGCGCCGCCCGTCAGTTTTCAGCTCGGAGGATGCCCAGGGCCCGATAAAGAGGCACGGTCTGGCGCAGGAATCGCCCGGCCATTTCCGTCAGCACGGCGAGATTCTCCCCCTCCCCCGCCAGCTCCTGATCGTCGCGAGTCACCCGTTCATTCGTCTTGCGGAAGATCGACCAGGTCTCCTGCGCCATCGAGTCGGCATCACGGGCGCCGGCCAGCCAGGCGCGAAGCAGCAGCTGGGCGGATCGATTCGACAGAATCCCGCCTTCCGTCACGGGGGCGGCCAGATGTTTCAGGTGCCGGCCGCTCACCGCACGCTCGAGCACCAGGCGATTGTACGATTCGCAGCGCGCGATGACCTCCGGTGAGGGCGTGCGGGCCGGTCGAATCACCCCCATTCCCGCCAGCACCATCAGCGCCGAGACCAGATCCGCCCGCCGCATCGCGCCCAGGTCCGGAAGATTCGCCAGTCCGGCCACGCTTTTCGGACGATAGCCGTCGCCTTCAAGGCCGAGGACCAGCGGCTTGTAGGTCGCTTCCGCCAGAGTCGCTTCGCCGAGGGCTCCCGTCACACGGAAATCGATCTCGTCCAGACCGCAGGCGAGAACGAAGGCGGTGGCGCCGATTCGCTCCGCCTGTTCGGTCGCCGACATCGGGACGGCGCCCTTGATGAAGATATCCGGGCGGAAGCGCTGGTTCACCAGATAGTCCCGCACCGATTCGCGCAGCACCGGCGTCTTCTGACGATCGAGCAGGGCGACACTGGCCGGCTGCAGGTTCAGGTCGTTGACGCGGTCGAGGAGGCGGGCGGAGCTGACGAAGGTCAGCTTGGCCTCCCCCAGGGTCGCGGCCACCTCGGAAAAATAGGGCACGTGCCAATGGGTGTTGAGATACTCGTGCCCGAGATACCGACGACTGTTCTGCGCCAGCTTTCCGGCATGGGCCGCGGCGGCGCGGTTGTCGGAGAAGAAGCGGCCCTCGGCGGCGGCCACCTCCTCGACGAAGGCCAGGGCGGAATCGAGGGCGGCCGCCGGCCCGTCTGCCGGGCGGGCGGCGTGATCGTGCCCCAGGTTTAGCAGATGGCGGACAGGGGATCGGGCGGCCCAGCCCGGCTGGCAGTTGTAGCTCAGATAGAAGACGCCGCCCGGCCTCAGGCGGGAGCGGGCCAGTTCGATAATGACCGCGCGGTTGGCGTCCGACACCCAGCTCCACACGCCATGCAGGACGATGACGTCGAACATCGGAAGATCCGTGCGACGGGCGAACTCGGCGAAGGAGTCATCGGTCAGCTGGAGGTCGGCGCCCGAAGCGGCGGCCAGCTCACGGGCGTGGACGACGTGGGCCGGGTTGAAGTCGACGCCCCAGAAACGCCCCTCCCCGGCCGCGGCGTGAAGGTTGATCGAGATTCCCTGGCCGAAGCCGAGTTCGAGGACGGTCGGCGCCTCCGGAATTTCGCAATGGACGCCGGAGAGAAGACAGCAGAAGCGCAGGTGGGCGGGGCCCAGCTCGTGATAGTAGCCGGACGTATAGTCGAGATCGGCGTAATAGCCCTCGGTCCAGTCCATCATCCGACGTCCGCAAAGCGCCGCAGGTCGCGCGGCCGGCGTCATCATCGGGGGCGGTGGCTGTCGGATCAATGCGGAGCGGCGCCACATACGCCCGGTTCCTGCGGGATTGAGCGTGTCTCCGGACGTCAAAAAGCCCCGTCGGTTTGTGCCGAGCGGGGCTTTTTGTTTGTTTGGGTGCGGGAGCAGGATTTGAACCTGCGACCTTCAGGTTATGAGCCTGACGAGCTACCGGGCTGCTCCATCCCGCGTCAGGGGTGGTGTGAGGAAGGTGTTCGAGAAGTTTTCTGATCCATTGACCGACTGGTAGACCCGGCGGCGACCTACTCTCCCGCGCCTTGAGACGAAGTACCATTGGCTCTGGAGGGCTTAACGACCGAGTTCGGGATGGGATCGGGTGGGGAACCTCCGACATAGCCACCGGGTCAACCAGGCGGTCAGTGGATTAGAGAAGACATTGTCTATTCAAAGATCGAATGAGTTTTGCTGAGAAACGATCAAGCCGATCGGATTATTAGTACCAGTAAGCTTCATGCGTCGCCGCACTTCCACACCTGGCCTATCAACGTGGTAGTCTTCCACGATCCTCAGCGAAGCCTTGTTTTGAGGTTAGTTTCCCGCTTAGATGCTTTCAGCGGTTATCTATTCCGTACATAGCTACCCTGCTGCGCAGCTGGCGCCACGACAGGTCCACCAGAGGTACGTCCATCCCGGTCCTCTCGTACTAGGGACAGATCCTCTCAAGCTTCGAACACCCACGGCAGATAGGGACCAAACTGTCTCACGACGTTCTGAACCCAGCTCACGTACCACTTTAAATGGCGAACAGCCATACCCTTGGGACCTGCTCCAGCCCCAGGATGTGATGAGCCGACATCGAGGTGCCAAACTTTGCCGTCGATATGGACTCTTGGGCAAAATCAGCCTGTTATCCCTAGAGTACCTTTTATCCGTTGAGCGATGGCCCTTCCACGCGGGACCACCGGATCACTATGGCCGACTTTCGTCTCTGCTCGACTTGTCAGTCTCGCAGTCAGGCGGGCTTATGCCATTGCACTCGACGACCGATTTCCGACCGGTCTGAGCCCACCATCGCGCGCCTCCGTTACACTTTAGGAGGCGACCGCCCCAGTCAAACTACCCACCACGCCATGTCCCGGGACCGGATAACGGCCCTCGGTTAGACGTCAACGACAGTAAGGGTGGTATTTCAAGGATGACTCCACCGGTGCTGGCGCCCCGGTTTCATAGTCTCCCACCTATCCTACACATACGGTCGCTAACGCCAAGGCGAAGCTATAGTAAAGGTTCATAGGGTCTTTCCGTCTGACCGCGGGAACCCCGCATCTTCACGGGGAATTCAATTTCACTGAGCCTGTGCTGGAGACAGTGGGGAAGTCGTTACGCCATTCGTGCAGGTCGGAACTTACCCGACAAGGAATTTCGCTACCTTAGGACCGTTATAGTTACGGCCGCCGTTTACCTGGGCTTCAG
This sequence comes from Brevundimonas sp. GCM10030266, assembly GCF_042666595.1. Taxonomy (NCBI): domain Bacteria; kingdom Pseudomonadati; phylum Pseudomonadota; class Alphaproteobacteria; order Caulobacterales; family Caulobacteraceae; genus Brevundimonas; species Brevundimonas sp. GCM10030266. Next base: position 328,370 of record NZ_JBHTCY010000002.1, read on the forward strand.
TTCGACGCTTTCACATCTCCCTTTAACCTTCAGGCACCGGGCAGGCGTCAGACCCTATACGTCGCATTGCTGCTTCGCAGAGCCCTGTGTTTTTGCTAAACAGTCGCTACCCCCTGGCTTGTGCCACTCAGTCTAGCTTGCGCTAGGTGAGTCACGCTTATTCCGAAGTTACGCGTGCAATTTGCCGAGTTCCTTCAGCACAGTTCTCTCAAGCGCCTTGGTATACTCTACCTGACCACCTGTGTCGGTTTCGGGTACGGTCTCTGCTGGAGTTATTTCCAGGGACAACTTCGCTGCCAGGACAATCCAATAAGCCCTGACAACTTACGCCATCCGTCACTTCCAGCTGGTGCAGGAATATTTACCTGCTTCCCATCGACTACGCTTTTCAGCCTCGCCTTAGGGGCCGACTAACCCTGCGCAGATTAGCTTTACGCAGGAACCCTTGGTCTTTCGGCGACAGTGTTTCTCACACTGTTTATCGTTACTCATGTCAGCATTCTCACTTCCGATACCTCCAGCCAACCTCGCAGTTGACCTTCACCGGCTTACGGAACGCTCCGCTACCGCTTGCACAAAGTGCAAACCCATACCTTCGGCGACTGGCTTGAGCCCCGTTACATTTTCCGCGCAGGATCGCTTGATCAGTGAGCTGTTACGCTTTCTTTAAAGGATGGCTGCTTCTAAGCCAACCTCCTGATTGTCAAAGCAATCCCACATCGTTTCCCACTTAGCCAGTACTTGGGGGCCTTAGATGATGGTTAGGGTTGTTTCCCTTTTCACGACGGACGTTAGCACCCGCCGTGTGTCTGCCCGATAGTTCTCCTGGGTATTCGGAGTTTGGTTAGTATTGGTACCGCTCGCGCAGCCCGCAACCATCCAGTGCTCTACCCCCCAGGGAATTCGTCGGACGCTCTACCTAAATAGATTTCGCGGAGAACCAGCTATGTCCAGGTTTGATTGGCCTTTCACCCCTATCCACAAGTCATCCCAGAATTTTTCAACATTCACGGGTTCGGACCTCCAGTTGGTGTTACCCAACCTTCATCCTGCTCATGGATAGATCACCTGGTTTCGGGTCGTCATACGTCGAACTTGGCGCCCTATTCAGACTCGCTTTCGCTGCGCCTACACCTAACGGCTTAAGCTTGCTCGACACATGAAGTCGCTGACCCATTATACAAAAGGTACGCCGTCACCCCGCATGGGGGCTCCGACTGCTTGTAGGCTTCCGATTTCAGGATCTGTTTCACTCCCCTCGTTGGGGTGCTTTTCACCTTTCCCTCACGGTACTTGTTCACTATCGGTCGTAGAGGAGTACTTAGGCTTGGAGGGTGGTCCCCCCATGTTCAGACAGGATTTCACGTGTCCCGCCCTACTCGAGTCTCTTGCTGTTTGATGTCTACGGGGCTGTCACCCGCTATGGCCGACCTTTCCAGGTCGTTCGACTTTATTTCACAAGAGCACTGGCCTGGTCCCGGTTCGCTCGCCACTACTACGGGAGTCTCGGTTGATGTCCTTTCCTCCGGGTACTGAGATGTTTCAGTTCCCCGGGTTCGCTTAATGAACCCTATGTATTCAGGTCATTATACCTTTAAGCAATCAACCAACCCGTACCCACCCGAAGATGA
>NZ_JBHTCY010000002.1:332500-649056 GCF_042666595.1 Brevundimonas sp. GCM10030266
CGGAGGCGGCTATCTAAGGAAGGCCGATCCTCTTGTCAAGCGGGCTTTTCAGCCATTTTGCGGAGAGAAGATCGAGACCTTCCAGACCGCAAAAAACCGCCGGGAGGAAAGCCAAGAGGCTGACCCCTGTGTTCGTTTCCGACGATTCGATTGGAGCGCGGAACCTAACCAAACCACCCTGGAGAAGCAAGAGCCTTTCGGTTCTTTTTTCTCCGTGGAACCCGAAGACCGAAGTCTCCGTGGCCCCGGCGGCCGGCCCGTTTCCGAGCGAGGCGGCGGTATACGCAGCAGCCATTTTGTCCGCAACCGGATTCCGACAGATTTGCGAACTTTCTCACCGACTCCGGGTCACCGGACGACGGTCCATCCGCGCCTAGCCAGCGGCTATATAGGTTCTGAGGGATTCCGCTTCGTGCGTGGCCTCGGCGATCTGGCATTTGACCACGTCCCCGATGGAGATGACTCCGGCCAGTCGCCCCTCGATCAGGACCGGCAGATGGCGAATCCGGCGGTCGGTCATCCGCTCCATCAGCACCGCCACCGACTCGGCCGCCCCGGCGAACACCACCTCCGCCGTCATGAAGTCCGACACGGGACGCGCCAGCCCGCCCTGATCATGACGCGCGACCGCCCGCACCACGTCGCGTTCGGACAGCACGCCCACCACACGGTCGCCCTGACAGACCATCAGCGCGCCGACCCGCAGGCGCTCCAGCTCCACACAGGCCTCCGCCAGGCTGAGGCCCGGCGGAATCGTGTGAACGACGTTTCCCTTGTCCTTGAGAATCTCGGCAACCAGCATGGCGGCGTCTCCCCTTCCCTTGAGAGCGGCGGCCGCGGCGGGGCCGCATCAGGGGACAGGATCACCCGGATCCGGCGGTGAATCAAATCCTGTCCGGCCGCGGAACATCCGGCTCCACGGCCCGATCATCACCAGACCGAACAGATAGCCGAAGGCATGGGCCTCCCAGGCGATGCTGACGCCCTCCATGCCCGGCGCGAAGCCGATCAGTCCCGTCGCCGCATTCACGCCCATCAATATGAGGCTGATCCGCAGCACCCGATGGTCCGTCAACGCCCTTGGACGACCACCGCGAACGCCCAGCAGCCGGATCGCCGCCCCCGTCAGGCCAAACACCGCGCCGGACGCGCCAACCGCCAGCCCCTGACTATCGAGGTGCAGCAGGCCGTAGCCCAGCGCTCCCGCCACGCCGCACGCCATATAGAAGAGAAGGAACCCGATGCCGCCGACCGGACCGGGCATCAACCGGGCGACCGGCGGACCGAAGGCCAGCGCTCCGGCCGCATTCATGGCCACATGAGTCCAGCCCGCGTGCAGGAACATCGCGGTCAGCAGCCCCGGCCACCAGCCGCCCTCCACCAGCGACGCCGGTCGGAAGGCGAAGCGGGCTTCACCATAGGGCAGCAGATCTTGCCCTATATAAAGGAGCGGCATGGAGGCGACGACCAGCAGGGCGACCGCCGGGGCGTTGAATATCCGTTCGGAAGACGGTTCGGCCAGTTGCGGCTCTCCTGAAAGTCCCCACACACCCCCGAGGTCGGGCCCGAGGTCGGGGATCGCAAGTCATCGTTAACGTGAATGCCCCAGATTGGCGCCCGGAATGCCTAGCAGTCCGTAAACCGTGTCTCGTGGGAAACCGCCGCCATGCCCGTCAAACTCAAGGTCGCCGCCTCCGTCGCCCTTGCCGCCCTGGTGATCCCGGCCGCGGCCTCGGCCCAGTCCGCAGGCTCGTCCAACATGAGCGGCTATCAGTCCGGCTACGGCGGATCGCGCTACACCACGGCCCAGCCCCAGACCGGCTCGACCCGTGACGCCAACGGCAACCGCCTGATCGTCAACGGCATCATCCAGAGCGGCGCCAGCGCCTACTCCAGCACTTCGGGCGGTGTGGGCTATGTCGGTTCGGGCTCGCGCAACGGCCAGACCATCGGCGGCTCCACCGCCATCGGCAACAGCCTGAACGTCGTCGTCCAGGGCAACCACAACACGGTCATCGTCAACTCCAGCCAGGTCAACAACGGCAATGTCTCCGCCGGCACCGACCTCAACGGCACCCTGAGGCTTCCATGAGCGATGGCCGCACCAACCGCCTGATCCGGACTGTCGGCGTCGCCTGTGCGACCGCCGCCCTGCTGAGCGGCTGTATCTCGTCCAGCGCCGGTCCGCGCGGGACCTACGCGACGCCGATCGGCAATGCGCCGGTGACGGCCAATCCGACGCCCTATTCGACGGCCCTGGTCTGCATGGCGGACTACGCCCGTCGCTACACCCTGCCCTCGCCGCGCATCGCGGTGGGCCGCATCGCCGACTACACCGGCACAGTCTCGGCGGACGGCGGACGTCAGGTCACCGGCGGCGCCTCGCTGATGGCCATGACGGCCCTGGCCAAGTCGGGCGCCCGGATCGTCGAGCGCTATGACACCTCCGTCTCGGAGATGGAGCTGCGCTACGCCAACAACCGCCTGATCGGCGACGAAGGCGCCGGCGGCGCCGAAGACATCCAGTATCGCCGGATCATCGCCGGGTCGGTGCCGGGCTCCGACTTCTATATTGTCGGCGGCATCACCGAGGTGAACTACAACATCCGCTCGGGCGGGTTCGACATGGCCGCAGGCCAGGCCGACACCAACACCCCCCTGTCGACGGCCTTCGCGGGCAAGGCGTTCGTGATGAACATCGCCATCGACCTGCGTCTGGTCCAGACCACGACGCTGGAGGTGGTGGATGTCGTCTCCTACCAGAAGCAGATCATCGGCCGCGAAATCTCCGCGGGCGTGTTCGACTTCCTGAACGGCAATGTCTTCGACATCTCGGCGGGCGAAGGCGCGCTGGAGCCGGTTCAGCTGGCGGTCCGCGCCCTGATCGAACGGGCCACGGTCGAGTTCATGGCCAATCTGTACGGCGCGCCCGGCCCCGACATCTGCCTGCAGGCCGGTCAGGACCCGCTGGCGGGCACCGTCAGCATCACCGGCGGCTACTATCCGGCTTACCCCAACACGGACACCAACAATGGCCAGACCCGTGCAGATCCGTCTCGCTGGCACGATCGCCGCGACGGTGATGTGCGTCGCAGCCGCTACTGAGGCCGCCGCACAGACGCCCCCGCAGGACAACAGCCTTGTCCTGAACAACCAGCTGCAGCTGGGCGACGTCTTCGCCGACCAGACGCTGAACGTCGTCGACTCGCAGGAGCAGGTCACGGTCGCCACGACCGCCAACGGCAACTCGGCGTCCGGCGCGGTGGAGAACGGCACGGTCACGATCCGCTCGACCCAGGACATGCGCGGCGATTCCATCGCCACCACCTCGGTCACCCTGGGCGGCGACACCTCCGGCCCCGTCGCGATCAACTCAAACGCCGGCGGCAACTATCTGGCCGCCAGCGGCTATGACGCCGACGTCACCATCGAGGCGGTCCAGCGCAACACCGGCGAACTGGTCGGCGCCCTGACGGAAGTCGGCGACGAGAACGCCCGCCTGCTGGCCGGCGGCGTCGTATCGGCCACGGCGACTTCCAACACCGTCGCCCTCTATGGCGAAGGCAGCTTTGTGCGTGGCACGGTCGAACAATCGTCCGACGCCACCGTGCGCGCCTACAGCCGGCTGGAAAGCCAGTACGTTCCCGCCGCCGCCGAGGTTCAGGCCCAGGCCATGGGCAACGCCATCGGGGTGAATAGCGGTCAGACCTCGGGCCAGAACCTGGCCTTCGACCAGACCTCGACCGGCGACTTCATCGAGGCCGAGGCCAGCGCCAACACCGGCAACGGCTGGGATCTGGCCGCCCGCGCCCGCGCCGTGGGCAACTACGCCAACAGCTACAACGCCGGCGGATCGGTCGAGGTCGGTTCGGCGCAGGACAACGCGTCCTTCATCCGCTCGGCGGCCACGACCACCGCCTATGACTATGGACGCGCCCAGGCCTACGCCAGCGGCTCCGGCAACCAGCTGTCGGTCGGGAACAACGACATCTTCGTCGAGATCGACAACAGCCAGATCAACACCGGCGGGGTCGAGGTCACGGCCACCTTCGCCGGAACGAACGGCTATGATGTCTATGTGGGCGCCGAGGCGACCGGCAACGCCGTCACCGGCTACGCCTGCTCGGAGTGCCAGGGGTATCTGGAGGCCAACAACGTCCAGACCAACTCGGGCGATGTGTCGGCGCGGGCGAGCACTGTTGTCGCAGGCTCGAACCGTTCGGTCATCTCCAGCGCCACGGCGACGGGAAACTCGGCCACCTTCTACGTCTCCCGGCCCTGACATTAAACTTCGGTAACTTGAGCGACATCGCTCCGTCCCCGATGGGTTGAGACGGGGCGTCGGCGTTATATCAGGATCGCGGTCCCTCCAGATTTGCCGGCGCGCCCGCACGGGCTTTGAAATGCGCCTTTGGAGACTGACCGACCCATGCATTCCGCCCGCCGCCTGCTTCTTCTTGTGGCCGCTTCCGCCGTCGCCCTGACCGCCGCCGCGCCCGCGCTGGCTCAACAGGCCGTTCCGACCGATCCGTTCGCGCACGCCGCCAGCGACATCCCGGCCGACAGCAATGTGCGTTTCGGCACCCTGCCGAACGGCATGCAGTACGCCGTGCTGCGCAACGCCACCCCTCCGGGGCAGGCCTCCTTCCGCCTGCGCATCGACGCGGGTTCGCTGATGGAGAACGAGGACCAGCTGGGTCTGGCCCACTTCATGGAGCACATGGCCTTCAACGGGACGACCAACATCCCCGAGAACGACCTGCTGCGCATCCTCGAGCGCCTGGGCCTGGCCTTCGGCGCCGACACCAACGCCTACACGGGCTTCGACGAGACCGTGTACATGCTGGAACTGCCGCGCACGAACGACGAGACGGTCGACACCTCGCTGCGCATCATGCGTGAACAGGTCTCGGAGGCGCTGATGGCGCCTGAGGCCGTCGAAGCCGAACGCGGGGTCATCGTCGGCGAAGAGCGTCTGCGCAACACGCCCGGCCTGCGCTCGGTCAAGGCCCAGCTGGCCCTGCTGGCCCCCGGCCAGCGCATTTCGCAGCGTCTGCCGATCGGCGATCTGGAGATCATCCGCAACGCGCCGCGCGAGCGTTTCGTCGAATTCTACAACGCCTACTACCGCCCCTCGCGCGCGACCTTCGTCGCCGTCGGCGACTTCGATGTCGACGTGATGGAAGCCAAGATCCGCGGCGCCTTCGAAAGCTGGGAGCCGAAGGCCGCTGACGGCGCGGAACCGGATCTGGGCACGGTCGCCCCGCGCGAACCGGGCACCAGCATTCTGGTCGAACCGGGCATCCAGTCGAGCATCCAGCTGAACTGGACCAAGGCGCCGGACCTCGATCCGGACACCGCCGGCGAACGCCGCTCGAACCTGATCACCAACCTGGGCCTGGCCGTTCTGAACCGTCGCCTCGGCGAGATCGCACGCGGCGACAATCCGCCGTTCGTCTCGGCCAGCGCCGGCCAGTCCACCCTGGCCAACAGCCTGGACATCGCCACCATCTCGGCCAGCTTCAATCCGGGCGGCTGGAAGCCCGCGCTGGAGACGATCGAGCAGGCGCAGCGCCGTCTGGTCCAGTACGGGGTGTCGGACAGCGAGCTGCAGCGCGAGATCACCGAATACCGCACGTCGCTCGAAAACGCCGTCGCCGGCGCCGCCACCCGTCGCACGCCTGCCCTGGCCAGCGGCATCGTCGGCTCGGTCAACGGTCGCACCGTCTTCTCCTCGCCCCAGACCAATCTGGAGCTGTTCAACGCCTCGGTGGAAGGCCTGACCGCCGCCCAGGTGAACCAGTCGCTGCAAACGGTCTTCACCGGCGGCGGTCCGCTGGCGCTGGTCGTCACCCCGGTCGAGATCGAGGGCGGTGAAGCGGCGGTGACCGCTGCGCTGGAAGCCTCGCGTCAGACGGCCGTCGCCGCGCCAGCGGCCCAGGCCGAGCTGGAGTGGCCCTACACCCAGTTCGGCGCCGCAGGCACGGTCGCCGAGCGTCGCGAGATCGCCGAGGTCGGCGCGACCGTGGTGACCTTCGCCAACGGCGTGCGCCTGACGGTCAAGCCGACCGACTTCCGTGACGAGCAGATTCTGGTCAGCGTGAGCACCGGCATCGGCGAGCAGGGCCTGCCGACCGATCGCGCGACCCCGCAGTCGCTGGCGCCCTTCTTCGTGGCGTCGGGCGGCCTCGGACGTCTGACCTTCGACGAGATGAACCGCGTCCTGAACGGCCACGTCTATTCGGCAGGCTTCTCGGTCGGCGACGACGCCTATTCGTTCTCGGGCGCGACCCGTCCGGCGGACCTGGGCCTCGAAATGCAGGTTCTGACCGCCTACCTGACCGACCCGGGTCTGCGTGCTGCGCCGTTCGAGCAGATCAAGGGCCTGTTCCCGCAGATCATCGCCCAGCAGATGGCCACCCCGGGCGGCGCCTTCGGTGTGCAGGCCTCGGGCCTGCTGGCCAGCGGGGACAAGCGTCAGTCGCTCCCCACCGCCGAAGAAGTGGCGTCCTGGACGATTGCCGACGCCCGCGCCGGCATCATCGAGGGTCTGAGCACCGGTCCGATCGACGTGGTCGTGGTCGGCGACGTGACGGTGGATGACGCCATCGCGGCCGTGGCCCCGACCTTCGGCGCCCTGCCCCGCCGCGGCCCGAACGCCCAGCCCGCTCCGGGCGCGACCGAGCTGCGCTTCCCCGCCGGTACGGCCGAGCCCGTTCGCCTGACCCACAACGGTCCGGCCGAACAGACCCTGGCCTACATCGCCTGGCCGACCACGGACGCCGTGGACGACCGCACCGAAGCTCGCCGGATCTCGATGATGACCGAGGTGCTCAAGCTGCGCGTCCTCGAGGTCATCCGCGAACAGCAGGCCCTCGCCTATTCGCCGGGCACCGGCGGCAGCGCCTCGGACACCTATCGCGGCTACGGCTCGGTCTCGATCCGGGCCGAAATTGCCGCCGACAAGGTCGATCCCTTCTATGCGGCGGTGGCGTCCATCGTCGCCTCGCTGAAGGAGGCTCCGCCCAGCGAGGACGAACTGAACCGGGCTCGCCTTCCGGTGATCGAGTCCCTGCGTCGCGCCCAGGCCGGCAACGAGTACTGGATGGGCCAGCTGGCTGACGTGGCCGAGAAGCCCTCGGACGTGGAACAGACCCTGACCCACATCTCCGACCTCGAAGCCGTCACCCCGGCCGACATCCAGGCTCTGGCCCGCCAGTACCTGCGTGACGACACGGCGTGGAAGGCCATCGTGGTCTCGGCCCAGGCCCAGCAGTAAGCGATAAAAAAGGCCCCGGTCTCAGGACCGGGGCCAGTTTCGCTTCTCAGGATCGTCGACGGAGAGCCGACGACATGATCTTTCTAGTCTCTCCCGCCTGACGGCAGGCTGAACGCGCCGTTCAACAGATCAGAACACCCGACCGCCGACGCCGCCGTCCAGGGCGATCGTCCCGCCCGTCAGGGCCATGCCGGACTGTTCCACGACCTCTTCGCGATAGGCGGTGTAGGTCTCCTCACGCACCCAGGTCAGGATCTTCACGCCCGCGCCGTAGCGGCGCAGCAGCGACCGCTCATTGCACTCGCGCTCGGCCTTCTGGGCCCGGCATTCGACGTTGGAACCGCCGTACCAGAGCGACTCGCCCTTGCGGCAGGTGATGGTCTGGCCGTGATCGAACCGGACCGCGCCGTCATACTCGGCCCAGGTGTACTGAAGCGACGTACCCGCCAGGCACCGGTAGAGTTCGCCCTCATAGGCGCTGTCGACCTCACGGTCCGGCCGCACCTGCGAGGCCGGATGCGGGATTGCGCGGTCGTCGATGCAGACCGCCTGGATCACCACACGCTTCTCCCAGCGGCGACGCTCCTCATAGGGAACGCGGATGGTTTCGCGGACGCGCGCGCCCTCGACGTTCAGGCCGCTGATGGTCGTCGGATAGGGCTGGTCGACCGTGACATAGGCCGAGCCGCCGCCGCTGACCCAGACCGAGCCGCCCGCGCGGGCGTTCAGGCCCGCACTGCCGCGGGCGCCGGCGTTCGCATTGGCGCCGGCGTTGACGTTCAGATTGAGATTCAGATTGCCGCCGCCACAGCAGGACGGAGGCGGAGGCGGTGCGCAGCACACCGGCGGCGGCGGCGGCGGGGGCGGCGGCGGAGGCTCGCAGCAGGGCGGCGGGGGCGGCTCGCAGCCGCTGGTGCACTGGGCCGCCGCTGAATCGGCCACCGCCGACAGGGCCAGGAAGCCCGCCGCCGCCGGCAGCCATGTCATGATCCGCACCCGCATGGGCCGACCTCCAGAAAAGGTTTGCGCGGCCCGCGACGCACGCGGACCGTTCCAGCCTGCATCAAAGCCCCCAAACCCTTGCATTTCCGTTGCCTTCGCGGCCCGGGCCTTGCGGCATTCCGTCCCGAGGCGAGCACAGTGTTTCATCCCGATACGCAGTTTCTGATCAACCACTGGACCGGACTGGCCCGCGCCACGCCCGTGCGCGGCGGGATTCCGGCGCGTTCGGCCCTGCATCCGGAAGTGCTGAGGCGCCGGCTGGCCCGGACATTCGTGGCCGAACGGCGGGGTGGTGACAGCATCCTGACGCTGGCCGGGACGGGACTGGAGGCCTTCTGGCGTCGCCCGCTGGCCGGCGAACGCCTGACCGCCCTGTGGACGCCGGGCTCATCAGAGATGATCGAGCGCGCCGTGGGTCAGTCGATCCTGGAGGCGCGCCCCGTGGTCGTCACCGCCTTCACCTCCGGCGAGCCCGCGCTGGCGGTCGAGATGGTGATTGCACCCCTGCGCGGCGCTTCGGATCGCCCCGACCGCGTGCTCGGCCTGTTCGCGCCTGCCTCCGCCTTCACACCGGTGAGCGGGGATGCTCCGTTGCTGACGGCCCGTCTGTCGGTGGCCGCCGGATCGCCCGGCCGACCAGCCCTCAGCCTGGCCGTGGTCGGGGGCCGCCGGATCGCCTGAGCCTCAGAGCGGCTTCAGGTCGGTGACGTAACGCTTCCAGTTCTGGACATAATGCTGGGCGGAGATGCGCAGGGCCTCGATCTGGCCCGGCTCCAGTTCGCGCACCACCTTGCCCGGCTGCCCCATGACCAGCGAGTTGTCCGGGATCACCTTGCCCTCGGTGATCAGGGCGTTGGCCCCGATCAGGCAGTTCTTCCCGATCTTCGCCCGCCCCAGCACGACCGCGCCGATGCCGATCAGGGTGTTGTCGCCGATCTCGCAGCTGTGGAGCATGACCATATGGCCCACGGTCACTCCCGCGCCGATGGTCAGCGGTTCGCCCGGGTCCGAATGCAGGACGCTGCCGTCCTGGATGTTGGTGTCGCGGCCGATGGTGATCGGATCATTGTCTCCGCGCACGACCGCACCGAACCAGACACTGGCGCCGGGCTCAAGAATCACGTCTCCTGCCACCACAGCATTTGGCGCAACCCAGTATTCGCCCTCCGGCGGAAGCTGCGGTTTCTTGTCCGCCAACGCATAGATCGTCATCGAAACATCACCTTATCTTTGGCTTAATCAGCGCTTTAAGCCTTCGTAAACCACGCTAGCATCAATCTGTTGATGCGATTCGAGACCGACATTTCGGCCCCGGATCCGTAACCGGATCAACCCCGGTCCGGTCAAGCAGGAGGAACGCCGTGACGCGTTCGGTTCGGCGGCTTCGTCCGCTGGAAGTTGGATACTCCTCCGACCCGGGCGGGTGCTGCGCATCCTCTTCTCTCCTCCCCACGATCGTTCGAGGCGATGCTTTTGCGGCATCGCCTTTTTTCATGCCCTGGAGGCGTCCATGACCAAGCGTTCGGCCCTGAAGCGTCAAACCCGTGAAGCGTCCCGTGAGTTCGGGGTGCTCGATACGAGCCAGTTCATCCAGGATTCGAAGGTACGGCGGTTGCCGACCCACGCCGGCTGGTCGCCCCATCCCTCGAATGACGAGCGGGACCAGGCCTATCTGAAGACGCTGAAGCCCAAGTCGGACGGCCAGGTCGAACTGATGACGATGATCGATCATCACAACCTGGTCCTGGCCCTGGGCCCGGCAGGCACCGGCAAGACCTATCTGGCGGTGGCCAAGGCGGTCGAGGCGCTGGAGGCCGGCAAGGTCGGGCGCATCGTCCTGAGCCGCCCGGCGGTCGAGGCGGGCGAGTCGATCGGCTTCCTGCCGGGCGACATGGAGGACAAGCTGGCCCCCTATCTGCGCCCCCTCTACGACGCCCTGTCGGATCGGCTGTCGATGAAGCGGGTCAAGGCGCTGATGGCCGAGGGCCTGATCGAGATCGCCCCCATCGGCTACATGCGCGGCCGGACGCTGAACAACGCTTTCATCGTCGTCGATGAGGCCCAGAACTGCACCTATGTGCAGCTCAAGATGCTGCTGACCCGGCTGGGCTGGCACTCGACCATGGTCGTCACCGGCGACCCGCAGCAGTCCGACCTGCTTCCGGGCATTTCCGGCCTCGCCGACATCGCCGAGAAACTCACCGCCGTACCGGACATCGGCGTGGTCAAGCTGGCCGAGCGCGACATCGTTCGTCACCCGCTGGTCGCCTCGATGATCGGCGTGCTCTGAACCTCGACGCCGCCCGCCTGAAACGGAAAAGGGGCGCCGGATCGACCGGCGCCCCTTCTTCTTTGTCCCTCGCCTAGATCAACGAGGTGACCGGCGGCGTCTCCTTGACCGGCGGTTTGGGCTTGCCGCCGAAACGATCGATCAGGGCGAAGACGAACGGGTTCAGCGAGATCGACAGCAGGGCCGCCGCCAGAACCAGATTCTGGGTGTCCGGGCTCATGCCGCCCAGATCCACGCTCATCTTCGTCAGGATGAAGGAGAACTCGCCGATCTGCGCCAGGGCCGCGGCGACGGTCAGGCTGGTCGCCTTGTCCAGCTTGAAGGCCGTGGTGATGATCAGCGCCGCGATCGACTTGCCGACGATGATGATGGCCAGCACGCCCAGAACGTCCAGCGGACGCTCGATCAGGATGTGCCAGTCGAACAGCATGCCGACCGACACGAAGAACAGAACGGCGAAGGCGTCGCGCAGAGGCAGGGAGCGCTCGGCGGCGTTATGGCCCAGCGGCGAACTGTTCAGCACCAGCCCTGCCAGGAAGGCGCCCATGGCGAAGGAGTGGAACAGGGCATAGGCCACCCAGGCGATGCCCAGGGCGATGGCCAGAACGCCGAGGGTAAACAGCTCACGCGACTTGGTGTGGGCGATGCGAACCAGTACCCACGGCAGCACCTTGGCGCCGACCACCAGCATGACGGCGGTGAAGGCCGCGACCTTGAACAGGGTCCAGCCCATCGAGGCGGCCAGGGCGCCGCCGTTCACTTCCGTACCCGGCTGGACGACGACCAGCGGCAGCACGACCAGGGCGATGACGATGACCAGATCCTCGACGATCAGCCAGCCCATGGCGAGCCTGCCGACGTCGCCCTTGACCTGCTTGCGCTCTTCCAGAGCCCTCAGCAGCACGACGGTCGATGCCACGGACAGGGCGAAGCCCATCAGCACGGCCTCGACGTCGCCCATGCCGAGAAGTCGTCCCAGACCCCAGCCGAGGACGGTGGCGGCGGCGATCTGCACCAGAGCGCCGGGAATCGCGATCTTGCGGACCTTCATCAGGTCGGCGAGCGAGAAGTGGAGCCCCACCCCGAACATCAGCAGGATCACGCCGATCTCGGCCAACTGGGGCGCCAGCTCCTGGTCCGCCACGAACCCGGCCGTGTGCGGGCCGACGATGATCCCGGCAAACAGGTAGCCGACCAGCGGCGACAGCTTCATCCGGTTGGCGATCATGCCGAACACGAACGCCAGCACGAAGCCCCCCACCAAGGTGAGAATCAGGCTGTCAGCGTGGCTGGCGACGTTGGTGGCTTGCTGGGCCACGTCGGCATGCGTCATCGGCGCTCCTTGAGGTGCGTGAGGGGAATCCTTGCGGGTTGAAGCGTGACATTTGGGGCCTGAAGCCCTTCAAAACAAGCCAAAAGGGCTGATCCGCGACCCTGTGCCACGACAAAAAGAGACTTCGCGCACGTGACCGGGACTGCTAACCGGGATCGCTCAATTTCTCAGCGGCCCGAATGAACATCCCACGCATCGCCTTTGCCGCCTACGGCTTCGCCCTCGTCGTCATCGTCCTCGACCAGCTCACCAAGGCCTGGGTTCTGTCCGGCCTGCACATGCTGGATCTGAACGGGGCCATGCTGGACCCGGAACTGTGGGGCTACCGTTCGGTCGAGGTGCTGGGCGACATCTTCCGCATCACCTTCGTGGCCAACTACGGCGTCAGCTTCGGCCTGTTCGGAGACGGCTCGGCCCGCTGGTTCCTGAGCATCTTCGCCGTGGTGATCTCCATCGCCCTGGGCTGGTGGGCGCTGAAGGCCGACCGTCGCCTGCTGATCACCGCCATCGGCCTGGTGATGGGCGGGGCCATCGGCAATCTGATCGACCGGGTCCGCTTCGGCTTCGTGGTCGATTTCCTGGATTTCTCGGGGACGAACCTGTTCCCCTGGGTGTTCAACATCGCCGACAGCGCCATCACCATCGGCGTTGTCCTGCTGATCATCGACAGCCTGTTGAGCGACCGGGCCGCGAAGGTTGGCGTCGCCGCCGAAAAGTCGTAATCAACCGCTTCCACTAGGGTTTACGCATGCGCCCCATCGGCGCGTTGCACCGGGATTGACCATGCGCCTTCGCACTACCGCCGTTCTGACCCTCGCCGCCGTGTCGGCTCTCACGCTGAGCGCCTGTGGCGGTCTCCAGCGGAGCATCGGCCTGGCGAAGGTGACGCCGGACGAGTTCCTGACCGTTTCGACCGCCCCGCTGACCGTGCCGCCGGAATACGGCCTGACACCGCCGGCCCCCGGCCAGCCCCGCCCGCAAGAGCTGGCGCCGGAATCGGCCGCCCGTCAGATCCTGCTGGGCCAGCGCCAGTCGGTCACGCGCTCGGCGGGTGAGCAGCAACTGGTCGCACAGGCCGGTGGCGACCGCGCCGATCCTCTCGCCCGCTACGTCGTTGACGACGAGTTCGGCGACCTGACCCACAAGGAAGAGAGCTGGGCCAACCGCATCATGTTCTGGCGTCGCGGCGAGCCGTCGACCCAGACCGCGACGGTCGCCCAGACTTCCGAGGGTTCGGTCACCATCGATGCGGCCAGCGAGTACGCTCGCCTTCAGGAACTGACCGGCGGCCGCGCCGGCATCAGCATCACCCCGCGCCGCGACTCGGGCTTCAAGCTTCCCGGCCTCTAGGTCCGGACCACAGTCGAATATCATCAGGCCCGGACGTTCGCGTCCGGGCCTTTTGCTTTCAGGCCTTGGCCGCGCCGGCCCGCAGGCCTCGCTCCGCGATCGCGACGACCGCCACGCCCAGCAGGGTCATCCCTGCCCCGGTCAGGATCTGCGGCGTCAGAACATCGCCCATCAGGGACCAGCCGATCAGGATCGACACCACGGGCGTCGCCAGCAGATAGGGCGTCACCCGCCCGGCGGGACGTTTCTGCACCAGCCAGAACACCAGCGTGGTCGCCAGCACCGACGACACCACGCCCGCCCAGATCAGACAGGCCCAGATCAGGGCGTCGGCCTTCTGCAGCGCCTCCATCTGGCCCCGTTCGAAGAAGGCCGAGGCGAAGGCCAGCGTCGGCAGGGCGACCAGCGCCAGCAGACCCTGCATCTTCAGCGGCGGGATCGAGGTGGTGCGCCGCGCGATCACGGTCGTCATCGCCCAGGCGCTCGCCGCCACGACGCCGACGGCCACGGCCTTCCAGTCCTCGATCGCATGGGCGTCCAGCGTCATCCACGCCACGCCGAGGAAGGCCACGCCCATGCCGATGAGGGCGGCGCGGGACAGCTTCTCGCCCAGCACCAGGAAGGCGAACAGGGCTGTGAACGGCACCCATAGCTGGGTCGCCACCGACACCGGGCTGACGTCATGCGCCAGCCAGAAGGCCAGATAGACCAGACCGTAGTGAAGCGGGCCGCCGATCACGACGATCAGCAGCAGGCTTTTCCAGTTGGGAAAGGGCGGGCGGACGAAAGGAACCAGACAAAGCGCGGCGATGGCGAAGCGCAGGGCGCCGGTCATCAGCGGCGGCAGGACCTCGGTCGCCACCTTCGCCGCGGCGTTGTTCACGCCCCAGATGACGATGATCGCCACGATGGCGGCGATCTCGAGCGGGCTGAGCGGGCTGTGGGGCTTGTCCGGGGTAATCACCGCACCGGGTTAGCCCGCGAAAGCGCCGGACGCGAGAGACGCGCCCGACACTTCGCATTTCGGAATGTGGCCGTCAGGCCGATCCGTCGATCAGAACGGAATATCGTCGTTCAGGTCGTAGCTTTCCTTCGGACCCGACGGCTTGTTGGCGCCGCCGGTCGAGAAGCCCGACGAATAGTCGTCGTCGCCACGACCGCCGCCGCCGTAACCACCGCCCGAGCCGCCGCCGCTGTCATTGCGACCGCCCAGCATGGTCAGTTCGCCACGGAACTTCTGCAGCACGATCTCGGTGGTGTATTTCTCGACGCCGCCCTGCTCGTACTTCCGGGTCTGGAGCGCGCCCTCGATGTAAACGGTCGAGCCCTTCTTCAGATAGTTCTCGGCGACCTTCACGATGTTCTCGTTGAAGATCACCACCCGGTGCCACTCGGTCTTTTCCTTGCGCTCGCCGGTCGACTTGTCGCGCCACGTCTCCGAGGTCGCGATCGACAGGTTGGCGACGCGCTCGCCCGAGTTGAGGGACCGGATTTCCGGATCCTTGCCCAGATTGCCGACCAGAATGACCTTGTTGACGCTGCCCGCCATCATCGAGCTCCTTTAGCTAGCTGGCCCACCGCGATTCTCGCTGTTCGGGCCCTTCCCACGTGGCCTAGCGCGCTTTCGCGCCGCCGGGGCCGATTTGTCGTCGCAATCCACAGAACTCGCACAGCCCTCAGGCGGACGCCCAACTGTTCCACCTTTGTTCACACCTGTCCAGACGGCTTGAGCCGACCGACCGGGAGCGCGGAACAGATCGGTCTCCTACTGCGGGACGGGCGGCGGCTGCTCGATCGCGCCCGGAACCGCCAGACGACCGTCACCGGTGCGCGCCAGCGCCATGAAGCGCGGGCCTTCCAGGCTCTTGCCGAACCAGACTCCCGCCCGGTCGATAAAGATGAACTGCCCTTGATAGGCGCCGCTCACCTCGCGACGGGTGCCGCCCAGGCCGAGGAAACGCAGGCGCATTTCCTCGAGCCGCGCGGCGCAGAACTCGATCTGGGGCTGGTCCCGGGCCACGACGTTGAACTTGGGCTCGGCGCCGTTCTCGCCCGGTTCGATGGCGTAACAGACGCCGCGCTCGGCCGGCGCCTCGACCCCGCCGGCGCAGGCGCCGAGTGTCATTGCGCCTGCAAGGGCGGTGAGCAGAACAAGCGAACGCGTCATCAGCGAAGTCCCGGGAACTGGCAGCTGCGATCCTGATCCGCGAGGGTGCGGAAGCGGTTGTTGTCAGGCGATTGCTCGACCCGGCGGGGCACCAGACGCAGGGTCGTCTCACCCCAGCGACCGTACAGGGCTTCGCCCGGACGCACGCAGGTTCCGGCGTAGAGCTCCTGAACGCACTGGTTCAGGCTCCCGCCCGACGACACCACGCGCCAGTCCGAACCGGTGTAGCGCAGGCATTGGCCGCCGGTCGAAGCGGGCTGGGTGGAAGGCTGGGCCGGCTGGGTCGAGTCGATCGGCGCCGCGCCCGTTGAATTGTCCGTCAGTTCGACCGGCGGCAAGGCCGGCGGCGGCGTCAGCGAGGCGGTCGGCGCGGCGACCAGGGCGCCGGTGGCGTCAACGCCGACGTCCAGCGCGTCGGTCGCCAGACCGTTGCGGCGGGCGCAGTCGGTCAGGGTCGCCATGCCCACGAACTGGCCATCGACGTAGCAGCGAAGCTCGCGCGTGGAATCCAGCCCGGGCGCGTCGGCGACCGCGACGGTCAGACCGCCCTGGGCGGCCGGCGGCGGCTCGGCGGGCCCCTCATCACGTCCACCCGAAAGCAGCAGCCCGATGATGATGGCGATCAGAACGGCCGCGGCCGCGCCGATCAGGATGAGAATTCGGTTGTCCTTGGGCATACGGAGCTCACGCGGATGAAGCCCCCACTAACCCCGGCGGGCCCCGGCGCGTCAACGCGATTCGTCGCCGCGCGCCTCAGCCGGTCAGTCGGGCGAGCGCCGCCTGATAGTTGGCCAGCTGGGCCTGCAGATAGGCAGGAGCCTGCCCGGTCACCGCCGGCTTGTTCGCTTCCGGGGACAGGCCGCGATAGGCGTCGCGGATCACCTTCATCGCCGCCTGCAGCTTCTCGCCCGCCGTCGCGATGGCGCTGGCGCTGCCCAGATTCAGGTTCGTCGGCAGCCCCAGACCGAAGGTCGCGGTCACGTCATCGCCGCTGGTCTTGCCGATATAGCCCTGCGACAGGCCCAGTCCGGCCAGGGCGTCGCGCCCCGTCTCCCCGGACGTCAGAACTGCGCCCTTCACCCCATCCCGCGCCGTGATCGACAGGCGTTGCAGCCCGGTCTTGAGCGCGGTCGCCAGATCGCCCGGTTCGCCGTCCTTGGCGGACTCGGAGGAGACCGTGACCTTCAGCTTCATGTTCGAGGCCTGCTCGATCTTCCGGGCCAGGGTCTGCAGGGTGTCGCGCGCCTCGATGGTCACAGCGACCGACCGCCCGCCGTCGGCAGGCGAGACATAGAAGCGATCGCCGACCCGCAAGGACGTCGCGTTGACCAGCGTCTTGGACTGGCTCTGGTCGATCTCGCCCTGCGGCAGACCCAGCCGATCCAGAACACTGGCGCCACCCGAGGCGACAGCCAAGGTCAGCGGCGCGGCCTGGGCCCCGTCGCCATCCCACTCCTGACGCCATTCCACGGCGCCGGTCGTGGCGTCCACGCGGGTCAGGTAGGCCCGCGTCGGGTCGGTGTCCTTGGCGCCCTCCGGCCGGTTGGCCACGCCCGTCAGCCAGACCTTGCCGTCCAGGATCTTCATATCGGCGGCGCTGTCGTCGCCTTCCCCGCCCACATAGGTCAGGCGGTCGTCCGCCGATGCGGTCAGGCTGCCGTCGATCACGGCGATGAAGGCGTCCTTGCCGCCGTGATGGGCCGTGGTCACCGTGCCGACATCCAGCGCGGCGTTGCGGGTCGTTCCGCTGAGCACGACCTTGCCATCGACAATCGCCAGACCGCTGATCTCGCCGCTGGCCTCGCCCAGATCCCGCGTCGCCGCCAGGACGGGCTTGCCGCCGGCCTCCAGCGTGAACTGGCGCACCACGATGCGCCCATCCTCGATCCCGGCGGAGTAGAGGTTGTTTCCGTCCACCGCCACGGCGTCCACGCCATCAGTGCCGCTGGTGCCGAACTGAACCGTGCCGGTCGCCGTGGCGACGATGGGGGCGTATTTGTGCGCCTGCGTCTCGCTGAACGCCTGCAGATAGCCGTCCCAGCCGCCGACACCGACCGCGCCGGCCATCGCGGACTGCGAGCGTCCGGCCACATAGACCATGCCGTCCGGTCCGAAGCTGACCGAGGTGGCCTCGTCCGCCGCCCGGGCGCCGCGCCGCTGGGTCCAGACCTCCTGCCCGTCGGCGTCGAACACCGAAACGAAGCTGTCAGCCACATTGGCGACATCGCCGGTCTTGCCGCCGTCCAGCGCGCCGGTGACCGAGCCCGCAACGGCGACCCGGCCATTCTCATCGACGGCGATGGCGTAACCGCTGGCGGTGGAAGCCGCGCCCAGCGCCTGGGTCATCACCACCCGCCCCGCCGAGTCGAGCTTGATCAGGGCGACGTCCTTCTGGCCCTTGATCGGCTGGTTGTCCGGACCGGCGGTCAGGTCGGCGACCATCCAGACCGAGCCGTCCGGCCCGGTCGCGCTGGCCCGCACGGTTTCCACACCCTCCGGCAGGGCCGTCTGGGAGGCCCGTCCCTCGACCCACTGGGTCTCACCCACCCCTGCGATCGGCGCCGGGGCGGCGCCGCCGGTGTCGCTCTGGAATTTGAGCATCTGCAGACCGCCGGCCGTGCCGGACTTCTGAACGACGTAGACCGCATCCGCCGACTGGGCCGGCACGAAGCTGACCTTTTCCGTGGTCGATCCGCGCACGACCAGCGCGAATTGATCCGGTCCCGCGGGCAGGGTGATGGTCTTGCCGCCCGTCGTGATCGTCTTGGGCTCCGGCTTGACCAGCTCCCGGCCGATACGCGTCTCCAGGCCGGCGTCTTCCAGCTTGCCGTTGATGTGCTCCAGCACATTGGTCAGCGTCCGGGAGGTCGTGCCCATCTCATCAAGGTCGATAGCGACCTCGACCACGCTGTTGTCCGACTTCTTCACCGAGATCGAGAACTGCACCTCGCCGGCGAAGGCGGGAGACAGCGAGTCCGGAGATCCTTCATGGATCGGCCCGGTCACCGAGATCGCGGAATCGCGGGCGACGGCCGCCGTGGTCTTGCTGGTCGTGGCCGAGGTGCCCTGCACCAGCCGGATGGCGTCCAGATCGGCGGACGGGAGCCATTTGCTCACCTCGGCCATGCCGGCGGCGAAACGCTTGTTGAGCTGGGTCAGCTCGAGCGCCGAGACGCCCTTGGTTGCGGCCCGGTTGACCAGGGCGTTCATGCTCTCCAGCCCCTGATAGAGGGCGAACAGCTTCTTGTAGTCGGCCGAGGCGCCCTTCACGTCCAGCTGGGCGTTGCCTTCGTTGATGAAGTCGCGCCCGCCGAGAGCGGCGCGCAACAGCGCGCTCTGTTCCGGCGGCTTGGTGGTGGTCGACCACGGGGGCGTCGGCTGCTTCTTTGCCTGGGCAAGCGCCGTCGCGGCGGCGTTCGACGGCGTGACCGTCGTTCCGGTGAACAGGCCCAGAAGATAGCTGTTGTCGATCACAGGCGGCTCCTGCGCGCCAGTCTGACAGCTGAGGCGTAACGAGGGCTTAACGGATGAGGCGACAGCCGACGCGACAAGTCACGCGACTCGGGGAACAATGATCGCCCGCGCCCGTTGATCGCGCGGCCAATACGGAGGAGTGCCCGATGAGTGCCTTCGTCAACACCCTTGTATCGCTTCTCGCCCTGTACGGCTTCGGACCGCGCGGCGCCCACCGCCGGCGTCCCGCGCCCGTTTCGATCGGGCGATCGGGAGACCGGCGTCTCGCCTGACGTCAGCCCTGGAAGAGCGACAGGATGATCTGCGGCGCCTGGTTGGCGATTGACAGCGACTGGGCGCCGAGCTGCTGCTGGACCTGCAGGGCCTGCAGACGCGCGCTTTCCTTGGCCAGATCGGCGTCGACCAGGTTGCCGATGCCCGATTCCAGCGTATCGATCAGCTTCGACACGAAGGTGTTGTGAGCCTCGATCTGCTTGGCCTGGGCGCCGATCTCACCGAGAGCGGCGTTCAGCTGGGTGATCGAATCGTCCAGCTTGGTCAGGGCGTTGGTCGCGCCCGTCATCGTCATCAGGCTGTCGCTCAGCGAAAGCTCGATGATCGAGCCGCCCAGCGACAGGTTCTTCGACGACAGGGTCACGAAGGCCGAGGCGTCGGCGTTGGCCAGGAATTTGATGCCGTTGGTCAGCGAGCCGTTCAGGATGTTGCCGCCGTCGAAGCTGGCGTTGTCGATGGCCGATTTGATCGCCTTCATCAGGGCCTGGAAGTCGGCGTTCAGCAACTGACGCGACTGGGTCTTCAGCGAGCTGTCCTTCGCCGCGGTGACCTTTTCCTTCAGCTGGTTCATCAGGTCCGAGACCGATTCACCGGCGGAGAGCGCCACATCCGCGATCGAGGTCGCACGGTCCAGGCTCTGCTTCACCGCGCCGAGGGCGCCGACGTCCGCACGCTGCGTCTGGGCGATCGCCCAGATGGCGGCATTGTCTTTCGCGCCCTGGATCTTCAGGCCCGTGGAAACACGGCCCTGCACGTCAGCCAGACGGCTGTTCGTGTTGCTCAGGTTCTGCAGCGCGATTTGTGCCGCGACGTTGGTGTGGACGCTATTCGTCATCCGACTCAGCCCTTCGAGGTTTGGCCAAGGCTAAGGCCGGAAGGGTGGACACATGGTTAACGTCGATTCACCACGCATCTTAACCGCGCGGATCGCTCCTGCGCGGCGGGTCGGTCGGGGTCTGGATAGTCAGGCGCGGGTGTCGATCACCGCGCCGGCGCTGTAGCCCGGGTCCCGCATCAGCTCGATGACCTGCTCGCGGGGGAACTGCTTCACGATCTCGCCGGTCACCCGGTCCATCGTCTTGTAGATAAAGGATCCGGTTCGCGGACCTTCCTCGATCACCAGGCGATAGCGGGCGGCCTGATCAGCCTCCTGCTGGGTGCGGTTCTCGTGGAAGTCATCGCCGTTGGCGACCGAAATACCGGAAACGTCGTAAGCGGCTACTGCACCTATCTTTGCATTGCTTTGCATGTCTCCTGCCGACGCATTTCAGGCGTCGGTTCCCTTCAAGGGGACTGGAGCGGTCAGGCGGGAGCCGAAGCTCCCGCCGTTCCGATCGTTCCTTAGCGGAACAGTCCCAGCAGCATGGAGGTCGAGGAGTTGGCGATCGACAGCGCCTGCACGCCCAGCTGTTGCTTGGTTTGCAGGGCCTGCAGTCGCGCGGACTCCTTGGCCAGGTCGGCGTCCACCAGGTTGCCGACGCCCGAGTCGATGGTGTCCTGCAGCTTGCTCACGAAGTTCAGGTGAGTGCCGAGGGCCTTCGAGCCGGTGCCCAGACGGGCCAGCGACGCCGACACGTTGTCGATCGACGCATTGACCTTCGCCAGGTTGGCGGTGGCGTTGGTCATCGTGCTGATGCTGGCGGTCGAGGTCAGGGTGACGATAGCACCCGACAGCGACATGTTTTCAGCGGCGATGTCGATGGTGGTCGAGCCGGCCGAATCGGCCAGGGCCTTGAAGCCGGCGGTGCCCGAGATCACGGCGACGCCGTTGAACTTGGCGTTCGACACGGTCGAACCGATCTGCTTGCGCAGAGCGACGAAGTCTTCGTTCAGGGCCTTGCGGGCGGCCGTGGTCAGGCTCTTGTCGGTGGCGGCGAGCGCCTTTTCCTTCATTTGCGTGAGCAGGTCCGACACCGTTTCACCGGCGGCGATGCCGACGTCGACGGCCGATTGGCCGCGATTCAGGCTGTCCTTGACGGCATTCAGGGCGCCCATCTCGGCACGTTGCCCCTGGGCGATAGCCCAGACGGCGCCGTTGTCCTTGGCGGAGTTGACCTTCTTACCGGTATTGATGCGGCTTTGAACCGTAGCCAGTTCCGAGTTGGTAACCGACAGGTTTTGCAGGGCGACCATAGCGCCCATGTTCGTGTTAACGCTGTTCAGCGCCATGACGATAGTCCTTGTTTCAAGGTGTCCGACGCCATTTTGGCTGCCGGGAGCATTTTGCTCAGTGGGCCTCGGAGCAAGGATGGGACCACTTCGGGTTTCGGCGTGCCACGCCGTCGATCATTGTTTTTGCTACGTTAGTTCCTGTTAAGCACGTCGATCTGTCGGCACTTTTGACCGCCCTCCCGGCAAAATCTACCGGGCGCCGGGCAGGTTTTGCCGGGCGCCGGCCTTTTCACCGGCCCTTGAGCACGCGCAGACCGGCAAGCAGTTGCTGGGCCGTCGGCGCGACAAGGTACAGGACCAGGGTCAACGCCAGCAGATCGATCAGACGCCCGGCCAGGCCCGGCGCCGCAACGGCCGGAGCCATGGCGACCAACTTGCCCAGCAGGGTCCAGGCGGCCCCGGTGGCGGCGAAGACATAGAGCCTTCGCCACAACCACCGACCTTCGGCGAGAGGCGGCGCCTCCGTCATGCGCCGTCCTCCATTTCGTCGAACCGCCATCCATCCCGACGCCAGCCCAGATCAGAGGCGGCGTACAATTCGTCCCTGCTCAGGCGGCGAGGCGCCTCCAAGTCTTCGGGATCCAGCATCTCGGGATCATCGAGGATCAGTTCGAGCGCCATGATCTCACCCGATCGCCGTCAGCCAGATCGTGCCGGACGCGCCCGCGCCGCCGACGCCGCCCGCACTGACGCCTGCGCCGCCGCCTCCACCGCCTGCGCCACGAAGACCGCCAGCCGCCCCGGCATGGCCCGCGCCGGTCGCCGCCGCCCCACCGCCGCCTCCGCCTGCGCCCGCCCAATGCAGCTGCGGCAGCAGCGCAGCCGCACCGGTCACGCCGCCAGACGCGGTTCCTCCGGCGCCGCCCACGGCCTTGACCGCCAGCACGCCGCCGTCACCACCAGGCCCGCCCGGGCCACGCCGCCGGCGTCCAGCCCTCCCCCCGCACCGCCTCCGCCGGGGGCGTCCGGACGATCAAAGGCGCGGCCGGTCGCGCCAGGGCCTGTGACGCTGGACGATCCGCCGGCATTGGAGTTCGGCGTGCCGGCGCCGGCCGACCCTCCGGCGCCCGTCGACGCCGTGCCCAGCCCTCCGCCCCCGCCGCCGGTCGCGCAGACCAGCATGGTCGAACCGAGATAGACGAGCGACCCGGAGCCGCCTCCACCGGCTGATCCATTGCCGCCGGCGCCGCCCTCTCCGATGACGGCGGTCAATCCCGCCGAAAGCTGGTCCGCCGCCCAGACCGCCCGACTGACGCCGCCGCCGCCGCCCCCACCGCCATAGCGCGCGCCGCTGGCGCCGAAGGCTCCCGCACCTCCGCCGCCTCCCCCGCCGACGACCACCGCCTCGACCGTTCGCGTCCAGGCGGGCGGGCTCCAGGCGGCGGTTGCAGCGACCATCGTGGTCTCGCGCCGACCGGCGCCGCCCGCAAAGGACACCCGACCACTGTTCCGATCCACGCTGAAGGCGGTGCGCCAGGTCGCGCCGTCCGCGCTGACCTTCAGGGTCAGGTCATCACCGCCGACCAGTCCCAGTTCCGCGCGGCCGACATAGCCGGACTGGAAGAGGATCGAGAGCACGTCCGCCGTCGCCTCCTTGTTCAGCGTCAGCCGCAGATCGCCATCGCCGCCGTCGGCGGCTTCCAGGGCGGTCCACAGCGCCTTGTTCAGTTTCGCCGCGAACGGATTTTCCGCATTCGCTTCCGTGCCCAGGCCGAGCCGACCCAGCGGTCCGACCGCGCCCAAATGCGCGCCCAGCAAGGACCAACCGCCGGCGCCCCTCACGACGAAGACCGCCTCGTCGTCGATCCAGGCCAGCGCGCCCTGCGGCGCCGCCACCGGGATCCAGCCGCTGATGTCGGCCCGCACCAGATCGCCGGGCGCGAAGGCGGTCCAGGCCTCGCCGGAAGCGTCCTCGGGGAGAATGTAGAGCGCCCCCTCCGGCGCATCGCCCGGCTCGACCACGATCGATCGGCTCACCACCGTCGTCTGGACGAGAGCGTCCAGCCGGGTCAGGGCCTCGTTCAGGGTGACATGCTTCTGCAGTTGCCCCGCCGCCAGATAGGGCAGGCCGAGGCGGGCGGATTGGTCGTCGCTCATGGAAATCTCCGGGATCAGGGATCGTCGGAGATCAGTCTGCGCGCCCGGCTACCTCAGGCGGGCTCAGCCGAACGGTCGGAGGAGGTTCTGCAGAAATCTCAATCTGTTGGGCCGATCCGATAGGATGGCTCAACATTAACTCCCGCGCTTTCTCAGTCGTGGAGATAGACGATCCGACGCAGTTTCCGGTCCGCCTTCACCCGGGCGACATGCTGGTCGTGTTCCCCGGACGCGCGGGCGTCCTGCTCCCGCGCCTCGACCCAATGGGTGCTTTCGATGTCCTTCTGAAGCGTCTTCGCGGCCATCAGATGCCCCGGGAACAGGACATCGACCACGTTCGGGACGAAGTCGAGGAAGGGCACCTCCCCCACGGCGGTCGTCACGCTGTCCAGCCCCAGATAGCCGACCATCTTCACAATGGTGCCCGGCGCCGCGCGGGCCCTGACCGCCTGCAGGAGCAACCAACCGGACGCGCCGAGGGTGTAGGCCGTCCCGACGACCGGAATCCAGGTCAGCAGGCCATCCATCCCGACCCCGAACGGGCCAATGCCGATCACCCGGTCAGAGAGCTTTTTGACGCTCTCGACATTGGTCCAGATTTTCTCGATATCGCCGAGGGTCCGTCGGGCCATTCCCACTCTCCGAAAGCGAGACCGTAACGCGCCATGGAGACCGGCGTTCATCATAAAGCGCAAGGCCGTTCGTCAGCGCGGCCCTTCATCCTTCGCGCGCTCGACTGGCTGAGCATACCCGCCTTCGCCGGGGTCATCATTCTGACCGCCCTGCTGCGCGCTGAAATCGGTCATCGCTGGATCGACATCTTCGCCCAGTTCACTGCCCCCCTGTTCATCGCGACGGTCGCCGCGATGCTCGTCGCCGCTGTCCTTCGCCTGAAGAAGGCCGTCTGGGCCGGCTTCCTGGCCAGCATTTCGGTCTTCGTCTGTGCGGCCCCCCAGTGGTTCATCGAAGGCAGGGCGCCCGCCGACGGCGCGCCGGTGATCCGGCTCTACTCGGCCAACGTCTACTATCTGAACGAAGATGTCGCAGCGATGCGGCGCTCGATCGAGGTGGCGGACGCGGACATCCTGATCCTGATCGAACTGGGCCAGGCGCCGCTCGGACAGCTGGACGCCCTGCTGGAAGGCTACCCCCACCGCGCCGGCTCCATGCGCACCGACAGCGTCAGAGGGCCGTCCCGATCGATCATCGCATCGCGTTGGCCGCTGCGACCGGTGGCCAGCCGGCCGAACGGGCTGCACTCGGTGACGGCGGTGGCCGAGACTCCGCTGGGCGACCTGAACGTCGTCGGCGTCCACCTGACCCGTCCCTGGCCCTTCCAGTATCAATGGGGCCAGATCAGTCAGACCATGGCGCTGGGGGACATCCGCCGGACCCTCGAGGGGCCGGTCATCATCGCCGGGGACTTCAACAGCGTCTCCAACGGCCGCATCGGCCGCCAGATGAAGCAGGACCTGGACATGACCCCCGCCGGCGGCTTCCCGGGCACCTGGCCCACGGATCTGCCGGCGCCGCTGGGCATCACCATCGATCAGGTCTGGCGCTCGTACGACCTGACCTTCACCAGCCGCAAGCTGGGCCTCCGGAACGGGTCAGACCACTATCCGGTCATCACCGAGTTCACCCGCGCGGCGGACTGACCAGCGCCGACAGGCGTTCGGCGTGGCCGTCGCCCGGGAAGTCGTCGGCGACCCAGCTGTCTTCAAACGCCTTGAGCAGACGTCCGGTCTGCGGCCCCGGCGCGACGCCCAGCCGGGCGACGTCCTTGCCGCCGACCGGCAGACGCGGGGGCGTCCAGTCCCGTGCGAGGGCCAGCAGGGCCGACGCGTCGCGATCCGGCGCGGCGGCCCACAGCCTGAGCAGCGCATCCTCGACCGCCCGGCTGCGGTGTCGATAGACCGCCGCCCGGGCCTGCGCCGGCGTCATGTCCAGCGAGACATCGGGCGCAGCCAGGGCTGACGCGACCAGCCGGTCCCGCGCGGAATTGGGGAACCGCAATCGTTCCGCCGCGCCGCGCATGGCGTCGGCATCCACCTGAAACAGCGTCATCAGCCGCACGACCGGATCATCGCTCAGCCCGATGACCGCATCGAACAGCTCAAGCCCGCCGGCTTCCGGCAGCACCTGCGCCAGCACGCCCGTGCCGGCCATCGCCGCCATCGCCGGACGCGGATCCTGCGCGGCCAGAAGCTTCATCAGCTCCTTCGACACCCGCTCGGCGGAAAGTCGCGTCATGCCCGACGCCAGCTCCCGGCAGGCCTCCAGCCCCGCCGCATCCGGCTGGCCCCGGCCATACCAGGCGAAGAAGCGGAAGAAGCGCAGGATGCGCAGGTAGTCTTCCTGGATGCGGGTGCGCGGGTCGCCGACAAAGATGATCCGGCCAGCTGCCGCGTCCGCCACGCCCTCGCCGGTCGGATCGAACACCCGCCCCTCGCCGTCGGCGTAGAGCGCGTTCAGGCGGAAGTCGCGGCGCGCGGCGTCCTCGGCCCAGTCATCGGTGAAGGCGACGGTGGCGTTACGCCCGTCCGTGGTCACATCGCGACGCAGGGTGGTGATTTCGAATGGCTGACGCTCCGCCACCGCCGTGACCGTGCCGTGGGCGATGCCGGTCGGCACGGCCTTCAGCCCCGCCGCGCGGATGGCTTTCTCGGTTTGCTCGGGTTTCAAGGTGGTCGCGATGTCGATGTCGTCGATCTCGCGCCCCATCAGGGCGTTGCGCACGCAGCCGCCGACGAAGCGCGCGCAGCCCGGGCCGCCCGCCGCCTCCAGCGCCGCGATCACCGCGCGCGTGGCCGAAGTCGTCAGCCACGCCTGACCAGCCAGATCCGTCACGCCGCGTCCTCCCCGGCGGCGGCCGCCCGGTCGGCCTCGTCGCCATACAACCGGGCGCAGAGGTTCCGCAGGATCCCCGCCGTCGCCCCCCAGATGTAGCGCTCCTGATAGGGCATGGCCCAGAACCAGCGCTCCGGCTGGCCCTCCAGCTGATACGAATCCCGGCGATGGTTCACCGGGTCCATCACGAAGTCCCACGGCACCTCGAACACCTCGGCCACCTCCGCCGGCGAGGGCGTGGTCGACGGCGTCTCGCGCAACCAGCCGACCACCGGCGTCACCAGAAAGCCGGTCCCGGTCTCATACGGGTCGCAGATCCCCAGCACCTCGACCAGCGCCGGATCCAGCGCGACCTCCTCGAAGGCTTCGCGCAGCGCGGCGTCCACCGCCGTCTCGCCCGGATCGAGCCGTCCACCGGGGAAGGCGATCTGTCCGGTATGGCTGGCCAGGCTGTCAGATCGGCGGGTCATCAGCACGGTCGCCCCCTCCGGCCCGGCGATGACCGGGATCAGCACCGCCGCCGGACGCAACGCCTTGCCGGACGACCGGGCGCCGGGGTTCAGATCGAAGTCGGAGCGCGCGGGCCTGGCGTCCGCCGACCAGTCGGAGGGCGGCGTCAGCTTTTCCAGCAAGCGGTCACGCAGGGTCGTCAGGCTCATCCGACCTCGCCCAGCACGAAGGTCTCGCCGCTCGACCGGACGACCAGCCGCCCGCTCTCCTGCTCGGCCATCTCGACCAGCTCATAGAAGACCGGTCGGGCGATCCGCGCCCACAGGTCGGCGCGCACCCTCACGCGCGGCGAGGGCTCGCCGGTTTCCGGGTCGGTCTCGACGATCAGGGGACACTCCGGCCCGGCCGTCGTCTCGTCTCCCACATCCGTGGTGAAGACCAGCGCCTCGCCGCGTCGCTCGACCGCGACGGCGCGGAACGGCAGATCCTCGACGGTGATCGAAAGCTTCTCGCCGGGCGTGACCAGCACATGGCCGTCCGCGTCCTTGCGCAGGATGGTCGAGAACAGGCGCACCAGCTCCGGCCGACCGATGGGCGAGCCCTCGTGCATCCAGACGCCGTCACGGCGGATCACGATGTCGATGTCGCCGCAATGCGCCGGATGCCACAGATGCACCGGCGGCAGGCCGCGCCCGGGCGCCTGTTTCGCGGCCTCGGCCATGGCGGCCAATCCTGTTGTCTTGTCGGCGTTGGCCATGAAGCCAGACTTAGGGTGTTCGCCCCGACCTGCAAACCCGCTCAGGCGGGGCGGACGATCCCGGCAGGGTCGCCCTCGCCCAGCCACAGCACCCGGCGCTGATCCACCGGACCCAGCAACCGGGCCTCCGGCGCGGGCCGGAAGCCGAAACGGCTGAAGTAGGGCGCGTCGCCGATCAGCAGGATGCCGGTCTCGCCCGCATGGTCGATGCAGGCCTGAACCAGATCCGCGCCCAGCCCGCCCTTGCGGCTGTCCGCCGAGACGGTGATGGGCCCCAGAAACAGGGCCGCACGGTCGCCCACGGTGATCGACCACAGACGGACGGCGCCGATCACCCGGCCGTTCTCGCGCGCCACAAAGCCGGCGGTGATGGCCGCCTGCTCGCGAATGCGCTCGGCCGTCTTGGCGTAGCGGCCCGGGCCGAAGGCGGCCATGACCAGCGCCTCCACCGACGCAGCGTCGGCGGGGGTTTCGGCGTCAATGCGCACGGAGGTCTGGAAGGCGGCTTCGGTCATGAGCGCGCGCACCTAAGGCCCGCGCAGCCGGGAATCAACCGACTTTCGAGAAATCCGGCGCGCGCTTCTGGGTGAAGGCCATGAAGGCCTCCATCGCCTCGGGGCTCTTCATCTGGCTGCCGAAGGCTTCGCCCTCGCGCTGCATCAGCTCCCAGATGCGCTCCGCGTCCCGCATCAGACGCTTGGTTTTGCGGATCGAGTTGGGCGCCCGCCCCGCCAGCTTGCCCGCCAGTTCGTCCGCCAGAGCCTCGACCTGATCGGCCGGAACCGCGCGGTTGGCCAGGCCCCAGGCCAGGGCGGTCTTCCCGTCGATGGGCTCGCCGAGCGCGAAGATCTCGAAGGCCCGCTGGTGGCCCAGCACCTGCGGCAGCAGCAGGGAGGACGCGGCCTCCGGGGCCAGGGCCAGATTGATGAAGGGCGCCGACAGCAGGGCGTCCTCCGCCACCACCACCATGTCGCAGTGAAGCAGCAGGGTCAGGCCGATGCCCACGGCCCGCCCCCGCACCGCCGCCACCGCCGGCTTGTCCAGATCCGCCAGCGCCTTGAGGAACCGGAAGACCGCCATGTCGGACGGGCTCCCCGCCTGCGAGCCAATGGCGATGAAGTCGCCGATATCATTGCCCGCCGAGAAGCTGTCGCCCTCGCCCTTGAAGACCAGCACGCGCACGGCGTCGTCGGTCCGCGCCCGCTGGGTCGCTTCGGCCAGGGCCGCATACATGGCCTGGGTGATCGCGTTCTTCTTGTCCGCCCGCGCCAGCGTCACGGTCAGGACGCCGCCGGCCAGTTCAGTCTTGATGTGGTCGGTCATGCCGCCGCCTCCCCATTTGTTGTTGAGCGCCACCAGTCGACGCCGTCCGCATCGCGTTCGCGAACAGCCGTCCCCTGAAGGCGCATGTAGTTCAGATGCGCGATGGCCTCGCCCGTGGCCATGCCGCGCACGCTGTCTCCGACCGGGCGGGCGAACAGGGCCGGGAACACGTCCACCGCCCGCTTCGGCTCGCGCAGGCTGCGCTCCAGTCGCTTCAGGGCGACCTGGTGCCCGCGGATCAGGGCGTCGAGCCGCGGCTGCACGCCCCGGAACACGTCCCCGTGCGAGGGCAGGATCAGCACATCGTCCGGGAAGACCGACTTCATCCGCTCCAGCGAGGTCAGCCAGTCGCCGAGCGGATCAGCGTCCGCCTCCGTCGGCCAGACCGAGACGTTGGACGAGATGCGCGGCAGGATCTGGTCGCCGCCCAGCACGATCCCGTCGTCCTGCCGCCACAGGCAGGCATGCTCAGGGCTGTGTCCCTCGCCCACCACGATCGTCCAGTCCCGGCCGCCGATGGTCAGGCGATCGCCCTCCCGAATGCGCTGATAGGCGGCCGGCATCGGCGACACGGCCAGTCCGAACCGGCCGAACTCCTTGCGATAGCGGCCGATCTGCGCTTCGTCCCAGCCCGCCGCCCGATAGAAGAGCGCACCACTTTCAGGCGCCTCCTTGCCGGTGTCGGCCAGCAGCATCCGGGCCATGACATATTCCAGCCGGGTCATCAGCAGAGGCGCCTCGAAGCGCTCGCACAACCAGCCCGCCAGTCCGATGTGATCCGGGTGCATGTGGGTGCAGATGACCTGCGTGACCGGCAGCCCCTGCATCGGCCCGGCCAGCAGCAACTCCCACTCTTCCCTGGTGGCGGGAATGGCCAGACCGCAATCGACCACCGCCCAGCCGTCGCCATCGCGCACCGCATAGACGTTGATGTGGTCCAGTTGCATCGGCATGGCGACGCGCATCCACAGAATGTCCGGCGTCACCGCGACGGCTTCACCGGAGGCAGGCGGCCCCGCGAACGGATAGGTCAGGCCACGCGCGGGGGGCCTCGCCTCCGTCTCTGCCGGGATCACTCCGTCCGCCAAGTCCGTCTCCAATCGCAACGGAGGAGTGATACGCCGGACATCCCCGCCGCGTCCAGCCTGACCGTTATGCGCCTTGACCCCGTTCGACGGGGTGGTCATGGGTTGCGGGACGCTTTTTCCCTGACGGAGTTCTCTTGTGACGAAACGCAAGACTTTTGGCCTTCTCGCCACGGCCCTGATGGGGCTCGCCCTGATGGCCGAGCCTGCAGCGGCCGCGACGGCGACCGCAACCGCCCCCGCCGCGCCCCAGTCGCAAGGCCTCCACGGCAACAACCCGCCGCAAACGGAAGGCAGCTCGTCGCGCAGCCGCCGCCGCGGCAGCGAGCGTCCGGCGCCCCGACAGAGCCCTGAAGCCATCAAGGCCGCGGCCGAAGGCGTGCTCGGCACCGCCGGGATTACCTCCTGTCAGGTCACCGAAGCCGTCAGCCCCGGCATCGTCCCGACCGGCACCGTGTATGAAGTCGCCTGCGCCACCGGCCCGGGCTACATCCTGATCGGCGCGACCCCGCCGACCGCGATCGATTGCTTCGAACTGGCCGGCACCGCCGCCATCAGCCGTGAGCGCGATCCGACCGCCGACACCGGCCTGCAATGCAGCCTGCCCGCCAACAACAACAGCCTCGCCGTCATCGGCGGCTGGGCCCGTGAAGCCGGCGTGACCTGCACGATCGACCAGGCCGTGGCCAGCGGCAAGAACGGCGCAAACATGGTCTATGAAGTCGGCTGCGACGGCGCGGACGGCTACTGGGTCGAGCGCGGCGCGAACGGCTGGACCGCCCGTGACTGCTTCGAGGTCATGTCGGCCCGCGGCGTCTGCCGCTTCACCACCCCGGCTGAACAGAACGCCACCATCCAGGCCAAGCTGGCCGGCACCGACGCCGCGGGCTGCACCGTCACCCAGTCCAAGCTGATGGGCCACAACGCCAACGGCCGCTTCTACGAAGTGAAATGCGCCACCGACGGCGAGGGCTATATCGCCCGCGTCAGCACCGAGGGCGTGACCCAGCAGATCTATCCCTGCGCCACGGCCCAGCCGATCGGCGGCGGCTGCACCCTGACGCCGGTCCCGGCTCCGGCTCCGGCCGCCGCCCCGGCCACCGGCGGTCGCGCCTGACACCCGTCAGACGCTGATCCAGACAGACGCCCCGGAGGAGACTCCGGGGCGTTTTTCGTTGGCGCTTCCCTCACCCGGCGACACGCCTTAGCTTCCCGCCCCATGCGTATCGCCACCTGGAATGTGAACTCGGTCAACGCCCGCCTGCCCACCGTGCTGGCGTGGCTGGAAGCGGCCCAGCCGGATGTCGTCGGCTTCCAGGAGATCAAGTGCGTGGACGAGAAGTTCCCGCGCGAGGCCTTCGAGAGCCTCGGCTACAACGTCGAGGTTCACGGGCAGAAGACCTACAACGGCGTCGCCCTGCTTTCGAAATACCCGATGTCCGACGTGATGCGCGGCCTGCCGGGCGAGGACCAGTCCGGCGTCGAGGCCGAGGGCGTCCACTCCCGTTACATCGAGGCGCTGATCGAGGCGCCGCGCCCGGTGCGGGTCGGCTGCCTGTACCTGCCCAACGGCAATCCGGTGGAGAGCCCCAAGTTTGCCTACAAGCTGGGTTGGATGGAGCGGCTGGAGGCCCACGCCCGCACCCTGCTGGCGCAGGAGGAAGCCTTCACCCTGTGCGGCGACTACAACGTCATCCCGACGCCGGACGACGCCAAGGATCCCAAGGCCTGGGTCAATGACGCCCTGTTCCAGCCCGAGAGCCGCGCCGCCTTCCGCGCCCTGCGCTACCTCGGCCTGAGCGAGGCGGGCGAACTGGGCAAGCAGCCGCCCGGAACCTACACCTTCTGGGACTATCAGGCGGGCGCCTGGCAGAGGGACCACGGCATCCGCATTGACTTCCACCTGCTGTCGCCACAGGCGGCGGACCGGTTCCGGGGCGTCGAGACCCACCGGGACGCCCGCGACATGGACAAGCCGTCCGACCACGTTCCCGTGGTCGTCGAGCTGGAGGACTGATCCTTGGGCGAGGTGTTCCGGGTCATCCTGCTGGTGGCGCTGGCCGCGGCGGCGCTGACCACCGGAGCGCTTCTGCTGGTCTGGTGGATGGAGCCCGTGCGCCGGATGCGCCGGACCCTGCTCAAGTCGCTGGGCGTCGCGCCCGAGGCCGAAGCCCTGTCGCCCGCCGAGGGTCGCGCCGCCGGGCTGGACTTCGACGGCGGCCAGGTGGCCGTGCTCTGGAACCGCGGCGGCTCCGGCCTCGTCTACGCCTTCGAGGAGATCGAGGGCGGCGAGATCATCGTCGACGGCCATGTGGTCGCCCGCGTGCGTCGGGGCGAGACCCGCAAGTCGCTGGACATCCTGGCCCCTGACGCCGAACAGGTGGTGCTGCGGCTGATGTTCGCGGACGCCCGCCATCCCGAGTTTGAACTGGCCCTGTGGGACGCCGCCCAGCCCGTCCAGACAGGCTCTCCCGGCGAGGCCCTGCGGCTGGGCCGTCGCTGGCTGTCGCATCTGGAAGCGCTGCTCAAAGGTTGATCGCGTCCGGGGTTCCTCCCGCGTCAGGGGAGCGCTAGAAGCCCCGCAACCTGTCTTGAGTAAGCCTGAAGGAGCCCAGCGTGGCCCGCCTGTTCGACGCCGTCATCATTGCCGACTGGACCGCCGCCGAGACCAAGAAGCTCGGCGACCAGTCCGTCTGGATCGGGGTGGCCAAGCGTGACGTCCGTTTCCGCCTGTACACCGAGACCCACAACGTCGCGACGCGCGCCGAGGGCGAGGCCCTGCTGACCAAGCTGATCTCGGAACACCGCAAGCGGGGCGACCGGGTGCTGGTCGGGCTGGACTTCAACTTCGGCTATCCGGTCGGCACGGCCGCGCGCCTGAAGCTGGACGGAACCCCGTGGTCGGCGATGTGGAAATTCATCGCGGCCAACGTCGTGGACAAGGCCGACAACACCAACAACCGCTATCAGGTCGCGGCCAAGATGAACCGGCTGATGACCGACGAGGCCTGGCCCTTCTGGGGCGCCCCGGCCAAGCAGGCCCAGCG
The DNA here is from genome assembly GCF_042666595.1 of Brevundimonas sp. GCM10030266. Taxonomy (NCBI): domain Bacteria; kingdom Pseudomonadati; phylum Pseudomonadota; class Alphaproteobacteria; order Caulobacterales; family Caulobacteraceae; genus Brevundimonas; species Brevundimonas sp. GCM10030266. The sequence goes on from NZ_JBHTCY010000002.1 coordinate 365,450, forward strand.
CTGGCTGACCACGACCAAGCCGCCCGCAGGCGCGGGTGCCGACATCCCCGAGTTCCGCGCCACCGAGGACGCGGCCCGCAAGGGCAAGCTGCAGCCCAAGTCGGTCTGGCAGATGCACGGCGCCGGCGCGGTCGGCGGCCAGACCCTGACCGGCATCCCGATGGTGCGCCGCCTGCTGGAAAGCCTCGGCCCGTCGGGCGCCGTCTGGCCCTTCGGCACCGGCTGGCGCGCGCTGGACGCCTCGGACGTGGAGCCCTTGTCGGCCGTGGTGGTCGAGGTGTGGCCGTCGATGTTCGCCGCCAAGCCTGAAGCCGGCGAATACAAGGATCAGGCCCAGGTGCGGGTCACCGCCGAGGCCCTGGCCAGGATGGACGACGCCGGCGAACTGGCGAAGGCCTTCGCCCCGCCGAAGGGCGCGAGCGAGGCGCTGGTTGAGCAGGTCGAGCAGGAAGAAGGCTGGATCCTGGGGGCGTGACCTTCACCGGGATGTCGTGGCGCGGCGCTATCGCTGCGCCATGTTCCGGATCATCCTGACCGCCCTGCTCCTCCTGACCGCGAGCCCTGCCGTGGCTGACATCCTGATCATCGCCCACCGCGGCGCCTCGGGCGAACGGCCCGAGCACACGCGCGCGGCCTATGAACTGGCCATCCGGCAAGGCGCGGACGTCATCGAGCCGGATCTGGTGATGACCCGCGACGGGGTGCTGGTCGTCAGGCACGAGAACGAGATCGGTGGCACGACCGATGTGGCCGCCCACCCCGAGTTCGCGGCCCGCCGAACCACGAAGACCATCGACGGACTGGCGGTGACCGGCTGGTTCACCGAGGACTTCACCTTGGCCGAGCTGATGACCCTGCGGGCGCGGGAGCGGCTGCCGGAGCTGCGCGGGACGGCGTTTGACGGTCAGGAGCCGATCCTGACCTTCGAGCAGGTGCTGGAGATCGCGCGGGAGGCCGGGGTCGCGGTGGCGCCGGAGCTGAAGCACCCGCTGTATTTCGCCGGGATCGGCCTGCCGATGGAGGACGCCTTCGTGGCGGTGCTGGAGCGGCATGGGCTGACCGGCGCCGACGCCCCGATACTGGTCCAGTGCTTCGAGGTGGGGCCGCTGGAGCGGCTGGCCGCACGGATCGAGACGCCCCTGCTGCAGTTGATGGCCCGGGGCAGCGGGCCAGCGGACCGGCCGGAGTTGACCTATGCCGAAATGGCGACGCCCGAGGGGCTGGCGCGGATCGCCGGCTATGCCCGCTGGATCGGGGCGGACACGGCGATGATCGAGCCGGAGCCGGGGGCGCCGACCGCGCTGATCATGGACGCCCATGCGGCGGGACTGAAGGTCGCCGCCTGGACCTTCCGGGCCGAGAACGCCTTCCTGCCGGAGGGCGACCGGATCGGGGATGCTCCGGCGGGGCATGGGCGGATCGCTGAGCGGCTGGCGAGGTTCGCCGGCTACGGGCTGGATGCGGCGTTCATGGATCAGCCGGAATTGGCCGGACGCTGAGACCCTGAAAAGCAGGTCTCATTGGTCTCATCAGGCTCACTAGGCTAACGGTGTCAAAGACCGGCTCCGGAATGGAGCACGGTCATTATGCCAGCCCGATGCGTCAAAAACGGACGTATGCCTATCGCCCTTCTCCCCTTGGGGGAGAAGGTGGCCCGTCAGGGCCGGATGAGGGGTGAGCCTGAGACAGGTCGGATGACGGCCGGGGCGACCCGACCATCCCCCTCATCCGTCTCGCTCCGCGAGCCACCTTCTCCCTCAAGGGGAGAAGGAAAACCTAGCCGTTGATTTGCCCGAAGTCGGCGACGCGGCCCATGACCGTGCGGACCTGCCCCAGCAGCTTCAGGCGGTTGTCGCGCTCGGACGCCACCTCCGAGTTGACCATGACCTTCTCGAAGAAGGCGTCGACCGGGGCGCGGAGGCGGGCCAGGGCGGTCATGGCGGCGGCGAAGTCTTCGGTCTCCAGCGCGGCGTCGACGGCGGTCGCGGCGGCGGCGGCGGCGAAGGCGAGCGTGGTCTCCTCCTCCGGCTGGTTCGGCAAGCCGGTCTCGACCATGCCGACCGGCAGTTCGCCCTTCTTCTCCTCGGCCTTGAGGATGTTGGACGCGCGCTTGTAGCCCGCCAGCAGGTTGGCGCCGTCGTCGGTGGCGAGGAAGGCGGCCAGCGCCTCGACCCGACGCACGATGCGGACGAGGTCGTCGTCGCCGAGCGCGAAGACGGCGGCCACGAGGTCGTGGCGTTGGCCTTGGTCGCGCAGGAGGACGGTCAGGCGGTCGGCGAAGAAGTCCAAGAGGTTTCGGAGACGAACCGCCACTTCGAGGTCAGGGCTTCCCGACGACATCGACCGTTGGGCAATCAACGCAGTCCGCTCTTGCTTCGCTTCCTCGTTGGCCTCCGCCAACTCAGCAATATTCCAGCCAGCATCTGCCGCCGACCGCATCGCCTGCTGATCGCCCTGACGCAGTTCCTTGATCAGCGCTTCCAACCAGACTTCCGCAAAGCGCAAGCCTAGCGTCCTTCTAAGCGGCGCCCGCACCCCGTTCTCCAGCACCAGCCGGATCACGCCAAGCGCCGCGCGACGGAGCGCGAACGGGTCCTTCGACCCCGTGGGCTTTTCGTCGATGGCGAAGAAGCCGACGAGGGTGTCGAGCTTGTCGGCCAGCGAGACGGCCACCGTCAGCGGGGCGGTCGGCACCGTGTCGGAGGGGCCCTGCGGCTTGTAGTGGTCGCGGATGGCGTCGGCGACATCATCCGGCTGGCCGAAGGCGCGGGCGTAGTAGCCGCCCATGATCCCCTGCAGTTCCGGGAACTCGCCGACCATGCCCGAGGCGAGATCGGCCTTGGCCAGACGGGCGGCCTGTTCGGCCTGATCCGGGTCGGCGCCGACCAGCGGGGCGATCTCGCGGGCCAGGGCGGCGATGCGCTCAACGCGTTCGGCCAGGGTCCCGAGCTTGGCGTGGAAGGTGACGCCTTCCAGCTTCTTCAGCCAGGGCTCGAAGCCGACCTTCTGGTCCTCGTCCCAGAAGAAGCGGGCGTCGTTCAGGCGGGCGGAGAGGACGCGGCTGTTGCCAGCGGCCAGGGCCTTGCCGCCGTCCGAGGCCTCGACGTTGGCGACGACGACGAAGTGCGGGGCGAGGCCGTGTTTGGCGGGGTCGCGGACGGCGAAATACTTCTGGTGCACCTTCATCGACAGGCGCACCACCTCGGGCGGCAGGGCGAGGAACTGCGGGTCCATGTCGCCCAGGATCGGGGTCGGCCATTCGGCCAGACCGGCGACCTCGTCCAGCAGGCCGTCGTCATCGACGAGCGCGAGGCCCTTGTCGGCGCAAACCTTCTTCGCGGCTTCGAGTATGCGCAGCTTACGGTCGGCGACATCCAGCAGGACATGCTCGCGCTCCAGCTTCTGGCGGTAGTCGGCGAAGTCCTTCACGGCGAACGGCTTGCCCGAGCCGAAGAAGCGGTGGCCCTCGGTCAGGTCGCCGCTTTCGATGCCGTCGATCTCGAATGGCACGACCGCGCCGTCGAAGAGGGCGATGATCCGCTTCAGCGGACGGATCCAGCGCAGCGTGCCCGTGCCCCAGCGCATCGACTTGGGCCAGGGGAAGGTGCGAACGATCTGGTCGACCATGGCCGGGATCAGGGCGGCGGTAGACTGGCCCTTCTGGCTGATGACGGCGAACAGGACGCCGTCGCGCTCGACCAGTTGCTCGCGGGTCAGGCCGGTCTTGCGCAGGAAGCCTTCCAGCGCCTGTTCCGGGGCGCTCGCCTTCGGGCCTTTCAGCTCTTCCTCACGGTCGGGTGTGGCCGACGGCAGGCCGTCGATGACCAGAGTCAGGCGACGCGGCCCGCCATAGGTGGTCAGGGCTTCATAGGTCAGGCCCGCGGCCTTCAGCCGGTCGGCGACCATCCGCTCAAGGTCGCGCGCCGCGCCCTGCTGCATGCGGGCCGGGATTTCTTCGGAGAAGAGTTCGAGGAGGAGTTGGGGCATCAGAAGTCGCTAAAGCCCTTCCCCTCGAGGGGGAAGGGTTGGGATGGGGTGGAGGCAGGCTGTTTCAGGTTGGGCACTGAGGCGCGGATGGCGGCTTCGACCTCGGTCACCACCGCATCAAGATCATTCTCGACGCGAGCATTCGGGATGCGGATGACCCGGAAACCTTCGGACTTGAGCCAAGTATCGCGTTCAAGGTCGCGCAGGGCGACATCGGTGCGTTCGTGCACGCCCCCATCGACCTCGATGACCAGCTTGGCCCGCAGGCAGGCGAAGTCCACGACATAGCCGCCAATAGGCGCCTGTCGGCGAATGCGGATGGTCAGAAGACGCAGGCGCTCACACAGCTTCGCTTCAGCATGGGTAGGATCAGCGCGAAGGCGACGAGCCCTTCGCTCTCCTCCGGCCTTGATCCGGTCGGGACCAGCAAAGCGGTCGAAATCCACCATGAAAGCCCTCCCTTTCGACGACGCCTCACGCGCCACATTCTGAAACGCACTGCCGCCACCCCATCCCCCGGCCCCTTCCCCCTCGAGGGGAAGGGGAGAAGAAAGGATCACGCCTCAGCCCTTTCGCGCTCGACATAGGCGGTGGCGCAGGCCTTACACAGCTCGCGGATACGGCCGATGTAGCTCTGGCGTTCGGCGACGGCGATGGCGCCGCGGGCGTCCATCAGGTTGAACAGGTGCGAGGCCTTGAGGACCTGGTCGTAGGCCGGGAGGACCAGTTGCTGGCCCTGCGGGCCGGTCATGGCCAGCAGGCGCGAGACCTCCGCGACCATGTCCTCAAACCGGCGCTTCAGGCCGTCGACGTCGTAGCCGTGGAAGTTCGCTTCGGACTGCTGGCGCTCGTTCTCGAGGAAGACCTCGCCGTAGGTCACGCCTTCCTTGGTGAATTTGAGATCGTAGACGTTGTCGACGCCCTGGACGTACATGGCCAGACGCTCCAGCCCATAGGTCAGCTCGCCCGAGACGACGTCGACCTCGATGCCGCCGACGCCCTGGAAGTAGGTGAACTGCGTCACCTCCATGCCGTCGCACCAGACCTCCCAGCCGAGCCCCCAGGCGCCGACGGTGGGGTTCTCCCAGTCGTCCTCGACGAAGCGGATGTCGTGCAGGCTGGGATCGATGCCGATGGCGCGCAGCGAGCCGAGATAGAGCTCCTGCAGATTGTCCGGGTTCGGCTTCAGAAGGACCTGATATTGATAATAATGCTGGAGCCGGTTGGGGTTTTCGCCATAGCGGCCGTCGCCCGGACGGCGGCTGGGCTGGACGTAGGCGGCCTTCCACGGCTTGGGGCCGAGCGCGCGCAGGACGGTGGCCGGGTGCAGGGTGCCCGCGCCGACCTCGATGTCATAGGGCTGGAGGATCGCGCAGCCCTGATCGCCCCAGTATTTGTGGAGCGTCAGGATGAGGTCCTGGAAGGCGAGCGGTTCGGTCGTCACGGCAGCATTTCATCCGGGGAAGAAGGCCGCGGACCCTAAACGGCAAGGGGGTAGCGGGGCAAGGCGAGGCCATACGGTTCCTTAAGCGCGAACCGGTATTCGTGGCGCCATGAAGCAGATCGACCAGATGCGGCGGCGCGCCGCGCGGTATCTCGATGTGGAGGCGGTTCAGATCGCCCCCGCGAGAGGCGTGTTCTCGCTGAGCTTCGACGACATTCCGGCGACGGCCTGGACCGAGGCGGGGCCGATCCTGGCGGAGCACGGGATCAAGGCGACCTACTATGTCTGCGGTGGGCTGGCCGGCGGGCGGAACATGGACCGGGACCAGTTCCAGGTGCGGCACCTGCAGGAACTGCACGCGGCCGGGCACGAGGTCGGGTGTCATACCTATGGACATACGAGCGTGCTGCGGATGGATGCGGCGGCGCTGAAGCTGAGCCTCGACGCCAATGCGGCCTGGGTGAGCGAGCGGCTTGGCGGGTATGAGATGACCACCTTCGCCTATCCGTTCGGCGACGCGACGTTGAGCGCCAAGCGGCATGTGCGCGGGCGGTTCGATCTGGGCCGGGGCGTGCGCGACGGGGTCAATGCGGGGCGCGAGGACCGGGGGCTGATCAAGTCCATCGGTCTGGAGAGCCGCCGCCTGCCCCACTACGACCTCGAAGGCCTGATGGCCGAGGCGGCGGCGTCGAAGGGCTGGCTGACCGCCTACGCCCACGACGTGTCTGACGACCCGACCGACTATGGCTGCACCCCCGACGATCTGGACCGTGTGATCCGGCTGGCCAAGGGCGCGGGGCTGGAGGTCCGACCGGTGGGCGAGGCGTGGCGGGCGATGCACGCCGGGTAAATTGGACGGTCCGTGTCGGCGAAAACACAGTCCACTTCGTCCAATTTGTACACTTTGTGCAGTTGCGCGGGAGCCATGACACGCAGTCTGGCATGCCGGTGCGTCAATATTGGACGTATGCGTTTTCCTTCTCCCCTTGAGGGAGAAGGTGGCACGCGGAGCGTGACGGATGAGGGGTAGGCCAGACGCACGCCCGCCTCTTACCCGTCACCCTCAAACAGCCCCCTCATCCGAGCGGCTCCGCCGCCCACCTTCTCCCTCGAGGGGAGAAGGGATTTAGGCGGCTTCCGCCATCTGCTTGCGCGCATCGGCCCATCTGATCAGCGCGGCGCGCGGCCAGGCAACGATCCAGGAGCGGGCGGTGTACTTGCCTTCCTCGATCAGGGCCTTGCGGGTGGGCGACGAGGTCGCGGCGCGTTGGGTGTGGATGTCGCCCGGCCCCTGATGGACCAGGAAGGCGCCGTGTTTCAGCGGGTTCACGCGCAGATAGGCGAGGCGCGGGCTGATCTGCTCCAGCGGCGGATCGTAGAACCACGACGAGCCCAGCATGCCCGCCATTTCCGGGCGACGCTTGAGGATTTCGGCGGCGGTGGCCCAGGCGCGGTCCCAGCCGGCCTCGTTGAAGTCCGACAGTTCGCGACTTTCGGTGTGCACCTCCAGCCAGGGCTTCCACGACTGGGCGGCGGCGTAGGCCGGGATCACCGACCAGCCCCAGCCTTCGCGGGCGTGGCGCAGGATCTGGCCCGGCCCCATGGGCGAGGACAGGTCGATCATCTGGGTGCGGGCGCCGGGCACGCTGAGGACCAGCGAGATGCGTACATCCTTGGCCCAGAAGTCGCGGTCGTAGGGATTGGCGCCCTCGGTCAGGAAGGCGGCGAGGCGGTCGATCCATTGCGGATAGAGCTCAAGCGAGGCCAGCGGCAGGTCGGCCGCGGGGACGCGGGCGGGCATCTCCAGCGCCCAGATGGCCACGAGCGCGCGGCGGTGGTCGTCGGTCAGGGCCGGGCCGAAGGCGGCTTGCAGCGCCTCCTCGGCGCGGTGGCCGGGCTGGTCGAAGTCCCAGTGCGGGGCGGAGGCGAGCGCGGCGGCGGCGGCGGAGTCCTTGAGCGCGTGCAGGCGGGCGCGGTCCTCGGCCGGGACACGGTTCAGAACAGCCTCGAACGCGGCGATGTGGGCGGGCGTGAGCGTTTCCATGGCCGCAGCCTGCACCGGCAGCGGTTTGCCGACGGTTAAGCGGGCGCGAGAAAAGGGCCGGAGACGGGCGCCGGCCTGATGATCAGGACAGGATCGTCGGCTGGACCCACCAGTCCGGGCGCTGCTGTGCGAGCCACCGGGCGGCGACGGCCGCGCCCGCATCCGTGTCGAACAGGGCGAAGACCGTGGCGCCGGACCCGGACATCCGCGACAGGCGGACGCCGGGGAGCTCGGCGGCGGCCTGGAGCGCCGCGCCGATGGCGGGCTGGAGGGCCAGCGCGGGCGACTGGAGGTCGTTGCGCAAGGCAGCCAGCCAGTCGAGGACGACCGGCAGGCTCCAGTCCCGCGGCGGCGCGGGACGGTCGGCAGTCGCGGGCGGTCCGGCGTCATAGCCGCGATAGACCGCGCCGGTGGGGGACGGCACGCCGGGATTGATCAGGACAGCGGGCAGCGGCGGCAGGGCCGGTTCGAACGTCAGCTGGTCGCCCCGCCCCTCGGCCCAGGCGGCGCGGGCGTGCAGGCACATGGGGCCGTCGGCGCCGATCAGTGCGGCCACTTCGGCGAGCGCCTGATCGTCCATCGACAGGTTCAGCCCGTCCCGGGCCAGCTTCAGGGCGGCGCCCGCATCCGAGGAACCGCCACCGAGACCGGCGGCGATGGGCAGACGCTTGTCGAGGGTGAAGGCCAGCTCCGGCTCGGCCAGGCCCGCCGTATCCGCCAGGGCGCGGACGGCGCGCAGGATGAGGTTGTCCCCCTCCCCGCCCAGTCCGGCGGCGAAGGGGCCGGTGACAGTCAGGGACAGGCGGTCCGACGGGGCGACGCTAACCCGGTCACCGGCATCCGCGAAGGCGACCAGGCTGGCGAGCGGATGGTAGCCGTCGGCGTCCAGCGGGCCGACGTGCAGGAACAGATTGACCTTGGCCGGAGCCAGGGCGGACGCGAGCGCCGGGGCGTCAGCCATGGTTCAGGGCTGGGCCGTGGCGACCGGCGTGGGCTCAGGCAGGCCCGAAACCAGCTTCTGCTCGATCTCCGCGCGGCGCTCGGCGTCAGGGTCGAGGGTCAGGACGCGGTTCCACTGCCAGCCCGCCTCGCGACGACGCCCGACCTGCCAGTAGGCGTCGCCGAGGTGGTCGTTGATCTCGGCGTTGGCCGGTTCCTTGGCGACCGCGCCCTCGAGCGTGACCACGGCGGTCTCATACTGGCCCTGGCGGTACTGGGCCCAGCCGAGGGAGTCCTGGATGTTGCCGTTCTCGGGGTCGGCGGCGTGGGCGCGGGCGATCATCTCGGCGCCCTGATCCACGCGGCGGCCGCTGTCGACCCAGAGGTAGCCGAGATGGTTGAGCAGGATCGGATTTTCCGGATGGGCCTGAAGCGCGGTCCAGAGCTCGTTCTCGGCCTCCTCGACGCGGCCCACGGCTTCCAGCGCCGCGCCGCGCATGAAGCGGACATCGGCGGTCTGGTCGGCGGTGTTGAGCTCCGGACCGTTGAGCACGGCCAGCGCCTCCTCGTTCCGGTCCATGGCCAGAAGCTGGCCCGCGAGCGACAGGCCCAGACGGGTCTGGCCGGGTGCGGCCTCCCAGGCGGAGGTCAAGGCGGCGAGCGCCGGCTCGTCCTGCTCCTCGCGCTGATAGCTGAGGCCGAGATTGTAGCGGGCGGCGGCGTAAACGACCTCATTGCCCTGGCCGACGCGCTCGAACGCCTGACGGGCGGCGTCCTCCTGCTGATCGGAGGCCAGCGCCATGCCGAGACGCAGGGTGGTGGTGTCGGACGGCTGCAGGCTCTCCGACAGGCGCAGGAGCAGGGCGGTGAGCTTGTGATCCTGACGCTCGGTGGCGATCAAGGAGGCGAAGTCGAGGGCGGCGGCGACGCTGGCCTTCGGCGTCGGCGCGGCGGGCGGACGGCCGCGGGTCGACAGGCGCGCCAGACCATCGAGCGCGCCGGGATCGGGCGCCGGTCCGGCCAGCGAGCCCTGATACAGGGCCAGGGCCTCCTCGCGCCGACCGCGGCGCTCAAGGAATTCGCCATAGCGGATGGTGAACAGGCGCGCCCCGTTCGGCAGGGCGATCAGCGCCTTGTATTCGGCCTCGGCCTCGTCGTGGCGACGGCGGGCTTCGAGCGCCTGCGCGCGCTGGAGATGAAGAATGAGGGCCGCCGGATCCTGGACGTTGACCGTGACCGGACGCAGCGCCGTCTCCCAGTCTCCGGTCGCCGCCGCCAGCGACGGGGTGATGTACTGGCCGATGCTGGCGAAGGGCTGGACCAGCGGGCGTTCACGGATCGCGGCATAGGCGGCCCGGGCGTCGCCGTCGCGCAGGGTGGCGATGATGGTGACCAGTCGCCCCGCCTCGCCCAGTTCTGTCTGACCTTCCACGGCGGGGGTCAGACGGACGACGGTGTCGAGCTCGCCGCTGAACAGGCTGGTCAGGAAGGCTTCGTTCGAGAGCTTGGGCTGCTCGGGGACGAGGATCTGGCTCTCGGAGAGGAGACGCGCGGACTCGGCGCTGTCACCGCGGAAGCTGGCGATGCGGCCGGCCAGATAGAGGCCATAGGCGGAGCGGCCTTCCGCATCGACGGGAACAGGCGCCCAGACCTCGGGGATGGGCGGCGCGGCGGGCTCGGCCTCGGCGACCGGCTCACCGGTCGGGACCACGGCGGGCGGATGCGGGTCCGGCGCATCCTCCGGCGCCGGAATCGGCGTGGCCGGAACGATGATCGGGGCCTCCTGCGCGAAGGCGGGAGAGGCCAGGGCCAGCAGGGCGCAGCCGGTCAGGAGCAGGCGAAGCGAGGAAGAGCGCATGGCCGCGACCCTTCCCGCTTTATGCGGCGGCGACAAGGCCTGTCGCCGCCTCCGGCTCACATATTCGGATAGTTCGGGCCGCCGCCGCCTTCGGGCGTGGTCCAGACGATGTTCTGCGACGGATCCTTGATGTCGCAGGTTTTGCAGTGGACGCAGTTCTGGGCGTTGATCTGGAAGCGCGGCTCGCCGCCGCCTTCCGGGGTCAGCACCTCGTACACGCCCGCCGGGCAATACAGACGCGCGGGCTCGCCGTATTTCGGCAGGTTGACGCGGATCGGCACCGACGGATCCAGCAGCTTCAGGTGGGCCGGCTGGTCCTCGGCGTGGTTGGTGTTGGAGATGAAGACCGACGACAGCTTGTCGAACGACAGCTTCCCGTCCGGCTTCGGATAGGCGATCGGCTTGTGCTTCGAGGCCAGCTCGGTGGAGGCGGCGTCGGTCTTGGTATGCTTCATCGTCCCGAACAGGGAGAAGCCGCCGAACAGAGTGCCGAACCACATGTCGAACAGGCCGACGGCGCCGCCGATGCTGGTGCCCAGCTTGGACAGCAGGGGCTTGGCGTTCCGGACGAGCTTCAACTCCTTGTAGACCCAGCTGTTCTCATAGGCGGTCTGGTACTCGACCAGTTCATCGCCCGAGCGACCGGCCATGACGGCGTCATAGGCGGCGTCGGCGGCCAGCATGCCGGTCTTCATGGCGTTGTGGCTGCCCTTGATGCGCGGGACGTTCACGAAGCCCGCCGAACAGCCGATCAGGGCGCCGCCCGGGAAGGCCAGCTTCGGCACCGACTGGAAGCCGCCCTCGGTGATGGCGCGGGCGCCGTAGGAGATGCGCGTACCACCCTCCAGATGCTCGGCGATCGAGGGGTGGTGCTTGAAGCGCTGGAACTCATCGAAGGGCGAGATGAAGGGGTTCTTGTAGTTCAGGTGAACCACATAGCCGACGGTCACGTAGCGATCGCCGAAGTGGTACAGGAAGCTGCCGCCGCCGGTGAACTCGTCCAGCGGCCAGCCGGTCGAGTGCTGGACCAGACCGGGCTGGTGCTTCTCGGCCGGAATCTGCCACAGCTCCTTGATGCCGATGCCGAACTTCTGGGGGTCGGCGGCGTCGCACAGGTTGTGGCGGGCCATGATGGTCTTGGCCAGCGAGCCGCGCACGCCTTCGGCGATGAAGACGTATTTGCCGTGCAGCTCGATGCCCGGCTGGAACTCACCGGTGGGCTTGCCCTCGCGGTCGATTCCGAAGACGCCGGCGACGACGCCCTTCACGCGACCGGTGGGCTCATCCCACACGACATGGCTGGCGGCCATGCCCGGATAGACCTCGACGCCCAGCGCCTCGGCCTGCTCGCCCAGCCAGCGGGCGACATTGCCCAGCGAGGCGATGTAGCAGCCGTCGTTGTGCATCAGCGGCGGGAAGGCGAACATCGGGAGCGGCAGGACGCCCTGCGGCCCGAGCAGCAGGAATTTGTCCTTGGTGACGGGCGTCTCGAGCGGCGCGCCGCGTTCCTTCCAGTCGGGGAAGAGCTCGTTCAGGGCCTTGGGGTCGATGACGGCGCCGGACAGGATGTGGCCGCCGATCTCGGCCGATTTCTCCAGCACGGCGACGGAGATGTCCTTGCCGTCCTTCTCGGCGCGCTGCTTCAGGCGGATGGCGGCGGACAGGCCGGCGGGGCCGCCGCCGACGATGACGACATCGTATTCCATGACCTCGCGCTCGACGCCCGCCAGCGCCTCGGCCGGCGGCAGCTTGTCGATCACGGCTTCCTGCCAGGCGTTCTTCGCCCCGCCCTCGATCGCTTCCTCGGCCATGCCCGATTATCCTCGTTATTCGTATGGTCTTCCCTTGTTCGCTTATCGGAAGGTGACGCGGGGGCGGTCAAGGACTATCCCTGTGCGGACCGACATGAACGCCCAAGCCCTCGACACCGCAGCGACCGAAAGCCTGCTCGCCTTCTGGCGGGATGCGGGCGTCGACGCCTGTTTCGAGGACGCGCCGGTCGACCGCACCCATGTGGCGCCGCCGCCCGCGGTGAAGGCGGTGGCCAAGGCGACGGCCTCGGTGGTCGCCCTGCCCGCCACCGGCGATGCGGCGGCGGAGGCGCGACGACTGGCGGCCGGCGCCGAGACGCTGGAAGCCCTGGGCGAGGCCATCGCCGCCTTCACCGGATGCCCGCTGCGGGACATGGGCGCGAAACAGGCCGTCTTCTCGCGCGGCAATCCGCGGGCGCCGATCCTGATCATCGGCGAAGGCCCCGGCGCCGAGGAAGACGAGCGCGGCCAACCCTTCGTCGGCAAGGCGGGGCAACTTCTGGACCGGATGCTGGCCGAGGCCGGGCTGACGGACAGGGTCTTCATCACCAACACCGTCTTCTGGCGGCCGCCGGGCAACCGGACGCCGAGTCCGGCGGAACAGGCGGTCTGCGCCCCCTTCCTGGAACGCGCCTTCTTCCTGCTGAAGCCGAAGCTGGTGTTGTTGCTGGGCGCCGCGGCGGCCAAGTCGGTGCTGTCGACCGAGGACGGCATCATGAAGCTGCGCGGCCACTGGAAAGAATGGCGGCTGGCCGAGGGCAATGTCTCGGCGCCGGCCCTGCCGACCTTCCACCCCGCCTTCCTGCTGCGCACCCCGATGGCGAAGAAGGCGGCCTGGGCCGATATGCTGGCGCTTGCGGCCAAGCTGGACGCCGCCGCGGACTGATCCGCCGTTAACTTTGGCGACGCAAAACGGCCCCAAAAATCCGGAAAACTTGACATGGGTCGAGGGCGTGGCGCCTTTTTGATCTGACGACCGAACGAACAGCGAGACGCCGAACCGCGCGAGACGGTCAGGGGTCCGCTCTCAGGGGGGCCGCCTCAGTGCCTGTTTCTTTCCGCCGCGCGATCCTCGCGCCGACGCTTGTTCTTGCGCTGACCGCCTTCGGCGGCATGGCCCATGCGGACGAGGATGATCCCCGCGCGCCCAGCGCATTGAGCCCCGCCGACCGGCTCAGCTACACCACCGCCTTCGACGCCCTGCGCCGGGGCGACCTTGAGGCCGCCCGCGCCTCGGCCCGACAGGCGCAGGACCGGGTGCTGCTGGGGACCGTCGAGTTCGAGCGCCTGTTCCACAGCAGTCACACCGCCACCTACGAGGAATTGGCCGCCTGGCTGGAAGAGTATTCGGACCTGCCCAATGCGGACCGGGTCTACAGTCTGGCCATGCGCCGTCGTCCGGACGGGGCCGCCGAGCCGCGCCGGGCCTCGCGCTTCTCGAACCGCAGCTGGGCCGCCGCATCCGCCGCGGGCCAGAACACCGAGGGCGATCCGCTGAAGGCCGCCCGCGTCGCCCTGAACCGCGATGACCTGGCCGGCGCCGTGATCCTGGGACAGGAGGTCGGCGACTGGTGGACCGTGGGGCTGGCCCAGTACCGGCTGGGTGAGTTCGGCGCCGCGACCAACGCCTTCGAGACCGTGCTGAACGATCCGACCGAAGACAGCTGGGTGCGCGCCGGCGCGGGCTTCTGGGCCGCGCGTTCGGCCGGCCGGTCGAGCCAGCAGGACCGGGTGCAGCCGCTGCTGCGTCGCGCCGCCGCCTGGCCCGCCACCTTCTACGGCCAGATCGCCCTGCGACAGCTGGGCGAGGATGTCGCCATCGAGAACATGGGGCCGCGCCCCTATCAGGCGGCGTCGCTACAGCGCGCAGCCTATTCGCCGGACGAGCCCATTGGCGTGCCGGCCGATGAACTGGAAGAGTTCGTCAGATCCGAGCCCCGCGCCCGCCGCACCGTCGCCTTCACCGAGATCGGTCGTCGCAGCGACGCCCGGCAGGAACTGCGGACCGGCATGCGGGCGGCGGCGACCGAACGCGGCCGCGAGCTGTGGGCCGCGCTGGGACGCGCGCTGGGACCGCGCGTAACCGGCTCGGACAATGACGTGCGGCGCGTGGACGCCAACAACTACGCCCAGCCGGTGATCGAGCCGGTCGGCGGCTTCACCATCGAGCGCTCGCTGGTCTATGCGATCGCCCGCAAGGAGACCGGCTTCAACGCCCGCGCCCGCTCCGGCGCCGGGGCCTATGGCCTGATGCAGGTGATGCCGACGACGGCGGCGGAGCTGACCGGTGACCGGGGCTTCGTCAGCTCGCCGGACCGGCTGTTCGACCCGGCGGTGAACGCCCGCCTCGGCCAGGCCTATGTGAACCGCGTGCTGGCCATGCCGGAGATCAACGGCGACCTGCTGCGGGTCGCGGCCTCGTACAACGCGGGGCCGGGCCCGATGATGGCCGCTGTGCGCAAGCTGGGACCGGACGCCGACCCGCTGCTGCTGATCGAGACCATCGATGTGCCGCAGGCTCGCGACTATGTGGAGAAGGTGGTCGCGGCCTACTGGGTCTACCAGCGCATGAACGGCCTGCCGCTGAACACGCTGGACGCCGTGGCGTCAGGCGCGCCGCTGGTTCCGCTGAGCCTGGACTATGTGCCGCCGCCTCCGCTGCCGGCGCAGCCGGTTGAAGTGGCGGCCGTTCAGCCGACGGGCGGTTAAAGCCCGGCCAGCAGGAGGGCCGGCAGACAGCAGGCGACCACGATCAGCAGTCCGTACACCAGCAGGCTGGGGCGGCGGGCGGCGACGGGCTGGGGCGCTTGCATCGACATGACAGACCTCGAACGCTTCGCTGCGTTCAGGTTTCCACGAATACCGCCGTTGTCTTAAGGCCGGGTTCGGGTGTGCGGTTAACGCAACGCCGCCTCTGACCACTCGAGGAAGTCCGGCTGCGCCAGCAGGGCGTCGCAATAGGCCTGGGCCGTCCCATCATCGCCGACGTCCGCCAGGTTGACCTGGAAGTGGCGGAAACGGGTCGCCACCGGGGTGAAGAAGGCGTCCGAGATCGACCATTCGCCGAACAGATACGGGCCGCCGGCGCCGAACCGGGCGCGCATCTCCATGAACAGCGAGACGAGGCGGCGGATATCGCGCTCCAGCCCCTCCCCGGTCGGCAGGGGCGAGCGGTCCGGGCCGACCATGGTGTGATCGGGGCCCATGCCGCAGTGGGTGCGCAGGGCCATGAAGCCGCCATGCATCTCGCAGGCGGCGGATCGGGCCAGCCAGCGGGCGTGGGGATCGGCGGGCCAGAGTCTGGCCTCGGGATAGCGTTCAGCGCACCAGACCGAGATGGCCATGGAATCCCAGATGGTCTCGCCCTCGACCTTCAGGAGAGGAACCAGGCGGGAGGGCGAGATGCGCGCCAGCTCGGCCTGACCGGCGGGGGAGTAGATGTCGATCTCGGTCGTGGTGAAGTCCGCGCCGCAGCGCTTGAGCACCAGCCAGGGGCGCAGGGACCAGGTCGAATACAGGCGCGGCCCGATGATCAGTTCCATTTGAAATCCCTCCCGGTTCGGGTCCGTTCATAGGGCGGGACGCGACCGGATGCGACCGAGATTGATCGCGCGAAACACAAGCGGCGCTTGACTCGGAGGCCCCATCACCCGACACGGCCCGTCCATGATCACGCGCTATTCCCGCCCCGACGCCGTCGCCATCTGGTCGCAAGAGACCAAGTACAAGATCTGGTTCGAGATCGAGGCCCACGCCGCCACCAAGATGGCCGAGCTGGGGGTCATTCCGACCGACGCCGCCGAAGCCATCTGGGCCAAGGGCAAGGATGCGGTCTTCGACGCCGACCGGATCGACGAGATCGAGCGCACCACCAAGCATGATGTCATCGCCTTCCTGACCCATGTGGCCGAGATCGTCGGCGAGGAAGCCCGCTTCCTGCACCAGGGCATGACCTCGTCGGACGTGCTGGACACCTGTTTCGCGGTCCAGCTGGCCCGCTCGGCGGACCTGCTGATCGGCGGCGTGGATCGCGTGCTGGCGGCGCTGGAGACCCGCGCGAAAGAGCACAAGTTCACCCCGCAGGTCGGTCGCAGCCACGGCATCCACGCCGAGCCGATCACCTTCGGCCTGAAGCTGGCCGGCTATCACGCCGAGTTCCAGCGGGCGAAGCGCCGCCTGATCACCGCCAAGGAAGAGATCGCCACCTGCGCCATCTCGGGCGCCGTGGGCACCTTCGCCAACGTCGATCCGGCCGTTGAGCAGTACGTCGCCGACAAGATGGGCCTGCAGGTCGAGCCGGTCTCGACCCAGGTCATCCCGCGAGACCGCCACGCCGCCTTCTTCGCGGCCCTGGGCGTGGTCGCCTCGTCGATCGAGCGTCTGGCGACGGAAGTGCGCCACCTGCAGCGCACGGAAGTGCTGGAAGCCGAGGAGTTCTTCGACAAGGGCCAGAAGGGTTCGTCGGCCATGCCACACAAGCGCAACCCGATCCTGACCGAGAACCTGACGGGTCTGGCCCGTCTGGTCCGCTCGTCGGTGGTGCCGGCGATGGAAAACGTCGCCCTGTGGCACGAGCGGGACATCAGCCACTCGTCGGTCGAGCGCGGCATCGGCCCGGATGCGACCATCCATCTGGACTTCGCCCTGCACCGTCTGGCCGGCGTGGTCGAGCGGATGAACATCTATCCGGAGAACATGCAGAAGAACATCGACCTGCTGGGCGGACTGGTGCACTCGCAGCGCGTGATGCTGGCCCTGACGCAGGCGGGCGTGAGCCGCGAGGACGCCTATGCCGCCGTGCAGGAGAACGCCATGAAGGTGTGGCGCGGCGAAGGTCGCTTCCTCGACTTCCTGAAGGCCGACGCCCGCGTCACCCTGCCGGAAGCCCAGCTGGAGGCCCTGTTCGATCTCGGCTACCATACCAAGCATGTGGACACGGTGTTCGCCCGGGTGTTCGGAGAGTAATCCATGACATCCATGACGCTCCTCATGCTTGTCCTGGCCATGGGCTTTCAGCAGGCTGAAGCCCCTCGGGCCGAGCGAGCGCCGGTGGAACTGACCCGTGTGGTCGACGACGGTGCGGCGGAGCGTTGCATCGGCAGCCTGGTCGGCTTCTCCAACGTGCCGGTGCAGTGCACGGTCGCCGCTGACGGGTCCATGCGGCAGTGCGAGTTGCTCACCCAGAACGAGGCGGTGCTGCGGTATCGTAGCCGGTTCGAGTGCATGGCGGCCGCGACCCGTGTTTATGGCCCCGACGGGGCTCCGGCGGTGGGCCGCGTCGTGCGGATGACCATGAACGGGAGATCGGAATTCTATCGCCCGCGTCAGTAACTCCCTACCGCCGATCATCGGGGCGAACACCCGCCTGCTGATCCTCGGCAGCCTGCCCGGCGAGGCCTCGCTGAAGGCCGGGCAGTACTACGGCCATCCGCGCAACGGCTTCTGGCCGCTGGTCGGCGGGGTGATCGGGCACCCCGATCTGAAAGCGCAGCCCTATGAGACGCGGCTGGACCTGTTGCGGGCGCACGGGATCGGGCTGTGGGACGTGATCGCCGAGGCGACGCGGGTCGGCAGTCTGGACACAGCCATCCGCATGCCGACCCATGCGGACCTGAAGACCCTGATCGCCAGCCTGCCCCAACTGCGCGCCATCGCCTTCAACGGCGGCAAGGCGGCGAAGGAGGGAGAGCGGGTTCTGGGGCCGGATGAGGGGCGGATCGCGCGGCTGGTTCTGCCGTCCAGCAGCCCCGCGATGGCGAAACCGCTTGCGTGGAAGGCCGAACATTGGGCCATCTTGGCGCCCTACGTCGCCTCCCCGACCGAGACCGCATGATCCTGACCCTCTCCTGCCCCGACCGGCATGGCATCGTGGCCGCCGTTTCGGCCTTCCTGTTCCAGCGCGACGCGAACATCTCGGACGCCCAGCAGTTCGGCGATCCGTCGACGGAGACCTTCTTCATGCGGGTGGTGTTCGAGCCCGCCGAGGGGGACGACATCGACGCCCTGCGCGACGCTTTCGGCGCGGTCGCGACGCGATTCGGCATGGATTGGACCCTGCGCGGGCCGGAGCCTCGGCGGGTGATGATCCTGACCTCGCGGTTCGATCACTGTCTGGCGGACCTGCTGTATCGCTGGCGGGCCGAGGAACTGCCGATGACGATCACCGGCATCGTGTCCAATCACCCGCGTCATCAGATCGGCCATGTCGACCTGGGCGACCTGCCCTTCCACCATCTGCCGGTCAGCAACGCGGACAAGGCGGCGCAGGAGGCGGAGCTGCTGCGGCTGATCGAGGAGACGGACACCGAATTGGTGGTTCTGGCGCGCTACATGCAGATCCTGTCGGACGATCTGGCCGGGCGGCTGGAGGGCCGGTGCATCAACATCCACCACTCCTTCCTGCCGGGCTTCAAGGGCGCCAAGCCCTATCATCAGGCGCATGCGCGCGGGGTGAAGGTGATCGGGGCGACCGCCCACTACGTCACCGCCGACCTGGATGAGGGGCCGATCATCCAGCAGGACGTGGAGCCGATCAGCCACCGCGACACGCCCGAGGATCTGGTGCGCAAGGGCCGGGACATCGAGCGGCGGGTGCTGGCGCGGGCCGTGGCGCACCATCTGGAGGACCGGGTGCTGCTGAACGGCTCCAAGACCGTGGTCTTCGCCGACTGAGGCGCAACGAAAAGGGCCGCCCCGTCACCGGAGCGGCCCTGATTCTGTCCGGTATGAGCCGGGATTACTCGCCGTTGCGGATCTGCTCGCGGGCGACCGACGACAGCTCGTCCATCTTGCGGCGGATTTCGCCTTCCGAGACGGTCAGGCCCGAGCCTTCGAAGTCCTGGGCGACCTTGCGGAAGACGTCTTCCTCGCCCGGCTGCTCGAAATCGGCGCGGACGACGGCGGCGGCGTACTGGGCGGCGCTTTCGTCGTTCAGGCCCATCTTCTCGGCGGCCCACAGACCCAGCAGCTTGTTCCGGCGAGCCGTCGCCTTGAACTCCTGCTCCTCATCGAGGGCGAACTTGGCCTCGTAGCCCTTTTCGCGATCGTCAAAGGTGGTCATGGGCGTCTGCAGGCTCCTCAAACGGCCGGGAGGATGGCCGCGTCGCGCTGCTCTAAGCCGCGACCGGGTCGAACGCAACCGGAACCGATGGGTTGCGGCGGCTTGTCCGCCTTCGGTGTCATTAACGCCGCGCGTTTGTATCGTGAGGCGTGTTCCGCTAAGGAGGCCGCGACGATTTTACCCGCCTCCCCGATTCCGGATCGCGCTGACCAGACCTACGCGCTGGCCGCGCGTTTTTTGTTTCCGGAGAGGCCCGCCTGGACGAGACCCCATGAACGTCAAGCGCAAGAAGCTCTACGAGGGCAAGGCCAAGATCCTGTATGAAGGACCCGAGCCCGGCACCCTGATCCAGTACTTCAAGGACGACGCCACCGCCTTCAACGGCGAGAAGAAGGCCCAGCTTGAGGGCAAGGGCGTCATTAACAACCAGATCAGCGAATTCATCATGTCGCGCCTGAACGGCATCGGCGTGACGAACCACTTCATCAAGCGGCTGAACCTGCGCGAGCAGCTGATCCGCGAAGTCGAGATCATTCCGCTGGAAGTCGTGTGCCGCAACGTCGTGGCCGGCTCGATGAGCAAGCGCCTCGGCATCGAGGAAGGCACGCCCCTGCCCCGGTCGATCATCGAGTTCTACCTGAAGAAGGACGAGCTCAACGATCCGATGGTGACCGAAGAGCACATCACCGCCTTCAACTGGGCCTCGACCCAGGAGCTGGACGACATCCTGGCGATGACCGTGCGCGTGAACGATTATCTGTCGGGCATGTTCGGCGCCGTCGGCATCCAGCTGGTCGACTTCAAGATCGAGTTCGGCCGCGTCTGGGAGAACGACTTCGCCCGCGTCATCCTGGCCGACGAGATCAGCCCGGACAGCTGCCGCCTGTGGGACACCACCACCGGCGAGAAGCTGGACAAGGACCGGTTCCGCCGCGACCTGGGCAATGTCATTGAAAGCTACACCGAAGTCGCGCGCCGCCTGGGCATCATGAAGGGCATGCCGACGGTCATTCAGGGAGGGCTGCACTGATGGCCAAGGTCAAGGTTCACGTCTTCCTCAAGCCGGGCGTGCTGGACGTCCAGGGCAAGGCCGTTGAAGGCGCGCTGAGCAATCTGGGCTGGGGCGGCGTCGCCAACGCCCGCGTCGGCAAGCTGATCGAGTTCGACTTCGCCGGCGAGGGCGACCCCGCCATCGAGGCGAAGAAGATGTGCGAGACGCTGCTGGCCAACACGGTAATCGAATCCTACCGGATCGAGGTCGCTTGAAGCGGATCGGCAAGCTGCTGGTCGTGCTGTTCATCCTCGCCGGCTGCGTGGTGTTCGCCTCCGCGCTGGCCGGCGGGTTGATGGATGACAGCGCCTTCACGCAAGCCGCCAAGGACGCGGCGCACTGACGTCGCGTCGCGGGTGACGGATCCGCGCCTGATGCGTTAAGTCTGCCGCGCCAATCGCGGGAGACGCCCATGACCTTCACCCTCACCTCCAACGACATCACCGACGGCGGCGTACTGCCGGACGCGCAGGTCCAGGCGAAGGGGAACACCTCGCCGCACCTGAAATGGTCGGGAGCGCCCGAGGGCACGAAGAGCTACGCCGTCACCTGCTATGATCCGGACGCCCCGACGGGCTCGGGCTTCTGGCACTGGACGGTGGCCAACATTCCCGCCGATGTGACCGAGCTGAAGACCGGCGCCTCGTCCGCCGACCTGCCGGCCGGAGCGGTCGAGGGCCGCACGGACTATGGCCCCGCGGGCTTCGGCGGCGCCGCCCCGCCTCCGGGCCACGGCCCGCACCGCTACATCTTCACCGTCTTCGCCGTGGACACGGAAAAGCTGGACGTGACGCCGGACAACTCGGGCGCGGTGTTCGGCTTCAACCTGCATTTCCATACGCTGGCCAAGGCCACGATCACCGCCACCTACGAGAACACCGAACAGGGGTGACGCCTGCGCGCAACGGTATGTGATCGCCGATCACATTCGTCGGGTTGAAGGGGGCGCGGCGCGACCTATGTTGCGGCGCAGCATTCTTTCCCCCGAGTAAGCCCATGACGCCCGTCGACGCCACGAAGCTTGAGTCCGACGGGATCGAACCGGCGAAATCCATGAAACCCGGCGCGGTGGCCCTGCTGCTGATCGCGCTGGGCATGGGCGGGTTCGCCATCGGCATCACCGAGTTCGCGGCGATGAGCGTCCTGCCCGCATTTGCGGAGGGGCTCGGCGTCGATGAGCCCACCGCCGGGCACGCCATCAGCGCCTATGCGGCGGGCGTGGTCGTGGGGGCGCCGATCCTGGCGGCGTTCGGCGCGCGGTTGCCGCGCTGGATCCTGCTGATCGGGCTGATGGGCCTGTTCGCCGTCGCCAATACGCTGAGCGGCCTGTCGCCGAACTTCAAGACCATGCTGGTCTTCCGCTTCCTGAGCGGCCTGCCGCACGGCGCCTATTTCGGGGTGGCGGCGCTGGTCGCGGCCTCGGCGGTGCCGCTGAAGTTCCGCACGCGAGCGGTGTCGACCATTCTGATGGGCCTGACCGTCGCGACCGTGCTGGGCGTGCCCGTGGTCAATCTGGTCAGTCAGGCGCATGGCTGGGAATGGACCTTCTATATCGTCGGCGCACTGGCGGTCCTGACCATGGCTCTGGTCGCCCTGTTCGCCCCGCGCGACCCGCCCCACCCGAACGCCAGCCCCCTGCGCGAACTGAAGGCGCTGAAGAACCGGCAGGTCTGGCTGACCCTGGGCGTCAGCGCCATCGGCTTCGGCGGCATGTTCGCCGTCTACGCCTATCTGGCCTCGGTGCTGCGCGAGGTGACCCACGTCGGCTCCGACATCCTGCCCTGGGTGTTCGCCGTGTTCGGCGTCGGCATGTTCACCGGCAACCTGCTGTGCGCCTGGGCCGGCGACCGGTTCGGCTTCAAGGCGGCGGCGGGGGTGCTGATCTGGAGCGCCGTCTCGCTGGCGCTGTATCCGCTGGCCTCCCATCACCTGTGGTCGATGCTGGTGATCGTGCTGTTCATCGGCTTCGGCGGCGGGCTGGGGTCGATCCTGCAGACGCGCCTGATGGATGTGGCCGGCGAGGCGCAGACGCTGGCGGCGGCGCTGAACCACTCGGCCTTCAACACGGCCAATGCGCTGGGACCGCTGCTCGCGGGAACGGCGGTCGCCGCGGGTTTGGGTTGGGCCGCTACAGGCTGGGTGGCCGTGGCGCTGACCTTGGGCGGGCTGGCGATCTGGGTCTGGGCCTGGTTGGATGGGAAACGGGCGGTCGCTGGAGCCTGAGCTCAATCCCGGGTATCATCGATCCATGACCGAGGTCACCGAAGAGATGATCTACGATCTGGCGGTCGCCATCCGCTCCGACCTGGACGACCTGCTTGTGAAGATGAAAGACCTCAAACTTGAGGCCACGGCGTTGCGCCTGGAGATCGAAAGTTTTCCGCGTTTCAGGCCAATCGATCCCGCGCACTGACATTTCGTTCGAACCCTGCTAAACGCCCGCGCCATGAGCGCAGCCGTCATCGTCTTCCCCGGTTCCAACTGTGACCGCGACTGCAAGGTCGCCGTCGAACGCTCCACCGGCGAACAGGTGCAGATGGTCTGGCATGCCGAGACCGAACTGCCCAAGGGGCTGGACCTGATCGTCCTGCCGGGCGGCTTCTCCTACGGCGACTATCTGCGCTGCGGCGCGATGGCGGCGCAGGCTCCGATCATGCAGGCGGTGAAGAAGGCGGCTGACGACGGCGTGGCCGTGGTCGGCATCTGCAACGGCTTCCAGATCCTGTGCGAGGCCGGACTGCTGCCGGGCGCCCTGCTGCGCAACTCGGGCCTCAAATACGTCTGCAAGCCGATCAGCCTGACCGTCGCCAACGGCCAGACCCGTTTCACCTCGGGCTATCAGGGCCAGCGCGAGGTCGTGATGACCCAGGGCAATGGCGACGGAAACTATTTCGCCGACGAAGAGACCCTGAAGCGGATCGAGGGCGAGGGCCAGGTGGTCTTCCGCTACGTCGACAATCCCAACGGCTCAGTCGCCGACATCGCCGGCATCCAGAATGCCCGCGGCAATGTGCTGGGCATGATGCCCCACCCGGACCGGGCCTTCGAGGCCGAGTTGGGTTCGGCGGACGGCGCGACCCTGTTCCAGAGCATTTACAACGCCGCCTGAGCCTGACGGCCGCTAGACGCCCCATGCGTCACCACCGGCGCCATAGGCGTCGATGGAGGTGAACAGGGCGGACACGAGGTCGCGTTCCTCGGCCGTCAGTTCGGGCTTCCAGACATCGAAGATCAGGATGGTGCGGTCCTGACCGCTGTCGTTGCGCGCCTCGTGCTCAATGGTGTCGTCGAAGGCCCAGGCCTCACCCTCGCGCCATTCGCGCACATCATTGCCCACGCGGAAGCGACTGCCCGGCGGGGCGATCAGCGGCAGGTGGCAGATCAGCCGCGTGTTGATCAGGCCGTGGTGCGGAGGGATCCGCGCGCCGGCGCCCAGTTTGGAGAACAGGATCGACGGGGTGCGGCCCGGCACCCGGCACAGGGGCAGGCCGTCCAAGGCCGCGAGCGTGCGGGGGCAGCGCGCCGCCAGCGGCTGCTCGACCCCGTCCTTCCAGAGGAAGAGGGCGCTCCAGTCCGGATTGTCGACCATGCCGACGGTGTCGCCATTGGGCCGGTCGGCGCGCTTTTCGACATAGGGACGGAACAACGCCGGCTCGGCCAGCAGGGCTTCCAGTTCGGCCCGGATCTCGGCGGCGGCGGCCTCGACCTGCGCCAGCCAGGGCACGGTCTCGCGCGGCTGGAACTGGATCTGCGGCAGTCCGGGGAGAAGGTAGAAAAGGGGCTGCTGCTGGTAGAGCTGCTTGCGTCCCGCCATCAGGTCGAGCGACAGGCTGAAACGGTCGCTGGAGGTGGCCGGGTCGAAACCGGACCGGCCAAGGCTTTCGGTGAGGTGGGCCTGAAAGCGATCCGCCTGGGCCCGCACGGCCTCGCGGGCCCTTTGAAGGTGCGGGAGGAGCTCCGGCGGGAGGCCGCGCCCGTCGCCCGCCAGCCTGAGCGCATTGGAATGGAAGGCCGCCGCCGCGCGCGCGTCGCCCAGCCCCTGCAGCGCGTCCCCCTTGGCGATCAGGGCGACGATATCGCGGGGATTGGCCTGCAGGCGATGCTCCGCCTCGGCCAGACGGCGACGAAACGTCTCCTGATCAATATTGCCCGCGATACTCATGCGGGGGATCGGAAATCGTCGAACGCCGCCCGTCAAGCCGCAACCGCCGCGAAACGGCGATCAGCCCTGCAGATCATCCTTGATGTTGCGGACGACCGGGTCGCCCGGCTCGTCGTCCTCATCAACGTCGGGCGTGGCGATGCCGCCCGGATCACGCTGGGCCTTGAGCTCGCGTTCGCCGAGGCCGAGGCCCTGTTCGCGGGCGCGGTCGGTTTCCACGAAATCGGTTTCGAAACGGGGTTTCTCTTCGGCCATCGATCTTCTCCGGAGGTGTGCAGGATGAACCGGTTCGAACCGCAGCGGTTCCGGTGAACCAAAGCCGTTCGCCGGACGTAACACCGACGACGCCAACGCCCCGGAGCCTGCATGTCCTCGATCGTTCGTCCGACCTCCGCCCAGATGACCCGCAGGCTGGTGGTTCTGGCGTGCGCCGTCTTCGCGGTCGTGATCGCCCAGGCGCAGATGCTGATGGGGTGGGGCCAGACGGCGGGCGAGTTCGCGGCGGACAGTGACGCGACCCTGAAGGTGGCGGGCTACGCCTTCTCCATCTGGGGCGTCATCTATCTGGGCCTGCTGATCTATGCGGTGCGGCAGGTGCTGCCCGCGACGGGGGAGAGCCCGCTGCTGAACCAGCTGGGCTGGCCGTCCGCCCTCGCCTTCCTTGGCATCGGCTGGTGGATCGTGGCGGCGGCCTTTGACTGGGAGATGGGCACCATCGCCCTGATCTTCGGCGCCTTGCTGGTGCTGCTGGTCCCGCTGCTGCTGAACGCCCGCGAGATCCGCGCCCTGCCCCGGATGGCGCGGGAGCGGTGGATGGTGGTCTGGCCGCTGGCCCTGCTGGCGGGCTGGCTGGGCATCGCCGCGCCGGTGAATGTGCTGACGGTGCTGACAGGGAACGGCGACCTGCCGACCGTTCTGGCCCCGACGGTCTGGGCGCTGATCGCCGTGGTGCTGGTGACGGCCAAGGCGCTGGCGGTGACCTGGGTTCTGCGCACCCCAGCCTTCGCCCTGCCGATCGCCTGGGGGCTGCTGGCGGTGTTCGTGGCCGAGATGGAGCGCAACCCGGCGCTGGCGGTCGGCGCGGTCATCGCCTCCGGCGTGACGCTGGTGGGCGCGGTGCTCCTGACCTTCCGGCTGAAGCCGCCGGTCGAGAAGCCCGCCTAATGGTCCTCGTCGATCTCGAAGACGCCTGATTCGCCAAAGCCGACGCTGCCCACGCCCGCAGCCGAGCCGGTCAGCCGCTGGCGGCGGCTGGCCATGGCGAGTTCAGGCGCCGCGGCCTTCAGACGGGCGGCCTCCTCCGGGTCATTCGACAGGTCCATCTGCTGATGATCCGGGGTGATCTGGTCGCGGCTGTGCATCGGTGATCCTCGGTTTCTCGGGCGTCACCGGATTCAATGGCCCGAACCGGTCGATGTTCCGCGCTGCGAGGCTGACAGAACCGCCTTCTGTCGCTAGAAGGCCGGGCCATGAGCGCTCCCGAAAAGACCATGGCCGAGCTGGCCGCCGAATACGGCCTGGCTCCGAACGAATATCAGGTCGTCCTGGACCGGCTGGGTCGAGAACCCAACCACGTCGAACTGGGCGTCTTCTCGGTGATGTGGTCCGAGCACTGCTCGTACAAATCCTCGAAGATCCATCTGGGCAAATTCCCGACCAAGGGGCCGCGGGTCATCTGCGGACCGGGCGAGAACGCCGGGGTCATCGATATCGATGACGGCGACGCCTGCATCTTCAAGATGGAGAGCCACAACCACCCGTCCTTCATCGAGCCCTATCAGGGCGCGGCGACGGGCGTGGGCGGCATCATGCGCGACGTCTTCACCATGGGCGCGCGCCCGGTGGCCCTGCTGAACGCCCTGCGCTTCGGCGACGTAGAGCACGAGAAGACCAGGCGTCTGGTCTCGGGCGTCGTCTCGGGCATCGGCGGCTACGGCAACTGCGTCGGCGTGCCGACCGTGGCGGGCGAGACGAACTTCCACGCCGGCTACAACGGCAACATCCTGGTCAACGCCATGTGCGTCGGCTTGGCGAAGTCGGACGCCATCTTCTACTCGGCCGCCCCGGCGGCGGGCCTGTCGGTGGTCTATTTCGGATCGAAGACCGGCCGCGACGGCATCCACGGCGCGACCATGTCGTCGGCGGAGTTCGACGATGAGTCGGAGAGCAAGCGCCCGACCGTGCAGGTCGGCGACCCGTTCGCCGAGAAGCTGCTGATCGAGGCGACCCTCGAACTGATGGCCTCGGGCGCCGTCGCCGCCATTCAGGACATGGGCGCCGCGGGCCTGACCTCGTCGTCGGTCGAGATGGCCGGCAAGGGCGGCGTCGGCATCGAGCTGAACATGGACGCCGTGCCCCAGCGCGAAGAGGGCATGACCGCCTATGAGATGATGCTGTCGGAATCGCAGGAGCGGATGCTGGCGGTTCTGAAGCCGGGCCGCGAGGAAGACGGCTACCGCATCTTCCAGAAATGGGGTCTGGACGCCGCCGTCATCGGCGTGACCACGGACACCGGCCGTCTGGTGCTGAAGCATCACGGCGAACTGGTCTGCGACGTGCCCCTGGCCCCGCTGTTCGACGACGCGCCCCTGTACGACCGTCCGTGGGTGCAGCCCGAGCTGCAGCCGCGCCTCGATCCGAAGGACGTGCCGGCTCCGGAAAGCTGGACCGACGCGGTGCTGAACGTCCTGACCTGCCCGGACATGGCGTCCAAGCGCTGGATCTGGGAGCAGTACGACCGCCACGTGATGGCCGACACCCTGCAGGACTCGGCCACCGGCGCCGACGCGGGCGTGGTGCGGGTGCATGGCACGGACAAGGGTCTGGCCGTCACCAGCGACTGCACCCCGCGCTATGTGCAGGCCGATCCCTATGAAGGCGGCAAGCAGTGCGTGGCCGAAGCCTGGCGCAACCTGACCGCCGTCGGCTCGCGCCCGATCGCCATCACCGACAACCTGAACTTCGGCAACCCGCAGCGCCCCGAGATCATGGGCCAGATCGTGCGCGCCATCGACGGCATGGCCGAGGCCTGCCGCGAGCTGGACTTCCCGGTCGTGTCGGGGAACGTCAGCCTCTACAACGAGACCAATGGCGTCGCCATTCCGCCGACCCCGACGGTCGGCGCGGTCGGCCTGCTGCCCAACTATGATGTGGTGACCGGCTTCGGCGGCGCCGCCGAGGGCGATGTGCTGGTGCTGATCGGCGAGACGCATGGCGAGCTGGGCTCGTCCATCTACCTGCGCGAAGTGCTGGGCCGCGAGGACGGCGCTCCGCCGCCGGTGGACCTGAAGCTGGAGCGCAAGACCGGCGACTTCGTGCGCGGCCTGATCGAGAACGGCGAACTGACGGTCGTGCACGACCTGTCGGACGGCGGTCTGGTGGGCGCGGCGGCGGATATCGCGCTGGCGTCGGACGTTGGCGTCGAGCTGAACGCCTCGAGCGCCGCCCACGCCCACGCCTTCCTGTTCGGCGAGGATCAGGCCCGTTATCTGGTGGCCGTCACCGACGCCAACGCCCTGATCGCGCAGGCCCACGAAGCCGGGCTGCACGCCTCGGTCGTCGGCGAGGTGAAGGGCGCGGACTTCGCGTCGTCGGGTCCGAAGGGCGAGCTGTTCCGCCTGCCGCTGGCGCACCTGCGCGAGATGCACGAAAGCTGGATGCCGACCTGGATGAACGGCTGATGCGCGCCGCGCTGGGCCTGACGCTTCTGATGATGCTGGCCGCCTGCGAGGGCGGCGGCGATCCGGTGCAGCAGGCCCTGCGCGACACGGCGGCGGCCAATCACTCGGCGGCGACGCCGGAGACGGCGGAGGTCGATCATTCGGCCCATGCGCCGGCGTCCGGCCCCACGCCCGGCGACCGCGCCTTCGCGGCGTCGGAAGCGGCCATGCACGCCGGGATGGCCACAGCCTCGGGCGAGACGATCGACGAGGCCTATATCGCCAAGATGATCGAGCACCACCGCGGCGCCGTGGCCATGGCCGATGTGGCGCTGGCCCGCTCGACCGATCCCGAGGTTCGCCGCATGGCGCAGGGGGTCAAGGACGCCCAGACCCGCGAGATCGCGGAGATGCAGGTCTGGAAGCCGGCGGGCCGGTAACCGGCGATATTCCGCCTTTCCGTCGCCGCATAGCGGGCGCAGGCTTCCCATATGGCCGACGGTTCTCCCACCTTCCGCCCGCGCATCCCGCCCCGTCGCACGGGGCGGCCGCTGTCGCTGCTGCCCTTCCTGTGGGTCAGCTGGCGCGATCCGCTGCGCATCTGGGCCGAGCGGCATTTCAATGAACCGCAGGTCTATGGCCACAGCGCCTTTGGCGAGATGCTGGTCGTCAGCCATCCGACGGGCGTGCGTCATGTCCTGACCGAGAACGCCGCCAACTATGAGAAGGGCGAACTGCAACGCCGGGTGCTGGGGCCCATGCTGGCCGAGGGGCTGCTGCTGACCGAGGGCGACCAGTGGCGGCGGGCGCGGCGCATCCTGGCGCCCCTGTTCACCCCGGCCCGCACTGTGAAGAGCGCCGCCCGAATGGCCGAGGTGTGTGAGGCGCGTGTGACAGGCTGGTCACTGGCCGCCCGCGCCAGGGTGGTGGATGTCGACAGCGAGATGTCCGGCCTGACCTTCGACATCCTGTCGGCGACCATGTTCTCGGACGAGCTGGGCGGCGAGGCCCGGGGCTTCGAACGGGCGCTGAACCAGTTTCTGGCCAACGGCGCGCGGATCGATCCTCTGGATGTGCTGGGCGCTCCGGACTGGGCGCCAAGGCTGGGGCGACTGGCCAGCCTGCGTTCGGCGCGGTTCTTCGAGCAGCGGGTCACGGCGCTGGTGGCCGCGCGGCGTCACCGGATCGAGGCGGGAGAGACGGCGCCGGACGACCTGCTGACCGCCCTGCTGAACGCGCGGGATGAGGCCGAGGACGGCGCAGGGCTGAGCGACGAGGAAGTCGCCGCCAACATCCTGACCTTCATCCTCGCCGGGCACGAGACCACGGCGAGGGCTCTGGGCTGGGCCCTGCATCTGCTGTCGCGGCAGCCGGATGTGATGGCGCGGCTGCAGGCCGAGGCGGATGTGTTCGACGTGAGCCGGCCGGACTGGACCGCGAGCCTTCCCTGGACCCGGGCGGTGCTGGAGGAGACCATGCGGCTGTTCCCGCCGGCGCCGACCATGGCGCGACGGGCGCTGGGCGACGACGAGATCGGCGGCCAGAAGATCCGCGCGGGCGCGACGGTGATCATCTCGCCCTGGGTGCTGCAACGGCACCGGCTGTTGTGGGAGGAGCCCGACGCCTTCCGGCCCGAACGTTTCCTGCCGGAGAACCGCAAGGATGTAGACCGTTATGCCTATCTGCCGTTCAGCGCCGGACCGCGCGTCTGCATCGGGGCCGCCTTCGCCATGCAGGAGGCGATGATCGCCCTGGCGGTCATCCTGAAGGCGGCGCAGGTCGAG
Organism: Brevundimonas sp. GCM10030266; assembly: GCF_042666595.1. Taxonomy (NCBI): domain Bacteria; kingdom Pseudomonadati; phylum Pseudomonadota; class Alphaproteobacteria; order Caulobacterales; family Caulobacteraceae; genus Brevundimonas; species Brevundimonas sp. GCM10030266. The sequence goes on from NZ_JBHTCY010000002.1 coordinate 395,249, forward strand.
CCTGTGACGCGCGACGAGCCGCGGCCGGTGCACCAGATCACCCTGCGGGCCAGTCGCCCTTTGCTTCTGAGATTGAGGGCGCGGAGCGAGCCCGCCGTTCCCTGACGACAGGCCATGACACCGCCGCCGAGACGCAACCGGCGAAAGCGCCGGCGCCGGCCTTCATGAGCCCAACACTCTCATCGTGCTGCATCAGGCTCTGATAGAATGGCCATCCGGTGAGGCAGAAAGCGCTCACCGCGCCGACTGTTGTGCCTAACGCCAGCCAGAGACGCAGGTCGCCGACGCGGCCGGCGAGGCCGGCCATCACAACGCCGGTCACGGTCGCCGACACAACCGCCGCCGGATAGGCGATGATCAGCGAGAAGACAAAGACGAGCAGGGCCCCTGCCAAGGTCGCGAACACCTCGCCGATCCCCTGACCACCGAAGCGGGAGATGATGTTCCAAATCACTCCGGCGATCACGAGCGAAGCTGAACCTGCGGCGGGGCCGAGCGTGGCGAAGATCGCCACGACGGCAAACCGCTGCCCTGGCTTCATACGACCGGGATCGCCTGGCTGAGACGGCCGCCGACGCGGATCGGCTCGACGCGCGTGGCCAGGCCGGTCTTGTCGTCGGTCTCGACATAGACACCGCAGATGGTCGCCGGGCCGTGCGCCGGGCTGTAGCGGCCGCCGGACAGGCGGGTGGTGAAGCGCCGCAGGGGCTCTTCCTTCTCGTTGCCGATGACCGAGTCATAGTCGCAGCAGCCGCCGGCGTCGGTCTGGTAGGCGGTGCCGCCGGGCAGGATCTGGCTGTCAGCGGTCGGGACATGGGTGTGGGTGCCGACGACCAGCGAGGCGCGACCATCGCAGAAATGGCCCATGGCCATCTTCTCGGAGGTGGCTTCGGCGTGCATGTCGACGATGATGGCGTCGGCGGCCAGCCCCAGCGGACAGGCGGCCAGTTCCTTCTCGACCGCGCTGAAGGGGTCATCCATCGGGTCCATGTGCACGCGGCCCAGCACGTTCATGACCAGAACCGTCCGCCCCGAATGGGTCTCGAACAGATTGGCGCCGGCGCCCGGCGCATCCATCAGGCGCGGATAGTTGAGCGGGCGGATCAGCCGCGGCTCGCGCACGATATAGGTCAGGGCCTCACGCTGGTCCCAGCTGTGATTGCCCAGCGTCAGGCAGTCCGCGCCGGCCATGAACAGTTCCTTGGCCGTGTGCTCGGTGATCCCGAAACCGCCCGCGGCGTTCTCGGCGTTGACCACCACGAAGTCGAGCTTCAGGTCGCGCTTGAGCGCGGGCAGGTGGTCGGACAGACCATCACGACCGGACTTGCCGATCACATCACCGAAGAAGGCGAGACGCATATTTCAAAATACCTTTCGGGCGGCGGTATAGCCGACCTCGGTCAGAACGCCATGCAGACGTATGTCGTGCCCCTCGACCGGCAGGTCCTCGGCCTGCTGTCCGGTATAGGCGAAGCCGATGCGGATGGCGTCCGGGAGGGCGGCGAAGGTCCGATCATAGTAGCCGCCCCCCTGCCCCAGCCGTCCGCCGTGGGCGTCGAAAGCCAGCAGGGGCGTGAGGATGAGTTGCGGGATTACAGCCTCGGCCAAGGACAGGGGCGCGGGCACGCCCGCCTGATCCAGCTCCAGCGGTTCGCCGGGCGCCCAGCGGCGGAAGATCATGGCGGCGTCGGGCTGGATCACCACCGGCAGACAAAGGCTGCGGCCCTGGTCGATCAGGGCGAGGGTCAGGGCGTCGGCGTCGAGTTCCGAACCGATGGCGCGATAGACGGCGACCGGATCGCCGGGCGGGAGGTCGCTGACATGGGACGCGGCGCGTTCGGCGGCCTGCGGGTCGAGGCCGGCCAGCCGCTTGCGGCGGGCGCGCATGTCCGACCGAAGCTGGCTCTTGTCGATCATGAACCGGGCGTACCGTATCCGGCGCCCCTCCACCATCCTTCGCCTGCGGCTTCGGATGGTCCCCCTCCCCCAAGGGGGAGGAATGCGCCCGCGCTCAAGCAGCGAGGCTCCGCGAGCCGAGCGTTAGCGCACAAAAGAGAGAAAGGGTGGCGGCGCCGTGAGAGCCGTGAAGGACGGTTTGAATCCTCTCGAGCCTGGGTAGCCAGGTGGGCTCCGCGTGCCCAACCCCACGAGGTCGGACAGGGGCAGATCCCTTCGAGTGAATTAAGGCCGCGAGGATATGTTGCCTTCGACGTGAGCCACAGCATGACCCGCCGGGGACCAAGATAGTCGTTCCCCGGGGGCGGAACAATGGCGCCGCATCGCAGCGGTTTCAGTCTCGCGGGAAGCGGCTGGGCGCGGGCTCCTCAATGCGGAACACCTCGAGCGCATCCCCGGTCAGGCGGGCGCGCATGCGGTTGTCCGTGCCCTCGACCGAGAACAGGCCGTCGCGGGTCATGGGGCGCAGCGGGAAGTCCTGGGCGCCGCCCAGTCGCCAGACCAGACCACCATTCAGGAACAGGATGGTGCGACCGCCATAGGTTCCGGCCAGAGGCTCCAACTGCTCCGGCGGGATTTCGACCGGGTTGAGCCGGGCCTCGACGCCGGCCAGCGCCCATTCCCAGCCCGCGCGATCGACCGGATCGGCATCCGCCTGTGCCAGCAGCCCCTTGAGCGCCAGGGCGGCGGCGGCGTCGAGCGCGGTCAGGGAATCAACCTCGACATCCGGCGCCACACCGACGCCTTCCCAGTTCGTCCCCGAGACCGGATGCACCGGACGACCATAGGAGACGCTGAGCATGAAGCCCGGCGCGATGGGGACGAAGGTGTTGTTGTTGGCCGCCCCGCCCGTGGTCCCGCCGACCAGGGTTCCCAGCCGGAACTGCTGGACGTCATAGGCGAAGGCCTCGGCGGCCGAGCCGACCTGGCGGCTGATCAGGACATAGAGCGGCTTGCCGATCATCCGTCCCGCCGGAAGGTGGTCGAGGGTGCGCGACTGGACCGGCTCCTCCCCCGTCTCAAGGAAGGTGATGTCGAGGGTATCGGATTTGATGAAATGGCTGAGCAGATAGCGAACCGCCGCATGGCTGCCGCCGCCATTGCCGCGCAGGTCGATGATCACCGCATCCCCGTCGCGCAGGAAGCGCATGGCGTCGTCATAGGCCTGGCCGGTGCGATCATCGACCCAGTGGAACTGGCTGAGGCGCAGGTAGCGGACATTGCCCGGCAGGATGCGCATCTCGGTCAGGCCGTTGTTGCTGCGCCGCGCGGCGGCGGCCCAGATGGCCTGAAGTTCGGGGTTGTCGAAGACCTCGCCGTCGGAGGTGATCGCCGCCGCATACTGGGCCGGGTCGTTGTTCAGATACATGTGCCGGTCATCGCTGGACTCGCGCAGGTCGGCGGTCAGCCGTTCGGCGAAGACGCCCCGGTCGGTCGTGTCATAGCGACCGGAGGCCAGTCCCGCGTTCAGGTGATCCCGGATAGCGGCGACGCGCTCCGGGAAGACGTAGCGGGTCTCGACCGCCGTGATGATCGCGGCGACGGCGGCGCTGCGCTCGGCGGCGGTCATCGGCGCCGTGGCGGCCCGGGCCACGGCGACGGGGGCGGCGCGCTGGGCGAAGGACGGGGTCGCGACCGCCAAGGCGACGGCGCAGACGGACAGGGCAAGGCCAAGGCGGATCATCGGTTGTCTCCGGAAAGGGTGGCGGCGGCAGCGAGGCGATCGCGGAAGGACGTCTGCTCGAGCGCCTCGAGCGCGCGGCTGAGCACGTCAGCGAGCGGCTGGCCGATGTCCGCGTCGAGGACGTCAGAGGCTGCGGCCGTGGCCGCCCAGCAGCGCTGAAGCGTCGGCAGCCGGGCGTGGGCGAAATCCGTCAGGGCCACGATCCGCTCACGGGCGTCCTTGCCCGCTTCGAGCGAGACCCAGTTCCGCGCCGCCATCTGGCTGACCGTCTGGCTGACGGCGGAATGGGTGACGCCGGTGCGGGCCGAGAGGGTGCGGATGCTGGCTGGCCCGTCGTTCAGCAGGGCTCGCAGGATCGGGGTGAAGCGGGGCCGGTAGTCGAGACCGGCGTCGACGTAGGACTGCTCCACGGCGCCGTCGAGATGATCAATAAGCCGGCGAAGAAGGACGCCGTGCGTGCGCTGCGAGTAGGTCATGCCCCGAAATGTATAAGCGCTGTTACATCCCTTCAAATGACAAAGGCGAAAGGTTTCGTGGACCAAGGATCAGAGTCCTTGGGCGATCTTCTCGAGACGGGCGGCGACGGCGTTGAGGGCTTCCGCCACGCCGTCCGTGGAGGGCGCCGCCGGCGCTTCCGGCGCGGCGGCCGTCCCGCCGTTGGTGCGGGCCTCGTGCAGTTCGTCGGCCAGAAGCAGGCCGGCCATCAGGAACAGGCGCAGGTCGCCGACGTGACCCACCTCGCCCGCCACCTGACGGACGTGGCCGTCGAACTGGCCGGCCAGGGCGCGCACACGCTCTTCCTGCCCATCGGCGCAGCCGACGGCGTAGGGGCGACCGTTGATCTCGACCGTCACCGTGGCCATCAGCGCCCCTCCTGCTCGGCGAGGGTGTCGCGAATCGCCTCCGCGGCGCGGGACAGGGCCTCCGCGGCGTCGCGACCGGCGGCTTCCAGCTCATGGATGCGGGCGCGATCGGTCTCGCTGGACGGCTGGGGCGCGAACAGGTCGTCGTCCGGCACGCGGCTGTTGCTCGCGGCGCGGCTCTTCAGGTCGAGCAGGCGACGTTCCAGCAGGGCCAACGCCCTGTCGACACGATCCTTTGCGGCCGTTGCAGCATCCATCCGGTCAGAACCTCCAGAATCCGTATAGAACCCGCGCGCGCGTCGGGGTAAAGCGGCGCGCCTCGCTTTTTCCGCCTCCGACGAAAGGTCTCCACAGTGACCGACGCCAAAGCCGTATCCGCCAAAGCCACCCCGAAGCAGATGGCGGACGCGATCCGCGTACTGGCCATGGATGGCGTAGAAAAGGCGAAGAGCGGCCACCCCGGCATGCCGATGGGCATGGCGGACGTGGCCACGGTCCTGTTCTCCAAATTCCTGAAGTTCGACGCGAGCCGCCCCGATTGGGCCGACCGTGACCGCTTCATCCTGTCGGCGGGCCACGGCTCGATGCTGATCTACGCGCTGCTGCACCTGACCGGCTACAAGGCCGCGACCAAGGAAGAGCTGTCGAACTTCCGTCAGTGGGGATCGAAGACGGCGGGCCACCCCGAGTACGGCCACATGCCGGGCGTTGAAGTGACCACCGGCCCGCTGGGTCAGGGCCTGGCCACCTCGGTCGGCTTCGCGCTGGCGGAGCGTCACCTGGCGGCGAAGTACGGCGCTGATCTTGTGGATCACCGGACCTGGGTCGTTGCGGGTGACGGCTGCCTGATGGAAGGCGTGTCGCAGGAGGCCATCGCGCTGGCGGGCCGTCTGCAACTGAACAAGCTGACCGTCCTGTGGGACGACAACGACATCACCATCGACGGCAAGGTCTCGCTGTCGGACGTCACCGACCAGAAGGCGCGCTTCAAGGCCGCCGGCTGGGCCGTGAAGGCGGTCGACGGTCACGACATGAAGGCCGTGAAGTCGGCCCTCGCCTGGGCGACCAAGCAGGACAAGCCGACGCTGATCGCCTGCAAGACCAAGATCGGCAAGGGCGCCGCCACCATGGAAGGCAGCCACAAGACCCACGGCGCGGCGCTGGGCGCGGCCGAGATCGCGGCGACCCGTCTGGGTCTGGCCTGGGATCACGAGCCGTTCGAGATGCCGGAGAACGTGTTGTCGGCCTGGCGCAAGGTCGGCCGCAAGGGCGCCAAGGACCGCAAGGCGTGGGAAGCCCGCCTGAAGGATTCGGCGCAGGCCGCAGACTTCACCCGCGCGATGAAGGGCGAGCTGCCGGACGGCGCCTTCGCCAAGCTGGACGCCAAGATCGCCGAACTGGTCGAGACCAAGCCGGCCCAGGCCACCCGCCAGTCCTCGGGCGCCGCGCTGGACGAACTGTTCGCCGCCGTGCCGGAACTGATCGGCGGCTCGGCCGACCTGACCGGTTCGAACAACACCTTCGTCAAGGACACCCCGATCCTCGACGCCCCGACCTATGAAGGCCGCTACATCAACTACGGCATCCGCGAGTTCGGCATGGCCGCCGCGATGAACGGTCTGGCGCTGCACGGCGGGGTGATCCCGTACGGCGGCACCTTCATGGTCTTCTCGGACTACAGCCGCCCGGCGATCCGTCTCGGCGCCCTGATGGGCGTGCGGGCTGTGCACGTGCTGACCCACGACTCCATCGGTCTGGGCGAGGACGGCCCGACCCACCAGCCGGTCGAGCATCTGGCCGCCCTGCGCGCCATTCCGAACCTGCTGGTCTTCCGCCCGGCCGACACCGTCGAGGCGATGGAGGCCTGGAAGGTCGCGCTGCAGACGAAGACCGCCCCGTCGGCCCTGTGCCTGTCGCGCCAGAAGACCGCCGCCGTCCGCACCGTCGCGGCGTCGGAGAACCTGACGGCCAAGGGCGCCTATGAGCTGCGCGCCGCCAAGGGCGAGGCCAAGGCCACCCTGTTCGCAACCGGCACCGAGGTTCCGCTGGCGCTGGAAGCGGCTGACCGTCTGGAGGCCAACAACATCCCGACCCGCGTGGTCTCGGTCCCCTGCTTCGAGCTCTTCTTCCAGCAGCCCAAGGCCTATCAGGACAGCGTCATCGGCCGCGGCACCGTGCGTGTCGCCGTCGAGGCCGCGATCCAGCAGGGCTGGGAGCGTTTCATCGGCGAGGACGGCGGCTTCGTCGGCATGACCGGCTTCGGCGCCTCGGCCCCGGCGGAAGTGCTGTACGAGAAGTTCGGCATCACCACCGAGGCTGTGGTGGACGCGGTCAAGGCGCGGCTCTGATCCGATGAGCCGCCTCGGCGCCGTCAGCCTGCTGGTCCGTGACTATGACGAGGCCATCGCCTTCTATGTCGGAAAGCTGGGTTTCGGCCTGAACACCAACACCGATATGGGCGGCGGCAAGCGGTGGGTGACGGTGACGCCGAAGGGCGGGGACACCGCCCTGCTGCTGGCCAAGGCGACGACGCCGGAGCAGGTCGCCCGCATCGGCGATCAGGCCGGCGGACGGGTCTGGCTGTTCCTCGAGACCGACGACTTCGCGCGGGATCATGCGGCGTGGACAGCGGCGGGGGTGACCTTCCGCGAAGCGCCAAGGCATGAACCCTATGGCGTGGTGGCGGTGTTCGAGGACCTGTATGGCAATGCCTGGGATCTGATCCAGCCTGCCGGAGAGACCGCCTGATGTTGCGTATCGTCGCCGCTGTCGCCGCCTTGGCCTTCGCTGTTCCGGCAGCGGCGCAGACCGTCGAGCCAACACCCATTGTGATCGGCCAGTCGTACGCCCTGCCCTCCGCGACATACGGAGCGACGCGGGAGATCAATGTCTGGCTGCCGCCCGGCTATGCGGAGTCGGACCAGACCTATCCGGTGCTGTACCTGCTGGACGGCGGACAGGCGCAGGACTTCCATCACATCTCGGGCCTCGCCCAGCTGGGGACCATCGTCGGCACGACGCGCGATGTGATCGTGGTCGGCGTCGCCTCGGTGGACCGCCGCAATGAGCTGGCCCTGCCAACCGAGGATGCGGAACTGATCGCCCGCTATCCGACGCAGGGGCAGTCGATCCGCTTCCGCCAGTTCCTGAACGACGAGGTCCTGCCCTTCGTGGAGGCGCGCTATCGCACCAATGGCGAGACGGCCCTGATGGGCGAGTCGCTGGCGGGGCTGTTCGTGGTGGAGACCTTCCTGAAAGAGCCGCAGATGTTCGACGCCTATGTCGCCGTCAGCCCAAGCCTGTGGTGGGACGGCGGACAGCTGGCGCGGCAGGCGGGGGCGCACCTGCGCGATCACTCCAATGACCCGCGCACCCTGATCCTGACCCTCGGCGACGAGGGCGGGGAGATGCAGGCGGCGATGGATGTGCTGGTCGGCAATCTGCGCGACTTCGCCATGCCGGGCGTGAGCTGGACCTATGAGCCGCGCCCGACCGAGAGCCACGCCACCATCTATCACGGCGCCGCGCTGGACGCCTTCCGGCGGCTGTACGCCCTGCCGCCTTCGCAGGACTGAGCGCCGTGGACTTCGAGCTCAGCCGCGAGCAGCGCATATGGTTGAAGATGACCGAGGTCGCGCTGCTTGAAATCCGGGCGCTGGAGGATGCGAATCTTCCCCGTGCTCGCGACTTGGCCAACATATTCCACGGCGTCCCGAATGCGCTGTTTCTCGCGCCGGATGCGTGGGAAGCTCACAAAAAGGCTCTATTTGGCAGGGCGAAAGCGGCCGGGCTCGAGGACTTTATTCGTCGCAATCTCGAGCATTTCACAAGGACGGTAGAATGAAACTCGGCACCCCGCTTTCCGACTCCGCCATTCGCGTGATGCTTCTGGGCTCGGGCGAGCTCGGCAAGGAGGTCGCGATCGAACTGCAGCGGCTGGGCGCCGAGGTGATCGCGGTGGACCGCTATCCGAACGCGCCGGCCATGCAGGTGGCGCACCGCAGCCACGTCATTCCGATGACCGACCCGCAGGTGCTGAACGGCGTGATCATGGCCGAGGCCCCGCACATCATCGTGCCGGAGATCGAGGCCATCGCCACGGATGTGCTGGCGCGGATCGAGGAGGCCGGGATGGCGACTGTGATCCCGACCGCCCGCGCGACCGTCCTGACCATGAACCGCGAGGGCATCCGCCGTCTGGCCGCCGAGGAACTGGGCCTGCCGACCAGCCCCTACGCCTTCGCCACCTCGGCCGAGGAATTGGCCGCCGCCGCGCACGAGATCGGCCTGCCGGTCTTCGTGAAGCCGGTGATGTCGTCCTCGGGCAAGGGCCAGTCGATGATCGAGGCCATCGAGGACTCCGCCAACGCCTGGGCCTACGCCCAGTCCGGCGGACGCGTCGAGACGGCGACGGTGATCGTCGAGGGCCGGATCGACTTTGATTTCGAGATCACCCTGCTGACCGTGCGCTCCAAGGCGGCGGACGGCTCGATCCGCACCGACTTCTGCGCCCCCATCGGCCACCGGCAGGTGAAGGGCGACTATGTCGAGAGCTGGCAGCCGCAGGCGATGACGGCGGCGGCGCTGGCCTCGGCGCAGGACATCGCCGGCAAGGTCACGGCGGCGCTGGGCGGTCTGGGCGTGTTCGGCGTCGAGCTGTTCGTGAAGGGCGATCAGGTCTGGTTCTCGGAAGTCAGCCCGCGCCCGCACGACACCGGACTGGTGACCCTGGCGACCCAGACGATGAGCGAGTTCGCCCTGCACGCCCGGGCCATCCTGGGCCTGCCGGTGGATGTCAGCCAACGCGAGCCGGGCGCCAGCGCGGTCATCTATGGGGGGATCGAAGCTGCCGGCATCGCCTTCGAGGGCGTGGCCGAGGCCCTGTCTGTGCCGACCGCTGACCTGCGCCTGTTCGGCAAGCCCGAAAGCTTCGAGCGCCGCCGCATGGGCGTGGCCCTGGCGCGGGGCGCGGACACTGATCAGGCCCGCGAACGCGCCCGCGAGGCGTCAGGAAAGGTCCGTCCCGTCGCCGGCTGAGGCTTCGATCGCCCGCGCGTCCGCGAGCGCGGCGGCGCGTTCCTGAACCACCTCCAGCGCCCGCTCCAGCTGGGGATCACGCCCGTTGCGCACGGCCAGCCAGTCGTCATCCACGGGAATGTCCGGCGTGACGCCGACCTTCTCCAGCGAGCGGCGGGCCGGGGTGGTCATCACGATCATGCCCACCCGCAGCAGGCCGCCGTCCGGCAGGTTGATGGCGCGCGTGCCGGTCACCGCCCCGCGCGTCGTCCCGCCGACCACGACCACCCTGCCCTTTTCCTGCAGCACGCCCGCCACCAGTTCCGCGGCGCTGGCAGAGCCGGGTCCGGTCACGATCGCGACGGGGCCGAGATAGGGCCGGGGCGCGGAATCGACGTGGAGCCGCTTGTCGATGAAGCGGCCTTCCAGAATGGTGAAGTCCTGCCGGTCATCGAAGAACCAGGACGCCGTCAGGCCTGACAGGTCCAGCCGCCCGCCGCCGTTGGTGCGCAGGTCGAGGATCAGACCGGGCGGCGGCGCCTCGGCCAGTCGCTCCATCTCGGCGACAAACGCATCATAGCGGGTCTTGTCGAAGTCATCGAAGCGGATGTAGGCGACGCCGCCGTCCAGTGTCCGGGTTTCGAAGCGCGGGCGTGGCTCGATCAGGACGGCGGTCATGTCGAGGGTGCGCCGTTCGCCGGCCTCGTCCACGAAGACGATCCGGTCCGTACGGCCGACCACGGGGGCCGGAGCCACTATCACCGGGAAGCCGTTGACCGTTTCGACCTTCCAGCCCGGCAGTATGCCGGCCTCCGCGGCCGGGGTGCCGGGGCGAACGAGGGAAACGAAGCGGTCATCCCCGCGCGCCGTGAGCATGAAACCGAAGCCGGCGCGGGACCGGCCCTGTTCGCGGGCGCGGACCATCTCGCGCTCGACAGGACTGAGGACGTGGGTGTGATCGTCGTCCAGCAGGTCGAGCAGTTCGGTCAGACGGGCGTAGAACTGATCCGCGTCCGGCGAAGCCACAGCCTCGGGCCGGCGCTCCGCCGCCTGCTCGGCGAAGGGCACTCCGCCCAGGTCCCGCTTGTAGAACAGACGCTCGGTGTAGCGGACGGCGGCGTCCCAGACCTCGCCATTCAGCGCGGCCCGCTCGGGTGATCCGTCCGCCACCTGCACCGGTGTCGGCAGTTCGTCGTCAGCGGCGTAGGGAATGGAGGCGCAGGCCGCCAGCGACAGGGCGAGAGCGACAACGAGGGGACGGACGCTGAACCTGAACATGCCCGGATGCTAGAGCGACCGGTCGGGGCCCGCCAAGACCGTTTCACGCGACAGGCTCCGGATCGCGGTGTCCAGCGCCGGATCCCGGCCCTCGCGCCGGTCCTCGCGGGAGAGCGAGGCCTCGACGTCCGGGGTCACGCCCCGCTTTTCCAGACGCACGCCGCCGGAGGTGACGAAGTCGGAGCGGCTGAGGGTCAGGCGACCGCCGTCGGGCAAGCGGGTGTCCTGCGAGATCAGGACGGCGCCGGCGGTGCGTTCGCCGATAACGACGGCGCGGCGGGCCTCCTGCAGCGCGGCGGGCGTCAGTTCGGCGGCGCTGCGGCTGTCGCTGTCGACCAGAACGGCGACCTCATTGGGCACGGGCTGGTCCAGATCGCCACAGCCGCCGCCGGTGCTGAGATCGACCTGACGTCCCGAGCGCAGGGTGCGCGTGGCCCAGACCTGATCGCGCGGCAGGAAACAGCTGAGCACGGCGTCGGCCTCCATCAGCCGCCCGCCGGGATTGCCGCGCAGGTCGAGAACGACGCCTGTTTCGGGGGGCAGGTTCGCCAGCTCAGCGCCCATCCAGCGGCCCAGCCCGGCATCGAATCCATCGACGCGCAGGACCACCACGCCGGGGCGCGAGCGATCGGCCACGAAGGCCGGCTGCGGCTCCAGGATCGCGGGGGTCACGGACAGGACGTGCCGGTCTTCGGCGTCGTCCACGAAGGTCAGGTTCAGCGTCCGCCCCGCGATCACGTCCTGCTCGGGGCTCCAGCCGCCCTGGGCGATGTCCAGCCGCCAGCCTTCCGCAACCCCGGCCGCTTCGGCGGGCGATCCGCGCCGGACGCTTTCGATGCGATAGTCTCCGGGGTGCTCCGGGTCCGGTCGAAGGGTCACGCCGATGGCCGCGCGCCGGGTGCGCTGGGCGTCCTGGCGACGGGCGACCGCCGGAGACGCGGCGCCCGCATGATCATCGTCCAGCAGATTGAGCATCTGGTCCAGAACCAGATAGAGCGCCCTGTCATCGGGCGCGGCGAGGGCCTGCGGACGGTAGGTGCGGCGCGCGGCGTTCCAGTCGATCCCGTGCAGAAGCGGATCGTAATACTGGGTGCGGACCTCGCTCCAGACGCTGTCGAAAACCCTCTGGTTCATGCGCGCCCGTTCCCGGGACGGCTGCGCCGCCGCCGACGGCGCCTCGTCCGCCGCGGTCACGACCGCCGGCGCCGCGACGAACGCAAGGCTCATCGCGGCGGGCACGGCCAGTCGCATGACAAGACGGCGGAAGATCATCCGCCCACGTTAGGGCGCCGGCCGGGCGACGGCCAAATCACGAAATCGCCGACCGGGGGTCACTCTTCGTCCGGAGTTTCAATGCGATGGCTGAAAATGCCGATCTGGCTGTCGGAATGTTTCAGCGCTGAAATGACGACGGAGCCGGGCTGGGCCAGAATGGAGCCATGCAAGCAGACGCGTCCCGCATTCTCGTCGTCGATGACGATCCCGGCATCCGCGAGGTGCTGTGCGACTACCTGGGCCAGCATGGGTATGACGCCTTGGGCGCCGCCTCGGCCGCGGAAATGGACAGGGCCATCGCGGTGCGCGCGCCGGACCTCATCGTTCTGGATCTGATGATGCCGGGCGAGGATGGGCTCTCGGTTTGTCGCCGCCTGGCCGGCAAGGGCACGCCGATCGTCATGCTGAGCGCCATGGGCGAGGACACCGACCGGATCATCGGTCTGGAACTGGGCGCCGACGACTATCTGGCCAAGCCGTGCAATCCGCGCGAGCTGCTGGCGCGGGTCCGGGCGGTGCTGCGGCGGCCTCGCGAGGAACCGGGCGCGACCGGGCCGGCCCTGTATTTCGCGGGCTGGCGGCTGGACCTGCTGCGGCGGGAGCTGGCGCGACCGGACGGCCGGATGGTCAGCCTGTCGGCGGGTGAGTTCGCCCTTCTGCAGGCCTTCGCCGAGCGACCGGGGCGGGTGCTGACCCGCGACCAGCTGCTGGAGCGCGCCCGGGGCGGCGACGCCGATGTGTTCGACCGCGCCATGGATGTGCAGATCAGCCGTCTGAGGAAGAAGCTGGATGACGGCTCGGGGCTGGAGATGATCCAGACCCTGCGCGGCGAGGGCTATATGTTCGACGTCAAGGTCGAGCGGCAGCGGGGGGCGGCTTGAAGCGTCCCAGTTCCTTTCCCGTCCTGTTCCAGGTGGCGGCGCTGGCGGTGCTGGCCATCGTTCTGTCGCAGGCGGTGACCTTCGCCCTGGTGGTGCTGTCGCCGGAGCCGCGTCCTGTCGGGTTCAGCATCGACGCCGCCAGCCGGGCGCTGAAGGGCGAGGCCGCCGAGACGTCGGACGGACGCCCGCTGCACCGACGGATCACGGATCAGCCCGCGAAACGGACGGAGCGCGATGTGCGCGACCCGGTCGCCATCGCCATCGCCGGGTCGCTGGCCGAGCGGCTGGGGGTTCCCCTGTCGCAGGTTCGTGTATCCATCGAGCGTCCGCCCCGCAGACGGGGATCGGCGCCGGAAGGACCGCAGATACGGCTGCGACCGTCCAGTGAGGTCAGTTACGTCTTCGTCCGCCCCGATGCCGCCGGGAAGACCGGGGACGCTCCGGTCATCCGCGCCATTCCCATACCCGGCAAGTCGTCGGCGGAGGGGGAGACCACCCGTTTCACCATGCGGCGTCCCGAAGGGGGCGGACAGATCGTGGTCAACTCCTCGGTCCAGCAGTTCACCGTGCGCGCGGACCGCCTGACCTTCGCCCCGTTCACCGCCTCGGTGCAGCAGGACGACGGGCGCTGGGCGACGGTCGAGCCGCCGCACGGCCTGCTGTCGCCCTGGCAGCAGCGGGTGCTGCTGGGGGTCGGCATCTCGATCCTGCTGCTGGCCCCGCTGGTCTGGTGGATGGCGCGGCGACTGACGCGGCCCATCCGCGTCTTCGCCGAGGCCGCCGAACGGCTGGGCGCCGATCCCGAGGCCGAGCCGCTGAAGCCCTCCGGGCCATCGGAGGTGCGCACGGCGATTCACGCCTTCAACGACATGCAGGCGTCGCTACGGGACCACATCCGGCAGCGCACCCAGACGGTGGCGGCCATCGCCCACGACCTGCGCACGCCCCTGACCCGACTGCGCTTCCGGGCCGAGCAGGCGCCGGACGCGGTGCGTGACCGGATGGCCGCCGACATCGAGGAGATGGACGCCCTGATCGCCCAGGCCATGGCCTTTGTGCGCGGCGAGACCACGCCGGAGGGGCGCGAACCCCTCGATCTGGACGCCCTGACCGCGGACTGCGCGGCGGGCTTCACAGAGACCGGAGCCGGGGTGGTCTTCGACGGCGGCGGCGCCCTGCCCGTCATGGCCGACCCCGCGGCCCTGCGTCGGGCGCTGGGCAACCTGATCGGCAATGCGGTGAAGTATGGGGGCGCCGCCCGGGTGAAGGCCTTCGCCCTGGACGGTCTGGCCGTGGTCACCATCGAGGATGACGGGCCGGGCCTGCCCGAGGCGGAGCTGGAGGCCGTGTTCGAGCCCTTCCGCCGGGGCGAGCAGTCGCGCAACCGCGAGACCGGCGGCGCCGGGCTGGGGCTGACGGTGGCGCGGCAGGCGGCGCGGGCCTTCGGCGGCGAGGTGACCCTGGCCAACCGACCCGGGGGCGGACTGATCGCCCGGCTGACGGTCCCGCTGGACGCCGCCTGAAAGCGTCAGCGTTACAGTTCATCACGTCTTGTTACAGTCGCGGGGTTGTATCGCCGGGCTTTGGGTCCCATTGAAGCGCCGAACTATATTCCGGCACCAGCCCCAAGGGAGTCCCGCCCATGACCATCCGCGTCGCCATCAATGGTTTCGGCCGTATCGGCCGCCTCGTCCTGCGTTCGATCGTCGAGCACGGTCGTCGCGATATCGAGGTCGTGGCGATCAACGATCTGGGCCCGGTGTCCACCAACGCCCACCTGCTGAAGTACGACTCGGTCCACGGCCGCTTCCCCGGCACGGTCGAGCATGGCGACGACTGGATCGACGTGGGTCTGGGCAAGATCAAGGTGACCGCCGAGCGCGATCCGGCGAACCTGCCGCACAAGGAGCTGAACGTCGACATCGCGTTCGAGTGCACCGGCATCTTCACCGCCCGTGACAAGGCCGAAGCCCACCTGAAGGCCGGCGCCAAGCGCGTGCTGATCTCGGCCCCGGGCGAGAACGCCGACAAGACCATCGTCTACAAGGTCAACCACGAGACCCTGACCGCCGACGACATCATCGTCTCGAACGGTTCCTGCACCACCAACGCCCTGGCCCCGGTGGCCAAGGTGCTGAACGACCTGTTCGGCATCGAGCGCGGCTACATGACCACCATCCACGCCTACACCGGCGACCAGCCGACGCTGGATACGATGCACAAGGACCTTTACCGCGGCCGCGCCGCCGCCCTGTCGATGATCCCGACCTCGACCGGCGCCGCCAAGGCGCTGGGCCTCGTGCTGCCGGAACTGAAGGGCAAGCTGGACGGCTCGTCGATCCGCGTCCCGACCCCGAACGTCTCGGTCGTCGACCTGAAGGTCGTCGCCGGTCGCGAGGTCACCGTGGACGAGATCAACGCCGCCCTGCAGGCCGCCGCCGACGGCCCGATGAAGGGCGTGCTGTTCACCACCACCGATCCGGTCGTCTCGTCGGACCTGAACCACATCGCGGCCTCCTCGACCGCCGCCCTGCCGCAGACCCAGGTGGTCGATGGCAAGCTGGCCCGCGTCCTGAGCTGGTACGACAACGAGTGGGGCTTCGCGACGCGCATGAGCGACACCGCGCTGCAGATGGCGAAGTTCCTGTAATCGGAGACCAGGCTGTGGCCGGAGACAAAGCAAGACCGTCACTCGCAAGGAACCTTGCTGTGATCGTCGTCGCAGCATTGTCTCCGGTAGGCGCTGGCGCGTTCACCGCCAGCGCCCTCCTGCTTGGCTTCCTTGCATATTGCTTGATCCAAGCCTCGGGGTCGCCTTGGAACGACAACGATCAGTATGTCGTCGACGTCTTGGTCCGTGCAGGCGGCTTGGCTCTGCTTTGCGGTGCACTCTGGGTTTGGTTGGCCAAGATTACCGGGCTATCCAAAGCGAGCAAAGCCGTCGTCGTAGCGACCGCTCTCCTTTCGATTGGAGGCGTCATCCTCGGCTTCCTGTTCAGCTTCCTCGTGCTGGCGATCCTTCGCGGGGGATGAGTAGAATCTCCTCAAAGTCTACCTTCGAGGCCGCACCACACGTCGCTTGATTCAGACATCGACGCCGGACTACGCCAAATACAAAATCATCCACGTGACGCTGCTTCCACAGGGTCCGCTTCTCCCGCCGGAGAAGAAAGAATTGGAGACTGACCTTGTCCTTCCGCACCCTCGACGACGCCAAGGATCTCGCCGGCAAGACCGCGCTGGTTCGCGTGGACTTCAATGTGCCGATGGAGGGCGGGAAGGTCACCGAGGACACCCGGCTGCGCGTCGCCCTGCCGACGATCCAGAAGCTGCGGGACGCCGGCTCCAAGGTGGCGCTGCTGGCCCACTTCGACCGGCCCAAGGGCCAGCGCGTGCCGTCCATGAGCCTGCAGCCGGTGGTCGATGACCTGGAGCGGCTGCTGGGCGCGCCCGTCCGCTTCGCCAATGACTGCGTCGGCGACGAGGCCAAGGCGGTGCTGGCCGATCTGGACACGGGCGGCGTGGTCCTGCTGGAGAATGTCCGCTTCCACGCCGGTGAAGAGAAGAACGACCCGGCCTTCGCCGCCCAGCTGGCGGAACTGGGCGATGTCTATGTGAACGACGCCTTCTCGGCCGCGCACCGCGCCCACGCCTCGACCGAGGGTCTGGCCCGTCTGCTGCCGGCCTATGCGGGCGCGTCGATGCGCCGTGAGCTGGAGGCTCTGGACGCGGCGTTGGGCAATCCGCAGAAGCCGGTGATCGGCATCGTCGGCGGGTCCAAGGTCTCCACCAAGCTGGACCTGCTGCAGAACCTCGTCGGCAAGCTAGACAAGCTGGCCATCGGCGGCGGCATGGCCAACACCTTCCTGTACGCCCAAGGCGTTGAGATCGGCGGCTCGCTGGCCGAGAAGGACATGGCCGGCACCGCCCTCGCCATCATGGAAGAGGCCAAGGCCAAGGGCTGCGAGCTGCTGCTGCCGGTGGACGTGATCGTGGCCGTCGAGGTCAAGCCGGGCGCCGAGGCACGCACGGTCAAGGCCGGCGAGACCCTGTCGGCCGACGACAAGATCCTGGACGCCGGTCCCGAAACCGTCGCCCGCCTCAACGCCGCCATGGACGGGTCGAAGACCCTGATCTGGAACGGCCCGCTGGGTGTGTTCGAGGTCCCGCCCTTCGACGCCGCAACCGTCGCGGCGGCGAAACACGCGGCGGAACTGGCCAAGGCCGGCAAGATCGTCGCCGTGGCCGGCGGCGGCGACACCGTCGCGGCCCTGCACCACGCCGGAACCGCCGGGGACATGACCTTCGTCTCGACCGCGGGCGGCGCCTTCCTGGAGTGGATGGAGGGCAAGGCCCTGCCGGGCGTCGAGGCGCTGCAGGTCAAGTAAGGGACGATCGCCGTGGCCGGGACCATCACTATCGAGGATCGCGGCCATGTCCGCCTGATCGGGCTGAACCGGCCCGAGAAGCGGAACGCTTTCACCTTCGACATGCTGGCCGAACTGGCCCGGGCCTATACCGATCTGGCGGATGACCCGAACATCCGCTGCGGCGTGCTGCACGCCCACGGACCGATGTTCACCGCCGGGCTGGACCTCGCCGATGTCGCGCCGCGCATCATGGCGGGAGACAGCATCACCGCGGGCGCCCGGATTGATCCGTGGGGCCTGTACGCCGAGCGTTGCCCCAAACCGATCGTCGCCGCCATCCACGGCAAATGCCTGACGCTGGGCATCGAACTGGCGCTGGCCGCTGACGTGGTCGTCGCCGACGAGACCGCCAGCTTCGCCCAGATCGAGGTGTCGCGCGGCATCTTCCCCTTCGGCGGCGCGACCAGCCGCATGGCCCAGGCCGGCGGCTATCAGAACGCCATGCGCTGGCTGCTGACCGGGGACGAGTTCGACGCGCAACAGGCGCGGGAGCTGGGTCTGGTGCAGGAGGTCGTCGCGCCGGGCCAGGCGCTGGACCGCGCCGTCGCGCTGGCCGAGCGGATTTCGGCCCAGGCGCCGCTGGGCGTGGCCGCCACGCTGAAGTCGGCGCGTCTGTCGCAAACCGATCCAGAGGCCGCGAAGGCGGCGCTCTACGATGACGTCCGCGCCCTGATGAACAGCGAGGACGCCCAGGCGGCGGTCGTCGCCTTCATGAACCGCCAGACCGCCGTCTTCACTGGCCGCTGAGCGCCGAAACCGCCCACCTGTAACACGGCGTGACTTCACCGCCCGGGGACGCTAAACCGGCCCCAAAATAAATCACCCAGGGGACCACCGATGGCGCGCATCACGCTGCGACAACTGCTCGATCACGCGGCTGAGGAAGGCTACGGCCTGCCGGCGTACAACATCAACAACATGGAGCAGGGCCTCGCGATCATGGAGGCGGCCCATGAGGTCAACGCCCCCGTCATCATCCAGGCCTCGCGCGGCGCCCGCAGCTACGCCAACGACATCGTTCTGGCCAAGCTGATCGACGCCCTGGCTGAACTGTATCCGCATATCCCGGTCTGCATGCACCAGGACCACGGCAACGGCCCGGCGACCTGCGCCACCGCCATCCAGTACGGCTTCACCTCGGTGATGATGGACGGCTCGCTGGAAGAGGACGCCAAGACCCCGGCCAGCTACGAATACAATGTCGATGTCACCCGTCGCGTCACCCAGATGGCCCACAGCTGCGGCGTCTCGGTCGAGGGCGAGCTGGGCGTGCTGGGCTCGCTGGAAACCGGCATGGGCGAGGCCGAGGACGGCCACGGCTTCGAGGGCAAGCTGGACCACTCGGCCCTGCTGACCGATCCGGATCAGGCGGTCGATTTCGTGAAGGCGACCAAGGTCGATGCGCTCGCCATCGCCATGGGCACCAGCCACGGCGCCTACAAGTTCAGCCGCAAGCCGGACGGCGAAGTGCTGGCCATGAACGTGATCGAGGAAATCCACCGCCGTCTGCCGGACACCCATCTGGTCATGCACGGCTCGTCCTCGGTGCCGCAGGACCTGCAGGACATCATCAACCAGTACGGCGGCCAGATGCCCCAGACCTGGGGTGTGCCGGTCGAGGAAATCCAGCGCGGCATCAAGCACGGCGTGCGCAAGATCAACATCGACACCGACAACCGGATGGCCATCACCGGCGCGATCCGCAAGGTGCTGGCCGAGAAGCCGGGCGAGTTCGACCCGCGCGCCTATCTGAAGCCCGCCAAGGAAGCGATGCGCAAGCTGTGCATCGAGCGCTACCAGCAGTTCGGCTGCGAGGGTCAGGCGTCGAAGATCAAGCCGCTGTCCACCGCCCAGATGGCCAAGCGCTACGCCTCGGGTGAACTGGACCCGCACTTCGGCGGTTCGAAGGGGGCCTGATCCCTGCCCGATCTACGGCGTCACCAGGCGCCGTAGATCCGCTGCAGGCGATAGCGGAGATCGCGGGCGTTCCGCTCGGCGTCATCAACCTCGTCCTGGGCGCGTCGCCAGTCCCGCTCGGTGTCCTCACGCTCGCGCCGGATTTCGCGGATGCGGTTGCGGATCGCATCGCGCTGTTCGTCCGTGAGGCCCTCAGCGCGCAGTTCGCCCTGCTTGGCCTCGATCTTGTCGTCCAGCTCCTTCAGACGATCGCTGCGGCTGTCCACGCTGCTGCGAGCCGAGGCGATCGCCGCCTCCGCCGCATGCACCAGACGGCCGTCCTCATAGGCCGGCAGGAAGTCGGCCTCGAGCTCGCGAGGACAGACGCCGGCATAGCTGCTTCCCGTCCGCCCCTGCGCAAAGCCGTTGGACAGGGTGCAGTAACGCACCACGCCCTGCGCCCATCCCGCCCGATAGGCGGCGTCGTCCGGCACGATCCCGTGCTTGGTGCAGGCCTGGGCATGTTCGCCCAGACGGCTCTGGGAGTAGCCGGCGGCGCCGTCGCTGAAGCCACGCCCCGTCCAGTCGCCGGCGAGGCATTCGGCCTCGCTCATGGTCGCGCAACTACCCAGCAGCGTGCCGGCCAGGATCAATGTGATGCTGAAAACTGCGGTGCGCATGGACGTCCCCCGAAGACCGGCGATATTTACCATTTCGAGCGCGCCAAGGCTACGCTTGGTTGTGCGGGCGATTTGACCCGCCGACAGCCCGTCATGCTAGACGGAGCAACCGCCGTCCGGCGGCGGAGTGGATGGTGTCCGACGAACCCCTGCTGAGCGAAGACGACGATGCGACCGTGCTGGAGGCGCGTGTCGAAGCCGGCGGCGTTCGTCTGGACAAGGCCCTGGCGGAGGCCTTTCCGGCCCTGTCCCGCGCGCGCCTGCAGGCCCTGCTGGCGGAAGGCGCGGTGACCTTCGAGGGGCAGCCGGTGTCCGGCGGTTCAGCCAAGGCCCGGGTCGGCCTCTACGCCGTCGCCCTCCCCCCGGTCGCTCCGGCCACGCCCCAGCCCGAGACCATTCCGCTGACCGTCCTTTACGAGGACGCGGATCTCATTGTCATCGACAAGCCCGCGGGGATGGCCGCCCATCCGGCGCCGGGCAACGAGACGGGCACCCTCGTCAACGCCCTGCTGGCGCACTGCGGCGACAGCCTGTCCGGCATAGGCGGCGTCGCCCGACCGGGCATCGTCCACCGGCTGGACAAGGACACCTCCGGCGTGATGGTCGCCGCCAAGACGGATCGCGCCCACGCGGGCCTGTCCGCCCTGTTCGCCACCCACGACATCGAACGGACCTACATCGCCCTTACGCGGGGCGCCCCCAATCCCGCGAAGGGACGGATAGAAACCCTGATCGGCCGTTCATCCTCGGATCGCAAGAAGATGGCCGTGCTGAAGTCCGGCGGACGCAACGCCATCACCGACTATGTGGTGCAGCAGACTTTCGGCGAGCCCGCCCGCGCGGGAGGCGCGCCGCTCGCCGCCCGTGTCGCCTGCACCCTGCACACGGGTCGTACGCATCAGATCCGGGTGCATCTGGCGTCAAAGGGCGCGCCGATCCTGGGCGATCCTGTCTACGGATCCGGCAGTCCCGCCGCATCGGTCCGGGCGGCTGTCCACGACGCCGGTCTCACCCGCCAGGCGCTCCACGCCGCCGTGCTCGGCTTTGTTCATCCGGTAACCGGCGAAGCCCTGCGTTTCGAAACACAGCCGCCGCCCGACATGCTGGCGCTGGAAAGCCTTCTGCGCGACCTCTGAACAACGGCTCCAAGGGACGGCTCTGCCCTTGGGAAAAGTCAGTCTTGATTAAGGACGCACTATCCGCTATAAGCCTCCTCGACTGGCGTAGTGGCGCCCGGGCAACGGTCACGCTTTCGTGTGACAATCCGCCTCTGACAAAGACGGAAACCCGTCCCCATCTATCCGGTTGAGGGGTGAGGCGTCGGTGCACATTCGGTGGCCGATACCGTTGGACCCGCTCGGTACTACGGTCGGAGGGACCAGAAATATGGCTTCCAATACTACGCTCGCTGTCATGTCGCCCGAACAGGGCCTGTCGCGCTATCTCACGGAAATCCGCAAGTTTCCGATGCTGGCCAAGGACGAGGAGTTCATGCTGGCCAAGCGCTGGACCGAGCACCAGGATCCTGAAGCCGCCCACCGCCTCGTGACCTCGCACCTTCGTCTCGTGGCCAAGATCGCGATGGGGTATCGCGGCTACGGCCTGCCGATCGGCGAAGTGATCTCCGAGGGCAACGTCGGCCTGATGCAGGCGGTCAAGAAATTCGATCCGGACAAGGGCTTCCGCCTGGCGACCTACGCCATGTGGTGGATCCGCGCCTCGATCCAGGAATACATCCTGCGCAGCTGGTCGCTCGTGAAGATGGGCACCACCGCCGCGCAGAAGAAGCTGTTCTTCAACCTGCGCAAGGCCAAGAGCCAGATCTCGGCCTTCGAGGAAGGTGACCTGCATCCGGAACACGTCGAGGCCATCGCCACCAAGCTGGGCGTGACCAATGAGGACGTGATCAGCATGAACCGCCGTCTCGGCGGCGACGCCTCGCTGAACGCCCCGCTGCGCGCGGACGGCGAAAGCGAGTGGCAGGACTGGCTGGCCGATGACACGGCCGTCTCGCAGGAGACCCAGCTGGCGGAAGACGAAGAAAAGTCGCTGCGCATGGGCCTGCTTCAGGAAGCCATGCAGGAGCTGACTGATCGCGAGAAGCACATCCTGACGGAACGTCGCCTCAAGGACGATCCGGTCACGCTGGAAGAACTGGCCGGCGAGTACGGTGTCAGCCGCGAACGCGTGCGTCAGATCGAGGTCCGGGCGTTCGAGAAGCTGCAGAAGGCCATGCGCGCCGCTGCTGAAGAGCGGAACCTGGTCAACGCCTGATTGCGCTCAAGCAGCGAGCCGCCGCGCGGCGAGCGATAGCGCAAAGAGAAAAGTGATGAAGGCGGGCTGGTTCAGCCCGCCTTTTTCATGGGCTCAGCCTGATGCATGGCCAGCAAGGCGCCGATCGGGGCCGACAGGGTTTCCTTGGAGCCGGGGCCGGACGCCAGGCTGACCTCCAGCGCGCCAACCGCCACCACCAGACGGGTGTCGGACAGCTTCATGCCCACCGCCTTCAACGCAACGGCCTGCTCGCGGATGGACCGTACGGCCTGCATCGGATCCTGGTCGAATTGGTTGAGGGCGGACGCGAGGATGCGCATGGCCTGATCCTTGGCCGCCTCGACCGCGGCCACGCCGCTGCTGGCCCGATCCCCCTTGCGCTTGGCGGGCCCGGTGTACTCACCCGAGTTGAAGCGTCGACGATCCGGGCCGACGTAGCCGACCGCCTCGATCCAGTCGCGCGGCTTCAAGGCTACGTTCTCGACCCGCTTCAGCAGATCGCCGCTGGTGAAGGGCTTGCGAAGGAACTCGTGCACGCCGGAATCCCGCGCACCGAGAATGGTCGTCGCGGTCGCCTCGGCCGTGACCATGATGATCGGCGCGCGGCGGCAATCCATATCCGAGCGGCGAATGCGGCGAGCCAGACTTTCGCCGTCCAGCCCCGGTCCGGTGCGCTCGATGAAGATGATACCGGGCTCAAGAGCGGCGGCGGCCTTCAGCGCCCTCGCCTCATCCGCCTCGATGATGATGTCCCGTGCACCGAGCGCCTTGACGATGTCGTTCAGCAACCGCGCGGCGTGCGGGTTGGGGTCCACGATCAGGACCCGCTTCGTCACCGGCTCGATCCGGGCGAGGATGCGACGATCAATAGCGAACAAGGGCGAACCTCCTCAGGTCCGCCCCTTATGCAGCGTCAGGGTTAAATTGCGTTGAACGCTAAAGGCTTGCCCTAGCCCTGGAACGGATCACGCATCAGGATGGTGTCGTCCCGCTGCGGGCTGGTGGACAGCAGCGCAACCGGTGCGCCAATCAGCTCCTCGATCCGACGGACGTATTTGATGGCGTTGGCGTTGATGTCCTTGAAGCTGCGGACGCCGGCGGTGCTTTCGCTCCAGCCCTCCAGCTCCTCGAACACCGGCTCGGCCGCCGCCTGGGCCTTCAGGCTCGAGGGCAGATAGTCCAGCACCTCGCCGTCCACCTTGTAGCCGACGCAGATCTTCAGTGTTTTCAGCCCGTCCAGAACGTCCAGCTTGGTCAGGGCGATGCCGTCGATGCCGTTGATCGCCACCGACTGGCGCACCAGCACGGCGTCGAACCAGCCGCAGCGCCGCGCCCGGCCCGTGTTCACGCCCACTTCGCGACCCACGGTCGCCAGATGCTGACCGACCTCGTCGTCCAGCTCGCAGGCGAACGGACCTTCGCCAACACGCGTGGTGTAGGCCTTCACGATGCCCAGCACATAGCCAACGCCGCGCGGGCCGAGGCCTGAGCCGGCCGCGGCCTGTCCGGCAACGGTGTTGGAGCTGGTCACATAGGGGTAGGTGCCGTGATCAACATCAAGGAAGGCCCCCTGCGCGCCTTCAAACAGGATGCGCTTGCCCGCCTTCTGCGCCTGATCCAGCACGCGCCAGGCCGGCTTCACATAGGGGAGGATCTTGGGCGCGATCTCGAGCAGCTGGGCCAACAGGGCTTCAGGGTCGATGGGCTCAAGCCCCAGACCGGCGCGGAGCGGGTCATGGTGCGAGCGAAGGCGGTCGATCTTGACCTTGAGGTCGTCCTCATTGGCCAGATCACAGACGCGGATGGCGCGGCGCCCCACCTTGTCCTCATAAGCCGGGCCGATGCCGCGGCCGGTCGTGCCGATCTTGGCGCCCGGCGCGCTGGCGGCGGCTTCGCGCGCGACGTCCAGCGCGGGGTGGATCGGCAGGATCAGGCTGGCGTTGTCGGCTATGGTCAGCAGGTCCGGGGTGATGTCGACGCCTTGGGCGCGAATGCCCTCGATCTCCTTCACGAGATGCCAGGGGTCGACCACCACGCCGTTGCCGATGACGGAAGGCTTGCCCTGCACCACGCCCGACGGCAGCAGCGCCAGCTTGTAGACCTGATTGCCGACGACCAGCGTATGGCCCGCGTTGTGACCACCCTGGAACCGCACGACCACGTCGGCGCGGTTGGACAGCCAGTCCACGATCTTGCCCTTGCCCTCGTCGCCCCACTGGGCGCCGACCACTGCGACGTTCGCCAAGACACTTCTCCGCTTGTCCGGTTTCCGGAATGCGGGCGCAGCCTATAGCGGGGGAATCGCCGGGTGTCCTGCTCAGTCGGCGGAATATTCTACGATAGCCATTTCGAACGCCCAGTCGAGCCAGGGCGTCAGAGCCTCGATATCCGCCACATCCACCGTACAGCCGCACCAGATGCGCAAGCCGGCGGGGGCGTTCCTGTGGCCTTCGATGTCAAAGGCGGCGCCTTCGGCCTCGACCAGCACCTTCATGTGGGTGACGAAGTCGCGACGCGCCTCGTCGTTCATCGCCTGAACCCGCGGATCAACGACCTTGAGGCAGACTGAAGTCGTCGATCGGATGTCGGAGGTTTCGGCGAGGTACTCGATCCACGGCGTGCGAGCGACCCAATGATCCAGAGCGGCCGCGTTCGCGTCGGTGCGCGCGATCAGGGCGTCGAGCCCGCCGATCGCCAGCCCCCACTCGACCCCGTCGATCCAGTCCTCCAGCGTCCACACCGAAAACGTGTTGAGCATCGAGCCAGTGGCGAGCAGGCGATCAAAGCCCTTGTCGTCGCGCAGACGCAGAACCTTCGGGATCGGGCGCGGCGGCGCGTAGCGGTCCAGCCGCGCCACCGCCCTGGGCGACAGCGCCGCCACTCCGAGGCCCGCCTCGCCGCCCAGCGCCTTCTGGAAGCTGAAGGTCACGACATCGACCTTGTCAAACGGCAGCGGCATCGCGAAGGCAGCCGAGGTGGCGTCGCAGATCACGATCCCCTCGCGATCGCTCGACAGCCAGTCCGCCCCCGGCGCCTTCACGCCTGAGGTCGTGCCGTTCCACGGAAAGACAAGATCCTTGTTCGGATCAATGCGCGAAACATCCGGGAACTGGCCCCATGCCGCGGAGATGATTTCCGGATCAAGGTTCAGATGCGTCTTCGCATCGGTCGCCCAGACCTTCCCGAAATTCTCGAAAGCCAGAACCTGCACGGGACGTTCGCCCAGCATGGACCACATGGCCGCCTCGACCGCCCCGGTGTCGGAACCGGGCACATAGACCATGACCCAGTCTTCCGGGACCTGCAGCAGTTCGCGGGTCAGCTTCAGCCCATGGGCGAAGCGGGCGACAACTTCAGGGGCGCGGATGCCGCGACCCAGCAGCTCATGGGATATGGCCTGCGACGACCACCCCGGTCGCTTCGCGGTCGGTCCGGACGAGAACCAGGGCCGCTCAGGCTTGGCGTTCGGCTTGCTGGTCATTCCCGTTCAGTCCCGGAACGGCCGGATCGGCCCCTCGTCGCGCGCCTTCTGCGCCAGCTTCGTCAGCGCTTCGTCTCCTTCCGGCAGCACGATCATCAGCGTCGCCAACAGATCGCCACGCTTGCCGTTAGCGAACGCGCCTCGCCCTTTCAGGCGCAGCACCTTGCCCGAACTAGAGCCCGCCGGAATGGTCATGCTGACCGTACCTTCCGGAGTACGAAGCGGCACCTTGCCGCCCAGCACCGCGTCATAGAGCGGCACCGGCTGGTTCATCGTCAGGTCGGCGCCCTCGCGCGTGAAGACCGGATGCGTGGCCAGTTTAAGCTCGATCAGGGCGTCGCCGTTCTCACCGCCGCGACCGGGCATCCCCTGCCCCTTCAGACGGATCGTCTGGCCGTCGCCCGCGCCCTTGGGGATAGCCACGTCCAGCGTGCGGCCATCAGAGAACTGGATTCGACGGGTCGCGCCCGAGATGGAATCCTCAAGGCTGATCTCAAGCGTGGCGCGGACGTCCTGCCCCTTGGCCGGCCCGGCGCGACCACCACCCGGTCGGGCTCCGCCGCCGAACATGCCGCCGAAGATTTCATCCAGGTCGATGTTCTCGAACCCGCCACGCTGGCCGCCCTGTCCGAACGGCCCCTGACCAAAGCCGCCCGGCCCGCGTCCGCCGCCCGCGCCGCCGCCGAAGCCGCGAAACTGTTCGCGTCCGTCCGCGTCGATCTCGCCCCGGTCGAATTTCGCGCGCTTGTCCTTGTCGCCGAGAATGTCGAACGCCGCCGTCACCTGCTTGAAGCGGTCTTCGGCGGCCTTGTCGCCGGGATTCTTGTCGGGATGCAGATCCTTGGCGAGCTTGCGGAACGCCTTCTTGATCTCGTCCTGACTCGCGCCCCGGGCCACGCCCAGTTCCTTGTAGGGATCGCCAGCCACGTTCGAGTGTACTCCTGCTCCACACACCGAGCATTTCAGTTAGGCCATCCGGCGGATTCCGCAAACTCCTCTCGCAGACAGTCGTGCTTTCAAAGGCTGATTCTGGCTTGTTCTCCCCAGCCATAGCCTTCGGCCCACTGCGCCACGCTGACCGTGACCTCGCCGGAAAGGCCATCGGGGAAGTCCGTGGCGTCGTAGGTCACGGAGGTCGCCTCGACCTGACGCGCCCGCACGATGCCGTCCCCGGCAACGACAGACACCCTGAAGCGCGACGTCTCACCCGAGGCGACTCCCGCGCCCCAGCCATCCGCGTCGAGGCGATCTCTCGGCGTCCAGTCGATCCGCAGCCCGCCATCTCCGTCCGGCGTCGCCCGCAGGTGGGCCGGACTGAACGGTCGTTCGTGAATGCCGGACGCGATCCATCGCACTTCTGTGGTGCTTCCCCCGCCCGCCGAGCCGACGGGCGAGGCGCGCCAGATCAACGGAAGACCGCGCTCGCCCGGCGACAGGGACGCCCGAGACTCGAGGTCATCCAGAAACACGACGACAGCGCCCGGCTCCGCTCCGACCCGCATCGCCGCCTCGGTGCCCCGCTGTGCGCGCAACAGGCCGGACAGCCGCCAGACATCATCACCGACCAGCTGAGCGTCACGAAACTGGACCAGCTCCCACCCGTCCGGCGTCTCGACCGCCAGGCTGTTGGCGCCGGCCAGAACGGCTTCGGTGGGTCGACTCTCCGGCGCACGCCCCTCGACTCGCACAGTCAACGAGGCCGCGTTCCAGCGATACCGTGCGCCAATGCGCAGCGCGCTTGTCAGCGTGCCCACCGTCGCCGAACGCGCCACCTCGACGCGCACTGTCTGGGTGGTCGCCGAGGCTCCCGCACGCACCTCCTGCGGCCGCCAGGGCATGCCGGCGACCACCGCGAAGGGACGGGGATCGTCCTCTCCGCCTGGAAGAGGCGGTGTTTCCAGCATGCGGAGGAACGGCGCACCCACCGCCGGATCTGTCGGCGCGACCGTCGGCGCCTCGTCATCGGTCGCTGGGGCCATCGGCGCAAGGACGGGCTCCAGTTCCGCCGAGACAGCCTCGGCGAAATCCAGCCGCGCGACCCGCCAATCTCCAACCTGCCCTGCAAGACCGACCACATCCCCCGGCTCCAGTCGCAGCGAGGCGAGCGGTCCGAGCCTCGCCACAAGACGGGCCTCGGCGCCCTCATGCAGCGCACGTTGCGCGGCTGTCTCCGCCAGAGCCCGACCGCAGACCGCCGGGAAATCCAGGTCCACGCCGCCTCCGTCACCGGACGTGCGCGCCAGGACCGCGCTTGTCCTGTAGTCCCGATCACCGTCGATAAAGCGTACCCGGGCGGCCGTCGGTGCACGATCCAGCTTGCGATCCTTTTGAAGCGCCTGGCCCTCGTCCGGCATCGCCAGATCGGCCTGCGAGAGTGCGACCATCCTTTCGCTGTTCGCCGTCAGGGCGACATCGCCGCCACGCTCCGCGACATGGAGGCCAAGGGCACCGACCAACGGCGCCAAGGCGTCCTTCGTCGGCATCGGGCGATCGATCACATAGCCCTGCACCTCGCCGGTGATCGGGCCGATCTCGCTCACCTCGACGCCGCCCCGCTTCAGGATGGCTTCGATCAGATCGCGGGTTTCGCCATGCAGCCTGCCGTTCAGCCAGTGTCCGCGACGCCAGGCGGAGGCGTCCGCCCACACATCCTGGCGAGCCGGGAAGGCCGGCCAGGGACGGGCGTCCCAGCACCAGGCGTCCGCTGCCTCAAGCATCGGCCCGCCATAGACGCCGGACACCGGATTGCCGGTCTCGAAATGCGCCAGCGTCGCCTCAAGCGCGCGTCTCTGCATGCGGTCATCCCGGGCGCCCGTGGAGAAGGGCGGTAGCGCGGTCTCGACGCTTTTGGGATCCACAAAGAGGTTGGGCGCATTGCCGCCGCGATCGACCGCACCACAGCCGAACTCCGTCAAACGGATGGGCTTCATCCCCGGGATCCAGGCCGTGGGCGTCTCGTCGCGCAGACCGCCTGATCTCTCATGGTGTGCATGGCCCCACCACCCGGCCAGATCCTTGACCCGAAAGACCCAGTCCTCGCCGGCATGGGTGTCGATGACAGGCGTCCGGATCTGGTTCAGCCGATCCAGATCATTCTCATAGAACCAGTCAAACCCCTCACCACCGGCGATCTGTGCGGCGAGATAGGCCGGATCATCAGGCCCCGCATAGGCATCGGCATCAAGGCCGCCATCACCGGCCCTCCAGTCTCCCAGCGGCGGATACCAGTCGATCCCCACGTAATCGACGTTCGGATCAGCCCACAGCGGATCGAGGTGGAACCGCACCTCCCCGTCCGCTCTCGATCCCGCGTACTCCGACCAGTCTGCGGCATAGGACAGCTTCACATTCGGCCCGACGATCACCCGGCATTCCGCGGCCAGTGTCTGCAGCGCCGCGACCGCCGGAAAATCGCCCGCGCTGTTTCGCGTCAGGGTCAGCCCTCGCATTTCCGAGCCGATCAGCAGGCCGTCAGCACCGGCGTCCGCCGCCATCCGGGCATAATGCAACGCAAGGCGCCGCAGGCCCCAGCCGCCCGCCGTACCGAACATCGCCTCAACATCGGCGTCCGCCTCGGCGCCGTCCCGCCCCCGCACACGCCCCCGCCAGGGATAGGCCGCCTGTCGCGCCTCGCCCTCAAGGCCCGGCAGGCTGTTGTCCTCCGGCATGTCCATAAAGAGGAAGGGATAAAGCGTGACCTCCAGCCCCCGCGACTTCAGTTCGGTGATCGCCTGACGAACAGTGTCGTCGGACGGCGTCCCGCCGTAAGCCGGTCCACCGTTCGCACCCGAGATCAGGTGCGCCTCGGCGCGGTCCAGACCGGCGACGGTCCAGACCAGCGGCTCTGTCAACTTGTCACGTCGCTCCACTCCCGGTCGAACCCGGCAATGCGCGGCCCGCAGGTCGTCACCGAACCAGCCGATCACCAGGCTAACCCGCTTCAGGTTCGGCAGTTGCGCCTGCAGCAGATCAAGGGAGGTGAGAAGATCCGCCGCGCCCCCGCCATGCACGTTCTCCGGCAAGGTTCGCGTCAAACCCTCGCGGCGCATGACCGGCTCGGTGGCCAGGACGAACTCACCCGCGCCCGGGATCAGGCAGACACCTTCCAGACGATCCTCAAGCCCCGGCGTCTGTCCGCGCGGTCGATGGAAGACCTCGAATGCAAGCTGCGGAACCCGATTTCCGAAGGCGCCCAGCGGAAGATCCTCGAAAACGACATAGGCGGTCCCGCGATAGGCCGGCGCGTCTCCTTCAACCGCTTCGATCAGGGGATCGGGGTTCTGATCCTCACCGCCGCGGTGGACCCGAAAGGCCACGGAGGAAACATCCATCGGCTGGCCGTCGGCCCAGATCCGACCGATGCCGTCGATCTCTCCTTCACACACCGCAACGGCGAAGCTCAGGGAGTAGCCGTACTCGACGCGTCTGGGCGCTCCTTTACCGGGCGATGAGGTGTGCCGGTCCTCGCGAAAGCGGGCGGCCCAGATGACTGTCCCTGTTACTCGTGCGCGACCGAAGACGCAGCAGAGGGGCGCCCCCTCGGCGGAGCCCTGGATCTTCAGGCTCTCCAGTCTCGGTCCACGCTGTCGCGGCGTCTCAAGCCCCGCGACCAGGCTCCGGTCCAGACCTTGACCGATGATGCCGCCAACCGCCTTGCCGAGGGGACCGCCGAGCGCCTGCCCGATGCCGCCCAGGATCACCTGCGCCATTTCAGAAATCCTTCGCAACTGCCGGCGCGGGCCAGGTAAAGGCTGCGACCAGCCGCGACCGCCACCAGCGCCCCATCCAGCTTTCGACGACCGCGCGCCCCCAATAGGCGTGGATCATCCGTCCTTCGTTGATGTCATTGCCCAGAACAGCGCAGTGTTTGGCCGGCGCATGCGGCTGCATGCGAAACAGCAGCACATCGCCGGGCCGCGCACGCGCCACCGGTATCTCGACCAGCCACCGTCGCGCGGCCGCCCAGAGCGCTTCCTCCCCGCCGACCTCAGCCCAGTCGGCCTGATAGGCTGGGATGGCTTCCGGCTCGGCTCCGACGATCTCGCGCCATATGCCTCGTAGCAGACCCAGGCAGTCCGCCCCATGTCCCCTGACGCTGGCCTGATGCCGGTAGGGCGTTCCCACCCAGGCTCGCGCCACCTCCAGTGCTCGCGCCCTCATCTCCGGCTACCGCCGTCATTGCGCCCGCCCTCGACAGGAATAGTGGTCAGAAAGTCATCGCCCGGCATGTCCGGATAGCCGCGGAAGTTTCGGGTATTCTGAAAGACCCGCTGACAGGTCTCCCAACGACGATTGCATTTGAGGCCGGGAAAGGTCGACAGATCGACACCGCACCGCCCGTCGCCCAGCTCCGCGTCGCAGTCCCGGCCCAGCGTCCGTCCCACCACCCGATCCAGCGCCGCGGCAGGTCCTTCCAGATCGGCGGTGAAGCCGGCGCCCTCGCGCCGAACTCTCGAAAGCCGTCCGCTCCACAGCCTCACTCTCAGGTCCGGTCGCGACCAGTCCACCTTCCAGAGCTCGACACCCGCCGCGTCATAGAGCCCTTCGTCGATATCCGCCTCGGTGATCGCGTCATCGTCCAGCCCCCCACTCACGGAGGCCGTACCGGGCGCGCCAAGCGCGGCGTCCACAGCCCCTCCGGTCCATCCACTCCCGGCCAGACAGGTGACGCCTTCGACGATCAGATCACGGTCGTGATCGGTGAACCCCAGCCGGACCGCGTCATTGCGACGAACAATCCACGCATGGGCCAGCGTCGCCGTACCGTTTTCAAGGCGGGCGGCCAGTTCTTCGGGAACATCTCTCATCAGATCAGATCCTGACTTCTATCAGCGGCACAGCGCTCACCCGTCCGGCCTCGAAGGTCTCCAGGGTCATCTCGATCCGATCCGCGTCGAAGCGCACCGGCGTATCGAACTCGAACCCGGCTCTGACGACCTCCCCCTCCGCCGGCGCGGTTTCGAGGGTGATCACGCCGCTGGTGAGATCGAGCGAGAAGGCGGTCGTCTCCGCGCCGTCCACCGACACCATCACCGTGGCGTCCACCGGCTTGGTGATCTCCCGTCGCCAGCCGCCCTCATCGTCGGCATAGGTCTTCGCGAGCTGGAACTGCCTTCGCTGACCATCTCCAGTTCCCAGGACCTGATCACTCGAACTGACCGCGCCGTTGGGCGGGCAGGATTTGAAGTCCGCGAAATCCTTGAACCGGAATCCGTAGAGCCGTCCCCGGCGCGCCTCGAAGAAGGCGGTCAGCGTCGCCATGTCGTCCAGCGAGCGCAGATTGCCTCCGATCAGATACCGCCGTCGCCCCGACGCCCACGGCGTTGACCGTCGCTCATGACCGGAGCCGAGCGTCACCACCTCCGTGCGCCGCTCGACACCACCGGTCGATCCGAACGCCAGCCGCGCGGGCAGGCGCACCTCATGAAATGCCATCGAACCCTCCATGCGATGTGTCAGCTGCGGCGCACGCCCAGAGCCACCGCCCGGGCCAGCATCTGGGCGATCTGGGATTCCGATCTCAGGATCGACGGCGCCCCGCCTTCCAGCTGGAAATTGACCGTGACGCCGCCGGCGACAGCCTCAATGCTTCCGCCGCTCGCCGGACGGAAAACCTCCGGCCCGCGCTCGCCCACCAGATAGGCGCCGCCTGCCTGCACCGGACCACCGTCCGCCCGGCTCCCGGAAAACGCACCCGTCACAGC
This sequence comes from Brevundimonas sp. GCM10030266, assembly GCF_042666595.1. Taxonomy (NCBI): domain Bacteria; kingdom Pseudomonadati; phylum Pseudomonadota; class Alphaproteobacteria; order Caulobacterales; family Caulobacteraceae; genus Brevundimonas; species Brevundimonas sp. GCM10030266. Next base: position 427,667 of record NZ_JBHTCY010000002.1, read on the forward strand.
CGTCGCGATGGCGTCCGAAAGGCCGCTGCTCCCGGCGCTGTTCAGAACGGACAGCAGCGCCCGCGCCAGTTCGGCGAGGGAAATTTCCCCGTCCGCGGCCGCCCGCCCCAATGACCGTGCGATGCTCTCGCCCGCCTTCCCGAAGGCGTCCTGGATCGCTTCGGCCGCCCGTTCGGCAGGCTCCCGCAAGCTCTCCAGCGCCTCTGCGGCCTCTTCAATTTCGCGAACCCCAAGGCTCGATCCATTCTGATCGAAATTGTCAGTCATCCGGCCAGGCCTCCGCCAGTCTCTCGAACACGTCCCGTGAAAGCGCTTCATGCTGGCGGCCCGGGGAGGTCAGCAGCCGCCATTCACGCAGCGACAGCGACCAGAAAGCCGCCGGCGTCACGCCCGACCGCGCCGCCGCGCGCAACATCTCGCCCCAGGGCGTCTTCATTCCGCCGCCGCCAGAAAGGCTCGGGACACGGCTTCCGCAGCCTCCCTTGGATCCAGCTTCAAACCGCTGATCTGGACTGCCAGATCCCCCTCCCCGCCGCCCCGCAGCAGGGCAGCCAGGACCGCCAGCAGGTCTCTCGCCGACAGCGCCTTCAGGCGGGCGGCGAGGGCGTTCAGTCCGTCCACGCCCAGCACGGTCTCGATCTCCGCCAGTGCGCCGAGCGTCAGGCAAAGCTGGCGCTCGGCGCCGCCCAGCATGGCGCGCACCTCACCCCGCACGCCGTTCATCACAGCGCCTCGAACCCGATCTCGCCGGCGCTGGCCAGACTGATCGCAAAGGTCGCCTCGCCCTCGTGCTCACCGGCGTACTCCAGCGCGGCCACGAGGAAGGGGCCCTCCAATTGGCCGAAGTCCGGCACGATCAGCCGCCAGACCTTCGCTGCCTGGCTGAAGAAGGCCTCCCGGATCAGAGCGTCCGAAGCCGCGTCCCGGAACACGCCCTGCCCGTTCACGGCCGCCGTTCGCACCCCGGCGCCCGACAGCAGCTCACGCCAGCGGCCGGCGCTGTCTCCATCCGTGACATCCACGGTTCGGGCATTGAGCGCGATCGTTCTCGCCCTCAGTCCGGCCACGGTCGTGAACCCGCCGCCCTCGCCTTCGATCTTCAGTAGGATATCCTTGCCGCGCTGAGCGCTCATGTCGGTCTCCGATTGTCAGATGTCTTCGGTCACGGCCCGCACGCGCAGGACCGCATAGGTTCGATGGCCGGTGGAGGAGCGCCAGACGTCGGTGAACCGGACGCCCAGGCTCACGGCCCGCACGGCGTCGGCCTCCACGACCGCGTCCTGCAGGCACAACCGGACAGCCGCCATCGCCGCCTTGGCTTCCTCCCCACCGAGGAAACTCGATACGATGGTCAGGGTCAGCAGATGCTCGATCGCGCCGCCATCCGCGCCGAGCGAACGGCTCTCGCTACGGCTGAAGGTCAGATGCGGATACCTCGGAGGCGATGGCGCCGTGTCCCAGATCCGGTCTCCGAGCAGGGCCTGTGTCGCCGGATCGGACCTGAGGCGCGCGATGATGCCCTTCTGCAGGGCCAGTTCATGGCTCATGGCCGTCGCTCCAGATTCAGGATGCTGCGCCCGCCGACCACTTCGCCGGACCGGATACGCCAGTCGCCGCCGCCAAACCTCAACACACGGCCCGCAGACAGCCGGGCGTCCGACCGCGCCTCGGCGGTCAGGCTCTCGATCTCGATGGATCCGCCCGCCTCGGACCGGTCGCGCCTGCGGACCTGACCGACCTTCAGCCAGGCCGTGCCCATCGGCGCATAGGTGACGCTTCGGCCGCCATAAGGCGTCTCCGCTTCGTTGGCCTCGAACAGTTCGGCCAGCAGGTTCCGGCGCGGGCTCACAGCCGCACCACGCGATACGGCGCAAGCCAGGCCTCGACCGGCTGGATCGGCATTTCACTTTCGCCCCGCTCATAGGCGCGCAGCGTCAGCATCAGGATCGCCAGCCTCAGCGGTGCGGGCGAGGTCGAGGTGAGGCCCAGCCCCACATCCCCCTCGACCCGCAGTCGCGCGGCCTCGATCAGCGTCTGGATCAGTTCGTCCTCCGCGCCGTGTTCGACGCGCAGGAATTGCTTCGCCTCGGCGAGAGACACCGGTGCGGTCATGAGAACCTCGATTGTCTGGACGTTGCGGCGGCGGGCCTGGGCCCGCCGCCTGCGGACAAGGCGTGACCGTCAGCTCGCGCTGAACTTCATCACCTTGATGGCGTCGAAATCCTGCACCCCGCCGCCGACACGACGCGTGGTGTAGAACAGCACATAGGGCTTGGCGGAGTACGGATCCCTCAGCACCCTGACCCCGGCGCGATCCACGATCAGATAGCCCCGGCGGAAGTCACCGAAGGCGATTGCCGGCGCATTGGCCGCGATGTCCGGCATGGTTTCGATCTCGGTCACAGGATAGCCCAGCAGCGACGCCGTCTCGCCCGCCCGCTGGGCCGGTTGCCAGATGTAGTTGCCGTCCGCGTCCTTGAACTTGCGCACCGCCGACACCGTCCGTCGGTTCATCACGAACCGGGCGTTCGGTCGGTACTGGGCCTTGGGCGCGTAGATCAGATCGATCAGCCGATCGGTCGCGTGGGTCGCCGCGAAGGTGCCAGCGCCACCGGACGGCACATAGCCGATCTCACCCCACGAATGGTCCGCCTGGCTGACGATCTCGTAGTTCAGGAAGCCCCGCGGCTTGTTGGTTCCGTCGCCGGTGACGAAGGCCTGCGTCTCCTGCGCGGCGAAGGCGTCCTCCACCTCGGCGGCCAGCCATTCATCCAGATCGACCAGGGCGTCATCCAGCAGGGACTGGGTCGCCGCCGGACAGGCATAGAGATCGGCCGCCGGAAACTCGAGCAGCGAAAGCGTCGCCGGATCCGTCTCCGGTCGCGCCGCCGTCTCGGCGACCCAGCCCGATCCGACACCCGCGATGGACACCGGCTTGCGGAACACGCCCGCCTGCACCGTGCGCACCGTGGCGATGTCGCGCATCGGCGAGCCGGCCATCAGGCGGCGCTCGATCGCCCGTTCGGTCTGCTCCGGCACGACATAGCCGGCCGAGTTGGACGCGGACGACAGTCCCGCCTTCACCTCCAGCGCCTGCCCGGCGCGCAGATAGCCGTCGAACGCCGCCTTCGCTTCCGGCGCCTCAACGGCTTTCGGTTCACCGCCGATCGGCGTGCGGCGCTGTTCGCTCAGTGCCCGGTCCAGTCGCGCCTGGGCGCTGCTGACCGCCTGATCGATACGCGCCACCTTTTCCTCCAGCAGCGTGTCCGCCGACGCCTTCCGCTCGATCTCGTCCAGCCGTGCGTCATTTGCGCCTTTGAACGCCTCGAACGCCGCCATCATTTCATGCATGGCGGCGCGAGCCTCCGGCGTGGCCGGGGCCTGTTTGGTCTCTTTCATGGTGTCTCCGGTTGAAGAACCGCGGAACGCGGTTAGGGTCAGGGCGTGCATCGCCCCGAAACTCATCGCCTGATCGGCTTCGCCTGCGCGTCATCGGGTTGCGCCCGATGAGCCGCTACAGCCGTCTTGAGCGCACGGTGATGAACGCCCTGGCCCATGATCTGCGCGCGGAAATTCCTGACCTCGCCGGCCAGTTCGAGGGCAGCCGCCCCAATCAGCGGGTGAACTCCGGCTTCGGCCTGTTCACGGAAATGATCGTGGATCGGGCCGGTGCGGCCCCGTCATCCGGTCCCACCGGCGATCTCGGCACGGTCCACGCCATGGTCGGATCCCTGCCCGATGCTATCGCCTTCAAGGCCCGCGTCCGTCACGGCGTCCTGCTCGGCCTCCTGGGCGACAGCTACGGCCAGGACACCCGCGCAATCGATTTCGCGACCGTGACCTTCAATCAGGTCTTCACGGTCGATGCATCGGGCCGTTCCATCTCGTTCGAGCCCGCCCGATCGGCGCCGCCCAGCCCTGCGCGTGACCTGCAACGCCGGAACGATACGCCCCGTCCGACCGCGGTCGCGGTCCCTCCTGCGGTGAAGACCGTCGACGCCCCGCAGCAGGTCCGGAAGGCAGATATCCCCGCACCGCATCTTCCCACCCGGTCGCCGCAGCCCGCCGAGCCGGTCGTCGTCGATCAGATGACCCTGCTGATCGGTCTCTGGGCGCTAATCGGCGTGACGGCCCTGCTTCTCGTTTTCGTCTTCCAGCTCCCCTTCGCCTTCGGCGTCTTCTTCGCCCTCATCGTTGGGCGAACAGTGAAAGACCCGAAGGTGCTGGCGAGGGTTCGCAAGGTTGTCGACGGCTGGACCGCCGCCTCTACCGGGAAAGACTGAACCGCGCGCCCGGCAGCATCGGGAAGGTCACCAGCGACACCTCCCAGAGGTCCACCTCGGTCAGCACGCGCAGCGCGCCCTCCCGTCTGGCCCGGACAGCCCGGAACCCGATCGACAGCGCATCCATGCCCCCCGCCCGCGCCAGCGCCCCGGCGAACCGCGCCTCGGCGGACCAGTCCCGGATGCGGCCGCGCACGAACAGACCCCGCTCGTCCTCCTGCATATGCTCCCACACTCCGACGATGGCGCGGCCTTCGTGCTGGTGCAGCATCCGCACGCCGCCGGCTCCGGTTTTCGCCAGACTGTTCGCAAAGGCGCCCGGAGCCACCACGTCCCGGTTCAGGTCCGCGACGCCCCACAGGGAGGCATAGCCCTCGATCAGCAAGCCGGCGTCCGCCACGGCCTCCGTCATCGCCGTGCCTCCAGCCTTTGTTCGATCCGCTCGACCGCAGCCCGCGTCGCTTCACCCTGGGCTTCGAGGCGCGCCAGACGTTCCGCGACCAGCCGTTGCTCGCCGACCCGTTCCTCCAGCGTCGCGATCCGGGCCGCCGCTCCGCCCGCCCAGACCAGCCCGCCGATCGTCTGCACGACCAGGGCGGTGATCAGCGCCACCGGAATCTTTCGCAAACTGTCCATCGGTCAGTCTCCCAGCCCGGCCATGCGTCGCCGTTCCTCGTCGGTCAGGAAGCTCGCCGCCTCCAGACGCGCCCACAGCGCCTCCCGTTCGGGCTGCAGGGCGGGCACGGCGTCCAGATCGGGCTCAATCCGCACCCCGTCGAACCGCCCGCCCAGCCACACCGTCAACGCCGCCGCTGTTTTGCGCACCAGCGGCGCGATGGTCCCTCGCCAGAAGGCCGTGTTGGCCTCGCGATAGTTGGCGTAGGTCGCGTCTCCGGGGATGCCCAGCAATTGCGGCGGCACCCCGAACGCCAGGGCGATCTCCCGGGCCGCCGCATGCTTTCCGGCGATGAAATCCATGTCCGCCGGCGTCCAGCTCAGCGGCTTCCAGTCCATTCCACCTTCCAGCACCAGCGGCCGGCCGGCATTGGCGACCCCGCTGTGCAGGTCATCGATCTGGCCCTTCAGCGCCGTGAACTGCTCGTCCGTCAGCCGCTCGCCTTCCCGCGCGGTGAACACCAGCGCCCCGGACGGTCGCGCCGAGTTGTCCAGCAGCGCCTTGTTCCACTGGCCGGAAGCGTTGTGCACGTCGATGGAAAAGGACGCGGCCTCCAGGGGCGAGAAGCCGTAGTGGTCATCCAGTGGATGAAACAGCTTCAGGTGCAGGACCGGCATCCAACCGTCCGACGCCCGCCCGAACGTCACCGACCGGCCATTCAGCGCATACTCATAGGCGTCCGGCCATCCGCTGCGCCCGGGCACGACCTTCATCCGGTCAGGCCTCAGGGACCACAACTCTTCCGGCGCCTCCGTTCCGGCGGCTTCGACATAGGCGTTCCCCGCGGTCTGCAGCGCGCCATAGACGCCCTCCAGCCACTCAACGCCCGACTGCTCCGGATTGGGCCGGCCCAGCAAATCCGCCAGCGGATGCGTCTCGTCGCGAACGCCATCCACGAACACCGCCAGCGGGGTCGCCGCCGCGGCTTCCGCGATCATGCGGACGCAACGGTAGGCCACCGGGTTCTGCGTGAAACCGGCCGCCGTCAGACTGGCCAGATCCCTCGGCGTCCAGCGAGCCCGTCCACCGCTGCCGACCGCGATCAGGGCGCCGACCCGGCTGTCCTTGGTTTCAGGCGCGGCGATGCGCCGGCGGTCCCCGAAGGGCCGTCGCCAGTTCAGCATGATGATCTCCGTGGAGCGGGACCGGGGCCGCCTCGGCCCTGTCGGTCTTTCCCGTCATGCCCAAAGTATGCACCGCCAGCGTCCGACTGCTGGAAGATCGCGGACTCTTTTTTACAAGCGCTTGATCACGTGGGACTTCCTCGCGTGAGTTCGGCCGAACTCAGACGCCGCGCTCCTCGCGCCACTCCGGCGCCTCGAAGTCGAGCGCGTCTTCCGGCTCCTTCAGCGCCAGCTCCGAAACGGTTTGCCCCTTCACCGACACCCCGGCCTCATGCACCGTTTCGCGGCTCCCCGAGATCAGGTGGTGCCAGGGCGCCAGCGTCCGTCCCTCATGCAGGCGACGATAGGCGCAGGACTTGGGCATCCACTCCAGCGCCTCGATGTTCCACGGGGTCAGCTTGATGCAATCCGGCACATGCTGCTTGCGGTTGGCATAGTCCGAACAGGTGCAGCGCACCGGGTCAAACAGCTTGCAGTGAACCCGCGTGGGTATCACCTCGCCCGTATCCTCGTCCTCGAACCGGACCAGGCAACACAGGCCGCACCCGTCGCACAGGCTCTCCCACTCCTCGCGGGTCATCTGATCGAGGGTCTTTGTGTCCCAGAAGGCGGTCATCGGCGGCTCCATACGCCGATCAGCCCGTTGTGTCGCCCACGCACTTTCCCCAAGGCCGTGGCCACGCTAGAAAAAGTCACGGCTTCTTCGGGGGATAGGCGTGATTATCGGGATTGATCTGGGCACGACCAATAGTGCGGTCGGCGTCTTCCGGGATGGCAAGGCGGAGCTGATCCCCAACAGCCTGGGTCACATCCTCACCCCGTCCGCGGTCAGCTTCGATGAGACCACCGGTGAGGTGATCACCGGCCTCGCGGCCCGCGAGCGGCAATCGACGCACCCTGAACTGACCGCCACGGCCTTCAAACGCTACATGGGCTCCAACCGGGTGACCCGGCTGGGCAAGAAGGATTTCACCGCCGAGGAACTGTCCGCCCTGGTCCTGGCCCGCCTGAAGTCGGACGCCGAGGCCTGGCTCGGCCAGCCGGTGACCGAGGCCGTCATCACCGTTCCGGCCTACTTCAACGACAAGCAGCGCAAGGCCACACGACGCGCCGGCGAACTGGCCGGCCTGAAGGTCGAGCGCCTGCTCAACGAGCCGACCGCCGCCGCCCTCGCCTACGGCATTCACGAACTGGGCGACGCCAGCCGCTTCCTCGTCTTCGATCTCGGCGGCGGCACCTTCGACGTCTCCGTGCTCGAGATCTTCGAGGGCATCATCGAGGTGCGCGCCTCGACCGGCGACAACCGGCTCGGCGGCGAGGACTTCAACGACATCCTGTGCGAGGAATTCCGTCGCACCGCCGGCAAGGAAGTGCCCGAGAAGGACCGCGCCGATCCCCTTCTTCGCGAGCGCATCCGCCACGCGGCCGAGCGCGCCCGTCGTGCCCTGACCGACGCGCCCTCGGCGACCATGTCCGTCACCTGGAAGGACAGGACCTACGAACGGCAGGTGACCGCGGACGACTTCGAGGCTCTTGCCGCCGGGCTTATCACCCGCCTTCGCGATCCGGTCCTTCGCTCGCTCCGGGATGCAAACCTGCGCGCCGATGAACTGTCCGAGATCATTCTGGTCGGCGGCTCGACCCGCATGCCGCTGGTCCGCCGGGCCATCACCCGCATGTTCGGCCGCTTCCCGGCCAATGCCGTCAATCCGGACGAGGCTGTCGCCGTGGGCGCCGCCGTACAGGCCGGCCTGAAGGCCCGCGACGTCGCCCTCAAGGAAGTCGTCATGACTGACGTCTGTCCCTACACCCTGGGCATCGCCGCCAGCGATCAGGATGCGAACGGCCGCTGGCTCCCGGCGACCCTTTCGCCGATTATCGAGCGCAACACCGTCATTCCCGCCAGTCGCGTTCAGTACTACGCCAACAGTTCCGCCAACCAGCGGGTGGTCGATATCCCTGTCTATCAGGGCGAGTCGCGAAACCTCGCGGACAACATCGAACTCGGCAAACTGGAAGTGCCGATCCCGTCCGGCCCGCCCGGCTCGGTCCAGATCGAAGTCCGCTTCAGCTACGACATCAACGGCCTTCTGGAAGTCGATGTCCACATCCCGAAGACCGGCGAGCGACGCGAACTGGTCATCGCTGATGAGGCGGTGAAGAACAACGAGGACTTCGAGAAGCGCCGCGCGGTTCTCGCGGCTCTCAAACAGCACCCCCGGGACGCGGACGCCAACAAGGCGGTCATGGCGCGCGCCAACCGCTGCTACGAGGAAAGTCTCGGCAATGATCGTCAGTTCATCGCCGGCGAGATCCAGCTGTTCGAAGGCGCCCTCGAGCGTCAGGATCCTCGCGACATCGAGCAGGCCCGCACCCGGCTGAGCGAGGTGCTCGACCGCTTCGAGGGCGAGACCTGGCTGTGAGGGGCTCGATCTGGGCCACGCTCGGCATCGACCCCACCAATGACGTCAACGAGATCCGGCGCGCCTACGCCCGACGGCTGAAGATCGTCCATCCTGAAGATGACCCGGAGGGTTTCCAGGACCTCCGCGCCGCCTTCGATCAGGCCACCGACATGGCCCGGAATGGCTGGGCCGTGCCGCGGGCGTATTCGGACGACGTCGATGACGACGAGGATGACGATTTCGACGGTGTCTGGCCCGATATCGAGGCCTCCCGTCGCTGGACCCGCCCGGAGGTTCCGCCGTCACCGATCGAGGAACCCGCGCCCCGTCCGTCGCGCTCCACGCAGGACTGGACTATCGGCGCGCCCGCTCCTGCCTCGGAAGACGCCGCGGACATCCGCGCCGAACTGGATCGCGAACATGAGCTGGTCCAGTCCCACAGGGCGCTCTGCGACCGCCTCACGCACCTGCTGTCCCATCCCGACGGGGATCGTCACTCCGCCCTCTCGGCCATGCTGGCGATCTTCCGGTCTCCGGCGATGGACTCCCTTCAGACGCACATCCAGACCGAACACTGGCTCGCGTGGACGATCGGCGGCGCCGGGCCGGTGGCGGACGATCTCGTCGAGCCGCTGATCCAGTTCTTCGGCTGGGATAATCGTCGGATTGGCGTCGACCTGAGCCATGCTTCCATGGTGTTGCAGCGACGGGAGACCACCGCTGTCCTTCGTCATCTCCAGCAGAGCAACTCCCCGGATCACGCGGCCTGGCGGGCGCTCAGCAAGCCTGCAACGCTCCAGAGCCGCCTCCGCGAGCGCTTCACCCTCGGACTTGAAGCCAGGGTCAGCGCCCTGCTCGACCGCCTCGACTACGACCTCGCCGGCCTGCTTCCCCAGACCGATCCCAAAGCGATGGAAAGATGGCGCCGGCGGCAGAGAGCGCCGATCTTTCCCGCGATCTTCCTCTGGGCGCTCCTGACGCTTCCCCTGCTCTTCACCGGCCTGGGAATGTCGGCGGAGTTGTTCGGACCACCGGACCTGATCGACGCCCTCGCCCTCTGGGTTCTGGCGCTGTCGGTCCTCACAGGGCTGGGAGCCGTCTGGCTTTACGGCCTCGTTCGCCCGCGGCGGCGGTGGCGAGATGACGGACGGGTCTGGACCCGACCTGCGTGGATCCGGCTCGGCTGGGCCCCGGTCGCCGTGATCGTTCTACTCGTCTCGTCGGTCATTCCCGGCGATCTTCCCTGGGTCGCGGCCTGGTGGCTCATCCTGGGCCCGCTGGTCGCCTGGACGAGCATCACCAACGCCCATTTCGAGGAAAGCCGGAACGGCCTGAGAGCCGGCTTCTTCATGGCGATGATTCCGCTCGGCTGGCTGGTCGTCCACGCCCACGGCGCGCCCTGGGTCAGCCTCTGCTGGGTCGCGACGGGTGTGACGCTTGTGGCGCACCACGGACGCCCGGCGCTGGAGGACGCCTGGCTCAACCTGTCTCACGGCCGACGGCAGATCACCGCCACCATGCTGGCCATCGCCACGGTGGCCGCAACGGTCGCCGTCGCCACCGTTCCGGTTCCCGACAACGACTGGAGCCTCAGGACCGTCGCCGCCGCGGCCCTCATCCTCATGATCCTCGCCGCCCGTCCGATCCGCCTGATCCAGTCCCTGGCCGCCCAGACTCTGTGGTTCAACTGGATGCGGTTCGGCTGGCTCCCCTGCGCGGTCGCGGTCTGGTTCGCGCCCTACACGGTCATGGCCTCGGCGACCTTCGTCGCGGCCGGCGCGTGGCTGGCCGGCGGCGCCCTGCTGACCTTCGTAACGGAAGCGGCGCCCCGCCTCGACCAGCTTCTGTCCCGACCGACCCGGAAGAACGGCCGTCGCTAGCCGGGCCTCAGTGGCTGACGCTCTTCGAGAACAGGTTGATGACCAGCACCCCGGTCACGATGAGCCCCAGCCCGGCGATGGCGGGCAGGTCCAGCTTCTGCTTGAACAGGACCACGCCGATGGTCGCGATCGCCACCACGCCCAGGCCGCTCCAGATCGCATAGGCCAGCCCAACCGGAATCTGCCGCAGGGCGAGGCTCAGCAGGTAGAAGGCGGTCAGGTAGCAGACCGCCAGCCCCAGCGTCGGCCACAGCCGGCTGAACTGCTCCGACTTCTGCAGCAAGGTGGTGCCGACCACCTCGAACGCGATAGCGCCCAGCAGGGCCGCCCAGGTCGTCGGGTTCATCAGGCTGCTTCCATCAGCGTCTGGCCAGGCGTCAGCAGCGACAGCAGCGCCTGCCTCTGGGCCGGCGACACGTCGTGGATTCCGAACAGGTCCGACATCCAGAGCCCGTCGGCGACCAGTCGGAGCAACAGGGCGTCGTCCGCCCCGACCGGATCGGTCGGATCCTCTTCCTTGACCCGTCTGACGCCGTCCGACCACCGGGTCCGCAGCGAGGGCTCAATCGCGCAAGCGACCAGCATGGCGCGTCCGATCGAGACGTCGCAGGCCGTCACCGCATCGTTGATCGTCACCCGCAGATAGGCGCGGGCATGGCGCCCATAGGGCTGCGGATCACGCGCCGCCTCGGCCAGAACCGCCTCACAGAACATGTCCGCCAGATGGTCCGTCAGACCTTCCAGCAAGGCCAGCTTCGTCGGAAAATGATGCAGCAACGCGCCCTTGCTGACCGATGTCCGTGCGGCCACGGCATCGAGCGTGAAGCCCATCGCCCCAACCTCGGCGGCGACTTCCAGCGCCCTGTCGATGATCTCTGCGCGCGTGGTTTCGGGCGCGCGGCGGCGGGTCAGCGTATCCATTTCCACTACATACCATCCAGACGGTAAGCGTCAACCAACCTCCGCTGCGGCGGCGTGTCGCTCAGTCGCCGGCTCTCGCGCGATGCCGGCTGACATAGATCCAGATCGCCAGCCCGACTGTCAGGCCCAGCCCAGCGAACACCGCGCCCAGAGAGGAGAAGATGGAGATCAGCAAGCCGCCGATGAAATCCCGCCCGACCGCGATGACCGCCTGCGGACCACCACCCTCGCCGTAGTCGGCGCTGACTCGATAAATCCCGGCCTGCTCGATCCGGAACGCGCCGATCGAACGCCCCTGCCGCCCACCGAGGCTGTATGTGGAGGATGCCGCGGGATCGCTCAGGGCGACCGACGCGCCCTCAGCATCTTCGACCCGGACCTGAAGACCGGGAACCTCATCGACCACATACGCCCGCCCTTCGACGACGCTGCGTGTCTCCAGAAAGACCGTGTGCGTTCCCGGCTCGAGGGCCACCTCGCGCGCGCCGGGAACGACAATCTGCTGTAGGCCGTCTTTCATCTTCGGCAGTTGGGTCGCCAGGATCACGCCCATGGCGGCGAAGCCGAGGATCATCGGCAGCAGGGCGACCAGATAGAAGATCCGTCCCGGCCGGGGCCTTGCTGGCCGCAACCGGCCTTCCGCGCTCGTCATCCGCAGCCTCTGTTCCGTTCGATCGCGACTACATCGCGCCCCGCCTGATGCGTCAACGCCAATGGCCGAACGCAGGGATGGTCGCTATATGGCCCGCCATGGCTGCCCGTCCCCCCCTCGTCGCTCTCAAGGATGTCCGTCTTCAGGATGGTCAACGCCCATTGTTCGACGGCGTCGACATGGCCATCGAGCCGCGCACCCGCGCCGCCCTCGTCGGTCGCAACGGCGCGGGCAAGTCCACCCTGATGAAGCTGGTCATGGGCCTGATCGAGCCGGACGCCGGCGACCGTTCGGTGCAGGCTGGCACCCGCTTCGCCTATGTCCCGCAGGAGCCGGACATCAGGGGCGAAACCCTGCTGGACTACGCCGCGTCCGGCGACGCCGAGCGCTGGACGGCCGAAAGCTGGCTCACCACCTTCGGGCTCGATCCGAACAAGCCGGCCGTCAACCTGTCGGGTGGCGAGACCCGCCGCGCCGCCCTGGCCAAGGCCTTCGCCGAAGAGCCCGACCTGCTGCTCCTCGACGAGCCGACCAACCACCTCGATATCCTCGCCATCGAACTGCTTGAGAACGAGCTGCTTTCGGCCCGTTTCGCCGTTCTGGTCGTCAGCCACGACCGCGCCTTCCTCAACCGCGTCACCCAGTCGGTGCACTGGCTTGAAGGCCGCAAGGTCCGCACCCTCGACAAAGGCTTCGTCGCTTTTGACGAATGGGCCGCCAAGGTCATGGAGGAGGAAGCCGAGTCCCTCCGTCGCCTGACCAAGAAGATCGAGGCCGAGACCTACACCTTCTACCGCTCCATCACCGCCCAGCGCACCCGCAACGAGGGCCGCGCCCGCGCCCTCATGGCCATGCGCGCCGACCGCGCTGAACGGGTCAAGGATCTGCCGCGCGAACTCCACCTCGGCGTCGACAGCGGCGCGACCTCCGGCAAGCTGGTCGCCGACCTCAAGGGCGTCACCAAGCGCTTCGGCGACCGCACCATCTTCAAGGGCCTGACCACCCGGGTCATCCGGGGCGACCGTCTCGCCATCGTCGGCCCCAACGGCGCGGGCAAGACCACGCTGGTGAAGGTCCTGCTCGGCGAACTCGCGCCCGACGAAGGCACGGTGCGCCTCGGCGCGAACCTCGAACCGGTCTATCTCGACCAGTCCCGCGAGGGCCTGAAGTCCGACATGACCCTGTGGGACGCCCTGACCCCCGGCGGCGGCGACTCCATCCTCGTGCGCGGCCACTCCAAACACGTCGCCGCCTACGCCAAGGACTTCCTGTTCCAGGAAGCCCAGCTGCGCCAGCCGATCTCGACCCTGTCGGGCGGTGAACGGAACCGGCTCCTGCTGGCCCGCGCCCTGGCCAAGCCGGCCAACATGCTGATCCTCGACGAGCCGACCAACGACCTCGACATGGACACGCTCGAGAAGCTGGAAGAGCTGCTGGAGAGCTATGACGGCACCCTGATTCTGGTCAGCCACGACCGGGATTTCGTGGATCGCCTCGCCACCTCGACCATCGCCATGAACGGGCGCGGCGATATCGTCGAGACGCCCGGTGGATGGACCGACTTCATCCGCCAGAACCCCGGCTTCCTCCAGCCCGGCGCCAATCCGCGTCCGCAGGACAAGGAAGCGGCGAGGCGCGCCGAGGCCAATCCCGCCCCCGCCTCCCTCGCCGCGACGCCGAAGAAGCCCGGCAAGATGTCCTTCAAGGACGTCCACCGCCTGAAGGAAATCGAGGGTCTGTTGGAAACCCTGCCGGCCGAGATCGCGAAGCAGGACGCCATCCTCTCCGATCCCGACCTCTACAGCCGCGATCCCTCCGCCTTCGACAAGGCGATGAAGGCGGCGGAGAAGGCGCGCACCCAGCTCGAGGAGATCGAACTGGAATGGCTGGAGCTCGAAGAGAAGAAGGCCGCCCTCGCCGGCTGACGGCGGCCCGACGCCGCATCGCCACGTTCGCCGAACCGGCCTAGCGTCTCCTGATGGTCGCCACTGTCCACCGAGTCGAACTGACGCCGTCAGAACGCCGCACAGCCGCCCGGATCAATGCCGGCCTGGCGCTCATGCCCCGCCTCAAGACCGACAACTGGCGACTGGAAGCCGGCCAGTGGGCCAGCGCCAGACTGGGCGGCGCCGCCCAGACTGTGACCGCCGCCTGGCTGAAACGGCGCGGCATAAGGGTCGAGACCCTGCGTATCCCGTCCTCCGACGGAGAGGTCTCGCTGCGCATCCTTCACCCGCCCGGCCCGCCACGCGGGGTCATTCTGGATATGCATGGCGGCGGCTGGGTCGTCGGCAGCGCCGGCCTGAATGATCATCTGAACGCCAGCCTCGTCGCCGAAACCGGCCTGGCCGTGGTCTCGGTGGACTATCGCCTGCTCAGCGAACGTCGAGGCGTCCTCCTTGATCACGCCATCGCGGACTGCCTGACGGCGGGACTATGGCTGGCCGACAATGCCGCATCGCGCTTCGGAACAGAGGCCTTGTTCCTGATCGGGGAGTCCGCCGGCGCCCACCTCGGCGCCCTTACGGCCTTGTCCCTCAGGGACAGGGGCCGCTTCGCCGCCTTCCGGGGCTGCGTCTTTATCTACGGCGTCTTTGACCTGTCGGGCACACCGTCCGTCCGGGCAGCCAACCGCCAGACCTTGCTTCTCAACGGTCCGACAATGGCTGCCGACATGGCCCGGTTGCTGCCGGACCGGGACGAGGCAGGCCGCCGCCGTCCGGACGTCTCGCCCCTCCATGCCGAGATGCGTGACCTTCCCCCCGCCCTGTTCGTCTCGGGCGATCTCGACCCGCTCAGGGATGACAGCGTCCTGATGGCGGAGGCCTGGTCGACCGCCGCGCCGGCCGAACTGATCGAGGTGCCGCTGGCGCCGCACGGCTTTGTTCATTTCGGCGGTCCGCTCGCCCGCCGAACGATGACCGATGTCGGGCTCTGGCTGACCCGAACCCTGACCGCGAAGCCGGATTCAGGGGCATTCCGGACGAAAATTGACCCTGTTTCGCCGCCCTGTGCATAACGTCGCAATACCTTCACATATCGAAGAAAATTGCCGATCTGGAATTCTTGATACAGGGATTGGACAAGTTTTATCCCTGAATTGATCCACAAGCGGAGCATTCGGGCTGCTTGCTGGATCCCGGATTTGGAGCGAACTTGATCAGGCCGAGGGACACGGCGGCGCGGAAAACCGGGGAGACCCGGGGCTCAAGGCGAACCGGCCCGGCTCTCTGACCCGACGCTTCGGGCGATCTTCGGATCGTAACGGGCGGGAGGCAGGATCAAGGCCCCAGGGGGACGCTGACGACTTCGGTCGGATGCGGAACCGGACGGGAACCGGATCGGGATCGAAGGACGGCGCGGGCTGGACCTGCGGAACGCCGGGGACCCTGAGCGCGACAGGATACAGCTGACCATCACCGGGGTTCGCCCTGCTGATGCCGAAGCCAGGGTCCGGAACCTCAACGGCCAAGTCCAACCCGGACTTGGCGAGGGGACGAGGAGCAGCGGTTCGCCGTAGCCCTTCGTCCCCTCGCTCAATTCCGGCCCGGACCATACCCCTCGACATACACCGCAGGCTCGCTAGGCTTGCCGGGTTGCTGATCTCGGGGGAGAACTCAAATGCTGACAAATGCCTTGATCGCCGTCGCGATAACGACCGCGCCGATGCAGGATACGCCTCGCCCACCCGCGCTCACGAACGCCGAAGCCTGCCTGCGCGAGAAGGTGGCCGATGCTGTTCGCGTTTCGAGCGGGGCGACCGACGCCGCGGAATTCCTCATCAGCTACCTGTGCGCCGGCCCCGTTGGTGCGGCGTCTAGTTGGCAGCGCAACACCGAGATGCTGCAGAACATCAAGGGCGTGTTCGACGGCCTGAATCTGGCGACGTCCCGGACCGCCATCGACGCGGATGACGCGGAACTGTCCCCCGAAGAGCAGGAGCTGAACGAGGCGGCAGCCGGCATGGACTTCTTCGGCGAAGGCCTCGACGGCGTGTCAATTGATCCCGTCAGCGGCGAGTTCCTGTTTTCTGGCGAAGCCAGCGGGGTCGCGGCGAACATGGTCCGCACCCAAACCGGCGCTCTCGGCCAGTTGTTCAACGATCCGGTCCCCGTTTTTCTGAGGGAGTTGGCTGGCCGACTGGTGCTTGAACACAGCCCTCGTCGCTAGGCGTTCGTCCGCCCTTTCGTCGCCATCGCCTTGGCCGTAAACAAGGCCATGACCTCGCGCGGGAATCGCAGATTTACGCCCAACCGGCGCGCCCTTCTGGCGGGCGCGGGCGCTGTCGTCGCCAGCGCCGCGGTCGCGTCCTGCTTCAACACCAACTCCGAGGTCGAGCCCGACGCCGACGGTCGCATTCGCCTGCGCTTCGCGACCGACTGGCGCGCCCAGGCCGAGCACGGCGGTTTCTATCAGGCGCTCGCCTCCGGGGCCTATGAGAAGCGCGGGCTGAACGTCCAGATCATCCAGGGCGGCCCCAATGTGAATGTGCCCCAGCTGCTGGCCTCCGGGGCGGTCGAGCTGGGCATGGGCTCCAACAGCTTCATCCCGATGAGCCTGGTCGCCGAGGGCGCGCCGGTGAAGGCGGTCGCCGCCTTCTTCCAGAAGGATCCGCAGGTCCTCATCGCCCACCCGGACCCTGCCCTTGAGGGCATCGCGGACCTGGCCGGTCGACCCTTCCTTCTGGCCGACGCCTCGATCAACGCTTTCTGGGTCTGGCTGAAGGAGAAGTACGGCTTCACCGACGCCCAGGTGCGCAAATACACCTTCAATCCCGCCCCCTTCCTGGCGGATCGTCGCGCCGTCCAGCAGGGCTACCTGACTTCCGAGCCCTATACGATCGAACAGGCGGCGGGCTTCGAGCCACGCGTCTTCCTCCTGGCCGATGAGGGCTACCCCTCCTACGCCACCATGGTGCTGGCCCCGACCGCCTTCGCCCGCGACAACGCCACCGCCCTGCGCAACTTCATCGCCGCCTCGGCCGAGGGCTGGCGCGACTATATCCAGGGCGACGGCAAGGCGGCGGATGCGCTGATCCGGCGCGACAACCCCGACATGACGCAGGACATCCTCGATCAGGCCCGCGAGAAACTGCGCAGCAACGGCATCGTCGACAGCGGCGACGCCGCCCTCTACGGCCTCGGCACGATGACCGAGGAACGCTGGCAGGCCTTCTTCGAGGCCACCAGCCAAGCGGGCGTCTATCCGCCGAACCTCGACTGGCGCCAGGCCTTCACCACCCAGTACCTGCCTGGCCGCGGCCGTGGCTGAGATCATCGCGGCGCTTGAGGGCGTCGTGGTCCGCTATCCGGACCGCGCCCCGATCGGCCCCCTCGATCTCTCGCTGGCCCAAGGGGATATCGTCGCTCTCGTCGGCCCGTCCGGCGCCGGAAAGTCCACGGCGCTGCGCCTTCTTGCCGGGCTGGAAACGCCGTCCGAGGGCCATGTCCGGACCACATCCCCCGGCCGCACCGCCTTCGTCTTCCAGTCCCCCACCCTGATGCCGTGGGCCGACGCCCGGGCCAACGTCGCCCTGCCGCTGGAACTGGCGGGCGTTCCGGAGGCGGAAGCCCGTGAGCGCGCCGCAGCCGCCCTGACCTCCGTCGGCCTCGGCGCCAGCCTCGCGTCCAGACCCCGCCAGCTTTCGGGCGGCATGGCCATGCGGGCCTCCCTCGCCCGCGCCGTCGTCACCGAGCCCGACCTGCTTCTGCTGGACGAGCCCTTCGCCGCCCTCGACAGCGTGACCCGACGCCGGCTGATCGAGGATCTGCACCGCCTCTGGGCCGACCGCTCGCCCCGTCCCGCCATCGTCTTCGTGACCCACGATGTCGAGGAGGCGGTCTATCTCGCCCAGCGAACGGTCGTGCTGAGCGGCTCCGACGGTCGCGTCACCCGCGCCCGTCCGACACCCGGCTCCATCCCCCGTCCGGCCGACTGGCGCGCCGATCCGGCCTGCCACACCGCTGTGGAGACCCTCGCCGCCGATCTCGCCGCCGCCATGCCGGAGGCGGCGGCATGAGCCGCCTGCTTCCCCCCGCCCTCCTGACCCTCGCCCTGCTCGGGTTATGGGAGATCGCCTGCCGACTGTCCGACGTCCCGGTCTACTTCCTGCCGCCGCCCAGCGCCGTCGCCCTGTCGCTTGTGGAACGCGCGCCACTTCTCGCCGGCTCGGCCCTCCAGACCTTCCGCATGGCGGTGCAGGCGCTTCTGGTCGCGGGTATTCTTGGCGGCGGGCTGGCGCTCGCCGTCTCGCTCAACCGTCCGGCTGAGGCCGCCTTCCGTCCACTGGCCGTCGCCCTTCAGGTCACGCCGGTCGTCGCCATCGCCCCGCTGGTGGTGATCTGGGCCGGGCTCGACCATCCCGATCGCGCCGTGATCGCGCTGGCCGCCGCCGTCGCCGTCTTCCCGATCTTCTCGGGCGTTCTGACCGGCCTGAAGTCTGCTGACCCCGATCTCGAACGCCTGTTCGACCTGTATGGCGCCAGTCCGCTGCAGCGCCTCCTCCGTCTTCGCGTCCCCGCCGCCCTGCCCTTCGCACTGGAGGGCCTGCGGGTCGCCGCGGGTCAGGCGGTCATCGGCGCCGTGGTGGCCGAGTTCGTTTCCGGCTCCGGCGCGACGCAGGGCCTGGCCTGGCGCCTGCTCGAAGCGGGCAACCGTCTGCGCACCGCCGACATGCTCGCCGCCCTCGTCTGTCTGATGGTCATGGGACTGGCGCTCAGCGGCCTTGTCGGCCTGATCGAGCGGCGCGTTCGTGCGCGTCTGTCCTGATGCCCGCGTTAGCGACGGATTAAGGCCGCCACGGATACGCTGAAGGTCCTGCCCTTCGTCTCCGGAGCCGCCCTTTGCGCCGCGCCCCCTGCCTGACCCTCGGCCTCGCGACCGTCGCCCTTGTCGCGACGGGGCTTGCCGATGCCGCGCAGGCCCAGTCCGCGCCGCCGCAATATCTCCAGTGGGCCGGACGGCCTGAGGTCACGGCCGCGCCGACCGCTGGCACCGCCCGACCGGCCGAGACCCGGCGTCGCCCCAACCGCGTCATCCCCCACGGCGGCGCTGTCGCCGCCGAGCCGGCCGCGCCGGCGCCGGCGCCCGTTCGGCGCACCCTGACGCCCGCCACCGCCTGGCTGCGTCCGCCGCCCGCCGCCTCCGCCCCTGCGCCGACAGCGCCCCAGCCTCCGGCGCCCGCGCCGGTCGCCCCGCGCGCGACGCCCGACTATCTTCCTGACCGCAGCGGCCAGCCCGTTCCGGCCGAGGTCGCCCTGCCCGCCGTCCAGCCGGCCCCTGTCAGCGCGCCGACGCCTGTCGATCCCTACGCCCCGCGTCGCGACGCCCCCATCTTCCGCATGCAGCATCAAGCTTCGGCCGCTCCGATCATGGCTCCGCCGCCGATCGCCGCCGCAGAGGGACCGGCCGACGCCACCGCGCCCGAACCGCGTCGCGTCGCCACGGTCACCGGCAATCCGGAGGACCGCCCTGTCGAGCAGGGCGCGCGCTACTATTCCGTTCACCGCCAGAGCGGCCGCGAGCCGGATGCGGTGACCCTGCCCGCACCGACCTATGTCGACGCCCTGACCGTCACCGCCCCGGTGACCATCGCCTCGCAGGATCTCGCCCAGCCCGATCCCGGCCCTACGCTGATCCGCGACGCCCAGGGCCGCACCCGCATCCAGCCCGCCGCTCCGGAAGGGGACTATCAGTGAGCGACACCCTGACCGTGTCGCGCCTGCCCGACCTGATCGCCCTCGCCGAGGAGGGCTCCAGCGAGAAGCGCCGCGCGTTGCTGCGGGAACTGACCGAACACTTCTTCGGCGCGCCGACCCGCACCGCCGCGGAAGACGACCACTACGGCGCCGTGCTGGCCAAGCTGGCCGACGACATGGAGATCGCCGTCCGGGCTGAACTCTCGTCGCGCTTCGCCTCCGCGCCCGACGCCCCGCACGCCCTGATCCGCCGCCTGGCCCATGACGAGGCTTCCGTCGCGGGCGCCGTGCTGGCCCACTCGCCGGTCCTCACCGACGAAGACCTGCTCGGCGTCGTCCGCCGGCACGGACAGGATCACCTGCGCGCCGTCTCCGCCCGGACCTCCGTGTCCGAAGCCATTTCCGACGTGATCGTCGAACGCGGCGATGACGAAACCCTCGGAACCCTTCTGCGCAACGATGGCGCCCGCCTGTCGCGCAAGGCGTCCGAGACCGCGATCGAACGCGCCAAGGCCAACCCGGCGCTTCACGAGACCACCATCTCGCGCGCGGGCCTGCCCGCCGACCTGCTCAACGAAATGTACTTCGTGGTCGAGGCCCGGCTGCGGAACCAGATCCTCGAGCAGAACGCCCGCATGGATCCGGCCCTTCTGGACGCCGCCCTCGCCGCCGGTCGCACCCGCGTGGCCACCGACGACGGGGCCCTGCCCGCCGACTATTCCGAGTGCCTGGCCTATGTCGAGGAACTCAAGGCCGCCGGTCAGCTCACGCCCCGGATGCTGGCCCGCTTCCTCCGCTCCGGCAGCCGGACGTCTTTCCTTATCGCGCTCGCCCAGTTGGCGGACATCGACTTCCACACCGCCCAGCAGATCATCGACCGGCGCGAACTCGACGCCCTCGCCGTGGTCTGCAAGGCCGCGGATCTCGATCGCGCTCTGTTCCTCACCTATGCGGTGGTGCTGCTGAACGACGACGGCGACGCGATGGCCAAGGCCCACGCCTACGCCCGCATGTACGCCGAACTGGGCCGCGAGGCCGCCCTGCGCACCCTTCGCTTCTGGCGCATGCGCCGCGCCGCCTGACGCGCCTCACCAGACCCCGAGCAGCAAAACGCCCGCCGGAGTGATCCGGCGGGCGTCTTCGTCTGTCGTGACGGACGTCCTACTTCTTGGCGCGCGTGGCGCGGGCCGGCTTCCGACCGCCCTGGCCGAGGCCCATCTGCTTGGCCAGGTCCGAACGCGCCTTGGCGTAGTTCGGGGCGACCATCGGATAGTCCTTCGGGAGGTTCCACTTGGCGCGGTACTCCTCGGGGCTCATGTTGTACTTGGTGCGCAGGTGACGCTTCAGCGACTTGAACTTGCGACCGTCTTCCAGACAGATCAGGTAGTCCGGGGTGATCGACTTGCGGACCGGAACTGCCGGTTCACGGGGCTCGGGCTCGGGCTCGACGACACCGGTGGACACCTGCGACAGAGCCGCGTGAATGCTCGAGATCAGACCCGGCACTTCCGAAGCCTGCACGTTGTTGTTTCCGACGTAGGCCGACACGATATCGGCGGTCATTTCGAGCAGTTGCGAGTTTTCTTCCATAGGTTCTTCCAGTCAGAATTGTTCAGATCGACTGGATCACCCCCAGTCCCGCATCGTCCGCTGAATAGATTTGTTTGCTTTTGGAAGCAATGCCGGACAGTCGGCGCGTCTGTTCTGAAAAACCCGGACGTCCGTGTGGAAATACGATCAGCGACCGAAGTTTTCCGCCAGGGCCAGCATGGCCGCCCGCTCCGGCGCCGAATAGTCATCCAGAGCATCTTCCTCGCCGTCCCGGATCGCTCTCAGTAGAGCCGGGGTCAGGGCAGAGGACAGCGACCAGTTCCAGTAACGAAGAACCGTCTGTGCACGATCAACCGCGAGCATTTCATAGGTGATCTGAACCCGCTCCCAGACCGGGTCCAGGGTTCCGTCAGCCTGCGTTTCCGGACGGCGCATCGACCGCCACAGGGACAGCAGATCCGCCCGGCCCAGCCCGGTCGCCTTGCACAGGATGGCCAGCGGCTCACCGCCCGGATCGCCCATGATCTTGGCGCCGGTGATCGGCTTCACGCCGGACAGATAGGCGATCTCGGTCGCGATCTCGCGCGACAGGCCATTCTTTCCGGCTTCGGCGACAGCCTGCTCAAGCCCGCCGTAGGGGCTCTTGGCGATGGCGGCGCGGTTACGCTGGCGCCGTTCAATGAACTGCAGGGCCTTGCGGGCGACCGGATCCTGCCAGCCCTCCGCCGCCGCCATCGCGAAGACGTCCTCGGCCACCTCCTGCATCACCTCACGCGATACGGCGAAGCGCTGCAGAATGGTTCTCCGATCCTCCGGACCGGCCCACCAGAACATCACATAGGCGCCGGACGGCCGCAGTTCCGGCCGCTTCAACAGATGCGCGCCCAGATGCCGCTCCATCCGGCTCAGGCTGACCACGCCCTCGATCGCCACCTGGCTCAGCCGGGCGCTGTTGTTGCGCAGCACGGCCTCGATGACCTGGGCTTCGCCGAAGCTGAGCAGGGTCTCGCTGACGACTTCCGACAGTCCACGCCGGCTGGCCATCAGGAAACGGTGCTCGACCGTCGCATCCCGCGCGCAGGCGACCAGATCCGCATCCGACAAGGACGCGCACTGTTCGATCAGCAGCCCGGCGATCGCCGGCTCGTCCCGCAGCAGCATCCGCGCCAGCGCATTCGGCAGTTCCGCCAGCGGCGCCAGCCGCGCGGCCACCCGGCGGCGATCCTCCGGGGCCGCCAGTCGCAGCATTTCCACCAGCAGGTCGCCGGTCACCGATCGCTCGAAGGCGTTGATGCGGCTCGCCGGCAGGGACACGACGTCCGCCAGCCGCTTCAGCAGCGCATGGCGCGCGCGAAGGGATGCGACGGGCGCGTCCTCCTCGGGCATGACGGCAGGCTCGGACATGGTCGAACCGTACAACCGGCGCGGTTAACCGGCTATGACGGTCCTCAAAGCCCCTCGAACAGCGCCGTCGACAGGTAGCGTTCGGCGAAGCTCGGGATGATCGCGACGATGGTCTTGCCCGCGTTCTCTTCACGCGCCGCCACGCGGAACGCCGCCGTCAGCGCCGCGCCGGACGAGATGCCGACCGGGATGCCCTCGACCCGCGCCGCCTTGCGCGCCATCTCGAAGGCGTCCTCGTTCGACACCTGCTCGACGCCGTCGATCACCGAACGATCCACGATGGTCGGGATGAAGCCGGCGCCGATGCCCTGGATCTTGTGTGGCCCGGGCTCGCCGCCCGACAGCACGGGCGAGGCGGTCGGCTCCACCGCGATCATCTGCACCGACGGCTTCCGGGCCTTCAGCACCTGACCGACGCCGGTAATGGTGCCGCCGGTGCCCACGCCCGCAATGACAAAGTCCACCGCGCCGTCCGTATCGGCCCAGATTTCCTCCGCCGTCGTCTCGCGGTGGATGGCCGGGTTGGCCGGATTGTCGAACTGGGCCGGGCTGACCGCGCCCGGCGTCCGGTCCAGCAGTTCCTGCGCCATGGCGATGGCGCCCTTCATCCCCTTCTCGGCGGGGGTCAGCACCAGTTCGGCGCCCAGCAGGGCCAGCATCTTGCGACGCTCCATCGACATGCTCTCCGGCATGACGAGGATCAGCTTGTAGCCCTTGGCCGCCGCGACGAAGGCCAGGGCGATACCCGTGTTGCCGCTGGTCGGTTCGATCAGCACGCTGCCCGGCCCGATCTTCCCGGCCTGCTCAAGCGCCTCGATCATCGCCACGCCGATCCGGTCCTTCACCGAGGCGATCGGATTGAAGAACTCCAGCTTGGCCAGAACCCGCGCCTTCGGTTGATACTCCGCCGACAGACGCGGCAGGCCGACCAGCGGGGTGTCGCCGATCGTCTCGACGATGGAGTCATAGATCTTGCCGCGCCCCGACTTGCGGTGGCGGCTGGCGTCATACGAGGCGTCGGACATGAGGGAGGTCTCCGGGCGGCGTTTGGCGTGACATTAAAGCACGATCTGAAAGGCGGAACCCGTTCGATCTAGGGAAAGTACGTTATCGCGCAATCCCCGGCGAAGCCTTTACGAATGTCGAGCGTTGGGCGATCAGCGGCGCGTATTGCCCTGGGGGACCGAACACTGTCCGAGCGCTTTGACGATATCGCCTTCCTTGATCGTGGAGGCGAAATGGCCGAACGCATCCGTGCGTTCGACTGGTCACGCACGCCGCTGGGCGCCCTGTCGGACTGGCCCCAGAGCCTTCGCACCGCCGTCGGCATGCTGGTCGCCGCCCCCAATCCCATGGTGCTGCTCTGGGGCTTCGAGGGCGTCCTGATCTACAACGACGGCTACGCCCGTTTCGCCGGACGCCGCCATCCGGACCTGCTCGGCATGGGCGCCCGTGAAGGCTGGCCCGAAATCGCCGACTTCAACGACGGCAACATCCGCCGCGGCCTGTCCGGCGAGTCCTGGTCGCTGCGGGACCAGGAGCTGGTTCTCGACCGCGCCGGCACACCCGAGCCCGGCTGGATGGACCTCGACTACGTCCCCGTGCCCGATGAAACCGGCAAGCCAGCGGGCGTCATGGTCTTCGTCACCGAGACGACCGAGCGAGTGATCGCCGAGACCCGCCGCACCGAAGCCGACACCCGCCTGCAACTCGCCCTGTCCGCCGGACGCGGCATCGGCGCCTGGGACTGGGATATCAAGGCAGATCTCGTTCGCGCCGACGAACGTTTTGCACGCCTCTACGGCGTCGACCCAAGCCGCGCCGCGGTGGGCGCTCCCATCGCCGAGTTCTTTAGCGGCATCCATCCCGACGACCTCTCCGAAGTACAGGCCGGGATCGCGAAGGCCCTCTCCACCGGCGGCGTCTTCAGTGGCGAGTATCGGCTCCTGCACCCCGACGGCGAGATTCGCTGGCTGCAGGCCGAAGGCCGCGTCGAACTCGACGCCGACGGGGCGCCGGCCCGCTTCCCGGGCGTCAGTTTCGACATCAGCGACCGCAAGGCCGTCGAGTCCCGCCTGCGCTTCCTCGACGCGCTACAGGTTGAGGTCGCGCGCCTCACCAACGCCGAACAGATCCTGGCCACGACGACCCGCCTGACCGGCGAGTTCCTCGGCGCCTCCATCTGCGCCTATGCCGACATGGACGCCGACCAGGACGGCTTCACCATTCGTGGCGACTGGGCCGCCCCGGGCTCCTCCACCATCGTCGGCCACTACAGTCTCGCCGACTTCGGCCAACTGGCGGTGCAGGAACTCGCCGCCGGTCGTCCGCTCATCATCAATGACAACCTGAAGGAGCTCGCCCCCGAAGAGGCCGCGACCTTCCAGTCCATCGGCGTCTCGGCGACCATCTGCATGCCCTTGGTCAAGGACGGCGTGCTCACCGCCCTGATGGCCATCCACCACAAGTCGCCGCACGTCTGGACCGAGGACGAACTGGCCACTATCCGGCAGGTCGTCGAACGCTCCTGGGCCCATGTCGAACGCGTTCGCTCCGAGGCAGACCGTCGCGAAAGCGAGACCCGCTACGAGGCGCTGTTCAACGCCATCGATGAAGGCTTCTGCATCATCGAATTCTTCGACGGCCCGCACGGTCCCCTCAGCGACTACATCCATGTGGAAGCCAACGAGGCCTATGCGCTCAATGCCGGCATCCCGGACGTCGTCGGCCAGAAGGTTCGCGAGATGGTCGGCGACGAGGCGGACGAATGGGTGCGTCGTTACCGCGGCGTCCTGACCTCCGGACAGCCGATCCGCTTCGAGAAGGAACTGGAAAAGACCGGCCGGTGGCTCGAACTCGCCGCCTTCCGCATCGAGCCCGCCTCCCGGAAACAGGTCGCCGTGCTGTTCAAGGATCTGACCGCCCGCAAGCAGGCCGAGCAGTCGCTGAAGGGCCTCAACGAAACCCTCGAACAGCGCGTCGAGGAACGGTCCGCCGAACTGATGCGCGCCGAGGAAGCCCTGCGCCAATCGCAGAAGATGGAGGCCGTCGGCCAGCTGACCGGCGGCATCGCCCACGACTTCAACAACCTGCTGGCGGGCATCTCCGGCAGCCTCGAACTGCTCCAGCGCCGTCTGCATGAGGGCCGCCTGTCGGGCGTCGAACGTTACATCGACGCCGCCCAGGACGCCTCCCAGCGCGCCGCCTCCCTGACCCAGCGCCTGCTGGCCTTCTCCCGCCGTCAGACCCTCGACCCCAAGCCCGTCTCGGTGAACCGGCTGATCGGCGGCATGGAGGAACTGATCCGCCGCACCATGGGACCGGATATCGAGGTCGAGGTCGTCGGCGCCGCTGGTCTGTGGACCACCCGGGTTGATCCATCCCAGCTCGAGAACGCCCTGCTGAACCTGTGCATCAATGCGCGGGACGCCATGGCTCCACATCCGGGGCGGCTGACCATCGAGACCGCCAACAAGTGGCTGGATGACCGCGCGGCCAAGGAACGCGAGCTGATCCCGGGCCAGTACATCTCGCTCTGCGTCACCGACACCGGCTCCGGCATACCGACCGACATCGTCGACAAGATCTTCGACCCCTTCTTCACCACCAAGCCGATCGGTCAGGGGACAGGGCTCGGTCTGTCGATGATCCATGGCTTCCTGCGCCAGTCCGGCGGTCAGGTCCGCGTCTATTCAGAGCCCGACAAGGGCACCACCATGTGCCTCTACCTGCCGCGCTACACCGGCGATCTGGACACGGTCGATCCCCTTGATCCGGTGCTGGAGGGGCATCCCGGCCACGGCGAGACCGTCCTGCTGATTGATGATGAACCGACCGTCCGCATGCTCGCCGCCGAGGTTCTGGGCGACGCCGGATATACCGTCATCGAGGCGGTCGACGGGCCGTCCGGCCTGCAGATCCTCAACAGCGGCGCCCGGATCGATCTGCTGGTCACCGATGTGGGCCTGCCCGGCGGCCTCAATGGACGCCAGGTCGCCGACGCCGCCCGCGTCGGACGCCCGGACCTGAAGGTGCTGTTCATCACCGGCTATGCGGAGAACGCCGCCGTCGGCAACGGCCTGCTCGACGTGGGCATGGCCGTCCTGACCAAGCCCTTCGTCATGACCGACCTGATCAACAAGGTCGGCGAACTGATCGACGGCTAGAACTCCTCCCAGCCCTCTTCGCTGGGCTGGCTGACGAGACTGCCGCCCCCCGCGAAGGCGACGATCTTCGCGCGTTCGCGCGCCAGGGGCGGCGCCGCGTCTCGCCGGCCCTTCAGCGTATGCACGACCGGACCGCGCGCCGCCTCCGCACCGGTCTCGAAGCGCTGCACCAGCGCCGCCAGTTGCGCCGCCTCGGTCTTCAGGTTCGCCGCCGCCGCCGTGGTCTCCTCGACCATCGCGGCGTTCTGCTGGGTGACCTGATCCATCTGGTTCACGGCGGTGTTGACCTGCTGCAGCCCGGTCGCCTGCTCCTGCGCCGAAGCCGAAATCTCGGACACCAGGGAGTCCATCTCCGCCACCCGCACCACGATGGCCGACAGGGCCGATCCGGCCTCATCGACCAGCTTCACCCCCGCCGCCACCTGGCTGGTCGAGGTCTGGATCAGGGTCTTGATCTCCTTGGCCGCCTCCGCCGAACGCTGGGCCAGCGACCGCACCTCGGACGCCACCACCGCGAAGCCGCGCCCGCTGTCGCCCGCCCGGGCCGCCTCGACGCCGGCGTTCAGGGCCAGCAGATTGGTCTGGAAGGCGATCTCATCGATCACCCCGATAATCTCGCCGATCTGCACAGAACTCTTCTGGATCTCGTCCATGGCGGTGATGGCGTTGCGCACCACTTCGCCCGAGCGTTCGGCTTCCGACCGGGCGCCGGCCGCCGCGCTGGACGCCTTGCGGGCGCCCTCGGCGCTGCGCTTCACCGTCGCGGTGATCTCGTCCAGCGCCGCCGCTGTCTCCTCCAGGCTGGCCGCCTGCTGTTCCGTCCGGCGCGACAGGTCGTCGGAGGCCATGGAGATTTCATCCGAACCGCCGCGCAGTCCGCCCACCGCCTCCGTCACCTGGGTCAGGGCGTTTCTCAGGCTCCCGACCGCCGAGTTGTAGTCCCGGCAGATACGCTCGTGCGCCCCGTCCATCTGACCTTCCACCTGCGTGGTCAGGTCGCCGTCCGACAGCTTCGACAGGCTGGACGCCAGCGCATTCACCAGCAGGGTCTGGGCGCGTTCTGACTCGACCCGCGCCGCCTCGCGACGGTTGTTCTCCTGCTCCTCGCGGGTGATGTCGACCGCCAGCTTGATGACGCGCACGGGCCGTCCGTTCGGACCCATGATCGGATTGTAGGACGCCTGCAGCCAGACCTCGCGACCGCCCTTGGCCAGCCGCCTGAACTTGCCCGCCGCGAACTGCCCCTCGTTCAGCGCGCGCCAGAAGGCCGAATAGTCACCCAAGGCCGCCTCCGCCGGCTCCATGAAGTTCCGGTGGTGCGAGCCGCGGATCTCCTCGATCGCGTAGCCCATCGTCAGCAGGAAATTCTCGTTGGCGCTGATGATCGTGCCGTCGAGGTTGAACTCGATCACGGCCTGCGATCGTCCGATCGCCGCCATCCGCGCATCCAGCGCCTCGACGCGCTCCTGAAGCGCCTGCTTCTCACGACGCTGACCCGCAAACATGGACATCTCCCATTGGGCGAGCTTGAGCTCATCGCCACTTATGAGTGTATGTTTCCGCCGCGGTACTTTCTGATTGGTTCCTTTTGTCACACGGAGAAACCCGTATGACGATCTTCACACCTCGTTCACCCGGCGACCTCGCCTGAGCGTCATCGGGAGAGCACGGACCGCGCCGGATCGAAGCCGACGACTTCCCGGATCACGATCATGCTCTGATACGAGCGAACGCCTTTCTCCGGCGTCATTTCGCGAATACCGAACGCTTCATAGTCCGCCATCGACCGCACAGAGACCGTGACCAGATAGTCGGTCGGCCCGGTCACGTCCCAGCAGCCCTGCACCTCCGGACTGGCGCGCATCGCGGCCTGGAAGGCGTTCATCACCTTCCGGTCCTGGGTGTTCATCTCCACCATCACATGCAGGACGATCCGCGGTTCGACACGGTCCGGATTGATCATCGCCACATCCGCCACGATCACGCCATCGGCCCGCAAACGACGCAGGCGGCGCAGCACCGCCGACTCCGACAGCCCCACCGCTTCCGCTGTCACACGCGCCGGCTCCAGATTGTTGCGCCGGACCCGATCAATCAGCCGATGGTCGAAGGCGTCGAGCGTGACGAATTCCGTCATCTTCAGGTCTTTCAGGACGATTTCAGGCGCATCCCAGCCTGAAATCGCCGGGAAGCGCAACCGAAGTTCGGTTAGCCTCCGGTCATGTCGATCGCTGGCGCGCACCGCAGACTGTCCTCCCCCGCAGTCGCGGGCGCCATGCCCTATGCAGCCCTCCTCGCGGGCATGGTTTCGCTGGCGATCGGCACCTCCTTTGCAAAACAGTTGTTCCCCGTGATCGGCGCCGAAGGCACCTCGGCCCTGCGGGTGACCCTGTCCGCCCTGATCCTGATCGCCGTCTGGCGGCCCTGGCGGTTCCGGCTGACCCGCGCCGACGCCGGACGCGTCCTGCTCTATGGCCTCGTGCTCGGCCTGATGAACCTCAGCTTCTACATGTCGCTGCGAACCATCCCCCTGGGCCTCGCCATCGCCATCGAGTTCTCCGGTCCGCTCGTTCTGGCGCTGATCCATGCGCGGCGCCTGATCCATTTCGTCTGGATCACCTGCGCCGTCGTCGGCCTCGGCATGCTGCTGCCGATCTGGAGCGGCGCTCATGCGCTCGACCCCATGGGCGTCGCCTTCGCCGCCTTCGCCGGCCTGTGCTGGGCGCTCTACATCATCTTCGGCAAGCGGCTGTCCCACATGCATGCGGGCCAGTCCGTGGCCCTGGGCATGAGCACCGCCGCCCTCGTCATCCTGCCCTTTGGCGTCGCCAGCGCAGGCGCGAACCTGCTTCTGCCTTCAGTTCTGTTGATCGGCGTCTGCGTCGCCATCGCCTCCAGCGCCCTGCCTTATTCGCTGGAGATGATCGCCCTGCGCCATATCCCCAAGCGCACCTTCGGCGTCCTGCTGTCCGGCGAACCCGCCATCGGCGCCATCGCCGGCCTGATCATCCTCCATGAACGCCTCAGCGGCTTGCAGTGGCTGGCCATCGGCTGCATCATCATCGCCTCGGTCGGCGCCATCCTGACCACCGGCCGTGAGACGACCGACCAGCCCGCCGACGCCCCGGTTCCCACAGCGAACTGAGCCGTTCTTCACCTTCGGTTAACCACGTTCCCGCATCCGTGAAGGCCTGTTCAGGGGCTCCGTTTGCGCAATCTCGCCGCCGCCGTCGAAGCGATCGACCCGCTGGTCGTGACCGGCAAGGTCGCGGGCGTCAGCGGCCTGCTGATCGAGTCCCGCGGCGGGCTCAGCCGCCTCGCCGTCGGGGCCCGCGCCGAAATCGAGCGGGGGCGTGGCCTCAGCCCCCTGCCCGCCGAGGTCGTCGGCTTCCGCGACGCCAAGGCCCTGCTGATGCCCTTCGGCCCGGTCGAGGGGGTGGCCCCCGGCGCCGACATCCGCATCATCGACACCGCCGCCAGCGTCCGCCCGACCACCGCCTGGCTGGGCCGCATCATCGACGCCTTCGGCAACCCCATCGACGGCAAGGGTCCGCTGCCGCAGGGCCCGGCCGCCTACCCCCTGCGCGCGCCCCCGCCCCCGGCCCACTCGCGCGGCCGCGTCGGCGAGCGTCTGGATCTCGGCGTGCGTTCGATGGACGTCTTCACCACCACCTGCCGGGGCCAGCGTCTCGGCATCTTCGCCGGTTCGGGCGTCGGCAAGTCGGTGCTGCTGTCCATGCTGGCCAAGGAAGCCACCTGCGACGTCGTCGTCGTCGGCCTGATCGGCGAACGGGGCCGCGAAGTCCGCGAGTTCGTCGAGGAAACGCTCGGCGAGGAAGGCCTGCGTCGCGCCGTCGTCGTGGTCGCCACCTCCGACGAGCCCGCCCTGAAGCGCCGCCAGTCCGCCTATATGACCATGGCCATCTCGGAGTATTTCCGGGATCAGGACCTTGAGGTCCTCTGCCTGATGGACTCGGTCACCCGTTTCGCCATGGCCCAGCGCGAGATCGGTCTCGCCGCCGGCGAGCCGCCGACCACCAAGGGCTACACGCCCACCGTCTTCACCGAACTGCCCAAGCTGCTGGAGCGCGCCGGTCCCGGCCCGGTCCGCCCGGACGGCACCACCGCCGGTCCGATCACCGCCCTGTTCACCGTGCTGGTGGACGGCGGCGACCATGACGAGCCCATCGCCGACGCCGTGCGCGGTATTCTGGACGGCCACATCGTCATGGATCGCAAGATCGCCGAGCGCGGCCGCTTCCCGGCCATCGATGTGCTCAAGTCCGTCAGCCGGACCATGCCGGGCTGTCAGACCCCGCCGGAGCGCGAACTGAACAAGCGCGCCCGCCAGACCCTGTCGGCCTATGCGAACATGGAGGAGCTGATCAAGATCGGCGCCTACCGCTCGGGCGCCGACCCCATCGTGGACCGCGCCATCGCGCTGAACCCCGCCCTCGAGGCCTTCCTGGGACAGGACAAGGACGATCACACGTCCCTTTCCGATTCCTTTACCAGGCTCGAGGCAATTCTGAACCAAGGCATGATCAGCCAGTGACCGGAGTAGACCTATGACCGCCTGGGCCCAATCGCTGATCCGGATCTCGAACTACGAGGTCGAGACCCTCCAGAAGCGTCTCGCCGAGATCACCGCCCGCCGCGCCTCCGCCGAAATGCGTCTGGCCGTCCTCGACGCCGAGGCCGAGGTCGAGCAGGAACGCGCCCGTCAGGACGCCGAGGCCGGCATGATGCTGCAGGCCTATCTGAACGGTTGGAAGCTGCGCAAGACCGCCGCCGAAACCGATGTCGCCGAGATCGACGCCGAGGAAGTCGGCGCCCGCGACGCCCTCACCGGCGCCTTCGAAGAGCTGAAGAAGTTCGAGCACGTGGCCGAGACCACCCGCCTGAACGCCATGATCGCCGCCGGCAAGCGCGAGACCGCCGCCTTCGACGAAATGGGCCTGCGCCGGCGTGCCGGATAAGCTGTCCCGCCGGACCCTGCTTGGGTCCACGCTCGGCTCGGCGGTCGCCCTGACCGCCTGCGACCGCTTTGCCGCCGCGAAACCCGCGCCCGGCCCGCTGGCCGCGCCGCTCAAGGACATCGTGCCCGCGCCCTTCGGCACGATCGGCATGACCTGGCAGCTGGATCAGCAGGACTGGATCGACCAGGTCCGTCGCCACTGCGGGCAGATGACTCCCGAATGGGAGCAGAAGATGGAGCGGACCCTCGGGCCCGGCTTCGCCTACGACTTCAGCGCCTCGGACCGCGTTGTCTCCTTCGCCGGCGACAACGGCCTGCGCGTCCATGGCCACACCCTGATCTGGTATTCGCAAGGCGCCGAGGTCTTCAACGACGCCACCGTCCCCCGCGCCCGTTTCGCCGCCGAGTACGAACGCTACATCCGCGCCTTCGCCGGTCGCTATCGCGGTCAGATGGCGGGCTGGGATGTGGTCAACGAACCCGTCTCCGAAGACGGAACGGGCTTGCGGGAATGCCACTGGAGCCGCGCGCTCGGTATGGACGGTTACATGGTCCGCGCCTTCCAGATCGCCAAGGAGGCCGATCCGGACGCCGTCCTGTTCCTCAACGAATACAATCTCGAGAACATACCGCAGAAGGGAACGACCTTCCTCAAGCTGGTGGAACGCCTGCTGAAACTCGGCGCGCCGATCGAGGGCATCGGGACCCAGTCCCACCTCAGCATCGAGATCCCGGATGGCAACATCCGCAATTTCTTCCGCGACGCCGCCTCGCTGGGCCTGCCGATCCATGTCTCCGAGCTGGACTTCTCCCTGTTCCGCGATGGTGGCCGCATGCCGGACCTGCGCTCGCTGAAGGAAAAGCGCGCCCAGCAGGTCGCCCGCGTCGGTGAACTGGCCGAGGCCTTCCATGCCCTGCCCGAACGCCAGCGCTACGCCTTCACCACCTGGGGCCTGCGCGATCAGGACAGCTGGCTGACCCGCGAGGAAGGCCGCAACCGCCCGGACGACAGCCCCGTGCTTCTGGACCGCGAGGGCCGGGGCAATCCGGCCTATCAGGCCGTGGTCGACGCCTTCACCGGGCGGGCGGGAAGCTAGACTTCGGCCGCGCTGATCCCGGCATTGGCCAGTTCTGCGACCAGCCCAGCCACCGCCGCCTCCACCTTCTCCGCATCCCGCCCCCGCACCACCAGATTGGTCCCGATCTCCCCGACCGACCCGTGGCCGAAGGGATAGCTGCCGAAACTGACCTCGCGCTCGGCCTTCGCCGCCGCCGTCAGGATATCGGCCACCGCGCCCTCGCCCACGCCGCTGACCCGCACCGTCCGCGACAGCACCACCGCCCCGGTCCGCAGGCGCGGCGCCACATCCTCCAGCATGGCGGTCATGATCTTCGGCACGCCCGCCATCACGAAGACATTGCCCATCTGGAAGCCCGGCGCGTCCGTCACCGGATTGGCGATCAGCGTCCCGCCCTCCGGAATGCGCGCCATCCGCCGCCGCGCCGCGTTGAACTCGCCCGGTCCGTAGCGCTTCTCGAGGATGGCCACCGCATCCGGATGCTCCGGCAGGGCCACACCGAACGCCTGCGCCACCGCATCCGCGGTGATGTCGTCATGCGTCGGCCCGATCCCGCCGGTGGTGAAGACGTAATCGTGCGCTGAGCGCAGGGCGTTCAGGTTCTCCACGATCTGCGCCGTCCGGTCCCCAACCGTCCGCGCCTCCAGAAGGTCGATCCCCAGCGCCGTCAGGAACCGCGCGATGGTGTTCAGATTGGTGTCCTGCGTCCGTCCGGACAGAACCTCGTCCCCGATGATCAGGACGGCGGCGGTGGGGGATGCGTCGGTCATCCTCCCAAGCTAGAGACTGCGCCATGCGCTTCAAGACGCCCCTCGAACGCGGAACCCTGATCCGCCGCTACAAGCGCTTCCTCGCCGACATCACCCTTTCGGACGGGACCGAGACCACCATCCACGTCCCCAACCCCGGCGCCATGCTGGGTCTGACCGAGCCGGGCCTGCCGGTCTGGATGTCCTGCTCGCCCGATCCGAAGCGGAAACTGCCCCTGACGCTGGAGATGGTCGAACTGCCGGACGCCGGACTGGTCGGGGTCAACACCATGAACCCCAACCGCATCGGCGAGGCCGCTATCGCCGATGGACTGATCGGCGAACTGACCGGCTACCCCATTCTCCGGCGAGAGGTCCGCTACGACGAGAACAGCCGG
This sequence comes from Brevundimonas sp. GCM10030266, assembly GCF_042666595.1. NCBI lineage: Bacteria > Pseudomonadati > Pseudomonadota > Alphaproteobacteria > Caulobacterales > Caulobacteraceae > Brevundimonas > Brevundimonas sp. GCM10030266. Next base: position 461,630 of record NZ_JBHTCY010000002.1, read on the forward strand.
ATCGATATCCTGCTTCAGTCGGATCCTGACGCCCTCCAGCGCCCCTCCGCCTGGGTCGAGATCAAGAACGTCCACTTCAACCGCGCTCCCGGCCTTGCCGAGTTCCCGGACTGCAAGACCGAGCGCGCCGTCAAGCATCTGAAGGCGCTGGAGCGGGTCGTCGATGCCGGCGACCGCGCCGTCATGCTGTTCATCGTCCAGCGCATGGACTGCACCGCCTTCACCACCGCCGACGACATCGACAAGGCCTATGGCCCGGCCCTGCGGCAGGCCGCCTCCCACGGGGTTGAGGTTCTGTGCTACAGTTGCCACCTGACGCCTGAAGCGATCCGGCTGGATCGCGCCCTGCCCTGGCGGCCCTGATTTCGACAAGGGCCGCGCCGAAAGACGACGCATGTACGAGACCCCCGAACTGGACGCCGACACCTTCGTCCGCACCCACGAGATCCGCGTCCACCAGGATGAGGAAGCCTGGGAAGGCATGCGCGCCGCCGGCAATCTGGTCGCCCGCGCGCTCGACATGATCACACCCTACGTCGTCCCGGGCGTCGCCACGGGCCGCATCGACGACCTGATCCGCGAGTTCACCCTCGACAACGGCGGCCTGCCCGCCTGTCTCGGCTACAAGGGCTACGAGAAGACCGTCTGCACCTCGATCAACCACGTCGTCTGCCACGGCATCCCCGGCGAGAAGACGCTGAAGGACGGCGATATCGTCAACATCGACCACACCGTCATCGTTGACGGCTGGCACGGCGATTCCAGCCGCATGTTCGCGGTCGGGAACATCAACGCCCGCGCCCGCAAGCTGATCGACGTCACCTATGACTCGCTGGAGGCCGGTCTGGCGGTGGTCAAGCCCGGCGCCACCTTCGGCGACATCGGCTACGCCATCCAGCAGGTGGTCGAGGCCCAGCGCATGTCGGTGGTCCGCGACTTCTGCGGCCACGGCATCGGCCGTCTGTTCCACGACAGCCCGAACGTCCTGCACTACGGCCGTCGCGGCGAGGGCGCGACGCTCAAGAAGGGCATGTTCTTCACCGTCGAGCCGATGGTGAACCTCGGCAAGCCGCACGTGAAGGTGCTGTCGGACGGCTGGACCGCCGTCACCCGCGACAAGTCCCTGTCGGCCCAGTGCGAGCACACTATCGGGGTCACCGACGACGGCTGCGAACTGTTCAGCGCCAGCCCCGAAGGCCTGTTCCGCCCGAAATTCTAGTCGCAGGCCGCGCCGAACCCCGGCGCGCGCAGGGCCAGCAGGATCGACGACCGTCGCGCCTGATCAATCGCGCCCGCCTCCTGCAGCAGGCAGCCGATCACCGTGTTCGAGTTCGGCGCCAGCAGGCCGTAGCGCAGGTCGCGCTCGGTCAACCGCGCCTGCGCGCGCCGCAGCATCCCCGCCGCCTCCGCCACCTTGGCCGGATCGCGCGTGACCAGCGTCATCTCGTGCAGCGCCTGCCCCGAGCTCGGGAAGTCGTAGGCGTCGGGGTCATAGGGCGCGATAGCCGCCGCCAGCCGGTCGGGCTTCACCCGGATATTGAACTTGGCGTTCTGGCTGGCCGAGAAGCTGATCGCCTCGCCCTCTTCCGGCACCACCAGAATGTAGGCGTGGCGCGGGAAAAGCAGATAGTGGGCCAGATATTTGGTCACCGGCACGAACGGCAGGCCATCCGGCCCCAGGGCATGGGCGCCGACATAGACGCCCGACGGGATCGCCCGCGCATCCACCTGTCCGTTCAGCGCGCGGATCCGCTCGATCATCACATGATCCAGCAGAAAGACGCCGTCCTCAGCCTCCTGCTCCAGATGGGCGTGGATGGCCCGCGTGTCCGGCTCCGCCCCCAGCTCCCGCCCGTAGATCGTCTCGAAGGCATTCGGCGCCACCGGCTGCCCGTCCAGCGCGCTGAACCACAGGCCCTGCAGTTCCTGCACCGTCCGCTCCAGCGGCTGATCCCCCCGGAAGGTCGACAGGCTCAGCGCCAGGTTCACCGCCGCGAACACAGCCACGAACCCCGCCACGCCCTGTCCCGCGATCACCGCCCAGCGCCGCCATCCGGTCAGCGGGTGCTTGGCGTGGCGCACCCGCTCGATGAACCGTCGCCGGCGTGAGCGTTTCTGTTCCGACATGATCGCCCCTCCCCGGCCCGTCCGTTCGGCGACCAAATGCACTGCAATGGTCAAGGTTGCAGAATGCGTCGTGGTTGAGGCTTTCCACAACGTAGGGCAGTCTCCACCGACACGGACACGCCATGCTCGACACTCCGCCCGAAAAGCCGAAGACGCCCCATCACGCCGGCCACCGCGAACGGCTGCGCGAACGGGCGCGGCGCGCAGGCATCCACCATCTGCCCGACTATGAGCTGCTTGAACTCTTCCTGTTCCGCAGCCAGCCGCAGGGGGACGTGAAGCCCATCGCCAAGGCCCTGCTGGCCCGGTTCGGATCACTGGCCGCCGTCCTCGCCGCCTCGGTCGAGGACCTGATGACGGTGAAAGCCGAGGACTCGCGCGGTCGCTCCAAGGGCATCGGCGCTGAGACCGCCCTGGACCTCGCCGCCCTGCATGAGGTCGCCCGTCGGGTGACCAAGGAAGAGGCCAACAAGCGCACGGTCATCTCGTCCTGGACCGCCCTTGTCGCCTACGTCCGCCTGTCGCTCCAGCATGAGCCGCGCGAGCAGTTTCGTGTCCTGTATCTCGACAACCGCAACCAGCTGATCCTCGACGAGATCCAGAACCGCGGCACCGTCGACCACGCCCCAGTCTATCCGCGCGAGGTCGTGCGCCGGGCGCTGGAGCTGTCGGCCAAGTCGATGATCATCGTCCACAACCATCCCTCCGGCGACCCTACCCCGTCACGCGCCGACATCGACATGACGCGTCAGGTCGTGGAAGCTGCCCGCGCGCTGGGCCTGTCCGTCCACGACCATCTGGTTGTCGGCCGGGACGGCGTCGCCAGTTTCAAACAGCTGGGGTTGATGTAGCCTCCTCCGGTCCGATCCGGGGGGACTCATGACCACCACGCGCCGCACCCTTCTCACCGCCGCCCCCGTCGCCGCCCTGGCGACCTCCGCAATCGCGCAGGGCGCCGCCCCCGCGATCATGGTCTCGACCTGGGACTTCGGCGCCGCGGCCAACGCCGCCGGCTGGGCCGCGCGTCAGGCCGGCGGCTCGGCGCTGGACATGGTCGAGGCGGGCGGCAAGGTGGCGGAGCTGGATGAGAGCAACGCGTCCGTCGGCCTCGGCGGCCTGCCGGACCGCGACGGCCATGTGACGCTGGACGCCTGCGTCATGACCTGGGCGGGCGACATCGGCGCCGTCTGCGCGCTGGAGGACGTGGTCCATGCCGTCTCCGTCGCCCGCGCGGTGATGGAGAAGACGCCCCACACCATGCTGGTCGGAACCGGCGCCCGCACCTTTGCGATCGATCAGGGCTTCCCGACGCAAACCCTGCTGACGCCTCGCGCCGAGGCGGCCTGGCGCGAGTGGCTGACGACCTCCGAATACGCCCCGCGCATCAACAGCGAGAACACCGACTGGCGGTCCATGCCCGGCGGCCCGGGCAATCACGACACCATCGGCCTGGTCGCCATCGGGGCCGATGACCGCATGGCGGGCGCCTGCACCACCTCCGGCATGGCCTTCAAGATGCGCGGCCGGGTCGGCGACAGCCCCCTGATCGGCGCGGGCCTCTATGTCGACGACGCGGTCGGCGGCGCCACCGCCACCGGCGTCGGCGAGGATGTCGTCCGCGTCGCGGGCGCCCACGCCGTCGTCGAGGCCATGCGCCGCGGGCTCGACCCGACCGCCGCCTGTCGCAGCGTGATCGAACGCCTCGCCCGCCTGCGCGGGACGAAGGTCGCCGCCTCGCAGGTCGCCCTGCTCGCGCTGGACAAGCGGGGCCGCGCCGGCGCCTTCGCGCTGCAGCCCGGCTTCACCTACGCCGTCACCGACGCCGCCGGCCTCACCCGGATCGAGCGCGCAGGAGCCCTGTTCGGATCATGACCACCACCCTGATCACTGACCGCCTGACCCTGACCCCGGTGCAGGCCTCCGACTACGGCGACCTGACCAAACTTTGGGGCGATCCCGCCTTCGCCACCGCCATCTTCCCGGCGGCCCTGTCCAGCGAGGACGTCTGGTTCCGCCTGCTGCGCGACATCGGCCACTGGGAGGCGTTGAACTACGGCAACTGGTCGATCCGCGAGACCGCGACCGGCGACTATGTCGGCAGCGTCGGCGTCTTCGACTATCGCCGCCTCATGGAGCCGCCTTTCGACGCACCAGAACTCGGCTGGGGCGTCGCGCCCCGTTTCCAGGGCAAGGGAATGGCGTTCGAGGCGCTCTCCGCCGCCCTCGCCTGGGCGGATGAAGCCCTGAACGCCCCGCGTACAGTTTGCATGATCGCGCCGGACAACGCCGCCTCCCACGCCCTCGCCCGACGTGCCGGCTACGCCCCCTACGCCGAGACGACCTACAAGGGCGCCCCCGTGATCCTGCTGGAGCGGCTGTCAGCCTGACATTAAGGTTTAAGCGGCATGCTCCGGCCCGAACTCCGGAGTGCGTTTACCCATGCCCATGTCTGTCGAAACGCTTCGCGGTCACCTGATCGAAGCCTTTCCCGACGCCGAGATCGCCATCGACGATCTGGCGGGCGACGGCGACCACTACCGGGCGCGCATTGTCTCCACCGCCTTCGCAGGCCTGTCGCGCGTGAAGCAGCACCAGCTCGTCTATGCGGCCCTGAAAGGCCAGATGGGCGGCGAACTCCACGCCCTGGCCCTCGAAACCTCGGTTCCCGCGGAGGGCTGACCCATGCGCTATCGTCCGTTCGGAAACGTCGGTCAGGCCGTTTCGGTCGTCACCCTCAACATCGGCGCCCGCGACATCGCCCACGGCCCGGAAGCCGGACGCGAGCTGATCTATTCGGCGCTCGAGGCCGGCATCAACAGCTATCGCCTGACCACCGCCGATCCCGTTCTGGCCGAGGTGCTGGGCGAGGCCCTGCGCCACGTCGATCGCAAGCTGGTGCAGGTCTCCCTGATGCTGGGCGCAGGCGACGGCCGCCGCGGCTCGGATCGCGACTTCTCCGCCGAGGGCATGACCAGCGCCATCGACCGCGCGCTCCACGCCTCGGGGCTCGGCTGGTTCGATCTGGCCGTCCTGGACGAGCCCGAGGATCACGAACTGCCGCAGTCCTCGCTGAACGCGCTCAAGGCCCTGCGCGCCACCCAGAGGATCCGCCTGCTCGGCATCTCCGGCGAGAGCGAGGTGATGGACACCTATGTCTCCACCGGCGCCTTCGACGCCCTGCTGACGCCCTACCATGTCAACTCGCCCTGGCAGATCCGCTCGCGCCTGCGCGACGCCCGCGAGCGGGACATGGCCATCTTCGTCTATGGCTACTTCCCCGAAAGCCTCGACACGGTGAAGAAGGCCTCCACGGTGCACGAGGAGAAGAAGGGCTTCTTCGGCTTCGGCAAGTCGTCCGGCCGCCCCAAGGGCGACCCGCTGGCCGGCGCCGGCACCTTCGCCTTCCTGCACCAGACCAACGCCTGGAATGCCGAGGCCATCTGCCTGGCCTACGCCCTGACCGACCCCTCCATCGCCAGCGTCCTGATCGACGCCAGCGGCGTTGAGCGGCTCAATGAACTGGCGCTCGTGCCGGATCGCGACCTGCCGCCGGGCCTCGCCGCCCAGATCGAGATGGCCCGGGTCGCCGCCGCCAAGGCGGCCTGACACCGCAGACGTGACCACGGGCGCCCTTGACCCCCGCCCCTGCGGTCCCTAGCTGACGCCCTTCACTGAAAGGCCCGTTACCGTGACCGATCAAGCCGTCGCAGACCCCGTCCACGCCTTCATCGCCGACACTGTCGCGCAGCACGACGTCGTGCTGTTCATGAAAGGCACGCCGGACGCGCCGCGTTGTGGCTTCTCCTCGCTGGCCGTGCAGATCCTCGATCACGTCGGCGCCTCGTTCGTCGGCGTCGACGTCCTGCAGGACGAAGCCCTGCGCGAAGGCATCAAGGCTTTCACCGACTGGCCCACCATTCCGCAGCTCTATGTGAAGGGCGAGTTCGTCGGCGGTTCGGACATCGTGCGCGAGATGTTCAACAGCGGCGAGCTCCAGACCCTGATGGCCGACAAGGGCGTGCCGCTCGGTCAGGAAGACTGACCCATGGCCCGGACCCAGCTGGAGCCGCGCGAGGATCGCGAGATCTTTGTCCTCCCGCTGGAGGTCCGCCCCGAACACATCGACGAGAACGGCCACGTCAACAACGTGGTCTATGTCGGCTGGCTTCAGGATGCGGGCACGGCCCACTGGACCGCCAGCTTTGATGAAGATACCCGCGCCCGCTGGTCGTGGGTCGGCGTCCGGCACGAGATCGACTATTTCCGCCCACTGATGCCCGACGCCGTGGACGTGAAGGCCCGCACCTGGGTCGGCGACCCGCAGGGCCCGCGCTTCAACCGCTACGTCCGCATCGAGGACGCCGAGGGCCGGCTGTGCGCCCAGGGCGTCACGGAGTGGGTTCTGGTCGATGCGAAGACCATGCGGCCCCACCGCATCCCGGCGGAGATGCTGCCGGTGTTCGCCAAGCAATAGTCAGGCGCGGAATAGAAGAGGGCCGGAGCGCTGTGCGTTCCGGCCCTTTCGCTTGCCTAGAGCTTGGTCGGGTTCAGCAGCCGCGTCGGCGTGCCGGAGACGATGCCCAGCTGGTCCAGCGACCAGCTGACCTCCACCCCATCCGGGACCAGCGCCTTGCACAGGTCCTCGGCGTTGCGGCGCAGGGCGATGTTGGTCACCCCGTCATCCACCGGCGTCAGATCGACCGCGAAATGAGTCGCGTCCGTGCAGCCGTTCGAGTCGACACGAACCGTCAGCCGGCCGTCCGCAATCCGCGCCGAGCGCACCGCTTCCAGGGCAGGCTTGGCGTGGTCGCTCCAGTTGACCACGACGTCCCGCTCGCCACCCTCGTTCGAATAGATGACGCAGCCCGACAGCAGCGGCGCCGCCAGCGCCGCCGCGATCAGAACGCGGATCACTGACCCGCTTCCGCGGGGGTGCTGTGAACCACGCGGGTGGTCGGCTTGTCGGTGGCGATGATGATGCAGCCGCCCAGCGACGGAGCAGCGATGGCGAGAGCGACGATGAGAGCGATGCGACGCATATGGAAATCCCCTTCCGGATGATGAGAGCGCTTCTGTGGTGAAGCTTGCCCCCACTGTGGCGTCCGCCGCGCTGAATGGCACGTGAACAATCGGAAAGGCGGCCCTTGCCATTGTCCGTATCCGACATAGCTACGGTTCCGATCCTCCCCGGAGCCCTTAATGAGCCAGCTGTTCTCGCCCCGCGCCGTCGGTCCCCTGACCCTGCGCAATCGCATCGTCATCGCCCCCATGTGCCAGTATTCGGCCATCGACGGCGTGCCCCAACCCTGGCACGTGCAGCATCTGGGCAAGCTGGCGCTTTCAGGCGCCGGTCTGGTGATCGTGGAAGCGACGGGGGTTGAACCCAACGGCCGTATCAGCCCGGCCGACACCGGCCTGTGGAATGACGAACAGGAAGACGCCTTCGCCGCCCTGATCGCCGGGATCCGCACCTATTCCGACACTCCCATAGGCGTCCAACTGGGCCATGCGGGTCGAAAGGCCTCCACCACGCCGCCGTGGATCGGCAACCGCGCCCTGACGTCCGCCGAAGGCGCATGGGTCACCTCGGCCCCGTCGGCCGTCCCCTTCAGGGAGGACTGGCATACGCCGGTTGAACTGGACGAGGCCGGGTTGCAGCGAGTCATCGACGCCTTTGTCGCCGCCGCCGCCCGCGCTGATCGCGCCGGCTTTGACCTGGTCGAGCTTCACGCCGCGCACGGCTACCTGCTCAGCGAATTCCTCTCGCCGGTCTCGAACCATCGGACGGACCAGTACGGCGGCTCCAACGAGAACCGGATGCGCTTCCCGCTGCGCGTGGCAAAGGCCCTGCGCGACGCCTGGCCACGCCACAAGGCGCTGGGGGTCCGCTTCAACGGCTCGGACTGGGTCGAGGACGGCCTCTCGGTCGAGGATGCGCAGGCGTTCGGCCGGGCCCTGCACGACTTGGGCTACGATTACCTGCACATCTCGACCGGGGGTAACCTGCCCCGGGCCCATATCCCTGGCGGCGAGCCGGGCTACCAGCTCCCGTTCGCGGAAGCGGTGAAACAAGCCGCACCGGAAGCCAACGTCATCGCCGTCGGCATGATCTACGAGCCGGAACAAGCCGAAGCCATCATCGCGGACGGCAAAGCCGATTTCATCGCCATCGCCCGCGCCGTTCTGGATGACCCCAACTGGCCGCACCACGCCGCGACTGCTCTGGGGCAGCCGGAAGGTCTTCCGAACCAGTACGCCCGCGCAACGCAGACCACATGGCCCGCCTACGACCGCATCCACGGTCGCTGATCCTGGAACTGGAAGAGACGCCCTCGGCCTCAGGCCGAGGGCGTCATCTGGTAGGGGTTCTCGACCGACACGCGGGCCCCGGGCGCGATGCCCAGCTCCTCGAACGACCAGCGCATCTCCACGCCCTGCGGCTGCACCTGGGCGCAGCGGTCTTCCCGGATCCGGCGCAGGGTGATCACCGAGCCGTCCCGGACCGGACGCACGACCGGGGTCAGATCTGTCTTGCGGGTGCAGCCATTGGAGCTGACCCAGAACACCGCCTGATCCTGGGCGATAGCGACCGCGTGAATGGGCTCCAGCTGGCCCGGCAGGTTGGCGGCGGCCTGATCGCCCGGCAGCCAGCTTCTCACTGTCGCGCAGCCGCTCGTCAGCGTGGCGAACGCCAGCACGACGGCGAGCGTGATCTTCGAAGTCATCCCGGCCTCCTCGGCTGGATCCTGAGCCCACGACTACTGTGCCGTTATTCGGCCCGAAAGTGAACCGTCACAGGCGCAATCACGGTCTGCACGGGGTCGATTTCAGGTGACAAGGTGTCGCGAGGACGAAACCAGCGGCGCTCCCGAATGGAAAAAGGCCCCGGATCGCTCCGGGGCCTTCTCCAACTTGGTCGATGTCTCGAACTTACGACGAATAGTATTCGACGATCAGGTTCGGCTCCATCTTCACCGGGTACGGCACGTCGGCCAGTTCCGGGACGCGGACGTAGCGGACCGAGAAGCCGCGGTCACCGATCTCGAGGTAATCGGGGATATCACGCTCCGACGACTGCTGGGCTTCGAGCACCAGAGCCATGTTGCGCGACTTTTCCTTGACCTCGATGACCTGGCCCGGCTTCACGCGGTACGAACCGATGTCGACCTTCTTGCCGTCGACGGTCACGTGGCCGTGGCTGACGAACTGGCGAGCGGCCCAGACGGTCGGGACGAATTTGGCGCGGTAGACGATGGCGTCCAGGCGCGATTCCAGCAGACCGATCAGGTTCTCCGAGCTGTTGCCCTTGCGACGGGTCGCTTCGGCATAGGTGGCGGCGAACTGCTTCTCGGTGATGTTGCCGTAGTAGCCCTTCAGCTTCTGCTTGGCCTTCAGCTGCAGGCCGAAGTCCGAGACTTTCGACTTGCGGCGCTGACCGTGCTGGCCGGGGCCGTACGAGCGCTTGTTAACCGGGGACTTCGAGCGGCCCCACAGGTTTTCACCCATGGCGCGGTCGATCTTGTACTTGGCGCTGTGGCGCTTGGACATAAGTCACTCTCTATGTTGATGCGGCCCGGTCCCTCCCCAACTGGAGAGACGATCCCAACGGCGGTCCACGCATCGTCCGTCATAAATCCCGCCCCTGACCGGAGTCAGGCGCGCGAAGGCGGCGCTTATGCCCATGGACAAAGCTTAAGTCAACGTCCGCGCCGACCCGTGTTACGGCTCCGGTCAGTTGAAGGGGAGCTGATCATGACGTCCCGCCTGCTTGCCGCCCTCGTTGCGGCCCTCGGTCTCTGCGCCGCCCCTGCTGTCGCGCAGACCGTCCATCCGCTGCCCTCAGGCCCCGAGATCGACGCCGCCGTCGCTCGGCTGATGCGCGACACCGGCGCGCGCGGCGTCGCTGTCGCCGTGATCGACGGCGGCCGTCCCGTCCATGTGCAGGCCTATGGACAGCGGAACGCGGCAGGCGATCCGTTGACTACCGACACCATCATGTACGGCGCCTCCCTGACCAAGACGGTCTTCGCCTGGTCGGTCATGCAGCTTGTCGACGAGGGGCGGGTTGATCTGGATCGTCCGATTTCCGAACTGGCGCCGGACCTGCCGTCAACCTTCACGCCCGAGTTCGCCAATTTCTATTCGGACTATCGTGGTTTGGCCGATGATCCGCGCTGGCGGACGATCACGCCGCGCCACAGCCTGACCCACAGCACCGGCTTCGCCAATTTCTACTGGCTGGAGCCGGAGGAGAAGCTTCGCATCCACTTCGATCCCGGCGCGCGCTTCGCCTACTCCGGCGAGGGCCTGACCCTGTTGCAGTACATGCTGGAGCAGCGACTGGGCATCAACATGGGCGACCGGACCCGCGACTACGTCTTCGCACCGCTGGGCATGACCAACACCAGCCTGATCTGGCGGCCGGAGTTCGCGCAGAACATGGCCGACGGCTGGAAGGCGGACGGGTCTCCCGAACCGCACGACGAGCGCTCCAAGGTCCGCGTTGCGGGCTCCATGGACACCACCATCACCGACATGAGCCGCTTCGCCGCCGCCCTGGTCCGTGGCGATGGCCTGAGCCCCGCCTCCCATGCCGAGTTGCTGCGTCCGCAGCTCCCGATCACCACGGCCAGCCAGTTCCCCACCTTCCAGGACGAACTGCCCGCCGCGCAACGCCGCCCCGATCTGCAGTCAGCCCTCGGCGTCGTCGCCTTCAACGGCCCCCAAGGGCCCGGCTTCATGAAGGGCGGCCACAACGACTCGACCGGCAACACCCTGGTCTGCCTGCGGCAGAGCCAGCGCTGCGTGGTCATCCTGGGCAACGATGTCCGCGCCGAGGGCGGCTTCGCCCAGCTGGTCCGCTTCATCCTCGGCGATACGGGCGTGCCCTATGACTGGGAGTACGGCGCGAACTTCCGCCCCTAGGCGACCTTGCTGGCCTCAGCCCGCTCCGTCGTCTGCGCGACAGCGTCGCGTTGCGGCCGGCCCAGCAGATAGCCCTGAACCTCGTCACAGCCCTGTTCGCGCAGGAAGACCAGCTGTTCCTGGGTCTCGACGCCCTCGGCGAGGATCGGGATGTCCAGGCTTTCGCCCAGCGCCAGCACGGCGCGGATGATGGCCTTGGACTGCGGGCCGCCGTCCAGCTCGGACATGAAGGTCCTGTCCAGCTTGATCTTGTCGAACGGGAAGGCCCGCAGGGTCGACAGCGACGAATAGCCGGTGCCGAAGTCGTCCATCGCCACCGACACGCCCAGCAGCTTCAGCTGGCGCAGGATGTGGGTGGTGCGCTCCATGTCCGAAATCATCGCCGTCTCGGTGATCTCCAGCTCCAGCCGGTTCGGGGCGAGGCCCGTTTCGATCAGGATCTGGTGCACCAGCCGCGGCAGGTCGACATGCGACAGCTGGACCGGCGACAGGTTCACGGCGATGCGGTGCGGCTTGTCCCAGCTGGCGGCCTCGCTACAGGCGCGGCGCAGGACCCATTCGCCGATCGGCAGGATCAGCCCGGTCTCTTCGGCCAGCGGGATGAAGTCCGCCGGGGAGATATAGGTCCCGTCCGCCTGCCTCCAGCGCAGCAGCGCCTCAAAGCCGGTGACGTCGCCGGTCTCGACCGAGGCCTGCAACTGGTAGTGCAGCTCGAAGCGGTCGTTCTCCAGCGCATCGCGCAGGCCCAGGGTGATGCGGCGACGCTGGCGCACCGCCTCATCCATCGCCCCCTCGTAGAAGCAGATGTCGGTCGTGAGCGAGCTCTTGGCCCGATACATGGCCAGGTCGGCGTCATTGATCAGGACCGAGGTCTCGGTCGTGTCATCGGGCCACAGGGCGATGCCGATGGAGGCGCCGCATTGCAGCTCGGCGTGTTCGGCCTCCAGCGGCGTCAGGATCGCGGCGCGCAGGCGTTCGGCGGCCGCATGGGCGTCCATCCGCTCGCGGATCGGAATCAGGGCCACGAACTCGTCGCCGCCCAGCCGGGCCACGAACTCGCCCTCCTGAACGGCCGCCCTCATATTGTCCGCGACGTGCACCAGCAGGCGGTCTCCGACGGCGTGGCCGTACAGGTCGTTGACCTCCTTGAACCGGTCCAGGTCGAGCGCCAGCAGGGCGAAATTCTCTCCGGTCGCCGCCAGACGCTCCAGCTTCTCCAGGAAGGAGGTCCGGTTCGGCAGGCCCGTCAGGCTGTCGTTGCGCGCCAGATGGGCGATGCGGCGTTCCTGGGCGATGCGCGAGCGCAGATCGCGCACGGCGAAGATCCGCACCGGCGTCTGCTCGGCGCCCGTCGTCTCCTCGCGCACGGCGATCTCGACCGGCACCGGGGCGCCGTCGCGGGCCTTGACCCGGCTCTGCATCAGCAGGCCCGGCTGCAGGGAGGCGACGTCCTCGATCCAGTCCTCGATGGGCGACCCCATGGTCTGCCCTTCCTGCACGCCGCACAGTTCGGTGAAGGCGTGGTTGGCCAGACGAACCTTGCCGTTGGCGACCACCACCATGCCGTCCACGCTGCCCTCGATCAGGGCGGCGAGGCGATCACGCGAATGGCGCTCGGTCTGCTCCTCCAGCGCATAGCTGGCGACCGCCGTGCCGAGGATCAGGAAGCCCACGGCCGCCACACCCGCCGCCAGCAGCGCCTCACCCTCGGTCAGCAGGGTCGCATCCGCGCTCGGCGTCAGCGGCATCACCGTCAGGGCGCCCATGCCGGTGAAGTGCAGGGCCACGATGGTCAGGACCAGCAGCAGCGGCGCCACGACCGGGCGCAGCCACGGACGATCGTCCGTCGCGATGTGGAAGGCCGCCGCGCCGCCGACCACCGCCGCGATCACCGAGGCGACGACATAGGCCGGCGACCAGATCACGAAGGCCTCGGCGGTGAAGGCTGACATGCCGGTGTAGTGCATGGCGGTCACGCCCAGGCCGAAGATCGCTCCGCCGGTCGCCGCGGCGTAGCGGCCGCGCATGGCGCCGACCGCCAGGGCCAGCCCGCAGGCCAGCATGCCGACGACCAGGGAAATCCCGGTCAGGACGGGGGCGTAGGACACCTCCACGCCGGGCCGGTAGGCCAGCATGGCCACGAAATGGGTGCACCAGATCGTCGCCCCGCCCGCCATGGCGCCGAGGAACAGCCACGGCAGCCGCGCCTTGGGCGCACTGCGGCGGTTCTTGTCAAACAGACGGTTCAGGACGACGGCGCCGACGACGCAGATCAGGGCGGCGAGGGCGACGAGGAACAGGTTATGTTCCTCGGTCAGACAGGTCAAAACGCGCATACTGGACGAGCTCGGGGGGAGAAATCGGCCCCCTGCCCTAGCGGAATACCCTTAATCATCGCCCCAACGGTCACGGTTAGCAGGCGGTAAACTCCGTTCCCGGATCAACACCGCCCTCGCCTCGCGCCAAAAAGGAAAAGGCGCCGTATGGCTACGGCGCCTTCCCGATATCCGGACTGTCGGACCGCTTACTTGGCGGCTTCGTACAGCTCGTTGACCTTGTTCCAGTTCACCACCGACCAGAAGGCCTTCAGGTAGTCGACGCGGCGGTTCTGGTACTTCAGGTAATAGGCGTGCTCCCACACGTCGGCGGCCAGAAGGACAGCGCCCTTCTCGTCGGCCACGTCCATCAGCGGGTTGTCCTGGTTCGGGGTCGAGGTGACCTTCAGCTTGCCGTCCTGGAGGATCAGCCAAGCCCAGCCCGAACCGAACTGACCGGCGCCGGCGGCGTCGAAGTCGGCCTTGAACTTGTCCAGACCGCCCAGTTCGGCGTCGATCTTGGCGGCCAGTTCAGCCGACGGCTCACCGGCCTTGTCAGCCGGAGCCAGCAGTTCCCAGAACAGGCTGTGGTTCCAGTGACCGCCGCCGTTGTTGCGCACGGCCTTCGGCAGCTTCGACATATTGGCGAACAGCTCCTCCAGCGACTTGCCCTGCAGCGAGGCGTCGGCGTCGACGGCCTTGTTCAGGTTGTCGACATAGGTCTGGTGGTGCTTGTCGTGGTGGAAGGTCATCGTCTCCTTGTCGATCGCCGGCTCCAGGGCGTCATAGGCGTACGGGAGGGGCGGAAGGGTGAAGGCCATGGAGAGACTCCTGTCAGGCGGTTTGATTCTGGACCGGATGTAGGGCTTCCGGACGCTCCGCCAAAGGCTCGGCGGGCGGTTTTTGTCAGGTTTTGAACGCTTGCGGTCGCCCAAAGGCTGCATGACTGTGCTCCCCGTCAAGCTTGGAGAGGGAGTGATGGCGATGCGGGGCGTCAAACGGCTTTGCCTGATCGGCGCGGCGGGGATCGGCCTGTCCGGCTGCACCACCGATCCGGCCTTCTGGGACGCCGTCGCGACGGGGCTGGATCAGGCAGCCTATGATCTCGCCAACGCGCCGGTCTGCAACTGGTACACCGACCGCCACGGCGTGGTCCGCCAGCACTGCGTCCCCGCCTATGCAGCCAATGAGCCGGTCTATGTCGTCCCCGTCCCGGACTACGGCCGTGGACATCGCCGGGACCGGGACGGCCGCCGTGATCGTGACGATCGCCGCGACAGGCGCGACCGGGACGATGATCGGCGCGAGCATCGCCGCGGGTTCAAATAGGCCCCGGGCAGGGGTTGCGGCCCACCTCAGGTCAGGTGACGGTGACGCCCCGTAACCGGAGATGCCGATGACCGTCCGCAAGCTGGCCCTGATCGCCCTCCCGGCCCTCGCGCTTTTGGGGGCCTGCGCCAGCGATCATGAGTTGACCGCGACGTCCAACTGCCACACCAGCGACGGCCAGTATGTGAACGCGCCGAACTGCACCATCCGCTACGGCTGGTCACAGACCACGACGACCTCCACGACCACGACGGTCGTCACCGAGGAAACCAACGTCCCGCCCGCCGAACCGGCGGCGAAGACCGAAAGCTAGTCCTTCGGCAGGTTCGCCTTCATGCAGTCGCGCACCGCCCGGCGGTGGTCGCCCAGTGCGTTGAGGTAGTCCACGCCTGCGGCCGCAAACGCCACCCTGGTCGCCGCATCCAGACCTTCTGGCAGGGCCGCGATCACCCGCTTCTGGCCCTTGTCGTGCAGGCAGAAGCCGACCTCGCTGCACAGGGCCGCGAACATCGCATCATACCGGTCGTCGCTCATGGTCAGGCTTTCAGTCGGGCGGCGTGGAAGGCGACATGGTCGGCGATGAAGCTGGCCATGAAGAAGTAGGAGTGATCATAGCCCGGCTGCATCCGCACCGTCACCTTCTGGCCGCTGGCCTTGCCCGCCGCGATCAGCAGTTCGGGCTTCAGCTGCTCCACCAGGAAGCTGTCGGCGTCGCCCTGATCGACCAGGATATCGTCATAGACGCCATGCGCCGCGCCGCCGTCGATCAGCAGGGCCGCGTCATGCTTCGCCCATTCGGCCCGGTCGTCGCCCAGATACGCGATGAAGGCCTTCTCGCCCCACGGACAGCGCGTCGGCGAACTGATCGGCGCGAAGGCCGAGACCGACTGGAATAGCTCCGGATGACGCAGCGCCAGCGTCAGCGCCCCGTGCCCGCCCATCGAATGGCCCGAGATCGAGCGGGTCTTCGTCGTCGGGAACTCGCGGTCGATCAGGTCGATCAGCTCTCCGGTGACATAGCTCTCCATGCGGAAATGCGGCGTCCACGGGGCCTGCGTGGCGTCGATATAGAAGCCCGCGCCCTGACCAAGGTCATAGGCCGGATCGTCCGCCACCCCTTCACCACGCGGCGAGGTGTCGGGGGCCACGATGATCACCCCATGTTCGGCGGCGGCCCGATAGGCGCCGGCCTTGGTGGTGAAATTGTCCTCGGTGCAGGTCAGGCCGGACAGCCAGATCAGCACCGGGAACGGCCCCTCGCCGCCGGGAACAAAGACCGACAGGGTCATGGGCGTGCCGGTCACCGCGCTGTCGTGCTTCAGATAGCGCAGCACGCCGCCGTGGACGGTGTGGGTCTTGGTGACTTCCATGAGGCTCTAACTCCGATGCCCAGCAGACCGAACCCGGCCCTCTTCATAGTTCGCCGCACGCGCGGCGTCCGCTTCAACCGCCTCAGCCTTCGGGCGTCACGACGCGGGTCGGCTGCCCGTTCTCGTCCCTGAAGGTGATGCGCGCGGCGCCGTCCGCCGCCACGCTCAATACCAGACGCGCCCGGCCCGCGCCGTCGCGCAACACAAGTTCAGACGCGCCCGAGCCCTGGCGCCCGAGGAAGGCGCGCGGGAAGCCTTCCAGATTGGCGGACTGCATCGCCTCTTGCTGCTGCTCCGGCGTCAGGCCGTTCAGGCGCTCCAGCACGGCGAAGTCGATCGATTCCTCGGGGCGGTCATTCACGAAGACGCCGGAGACGCGGCGCGCCCCCTGCTGGAAGCCCATGATCTGGACGGTCTGGTCCTGCTCATAGCCGTCGAAGGTCAGGCTGCCGCCGGACGTCTTCACGCCGTCCACATTCCGGCCGCCGAACACCAGACCGCCGACCTCGGTGCCTTCCTCGTTCATGAACAGCATGCCCGCGGTGTCCCGCCCCGGATGCGGAACCTCGCGCCCGCGATAGGGGATTTCGGGGAAGGCGGTCTGGTTGGAAATCACCATCCGCAACGTGCCGTCCGGCTCGCGCACATTGATGCGCTGGACATCAATCTCGGTGAAGCGCGCCGGGCCGACGCCCTGCACCGCACCCGAAACCATCACCCCGACAAAGACCGCGGTCAGCACGCCGGAGTAGGCGATCAGGGCCTTCTGTGCGTCGAATTTCATGTCGTCCCCCTTCATTGAACGGGGCTTGGTAGCCCCGTTCAGATCGACACGCTGACGCGGTCAGTTGTCGCAAGCGCGACGGTTACTTCGGCCGATGCAGGGCGCAGATCTTGTTGCCCGACGGGTCGCGCAGATAGGCTAGGTTCAGGACGCCGAACGGGCCCTTGCGCTCGCCGGGCGGATCCTCGATCGACGTGCCGCCCGCCTCGACGCCGGCGTCGTGGAAGGCCTTCACCGCTTCCGGATCACGCGCGCCGAAACCGATGGTGCCGCCGTTGGCGTGGCAGGCCGGGTCGCCGTCGATGGGTTTGCCGACCGCGAACGAGCCGCGCGCCGTCCGCCACCAGTAACGCCCCATGCCGTCCGGCTGGCCCGGTTCGATGCCCAGGGCGCCGAGCGCCGCATCATAGAATTTGCGCGACGCCTCAATGTCGTTCGCGCCGACGGTGATGTGTGTGAACATGTGTCTCCTCCCTTGTTGGCCCGACCTTATCCGAGGTCAGTTTTATTTGGCAACTAACCTGTTGTCCGGAGGCTCGAGGGCCAGTCGCGGACGACGACGTGGCGGGTCTCGGACGGGGGCTCCAGCAACCCGGTCTTCAGGAAGCCCGGGACAATGACGAGCTCCGGATCAGACGGATCGAGCCAGGCGTACTCCAGCTCCAGCTCCCCCTCACAGCCGGCGAAGGTCTGCGGGGTCTCCCCCTCCACGGTCATGGCCAGGAAGAAGGCTATCTCGTGATAGGGCTCGCCCTGCCAGTCGAAGAAATTCTCCGCGACCCAGAGCACCGGTCCCGCCGACACGACCAGACCGGTTTCCTCGTCCAGTTCCCGCACCAGAGCCTCGGCGGCGGTCTCATGCAGTTCGATGCGTCCGCCGGGCAGGGTCCAGAAGGAATCGCCCGCCATACGATGCAGCAGCGTCCGCCCGTCGCGCCGGGCCACGCCGCCGACGCGGACGTTGAAGCGTCCGCCCGCTGCCCTGAAGTTCAGCATGGCGGACACGCCCGGGCTCCCTAGAACACCACCACCGACCGGATGCTCTTGCCTTCGTGCATCAGGTCAAAGGCCTTGTTGATGTCCTCAAGGCCGAAGGTGTGGGTGATCATCGGGTCGATCTCGATCTTGCCGTCCATGTACCAGTCGACGATCTTCGGCGTGTCGGTGCGACCGCGCGCGCCGCCGAAGGCCGAGCCCTTCCAGACGCGGCCGGTGACCAGCTGGAACGGACGGGTGGCGATTTCCTTGCCCGCCTCGGCCACGCCGATGATGATGCTCTCGCCCCAGCCGCGATGGCAGGCTTCCAGCGCCTGACGCATGACCACGGTGTTGCCGGTGCAGTCGAAGGTGTAGTCGGCGCCGCCGCCGGTCAGCTCGACCAGATGGGCGACAACATCACTGACGTTCTTCGGATTGACGAAGTGGGTCATGCCGAAGCGGCGGCCCCACTCTTCCTTGTCGCCGTTGATGTCCACGCCGATGATCATGTCGGCGCCGACCATCTTCAGGCCCTGGATGACGTTCAGCCCGATGCCGCCCAGACCGAAGACCACCGCATTGGCGCCCGGCTCGACCTTGGCCGAGTTGACCACCGCGCCCACGCCCGTGGTCACGCCGCAGCCGACGTAGCAGGCCTTGTCGAACGGCGCGTCCTTGCGGATCTTGGCTAGGGCGATCTCGGGCAGGACGGTGTAGTTCGAGAAGGTCGAGCAGCCCATGTAGTGGGCGATGGCCTGACCCTTGTAGCTGAAGCGCGAGGTGCCGTCGGGCATCAGCCCCTTGCCCTGGGTCGAGCGGATCGAGGTGCAGAGGTTGGTCTTGCGCGAGAGGCACGACTTACACTGGCGGCATTCCGGCGTGTAGAGCGGGATGACGTGATCGCCGACCTCGACCGAGGTCACGCCTGGTCCGACTTCCACAACGACGCCCGCGCCCTCGTGGCCGAGGATCGACGGGAAGATGCCCTCGGAGTCCAGACCGTCCAGCGTATAGGCGTCGGTGTGGCAGATGCCGGTGGCCTTGATCTCGACCAGCACCTCGCCGGCGCGCGGCCCTTCCAGATCGACCTCGACGATCTCAAGCGGACGTTTGGCCTCGAAGGCGACGGCGGCGCGGGTTTTCATGATCCAAGGTCCTCCGGAGGCCCCTACCGCTTGCCGCGCGGCGGCGCGCTGCTTGAGGGGAAAGTGATCTGTGCGCCCCTTCTAGGCCCGACTTCGGACAGGCGAAACGGCGACAAACGCAAAACATTATTGCTGACACGGGACAATCATGCTGGATCGTCCGCATGAGCAGTCGCTGGGACGGGATCGACGAATTCACCGCCGTGGCGGAGCAGGCGAGCTTCTCCGCCGCCGCCAAACGCCTCGGCCTGTCCACCTCCGCCGTCAGCCGCGAGATCGCGAAGCTGGAGGACCGACTGCAGACCCGCCTCCTGAACCGCACCACCCGCCGCGTCGAGCTGACCGACGCCGGGCGCGACTTCCTCGACCGCTGCCGCCGTCTGATCGACGAACGGGACGAGGCCCTTGCCGCCGTCCAGCCGGACGACAGCGCTCCGCGCGGCCTGCTGCGGATGACCTGTTCGGTCTCCTATGGCGAACGGTTCGTCGCCCCCGCCGTCAACCGCTTCGCCCGCGCCCATCCCGAACTGTCCATCGAGCTGGACCTCGATAATCGGCTGCGTGATCTGGTCGGCGACGGCTACGATCTGGCCGTGCGGTTCGGCCACCTGACGGATTCCCGGCTGATCGCGCGCCGGCTGGCGTCACGCCGCCTGATCCTCTGCGCCAGCCAGGACTACCTCGCCCGCCGGGGGGCGCCCCGCGCCCTGGCCGAACTCCCGTCCCACGATCTGCTGACCGGCTCGTCCGAACACTGGCGCTTCACCGAGGGCGGGCGCGAGACCACCCTGCGCCCACAGGGCCGCTGGCGCTGCAACTCCGGCGCGGCCGTTCTGGATGCGGCCCTTCAGGGGCTCGGCCTGTGCCAGTTGCCGGACTTCTACGTCACCCAACCGCTGCGCACCGGCGCCCTCGTCGCCCTGCTGCCTGACCACCGGCCACCCGATGAAGGGGTCTGGGCCGTCTATCCCCACCGCCGCCACGCCCCGCCCAAGGTCCGCTTGATGATCGACCATCTTCGGGAAAGTCTGGCGACATCGACCACCCTCCCCGAGGCCCTGCCATGAACCTCGTCGTCCTCACCGGCGCCGGCATCTCGGCGGAAAGCGGCGTGCCGACCTTCCGGGCCTCGGACGGCCTGTGGGAGGGCCACCGGATCGAGGAGGTCGCCACGCCCGAGGGCTTCGCGGCCAATCCGGCGCTGGTGCAGGACTTCTACAACAAGCGCCGCCGCCAGCTGGCTGAGGTCCAGCCCAATCTCGCCCACCACGCCTTGGCCGAACTGGCCGCGCGGTGGGAGGGCGACTTCCTGCTGGTCACCCAGAACGTCGATGACCTGCACGACCGCGCCCATGCGCTGGTCCCGCCCGCTCCCGGCTTCCAGCTGATCCACATGCACGGCGAACTGCTGAAGGCGCACTGCACCGTCACAGGCCGGGTCATCGACTGCCCCGGCGATCTGGACCCGCGTCACGACAGCCCGTTCAGCCCCGACGGCTGGCTGCGCCCCCACATCGTCTGGTTCGGCGAGATGCCTCTGGCCATGCACGTGATCGACGCGGCGATCTCGCAGGCCGACCTGTTCGTCTCCATCGGCACCTCGGGCGCCGTCTATCCGGCGGCCGGCTTTGTGCAGGACGCCCGCCGCGCCGGCGCCCGGACGGTCGAGATCAATCTCGAACCGACCCAGGGCGCGGGCCTGTTCGACGACGGCCTCTACGGCCCGGCGACGGAGACGGTGCCGGCCTTCGTCGACAGCCTGCTTCAGTCCGCCAGCAAGGGCTGACCGTCGCGCCAGACCGCCTCGATGGTGCGGCTGGCGGCGATGTCCGCGGTCGCATCGCCGGTCAGCACGATGAAGTCGGCGCGGCAGCCGACCCGCAGGCAGCCCCGGTCTTCCAGCCCCATCATCTCCGCCGAGGCCGATGTGGCGACGGTCAGGGCCTGAACCGGGGTCATCCCGGCGGCGACCATATGGCCCAGCTCCAGATGTTCGGCGAAGCCCGGAACCCGCAGCGGGGTCGCGCCCGAGTCCGTGCCGAAGGCGATCTTCACCCCGGCCTGATGCAGGGTTCGCAGGTTGGCGATGTTGGTCTCGACCGCCCGGCGCGGCCCCGCCGCCCGGCCCAGCGCCTGCTCGCGCCATTCCGCATCCCGGAACCGCGCATCCAGCGCCGGGTTCAGCGCGCCGCGGAAGAAGGGATCATCGAGCCACTCGGGATGGGCGGCGTAGATGTATTCGGCTTCGTTGATGTTGACCGTCGGCACGTACCAGACGTCATTGGCCTTCAGCAGGTCGATGAACTCCTGATCGACCGGCACGTCGCGGACGCCGTGGCCGATGATATCGACGCCGGCCCGGATCACGCCCTTGGCGTCTTCCAGATCATGGATGTGGGCGGCGGCCTTCAGACCGCGCGCGTGCGCCTGCTGGATGGCGGCGGCGTAGATTTCGGGCGCCATCTTCGGGACGCTGTCGTTCAGGTCGTCGACCCAGACCTTGATCACGTCGACGCCCGCGTCAGCCATGGCGTCGACGGCGGCGCGCGCCTCCTCCGGCGTGCCGGCGCGTCGCAGGGCGTCCGGCGGCCCCATGCTCTCGGGCGGAGCGCCCCTCGCCGCCCCGACGCCGCCGCCGGCGCCATACAGGTCCGCGCCCGGGCTGACCGAGCCCCGCGCGCGGTCCTCCCGCGCAGTGCGAAGCTCGTGGAACAGACCGCCGTTCATGCCCAGGGCGTTCACCGCCACGACGCCGAAACGCTGGAACTGGGCCAGGTCCTTGGCCACCGTCTCGCGGGTGTAGTTGTGACCGCCGGCGTCCACGCCGTTGACCATGCCGACGTGCGAGTGGGCGGCGATCAGGCCCGGGATCAGGGTGCGGTCATCCAGCGTGATCCGCTGGGCGCTGACCGGCGCCTCGATCTCCGCCTGCGACCCGATCTGTTCGACCCGGCCGTGACGCAGGATCAGCCGGGCGTCGGTGATGACCCGCTGCCCGTCGAACACCCGCGCCGCGTCCACCACGGTGATCTCCGGTCCCGCCACCGCAAGACCGGGAGACAGGGCGAACCACAGGGCTGCGGCGGCGACGGTCGAACGCATCATGGGGAGGACTCCGGGCACAGGCTTGACCGGACCCTAACCCCGCCGGCTCGCCCGCCGTTGCGGAAACGGGCGGCTTGCGACCACCCGACGCAGCGCCGTCAGGCCAGCCACCCCATGTGATCCGCCAGGATCGAGGCGCCGATGACGATCAGGGCCACGCCGCCGACGAACTCGGCGATCTTGCCGAAGCGGGCGCCGACGGCCTTGCCGATCAGCATGCCGATGGTGGTCAGGACGAAGGTGGTGAAGCCGATCGACAGGGCGATGATCCAGATGTTCGCGCCGATGAAGGCCAGACCCACGCCCACGGCCGCCGCATCGATGCTGGTGCCGACAGCGGTGGCGATCAGGGCCAGCATGCCGTTGCGCGCCAGGCGCGCGCCCTGATCATCCTCGTCGACCGGCTGGAAGGCCTCCCACAGCATCTTGGCGCCGACCGCGCCCAGCAGGCCGAAGGCGATCCAGTGGTCGATCTGCTCGACGAAGCCCGCCGCGATCAGGCCCAGGCCCCAGCCGATCAGAGGCGTGATGGCCTCGATCACGCCGAAGACCAACCCGTTGCGCACGGCGGTGGCGACCGGCGGCCGGTTGGCCGCGCCGCGCCCGACGGCAGCGGCGAACGCATCCGTGGACATGCTGAGGGACAGCACGGCGATCGAGAGAGGGGTCATCAGAATTGAATCCGCCGGACGCACGAGACAGCGCGCTCACGTCCCCGCCGGTTGGGGATCGCAAGGCACGCTGGTCTCGCCAGGCGGACACGAGGTCCACTGATCGCGCCACGGGCCCTAAAGCCACGAGTATGTTGACGCGAACCCGGCCTTTATGGGCGCCGGCGGCTACTCCCCAACGGGGCGGCGTCTACGCCCTTCCCGGAGTCGGATCAACCGTACTCACCCCCGTGGGGCAAACAGGATGATCCCCGCGCCGATCAGACACACCGCGCCGCCGATCAGGTCCCAGCGGTCCGGCGAGGTCTTCTCGACCAGCGCCATCCAGATCAGGGACGAGCAGATATAGACCCCGCCATAGGCCGCGAAGGCCCGGCCCGCCGCCTCGGTCGGAACCAGCGCCAGCAGCCAGGCGAAGGCGATCAGGGCGACGACGCCGGGGATCAGCCACAGCGGCGACCGGTCCAGCTTCAGCCAGGCCCAGAAGGCGAAACAGCCCGCGATCTCGGCAATGGCCGCCAGCGGATAGATCAGGATCAGCTTCATCCTTGCCCTACCCCTCGCTGCGCGGCGGCTCGGTGCTTGAGGACGCCGCGTCCGTCTTCGCCGCCATCTTCGCCAGCAGCCGTCCGCGCCCCTTCGACAGGGCGTGGATCACCCCGCGGAAGGTCGCCACCTCCTGCTCGGAGAAGGCGGCGCGGCCCAGCATGACGCGCAGGTTCTGGCTCATCGAGCGCTTCTTCTCCGGCGGATAGAAGAAGCCGCCCGCCTCCAGCTCGGTCTCCAGATGTTCGTACATCCCGACCAGAAGGTCGTTGGACGCTGGCGGGGCCTGATCGCGGAAGCGCGGCGGCGGGGCGTCGAGGATCAGGGTGCGCCACTCATAGGCGTTGATCGCCACCGCCTGCGCCAGATTCAGCGAATGGTGCTTCGGGTCGATCGGAATGGTGGTGATGCCCGCGCACAGGGCGATGTCGGTCGTCTCCAGCCCGGCGCGTTCGCCGCCGAACAGCAGGCCGGTCTTCAGGCCCGAGGCGGTGTCGTCATACAGCACCCGCGCGCTCTCGCGCGGGGTGCGGACAGGCTGGCGGGTCTCGCGCGGACGGGCCGTGGTGGCGAAGACGGTGTTCAGGTCGGCGATGGCCTCGGCCACCGTGTCGAACACCTTCACCCCGTCCAGCACCCAGTCGGCGCCCGAGGCCGTGGCCCAGGCCCGGTCCTGCGGCCAGCCGTCACGCGGGCTGACCAGACGCAGCTCGCTCAGGCCGAAATTGGCCATCACCCGCGCCACCGCGCCGATGTTGTCGGCCAGCTGGGACTTGTCGAGGATGACGACGGGAGGGGTCAGATCGGACATGGGCCGTCCCTACCCCTCCCTATCGGTCAGCGAAAGACGCGATCAGTCCTCGCCGTGCATCGCCAGCCAGGGGTCGACGGTCCCGGCCTCGACCTCGGCCACCTTCACCGCCGGCCATCCGATGTTGTCATCGGCCGAGTCCCGCCAGGCGAGGATGAAGAAGTCACGCAGTTCCGAGGCGCCAGCCGACAGGCGGGCGACGGTGAACTCGGCCCCGCGCGCATCGCCCTCGGCGAACCCGCCGGCCTTTTCCAGACGATAGAAAGGCGTCACCTGCGACAGGGTCTCGCGCAGATAGGCGGGCACCCGGGCGCGCATGTCGAAGCCATCCAGCTTGGGCTGGGCCATCCCGGCCTCGACCAGATCCAGACGGGCGACGCGGGCGGTGAAGGCGCCCTCGAACATGCTGTGCGTCTGGCGCGAGGTAGTGAAGCCTTCCGGATTCGGCGTGTTCCGGTCCCAGCCGTTGTAGTGGATGGTGGTGTGGTGCGGCTGCGAGCCGTCGCCGATGTAGTGGCCCAGCACGCCCATGTCGCGCAGGATCAGGGCCTCGCGGCGCTCACGATCCACGCGATACCAGGCGCGCTTGGTCGGGTCGGTCTCACGCGCCTCCTGGGCGTTCAGCACGCGCCAGTAGGCGAAGTCCCGCACCAGGTTCTGGTAGGCGTCCCAGATGGCGTAGGGCAGGTAGCCGGCGTCATCGACATCCAGCCCGGCGGCGATGAGGGCGGCGTCATATTCCGACTTCAGCCGCGGCAGGCTGTCGACCGACGGCCCCTGGGCGTTGAAGACGAAGCCGTTGTCATCCAGATCGACGAAGTGAGCCGTATCCCGCTCGCGGTCGTGGGGCTGGCCGGCGCCCTTCCAGCGGTCCGGCTCGCGCGACAGCTCGCCGACATCGGCGGCGGCGGACGGCGTGCGCAGGAAGGCGGGCATTTCCTCGGGCAGGGCGCGCATGGCGGCGATGCCGATCAGCCGGTGTCCGGTATTGCCCCACGCCTGAACGACGGCGGGAACGGCGACGGCGGCCAGCGCGCAGACGGCGGCGGCGGCGAGGGCGATGCGCTTCATGGGGCAGGGTCCGGGCTGTGAAGCCTCAGGCGTTAGAGCGGCGCGCGCATGCCGTAAAGCGGTTCGTGCGTCTCAAGCGATGCCGAACGCCGCCTCCACCCGGCTGACCCAGGCCCTGACGTTGGCGTAGGGCGTCAGGTCGAAAATCGCCCTCATGCGCCACCCGCGTGTAGGCGACCAGCGCCAGGTCGGCCAGCGAGACCGCCTCCCCCGCCAGCCAGTCGCGCCCATCCAGCCCGCCCTCCATCCGTGCAAGAGCGGCGTAGCCCTTCTCGACCAGTCGCGGATCAATCTCCTCCGCCGCCCGCCCCGCGATGGCGCGCTGAAACCGCACCACGGCGATGCAGGGCTCGTGGCTGTACTGCTCCCAGAACAGCCATTCGAACATCCGGGCGCGGTCATAGGCGTCCGCCGGGATCAGGGCCGTCCCCTCGCCCATGTGGACAAGTATGGCGTTCGACTGCGCCAGCGGCCGCTCGTCCGCCAATACAATGGTCGGCGTCTGCCCGGCGGGGTTCAGGGCCAGAAACTGTGGGGATCGGGTCACACCGGTTGTGACATCAGTTTCGATCCAGCGATAATCACGCCCCAGCCATTCCAGCAACCACTTGACCTTCAAACAGTTGCCCGAACGAATATCGCCATAGACAGTAAGCATCTCGCGCCAGCAAAGAGTTGTTGATCTACGAATACAGCTTACAGACTTGTCAGGATCATCCAAGCACGGTTCCGCTTGACCCTCCAGAAGCCTGACTTATCCCCCGCTCATCCGGACGCGAGGTCGCACCCGCGCGCGCAGGTCTGGCTTTTGACACAATTAGAAACGAAAAGCCCCTCGCCGGACGCGTCTGGGGCCGGTGATTCCGCGAGTCCGCCTATGTTCGGCACTGCCGCCGCGTTCGCCCTGATGTGGGCGATGGCCTTCCCTGCGCAAGCAGACACCACCGGCGAACCGGTCACCTACGAAGCCGCCTCGGCTCAATCGTGGGGCACGGACCAAACCGGTGCGACGGACGAAGGTTCCAACGACGGCGCTGTGGTCGAACTGACCGCCGAACAACAGGACCTGATGGACGGCGACGCCCGCTGGAGCGCCTCGGCGCGCCTCTATCACGCAGGCGGCGGCGGCGCGACGGGCAACGACAGCCTGGGCTGCCGCCCGATCGCCATGCGTACGGTCGCCGTCGATCCCCGCTACATTCCGCGCCGCAGCGTGCTGTTCATCCGCGAGACGGTCGGCCTGCGCCTGGCCGACGGCACCGTGCACGACGGCTACTGGTACGCCTCCGACACCGGCGGCGCGATCAAGGGCCAGAAGATCGACCTCTACACCGGCCACGGCCGCGGCTCGATGCAGCCGGCCATGCGCCTGAACATGCGCACCCTGACCATCGCCGACGCCGGTCGCTTCGACGGCTGCCCGCCCTCGTGGGACGACACCCCCAGCCGCGCCCCCCTGATGGCCGAAGCCGCCCGCAACGTCGGCGCCGCCAACTAGGTCTTTCGAGCCCCGCTCACAGAAAACCCCGGCTCCTGCGAGCCGGGGTTTTTCTTGCGCTCAAGCAGCGAGGGGCCGCGCCCCGAGCGATAGCGCCAAGGATGCGCTCAAGCAGCGAGGGGCCGCGCTCCCGAGCGATAGCGCCAAAAAACAATAACCCCGGCTCGCTAGAGCCGGGGTTATTGACCTCAGACCTTGAAGGCCAGGAAGCCATCGTCGGCCGCCACGGTCGAGCCGTTCACCGCCGAGGCCGCATCGCTGAACAGGAAGGCCACCACGCTGGCCACCTTCTCCGGCTGGATCAGTTTGTTGGTCACATGCTGGGCGGCCAGGGCGGCGCGCGCCTCGTCCGGCACATTCTTCATCATCGGCGTGTCGATGAAGCCCGGGGCCACCGCGGCGACGCGGATGCCGTGCTCGGCCAGCTCCAGCGCGCCCGAACGGGTCATGGCGATCACCGCCGCCTTGGCCGCATTGTAGTTGAAGCTGCCCTTGGCCGCGACCGAGCCGTAGATCGAGGCTGTGTTGACGATCACCCCCTTCACGCCCAGCTCGACCATCTTCTTCGCGCCGAAATACATCCCGTAATAGACGCTGAACTGGTCCACCTCGATCACCCGGCGATAGGAGGCGGGGTCCATCTCCAGCAGCGACTGCACCTTCGAGATGCCCGCATTGTTGAACACGCCCGTCAGCGTCCCGAGCTTCTCGACCGCGAAGGCGACCATCGCCTCGACCGCTTCCGGATCCGACACATCCACCTTGTAGGCGAAGGCCTTCACGCCCAGCTTCTCGACCTCGGCCACGGTGTGGTTGGCGCCGTCGATATCGAAGTCCGCGATGATCAGGTTCGCGCCCTGCCGCGCCAGTTCCAGCGCCGCCGAATGGCCGATGCCGCTGGCCCCGCCCGTGACGATGATCGCCTGATCCGTGAGTGCCATGAAGTCTGCTCCTTTTCACATGGAGCAACGCATATAGGATGCCGCAACAACCGCACCCGTGACAGCGACGGAAAAGTGATCCCCTGAACGGCGGTTTCCCACGCTCAAGCAGCGAGCCGCCGCGCGGCAAGCGTTAGCGCCAGAAACATGCGCTCAAGCAGCGAGCGACCGCGTCGCAAGCGTTAGCGCACCAAAAAGCCCCTCAGAACTTCCGCTTGCCGGTGATTGTCTCGAAGAACATCCGCCAGTCGCCCATCAGGCTCCACAGTGGGTATTTGAACGTCGCCGGCCGGTTCTTCTCGAAGAAGAAGTGGCCGACCCAGGCGAACCCGTAACCGATCACCGGCATGGCCAGCAGCCACCAGGGGTTCAGGGTGACGATGGCCAGCGCCAGCGCCACCAGCACCAGCGCCGACCCCACGATGTGGATCCGTCGGCAGATCTGGTTCGAGTGCTCGTGGATGTAGAACGGATAGAAGTGGCTGAACGACTGGTAGCGTTCGCCGGGTGCGGGCTGGTGGGTCATACGCTGACGTTCCGCCCGGAACGGCGTGCGGTCAAGCGTTCACCATGCCTGTCAGGCCTCCGGTAAGGCGCCGCCCGACATACTGGCGTCTCACGGGAGCCTGCCATGCAAGTCTTCACCATCGCCGCCGCCGGCGTCGCTGACGCCTCATCGCGGTTCGCCGCCAGCGCCGAACGCACCGCCCGCGATCCTCTCGCCGACCTCACCGGCGAGACCGTCGAACGCATCGGCGCCGAGGTGGCGCTCAAGGCCAATGTCTCGGTCCTGAAGACCGCCGACCAGATGTACGGCAACCTGCTCGACATCCTCGCCTGACGGTCAGACCTCGGCCGGCTCCGGCCCCAGCAGCCGCTTCACGAACGGCCAGATGTTGGTCAGCGCCGACAGGAAGCCGACCACGCTGGAAATCCACTGGAACGCCGTCCACACCCCGCCCAGCAGGTCCCCGTCGCCGACGGCCTCGCTGATCGGGAACAGCAGCCGCGCCACCCCGATCTGGAAGGCGGCATAGGCCTCGGAATATTCGATCGACCGGTCCGCCAGGAAGGCGATCAGCACCGCCGCCGACACCGGCGCCCACAGCAGCGGCAGGACCAGCAGCACCGCCAGCAGGAGCACCGCCAGCTTTGTGCCGGGCGTCTGTTTTGACATCAGGCTGGCGATCAACCCACCGCCCAGCGCCAGCAGCACCCCCAGCATCGCCGCCGGCAGCACCAGATCCGCCGCATCGATCAGATCCAGAAACAGGGCCGCCAGCCAGACACCGACGCCCGACAGCAGGAAGCTTCCCACCCACAGGGCGCCGTACTGGCCCAGACGATGCTTCAGGTGACCCAGGCTGATCATGGCGACGGCCCCGCGACGGTTAACCGTACAATGACCCGCGTTATGCCGGCTGTCGATCCGGGCGATCGCGCGTTAGACAGACGCGACACCCGCGCCCTTCACCCGAGCCCGATCCGGGCGCCCTCATCTCCGGAGACTCCCATGCCCTTCATCGACATCACCGTCATTCCCGTCCCGACGGACAAGAAGGACGCCTATCTCAAACACTCCGCCGACACCTCGCCCCTGTTCCGCGAGGCGGGCGCCCTGTCGGTGACCGAGACCTGGGGTGAGGATGTGCCGGACGGCAAGCTGACCGACTTCAAGCGCTCGGTCGCGCTCGAGGCGGGCGAGACCGTCGCGGTCGGCTGGATCACCTGGCCGGACAAGGCGACCCGCGACGCCGGCTGGGAAAAGCTGATGCAGGACGAGCGGATGATGGCCGGCAACCCGCCCTTCGACGGCAAGCGCATGATCTACGGCGGCTTCGAGCAGATCGCCGAGCACTGAGGCGCGGCGCATCCCCGGGGGCGGTCAGCGAACTGATCGCCCCGCCGGGTGTTGAGTCGGCCTCAAGGAGGCTCGACCATGGCTGCTCGCCCGACCTGGCAGGGACATCTGAAGCTGTCGCTCGTCAGCTGTCCCGTGGCCCTCTACACCGCCACCACCAGCGCCAATGACGTGCGCTTCCACCTGATCAATCCCGAGACCCACAACCGCATCCGCATGGTCCCGACCGACCCGGACGCGGGGCCGGTCGAGCGGGCCGATCTGGTGAAGGGCTATGAGGTGTCCAAGGACGAATACGTCCTGTTCGACGACGCCGACTTCGACAAGGTGAAGCTGGAGAGCACCAAGGTCATCTCCATCGACAAATTCGTCAACGAGGCCGAAATCGACCGCCTCTACTGGGCCGATCCCTTCTTCGTCATGCCCGAGAAGGGCGCCGGGATCGAAGCCTTCGTCGTCATCCGCGACGCCATGAAGAAACAGGGCAAGGTGGCGCTGGGCTCGCTGGTTCTGCGCGGCAAGGAGCGGCAGCTGGCGCTGGAGGTGCGCGACAAGGGCCTGCTGGCCTGGACCCTGCGGGCGCATGACGAGGTGCGCGACGCCGGCGACTATTTCGACGACATCCCGAAGGTGAAGGCCGACGCCGACATGGTCGAGATCGCCACCCGCATCATCGGCCAGAAGGAGGCGGACTTCGATCCGACCACCTTCAAGGACCGCTATGACGACGCGCTCAAGGCCCTGATCAAGTCCAAGACCAAGGGCGGCAAGCGGCTGGTCGAGGCGCCCGAGCCCGAGGACACCAATGTCATCGACCTGATGGCGGCGCTGCGGAACAGCCTGAAGGGCTCGGCCTCACCCGCGAAGAAGACGGCGAAGAACTCGGCCAAGAAGCCCGCCGCCAAGGCGGCCGCGAAGAAGGCTCCGGCGAAGAAGCCCGCCTCCCGCAAGAAGGCCGCCTGACCCTCAGCCCACGCCGAACCGCTTCAGCAGGGGACGCAGCGAAGCCTCCGCCTCGCGAAAGTCCGCCCACGGGTCCGGCTTCTTCAGCAGCGCCGCCGCCTCATGCAGGGTGAAGGCGCGCGGATCGAGGCCCTTGCGGACCTGCCCCCAGGACAGGGGAAAGGCGATCCCGGCGCCGGCGCGCGCCCGGGGCGACCAGGGCGCCACCGCCGTCGCCGTCCGCCCGTTGCGCAGATAGTCGATGAAGATCTTCCCGCCCCGCGCCTTCTTGGCCAGGGTCGTCGTGAAGCGGTCCGGATCGTCGCGGCGCACCTCTTCCGACACCGCCCTAGCGAAGGCCTTGCACTGGTCCCATTCGATCCGACTGCGCCCGTCCGAGCGGATCGGGACCACGACATGCAGCCCCTTGCCGCCGGTCGTCTTCACGAACGGCGTCAGGCCCAGCGCCTCCAGCTTCGTCTTCACCGCCTTCGCCCCGGCGATCACGTCCTCGAAGTCGAGGCCTTCGTCCGGATCAAGGTCGAAGGTCACCTGTTCCGGCGTCTCCGGATCGTCGGGCCGACAACCCCACGGATGCAGCTCCAGCCCGCCCGCCTGACCGATGGCGACCAGACCGCCGACGTCCGTGACGCCCACATAGGGCTTTCGCTCTCCCACCTCGATCAGCTTCAGCCGGGGATTGGAGCCCGGCATGGCGTGACGCTGGAAGAACTTCTGCCCCTCGATCCCGTCTGGCGCGCGGACGATGGAGACCGGGCGGTCGACGACATGCGGCAGGATGCGGTCGGCCGCCATCTCATAGTAGCGGGCCAGCTCCGCCTTGGTGATCGCGGGCCGTCCGTCCGCCGCGGGCCACAGCACCTTGTCCGGGCTGGAGATCGTCACCCCGGCCACGACCACCCTGCCCTTCGCGGCCTTTTCGCCAGGGACGGTGATGGGCGCGGCCTTGCCGCCCGCCTTCGGCTTCGCCGGAGCCTGCGGACGCTCCGTCACCTCGGCGGCCGGCTTGTCCTGCCGCAGCCCCTTGAACGCCGCCTGCCGCAGCGTGCCGCTGTCGGTGTAGCCGCCGTGCTCGACCTCGGCGACCAGCACCGGCTTCACCCAGTGCACCGTGTGCGGCCCGGCGCGGCGCTTCGGCGCCTCCCTGCCGACAAAGGGGCTCCTGTCCGTCGCCACCGCCTTCAGCGCCGGCTCCAGCGTCTTCAGCACGGCGGCGGAATAGCCCGTCCCGACCCGCCCCAGATGACGCAGCCCGCCCTTGTCCTTCACCCCCACGATCAGCGAGCGGAAGCGGTTCCCCTCGGCGGTCCAGCCACCGATCACCACCTCGTCCCCGCCCCGGCATTTCGACTTCACCCAGCTGGACGACCGGCCCTCGCGATAGGGCGCGTCCAGTTTCTTGGAGATCACCCCCTCCAGGTCCATCCGGCAGGCGCTCAGCAGCACCGCCTGTCCGCTCGAGCCGAAATGGTCGACATAGCGGATACGCCCCCGCGCGCCCTTGGCGATCCGGTCGATGTACGCCTGCAGCCGCGCCTTGCGATGCGACAGCGGCAGCCCCCGCAGATCCTCCGGCCCCTCGAACAGCAGGTCGAAGGCGAAATAGACCAGCCCGCCGGTCTTCCCGTCCGAGATCGCCGCCTGCAGGGCCGAGAAGTCGGGCCGGTGCTCACTGTCCAGCGCGCACAGCTCCCCGTCGATCACCGCGTCCGGCCAGCGCGCCGCATCCTCCGCCAGCTCCGGAAATTTCGCCGACCAGTCCAGCCCCTTGCGGGTCCGCACCGTCGCCCGCCCGCCGCCGGTCGCGACCTGCAGGCGATAGCCGTCAAACTTGATCTCATGCACCCAGCCGGCGCCGCCGGGCGGATAGTCCACCGGCTTGCACATCTGCAGAGGGATGAAGGCGTGGGGCTTTCTCGCCTTCGCCGTCACCGCCGCCCGCGCCTTCGGCTTCGCCGGCCCCTTGCGCGCGACCGGCTTTGACGCGGTCCACTGCTTCCGTCCCTCGGCGATCTCGGCCAGGCTGCGGCCCGTGGTGACCGAGGCGTCGATCTCCATATTGGCGTCGCCCTCGCCGGGCACGGCCTGCTCGTCCTTCTCCTTGATGAGCAGCCAGTTGTTCCGTTTGGACGGCTTGCCGCGATCCGACTTCAGCCGCACCAGCGCCCAGCCGCCCTTCAGCCGCTCGCCGTCCAGCCACATCTTCACCGAGCCCCTGGCGAAGTCGGCTTCCAGCGTCTCCGGCGCCTGCGGGGTCCAGGTCCCGGCGTCCCACATCTGCACCGTCCCGGCGCCGTAGTTGCCGGACGGGATGGTCCCCTCGAACCCGCCGTAGTCGAGGGGATGGTCCTCGACCTCGACCGCCAGCCGCTTCACCGCCGGATCGCGCGACGGCGCCTTGGTCACGGCCCAGGATTTCAGGACGCCGTCGAACTCGATGCGGAAGTCATAGTGCAGCCGCGTCGCCGCATGCCGCTGGATCAGATACCGCAGCGGCGCGCCCTTCGCCTTTCGCCCCTTCGCCCCCTTCGGCTCCGGCGTCTCACCGAACCGCCGCTTCTTCCGATAGGTCTCCAGCTCCCCGCGCATCCGGCTTGTCCTCAAGGGTGTGAGGCGGAGTCAACGCGGGGGGCGGCGGTTGGATCAGCGGACGCTTTGGATGTCCGCTATGGCTGGTGAGCGGACACTGCGCCCTTACGCGGCCTCTCGACTCATTGTTCGCATCTGACTGGATCAGGGTCGCGGAGCTGCTGCTCAAGCAGGAAGATCTCCTCACTCAGCCTTGGCGCTTCACAGGGCGCATCGACGGCATCGCCGTCCAGAACGACGACTTTCCGCCCTCCCTCATGCTTGATGACTTCCTCAGCACCGCCCAAGGCGCCGACCTTCAGGTTGGGGCAAAGGGGTTTTGACACCCGCAATCGGCCAGCGTTGTCTGCTTCTTCCAGATGAACTGGCCAGTAAGTCGCCATGCCGAAGGGTGCGCGTCGTTGTAGTTCGTAGATCACCACGCAACGCCGACCCGACGTCGCACCGAGATCGATTTCAAGATCGACAGGCTGACGGGGCGGTGCGCAGGCAACCACGGAGACGCCCACCAAGGTGGAGGCGACGATCCCGCTCAATATGTTTCGCATGGGGCCGACGATTGCATCCGCGTCGAACGTCCGCAACGGGTGGGTAGCGGACCTCAGTCGCCCGCCCGCTCATCGAACATGTGGTTTGTCGGCCACCACAGGTTTGGACCATGTGGGCGGGGCTCGTCCTCAGATGGAGAATGGAGGTCAGCGTCTAATCCACACCAATCCCACTTGCCGTCAGTGTTAGCTGCATAGCCGTAGACGCCCACGTAATCCGCAAGGTCTTCGCCGTCTTCGTTGGCGAGGGCCGCTACGACCATGCCACGTTCGTCCGCTTGGCTGGGTTGAACCAATCGCCACGGCCCTTCGGAATAGATCACTCTTTCGAGGGCGTCGCGTGATGCACCGCCTAGGCCCGCTTCCGCCCAGCATCTGGCCCAAGGCCCCAACTCCGGGGCATCAATGCCCCTAACTCGAATCCACTGCCCCTCGAAAACCAAGCTGTCGCCGTCGAGTACCGTGATGTTCTGATGAGGTGCGGCGGGTAGAGGGTAATCGTCATTGCAGGCAGCAGTCTGAAGACAGCCGAACGCGATTATCAGGCAGAGGCGGCTCGACTTCATAAGGTCCAGCTTGAGGCACACGTGGAACGTCCGCAATGGGTCGAACGCCGAACTTCGCCTTGCCGGTCAGAAGCGAATTTCGATGGCCCGGTCGCCCCGGGTCAGTCTTCGCCGTGCCCCCTTTACCGCCCATGCTGCCGCCACATCCGCGCCTCGGGCTCCTCCCCCGGCTCCGGCGGCAGCAACACCCCCTCCCCGTCCCAGTACCGCCTCGCCCAGCCGCCCCTCACCCCGCGCAGGAAATCCCGCCGCGCCTGATCCGGGCCCAGCACCCGGGCGCGCCAGCGCGGGGCCTCCAGGGCCCAGTTGTCGGCCACGTCGTAGCCGGTGTCGCTCAGCAGGTCCCGGGCCATGCGGAAGGCGCGCTCGCCCCAGTGTTTCTCCAGCCGCATCGTCTCGGTCGCCCGCCAGCGGGCCTGAACCTCGGGCGAGGGTTCTGGCGGAAGGTCGGCGCGACGTCGATCTCCGCCTGTCGGCGTGCGTCGCCGCCAGCCCTCCCCCTACGGCATCACCCCCTGCGCCCGCAGGGCGGCCAGCGCCGCGTCGCGGCCGCGCTTCATTCCGGTCGGGTCATCGACCTTGCCCAGCTTGGTCGTCATGTCGGCGTAGGCCAGCGCGGCCTTCAGGGCCGCCAGCGCCTTCTGGCTGTCGCCGCGCGTCATGGCCACGGCGGCGTGGTCCAGGCAGGCCTCCAGCGCCTCGCGCCGGTTGACCGGCATGGGATCGTCATCCGGGAAGTCCCGGTCGGCGGCCTCGCTCTCCTGCGGCAACGCCCGATCCGCGCGCTCGGCCTGATGACTGCGGCTCCAGCCTTCCAGTCGCGCCTTCTTGCGCAGATTGGCCAGACCGACGTCGAACCGCCGCGCGCATGACGGTCCGCTCTCCCCCGCCTCATAGGCCGCGCGAACCCGTTTCCAGGTCTCCGGGCCGCGATACTTTCGAAGGCGATAGTGGTCCATGGCGGCATCAGAGCATGCGCCTGCGTCAAAAACGGACGCACCGGTATCCCGCGTCTTCGAAATCACACATCGCCGTCGTCGGAATCACCGGAAATCCGTCGTCCAATTCCTATCCGGCAGACCTACCGGCAGAACCGCGTGTCGGTCGCCTCGAGGTGGAGGTGGTCGGCGTGGACGGCGTTGTAGTCGGGGCTCAGGGTGGTGCCGAAGATGCGGCAGGCGTCGTCGCGGATGCGGCGCAGGAAGCGCTGCTCGGCCTCGCCGCCGCCGAACCAGTCGGCCTTCAGGCTGATCCGCCGCCCGTCCCTCAGCCGCACCCCGGCGACATCCACCGCCGCCGCCTGGGCGTGGGCGCTGATGCGGTTGCTGACCCCGCCGTTGTTCACATTGCGACAGGCGTAGGCGCCGAAGTGATCGATCTGGACCACGTCCGAGCCGAGGATCTCGCGCGCCGCCGGCTCCAGCGACTGCCGCCGCCAGACGCTCAGCGCCAGGGCCGTGCGGCAGGTCATCTCGACATCGCCCGGCGTCATCCGCGCCACCGTGCCCATGTCCGCCCCCAGCACCCCGCCCGAGACCAGCCCGCAGCTCTGGGGATCGCCCTTGTCCGGCACGGGGCGGAAGGTCACCCGCGCCGCCGTCAGTTGCGCCATGCACTGGGTCAGCTCGGCGCTCTCGCGGATCACCGCCGCCCGGGTGCCGCCGCCGATGGGCTGATCGATCAGGGCCCCGACCAGCGGCGCCTCAGTGGGCGAATAGGGTGTCGGATAGGCGGTCGTCGGCCGCCGCTCGGGCAGCATCGGACTGCAGCTCGCCAGCAGCAGGGCGACGGTCAGGATCGGCGGAAGGGCGCGCATGGGCCGGACGCTAGGGTGATTTGCGGGAGCGGGGGATCACGACACAGCGAGTCCGCAAAGAGAAAGGGCGGCTCTTTCGAACCGCCCCTTCGTCAGTCTCAGCTATCCAGGAAGGACCGCAGCTTCCGCGACCGCGACGGGTGCTTCAGCTTGCGCAGGGCCTTGGCCTCGATCTGGCGGATCCGCTCGCGCGTCACCGAGAACTGCTGGCCGACCTCTTCCAGGGTGTGGTCGGTGTTCATGCCGATGCCGAAGCGCATGCGCAGGACCCGCTCCTCGCGCGGCGTCAGCGACGCCAGCACGCGGGTGGTGGTCTCGCGCAGGTTCGACTGGATGGCGGCGTCGATCGGCAGGACGGCGTTCTTGTCCTCGATGAAGTCGCCCAGGTGGCTGTCTTCCTCGTCCCCGATGGGGGTTTCCAGCGAGATCGGCTCCTTGGCGATCTTCAGGACCTTGCGCACCTTCTCCAGCGGCATGGCCAGCTTTTCGGCCAGTTCTTCCGGGGTCGGCTCGCGGCCGATCTCGTGCAGCATCTGGCGGCTGGTGCGGACGATCTTGTTGATCGTCTCGATCATGTGCACCGGGATGCGGATGGTGCGCGCCTGGTCGGCGATCGAGCGGGTGATCGCCTGACGGATCCACCAGGTGGCGTAGGTCGAGAACTTGTAGCCGCGGCGGTACTCGAACTTGTCGACCGCCTTCATCAGGCCGATGTTGCCCTCCTGGATCAGGTCCAGGAACTGCAGGCCGCGGTTGGTGTATTTCTTGGCGATGGAGATCACGAGGCGCAGGTTGGCCTCGACCATTTCCTTCTTGGCCTGACGGGCCTCGCGCTCGCCCTTCTGCACGGTCTGGACGATGCGGCGATAGTCGTCGATCGGCAGGCCGGCTTCGGTCGCCACGGCGGCGACGTCGGCGCGGATCGAGGCGATCTGGCTGGCTTCGTTGTCGCTGAACTTGGTCCAGCGGACGCCCATTTCCTTGACGTCGTTCGCCCAGTTCGGGTCCAGCTCCTTGGTGAAATAGGCCTTCAGGAACTCGGGACGCGAGATGCCGTAGCTGTCGGCCAGACGCAGCAGGCGGCCTTCCAGACCCATCAGACGCTTGTTGATCGCGTACAGCTGCTCAACCAGCGCCTCGATGCGGTTGTTGTTCAGCTTCATCGTCTTCAGGCGGCCCGAGATGGTCGCCGTCAGGGTGTCGTACGCCTTCTGGTCCTTGGCGGTCAGAACCTCGCCCTTCAGGCGGGCCTCGACCAGCTT
This sequence comes from Brevundimonas sp. GCM10030266, assembly GCF_042666595.1. Classification (NCBI taxonomy): domain Bacteria; kingdom Pseudomonadati; phylum Pseudomonadota; class Alphaproteobacteria; order Caulobacterales; family Caulobacteraceae; genus Brevundimonas; species Brevundimonas sp. GCM10030266. The sequence goes on from NZ_JBHTCY010000002.1 coordinate 498,851, forward strand.
GTCCTGCAGCTTGCGGAAACCGCCGAAGTCCGAGGCGATGGCGTCCAGCACTTCCATGACGCCGTCGCGCAGCTCGGCTTCCAGCGCCGAGATCGACATGCCGCCGCCGTCATCGAAGTCGTCGTCATCGTCGTCGCCCTCCGGCTTCTCCTCGCCGGATTTTTCCTCTTCCTCCTCAGCCGCTTCGCCGGCCGGGGGCTGGTTGTGCGGCAGGGACGAGGGGTTCAGGACGCCGTAGGTGGCGTCCAGGTCGATGACCTCGCGCAGAAGGATGCGGTTGTTCGCCAGTTCGTCGCGCCACACCATGATGGCCTCGAAGGTCAGGGCGCTTTCGCAAAGACCCGAGATCATCGCATCGCGGCCGGCCTCGATCCGCTTGGCGATGGCGATTTCGCCCTCGCGCGACAGCAGCTCCACCGAGCCCATTTCGCGCAGGTACATGCGCACCGGGTCGTCGGTGCGGTCATAGGCGGCCTTGGCCGGGGTCTCGGCGACAGAGGTCTCGGCGCGCTCGGCGACTTCGCCGCCCTCACCGTCCTTCTGCTCGGCGTCTTCCTCGGCCTCGACGACGTTCACGCCCATCTCGGACAGCATCGCCAAGGTGTCCTCGATCGCGTCGGGGGTCACCTCTTCGGACGGGAGGACCTTGTTCAGCTCCTCCATCGTCACATAGCCCTTGGCCTTGGCTTGCTTGATGAATTTCTTGACGCCGGCGTCGGTAAGGTCGAGCAGCGGGCCGTCGCTCTGAACTTCGGCTTCCTGCGTCTCGGTCTGGGCGCTCATACAGTCTCTTCTCCGGGTGGAGGGCTGATCAGGCCCGCCGCCAAATACAACGTGTGTCGAGCTCGTTGGTTACGAACTCGTTCCGTCTTCCCAAATTTCTCCAGTCTTGATCGCACGACGCAACGCATCCCGCTCGGCCTTCAGCCGGCGGAACGCCTCGTCCTGCCCCGGCACGCCACGCGCCGAAGACAGGGCGTCTTCCAGGGCGGCGACACGGGTTAACGCATCAAACGCCTGCGACCATCGGATCCTCGTCTCGCCGAGGGGCTTGTCTGCAGCCAGGAAAGGCGCGCCGGACTTTGCCGCCGCCTTCTCGACCTCGCGCATCAAGACGTCATGACCCGATTGCGCCAGATGGCGACGGAGAGCCGCAGAGTCAAGGTCTTGCCCCGAGAAGCGTAGCCGAACCATCTCCTGCGCCAGTCCATTCAGCGACGGATCGCCGAAACCGTGGGCGGCGATCGCCTCCAGATGGTCATCCATCCGCTCGGGATCATCGATGGCGCCGTGGGCCAGTGCAGCGGCGACGGGCTCGATGGCGCGGCTCAGCGACTGCATGGCCTGGGCGCCCTCGGCGGTCTGGCCCAGCTTCGGCGGAGGCCCGCGGAAACGCCCCCCGCCCTGCCCGTAACCCTGACCGCCGGACTGGGGCTGTGGCGGACGGCGCGACGGGAAGGCGGCGTCGAACCGCTCGAACATTTCCCGGCGGTATTGCTCGGCCAGGTCCTTGTCCTGGATGGCCGAGGCCTGCTGGCGCAGTCGCCCCTTGAAGCCGGCGCGCCGCTCGGGCGTGTCCAGCGGTTCGGCTTCCGCCTCCTTCTGGAACAGCACCTCGGCGAAGGGCCTGGTCTCGGAAATCGCCTGCCGCAGGGCCGGGGCGCCGCGATCCCGCAGGATGTCGTCCGGATCCTGCCCGCCATCCAGCAGGCAGAAGCGGAAGGAGCGGCCGGGCTTCAGCTGCGGCAGGGCGCGGTCCACGGCGCGATAGGCCGCCCGGCGACCCGCGGCATCGCCGTCGAAGCAGAGCACCGGCTCGGACGACACGCGCCACAGCCGCTCCATCTGTTCCTCGGTCAGGGCGGTGCCCATCGGCGCCACCGCCGGGATGCCCGCGCGCTGGCAGGCGATCACGTCCATATAGCCCTCGACCACCACGATCCCCTGCTCGCCCCGCGAGGCGGCGCCGAGGATGCGACGGGCTTCCGGCAGGCCGTAAAGGGTCGCCCCCTTGTGGAAGAGGGGGCTCTCCGGCCCGTTCAGATATTTGGCCCGGTCGTCCGGGTTCATCGCCCGGCCGCCGAAGCTGACGATCCGGCCACGCGCGTCGAGGATGGGGAACATCAGCCGGTCGCGGAACCGGTCATAGGGCTGGCCGCCCCCCTCCGGCGAAATCAGCATCCCGGCCTCGACCAGATCGCCGGGCTTGGCCCCGCGCTGGATCAGGGCCTGCTTCAGCCCCTCGCGATCATTGGGCGCGTAGCCGAGACCGAAGCGCTCCCACTGGTCTTCCGGCAAGCCGCGTCGTTCCAGATACTCCCGCGCCGCCTTGCCCGGGGATCGGCGCAGATTGGCAGCGAACCATTTCTGGGCCAGGTCCATCCAGTCGTTCAGGCCCTGGCGCTTCTGCTCGCGCTCCTGCGCCTGCGGGTCCTCGGCGGGCAGTTGCATCCCGGCCTCGGCCGCCAGCCGCTGCACCGCCTCGACAAAGGTCAGCCGCTCCGTCTCCTGCAGGAAGCTGATGACGTCGCCGTGCTTGCCCGAGCTGAAGTCGTGGAAGAAGCCCTTGTCGTCATTGACGAAGAAGGACGGCGACTTCTCCTTCGAAAAGGGAGACAGCCCGACGAACTCGCGTCCCTGACGCTTGAGCTTCACCGACCGCCCGATAACGTCGGACGGGCGAAGGCGGGCCTTCAGTTCCTCGATGAAGCGATCGTCAAAGCGCACCGTCGCCTTATAGCGCGCGACTCAGCCAATGGCGGCGATTTACCTTTCATTAACCAAGAAGGCGAAACGGCGACCTTAAGCGTCTGATTCAAATCATAATTTCGAGGAACTATCCACAGGTCTTGTGGATTATCCACGCAACTGTCCCAGAAACAGGACGGTCTTCGACGGCATCGCAGCGGACGCTGTGGCGACGTTCCAGGATTGAAAGCCTTCCCATGTTCATCGCCATCGCCCGTCCGGCGGTGGAGCCCAAAGGCCCCGACGCCGTCGCCGTCCCCGGTTCCCCCGCTGTCCCGTTCGTCTCGCCCCGCGCCCTGCACGCCCGGCTGCTCGAGAACGCCGCCCTCCGGCGGATGCGCGGACAAGAACGACGGCGCAACAACCGGCCCGACGACGCCGACTACTGGCTGCACGCCGCCCCCGTGGCGATCCGCAAGGCCTGCGCTCTGCGCGGCGACGCCGGCTTCCTCGCCCTGCCCTGACGCCTGCTGCGACGCCTCGCCCCCATCAGGGGACTAGGCGCCGGGCCCGGACCGGTGTTCTCTCCCGCACATCGCTGAGGGGGAAACCAGCCATGAAACTCGCCGCCACGGCCATCGCCGCCGTCCTGTTCGCCACGCCCGTCGCCGCCCAGGACATCGCCGGCCCGGTCGCCGCCGCCGTCGACCAGTTCGGCCAGAGCATGGCGGAATCGATGACCGGCGGGCCCGGCGTCTTCGTCACCGCCCAGGGCAAGGCGCCCCTGCCGCACTCCAACGGCCTGCCGCTGACCCTGACCATCAAGGGCGAGGGCGCGACCGCCGCCGCCGCCGTGGCGGACCGCAACGCCCAGCTGGAGCGCGTCCGCGCCGCCGCCAACAATTTCGATGTCGCCATCGAGGTCGGAGCCACGTCCTACAGCATCTCCGAGGCCGACGAGTTCGCGGCCATCGACTGGTCCGGCCTGAACGAAGGCGCCGCCGCGGACGCCGCCGCCGATGCCGTCGAAGCCGCCGTGGAGACTGCCGACACCGGCGCGGACGCCGCCCCCGCCCGCACCGTCACCGCCTCGGTGCAGGTCAAGATCGACCGCCCGAACGAGACCCGCCTGCCCGGCTTTATCGACGCGCTAGTGGACGCCGGCGTGACCGATCTGGACGACAGCCTGAACGGCATGAACCTGGGCGCCATGCAGCCCTTCCTGTCGCTGCTGGGCCTCGATACCGCCCGCGATCCGGGCGAGGCGGTCTGGAACGCCGCCACCGCCGACGCCGTCGCCCGCGCGCGTGCGCAGGCGGACGCCATCGCCTCCGCCTCGGGCCGCCCGCTGGGTCAGGTCCGCTATGTCTCGGTGCTGATGCGCTCGCACGACGGCGAGAACGCCCTGGTCAGCGTCGCCGTGCGGTTCGGTCTGGAATAGGATTCTCCCTCCCCTGCATGGGGAGGGAGCAGCCCCGCCTACTTCATCGAGTCCGCGAAGCGCTGGAACAGGTAGAGGCTGTCCGTCGGTCCGGGCGAGGCTTCCGGGTGGTGCTGGACGCTGAACACCGGCTTGCCCTTCAGGGCAATGCCGCAGTTGGTGCCGTCGAACAGGCTGACGTGGGTCTCTTCCACCGCGTCCGGCAGGCTGTCGCGGTCGACGGTGAAGCCGTGATTCATGGACACGATCTCGACCTTGCCGGTCGTCAGATCCTTCACCGGATGGTTCGCGCCGTGGTGGCCCTGGTCCATCTTCACGGTCTTGGCGCCCAGCGCCAGCGCCAGCATCTGGTGGCCCAGACAAATCCCGAACACCGGCTTGCCGCTCTCGACCAGTTTCCTGATCTCCGGCACGGCGTACTCGCCGGTGGCGGCCGGGTCGCCCGGTCCGTTCGACAGGACGACGCCGTCCGGGTTGCGGGCCAGAACCTCTTCGGCGGTCGTGGTCGCCGGGACCACGGTGATCTTCGCGCCGGTCGAGGCCAGCGCGCGCAGGATGTTGCGCTTCGCGCCGTAGTCGATGACCACCACGGTCTTGTCGGCGGCTTCGACGCGCGGGTGGCCTTCCGGCCAGTCCCACAGGCCCTCATCCCACTCGAACGCCTGCAGGGTCGAAGCGGGCTTGGCCAGATCGAGGCCGACCAGACCGGTCCAGGCCTTCGCTTCGGCGACCAGCGCCTCAAGGTCGAAGTTTCCGTCCGGATCGTGGGCGATGACCGCGTGCGGCGCGCCCGTGTCACGGATGCGCGCAGTCAGGGCGCGGGTGTCGATCCCGGCCAGACCGACCACGCCGCGACGCTTCATCCAGCCATCGAAGTCGCTTTCGGCGCGATAGTTGGCCGGGTCGGTCGGCACGTCGCGGAAGATCGCGCCCTTGGCCGAAGTCTCAGACCCGCCGCCGATCTGCTCGATGTCCTCGACGTTCACGCCGACATTGCCGACGTGGGGGAAGGTGAAGGCCAGGATCTGGCTCATGTAGGACGGGTCGGTCAGGATTTCCTGATAGCCGGTCATGGCGGTGTTGAAGACCACCTCGCCCAGCGCCGCGCCCGTCGCGCCGCAGCCGATTCCCTGGAAGATCGTACCGTCCGCCAGCGCCAGAACGCCCGTGACGCCGGGAAGAAGGGTCTGGGTCATGGCGCGCTCCGTAAAGCCGTTATCCGGCGAACAAACGGCGGGGTGGTTAGGCCCCCCTGCCCTCAGGGTCAACGCGTGATCCCGACTTTCTCAGGAATACGAACCAGGCGACGGTCATCAGGACCACGAAACCGAGCGTCGGCAGGATGTATCCGGGGGCCGCGGCGGCCACGGCGGCGATCGCGAACAGCAGGCCCAGCACGGCGATGATCCGCGCCCCGGGCGTCTTCGCCAGCCGGAACAGCGACAACGAGCAGACGGCATAGATGCTGAGCGTCAGCACCGAGGTCACGCCGACCAGAATGCCGAACTGGCCGCCCAGCGTCGGCTGCCCCGACAGCACCGCGATGACGCTCATGAAGGCCGCGCCCAGCAGGGGCGTCACCATCGGCGTCTTCGTCGTCGAGCCGAAGCCGGAGGGCAGATAGCCCTGCTGCGCGGCGGCGCGGGCGGTCTCGCCGCCCATCATGGTCCAGCCGCCGATGGTGCCCAGGGTCTTCACGATGGCGCAAACGGCGACGACGCCGGCGATGGAGCCGCCGAACACCCGCGCCGCCAGATCGGCGTAGGGGCTGGTCGAATCGGCCAGCTGGGCGACCGGGATCACCCCGAACACCGCCACGGTCGCCGCGACATAGACGACGGTCGCCAGCAGGGCGCCCGCGACAGAGGCCCGACGCACATCCGTCGCCGGATGGCGAACCCGGTGCGACAGGGCCGCCGCGCTCTCCACGCCCAGATAGGCCCAGAAGATGATGGCCAGCGAGGCGGGGACGGTCTTCAGCAGCGGCTCGCCCGAGGGGCTCCACGAGGCGGCGAAGACCTGCGGCTCGAAGGCGGTCACGCCCGCCGCCACCGCGATGACGATGGGGATCAGGCCGATGACCAGCGCCGCCGCCGCCAGCCATGAAGCGGTCCGGGCGCCGACGATATACGCCAGGGTCGCGATCCAGATCAGGCCGAGATTGCACAGGGTCGCCGCCACCGGATCCTTCAGCACCGGCCAGAAGAAGCCCAGATAGCCGGTCGCCGCGACCGCCACGGCGACGTTGCCGACCAGACAGGCCATCCAGAAGGCCAGCGAAACCTGGAAGCCGGCGAACCGGCCCAGCCCCTTCTCCGCGAACCCCGACAGGCCGTCCGCCTTGGGCGCCACCCGGCCCAGCGCGCCGAACACCAGCGCCAGGGTGCATGCGCCGACCGCCGCGACCAGCCAGCCGATCAGGCTGGAACTTCCGGTCGAGGCCAGGCTGACGGGCAGCAGGTAAAGGCCCGACCCGATCATGTTCCCGGCCACCACCAGCGCGGCCAGCCCCCAGCCCAGCTTGTGCCGGTCGGCCAGCGGGTCTTCGGGCAGGGGAATGGAGTGTTCGGTCTGGCTCATGGGCGCAGGTGCCCCCTCACGGCCCCTTCCGTCAACCGCGGCCTCAGACGGTCAGGACGTCCATCCCGGCGAAGACCGCATGGGTCGCGCCCGCCTGATGCGCGGCTAGCCCCCGATCCGGTCGAAGGTTCAGCAGCATCACCTGGTCGCTCACCTCGCGCGCCGCCCCGATCAGGATCGCCGCCTGCGCCCAATCGCGGGCGTTGTCATGCATGACCCCCGCGAAGTCGAGCGACAGGCAGCGCGGCTTCACCGCCGCCATCCGCCGCACCGCCCCGATGTCCGGCGACACATGCAGGATCGCGCCCTGCCGCCGGGTTTCGAAATGGCTGATCGCCGCCTCGACCGCCTCCGGCGACGCCTGCTCGAGCCCGCCCATGACTTCCACCAGCAGGACGCCCGGCCGGTCATGCTGCATCTCCGTACACAGCAGGGAGAACCGCCCCCGACTGGTCGCCACCGTGCGCCAGAAGGCTGGCAGGACGCCGCTCTCGTTCTCGCCCAGCTTCAGCATATCGAGGCCCTGATGAAGGCTCTGCAGATCGATCCGCTGCAGATCCGCCGGCTCCAGCGCCTTGCGCCCCAGTCCGGTCAGGGCGCGCTCGCCGCCCGAATGCCGGACCGTGCGCCGGATGCGACGGCTGACCGGCGTTGACCGCGCCAGATCGAACACCGGCTGCGCGGCCAGGGTGACCGTCAGCTCGCGCCCCGCCCGCGTGACCATCTGGAAGGTCAGGCTCTCATACGGCGTGGCGTAGGCCCGTCGCTCCAGCGGCAGGATGGCGTCCAGCCGTGGCTCTGTCTGTTCGTCCGACGGAAGCGGCTTGTCGCTCCACGCCGATCCGTCGGGCGGCCCGCGCCGCCCCGTCGGATTACCCATCATGACCGGCTCCTTGCGTGCCCCCCGGTCCTTGTCCGAGGAACCAGCCTGTGCCCGGTTCGCGAAGATATCCCTGACAAACATGGTCAGCACGGCATTGATCATTAACGCCCGGGCGCCGACGCGCTCGACGAGGACGCGAATTCGGTTCAGGGAGCGGCCATGAACATCACCACGGTCGGCCTCGATGCCGACGACACTCTCTGGCACAACGAGACCATCTTCCGGCTCACCCACGACCGGTTCGCGGACCTGCTGTCACAGCATGGCGACCGCGACACGATCGAGGCCCGGCTGGCCGAGGTCGAACGCCGCAACCTGCGGCTCTACGGCTACGGGGTTAAGGGGTTTACCCTGTCCATGATCGAAACGGCGATGGAGCTGACCGGCGGCGAGGCCCCGCCTTCGGTGGTGCGCGAGATCCTGGCGGCGGGCCGCGAAATGCTGGCCCATCCGGTCGAGACCCTGCCCGGCGTCGACGAGGCGCTGGCCGCCCTGTCGGAGAAATACCGCCTCGTGCTGATCACCAAGGGCGACCTGATGGATCAGGAGCGCAAGGTCGCCGCGTCGGGGCTGGGCGAACTGTTCGCGGCGGTCGAGATCGTGTCCGAGAAGACGGTCCACACCTACACGCACATCTTCTCGCGCCACGGCACCGGCGCGGACGAGGCGGTGATGGTCGGCAACTCCATGAAGTCGGATGTCCTGCCCGCGCTGGAGGCCGGCGCCTTCGGGGTTCACATCCCCTACGCCATCACCTGGGCCCATGAACTGGCCGACGCGCCGGAAGGGCACGCCCGCTACGGCGCGCTGGAACGGATCGACGATCTGCCTGACTGGATCGCCGAACGGGCCTGAGCGGCAACGAAAAAGGGCGGCGCCTGTGGCGCCGCCCCTTCCCGTTCTGACGTGTCGTCAGGTCTTACTGACCCCACCGCAGGGTGGCGCCGGCGTAGAAGAACCGGCCTTGCGGACCGATCGGCAGCGAGAAGCTGCCGCGATCCGGCTCCTGGTTGGTGAAGTTGTTGATCCCGCCATAGACGGTCACGTCGTCATTGACGTTCCAGCGCGCCTGGATGTCGTGACGATGGCGGGCCGAGTACATGCGGTACTGCTCTTCGACGTAGTCCGGCTCGGCCGCCAGGGTCACCGGATCGACGCGATACGTCTCGTCCAGGAACGAGTAGCCATAGTTCACCGCGAAGTCGCGCCAGTTCCAGGTCACGTCCGCCGCGATGGCCCACTCCGGCGCGCCGGGGAAGCCGAGCTGGTTGTCCGGGGTGTCCAGCTCCGTGAAGGCCAACTCCTCCAGCTTCGTGCCGGCCAGCGACAGGAAGAAGGTGCCGATGTCACGCTCGACGCCGAAATCGGCCGGGTCGAGGTTGTAGCGGACGGTGAAGTCATAGCCTTCCGTCACATAGCTGGCGACGTTGATCGCGAACTGCTCGAAGAAGTCGATGAAGCCCTGACCATTGCCCGGCGCGCTGCGACGGCTGACCAGATCGCAGAACTGGTTGCCGGTCGGCAGGTCGTAGCACTGGTCAACGATCGTCTGCGCCGAGAAGGTCTGGATCGCGTTGTTCAGCTCGATGTCATAGTAGTCGACCGAGACCGACAGACCCGGAACCCACTGCTGCGGCGTGAACGAGAAGCCGTAGGTGACGGTGTTCGCCGTCTCCACGCCCAGGTCCGGGTTGCCGCCGACCAGCCCCTGGATCGAGCCGGAGCTGGTGTTCTGGAAGTTCGCCGGATCGGCCACGCCCGCCGCCGTCAGCGCCGCAGCGCAGTTCGCCGCCCGCAGGTCCGAACCGAGATTGACGTTGTCGGCGTCACACGGATCGCTGAGCAGGGCGTTGGTCTGGACCTGCGGCAGGAACAACTCGCCGATGTTCGGCGCACGGACCGCGCGGGCGCGGGTGCCGCGGATCAGCAGCCAGTCGGTCGGACGATACCGCAGACCGAAGCTCCAGGTCTCGGCGCCGCCGGCGGTTTCATAGTCGGAGTAGCGGTAGGCGGCGTCCAGACGCAGGTCCTGCGCGAACGGCAGATCCTTGAGCAGCGGCAGCGAGACCTCGCCATAGACTTCAGCGACGTCGAACTCGCCACCGCTGTCGCGACCGGCGCCTTCCCAGGTCACGTCATAGGGCAGCGGATCATCCCCTTCAGGACGTTCGTCCGCCACGTCTTGGGCCAGGCGTTGCATGTCCGAAGCGGTCGAACGGCTCTTCTCCAGACGGTACTCCGCCCCCAGCACGAACGAGATCGGCCCGGCCGGCAGGCTGAAATACTGCTCGGTGTCGCCGGTGATGAAGGCGCTCAGGACGCTCTGCTCGATCTTGTCCCAGCTGGTCGAGTCGGTGCTGATCCAGTCCAGGGCGGCGGCCGACGGCGAACCGTCGCCGAAGATGTTCAGCGGCTGACAGCCGCTGTTCGCGCCCGGCGTGAAGGTGCGCGCGCCGACGCGCGGGTCGATGTTGGGGTTGCTGAAGTAAGAGGCCGGATCGAGGTTGCTGCGGCAGACCGGCCCGTTCGGCCCCTGCACCACATCGATGGCCGCCAGGAAGCGGTCATTGATCCGGTTGTTCAGATAGGTCGATTCCGTTTCGGTGCGGCCATAGACGTACGAAATCTCGTAGGCCCAGCCATTGTCCAGCTCGCCTTCCAGACCCAGCACGGTGCGGTAAGTCTCACGCGTGATGTCCCGACCGGTGTAGCCGAAGTCGAAATTGTCCCGCTGGACGAACACGCCCGGATCGACACCCAGCGCCTCGGCATTGTCCGGATTGCCCAGACCGTCCGGATTGTTGATGGCGTCGTCCCGGATCGCCGTCGGCATGAAGGGGTTGTCGATACCCGTCCACAGGCCAGTGTACAGGTAGCCGCCGTAAGCGCCGTACCCGAAGTCGTAGGTCGGCTGCGCCTTGAAGCCGGTGTCGATGCGCGAATACTTGCCCTCCCAGAACAGCTCGACCTTGTCGTTCAGCTCGAAACGACCGGTGGTGTTCAGGGTGTAGCGGTCCTGGGACGGCGTCAGGTCGTCGACGAAGTCGTCCAGACGCGTGCCCGAACCGCCGATGACCGGGAAGCCGCTGGTCGCGATACCGTCCCGCCACACCCCGCCGGCGCCCTCGAAATCGAAGCCGTACATCGAGTCACCGAAGTCGAGGTCGGTGTAGACCGAGCCGCCCCGCGAGGTGTCCGGATAGCGAACGTCACGATAGAAGACGTTGTCCGGCACATTGGGATCGTCCGCGAGATCGTCGGGATTGCCGACCAGCACTTCACGCTCGCCCGGGCGGGTGTAGCTGCGGTCGAAGGCCGAGATCGCCTCGTCCTTGGCCCACTCGCCGGCGATGGTCACGTTCAGGCGATCATTCAGGAAGTTGCGACCGTACAGACCGGTGAGGAAATAGCCCTCGCCGCCGCCGTCCTGCGTTCCACCGACCTGGGCCCGAACGTCGGCACCGACGAAGCGCTCGCGCATGATGAAGTTGACCGCGCCCGAGACCGCGTCGGCCCCGTAAACCGCCGAGGCGCCGCCGGTCTGGATGTCGACCCGCTCAATCATGCCGACGGGAATGGTGTTGGTGTCGACGGAGGCCGAGCCCGGGTTGGAGGCCACATGGCGGCGGCCGTTGACCAGCAGCAGGGTGCGCTGGGTGCCGAGGTTGCGCAGATCCAGCAGGTTCAGCCCCGCCGAGGACTGCCCGCCGGTGTCCGCGGAATCGACCGAGTTGAACGAGCTCGCCAGGGCCGGGAAGTCGGTCAGGAGGTCGGTGACGTTGGTCACGCCCGAATACTGGATCGACTCAGCGGTAACCGACACCGTCGGGTTCGGCTGGGTCTCGTTGGGCAGACGCAGACGCGTGCCGGTGACGACGACTTCTGACAGTTGCGAAGAGGCCTCGTCCTGGGGCGCGGGAGCCGCCTCCTGGGCCTGGGCCAGACCCGCGCCGGCGAGCAGGCTTACGCCCGCCGCGGACGACAGGATGAGTCTACGAAACTCACGCTTACGAGTAGAATTGTGCACAGTGATCCCCCACTGAAAACGATTACAGAAAGGTAATACTCATCACGAGTTCCGGCGCCTCGCTATCCTCGTGGGCGATAATCGTCCTGAATGCGCCTTGATGTCGCACTTTCGTCACTGATCTCCCCCGCTTTGCGCAGAAACCGCCTTGTCCCGATGGCGACGCGTCTTTAGACGGGCCGCTTAACCGACAACCCGAACGGAACCGCGCCGGCAATCGCCTGCGCCGGGTTCTCGCGCGCAAGGAGCCTCCCCCGCCCGTGTCCGCCTCCGACGCCAGTCATGACGAACGCGACGCCGCCGTGCGCGCGGCCCTGGCGGAACAGGGCGACAACGGCGTGACCCCGCGGCACACCCTCTTCTACTTCTATGGCGAGGGCGACCACGACGACCTGAACGAGGTGGCGCGGCGCGCCGGCTTCGTGACGCGGGGGCAGGACGACATGACCGTCCTGGAGACGACAATCCCCGTGGACGAGGCCGCCTTCGCGCCCGTGTCCGCCATGATGCAATCCTGGGCCGCGGCCTTCCAGCTCGACTACGACGGCTGGGAGTGCGCGGTCGTGACCCACTGAACTCCCCCAAGAAGAAGAGCCTCAGGCCATGCCCAAGCGCACAGACATCAAGTCCATCCTGATCATTGGGGCAGGCCCCATTGTCATCGGTCAGGCGTGCGAGTTCGACTACTCCGGAGTTCAGGCGTGCAAGGCGCTGAAGGCCGAGGGATATAGGGTCATTCTGGTCAACTCCAACCCGGCCACGATCATGACCGATCCGGAGGTGGCCGACGCGACCTATATCGAGCCGATCACGCCCGAGATCGTCGAGAAGATCATCGCCAAGGAGAAGCCGGACGCCCTGCTGCCGACCATGGGCGGCCAGACGGCGCTGAACACGGCGCTGGCGCTGGAGGAATCGGGCGCGCTGAAGCGCCACGGGGTCGAGATGATCGGGGCCAAGGCCGAGGTCATCGACAAGGCCGAGGACCGTCAGAAATTCCGCGACGCCATGGACAAGCTGGGTCTGGAAAGCCCCCGCTCCAAGGCCGCCCACTCGATGGAAGAGGCGCTGGAGGGTCTGGAGTTCGTCGGCCTGCCCGCCGTCATCCGTCCGTCCTTCACGCTCGCCGGGACCGGCGGCGGCATCGCCTTCAACCGCGAGGAGTTCGAGGAGATCGTCCTGCGCGGCCTCGACCTGTCGCCGACCACCGAAGTGCTGATCGAGGAGTCGGTGCTGGGCTGGAAGGAATACGAGATGGAGGTCGTCCGCGACACGGCGGACAACTGCATCATCATCTGCTCGATCGAGAACGTGGACCCGATGGGCGTCCACACCGGCGACTCGATCACCGTCGCCCCGGCCCTGACGCTGACCGACAAAGAGTACCAGCGCATGCGCACGGGCTCGATCAACGTCCTGCGCGAGATCGGCGTCGAGACCGGCGGGTCGAACGTCCAGTGGGCGATCAACCCGAAGGACGGCCGCATGGTCGTCATCGAGATGAACCCGCGCGTGTCGCGCTCGTCGGCGCTGGCGTCCAAGGCCACCGGCTTCCCCATCGCCAAGGTCGCCGCCCGTCTGGCCGTCGGCTACACGCTGGATGAGCTGCAGAACGACATCACCCAGGTGACCCCGGCCTCGTTCGAGCCGAGCATCGACTACGTCGTCACCAAGATCCCGCGCTTCGCCTTCGAGAAATACCCCGGCTCCGAGCCCCTGCTGGGCACCTCGATGAAGTCGGTGGGCGAGGTCATGGCCATCGGCCGGACCTTCCAGGAATCGATGCAGAAGGCCCTGCGCGGTCTCGAGACCGGCCTCAACGGTTTCAATGAAGTCGAGATCGAGGGCGTCGCCGGCGCCGAGGACGACGCCAGCGCCCGCGCCGCCGTCATCCGCGCCCTGGGCGTGCCGACCCCGGACCGCATCCGCGTCATCGCGCAGGCCTTCCGCCACGGCCTGACCGTGGAAGAGGTCAACGCCGCCTGTTCGTACGAGCCGTGGTTCCTGCGCCAGATCGCCGACATCGTCCGCACCGAGGGCCATGTCGTCGTGCAGGGCCTGCCGACCACTGCGGTCGAGTTCCGCAAGCTGAAGGCCAAGGGCTTCTCGGACGCGCGTCTGGGCCAGCTGACCGGCAAGACCGAGGCCGACGTCCGCAAGGCCCGTCGCGCCCTTGAGGTCCGCCCGGTGTTCAAGCGCATCGACACCTGCGCCGCCGAGTTCGCCAGCGCCACCGCCTATATGTACTCGACCTATGAGACCGGCGCCCTGGGCCAGGTCCCGCAGAACGAGGCCAATCCGTCGGACCGGAAGAAGGCGATCATTCTGGGCGGCGGCCCGAACCGGATCGGGCAAGGTATCGAGTTCGATTACTGCTGCTGCCACGCGGCCTTCGCGTTCGACGACATCGGCGTCGAGTCGATCATGGTCAACTGCAACCCCGAGACGGTCTCGACCGACTACGACACCTCCGACCGCCTGTATTTCGAGCCGCTGACGGCCGAGGACGTGCTGGAGCTGATCGACGTCGAGCGTTCGAAGGGCGAGCTGATCGGCGTGGTCGTGCAGTTCGGCGGCCAGACGCCGCTGAAGCTGGCCCATGCGCTGCAGGCGGACGGCGTGCCGATCCTGGGCACCACGGTCGACTCCATCGACCTGGCCGAGGACCGCGAGCGCTTCCAGCAGATGCTGCACGACATCGGCCTGAAGCAGCCGCCGAACGGGCTGGCCCGCAGCGCCGAGGAAGCCGCGCAGAAGGCGGAAGAGGTCGGTTATCCGGTCGTCCTGCGTCCGTCCTATGTGCTGGGCGGCCGCGGCATGCAGATCGTCCACGACCGCGAGCAACTGGACCGCTACGTCCACGAGGCGATGCAGGTCTCGGGCGACGATCCCGTGCTGATCGACCACTATCTGAACCGCGCCACCGAGGTGGACGTGGATGCCCTGTGCGACGACGAGACCGTCTTCGTGGCCGGCGTGCTGGAGCACATCGAGGAAGCTGGCGTCCACTCGGGCGACAGCGCCTGTTCGATGCCGCCGTGGTCGCTGCGCCCCGAGACCGTCGCCGAGCTGAAGCGCCAGACCGAGGCCATGGCCCGGGCGCTGAAGGTGCGCGGCCTGATGAACGTCCAGTTCGCCATCGAGGAGCCGCACAGCGCTGAGCCGCGCATCTTCGTGCTGGAAGTGAACCCGCGCGCCTCGCGCACGGCGCCCTTCGTCGCCAAGACCATCGGCCAGCCCATCGCCGCCATCGCCGCCAAGGTGATGGCCGGGGTGCCGCTGAAATCCTTCGGCCTGACCGACAAGCCCTACGACCACATCGCGGTGAAGGAGGCGGTCTTCCCGTTCGCCCGCTTCGCCGGTGTGGACATCATTCTGGGGCCGGAAATGCGCTCGACCGGCGAGGTCATGGGTCTGGACTGGAAGCGCGAGGGCGAGGCCGACATGGCCCCCGCCTTCGCCCGCGCCTTCGCCAAGTCGCAGCTGGGCGGCGGCACCACCCTGCCGACCGAAGGCTGCGCCTTCATCTCGGTGAAGGATGAGGACAAGCCCTTCATCCTCGAGGCCGCCAAGACCCTGCTGGCCGAGGGCTTCAGCCTGATCGCCACCGAAGGCACCCACTCGTATCTGGTCGAGCAGGGCCTTGAGGTCGGGCATGTGAAGAAGGTGCTGGAAGGCCGTCCGCACATCGTCGACGCGATGAAGAACGGCGAGGTCCAGCTGGTCTTCAACACCACCTCGGGCAAGCAGTCGCTGCAGGACAGCTTCAGCCTGCGTCGCACCGCCCTGATGGGCAAGATCCCCTACTACACCACCGCCGCGGGGGCCCTGGCCGCCGCCCAGGCGATCGGGGCGATCAAGGCGGGCGAGCTCGACGTTCGCCCGATCCAGAACTACGCCTGACCCGGCGATGGACGGCCTCACGCGCGTCGATCAGGCGCTGATCGTGCTGGCCGTCCTTCAGGTCGCCGTCTTCGGCCTGTTCGGGTTCGACAAGACGCAGGCCCGCAACGGCGACTGGCGGGTGCGCGAACGCACCCTGCTGCTGGCCGCCCTGTTCGGCGGGATCGGCGCGTGGTTCGCCCAACACCTGCTGCGCCACAAGACCCGCAAGGAGCCGTTCCGGACGCTGCTGGGGGCGGCCGTGGCCGTGCACCTGATCGCGGTGGCGGCGGGGGTGTGGTGGGTGTTGAACTAGATCTCCCTTCCCCCTCGAGGGGGGAAGGGTCGGGGATGGGGGTGCGCGCCCGGTCTGACAGTCGGAGGCGCGTTCGGAGAGGTCGATAAAGCCTCCCGCGCCATGTCCTGACGCAGCCTGCATCCACCCCCACCCAACCCTCCCCCGTCGAGGGGAAGGGCTTGAGCACGCCCTTTAGCGAACGAAGTAGCCGATGACCTTCAGGTCCGCGCCTTCACGCGCCAGCACGACGGTCTCGGCGCCGTTCGGGTTGTTCGCGAAAGCAGTCTGATACTGGACGATCCAGTACTCGCCGTCGGGCGCACCCGGCAGGCTGGCGGTGCGTTCCGCGCTCTGCGGGTTGCGGGAGACGACGGCGCCGAAGGGCTCGCGCGCGGAGCGGACCGCCGTCGTCCAGTCGGCCTCGGTCACCTGCGCCTTGAACATCGCGCCGCCGGCCCGCCAGCTGTCGGCCCAGGCGCTGTTATCCAGCAGGGCGAGCCAGGACAGCGCGTCCTCCGCGACCTCCGGCGTGGCCGCCTGGGTGGCGACCGGGGCGGGCTGTGAAGCGACGGGCGCGGGCGAACCGGTCCCGGTCAGGCTGATGACGAGGGCGGCGACGGCGATGGCGAACATGAGAAGACCTCCGAGTCCCAGGGCCCAGAGACGGGCCCGGCGGGTTGCTGTACGCCCCGACCTCTCCACGCCGGCGACGCCCGTGGCTTCCCCCAAATTCTTGTCTACAGGAAATTTGGGGTCGTCCTGCTCGGCCTCGATCAGCCAGCGCGCGGCCGCCCGGCTGCTGGAGACGCCCAGCTTGCGCCGCGCCGCGCGCAGCCGCTCGTTCACCGTATGAACCGACAGGCCCAGATGGGTCGCGACCGACTTGGCGTCATGGCCGCTGGCGAGGAGACGCAGGGTCTCCTTCTCCCGCTCGGTCAGCGTTTCGGCGTCCGCGTTCATCGGCTGGTTCGATCCCCTCTCGCGCCAAGGGGAGCATTTATGCGCGCCCCGCCACAACCCCTTTCGAAGCGATAGCGACGCCGTGACCGGCCGCGTGTTGCACAGGTGAGTTCGCGGTGATTTCGGCTATCCCGGCGCGCGAGTTCCGCGACCTCCGCCCTGCAGTTTCGTGCAATCCCGGCGGCGCCATGCGACCAATTCTGACGTATCGGCGGCTTAAGATGATGGCATGCAACACCATCGCCTTCGCAAATATCGCGGCCCGGAGACCTGGAAGCAGGTGCGCGAGGCCTTCATCGCCGGGGAGTCCGGGCCGTCCTGTGCGCGTCGGTTCGATGTCGGGCTGGCCAATCTGCGCCGGAAGGCGCGGGCCGAAGGCTGGACCCGCGCCGCCATCGCCGCGAAGCTGGACCTGAAGCCGCTGCGGGGCGGAGCCGATGCGCCGCCGCCGGCGATCGCGGCGCTGTCGCTGGAAGACAACCTCGACCTGGACGCCGTTCACCCGCGCGAGGCCATGTTCCTCGCTGTACGCCGCGCCTCATCCCTGCTGGCGGCGGGCCAGACGGCGGAGGCGGCGACGCTGCTGCGCGCGGCCGCGGCGCTGGATCGGATGTCGTGGGCGGCGATGGAGTGAACGCTTGAGCGGTAGTTCGTCAGGCCTGCTATGGGTGGAAGGCGGACCTAGCGGCGGAAGCCACCATTAGGCACGTAGGGATGAGGCAGCCTGCGACACCGCCAATCTTTCAACTCCGCGCCCCTGATCCCAGGACAGGCGTAGTGAGCTAACTCTTCTCCGTTTTCGGTTTCTCCTGTGCCCAAATAGACTGCGTCAAAACCGTCACCGATGCAGCCGAGTCCGCAGTCAAAACCTACGCCTCTTTCATCAACGATCCGGTATCCGCTCGCGAATAGGCCGCCTACGTTTGGAGCATCAGATCCGCCCACCGGTCTCAACATCGGATCGCCATCCATCCCCTGACAGGCGGAGAGAAAAGCAATCATTGCAAAAAGAGCGCGTCTGAGCATTCGGCTATCCAGATGTCGTCGGCTACCTTCGCCAATCTAACTGACGTCCGCAGCGGGTCGAAAAGAGGCCTCGGCATCCCGCCCTCAAGACAACACGCCTAGATCCCCGCCCCCGGCTCCGGGTCCACGTCCGCGTCCCGGCCCTCGACGATCCGCGCGGCGGCGAGGTCGGCGGTGACGTTGCCGATGGTGCGGAAGATGTCGGGGATGACCTCGACCGCCAGCAGCAGGGGCAGGACCTGCACCGGGACGCCCATGGCCAGGCAGATGGGGGCGATGGAGACGAAGAAGCTGACCTGACCGGGCAGGCCCACGGTGCCGACTGACACCGCCAGCGCCGTCAGGCCGCCGACGATCCACAGGGCCGGTCCCAGATGGATGCCGTGCAGGTGGGCGACGTAGATGACCACGGCCAGGTTGGCCACCGGGCTGGTGATGCGGAACACCGCCACCGCCAGCGGCAGGACCAGACCCGCGGTCGCGGTGGACACGCCCAGCGCATTGCGCGCCTGCTCGACCATGGCCGGCAGGCTGGCCAGCGACGACTGGGTCGAGAAGGCGACGACCTGCGCCGGGACCACGCCCCGGGCGAAACGGGCCAGGCCGATGCGGCCGAAGGGCACGACCACGGCGTAGATCAGCAGGATCAGCCCCACCTGGGCCAGGACCACCAGCGCCACATAGTGGCCCAGCACGCCCAGCGCCCCGAGCCCGGCGTTCAGTCCCACGCCCATCGACAGGGCGAAGACCCCGATCGGCGCCGCCAGCAGCACCCAGTGGACGATGACGATCATCGTCTCGGACACCGCCTCGAAGAAGGTGACCAGCGGCGCCCGCAGCCGGGCTTCCAGCCGGGTGACGGCGAAGCCGAAGGCGATGGCGAAGACCACGATGCCAAGGATGGCGTCCTCGGCCGCCGCCCGCACGGCGTTGGGCGGGGCGAGGCTGGTCAGGAAGGCGGGCAGGCCGCCGCCGTGGGCGCTGTTGGTCACGGTTGAGGCGTCGGGCGCGCTGGACAGCAGGATGCGGGCGCCCTCGGGGCTGATCGGCCAGAGCAGGTGCAGGCCTTCGGAGGCGAGGAAGGCGTAAGTAACCGCGCCCAGCAGCAGCAGGCCGAAGACCAGTAGCGCCTTCAGCGCCAGCCGCCCGGTCGCCGCCGCGTCGGCGATGGAGGCCACCCCGGTGACCAGCAGGCCGAAGACCAGCGGGATGATGGTCATCTTCAGGGCGTTCAGCCACAGGGTGCCGATCGAGCCGATGACGGCCGCCGTCCCCTCCCCGCCAGGCAGGCCCCAGGCCTGGGCGGCGGCGCCGGCGAACAGGCCCGCCAGCAGGGCGATCATCACCCACAGGCTCAGGGACTTCAGGGCGGAACGGAGTCGGAGCGCGGCCATCGGGCGACGCTATGCGGGGTTTGCGCCGGACGCCATCGTCTTGTGCGACGGCACTGGACGGACGTGAGGGAAACCGCCCACAGTCGGTCTGCTGACAGGAGCCAGACCATGATCATCGTCCATCACCTGAACGACTCGCGCTCGCAGCGCGTGCTGTGGCTGCTCGAGGAGCTGGGCGTCGATTATGAGGTGAAGCGCTATGAGCGGGACGCGAAGACCCGGCTGGCGCCGCCCGAGCTGAGGGCCATCCATCCGCTGGGCAAGTCGCCGGTGATCCAGCACGGCGACATCGTCGTGGCCGAGACGGGCGCCATCGTCGAGTATCTGCTGGAGACCTTCCCCGACGCCGGGCTGAAGCCCGCGCCCGGCACGCCCGAAGCCCGGCGCTGGACCTACTGGCTGCACTATGCCGAGGGCTCGGCCATGACGCCCCTGCTGCTGAAGCTGATCTTCAGCGTGGTCCCGCAGCGCTCGCCCGCCCTGATCCGCCCCATCGCCAAGGGGATTTCGAAGAAGGTCGGCGCCAGCCTGATCGACCCGCAGATCGCCAGCCACCTGGGCTACTGGGAGGCCGAGCTGAACAAGGGCGAATGGTTCGCCGGCGAGCGCTTCACCGCCGCCGACATCATGATGAGCTTCCCGCTTGAGGCCGCCAGTTCGCGCGCGCCCTTCGGCGACAGGATGCCGAAGGCGGCGGCCTTCCTGCAGCGCATCCACGCCCGCCCGGCCTATCAGCGGGCGCTGGAGCGGGGCGGGCCGTACGCCTACGCCTGAGCGAGGTAAGGCCGGATCTGGGCCAGAGTCGGCCATGCGACATGCGGGACACGGTTTCGTCAGCGCGCGAAACCGGTGGAAACCCGGCGCGGGTCCAAACGTTAATGGGCCATGCGCCTGAAGACCGTCCAGATCGTCGCCGCCCTGATCGCGGCCCTCGCCTTTGTGCTGGCCTTCATCGCCGCCGGGGTGTTGCTGGTATCCGGCCTGTTCATGGCCCTGGGCCTGGCGGCGGTCGCCTGGCTGGCCTGGAGCCTGATCCGTCAGGTTCACGCCCTCAGGGGCCGAAAGACCGCGTCACTCACGCGCCCTTGAACCTTTCGGCAGAACACCCTACCCTCTTGGGCCGGTCGCGTGCGCCCAGCGACCTCTGTGCCGAGTAGTCTCTGTAGTCCGGGCGAAGCAAGAAACTCACGACATATGGAAAAAGTGCCGATGACGGCCGAGGGCTACCGTGTCCTCGACGATCAGCTGAAGCAATTGAAGTCGGTCGAACGGCCGAACGTGATCGCGGCCATTTCCGAGGCCCGCGAACACGGCGACCTGTCTGAAAACGCCGAGTATCACGCGGCCAAGGAACGTCAGGGCTGGATCGAAGGCTCCATCGCCGAGATCGAGGACAAGCTGTCCCGCGCCCAGGTGATCGACGTCTCCAAGCTGTCGGGCTCGCAGGTCAAATTCGGCGCCACGGTCACCGTGGTCGACGAGGACACCGAGGAAGAGGGTCGCTACCAGATCGTCGGCGAGCACGAAGCCGACGTGAAGGCGGGCAAGATCTCCATCGCCTCCCCGATCGCCCGCGCCATGATCTCGAAAGAGGTCGGCGACGTGGTCGAGGTCAACACGCCCGGCGGCGTGAAGGCCTACGAGATCCTCAAGGTCGAGTGGAAGTAGGCTCACAGAAGCCGCTTTCGATCCGGGTCGTCTCGGACGGCCGGATCGGCATGGAAAATCAGGCGCTGGGGTTGGCGGAAGCCCTCCAGCGCCTTTTGCCGTCTGAAATCACCGTCGTTCGCGTCAAATGGCGCAAGCTGTTCGAGAAGCTGCCCTCGGCGCTGAAGGCGAAATGGATGCTGGACCCGGCGGCTGACGCCCCCTTTCCGAAGCCGGGCGAGGCCTGGCCCGATGTGTGGATCGCCACCGGCCGCGCCACCCTGCCCCTGTCCCTGATGGCGAAGCGCCGGTCCGGCGGGAAGACGCTGGTGGTGCAGACCCAGGACCCACGCTGGCGCACCGGCGACTACGATCTGGTCGTCGCCCCGAAGCATGACGGGATCGAGGGGCCGAACGTCCTGTCGATCACCGGCTCGCCACATCGCATCTCACCCGCCCGTCTCGCGGAGGGCGCTGCAGCCTTCAGCGACCGATTGGAGCCCCTGCCCCGCCCGCGCGTGGCGGTGCTGGTCGGGGGCAAGTCGCGCACCCATGACCTGCC
Source organism: Brevundimonas sp. GCM10030266 (assembly GCF_042666595.1). Lineage (NCBI taxonomy): Bacteria > Pseudomonadati > Pseudomonadota > Alphaproteobacteria > Caulobacterales > Caulobacteraceae > Brevundimonas > Brevundimonas sp. GCM10030266. The sequence continues at coordinate 520,239 of NZ_JBHTCY010000002.1, forward strand.
CGAGGTCCATGCCGCCGCACTGGCCGACCGGATCGCGGCGGCGGTCACGGCGGCGGGCGGTTCGCTGATGCTGACCTTCTCGCGCCGGACGCCCGAGGCGGCGAAGGCGGCGATGACCGCGCGCCTGTCGCACCTGCCGGGCCTGATCTGGGACGGCGAGGGTCCAAACCCCTATTTCGCCTTCCTGCACGACGCCGACCACATCCTGGTCACCGAGGACAGCGCCAACATGGCCGCCGAGGCGGCCTCGACTGGCAGGCCGGTGCACATCCTGCCCATGGTTCCGACCAAGCCCGCCGACAAATTCGCCCGCCTGCACGCCGACCTGCGCACGCGCGGCGTGGCGCGGCCGTTCGACGGGACGCTGGACAGCTGGAGCTATGAGCCGCTGGCGGAGACGGACCGGGCGGCGCGGGAAGTCCTGAACAGGCTGGCGGTCAGGAACCGATAGCTCGACGCCCGACGTCGGGCGTGGCTAGCTATCGGCATGCTGACGCTGTTCGTCCTCGCCACCCTCGCCCTGCCGCAGATCTCCGCCGAAGACGCGGCGCGCCCGCAGGTATCGATCTGCACGGCGCAGGCCGGCCCCTTGAACCGCTACGTCGGCGTCCGGCGTCCCGACGGCGAGATCTGGTGGCACGCCACGCCCTCGCCCGGCGGAGCGGCCTTCTCGGTCCCGGATGAGGTCACGGCGGGCCAGCGCGACTGGTATCTCGACCGTCGTCCTCTGACAGTCAGGGGCCTGACCTATCAATTCCAGGGAGTCGAGCCGCTCAGTGACTGGCCCTTCCGTCGATACAACCGTGTCATCAACCCGATAGACGGCGTGCCCGCGCTGGTCCCGCTGGGTGCGGAGGATCGGGAGGTCTGGGTCCTGCTGGAGCCCGTCGGGTGCAGGTTCGCGGTCTGGAGCCGCGAGCCGGCGGGTTAGTCCCCGCCACCACCGCCACCGCCATCACCGCCGCCGTCGGAGCCGCCATCGAACCCATCGCGGTGGCTGTCCGGAGGAACCACGGTCCCACCGCCGTCGGCCCCATCCTTCTTCGCCCTGGCGTTGGCGGCGCCCATCATGGCGACGCCGAAGCCCGAGCCGATGGCGATGCCGATCGGCAGCCAGACCGCGATATTGTCGGTGGCGACGCCCACCGACGTGCCGATAGCGACGCCCATCCCCATGCCGATCGGCAGGAAGGCCGCGCTGTTGGTCTTCTTCATCCCCGACTCCTTTTGACGCGGCCAAAGCCTATCATTCCGGAATCCGGAATCAGCCCCTAAATAGGCGCCATGAGCACTCTCCGTACTGTCCGCGTCGCCATCATCGGGTCCGGCCCCGCCGGCTGGACCGCCGCCATCTATGCGGCCCGCGCCCTGCTGCAGCCGGTCGTGATCGCGGGCCTTCAGCCCGGCGGTCAGCTGACTATCACCACCGATGTCGAGAACTATCCCGGCTTCGCGGACGTCATCCAGGGCCCCTGGCTGATGGAGCAGATGCAGAAGCAGGCCGAGCACGTCGGGACCGAGGTCATCCACGACATCGTGGTCAAGGCCGACCTGTCGCAGCGCCCGTTCCGGCTGACGCTGGACAGCGGAACCGAGATGCTGGCCGAGACGGTGATCATCTCGACCGGCGCCCAGGCCAAGTGGCTGGGTCTGGAGAGCGAGGCCAAATACCAGGGCTTCGGCGTTTCGGCCTGCGCGACCTGCGACGGCTTCTTCTACCGCGACAAGGACGTGATCGTGGTCGGCGGCGGCAACACCGCCGTCGAAGAGGCGCTGTTCCTCACCAACTTCGCCCGCAAGGTCACCGTGGTGCATCGCCGCGACGAGTTCCGCGCCGAGAAGATCCTGCAGGACCGCCTGTTCGCCCATCCGAAGGTCGAGGTGGTCTGGAACAACGCCATCGATGAAATCCTGGGCGAGACCAACAGCTTCGGCGGCGTGAACGTCACCGGCGCGCGCCTGAAGAACGTCGAGACGGGCGAGACCCGCGAACTGACCGCCGACGGCGTCTTCATCGCCATCGGCCATGCTCCGTCTTCGGAGCTGTTCGCCGGTCAGCTGGAGACCAAGCAGGGCGGCTATCTGGTCGTGAAGCCGGGCACCGCCGCCACCGCCATCGAGGGCGTCTGGGCCGCGGGCGACGTGACCGACGACATCTACCGTCAGGCCGTCACCGCCGCGGGCATGGGCTGCATGGCCGCGCTGGAAGCCGTGCGCTTCCTCGCCGAGGAAGACCACGCCAAGGCCCACCATCCGATCTCGCACAAGGAAGCGGAGAAGATCGGGGCCTGGTGACCCCGATCCATTGGAGGATCAGTCCTCCGACGCCTCCGTCAGCTCCGCCACATCCTCCGCCGAAAGCGACAGCTCGGCCGCCTTCAGGATGTCCGACAGCTGCTCCAGCGAGGTCGCGCTGACGATCGGCGCGGCCACCGCCGGGCGGGTCAACAGCCAGGCCAGCGAGACCTGGGCCGGGGTCGCCTCATTGCGCTCGGCCACGCCGCGCAGGGTGGCCAGAATGCGCATGCCGCGCTCGTCAAACCGGTCCTTCAGCCCGGCGCCGCGGGTGGTCGCCGCCGCCTCGTCCGCCGTGCGGTATTTGCCGGTCAGGAAGCCGCTCTCCAGGCTGTAGTAGGTGATCACCCCCAGCCCCTGTTCGACCGCCAGATCCTGCAGCGGCCCCTCGAAGGTCTTGCGGCTGTAGAGGTTGTAGTGCGGCTGCAGGGTCTCGTAGCGCGGCAGGTCTTCGCGCGCCGAGATCGCCAGCGCCTCCGAGGTCGCCTCGGCGGTGTGGTTCGACACCCCGATGGCCCGCACCTTTCCGGCCTGAACCAGCCGATCATAGGCCCGCAGGGTCTCTTCCTGCGGGGTGTTCGGATCGGGCCAGTGCGACTGGTACAGGTCGATCACATCGGTCTGGAGGCGGCGCAGGCTGTCCTCGACCGCCCGTTCGATCCACGCCGCAGACAGGTCCGTGCGATCATCCGGATGCTGCCCCATCGGCGAGCCGACCTTGGTCAGGATCAGGACATCGTCACGCTTGCCGCGCGCCTTCAGCCATTCGCCGATGATGATCTCGCTCTCGCCGCCCTGATTGCCATCCGCCCAGCGCGAATAGACGTCGGCGGTGTCGATGGCGTTGAAGCCGGCATCCACGAAGGCGTCCAGCAGGGCGAAGGAGCGGTCCCTGTCCACGGTCCAGCCGAAGACATTGCCGCCGAACACCAGCGGCGCGGTTTGAAGACCACTGCGGCCAAGGGGACGTTTCTGCATGGGGAGGCTCCTGCATTTCGGGGAGCCTTGAATCTGGGGCCGTTCAGCGGGACCGCAACCGCCGCCTCACGGCTTTGTCAGCCGAACAGTTGCAGTTCGACCGGGGCCTGATCGACCGGTTCGCCCACCCGGCGACGCAGGGCATAGTCGACGGCCTTCTGGACGGCGCGCTCGTCCGCCGGCTTGGTCAGGACGCCGATCGTGCCGGCCACGCCGTTGCGGACCATGCCGGGGTTGGCCGTCATGAACAGGACGGTGACGCCCATTTCCTGCGCCAGCTCGCGCCCCAGTTCGATGCCGGTCGGGCCGTCGGAGAGGTGAATATCCACCAGCGCCAGATCGACCTCGGTCTCGCGCACCAGATTGCGGGCCGTCCGGGCATCGGCGGCCACGCCCACGACCTCGTGGCCGAGGTCCTCAAGCACAAATCGAAGCTCCATGGCGACAAGGGCTTCGTCTTCGATGATCAGAATACGGGCAGTCATGGCGACAGGCAGAGAGATAGTTCTTTTTATTCAACATGCGTGTGAAGCGCGCACACGGAACGCGCAAGAGGCTTGCAGGTTTCGCGCCAATGTCGGTTATCAGACACCCAGCGCCGCCCGGCGTCTGGACAGGGCGGTTGCGGGCAGGTCCGCGACCACGCTCAAACCGGTCGCGTCCCAATTTCGTTCCAGCCGCCCGCCCAGTTGTCCCTCGACCGACAGGGTCGCCAGCGAGGAGCCGAATCCGCTGCGCTGGGGCGGGCCTTCCACGGCCGGCCCGCCCTTCTCCCGCCAGATCAGGATGAAGCGGTCGCCCTCGTTGCGGGTTTCCATATCGACATGGCCGCCATCGACCGACAGGGCGCCGTATCTGGCGGCGTTGGTCGCCAGTTCGTGGAACAGCAGGGCCACGGATGTCGCCGCCTGATCATCAAAGGTCGCGTCATCCCCGGTCAGCCGGATCCGGGCCGTCCCGGCCGCATCGGTGTAGGGTCGGAATAGGTCGTTCAGGAAGGCGTGCAGGGTCGTCGTTCCCAACAGCGGGCGCGAGGTCTCGGTATGCGGCCGCACGAACTCATGCGCCCGGGCCAGGGCGTTGATCCGCGTCCGCACCGCCGCCGCAAACGCCTTGGCCTCCGGAAACTGGCGCGCCGACAGGGCGATCAGGGCCGACACCACCGCGAAGATGTTCTTGATGCGGTGGCTCAGTTCCTGGCTCAGCAGCTCCTTGGCCTGCTCCATCCGCTTCAGGTCGTCGATGTCGGTGCAGGTGCCGAACCAGCGGGAAATCTTTCCGGCTTCATCGCGGATGGGCACGGCGCGACCCAGGGTCCAGCGATAGACGCCGGAGCGGTGACGCAGCCGGTACTCGATTTCATAGACCTCGCCGGTCGCCAGCGAGTGACGCCAATCCGTCCAAGCCCGCTTCTGGTCGTCCGGGTGGAACATGTCGTTCCAGGCTTCCCCGTCGGTCGATCCCGCGGGGACGCCCGTGAACTCGTACCAGCGGGCATTGTAGTAGTCGTGGAACCCGTCAGGCAGCGCCGACCACACCATCTGCGGCAGGGAGTCCGCGATGGCCCGGAACTTGGCCTCGCTGATCTCCAGTTCACGCGCGATGCCGGCCAGTTCGACATCATGCGCATCTCGCATGGCGTCGGCCGCATCACGGCTGAGCGCGCGCGCCTCATGCTCGGCGATCTGCTGATTGCCGGAGCGGATAAGGGCGGCGTCCTTCAGCGACAGGCGACGCAGCTCCATCCGGGCGACGACCTGCCCGGCCAGAACGGTCAGGGCGTGGGCCTGCAGGTCGGTCAGCCCCTGCGGACGCGGACGGCTGTCGATCACGCACAGCGAGCCCAGCGGCTGCCCCTCGGGACTGACCAGAGGAGCCCCCGCATAGAACCGGATGTGCGGCGGACCGGTGACCAGGGCATTGTCGGCGAACCGCGGGTCCAGCGTCGCATCCGGCACCACCATGATGCCGTCGCCGCGCATGGCGTGGTCGCAGAAGGAGACATCGCGGCCGGTTGCACAGGCGTCCAGGCCGACCCGGGCCTTGAACCACTGCTCGTCCTCGGCGACCAGGCTGATCAGGGCGATGGGGGTCTCGCACAGCCGGGCGGCCAGGCTGACGATCTCGTCGTATTCGGTCTCGGGCGGGGTATGCAGGACGCCGTAGGCGCGAAGGGCCGCGATCCGTTCGCGCTCGGCCGCGCTGGTCAGTCCTGTCCTGTTGTCTCGCACGCGGGGGCCTCAAGCGGCGCCGTGCGCCTCTGGTGCGACTTTAATGCAGAGGGGCGCGGGGCGTTGCAACACAACGGGCGCCGATTGCGGGAAACCGGGTCAGGATCCCGGCCGGCCGACTTCCTCGACCGCCATCGGGGTCACGCCCGAAACAGCCGGGGCGGGCGTGGCCGGCGCAGGGGCGGGAGCCGCCGGAGCCTCGAAGGCCGCCAGACGCTGGTTGATGCTGCTGATGTCCGCCGCCGTCGCCTGACGACGACCGCCCAGCGACACCACCCCGACCGTGCGGGTCTGGCCGTCGATCTGGACCGTGCGGGTGGCGCTCTGTCCCGAAGCCGCCGCCGCGGCGAGCGCCGCATCGGCCTCGGCCAGGGTGACGGCCTTGGGCAACTGAATGCGCGGACGGGCGAAGCGCGCCTCGTCGATCAGGGGCTCGCGGCCCGAATAGGCCTGCCGGAAGGCGGCGGTTTCGCCGTAGACGCCCTTCCAGCGATAGAAGATGTGCGCCCCGATCTGGGTCAGCTTGTTCAGCGTCGGCGCCCACCAGGGATGGACATAGTCGGCGTGGTAGTGGGTCGCCGTCCCCACCTGTTGCGACACATGGCCGGAAAGCGCCTTCTCGGCCACCTTGCGGGCCCGCTCCCAGGCCCAGTTGACCGGGGCCTGCGACAGGGCGCCGTCACAGGTGAAGCTGAACTGGCAGCCGGTCACCCGCTCGGCGCCTTCGAACACCACGCCGCAGACGCTGTTGGCGTAGTTGGGATCGCGCACGCGGTTCAAGATCACCTGGGCGACGGCTTCCTGCCCTTCGGTCGGCTCCAGCGCGGCTTCGTAATAGATGGCCTGCGTCAGACAGCGCATCGCCCGGCGACGATCCTCGGCCGAGGCCGGGCGGAAGGCGAACGGACGGGCCGGGCGAAGCAGGTTGGAGACGTTGGGCGTGGCGGCGTTGAGGCGCAGGGCGTCCATGCCCGCCTCGCCGAAGCCGAGGGTCGGCTTGCCGACCAGCGACAGGCTCTCCCACCCCGGCGTCAGGCCGTAGATCTCGGGCAGGCGCGACGAGGGATCCAGTCGACGAGCCAGCGACACCTGCGACGGGGTCATGCCCGCCACGATGGCCGCCAGCCCCTTGTCCGACAGGTCGCCGCCCGTCAGCCGGCGGACATTGTCCACGCGCTGGTCGATCTCGGGACGGGTGGTGGAGGAGGCGGTCATGGCGACCCCGAAGACGGCCAGCACGACGGGCGCGGCGGTGGCGAACCGGCGCGCTCCCTTCATCACTGACGTCCAGGTCTGCTGATCCAGCTTCCGTCTCCAAGGCGTCCGGTCCGGGGGCCGGAGCAAAACCCATGCCCCCGAACAGGGGCGCTTTTCTGACCGAAAAGCGCCGTTCTATCAAATCCTAGCGACCGCCGAGGGTCGAGCGCAGCATCCAGGCGAACTTCTCGTGGGCGGCCAGACGCTGGGTCAGCAGGTCGGCGGAAGCCTCGTCGCCGGCGGCGTCCGCGACCTCGAAGGCCTTGCGGGCGGTGGCGATCAGGGTGTCGTGATCGGCCAGCAGCTCCTTGAGCATCGGGATCGCCTCCTTCTCCGGATCGCCATCCTTGATCGAGGTCAGGTTGCCGAAGCCCGAGAAGCTCTGCGGGGCCAGAACGCCCAGGGCGCGAATGCGCTCGGCGATCTCGTCCAGCGCGGTCCAGATGTCGCGGTACTGCTGCTCGAGCAGGTTGTGGAAGCTGAAGAACTCGGGCCCGCGGACGTTCCAGTGATAGCCGTGGGTCTTCAGATAGACGGCGAAGCTGTCCGCCAGAACCTTGGTCAGCTCCTCGGCGACGTCGTTGCGTTCGGTCTTGCTGAGTCCGGTGTCGATGGTCACGGTCATTTGGGTGTCCTGAATAGAAGCGCGTGCAGGCATACAGTTAGGCGCCGCAAGGCCCACGGCCAAGCCCGCCATACGGAAAGCTTGACCATACGAACGGATATATGCGGCGTTCGGGAACGCCTTTATCGGGATAGCGTTGCAGTCAGACACGCCAGAGAAAGCGTGATCAGGGGGTTGATCGCACCTTGGGGGCGGACCGGTTCTTCAGACAGCTCGCGCTCGCCCAGCCGGGTCGGCCCGCTCAGGCCGTCCTGACGGGGCTGATCTGCGCCACCATAGGCCTGCTGCTGCGACTGGCGCTCCAGCCCCTGTTCGGCAGCGTCACCGGCCTGACCGTGCTGATCCCCGCCGTACTGATCGCCGCGCTGTGGGGCGGGCAGATCGCCGGCTACGCCGCCATCATTCTGAGCATATTCGGCGCCCTGTTCATCAGCCAGCAGTTCGAAGGCCTGCTGCAGGGCAATTTCAACCTGATGACCGTGGGCGTCGGCGCCTTCATCGTGGTGGGGGTGTTCGGCACCGTTCTGGCCGCCTCGCTGCGTTCGACCCTGCGCAACCTTGATGACACCGTCCAGCGCCTGCGCACCTCCGACACCCGCGTCGGCGAGACGACGCAGGAACTGCGCGCCATGGTCGAACAGGCGTCGGCCGGGATCGCCCGCGTCGGCCTTGAGGGCCAGATCATCAGCGCCAACGCCCGCTTCGCCGAAATCCTGGGCCTGACGCCGGAGCAGATAATCGGCATCACCACCGGCGACGTCACCCACCCCGAGGATGTCGCCATCACCCGTCGCGCGCTGGAGGCCGCCCGCAACGGCGGAGAAGGACGGATCGAGAAGCGCTACATCCGCCCTGACGGCTCCATCGTCTGGGCCCTGACCAGCCTGCGCGCCCTGACCGACCCGGCCGGCGCCCTGATCGGCTTCATCGGCGTGGTGGTGGACATCACCGCCGCCAAGGCCGCCGAGGCCGCGCTGCGGGAAAGCGAGACCCGCTTCCGCCTGATGGCCGACACGGCGCCCTCCCCGGTCTGGATGACCAACGCCAACGCCGAGGTCGAGTTCGTCAACACGGCGCTGGTCGACTTCTATGGACAGCCGGCCGAACGGGTCATGGGCGCGACCTGGCGCCGGACCCTGCACCCCGATGACGTCGCCGAGGTCGAGGCGGTAATGGAGGTCGCGCGGCCCGAGCATCGCCCCTACGGCTTCGAGGCCCGCTTCAGGCGCTTTGACGGCAGCTGGCGCTGGATGCGGGTGGCGGTGAACCCCCGCTTCGACGCGGACGGCGCCTTCCTGGGCTATGTCGGCATGTCGTTCGACAGCACCGACACCCGCACCGCCATCGACGCCCTGGAGGCGCAGGAGCGGCGCCAGAGCTTCCTGCTGGGCCTGACCGACCGTGTGCGCGACCTGACCACGCCCGACGACATCATGGCGGAGGTCGAGCGGTCGCTGGGGGCCGAGTTCGGCGCGGATCGCGTAGGCTATGGCGAGGTCGATCAGGCCCGGGGCCTGGTGTCCATGAGCCGCGACTGGACCGCCGGCGTCGTCAGCGCCCAGGGCCAGTTCGCCCTGTCCGACCTCGGCGCCGATCTGATCAAGGACCTGGCGGAGGGGCGGCTGATCCGCATCGCCGACGTCCGCAAGGATCCTCGCACCCGCGACGCGCTTGAGGTGTTCGAGCGGCTGGAGACCCGCGCCCTGATGCGCGCGCCGGTGATCCGCGGCGGCCGCCTGCGCGCCTTCCTCTATGCCCACGACGCCGACGTGCGGGAGTGGACCGACGCCGAGACCGAGCTGCTGCAGGAGGTGGCCGGCCGCACCTGGACCGAGATCGAGCGCGCCCGCGCCGAGGGGGCCGTGCGCGAGAGCGAGGAGCGCTTCCGCGCCATCGCCGACACCGCGCCGGTGCTGATCTGGGTCACGGGCCGCGACCGGGTGCGCGAGTTCGTCAATGAGGCCTATGTCGCCTTCAACGGCGGCTCCTACGACGACGCCCGGCTGGCGGACTGGCGGGATGTCATTCACGTCGACGACCATGAACGGATCATCCACGACTCCATCGCCGGCGAGGCCACCGGCCAGCCCTTCTCGATGGAGGCCCGCTACCTGCGCCATGACGGCGAGCATCGCTGGCTGAAATCCTTCTCGCGCCCCCGTCTCGACGCCGACGACGAGGTGATCGGCTTCGTCGGCGTGGCCTTCGACGTGACGGACATCCGCGAGGCGCAGGCCCGGCTGATGGAATCCGAGACCCGGTTCCGCACGGTCGCCGACAGCGCCCCGGCCCATATGTGGATGACCGATGAGGCCGGTCAGGTCATCTTCGGCAACAGGCGCTACCGCACCTTCTTCGGGGTCCGGAAGGACGCCGACCTGCACGAAAGCTGGCGCGGGATCATGAGCGCCAACGGGCTGGAGTCCTTCTATTCCGGCTTCCTCGCCGCGCTGGAGCAGCGCGACCGGTTCGAGGCGATCATGGAGGTCATGCACCCCCAGCTGGGCCGTCGCTGGCTGCGCTGCGAAGGCATTCCCCGCTTCGACGGCGATGGTCAGTTCCAGGGCTATGTCGGCGCCAACATCGACGTCACCGAGGCGCGTCAGGCCGAGGATGACCTGAAGCGGATCAACGAACTTCTGGAGGAGCGCGTCAGCGAGGCCATGGCCGAGAAGGCCAAGGCCGAGGCCGACCTGATGCACGCCCAGCGGATGGAGGCGGTCGGTCGCCTGACCGGCGGCGTCGCCCACGACTTCAACAACCTGCTGACCGTGGTGATCGGCGCTCTGGACATGATGCTGCGCTCGCCGGACGACAGGGCGCGCCAGAAGAAGCTGGGCGAGGCCGCTCTGGCCGCCGCACGTCGGGGCGAGGGCCTGACCCACCAGCTTCTGGCCTTCTCGCGCCGTCAGGCCCTGCGCCCCGAGGCGCTGGACCTCAACGGCCTGATCCGCGAGAGCGAGCCCCTGCTGCGCCGCGCGGTGGGCGAGGCGGTCGAGTTCCGGCTCAAGCTGCGGCGGGGCGGCGCCCGGGTGCACGTGGACCCGTCCCAGTTCGAGGCCGCCCTGCTGAACCTCGTCGTCAACGCCCGTGACGCCATGGGCGACAAGGGCGGTCGCATCACCGTCCAGACGCTGTCCTGCTCCGTGCAGGCCGGCGAGGTGCATGAACTGGCCGCGGGCGACTACGTCTGCGTCACCGTCGCGGACAACGGGTCGGGGATTGATCCCGAGGTGCTGACCCGGGTGTTCGAGCCCTTCTTCACCACCAAGGCCATCGGCAAGGGCACCGGACTGGGGCTCAGCCAGGTCTATGGCTTCGCACGTCAGTCGGGCGGCGGCGTGCGCGTCGCCTCGACACTGGGCCGGGGCACGGAAATTCGCCTCTACCTGCCGCCGCTGGACCGGACGGAGGACGTCGAGACCGCGACCCGCGAAACCTCTCCCTATCCCAAGGTGGCGGCGCGCCGGATCCTGCTGGTCGAGGATGACGCCGGGGTCGCCGCCATCGCTCTGGACCTGCTGACGGCGATGGGCATGGACGTGGCCACCGCCGACAGCGCGCCGCGCGCGCTGGAGATGCTGAAGGCCGAAAGCTTTGACCTGATGCTGAGCGACGTGGTGATGCCCGGCGGCATGACCGGTATCGAACTGGCGCGGCAGTGCGCGCGGGACTGGCCGGACATGCGGATCGTCCTGACCTCGGGCTATGCCGGCGAGGATGTGGACGAGGCGCTTTCGGACGCCCCATGGCCCTTCCTGCGCAAACCCTACTCGGGCGAGCAACTGGCCGAAATTCTGGGACAGGTTCCCGCCGGAGCGGAGTGACGCCCGCGACCGCACGAAAGGCGGTCGCGGATATGCGTCGTCAGATCAGCGCTGGCGCGCCTTGCGGGCCGCGTAACGGGCGTCACGGGCGGCCTTCTGTTCTTCCTTGGTGAGCTGCTTGCGCTCCTTGCGGGCGGCGCGCTTGGCGGCGTCCACCTCGTCCTGCGCAGCCTGTTCGGCGGCCATACGCGCCGCTTCCTTCTCAGCCTTTTCGCGACGCTGCTCGGCCTTGGCCAGTTCGTGCTGCTGGCGCTGGGCTTCCTTCTCGGCGGCGCGCTTTTCGGCGAGCTTGTCGAATTCGGGGTCCGGGGCCGCGGCCTTCGGCTTGAACTTGGCGAGAAGGGCGGCCTTGGCGTCCTTCTGGGCGGAGATGCGGTCGTTGAAGCCGGTTTGTTTCAGATCTCTCATGCGAGGGGTCGTCGTATCCTTGATCGATTGTCAGATGCGCGTACGCCGGGGCGAGCAAGGCTCAGCCCCGGGCGGGTCCGCTAACCCCATATAGGGTCAGAAAGCAAGGTTTGCAGGGCGCGTCGATGCACGCCCCGCCGCAAGTGTGTCAGTTCGGGCGCTCGGCGTGACCCACGGCCGCGCCCGCGGCGCCGCCGACCGCCGCGCCGACCGGACCGCCGACGACAGCGCCGGCGACCGCGCCCGTGGCGGCCTTCTGTTCAGTTGTGGTTCCGCAGGCCGCGGCTCCCAGAGCGAGGGCGGCGACGGCGAGGACGGTGGAAATACGGCGCATGTTCTTGTCTCCTGTTCGGAGCATCAAACGTCAGCGTGGCCGTGGGGTTCCCGCGCACACCCTCCAGTTACCTTTCAGGAAAGCGACCGCGCTGAAACTAGACTAACGCGCCCGCGAAGACATGGGCAAGGCGGGCATCCGGATTGTGACGAAGACCCCATGACGTTCAATACAGTAGAGCGATGATCAACTGATCGCCTGCACTTCCATATCGGACAAGGCTTTACGCGCATACACAGCGATTAACACCTTATGTTGCGGCGCACACAATTCTTGCGAATCAACCACATTGGCGCCACAAACGGCTGGCTTAAGGCGCGTCCTCCGAAGCCCGGCCGTTCGCCGAACATCGGAACTGCTGCAGTCGGACCGCGATCCCGGATCGCCCGACGGCAAGACTACCCGGGGGCGGCACTGCGCCCTGCCGAACAGGACTGAGCCTTTGCCTAATTCCTCGCAGACGCGTGTGAAATCGCCCGTTGATCGTGTGGCCCGTATCCGGCCCGGCACGGCGGCGGCGGCGTTCGGCGCTCTGGTGGGACTGGCAGTCGGCGGCGCCTATCTGGGCGGCGCCGCGGCCAAGGCGTCGGCTGTTCAGGATCGGGCCCAACGCATCGAATCCGCGACCTCCGCGGGCTTCACCGAGGAAGCCCTGATCGCCGCCGCCGGCGGACTGGACGAAAGCGCGCTGGCCATCGCCCGGCGTCACGACCCCTTCACTGTCGCCGGCCCGAGCCAGCGCGACCGCCAGACCGAACTCCTGACCGCCCGCCTCGAGCAGCTTCGCGGCGCGCAGGTCACCGGCCTGCGTCAGGCCAGCAACGCGGCCACCGTCGCCGCCCGCCCCTTCCGCATGAGTGGCGCGCTGGAACAGTCCCGAGACCTCGAATGCCTGACCCAGGCGGCCTATTATGAAGCCCGCGGCGAAGGTCGTGACGGCATGCGCGCCGTGGCCCAAGTGGTCCTGAACCGCGTCCGCCACCCGGCCTTCCCCAAGAGCGTCTGCGGCGTGGTCTTCCAGGGCGCCGGTCGCAGCACCGGCTGCCAGTTCAGCTTCACCTGCAACGGCTCGATGCGCGGCGGCGTGAATCGCGCCGCCTGGGATCGGGCCCGCGACATCGCTTCGGCAGCCCTGTCCGGCTCGGTCTACGGCCAGGTCGGCAACGCCACCCACTTCCACACGACCGCTGTCGCGCCGCAGTGGCGAAACAGCCTGATCCGCGTGACCCAGGTCGGCGATCACCTGTTCTATCGCTTCGGCGGCCGGTCGGGCTCCAGCAGCGCCTTCACCTATGCCGCCCGCCGCTCGTCCGACGCGGACGCGCCGCGGATCGTTCAGGCCAATCTGGAAACCGAAACCACCGGCCCCGTGCCGTATCTGTCGGTCGTCAGCGATGCGCCGGTCGCTCCCGCGCCGGTTCGCAACACGCCCGCCCGCACGGCTCCCGCGGCGGCTCCGGCGCCCGTGGCCATCCCGCACCCGACCGAGGCTCCGGCCGCCTGATCCATCAGCGCTGCTGGGTCTTCCACTGCGTCGTCATGTTCTGACGCAGGTTTCCGAAACGGCCCTGGGTATCCAGATTGACGTCGGCGTCGCCCGGCTGACCCGACTGCGCCCCGGTGGCGAGGTCGCGGCGATCCGCCTGCATGGCGTCGTCCATCGGCGTGCCGCCACGGTTGGCGAAGCTGCGTTGTTCCTTCGGAATCTTCGGACTGTGGGTCATCGATCGTCTCCTTCCGTGTGAAGAAACAACCGTCCCGCGCCGGGACTGTTCCGGAACGTCGTTCGGCCCCAAGCCGTCAGATGGCGTCCAGGCCGATGTCCAGCGAGGCCGCCGAATGGGTCAGGGCGCCGACCGAGATCACGTCCACGCCGGTCTCCGCGATCGCCCGGACCGTCTCCAGATTGACCCCGCCTGACGCCTCCAGCGTCACCCGCCCGGCCACCCGCGACACCGCCGTGCGCAGGTCGTCCAGGCTGAAATTGTCCAGCATGATGACGTCGGGACGTTCGGCCAGCGCCTCGTCCAGCTGATCCAGCCCGTCGACCTCGACCTCGACCTTCATCAGGTGGCCTGCCGCAGCCTTCGCCCGGCGAACCGCCTCGCCCACCCCGCCGCAGACGGCGACATGGTTGTCCTTGATCAGGATGGCGTCATCCAGCCCGAAGCGATGGTTCAGACCGCCGCCGCACAGCACGGCGTGCTTCTCGAGCGCGCGCAGGCCCGGCGTGGTCTTGCGGGTGTCGGCGATCCGGGCGCCGGTCCCTTCGACCGCATCCACATAGGCCCGGGTCAGGGTGGCGATGCCGCACAGGCGGCCCAGCAGGTTCAGCGCCGTCCGCTCCGCCGACAGGAAGGCGCGGGCGTCGGCCTCGACTTCGGCCAGGACGGCGCCGACCTCGAACGGATCGCCGTCGCGCAGCTTCAACTCGACCGAAGCGTCCGGATCCATGGCCAGCACCGCCAGCCTGACGCAATCGATCCCCGCCAGCACGCCCGGCTTGCGCGCGGCGAACACGGCCCGCATGCGCGCGCCTTCGGGGATGCAGGCCTTCGCCGTCACGTCTCCGGCCCGGCCCAGATCCTCGGCCAGCGCCAGTCGCACCACCGGCTCGATCAGCAGGTCTGGCAGGGTCGGGTGGGACATGAGCGCTTACTCGGCGGCGAGGGAGACGGCGGGATCGCGGCGCAGCCGGGTATGGCGCGGCGTGGCGTCGGTGTCGGGATAGTCGGATCGATAGTGGCCGCCCCGGCTTTCGCGACGGTCCAGCGCAGCGCCGGCGATCAGGCGCGCGGCCAGAAGCGGCAAGGCGCCCCGCGCCTCCTGCTCCAGCCGCTCCATCAGCGCCAGGGCGCGGGTCAGGCCCTCGGCGTCGCGGACCACGCCGACATTGTCGCTCATCGTCACACGCAGGGCGGTCAGCGCCTCGCGGGCCAGATCGGGGAAGATCGTCGTCTTGAGCGTCTCGCCCTCGCCGCCCGTCTCGGCGGCGGCGGCGCGGCCCGCGCGACGACCGAAGGCCGCGGCCTCCAGCAGCGAGTTGGAGGCCAGACGGTTGGCGCCGTGCACGCCCGTCGCGGCGCATTCGCCCACGGCGAACAGGCCCGGCAGGCTGGTCCGTCCGTCCAGCCCGGCGGCGATCCCGCCCATGTGGTAGTGGGCGCCCGGCGCGACGGGGATCGGCGTCTCGCGCGGGTCCAGACCGGCGCGCATGCAGGCGGCGAAGACCGCCGGAAACTCTTCGGGGAAGTGGGCGCCGACCGCCGTACGGGCGTCCAGATAGGCGCCGCGCCCCTCGCTGCGGGCGCTGTGCACCGCCCGGGCCACGATGTCGCGCGCCTTCAGGTCGGCGTCGGGCTCCTCGCCCAGCAGGAAGCGACCCTCGGCGTCGATCAGGCGCGAACCCTCGCCGCGCAGGGCCTCTGTGGCCAGCGGCATCGGATCCAGCCCCACATCGATGGCGGTCGGGTGGAACTGCACGAACTCGGGATCGAGGATGTCCGCGCCCGCCAGATACGCCAGCGCCATCCCCTCGCCCAGCAGGGCCGCCGGGGTCGTGGTGCGCGCATACAGTCCGCCCGCGCCGCCGGTCGCCAGCACCACCGCCGGGGCCAGCACCTCGGTCAGTCGCCCGTCCCGCTCCATCACCGCCCCGCGCACCCGGCCTGTCGCGTCCTGCACCAGCGCGCGCAGGCGTCCGTTCTCCCAGACCTCGATGTGAGGCGCGGCGCGGACCGAGGCGACCAGCGCCGACAGGATCGCCCGCCCCGCCCCGTCGCCGCCGACCCGAGCAACCCGAGCCTTCGAGTGAGCGGCTTCCAGACTGACGGCGAAACCGCCGTCGGCGGCGCGATCAAACGGGGCGCCCATCGACGCCAGCCATTCGACGGTCTGGCGACCATCGGCGGTCAGGGCCCGCGCGGCCTCCACATCGACCAGACCGGCTCCGGCTGCGGCGGTATCCTCGGCGTGCAGCGCCGGGTCATCCTCGCCCGACAGGGCCGCCGCCACCCCGCCCTGCGCCCAGGCGGAGGAACAGGCCTGCAGCAGCGGCGCGGGCGTCACCACCAGCGTCGGGCGCGGCCCGCCCTCCAATGCGGCTGACAGCCCGGCCAGACCGCCGCCGATAATCAGGGGGCCGTCATGACGGATACGGTTCATCGGCTGATGCCCAGCAGGCCCGCGCCCTGCCCGGCCGCGGCGGCCAGGGTGTCCACGCCCGGCAGGACGGCGACCAGACCCACGGCGAGACAGCCGAGAATGGACAGCAGGTACAGACCCGTCGACTTGCCCGCCTCGCCCCAGCTCAGCGGACGGGTGTCCGGACGCCAGCCGTCCCGCTTCAGATAGCTGAACACCGCAATGGCCAGGAACAGGGCGAACAGATAGCTGCCGGTCGATACGCCCCACAGGATGGCCAGCACGCCGATCACCAGCAGGACCGCCTTCTCGACCAAGGGATGGATCTTGGCCAGCACCGGACCGATGGCCCGCGAGCCGTCCAGCATGGGGGCGGGCAGCAGGTTGATCAGGTTGATGAAGGCGATGGCGATGACGCACAGCAGCCAGATCGGCTGATCGGTCACCGCGTACAGCGCCATGAAGGGTGCCGCCGCCAGCAGGCCGAAGGCGGGCCCCGCCAGCGCCACCAGCACCCCGTGCCACTCGCTCGCCGCCGGGCGCTGGCCCACCGCCGCCCCGCCGAAGAAGGGCACGATGAAGATACGCGCCGGGCCCATGCCCAACCGGTTCATCGCCAGCATGTGGCCGACCTCGTGCACCAGCACGCCGAACAGCACCGCCGCCACGATCTCGAAGCTGCGCATCCACAGATAGATCAACCCGCCCAGCAGCAGGGTCGAGATGATGGCCCAGGCCGGGCTCTGGCCCTGCACCACCGGATGGGCCGAGGTGGAGGCCAGCGGCCCGCTGGCCGGGGCGGCGCCCGGCGACCGCGCAGGGGCCTTGACGGTCTCCGGGGCGCGGGCGGTCTCTTCAGGCTTCGGATCCCAGGGACCGGGCCGGCGGGGGGTGTTTGCGTCACTCATCGCCGCGACGTGGCCTTTTCCGACCGCAGCCACAAGGCCAGTACGGCGAGAAGCCGCAGGGTCTTCCGGTCAACGGTCGCGACGGCGCGGACGGGCGGGACGTAGTGCATCGCGGGATCAGTCCAGATTGTGCGCCCTCGCCTCGGCGGGATTGGCCCGCGTCAGCGCTTCACGCACCAGATTTTTCGGCACGCCGCGGCGCGCCAGGATTTCATAGACCCGGCGCAGATCCTGCACCGGCCGGAAGGCGAGCCAGCGCTGCTTCGCGCGCCAGATCAGGATCATGTACCCAAAGGGAACCCGCCACACTCGAACCACGTCAGATCAGCTCCACGTCCACGTGATGCCTAGCCTTCACCAGGTCATACCGCGCGGGAATCGGCGGCGGAGGCAGGTCTATCATGCGTTGCACGGCCATTCGCGCGCGCTCGGCCATTTCCTCGGGCACCGTGACCTCGAACGTCATGTCGCGCAGGCAGTCGCGGATGTTCTCGAGCGTGATCCGCTTCATGTGCGGGCACATGTTGCAGGGGCCGACGAACTGCACGTCGGGCACGTCGCCCTTGATGTTCGAGGCCATCGAGCATTCGGTGATCAGCACCACCCGCTTTGGCTTGCGCGCCTCGACATAGTCGGTCATCGCCGCGGTCGACCCGGCGAAGTCGGCGGCCTGCAGGATTTCCTCCGGACATTCCGGGTGGGCCAGCACCTCGGCGTCCGGCCAGGCGTCGCGCATGTCGGCGATGTCCTGCGTCGTGAAGCGCTTGTGCACCTCGCAGTGGCCCTTCCAGGCGACGATCTTGATGTCGGTCTGGGCCGCCACATTGCGCGCCAGATATTCGTCCGGGATCAGGATGACCTTGTCGACACCCCATTCCTTCGCCGCCCATTCGACGATCTGCACGGCATTGGCGCTGGTGCAGCAGATGTCCGTCTCGGCCTTCACGTCGGCCGTCGTGTTCACATAGGTCACCACCGGCAGGCCGGGGTAGCGCTGCTTGATCAGCCGCACGTCCTCGCCCGTGATCGAACTGGCCAGCGAACAACCGGCGCGCAGGTCGGGGATCAGCACCGTCTTCTCGGGGCTCAGGATCTTCGAGGTCTCGGCCATGAAGTGCACGCCCGCCTGGACGATCACCTTCGCCTTCGACTTGGCGGCCTCCTTGGCCAGGCCCAGGCTGTCGCCGACGTAGTCGCCGACCCCGTGGAAGATTTCCGGCGTCATGTAGTTGTGGGCCAGAATGACCGCGTCGCGCTCCTTCTTCAGCGCGTTGATCTCGCTGATCAGGGCCGCATAGGCCGGCCACTCCAGCGGGGTCACATGGTCCTTGACCTTGTCCCACACCGGCGCGGTCTCCCGCTCCAGTTCCTTCGACAGTCCGAACATGCCGTCCGCCATCGCCAATCATCCTTTTGCTCGATCTGAGCAAATCATGGGTCCGAATAACGGCGGCCGGTCTGTGAACCCGTCCGCCGACTTATGCTCACTTTCAGCATAAGCAGGGACAATCTAGGCCGATCCCGGAGGAATGCAAGGGATGGATGAACGGTCAGCCGCCCGATACAGCCTTCTCATGCGCGAGCAGCCAGCGCTTGCGCTCCAGTCCGCCCGCATAGCCGGTCAGGGTCCCGTTCGCCCCGATCACCCGGTGGCAGGGCACAATGACCGCGATCGGGTTCTGGCCGTTCGCCAGCCCCGCCGCCCGCACCGCCTTGGGCGAGCCAATGGCCGTCGCAAGCTGGCCATAGGTGCGCGTCTCGCCCGCCGGGATCGCCCTCAGCGCCGCCCAGACGGCCTTCTGGAAGTCCGTCCCGCCGGTCTTCACCGCCAGCCCGTCCAGCGCTGTCAGGTCGCCGGCGAAATAGGCCTGCACCGCCGCCCGCACATCGTCCGGCGCCCGTCCCTCGACCAGCGCCGCGTCCGGGCTGTGGCGCCCCAGCAGCCGGTGCATCCGGTCCTCATAGCCGACGAAGTCCAGCGCCCGCACCGCCCCTTCCGGACCGGTGATCAGCAGCACCTCGCCCACAGGCGTCGCCACCCGGTCCAGCGTCAGAGTCTCGGCTTCAGGTCGCTTCGGCATCGTCTCGCTCCATCCGTTCGGCGGCGTCGATCCCGGCCACGGCCAGATGCAGCGCCCCATAGGCCCGCCACGGACGCCAGTCCTCGGCGCGCGCGGTCAGGCGATCATCCTTCAGCCGGTCGTTGGGCGGCTCGGCGCCTTCATCGATCCAGCCTCCCGGCAGCCTCAGTCCCGGCCGCGCCGCCAGCAGCGGCTTCAGCAGCGGATCGGACGACAGGTACTTCGCGATGGCGTCCGGGTCCGCCGACAGGTCGAACACCCGCCGCACCCGCGCCAGCACGCCCGGCACAGCCTTCAGCTCCGTCGTTTCGACACAGACCGAGACCCGGCCTTCCTCAGCCGGCTCGACCCACACCGAACCCTCGGCGCCGTCGATCTCTCGGGCCAGGATGCGCGACCACCGCCGCCCCTCGATCGCATCGCCGCGCGCGGCCAGCGCCGCCAGCATGGCGTCCCAGTCATAGGGCGGCGCATAGGGCAGGCTCAGCACAACCCCGCCCTCGTGCGCCCGCTCGCCCCGTCGCCGCAGGGCCGAGGGCGGCCGCTCGTACAGGGCCTGAAACGTCTCGTTGAACCGCCGCACGCTGCCGAAGCCGGACGCCAGCGCCACCTGCGCCATCGACAGGTCGGTCTGGTGGATCAGGGCCTTGGCCAGCAGCACGCGCCGCGTCTGGGCCACGCTGACGGGCGCGGCGCCCAGATGCTGACGGAACAGCCGACGCAGATGCCGCTCGCCCACCCCCAGCCGCCCGGCCAGCGCGTCCACATCCCCCTCGTCGAGCGCCCCCGCCTCGATCAGGGCCAAGGCCCGGCTGACGGTATTCGACGTCCCGCGCCAGGCCCCCATGTCGGGGGCCGTCTCCGGGCGGCAACGCAGGCAGGCGCGGAACCCCGCCTCCTCTGCCGCCGCGGCCGAGGCGACGAAGATCATGTTCTCCCGTTTGGGCGTCCGCGCCGGACAGACCGGACGGCAGTAGATGCCCGTCGTCTTCACACAACCGAAGAACCGCCCGTCAAACCGCGCATCGCGCGTCAGCACGGCGCGATAGCAGGCCTCCTGATCGAGTGCGGCGGGGTTTTCCATGAGCGGAAGATAGGCCGGAGCAGGATAGAACGCTCGCGGTTTTCGGACATGGGCGTGATGACGGAGGCCGCCGTGTGGGATACGTTCCATGAACGCGTCCAGAAGGAGCCATTGTGAGAGCCATCCTCGCCGCCCTCCTGCTGCTGTTTGCTGCGCTTGTCGGCGTCCTTGAGCTTGTGGCGTTGCTCGACCCCGTCGGGACGAAGATGGCGGACGACGGAGATCCGTTCGGTGATCCGCGCCGATCGTGGGCGACCTACGTCCCGTCTGCCATGCTGATCTTGGCGTCGATCGCCGGGGCGACGGCCTTGCTGCGCGGGTTCAGGAAGGGTGGATCGAACGTCCGCTAACCCGACCTTCACTCCCCCGGACCAGCATCAGCCAGCCGCTTTGAGGGAGATGAGATGCGCGTCGCCGTCACCATGCTTGTGCTCGCCGGAGCCCTGACCGCCTGTCAGAAGGCCGACCAATGGAACAGCGCCGATCCGGTTCACTGCATGACCGTCTTCAGCCTCGCCAGCGCCGGCGCGGCGACGGCCTCGGACACGGCGTTGGCGAATGACATGAACGCGCGGATGCTGCGTATCGTCCAGGCCAACGGCGGGGTGGCGTGGCTTCAGCAGATCACGCCCGAGAGCCAGCGCATCGCGGCCGAGATCGAAGCCTCGCCCAACAAGGAAGGGCTCCGCGAACTGCTTGAGGACTGCTCGGCCCGGCACCCTCCCGCCTGACGCGCTGGCCGGTCGCGTCCCTTACAGCGGCCAGAACAGCAGGATCAGCGGCGGCCCGGCCAGCAGCACCAGCAAACTCAACGGCGCCCCCAGCCTCGCGTAATCCCCGAAGCGGTACCCGCCCGGCCCCATGACCAGGGTGTTGCACTGGTGGCCGATGGGGGTGAGGAAATCGCAGGCCGCGCCAACCGCCACCGCCATCAGGAAGGCGTTGGGATTGTAGCCCAGCTGGGTCGCCAGACTGGCCCCGATGGGGGCCACGATCAGCACCGTCGCGGCGTTGTTCAGGAAGGGCGTCACCGCCATGGCCGCGAACATCAGCCCGCCGACCGCCAGCACCCCCGGCAGGTGGGTGAACAGTCCGCTCAGCCCCGCCGCGATCAGGTCGGCGCCGCCGGTCTTCTGGATGGCGTCCGAGACCGGGATCAGGGCGGCGATCAGGATCAGCAGGGGGCCATCCAGCGCCGCATAGGCCTCACGCATCTTCAGCCCGCCCAGCGCCACGATCACCACCGCCGCGCCGAAGAAGGCGATGGACACCGGCACGACGCCGAAACCCACCAGCGTCATGGCCACGGCCAGCACCACCGCCGGCAGGAACCGCTTGCGCACGCTGCCCAGCCGCACATCCCGCTCGGCCAGCGGCAGCAGGTCCAGCGCCTTCAGCGCCGTCGGCATGCCCGCCTCCCCGCCCTGCAGCAGGATCACATCGCCCGCCTGCAGCCGCGCCGAGCGCAGCTTCTGCGTCAGCTCATAGCCGCTGCGCGACACCCCGATCAGGTTGACGCCGTACTGGCCGTACAGGTCCGCCGCCCGCACCGACTGGCCGGACAGGGGCGAGTTGCGGCCGATCACCGCCTCGATGACCTGCACCTCGTCGGTCGGCTGCTCCAGCATCACCGGCCGGTCCTCGCGAACCAGCTGCAGGCGGCTGGCGGCGAGGAAGCCTTCCAGCGCCTCGGGCCCGCCCTCGATCAGCAGGGTGTCGCCGACCAGAACCTTGTGGTTGCCGCGCGGACTGGCCGTGCGCTTCTGGCCCCGGATCAGGGCGAGGATGCGCACCTCCCCGTCCCCCATGGCGGTCAGGCCCTTGATCGTCGGATTGGGCGAGGTCCACCCCTCCGGCGCCCGCGCCTCGGTCGCATAGCCGTTCGCTGCCAGCGCCTCACCCAGACTGACGGAGCCCTTGCGATCCTTCGGCAGCAGGCGGTAGCCGAACGCCAGAAAGACCAGCGCCATCGCCGTCAGCGCCAGACCGACCGGTGCATAGTCGTACATGCCGAAGGGCTGGCCCAGCAGGTCGTTACGAACCTCGGCCACGATGATGTTGGGCGCCGTGCCGACCAGGGTCACCATCCCGCCGGCCATCGCCCCGAAGGCCATCGGCATCAGCAGCCGCGAGGGGGACGAACCGGTCTTGCGGCTGACCTGCAGGGCCACCGGCATCATGATGGCCAGCGCCCCGACGTTCTTGGTCACCATCGACAGCAAGGTCACCGCGACGGTCAGGACGGGCGTCTGGCTGCGCTCGGTCTTCAGCAGGGGCAGCACCCGCTTCAGCGCCATCTCGACAATGCCGGACCGGGCGAAGGCGGCGCTGACCACCAGAGCCGCGGCGATGATCACCGTCACATCATTGCGGAAGCCGTCGAAGGCGGCCTCGGCGGGGATCACCCCGATCGCCAGCCCCAGCACCAGCGCGCCCAGCGCGATCAGGTCATAGCGGAACCGCCCCCAGATGAAGGCGACAATGGTCAAACCCACCAGCCCGAAAGCCAGCCCCTGCTGCAGCGTCACGCCTGCCCCATCAATGAAAAGCCCCGGCGGCCGGATCGCCGCCGGGGCCTAACGCCCGAGGGTTCAGTTCGATGCTTCGGGGAGACGGCGATCCTTACCGGTGAGCAACCGGCCCAACGCCCCGATAACCTTGGACACGCCGACGATGACGCCGAAGGCCACGCACAGCATCAGGATGGTCTGCACCGGCCAGATGCCCGTCTCGAACATCGCCCGGACCCGCTCGACGAAGGCCTCCAGGTTCGGCACGAACACCACCGGCGACATGGGCGAGTAGAGCCAGAGCCAGCCGAACAGGGTCGCCTCCGCCACGCCAAAGCCGATGTCGCCCAGGGCGGTGAAGCGCACGCCGCGGCTGTGGGCCGCCCGGGTCAGGTCGAAGGCGATGCGGGCCAGCAGCAGGGCGATCAGGGGCCAGTACAGCAGGGCATGGGTCTCGGCGAGGATTCGGCCGTAGTCGACGCCGTCGATCACGCCGCCCAGATCGCGGGGCGACACATGCATCAGCGGCAGCCAGCCGCTCCACCACATCAGCACCACGCCCCAGCCCACGGCGCTGCCCAGGGCGCGGACGGTCAGCGACGCCCCCGCCTTGACCTTGGCCGGCTTGGCGACATCAGCCTTGCCGCTCCAGTCCCCCTCTCTCAGGCCGCGCGACACCGCCTCGGCGTTCAGGTTTCCCCCGAACTCGAACAGGCCCAGATCCTGAACCCGCCATTCCCGCAGGAAGCGCGGCTTCTCCTTCTGGCGCTCGATGATGAAGGCGCCCAGGGTGGCGAAGCCGATCAGGGTGATGGCGCTGGTGAACACGCTGTGGAAGGCCTGACCGATGGCCCGACCGGCTTCCACATCGCCGACGATCACGCGCACCACCACGCCCAGCACGGCGATGGCGGCGATGACGATCAGGCCCGCCTTCACCCCGAAGATCCACCAGGGATAGAGCTCCGGCCCGACGACATGCTGCGGGCCCGAGCCATAGCGGGCGGCGACCACCAGCGGATGGCCGATGTCGCGCAGGATCTCCTCCTGCTCGGCCTCGGTCAGGGGGCGGCCCAGCGCCTCCTCCTTCTCCTCGAAGCGGCTCAGGATCATGTCGCGCAGCTCGGCGACGATGTCGGCCCGCTGGTCCTGCGGCAGCTGCGCGGCGACGGCGTTCAGGTAGCGATCAATCAGGTCCATCAGACTTCCCCTTGTCCCCGGATGTTCAAAGAAGCTTGTCGAGCGAGGCGCTGATGCCCCGCCATTCGTCAGTCAGGGCGGTGAGCATCGACTCTCCCCCGGGCGACAGGACGTAGAAGCGCTTCTTCCGCTTCTCCTCCTCGCGCCATTCGCTCTGCAGCAGGCCCTGGCTCTCCAGCCGGCGCAGCAGCGGGTAGAGGGTGGATTCCTCCATCTCCAGACCGTCCGCCGCCAGCGCCTGACGCAGGGTGTAGCCGTACCGCTCGGTCCGCAGGCAGGCGAGCACCGCCAGCACCAGCGACCCGCGGCGCAACTCCAGCCGCATGCTTTCGAAAAGTTCGGGATCGAGGCTCACGCCGCGCCCTCCTGTTGCGTCACATAGTGTGTGACACACAGTGTATGGCGCATACTGTGCGAGGGAGTCAATACCGCTGTTCGATACGACCAATTCCGACGCATCGTCATGCTATGAAGGGGCCGGGGCGTGACGACGCCCGCCCGCCCTGTTCAAGTTGAAGTTCGAGTCTTCTCCCTCTCCCGAAACTCCAACATAAAAAATCGGACGCCCATGCCCGCTTCCACCGCCCACGGCGTCACCGTCGTCGACCACCCCCTGGTCACCCACAAGCTGTCGATCATGCGGGCGAAGGACACTTCGACCGTCCAGTTCCGCACCCTGCTGCGCGAGATCTCGACCCTGCTCTGCTACGAGGTCACCCGCGACCTGCCGCTGGAAGACTGGCCGCTGGAAACGCCGGTCGGACCGACCACCGGACAGAAGATCGAGGGCAAGAAGCTGGTCTTCGTCCCCATCCTCCGCGCCGGACTGGGACTGGTCGAGGGCATGCTGGACCTGGTCCCGTCCGCCCGCGTCGCCCACGTCGGCCTGTACCGCGACCCGGAAACGCTGGAGGCGGTCGAATACTATTTCCGCGCTCCGGAAGACGTCTCCGACCGCCTCTGCATCGTCGTCGATCCCATGCTGGCCACGGCGGCGTCAGCCATCGCCGCCATCGACCGGCTGAAGGCGCGCGGGGTCGCCAACCTGCGCTTCGTCTGTCTGGTCGCCGCCCCCGAAGGCGTCGCCCGTCTGCGCGCGGCCCATCCGGACGTGCCGGTCTGGGCCGCCGCCGTGGACGATCATCTGAACGACCACGGCTACATCGTCCCCGGCCTAGGCGACGCCGGCGACCGTCTGTTCGGGACGCGCTAGCTCACCGCCCTGACGTTGTCGTCCGAGTTGCGGTCGATCCACTTGTTGTAGGGATCCACCCCGGCGAACTTCGGCTCCCGCGCGCTGATGAAGCGCAGGGTCTGCACCCCGCTCCGGATCGGACGACGCTCCATCAGGATCACGTCGTTCTGGTCGAAGCGGCCCGTGCCCGGCTCGGCGGTGAACAGGCCGACGTCGAAGCTCTCGTTCAGCGGCGCGGGCGTCTCGGCGCCCTTGCCGTCGGCGTACAGCTTGCGGGCGTCGACCGTGACCGCGACGTCCCAGCGACCATCGGCCCGGCGCGTGGCCGTCACCCCGGTCGTCTTGACGTCATACAGGGTGATCTTCTCCATCAGGTCGGTGATCAGCGCCTGCTTGTCCGCCGGAGCCTCGGCCCGCAGGGCGGCGACCAGATCCAGCGAGCGCGGATAGGGCGCGCCCTTGAAGGCGTACTGGCGCAGCACCCGCTGCAGGGCGCGGTTGACCGCATCCTCGCCCAGTTGGTCGCGCAGCAGGTACATGACCAGCCCGCCCTTCTGATAGTGGATGTACTGCTGGTTCTCGTTCCGGAAGAGCGGCATCTCCTCCAGCCGCTCCATGCCGCGACCACGCAGGTAGCGGTCCAGCTCGAACTTGAGGAAGCGGCGGATGTCGTCGCGCCCGTACATCTTCTCCATGACCATCAGCGCCGAATATTGCGCCAGGGTCTCGGACAGCACGGTCATGCCCTGCTGGTTGGAGCCGACCACCTGGTGCGCCCACCACTGGTGCGCCATCTCGTGCGCCGTGACGTAGGTGACGTAGTCGATCTTCGTCGGATCCGAGAAGTCGGCGATGAAGCCGATCCCCTCGGAGTAGGGCATGGTGTTGGCGAAGGCTTGAGCGTAGCTGGCGTAGTCCGGGAACTCGATGATCCGCGCCTGCCGGAACTGATACGGGCTGAAGGCCCGGGTATAATAGTCCAGCGACGCCTGCATCGCCTCGATCATCCGCGGCGCGTTCCGGGCGTGCTGGGCGTCATGATAGACCTCCAGCGTCACTCCGTTGTGCTGGCGGCGCAGGATTTCGTACCGGGCCGACTGCACCGAGAAGAAGTGCAGGATCGGGGCTTCGGTGACGAAGCGGGCGGTGCGGCGACCGTCGCGGGTGACGTCCGAAACCTTGTATCCCGGGGCGATCGGGGTCTGGTCGGCGTCGGTTGTCACCGTGATGTCCGCGTTCACCCAGTCGGCGCCGATGTAGTTGCGGCCGCGCGCGCTTTCGTCTTCCAGCTTGGCCGGGCGCAGCTCAGCCGGCAGGCCGTGCTTGCGGCGCTTGGCGCGGTCGTCGAGCAGGCCGTTGCGGTTCATGCCGATGGTCGGGCCGAACTCGTTCTGGCTGACGAAGGTGCCGTTATCGACAATGCGGGTGGTGTTGCCGCTGGCCTTGAAGCCGCGCTGGGCCATCACCGTCTCGAAGGTCATGGTCCGGCGATCGCCCGGCTGCAGCGGCGTGGCGAACCGATAGATGGTGTAGTTGAACTCGGGCCAGTCGCGGGCCTTGGTCGCCCCTTCGATGTTCAGGGCGCGGATGTCCAGATCGTCGGGCCAGCGCAGGTGGATCTCGTTGACCGGACCCTGGGTCCGGTTTTCCAGAACCCAGGTCGCTTGCGCGTTCAGGCGCGGCTCGTGCGGATGCAGGTCCAGCACCAGTTTCACGTCGGCGACCGACGGTTGCGGCGTGTTCTCGTAGCGCAGCAGGGCCTTCTCGCCATCCGCCATGCGGCGTTCCTCGGCGTCCCGGGTGCGGTACTCGTTCCAGACGTTGGTGTTGGTGTAGATGAAGCCGCCCAGACCGATGAAGGCCAGCACGGCGACCGCCCCGATCACGCCCGCCGGGCCGACCAGACGGCGCGGGAAGCGCTTCAGCCGCGGCGCCAGACGGGTCTCGGTCCCGCGCCGCCACAGGCCGTAAACGACCACCAGCAGCACCACGGCGAACGCGGTCCAGTACAGGTCGAACCAGCTGTTGAAGAGGGCGAAATCGCCGCGACCGTTCATGTCCGACAGGGGTACGCTGATCCCGTTGCCGTACTGATAGATCGGGTGGTCAAATCCCAGATTGCTGAGCACGATGGTCGAGATCATGTAGACCACCATGATCGCCCAGCCGACGAACTTGTTGGGCGACAGGGCCTGCACGAAGATGGCCAGCACCGCCAGCAGGGTGAAGCTGATCGCCTGCGGCAGGGCGTACCACATCAGGTATTTGCCCAGTTCGAAATCGAAATAGCCCTTGATCGCCTGGGTGGCGACGCCGGCCAGAATGCCGACGAGCGCGGTCGACAGCAGCACGAGCGCCAGCGCCAGCGTCTTGGGCACAAGGAAGGTCCAGTCGGGCGCGGCCGAGGCGTCGATGATCTCGTGGATCTTGCGCTCACGATCGCGCCAGATCAGCTCGCCCGAATAGTAGATGGCGATGACGATGGAGATCAGGCCGAAGGCGCCGAACAGGGCCGTGATGGCCACCCGGGTGACCAGCAGGATCGGCGCCCCATACATCTCGCCGCTGAAGAACAGCATGGCCAGGGCGAAGGCGAAGCCCAGCAGCATCAGCACCACATAGGCCGGACTGCGGAAGATCAGACTCATCTCGAAGGCCGTGCGCGAGACGAGCTGGGCCCAGGCGGCCTTCAGCCCGTGCGTCGGCTGCGGCAGGTGGCCGATGGCGGTGACGACCGGTTCGGGCGCGGCCTCGACCATGGCGCGCAGACGGTCAGCCTTCTTCGCCTTGGCGCCGCGTGGCGACGGCTGGAACAGGGCCCAGGTCGAGGCGAGCAGCGCCACGCCCACCAGGGTCCACAACACCCGGTTCCAGAGCAGCACGCCCTCCAGCGGGGCATTGATCGTGTTCCGCTCGGCGGCGGTCCAGTATTTGGTCGCCAGGCCATAGGCGCCCGAACCGAACGGCTCGCCCCAGGCGAGGGCCGTCTCGAACTCGGGCCGGGAGCCCAGAACCCCGGTGCTGACCAGATAGAGGATGATCACCCCGACCACGCCGACATAGGTCGCCATCATCGAGCGGGTGACCGTGGCCAGCATGAAGAACAGGGCCGAAGTCAGGAACAGGCCGGTCAGGCCATAGACGCCATAGGCGTAGAGATAGTCGAACGGGCGGAAGGCCCCGAGCGTCTCGGGATCCACCCACGGCATGAGCGTACCCGCGAGGGTGCCGAACGAGATGCTTATGTAGCAGACGGCCGTCGCCGCGAAGGCGCCGAAGAACCGTCCGAACAGATAGGACGACTTGCTGACCGGGGTGGACAGGATCAGCGGGCCGTAGCCGGTCGAGGTGTCCCGCGCGACCGCATTGGCCACGATCGCCGTCGACCCCAGCATGAAGAAGACATTGAAGGCGATGTGGGCGATCGCCAGCGAATAGGGGGCGTTCTTGAAGACATTGCCGCCCGAGCCGAGCGAGACGTTCTCACTGGCCACCGCGCCGAAGGACAGCAGGGCGAAGACGATGAAGATGACCCAGAACGCCGGCTGGCGCAGCTGGTAGCGGAATTCGAAGCTGGCGATCTTTCCGAACATGGCGATGGCCTCAAGCGGCCGCGCGGCGCGACTTGGAGACGGTCGCCAGATAGACGTCCTCCAGTCCGCCCGACGCGCTTTCGAACCCGTCGCCCGGAGGGGTGTCGGACAGGATGTGGATCACGGTGCGGCCGCCCAGCAGCCGGGTCGAGATGACCTCGTAGCGCTTGCGGAACTCCGGCAACTCCGGCTTGTCGATCACCCGTTTCCAGATACGGCCTTCCAGCGCGTGCTGCAGTTCGGTCGGCGCGCCCTCCAGCTGGATCTTGCCGCCGGCCAGAACCGCCATGCGCGGGCACAGGTCGGTCACGTCGCCGACGATATGGGTCGACAGGATGACGACCACGTTCTCGCCGACCTCGGCCAGCAGGTTGAGGAAGCGGTTGCGCTCCTCCGGGTCCAGACCCGCGGTGGGCTCGTCGACGATGATCAGTTCGGGGTTGCCGATCAGGGCCTGGGCGATGCCGAAGCGCTGGCGCATGCCGCCCGAGAAGCCCGCCAGGGCCTTGCTCCGCACCGGCCACAGATTGACCTGATGCAGCAGGGCCTCGACCGTCTCCTTTCGCTCCTTGCCATTGGCGACGCCCTTCAGCACGGCCATGTGGTTCAGCATGTCGTAGGCCGAGACCCGCGGATAGACGCCGAAATCCTGCGGAAGGTAGCCGAGCACCCGGCGCAGCTTCTCCGGTTCGGCCACCACATCGATGTCGCCGAAGCGGATCGAACCCGACGTCGGGCTCTGCAGGGTGGCGATCGAGCGCATCAGGGTGGACTTGCCCGCCCCGTTCGGCCCCAGCAGGCCGAACATCCCCTTGGGAATGGTCAGGTTGACGTCATCCAGAGCGCGGGTTCCGTTCCCATAGACATGAGTCAGGTTCTCGATCGTCAGCATGGCGTCCCCCTTACAAAAGCCGATGGCCACCGTGTCGCGCGGGCGCGAGGGCGGCAAGTTAAAGTTGGGTCACAAACGCGCGGAACGGGCGCGCGGAACGGGCGCGCAGACGGGCGTGACGCACGGACCACTATGTCTTGAACCGCCAGCGGGTTAGACTGTCGCCGGACAACCGCAGGACCCGACCCCGCCCGTGCTTAAAAACCTGCTGCCCAGCAAGCCGGGGACCGAGCCCCTCGCCGAGGCGCTGAAGGCGTGCCGGACCCATTTCGTCTGGGCGGCGGTCTTCTCGGCCCTTGTCAACCTGCTCTACCTGACGCCGACCCTCTACATGATGCAGGTCTATGACCGCGTCGTTCCCACCGGCGGCATC
The DNA here is from genome assembly GCF_042666595.1 of Brevundimonas sp. GCM10030266. Lineage (NCBI taxonomy): Bacteria > Pseudomonadati > Pseudomonadota > Alphaproteobacteria > Caulobacterales > Caulobacteraceae > Brevundimonas > Brevundimonas sp. GCM10030266. Next base: position 550,173 of record NZ_JBHTCY010000002.1, read on the forward strand.
GAGACCCTGCTGCTGGTCACCGTGGTCGCCGTCTTCGCGCTGGGCGCGCTGGCGGGGCTGGACTGGCTGCGCGGACGACTGATGCTGCGCGCCGGCCTGCGGCTGGACCGTCTGCTGTCCGGCAAGGTGCTGCAGCGGGTCGTCGACATCCAGGCCAAGGCGCCGTCGACCCATGCGCTGCGCGAGTTCGATCACGTCCGCGGCGCTATCGGCGGTCAGGGCATGCTGGCCCTGTTCGACGCCCCGTGGACGCCGATCTATCTGCTGTGCTGCTTCCTGCTGCACCCGGCCATCGGCCTGCTGACCCTGGTCGGCGGCGGCATCCTGTTCACCCTCGCCTGGCTGAACGAGCGCGACACCCGCCCGCGTCTCGCCAAGGCCATCCAGTCGCAGAACCATGCCTATGCCGCGCAGGAAGCCGTCGCGGGCCAGTCCGAGGTCGTGCGCGCGCTGGGCATGCGGCAGTCCTCCATCAGCCGCCAGATCGACCAGCGCCGCCGGGCCACAGCCGCCCAGGCCGACGCCCAGCTGGCCGGCGGCCGCTATTCGGGCGCCATCAAATTCCTGCGCCTGATCATGCAGTCGGCGGCTCTGGGTCTCGCCGCCTGGCTGGCGGTGAAGAGCCAGATCTCTCCCGGCTCCATCATCGCCTCGTCGGTCCTGCTGAGCCGCGCCGTCGCGCCGGTCGAGCTGCTGGTCGGGGTGTGGCCCAGCCTGGTGCAGGCGCGCGCCAGCTGGAAGACGCTGACCGACCTGTTCGCCGGCACCGCCGAGGTGGAACGCGAGCGCACCGCCCTGCCCGATCCGGTTGGCCGGCTTCAGGTCGAGGGCGTGTCGGTGAAATTCCCGGACACCGAGGCCCCGCAGCTGCGCAGCGTCACCTTCACCCTGCAGCCCGGCCAGACGCTGGGTGTCGTCGGCGCCAGCGGCTCGGGCAAGACGACGCTGGCGCGGGTGCTGTCCGGCGCGCTGAAGCCGCACGGCGGCGCCATCCGTCTGGACGGGGCGGAGTTTGACGCGCGCGACGGCGACGAACTGGCGCGCTGGATCGGCTATCTGCCGCAGGTGCCCAGCCTGTTCGCCGGGACGATCAAGGACAATATCTCGCGCTTCTCGACCGCCACCGGCGTGGATCAGGAAAGCGCCGACCGCGACGCGGTGAAGGCCGCCATCGCCGCGGGCGCGCACGAGCTGATCCTGCGCCTGCCCAAGGGGTATGACACCATCCTGGGCCCGTTCGGACAGGGCCTGTCCGCCGGTCAGGCCCAGCGGGTGGCGCTGGCCCGGGCCCTGTACCGCGACCCGGTCCTGCTGGTGCTGGACGAGCCGAACTCCAACCTCGACCAGGAGGGCGAAGCGGCCCTCATGCAGGCCATCCTCGGCGCCTCGGCGCGGGGCGCGGCCGTGGTCATCATCGCCCACCGCGCGGGGGTTCTGGCCCGGGTGGACCGCCTGCTGATGATGCGCGACGGCGTGGTCCAGCTGGAAGGGCCGCGCGAAGAGGTGCTGGAGAAGATGCGCGCCAACGCTCCGCGCGCCGCAGGCCAGCCTCGGGTCGCCGCCCCCTCCTCGCCCGCCGCTTCGCAGGCCCCGGCCCAAGCCCAGCGACCCAAGTCATGACCGACACCGCCGCGCCCGGGGGATCGCTCGATCCCGCGCCGGAGCCCTCTCCCTCGTCCGCGCCTGCTCCCGCGTCCCGTCCCGCGCCTGAACCGCCCGTCGTCGTCACGGACGCGCCTCGGCTGGAGCTGAGAATCGGCGGCGCGATCATCGTGGCCTTCTTCGTCATCTTCCTCGGCTGGGCAGCCTTCGCTCCGCTGGACGCCGGCGCCTTCGCGCAGGGGCAGGTGGCGGTGTCCGGCAACCGGCAGGCGGTGCAGCACCGCGAGGGCGGCGTGGTCAGCGCCCTGCATGTGCGCGAAGGCGACACCGTCCAGCGCGGCCAGATCCTGCTGACCCTGTCCAGCGGCGAGCTTCGCGCGACAGAGCGCGGCGTCTCGGGTCAGGTCTATGCCCTGATCGCGCAGCGGGCCCGGCTGGTGGCCGAGCGCGACGGCCTGCGCGCCATCCCCCAGCCGCAGGAGTTCGCCAACCTGCCGCCCGAGGATGCGGCGCTGGCGCAGGAGAGCCTGCGCATCCAGCAACTGCAGTTCGGCGCCCGCCGCACCGGCCGCACGACCGAGACCGGGGTGCTGGGCCAGCGCATCGCCCAGCTCAATGACCAGATCGACGGCTACCAGCGACAGATCGAGGCCAACCAGGAACAGCAGCGGCTGATCCAGGAGGAACTGGTCGGCATGCGCGACCTGGCCGCCAAGGGCTATGCGCCGCAGACGCGGGTGCGGGCGCTGGAGCGGACCGCGGCCCAGCTGGACGGCGAGCTCGGCTCGCTGCGCGCCCAGATCGCCCGCTCGCGCGAGGCGGTCGGCGAGACCCGGCTGCAGATGTCCGGGGTCGACAGCAAGCTGGGCGAGGACGTCGCCGACCAGCTGCGCCAGATCGACATCCAGCTGAACGAGCTGCGCCCGAAGATGACTGAACTGCGCGCCCAGATCGCCCGCAGCGAGGTGCGCGCCCCGGCCACCGGCCAGGTCGTGGGCCTGACCATCTTCACCCAGGGCGGGGTGATCCAGCCGGGCCAGACCCTGATGGAGGTCGTCCCGCGCGACGCCTCGCAGGTGATCGTGGCCCAGGTCCTGCCCACCGACATCGACAACCTGAGCATCGGGCAGGAGACCGAGGTCAAGTTCACCGGCTTGCGCGAGCGGAATCCGCCGCTGGTCTTCGGGCGGGTGGCCAGCATCTCGGCCGACAGCTTCCAGATGGAGGAGAGCGGGGCCTCCTTTTATCGCGCCGAAATCGTCGTGCCGGCGGACGAACTGGCCAAGCTGGGCCGCGCCACCGAAAGCCTGCGCCCCGGCGCCCCGGTCGAGGTGGTCATCCTGCTGCGCAAGCGCACGGCGCTGGCCTATCTGATCGAACCCCTGACCCGGAACCTGTGGCGGTCGGGGAGTGAGCAGTAGGGGAAGGGATGAGGGAACAGGTTTCAGGTTAAAGGGCGGCTGACCTGTCGCCCGGCGTCCCTGAAACCTGACACCTGGAACCTGATCCCTATCCCGCCTTCTTCTCCGCCCGGAACCGGTGCAGGAGGGGCTCGGTGTAGCCGCTGGGCTGTTCCACGCCCTCGAAAACCAGGGCCCGGGCGGCCTTGAAGGCGATGCTGCCAGCCGGGTTCGACGCCATCGGCTCGTAGAGCGGGTCGGCGGCGTTCTGGGCATCGACGCGGGCGGCCATCTTCAGCAGGGCGGCGTCCACCTGTTCCGCCGTGCACACCCCGTGCAGCAGCCAGTTGGCCATGTGCTGGGACGAGATGCGCAGGGTGGCCCGGTCCTCCATCAGGCCGACGTCGTGGATGTCCGGCACCTTGGAGCAGCCGACGCCCTGATCGATCCAGCGCACGACGTAGCCGAGCAGGCCCTGGGCGTTGTTCTCCAGCTCCTGCGTCACCTCTTCCGCCGACCAGTTGCGGCCCGCCGCGAGGGGGGCGGTCAGCAGGGGCTCGAGGCCGGGGGTAGGCTTCGCCGCGATCTCGGCGCGCAGGGCGAAGACGTCGGTCTGGTGATAGTGCAGCGCGTGCAGGGTCGCGGCGGTCGGTGAAGGCACCCAGGCGGTGTTGGCGCCGGTCTTCGGATGGGCGGCCTTCTGCTCCAGCATGGCCTGCATCTGGTCCGGCGCGGCCCACATGCCCTTGCCGATCTGGGCCCGGCCCGAGAGGCCGCACTTCAGGCCGATGGCGACGTTTCGCGCCTCATAGGCGCTGATCCAGTCCGACGACTTCATCTCGGCCTTGCGGACCACGGGACCGGCCCGCATGGCGGTGTGGATCTCGTCCCCGGTGCGGTCGAGGAAGCCGGTGTTGATGAAGACCAGCCGGTGCTGGACCTGCCACAGGCAGGCGGCCAGGTTGGCCGAGGTCCGGCGTTCCTCGTCCATGACCCCGACCTTCAGGGTCCAGCGGTCGAGGCCCAGAATGTCCTCGACCCGGTCGAACAGCTCGTTGGTGAAGGCGACCTCGTCCGGCCCGTGCATCTTGGGTTTGACGATGTAGATCGAGCCTTCGCGGCTGTTGCGAAACCGACCGTTGCCCTTCAGGTCATGGGCGCCGATGGCCGAGGTGACCAGGGCGTCCAGCACGCCCTCGAAGACCTCGGAGCCGTCCGCCAGCAGGATCGCCGGCGTGGTCATCAGGTGGCCGACGTTGCGGACGAACAGCAGGGACCGGCCCGGCAGGGTGACGGTCGAACCGTCCGGCGCGGTGACCTCCCGATCCGGGTTCAGCGCCCGGGTCAGGGTCTGGCCGCCCTTGGAGAAGGTCTCGACCAGATCGCCCTTCATCAGGCCCAGCCAGTTGCGATACGCGGCCACCTTGTCCGCCGCGTCGACGGCGGCGATGGAGTCCTCGAGGTCGACGATGGTCGACAGGGCGGCCTCCAGCACCACGTCCGAGATGCCCGAGGGATCGGTCGCGCCGATGGGATGGGACGGGTCGAACACCACCTCGATGTGCAGGCCGTTGTGGCGGAAGACGCGGCCCTTCTCAGTCTGGCCGACATACTGGGCGGGGGCCTTCAGGGCGATGCCGCCCGACGGGTCGCCGAGGTCGGCCCACGATCCGCTCTCCAGCGGCACGGCCTCGTCGAGGAACTGTTTGGCGCGGGCCACGACGCGGGCGCCGCGGGCGGCGTCATAGGGTCCGGGCGGCGGCAGGTCGCCGAGCGCGTCCGTGCCGTAGAGGGCGTCATACAGGCTGCCCCAACGGGCGTTGGCGGCGTTCAGGACGAAGCGGGCGTTGAGCGCCGGCACCACCAGCTGCGGCCCGGCCAGGGTCGCGACCTCGGCGTCCACCCGGTCGGTCTGGATGCTGAACGGCGCGGGCTCGGGGGCCAGATAGCCGATGGAGCGCAGGAAGGCGGCGGTGGCGGCGGGATCCTGCGGGCGGCCGGCGCGGTCGGCGTGCCACTGGTCGATCTTCGCCTGCAGTTCATCGCGGCGATCCAGCAGGGCGCGGTTGTCGACGGCGGCCCGTTCCAGCAAATCCGCGGCGCCGGTCCAGAACCGGTCGGCGCTGACATCCAGCCCCGGAAGCACCTCAAGCTCAATGAAATCAGCCAGTTCCTGTGCGACCTGCAGGCCTGCGCGCGACGTCATCGACATGGGCTTCTCCGGGAGCGAGGCTGTAACATTCCGTGATCACGTAGGGGAAGTCGAGCGGATTTCGCGGGTGCGGGAGGAAATTTCGCGGCGGAAAAACAGGGTGCGAACAGTGCAATCGGTGCAGATCGTCCACTCTGGAAAGACGGTCGAAATACACCGTCTATGGCGTCTATGGCGTCTATCCCGTCTATCGGCGAAGGCGAGGCAGTAGGGAGTAGGGAGTAGGGAGTAGGGAGTAGGTTAGCAGGCCGGTGCGTCAGTATTGGACGTATGGCGGCTTCCCTTCTCCCGATGGGAGAAGGTGGCGGGGCGGAGCCCCGTCGGATGAGGGTCGACTGTTTCAATCGGCCCAAGCCGACCGCCCAGAACAGTGACGCGGCTTATCGCCGAATGCTGATGATCGCCCCTCACCCTTTCGCCTTACCGATCGCTGCGCTCCCGGAGGCTCAAGCCCTCTCCCATCGGGAGAGGGAAAGAGGCACTCTCCGCCCATGACCTGGCTTCGCCTCCACTGGGCCCTGGCCCTGCTGATCCTGATCGCGGCGTCGGGCCTGTTCTGGCCGATCCCCGGCGGGTGGCCGTCGAAGGTGGCGCTGGCGTGGGATATCGGGGTCGGGTTGTTCCTGATCGAGAGCGCCATCAAGGTGATCCGCACCCGGTCCGCCGACGCCATCCGCAAGCGGGCCTCGGCGCTGGACGAGGCCGGTCCCGCCATCCTGCCGCTGGCCCTGATCGCGGCGGTCGGCAGCGTGGTCGTGGTGGTGGGCGAAGCGGCCAGCGGGGGCGGCGGACCGGCGGCGCTGGCCTTGGTGACGGTGGCCCTGTCGTGGCTGTTCGTCCACGTCATCTTCGCCTTCCATTACGCCCACGTCTTCTATTCGCCCGGGCCGAAGGGCGACCGGGGCGGGCTGCTGTTTCCGGGCGATGATCCCGAGCCCGACTACTGGGACTTCCTGCATTTCTCGCTGATCATCGGGGTGGCGTCGCAGACGGCGGATGTCCAGATCGCCGACCGGGGCATTCGCCGGACCTCGACCGTGCACAGCCTGACGGCCTTCGTGTTCAACACCGTGGTGCTGGCGCTGACGGTCAATATGGCGGTGGGGCTGCTGGGCGCGAACTGAGCTGCCGCCTTGACTTGAACACCTTTCAGGCCCATCTGCCTGCTGCACCGCACCATTTGCGGTCTCCGGCGTCTCCAGCGCGTGTGGGCCTCCCTCCCCGGAAGCCTGTCTGTAGAAGCCGCCGGCCTCTCATATTCATTCGCTGCCCGGACACGCGGGGTAGCGCCCGATCCACCCCGAAGGCCCCTTTCAGGCGCCCCATCGGGACTGGCGGTGCGCGGCCCTGACGGCTTTCGAGCCATGGCTGATGCGTGTCGCCGCATGCGAAAGAAGCCGCTCCGTGAGCAACACTACCTTTGAATCCATGGGTCTGAACCCTGCCCTGCTGCAGGCGCTGACCACCGAGGGCTACACCAAGCCCACCCCGATCCAGCAGAAGGCCATCCCGGACGTCATGGCCGGCAAGGACCTGCTGGGCATCGCCCAGACGGGCACCGGCAAGACCGCCGCCTTCGCCCTGCCGATCCTGCATCGTCTGGCCGCCAACCGCGTCGCCCCCGTGCCGCGCACCACCCGCTGTCTGGTCCTGTCGCCGACGCGCGAACTGGCCACCCAGATCGGCGAGAGCTTCAAGGCCTACGGCAAGCATCTGGGCTTCCGCGTCGCCGTCATCTTCGGCGGCGTGAAGTACGGCGGGCAGGAACGCTCGCTGAACCAGGGCCTGGATATCCTGGTCGCCGCGCCGGGCCGTCTGCTGGATCACATCCAGCAAAAGAACCTGGACCTGTCGGCCACCGAAATCTTCGTGCTGGACGAAGCCGACCAGATGCTGGACCTCGGCTTCATCAAGCCGATCCGCCAGATCGTCAGCCGCATCCCGGCCAAGCGTCAGAACCTGTTCTTCTCGGCCACCATGCCGTCGGAGATCGGCAAGCTGGCCGGTGAACTGCTGAAGGATCCGGTCAAGGTCCAGGTGACGCCGCAGTCGACCACGGTCGAGCGCATCAACCAGTCGGTCATCCACATCGAACAGGGCCGCAAGCGCGCCCTGCTGACCGAGATGTTCGCCGATCCCGAGTACACGCGCTGCCTGGTCTTCACCAAGACCAAGCACGGCGCCGACAAGGTCGCGGCCTATCTGGAAGCCGGCGGCGTCGAGGCCGGCGCCATCCACGGCAACAAGTCCCAGCCGCAGCGTGAACGCACCCTGGCCGCCTTCAAGGCCGGCAAGCTGCGCGTGCTGGTCGCCACCGACATCGCCGCGCGCGGCATCGACGTGGACGGCGTCTCGCACGTCGTGAACTTCGAGCTGCCCTATGTGCCGGAAGCCTATGTCCACCGCATCGGGCGGACGGCCCGCGCGGGCAAGGACGGCTCGGCCGTCAGCTTCGTCGCCGGCGACGAGATGAAGCTGCTGAAGGACATCGAGAAGGTCACCCGTCAGAAGATCCCGTCGAGCGACCGCCGCAACGACAAGTCGCTGGCCCTGCTGGACCAGTCGATCATGGCCTCGGGCGTGAAGAACAAGGCCTCGATGCCGGACGACGGCCGTGGCGATCGCCAGCAGCAGCAACGCGGCCCGCGCAATCCGCGCCGCGACGGCATCAAGCTGGAAGGCGGCGGGCAGCCGCACCGCGTCCGCAAGGGCCGCGCCGCCGACGCTCGCCCGACGCCGGAACGCGCCTTCGACCCGATGGCCCGGGATCGCGGTCGCCAGACCAACAACGACCCGCGCCACACCTCGGCCCCGGCCGCCAATGAGCCGAAGCCGGTCGGTGAAATGAAGCGCCGTCCGCGTCGCCGCCGCCCGTCGAACGGCGGCAAGGGCTACGCCGCCAAGGGCTGAGTTCGGCCCGGACTGAAGACAGAAGCGCCCGCCGGAGCGATCCGGCGGGCGTTCTTGCGTTCGGAACCCGGCCCGCCGTCTGCGCCTTGATCCCGCATGGCCTATCGCCTCCCCTCGCCCATCCAGAGCCGCGTCGAGGACGCCGCGCGCGGACTGATGTCCGCCGACGGCTTCCAGATCGACTTCGCTGCGCCGCCGGGCGCGCCCGCCCTGACCGCGCCGGACTCGGTGTCGTGGCGGCTGTTCAAGAACCCGATCTCGCTGTTCATCGGCGGGGTGGCGGCGGTGCTGCTGGAGCTGGCCGAGCCGAAGGTGCGGGCCGGTGTCTGGGACCACACCAGCTTCCGCACCGATCCGGTGACGCGGCTGAGGCGGACCGGGCTGGCGGCGATGGTCACCGTCTATGCGCCGCGCGAGGTGGCCGAGGCGATGATCGAGGGGGTGAACCGCCGCCACGCGCGGGTGACCGGGACGAGCGAGCATGGCGAGGCCTATGCCGCCGACGACCCCGATCTGCTGGACTGGGTGCAGGCCACCGCGTCCTACGGCTTTATCGAGGCCTATGACCGCTACGTCGAGCGGCTGGGCGACCGGTTGAAGGATCAGGCCTTCGCCGAGGCGGCCCCGGCGGCGCGGCTGTACGGGGCGGTGAATGCGCCCGCGAGCGTGGTGGAGTGGCGCGCGGCGCTGGCGGCGATGGACGACCGGCTGGAGGCCTCGCCGATCATCCTGGAGTTTCTGGAGATCATCCGCGCCGCGCCGGCCCTGCCGGGCGGGGGTCGGCTGCTGCAGCCGATGCTGGTGAAGGCGGCGGTGGATCTTATACCCCCGCCGCTGAAGGCGCGGCTGGGGCTGGAGGCGGCGGGGCTGTCCCCGCTGGAGCGCCCGATCGTGCGGGCGATGGCGAAGGCGGCGGACCGGCTGGTGCTCGAAAGCGCCCCTCCGGCCCGCGCCTGTGTTCGCATGGGCCTTCCGGCGGACTGGCTGTACCGTCCGCCGGAGACCTGACGACCGGGTTAGAAGGCCATCCGGGTGCCGAGCGACCAGACCAGGCCGTAGCCTTCTGTCGTGCCACGCAGGCTGGATTGCATCGCCGCCGGGGTGCCGGCGTACAGGGCGCGGTCGCTGTAGGCGTCGCCGTCCTGGAAGGCGATGTAGGTCAGGCCGAGATCGACCGACATCCGGTCCGTGGCCTTGGCGGTCAGACCGCCCGAGATCAGCCAGCGGTCCGAGTCCGGAATACGGGCGGTGCGCTCGTTCGCGCGGGTCGGGGTCGGGGTGTAGCCGATGCCGCCGCGGAAGGTCAGGCGATCGCTGGCGACATAGTCGAAGCCGACGGCGCCGGTGGTGACGTCCTTGTAGTCCAGCGGGATGATCTGGCCGCCGCCCGGATAGACTACGTCGATGGTGTCGAACTCCGACCAGCCGATGCGGTTGACCTGGGCGTTCAGGGTCAGGCGGTCGTTGACGGCGTAGCGGGCCGAGGCGGCGATGTACGACGGGGTGTTGAAGCTGGCGACGCCGTTGGCGGTCAGGTTGGCGCCGGCGAGGGGGCCGAGCAGGCCGGAGATGGCGACGTCGCCGTCCAGTTCATGCTCGATGGCCGAACGGTAGCTGAGGCCGAGGTCCAGCTTGCCGAAGTGGGCCTGGGCGCCGACGTTCCAGCCATAGGCCCAGCCGTCGCCTTCCAGCGAGGAGAAGCCGTCCGGCAGGGTCGGCGACAGGTTCGGCAGGGCCGAGGTCAGCTTGGCCTTGGCGTACTGGGCGTCCACGCCGGCGCCGAGGTCCAGCCAGTCGGTGACGCGCATGGCGCCGACCAGGCCGACGTTGGCCGAGCGCAGCTCCGACGTCATGGCGTCATAGCGGGCGAAGGAGTCGGCTTCGTACTTGGTGGTGAAGTTGTACGGGGCGGCGATGGCCAGACCCACGGCGAAGCGGTCGCCGATCGGGGTGGCGATGGCGAAGTTCGGCACGATGCCGCTTTCGATCGGGCTGTGCGCCGTGGTGTTGCCGACGACCGGAGCGGTCACGCCGCCCGGATAGGTCAGGGTCGAGCCGGCGTCGCGCACTTCGGAGTTCACGGCCACGGCGTGGGCGCCGAAGGTGACTTCACGGCCGCTGCGGGCGATGGCGGCAGGGTTCCACCACAGGGAGGCGACGCCGGTGTCGGCGGCCTCACCCGAGAAGGCGCGACCGGCGCCGCGGGCGGATTGTTCCTGCAGATAATAGGACTGGGCCGCGGCCGGGGTGGCGACGACAACAGCCAGCGCGGCGAGGGCCGCGCCGGCGAACAGCGACTTCGTGGAGCTCATCTTTTGTTACTTTCGGAGGCCCGGAGAGGGGCAGCGTTTCCAAACTATGCCGGGGAGGCGAAGTGGAAATGCGCATCAACGCCTTTGGCTGCAACGCTTTGCGGCATTGTTTCAGAAATGTGATCGAACTTCGCCCGGTCGATGAACGGCGATAGGCTGAACAGGCGACCACACAGCAGAACGCCCGCCGGAGGAACCGGCGGGCGTCTGTCGTTTCTGGCGTTTCTTCCCTGAAGGATCAGGCGGCGGCGGAGGCCGGCAGCGCGCCTTCGGCCGGGTCGCGCAGGACGTAGCCGCGGCCCCAGACGGTTTCGATGTAGTGCTTGCCGCCCGCGGCCGTGGCCAGCTTCTTGCGCAGCTTGCAGATGAAGACGTCGATGATCTTCAGCTCGGGCTCGTCCATGCCGCCGTACAGGTGGTTCAGGAACATTTCCTTGGTCAGGGTGGTGCCCTTGCGGAGCGAGAGCAGCTCCAGCATCTGGTATTCCTTGCCCGTCAGGTGGACGCGGTGACCGTTCACCTCGACCGTCTTGGCGTCCAGGTTCACGGCGATCTCGCCGGTATGGATGATCGCCTGGGCGTGGCCCTTCGAACGACGGACCACGGCGTGGGTGCGCGCGATCAGCTCGTCCTTGTGGAAGGGCTTGGTCATGTAGTCGTCGGCGCCGCCGCCGAAGGTCTTGACCTTGGTCTCGATTTCCGAAGTGCCCGAGAGGATCATCACCGGCGTGTTGACCTTGCCGACGCGCAGCTGGCGCAGGACTTCCAGACCGTTCATGTCCGGCAGGTTCAGGTCGAGAAGGATCAGGTCGTAGTCATAGATCTTGCCGAGATCGATGCCCTCTTCGCCGAGGTCCGTCGTGTAGACGTTGAAGCCTTCCGACTTCAGCATAAGCTCGATGCTCTGCGCGGTCGCGTGATCATCTTCGATAAGCAGGACGCGCATGATTGCCCCTCCAGGCAGAGCTTGGCAGTAGATGTTTAGAACCCGTTTCCGGGTAACCTTGTTCGAGTGTTAACCCCTCAAAACCTTAAGAAGGGTTAACGCGATTGGTTAACGGCGAATCTAGGCTGATTTGCGAATCGGCGTCGAGAGTCCCCGAGTCAAGCGACGCGAATTTTTCCGACATCCCCGCCCCGCCTGACCCATGCGACCAATAACGACGCATGGCAGGAATATAATCCTACACCAAAGCCGGCGAGCAGGGCCGGTGAGAGGGTGATGAGGAGAGCAGGAGATGAACGATCCCTACCGGGCGCCCGCCTCGGGCGGCGACCGACTGAGAGCCGGGCTGGCGCTGCAGATCGTGGCGGCGGCGACCGGCGTGCCGGTGGACCAGATCAACAGGGGCGTGCGCCGGGGCGGACAGGCCTGCCGCGCGCGCTGGCTGGCCATGTATCTGGCGCATGTGACCTATGGCTGGCCGATCGAGCGGGTCGGCCACGCTTTCGGCATGAACCGGGCGACGGCGGCGCAGGCCTGTCGCTGGGCCGAGGATGAACGGGATCGGCCCTGGCTGGACGATCTGCTGAACCGGCTGGAGCGGTCGGTGCGCGATATCCTGGACACGCCGCGCGTGGAGCTGCCGGCATGAGCGGGAGCCACGGACTGGAACGGGCGCGGCGGCTGCTGACCCTGCCGGACAGCTGGCTGGAGGCGAAGGCAGGCGGCTATGCGCTGCGGACCGGGCGGGACCGGCGCGCGCGGATCATGCTGACGCTGGATGAGGCGAGCTTCAGGGCCCTGACGGTCACGCCGGGCCTGCGAACCCGTCCCGGCGGCGGCTGGACAGCGCGTCGGGCGCCCGACGCCCTGCCCTCCGGACCACCGGCGGGGCGTCCGGGCGTGACCGAGGGAGTCCGGACGGTGATGCTGCCGGACGGCCAGAGCGTGGAGCGGGTCGCCAATGTGAGCGCTTCGCCGGTCGTGTGGCTGGCCGCCCGGATCGGTGCGAACGGTCGCCCCGGCCTGACCCGCGCCGAGGTGGCCGCCGCCGGACAACTGGCGCTGGATGCGGAGACCCTGATGCAGGGCAGCGCCGTCACCCTTCGGTGGGACGCCCTGCCGCGAACCGGGCGAGCCGGCGGGCGGAACGGCGGCCTGCCCGTCGCGGGCCATGATCGGGCGCTGGACGCCGCCGGCCGGGTCCAGGCCGCGCTGGCGGCCTGCGGACCGGCGCGGGCCGTCGTCGAACGGGTCTGTCTTCACGGCCTGTCGCTGCAGATGACCGAACAGGCGCTGGGCCTGAGACGCCGGACCGCCCGGGCCATCCTGCAGACCGGCCTGGCGGCGCTGGCCCGGCATTACAGGCTGGGCTGATCGCCCTCCTCCGAGCGCGCGACACGCCTGCGAAGCCGCTTGACTCGACAACCTCAGATACCCCTATTTCGAAACACGCCGGTATTCGCCGACGCCTGTGGGGAGGTTTCCATGTCCATCGCGCTTGTTCTCGCCCTCGCCCTGCTCGGCCAGGACGCTCCAGCTCCGTCGCCCACCGCAACGGCCCCAGCGGCCGCGACCACGACCGCCGCGACGCCGGCGCGTTCGGACAGCGGCGGCGAGATCGTTTGCCGCCGCGAGGCTGTGCTCGGCTCGAACCGGGTGCGCCGCGTTTGCGAGCGGGCCGAAGTCGCAGAGTATCATCGCGAACAATCCCGGCGCTGGTTCGAAAACTATGTTGATCGGCGCGCGACGCTGCCGTGCGAAATAAACGGCCCGACCTGCCCCACCGCGCGCGTCGGTAGCGGTGACATGGTGGTCAACGGGGGCAACTAGGCCCTCCGCCGTCTCAGCCCGCCGCGGCGGCGTCCCGGATGCGCCCGACCATGCTGTTCAGGCCGTTGGCGCGCTGGCGCGTCAGGGCGGACGGGAGGCCCAGCCGGTCCAGCGCCGCGCGGGCGTCGAAACCGAGAATCTCCGCCGGCGTGCGGTTCGAATAGAGCCGCAGCAGCAGGGCGATATTGCCCTTGCTGAGCGCGCTGTCGCTGTCGGCGCGGAAGGTCAGGCGGTCGCCCTCCCGGCCCGACGCCAGCCAGACCTGCGCGGCGCAACCCGGCACCTTGTTGGCCTCGATGCGATCGGCCTCGGGCAGGGGCTCCAGATCCTTGCCCAGATCGATGACGTATTCGATCCGGCCTTCCCAGTCGCCGAGCAGGTCGAACTCCTCGACCAGTTCGGCGAGGACGGCGTCGATGGGGGGCGGAGTGGTCATGGCCGCCAGATAGGCCGTGCGGGCGTTAACGACAACCGCCCGGTCCATCCCCGGAAATCGTCCGTGAGCGGCCTTGCGGCAGTCGCCTGTGGGGGGTGTGCGCTTTGGACGACTCAGCCGGGCGGCTAGGCTGGCCTTCCCTATTCTCGCCACCGCCGACTTCGCCCGCCCCTTGAACGCCCTCCCCCGATCAGAGCCGACGCAAAGCGCCGCCCGCGCCGGGGCCGGTGATCGCGCGGCGCTGGCCGCCTGGCACGCGGGCTGGGCGCTGGCCGCGGCCCTGCTGGCGTTCGGCGCCCGCTGGATCGGCGGCGTCGACGGCCCGGTCTTCTACAGCGTGCTGGCCATGGTCGTGCCGGGCCTGATCGGCCTGAACCTGATCAAGCATGACGCCTTCCGCGACCGGATGATCCTGATGGGCGTCTGGGGCATGGCGGCCCTGACCACGGCAGCCCTGTCGGGAGGCCTGACCGGCCCGCTGGCCGGCTTCGTCTTCCTGCCGCTGGCGGCGGGCATCGCCCTGGGCGCGCCCCGGCTGGTGCAGACCGGCGCCCTGGGCGTCGGCGTGGCGGCGGTCGGCGGCCTGGCCACCAGCCTGATGATGGGCGGCATCGGCCCTCACCTGCCCGCGTTGGCCGCCCTGTCGGCGGTGCTGACCGCGGCGGCGGCGGCGCTGGCCGTGCGCCTGTCCTGGCGTCAGCGCGAGCGCCGCATGGCCTCCGCCGAGGCCGAGGTGCGCCGGGTCGAGGCCCTGATGGCGGCCCAGCCCGGCCTGACCCTGATCCTGGAGCCCTCCGGCCGGGTGCTGGCCGCCTATGGCGCGCCGCCCGCCTCCCTGCCGGTCGATCCGCTGTTCGAACAGGGCCTGGTCGCCGCCATCCACGCGCCGGATCGTCCCCGCCTGCTGGCCGCGATGGACCGGGCGCTGAACGGCCATGAGGGCGCAGCGACCCTGGCGCCGCGCCTGGCGCTGGACCGCCGGGTGCAGCTGGTCCTGCGCCGGCTGGACGATCCCGCCGGCCCGCGCCTGATCGCCCAGACCTTCGACGCCACCGCCCAGTACGCCCGCGAGTTGGGGCTGGAGGTGGCCCGCAACGAGGCCGAGGCGCGCGAGCGCGGCAAGACCCGCTTCCTGGCCAATATGAGCCACGAGTTGCGCACGCCGCTGAACGCCGTGCTGGGCTTCTCGGACATCATGCGCCAGCGCCTGTTCGGCCCGATACCGGATCGCTACGCCGAATACGCCGACAACATCCATCAGGCGGGCGGGCACCTGCTGGACCTGATCAACGACCTGCTGGACGTCAGCAAGATCGAGGCAGAGCGCTACACGCTGGCGGTCGAGAAGTTCGACGCCCGCGAGGTCATTTCCGACGCGATGGCGCTGGTCCGCGTCAATGCCGATGAAAAGGGCGTCAGCCTGTCCGGCGTGCTGTCGCCGGACACGATGGAGGTCTCCGCCGACCGCCGCGCCCTGAAGCAGATTGCGCTGAACCTGTTGTCCAACGCCGTGAAGTTCACGCCCGAGGGCGGCGCCGTGACCGTGACCGTCGATGTGATCGGGCCGTATCTGGAGATCATCGTCGCCGACACCGGCGTCGGCATTGCGCCGGAAGACGTGCAGCGACTGGGCCGTCCGTTCGAACAGGCGGGCGCGCCGGAGCAGCGCCGCCAGGGCACTGGTCTGGGCCTGTCGCTGGTGCGCGCCTTCACCGAACTGCACGGCGGCCGCATGAGCATCGAGAGCACCCTGGGCGAGGGCACGGCGGTGACGGTGCGGATGCCGGTGGCGCTGGTCGCCCGCGCCCCCGCCCCGGAAGGCGGCGCCGAGATCATCCAACTGCCGGTGGCGACGAACGGGGGCTGATCGCCCCCGCTCACTGTCCGTCTCACACCAGAACCGCCTTCGGCTCCATGTGAGCCTCCAGTCCGAAGACGCCGCGCTCGCGACCGATGCCGGACTGTTTGAAACCGCCGAACGGGGCTTGCGGCTCGTGCGGGGCGCCATTGATATGCACCCGACCGGCCTCGATGCGGGCCGCGACCCGGCGGGCCCGGTCGACATCCGACGACAACACATAGGCCTGCAGGCCGTAGTCGGTATCGTTGGCGATGCGGATGGCCTGTTCCTCTTCGGCGTAGGGAATGACGGCCAGCACCGGGCCGAAGATTTCCTCGCGCACGAACCGCATGTCGTTGTCGGCGTCGGCGAAGATGGTCGGGCGGACGAACCAGCCGTGGTCGAGGCCTTCGGGTCGTCCCTCGCCGCCGGTCAGAAGGGTCGCACCCTCCTCCTGCGCCAGCCGGATGTAGCCCTGCACCCGCTCGAACTGGCGCTGGCTGACCATGGGGCCGACATCAGTGGCCGTGTCGTTCGGATCGCCGACACGCACCGCCTCTACCGCCGCCTTCAGCTTCGGCAGGAACTCGGCCATCCGGCTTTCGGGGACCAGAACGCGCGTCCCGGCCACGCAGGCCTGTCCGCTGTTCATAAAGCCCGCGCCAACGACGGCAGGCAGGATGGCGTCGATGTCCGCGTCGTCCAGAATGATCTGCGGGCTCTTGCCGCCCAGTTCCAGCGTCACCCGCTTCATGGTTTCGGACGCCGCCCGCAGGATGGTGCGGCCGACGGCGGTCGAGCCGGTGAAGGTCACCTTGGCCACGTCGCGATGGCTGGAGAACTCGGCCCCGACGACATCGCCGCGTCCGGTGACGATATTGTAGAGGCCCTTGGGCACCCCGGCTTCGTGAAGGGCCTCCATGACGACCTGCGTCTGCAGGGCGCTCATCTCGCTGGGCTTGATGACCACGGTGCAGCCCGCGGCGATGGCCGTGGCCATCTTGGAGCAGATGAAGCTGGCATTGCTGTTCCAGGGCGTGATGGCGGCGACAACCCCCAGCGGCTGCATCACCACCTCGGCGCGACCGATGGTCTGGTGGAATTCGTAGGTTTCCAGCGTCTCGGCCGCCTCGAGGAAGGACTGGGCGGCCATGGCGGCCATCCACTCCAGACGCCCCGACGGCGCGCCGTACTCCTCGATGATCGCCGCCAGCAGGTCGGCGTGTCGCGCCTTCATCGCGTCGTGCAGCCGGTGCAGGACGGCGATACGTTCGGCCTTGCCGGTGGCGCTCCACGCCGGAAGCGCGTGCTTCGCCGCCGCGATGGCCGCGCGGGCGTCCTCGACATCGCCCAGACGCACCCGGCCAATGACGGCTTCAGTCGAAGGATTGTGCAGGTCGAACAGCTCGTCCCCGTGCGGGGTGACGAAGGCGCCTTCGATGTAGATCTGTTGAAGGGTTCGCATGGGATCGCTCCTTGTCGTTGACGGGAAGCGATGTAGTCCGACGCATTTGTCGCTATAAGTCGGACAATACCGCACGAGATAATGAGCAATATCGCACAATGAACCGCTCCGGCCTGACCGAACTGGAAGCTGTGGTGGCGGTGGCCAAACGCGGCAGCTTCCGCGCCGCGGCCCGTGATCTGGAATTGTCGGCCTCGGCGCTGAGCCATGCGGTGGCGGGGCTGGAGGCGCGGCTGGGCGTGCGTCTGTTCGACCGAACAACCCGCAGCGTTTCGCTGACCTCGGCAGGAACAATTTGTCGAACAGGTGGCCCCGGCCCTGGGCGCCATCCACGGCGCGATAGAGGGCGTGGACCAGCACCGCGACCGGCCTTCGGGCGTGCTGCGACTGAACACCTCGCTGGGCGCCGCCCAGCTGGTTCTGCGCCCGTTGATCCTCGCCTATCTGCGTCGCTATCCCGGGATGAAAGTCGAACTGGTGACCGACAACGCCCTGATCGACATCGTCGCGGGCGGGTTCGACGCAGGCTTCCGTCTGGCCGAAACCGTGCCAGTGGACATGACGGCGGTGACAGTGATCCCGGCCATCCGCTCGATCGTCGTCGGATCACCCGCCTATTTCGAAGGCCGGGTCCCGCCGCGCTCGCCGTCTGACCTGAAGAACCACACGGGTGTGCGCGCGCGGATGGCGTCGGGGGCGGTCTACCGCTGGGAGTTCGAGAAGCGCGGGCAGGCGGTGGAGATCGACGTGCCCGGCGACCTGACGCTGGACGATGCAGGTCTGATCCACGAGGCCGCGCTGGAGGGGGTCGGGCTGGCTTATGTGACCGAGTATTCGGTGCGGGACGATCTTGCGGCCGGACGACTGTTGCAGGTGCTGGAAGACTGGACGCCGTCCTATCCGGGCCTGCAGCTCTACTATCCCGGCCGGCGACACGCCCCCGCCAAGCTGCGAGCCTTCATCGACATGGCGCGGGCCTATGCGAAGACGGCGGCTTAGACCGTCCCCATGGCGATGAAGGCCCGGCCGGCGGCGAAGTCGCCCGCTTCGAACGGCACGCTGGCCACGCTGCCATCCCGGAAATGGAACTCCAGGGCGAAGGCCTCGCGCGGGTCCAGCTGTTCCAGCGCCTCGGCGGCGGAAGCCGCGAAGGTCCAGGCGTCGCCCGCCCGCTTGCCCTCGGACAGCAGGGTCGGTTCGGCCGCCGAAACGCCCGAGGCCCACAGGCTGGCGCGGGCCGAGGCCGGGACCAGATTGTCGCCCGCCAGCCAGGCGCGCGGCGCCTTGGCGGGATCGCGGAAGACCAGCCGGGCCGAGGTCGGGCGCGGATTGCCGTACCAGCTGACCACGGCGGTCAGGGCCGCCTGATCGCCGGTCCCGGCATAGCCGAAGGTCACCGGCGACGATCCGATCATCGACGCCTGCTGCAGCCGCCAGGTCGCGCGGCTGTAGGCGGCGCGATTGGCGACCCAGTCGTAGCGGTCGCCGGGGAAGGTCATGCGCGGCATGCGCGCCCAGCCGGAGAAGGCCTCGTTCACCCGATCCTTGACCACCGCCAGCTGCGGGTCGGCGCAGGCGACGGCCCCGGCGCGGGCGCGGGCGCGCAGGCCCGCATCCGTCACGTCGGCGGCGGCCACGCCGGAGCGCAGGGCCGCGCCCCGGGCCTGCGCCTTGGCGGCGGTCAGGGCGCGTCCGACCTGGGGCTCGAACAGGCTGCAACGGCTGTCGGCGGCGACCACGAAGGCGCGCTCGTAATAGGTGGAGGACGGATTGCCGACGGCGGCGCCCGGCGCGAACAGGGTCGCGGCGACCATCAGGGCTGCGAGGGGACGGGCTACCACTCGCGCTTGGGTCTTCAGGGCGTTCTGCCGTATCGTCATGCCCCGCACCCTACGCATGGAGCGTTCAGGTCCGGTGTCCGAGCAGGGTTAGCGAATTGCTTCTATCGAGTGATGTCTGGGTCGCGGCCCTGATCCGCCGCGCCGAGATCGGCGGCGCCTTCGCCACGGTCGCGCGCAAGGGCGACGCGCGGGCGGGAACCGTCATCGTCAAGGTGTTCAACACCGCCGAACGCCGCGCCCGACTCTATAGTGAAGCCTTCGGCCCCGACGGCGAGCGGTTGTGGATGCAGCCGGTCGAGAGCGAGTTCGAGAGCGAGCTGGACGACTATCTCCAGCGCCAGATCCGCTACGACCCCGACCTCTGGATCGTCGAGATCGAGGACCGCGAGGGGCGGCATTTCATTACCGAGAAGGTGGCGGGTTAGCGGGCGGCGCTTTCATCCATCGATAAGACCCGCAGCGCCTTCAATGGCCGAGGTTCGCCCGGTAGCGGGGGCTGGAACGCCAGGCAGGTGGACAACTCATAACCGTTGAGTTATGAATTGGGTCCCATTCGCCCACGGTCCTTGATGCCCGACACGTCCGATCTCTTTCGCTGCCTTTCCGATCCCACGCGCAGGGGGATTTTCGAGAGGCTGTGCCGGGAGGGTGAGCAGACGGTGACGGTGCTTACCGCCCACGCCGGGGTGTCCCAGCCCGCAGTGTCCAAACATCTGGGCATGCTCAGGTCGGTCGGCCTTGTCGAGGTTCGACAGGACGGACGCCAGACCCACTACCGCCCTCGCCTCGCCGCGCTCGCGCCGCTCAATGACTGGACGCAAGAGATGACGGGCTTCTGGTCGGCGCGCATGGATCGTCTCGATGACCTGCTGAACCGGATGGACCAATGACACAGACCGAGACCCGCTCCGTCATCGTCGAACGCGAGTTCGCCCATCCACCGTCCAAGGTCTGGCGCGCCCTGACCCAGCCTCACCTGATCGAAGAGTGGCTGATGAAGATCGACGCGGCGCCGGATATCGTCGGTCGCGCCTTCCACCTGACCGGAGAATGGGGCGGGGTGCTGGATTGCGAGGTCGTGACGCTCGAGCCGGAACGCGTGCTGGCCTACCGATGGGACTTCGCCAACCCGGACCCGCAATACGCCCTGAGCAGCGTCGTCACCTTCACCCTGACGCCGCAGGGATCGGGCACGCACCTGCGGATGGAGCAGGTCGGTTTCCGCCCCGACCAGAAGCAGGCCTTGGGCGGCGCCCGCCATGGCTGGGCGGCCTTCCTGCAGAACATGGACGCCCTGCTGACCCGTATTGACTGACCCGGAAAGGAACCTGCTGATGACCGCCCTCGCCCGTCAGTGCCACCGCTGGCTCGCCCTCATCTTCACCGGCGCCGTCCTTCTGAACGTGGGCGCTCTGGTCCTGCAGATCGACGCCCTCTGGCTTGGCTTCGTCGCGCTCATTCCGCTGATCCTGATGATGATCACCGGCCTGTGCCTGTTCGTCGCGCCCTATATGCGTCGGAAGGACTGAACGATGGACGGCAAGCCTGTGCTCCTCTCCGGCGGCAACCCCCAGATCGCCAAAGGCTCCGGCGACGCCCCGGTGGCCGCCTATATCGACGCCGTTCCGGGATGGAAGCAGGACATCTGCCGCCGCCTGGACTCCGTCATCGTCGAGGCCGTGCCCAGCGTGAAGAAGGCAGTGAAGTGGAACTCTCCCTTCTATGGCCATCAGGAGGGGGCGTGGTTCACCTCGATGCATTGCTACGAACGTTATGTCCGGGTCACCTTCTTCCAGGGCGACCTGATGGAGCCGAAGCCGTCTGGCCCCTCGAAGGTCGGCGCGGTCCGGTATCACGATATCCGCGAAGGGGCGTTCGACCGGGGCCAGTTGCTGGACTGGATGAAGCAGGCGGCGGACCTGCCTCCTGTAAAAGCCTGACGAGTGGACACGGGCTGGCGCAAACATGCCCACCCACTCGTTAACGCCCGCCCGGATCGTCGCAAATCCTTAACCGCGTTCGCACACGGAACCTCAAGCGCCCCGCTCTAGGGTCACATCAACGGGCCGGACGAGCCCGATGTGATGGTGGGTGTTCCGGATGCTGTTTCTTCTGAACGACGTGGTGTTCGACCTGGACGAGGCCTGCCCGGTCACGGCCGGCGATGCGCGCCGTTTCGAAGCGCTGGAGCTGGACTATGTGCTGGAACTCGGCTGCGAGCTGTTCGCCGAGGACCCGCTGCTGCACCATAACGACCCGCAGCGCGCGCGCCGGCTCGCCTGGCTGATCCACGACCGTTCGCCGGACGTGAACGCCGCCCTGTTCGCCGCGCCCGAGGCCGGCTGCAATCCCGATCTGGTCGAGCCGCAGTTCTGCGCCCTGCCGACGCCGGTGATGCGGCAGCTGCAGAACCGCGCCACCAAGGGCAAGCTGGACGCCGTGGCGGCCGACAAGGCCGTCTGGATGCGACTGGCCGCCTGAGCCGGTCTCCGGTCTGTCAGTCAGACCAGCGTATTGAAGATGATGTGCACGATGGTCGCGCCGAGCGCGATCACGCCGAAGCCGAGCGCGAGGCAGAGCGCCGGATGCGGGCCGCCTTCGCGCGGCGCCGGGCGGTGGTCGTCGATGGGGTGATGCAGGGCCATGTCCGTTCCTTCGTTTCCAAAGGCGGGGCCCGATTGCGTGACCGGACCGTCTCGCCTGACTGAACAATGATCCCATTATCCCTTCGTTGCCAAGGGGTATTCACTTTCGGTGACAGACCAACCCGCCCGAAACCCTGTGATCGGGTGACTTTCGGCCCGCGCCGCGCTAGGTCGCGCGTCCAATGTCCAAGCTCTCCTTGCCCGAAGAAGCCGGTCGTCGCCGGACCTTCGCCATCATCGCCCACCCGGACGCCGGTAAAACGACGCTGACGGAGCATATCCTGCTGTCCGGCGGCGCGATCCGCGCGGCGGGCGCGGTGCGGGCGCGCGGTGAGAACCGCCGCACCCAGTCCGACTGGATGAAGATCGAGAAGGAGCGCGGCATCTCCGTCTCGGCGTCGGTCATGACGTTCGAGCACGACGGCAAGATGTTCAACCTGCTGGACACCCCCGGGCACGAGGACTTCTCGGAAGACACCTATCGCACCCTGACCGCCGCCGACTGCGCCATCATGGTGCTGGACGCCGCCAAGGGCATCGAGCCGCAGACGCTGAAGCTGTTCGAGGTCTGCCGCCTGCGCGACATTCCGATCATCACCTTCATCAACAAGCTGGACCGCGAGGCGCAGGACCCGATGGCCCTGCTGGACGAGATCGCGTCCCGCCTGCAGCTGGACCCCGCCCCGATCTGGTGGCCCGCCGAGAGCGGCAACCGCCTGCGCGGCATGGTCGAGATGGGCACGGGCCGGTTCCAGCCCTATGCGAAGAAGCCCTCCGGCTCGAAGGAAGACGTCCCCCACCCCGACGCCCTGCCGCTGGCCGACGCCGGGCAGTATTTCGAGGCAGGCGAGCACGAGGCCCTGCTGGAAGCGCAGGAACTGGTCGAGGCCGGCTATCCGGCGTTCAACATCCAGTCCTTCCTGGAAGGCCATATGACGCCGGTGCTGTGGGGCTCGGCCCTGCGCCACTTCGGCATTGACGAACTGCTGAAGGCCATCGGCGACTTGGCCCCGGCGCCCAAGATCATGAAGGCTCAGAAGGCCGCGCCGCCCGAGACTCGCAACGCCCCCGCCCCGGTCGACCTGACCGTCGAGCCGGGCTCGACCGAGGTCACCGGCTTCGTGTTCAAGGTCCAGGCGAACATGGACCCCAACCACCGCGACCGCATCGCCATGTTCCGCATGGCCTCGGGCAGCTTCAAGCGCGGCATGAAGCTGAAGGTCCAGAACACCGGCAAACAGCTGTCGGTGAACGCTCCCATCATGTTCTTCGCCTCGGACCGTGAACTGGCCGAGGACGCCTTCGCCGGCGACGTGATCGGCATTCCGAACCACGGCGTCCTGCGCGTCGGCGACAGCCTGTCCGAAAGCGGCCTGATCCGCTTCGCCGGCCTGCCGAACTTCGCCCCGGAAATCCTGCAGCGCGTCCGCGTGAAGGACCCGCTGAAGGCCAAGCACCTGAAGAAGGCGCTGGAAGGCCTGGCCGAGGAAGGCGTGACCCAGCTGTTCCGCCCGGAACTGGGTTCGGACTTCATCGTCGGCGCCGTCGGCCAGCTGCAGTTCGAGGTCATGGCCGACCGTCTGGGCGAGGAGTACGGGCTGGACGTCATCTTCGAGCCCAGCCCCTACGCCGAGGCGCGCTGGATCGGTCCCGCGGGCGAAGGCACGAAGGCCGACATCGAGGACTTCATGGGCAAATACCGCCCGCAGATGGCCACCGACATCGACAGCGACCCGGTCTTCCTGGCCAAGTCGAGCTGGGAGACCGGCTACGTCGGCGAACGCTTCCCGAAAGTGGCCTTCACGAAGACGAAGGAACGGGGCTGACCGCCCGGGCGGCCCGTCCCTCCAAGACAGTCCTCGACGCGACCACGACCGTCCCCCTACATGACCGCATGAAAACCTCGACCCAGGACCGGCTGTTAACGATCGTGCTGATGATCGGCGCGGCGGCGGGGGCCATCTCCGCGATCAGCATCCTGATCGGGTTCGCCATCGCCCTTGCAGGCGTCTTCGTCGGGTGACGCAGACGGGAGCGTCATCTTTCGTCAGGTTGTCATCCGCGCCCAGCATATAGTCTGGGTTATCTGCGGGGGAGATGCGTGATGAGGAACGTCGTGAGACGGGTCGCCTGGCTGGCCGGAGCGGTGCTGCTTCTGGCCCTGTCCGCGCCACAGGCGGCGCTGGCGGACTGGCGGCGCGCGGAGACCGCCCACTTCATCGTCTACAGCAACGGCTCGGAGCGGAACCTGCGCGACTACTCCGCCCGGCTGGAGCGGTTCGACGCCCTGCTGCGGCATGTCACCAGCGGCCCGACCCACGTTGAGGGCCTGCGCAAGCTGCCGGTCTATCTGGTCGAGAACGGGCGTGAGCTGCGGGTGGTCCAGCCGGACCTGCCCGAAGGCGTCGACGGCTTCTATCGCGCCAGTTCGGCCGACATTCGCGCCATCCTGATCCGGGGACGGCGGGATGACCTGCTGCTGCACGAATACACCCACCACTACATGTCCCAGACTTCGCCCGGCAGCTATCCGGGCTGGTTCCGCGAGGGCTATGCCGAGTATTTCGCCACCGCGACCGTGGACGCGCGCGGCCGGTCGACGGTCGGCCTGCCCGATCCGGGACGCCTGCGGACGCTTCAGGAACAGCGCTGGCTGCCGCTGGATGCGCTGCTGACCGCCTCGCCGATGGCGCTTGAGGGACGGGGCCAGCGCGGCGCCTTCTATTCCCAGGCCTGGCTTCTGACCCACTATCTGATGTCCAGCCCGGAGCGGCAGCAAAGGCTGGCGGCCTATCTGCTGGACCTGCGGGGCGGGGCCGATCCGGTCGAGGCCTTCCTGACCCGGATGGACACCACGCCCGAGTCCTTCGCCCGGGAGCTGCGCGCCTATATGGACCGGGGACTGCGATACGCCGAGCTGACCATGCCGGCTCTGGATCCGGCGGTCGCCGTCACCGCGATGCCGGACAGCGCCGACGACGTCATGCTGATCGGCCTGTATATCCGCGAACGGCGGCCCGGCAGCGAGAACCCCGCGGTTCTGGCCGAGGCGCGCGCCGCCGTCGCCCGGCATCCCGGGGACGCCCTGGCCCTGACCGTGCTGGCCAATGCCGAGATGACCCTTGGCGATCCGGCGGCGGCGGAGCCGATCCTGCAACAGGTGCTGGCGCTGGAGCCCGCCAATGTGGAGGCGCTGCTGATGGCGGCCCGCCTGCGGATCGCAGCAGCCGAACAGGCGCAGGACCAGGAACAGATGTTCGCCGTCTATCGCGAGGCGCAGGCGCTGTTGAGGCACGGCTTCGCGGCGGACCCGACCGACTATCGCATCCTGGCCGAGCTGGCCGAGATCCGTCGGAACGGCTCCGATTATCCGACCGAGAATGATCTGGCCACCTGGCGTCTGGCCGTCGAACACGCGCCACAGGTGCTCAATCTGCGTGGACAGGCGGCCGAGGGGATGATCGCGGCGGGACGCTATGACGAGGCGGAGGCCTATCTGCTGCCGATCGCAAACGATCCTCACGGCGGGCGCAATACCGACCGGGCGCGGGACCGGCTGGCGGTGATCCAGGCCCGGCGCAGCGCGGGCGGGGAAACCGCCAACAGCCCGGCCACGCCCTGATCGCCGCACGGCCTTCCTTCTGTCACGCGGCCATGGTTCTCTGCGTCGGAGAAACGGCCGGGGCGTGCCGTGGAGGATTCAATGTCGCTGGCGGCCTTCCTGGCCATTCTGTCCCTGTCGGGCGCGCAAGCCGCGTCCGGCCAGCCCCTGCCCTATGAGGGCATGGTGCGCTGCGCGGGGCTGACCCAGGCGGCGTCGGAGCTGGAAGGCGGCGAGAGCGGCGAGGGCCGCGCCCTGTATGACGCCGCCCTCTACTGGTCGCTGACCACGACCCAGGCGGCCGCCGCCATGGGGCGCAACGCCTCCGTGGCCGAGGGCGAACAGACCCGCGCCCGCATCCGCGCGGTGCGCGAACTCAGCGCCGGGGACGCCGACGCCCGTGCCGAACTGCAACGGTGTCGCGCCAGAACGCCCAGCCTCGGTTGAACAGCGTTGTCGGTTCGCGTGACTACGGGCTAGCGTCTCCCGACGCTTGAAACCCCGGGGGAAATGCCGAGTGCGACTGCTTCTGACCACCCTTCTGTCGCTCGGCCTGGCCACGGCCCTGTCCACGACCGCGCCGGCGACCCCGGCGGCGGCCCAGGTCGCGCGCATCGAGCGGGCGCAGGTCTATCGTTCCATCCTGCCGTCGGAGATGGCCACCCTGCTGAACGGCTCCGGCTACGCCCGGGTCGAGAAGGCCGGGGCCAATGTCTTCAATATCGAGACCCGCGAGGGCTTCCTCTTCTCGGTCGAGATGGCCGCCTGTGACGTCGAGAACGACACCGCCGGCTGCTTCGGCATCATCTTCTATTCCACCTGGGAACTGGAGCCGAGCGACCGGTCCAAGGTCTCGACCATGGTGACCAAGTTCAACGACGACTACCGCATCGGCAAGGCCTTCCTGCTGGAGAACAGCATCTACGCCGAACGCTATGTCACCACCGACGGCGGCGTGACGCAGGACCACATCCGGGAGGAAGCCGAAACCTTCCTGGCGATGATGGACCACTTCGGCGAGCGCCTGCGGGAGGCCGTCGGAAACTGATCATCTGAAACCGGAGCGAACTTCCGCCGCGGCGCTGCGTTTGCTGGTGAAGCCCCGGGGATCATTCATCCGTCCCGAAGCGGGACGGACCCGGAGTGGCGTGCATGTTCGAATTCGGCCGCGATCTGAGGAAGCTTTTCGAGAAGGCTCGTGAAAGCGAGGATCTCGGCTGGCTGGAGCTGGTCGGCGCGGAGCTGGTCCAGTCAGAGGCCCGGCGCGAAGGCATCGACGCGGGCCGGGTGTCGGCGCTCCGTCCGTTCGACAACTGGATGCGCTGCTCGACCCTGTGGCGCGAGCACGCCCGTCGCACCGGCAGCCGCGCCAGTCTGGACCGCGCCGCCTCGGCCGCGTCCGACGCCGCCCGCCACACGACCAGCCCGGACCAGACTGCCGCCGTCGCCATCGAATCCGCCGCCATCCACCTGCTGCGTTTCGACCTGTTCGGCGGGCCGGCCGCGCTGACCGCCGCCCTGTCCGACATCCAGAGCCTGAGCTGCGAGCGCGGCGCCACCCGCTCGGCCGCGGCCGCCCTGCACGCCCGCCTCTCCGCCCGCAAGGCGCGGCTGAGCGAGGAGACCAATGCCCTGCTGGACGCCGGCGCCCTGCTGGACGCCGCCCTGCATGACGCCCGCAGCCTGCCGCCGACCGTCGCCGACGAACTGCGTCTGGACCGCGCCGCCCTGTCGCTGGAGGCCGGAGTGCGGCGCCGTGACGCCCGCATGCTGGATCAGGCCGGGCGTGACCTGCGCGCCCTCGTCGAGACCGCCGCGCCGGACCAGCGCCCGCTGACCCGCGCCCGCGCCCTGGCGCTGGCCGGGGCCGGCATGGCCGCCCTCGCCGCCCTGGCGAAGGATGATCTGGCCGCCGCCCAGGGCCGCGCCCTGTTCGACGCCGCCGCCGACCAGTTCACCCCCGACCACAGCCCGCTGGACTGGGCCGCCGTCCTGCTGGCCGGCGTCGGCGGCGACACGCCCCTGCTGATGCTGGCCCAGGCCGAAGCCCTGACCCGCGAGCCCGGACTGCTGCTGGGCGCCCTCGTGCGCGAGCGCCGCCTGTCGGCGGAAGTCGCCCTGTCCGAAGCGCTGGGCGATGTGCAAGCGCTGAACGCTCTGGAGGCCGTGGTGCGACGCCGCCTGACCGGCGTGGATCGTGGCCAGCCGCTGGACTGGGCCGCCGACCAGATCGGCATGGCGCAGTTGTTCATGGCCCGGAGCCGCCTGACCGGCGTGGCGCGGCGGTCGGTCGGCCTGATGCTGGCCGAGGCGATGGAGACGGCGCGCGAGATGGGCGCTCCGGCCCTCTCGGACCGGGCCCTGCTGGCCCTGCCGGACGCGCGCGTCTAGCCGCCCAGCGCCACGAAGCCGCCGTTGGCGTGGCCGGGCTTGCCGTAGCGCAGGCGTTCGCCGTCCTCGGCCAGCACCCGTCCGCCCGCGGCTTCCAGCACCGCCTGTCCCGCCGCCGTGTCCCATTCCGAGGTCGGGCCGATGCGCGGATAGGCGTCAAACCGCCCCTCGGCGATCAGGCAGAATTTCAGCGACGAATCCGTGCCCTGCCACTGCAGGCAGCCGTAGCGCGAGGCCAGCCGATCCGCCTCGTCGTCGGTCAGGCTGTGGCTCATGAGGGCCGTCGGCGACGCCGGACGCTCCCGCACCTGTATCGGCGTCCAGGCCTCGCCGAAGCGACGCCGGAAGGCGCCCTTGCCCGGCGCGCCGCTGCGCCAGGTGATGCCCGTCGCGGGGGTCGAGACCACACCGGCGACCGGAGCGTCCCTGTGGATCAGGGCGATGTTGACCGTGTAGCTCTCGCGCCCCTCGACGAAGCCGCGCGTGCCGTCCAGCGGGTCAATCAGCCAGAACCATTCATTCAACGAGGCCGGCACGCCATGGGCGGCCACCGCCTCCTCGGCCACGGCCTGCACCTCGGGATAGAGGGCGGCCAGCCGCTCGAGGATCAGGGCTTCGGCCTCGCGGTCGGCGCGGGTGACGGGGCTGTCGTCGGCCTTGGTCTCGGCGACGACGCCGTTGCGCCAGTAGGGCAGGATCACCGCCGCCGCGGCCTCGGCGATGTCGGCCAGGGTCTCGGCCAGCGCGCCGGACGCCAGATCCTCGGTCAATCGTATGCTCATTGACGATCCGATAGAGCATCCGGGCGGTTTGAAGAACCGGCAAATCAGGTCAGCCTTGGGGATACTCGCCTGATCTTTTCCGGACCCGATGACCGATTCTGCGCCCAGCCCCGTCCTGCCTGACGGACAAGCCCTCGCCACCCTCGTCGCCGGCAAGCTGTGCCACGACTTCATCAGCCCGGCGGGCGCGATCAGCTCGGGTCTGGACCTGCTGAAGGATCCGACGGCCCAGGACATGCGCGACGACGCCATGGGCCTGATCGAGGCCAGCGCGAAGAAGATGATCGCCCTGGTGAATTTCGCCCGCGTGGCCTTCGGCGCCGCGACCTCGGCGGAGCGGTTCTCCAGCGGCGAACTGCACGATCTGGTGGCGGGTCTGACCGAGGGCGGTCGGGCGACCCTGAACTGGGCGGTCAGCGAGGGGACCTGGTCCAAGCCGCAGGCGCGGGCGATGGTCAATCTGGCCTATCTGACCATGGCCGCCCTGCCGTCCGGCGGCGTGGCCACCATTCGCACCCATGTCGCCAGCGACGGGATCGTGATCGAAGGCGCCGCAGAGGGCGCGCGGGCGCGTCTGAAGGGCGAGGCCGTGTCCGGTCTGGCGGGCCAGCCGCTGGCCGAGGGCCTGCCGGGCCAGTGGATCCAGCCCTACTGGCTGTGGCTGACGGTGCATGACTCCGGCGGCGCGCTGGACGTGCAGGTCGAGGAGGGCCGTGTCGCCCTCGTCGCCCGCATGCCTAACTGACCTTTAAGCCGGTTTCCCAAGGACTCGTTAACCGGCTCAAAGCGATCATAGAGGATACGGAACACGCGGGCGTTGTCGCCCGCCTTCACCCGCAGGATGTGCGCTTGACCCCCAGGACCTGTCTGATCGTCGACGACAGCCGGATCATCCGGAAGGTCGCGCGGCGCATCGTCGAGGGCCTCGGCTTCGAGGTCGATGAGGCCGCCGACGGTTCGGAGGCCCTGGCCTTCTGCGCCGGGGTGATGCCCGAGGTGATCCTGCTGGACTGGTCCATGCCTGTCATGGACGGCCTGACCTTCCTGCGCCGCCTGCGCACCCTGCCCGGCGGGGCGGCGCCCAAGGTGCTGTTCTGCACCATCGAGACCCGCGCCGACCGTATCGCCGAGGCCCTGTCCGCCGGCGCCGACGACTATGTGATGAAGCCGTTCGACGGCGAGATCCTGACCTCGAAATTCGCTGAAGTGGGGGCCGTCTGACCCCATGTCGCCGGAAGACTTCGATCGCCTGCAGTCGCTGATGGCCTCGCGCGCGGGGTTCCGGCTGACGCGCGACCGGATCAAGCTGGCCGAGCATCGTCTGGGCCCGGTGGCCCGGCGCGAGGGGTTCGACACCGTCGACGCCATGCTGGCCTCGCTGTGGGCCAAGCCGGTGGCGACCCTGGGCTGGGCGATCATCGAGGCCCTGCTGAACCCCGAGACCTGGTTCCGCCGCGACCGGCCGACCTTCGACACCCTGGGCGATGAACTGCTGCCGGCCCTCAGCCGCGCCCGCAGCGGCCAGCCCGTGCGCGTCTGGTCCGCAGGCTGCTCGACGGGTCAGGAGGCCCTGTCCATCGCCATGACCGCGCTGGACGCCGGCGCCGCCGTCGAGATCGTCGGCACCGACCTGTCGCAACGCGCGCTGGAGAAGGCCCGCACCGGCGCCTATACCGGCTTCGAGATCCAGCGTGGCCTCAAGGCCGAGACCATGCTGCGCTGGTTCGACCAGACCGACGAGGCGTGGATCGCCAAGCCCCAGCTGCGCGCCGCCGTCCACTTCGCCCGCGCCAACCTGCTGGACGGACCGACGGACGACCACCGCTTCGACGTCATCTTCTGCCGCAATGTGCTGGATGACGTGGACCCGGCCCGGCGCTCGCAGGTGCTGGACAATCTGGAGCGCCGCCTGGTCGATGACGGGGTGCTGTTCCTGGGGCCCGACGAACGGATTGACGGCGACAGCATCGCCTTCCGCGCCGTCTCGGGTCGTCGCGGCCTGTTCGTGAAGGCCCCCTCGGCGCTGCGCCGCGCGGCCTGATCCCTCTTCGCTAATCGCGCCGGATAGCCTAGCGTCTCTCCCATCGGATCAGGGGAGCGTGTTCATGCGGCTGTGGTGGCTGATCGGATCGCTGGCGGTCGCGCTGGCGATCGGCGTGCTGACGCTCCAGGTTCCCCGCCCCGCCGGGACGGACGCGGCGCGGACGGACTTCTCCACCGCCCGCGCCATGGCCGATATCCAGGTCATCGCGCAACAGCCCCACCCCGTCGGCTCGCCCGAACATGCGCGGGTGCAGGCCTGGCTGATCCAGCGGATGAGCGCGCTGGGCCTGCAGGTCTCGACCCAGACCGGGCCGCTGTCGCCCCGCGCCATCCGTCGGCTGTCGGCGGAGGGCGGTGATCCCGCGGCGGCCGACTTCAGCGTCACCAATCTGATCGGCGTCCTGCCCGGCCGGAACCCCGCCCTGCCCGCCGTCGCCGTGATGGCCCACTATGACACCACGCCCCACTCGCCGGGCGCGGCGGACGATTCCACCGGCGTGGCGGCGGCGCTGGAAGCAGTGCGGGCCATCCGCGCGCGCGGACCGGCAGAGCGGACACTGGTCGTCGTGCTGACCGACGGCGAGGAGCTGAACCTGGACGGCGCCCGCGTCTTCTGGAGCGACCATATCCTGCGCGACCGCATCGGGGCCGTGATCAATCTGGAGGCGCGCGGCGGCGGCGGCCGGGCCATGATGTTCGAGACCGGACGCGGCAATGCGCAGACCGTCGCCCTGTTCGGAGACGCCGCCGTGCGGGCGACCGGAGGCGTGACCTCAAACTCGCTGGCGGTCTTTGTCTATCGGGTCATGCCCAACGGCACCGACTTCACCATCCCGGCCCGGCGTGGCGTGCAGGGGATGAATTTCGCCTTCATCGGCCGCCCCGAACAGTATCACGCCCCCGCTTCCACGCCGGACGCGCTGGACCAGGGCAGCGTCCAGCACATCGGCGCCCAGGCGCTGGAGACCGTCGACGCCCTGCTGCGCGCCGACGCCCTGCCGGAGGCCACTTCGGATGTGGTCTATGGCGATGTCTTCGGACAGTTCGTCGTTCACTATCCGCCGGTCCTCGGCTGGCTGCTGTGGGGCGTCGCCGCCGGACTGCTGGGCGTGGCCGCCGCCCTCGCCCGCAAGCGCGCAGGCCTGACCGCCGCCGAGGTCGGGCGGGGCATGATCGACGGCCTGTGGGTTCTGACCGCCGGTCTGGTGCTGACCCATGCGGTGCGACTGGCGGGCGGTCCCCTGTCGTCCCGCGCCGAAAGCGCCGACGCCTACTACACCCTGCTGGCCCGCCTGCCCTGGCTCGAGGCGGGCGTGGCGCTGGCGGTGCTGGCCCTGCTGCTGGCGGTGCTGGGCGGCCGGGCCAGACCGGACCGCCGGGTGACGGCCGGCGCCCTGACGGCCCTGACCCTGCTGCCCACCTTCCATCTGATCACCGGCGACTTCAGCGTCCCGACGATCGTCGCCACCGCCGCCGGCGTGATCGCCATCGGCCTGTCGCTGGCCCCGCAGTGGGCGGCGCGCACGGTCTGGGGCGGCTGGACCGGGCTGATCGCCCTGGTGCTGGTGCTGGCCGCGACGGCCCAGGCGGCGGCGCCCGAGACCGCCTTCCTGTTCCAGTGGCCCGCCCTGCTGGCGGCCGGAGCCGCGGCCGCGGCGGCGGCGCTCAACCCCGGACTGACCCGGCCCGCCGCCCTCGCCCCCGTCGCCGTGGCGGCGGCGATCGGCGGCGGCTGGCTGATCGCCCTGGCCCATCCGGTCTTCCTCGGCATCGGCATGGACCTGCCGGGCGCCCTGATCCTGCTGGGCCTGCCGGGCCTGATGCTGATCCGCCCCCTCAGCCCCGAACGGGGCGTCGCGCGGCGAGTGCTGATGGTGGCGCTGGCGATCCTCGTGCTCGGCGCGGGCGTGTCCGGCTACGCCCGGATCGCCGAGCCCGTCGTCATCGCCTCGACCCACTGAGGCGTCAGCCCTGCTGGCTGCGTACCGCCTCGACCACGGCGGCGTTGTAGCCCCGGTAGGCGTCGCGCACGAGGCCTTCCCAGACCGGGACGTCGATGACGACCGCGTCGCCGCGCGCCCGCTGGATGGCGCGATAGCTGTCGTCGATCGTGTCCGAGAAGCTGGGGCCCGCGCGCACCGCCGCCCCGCCCTGCACCAGATCGGCGAACCGGGTCGGCGAGAAGACGCTGTCCCGCACGCGGAACACGCCCGGCGTACCCATGCCCATGCGGGCCGGCTTCACCGCGCTGACCTGGGATTCCGCCAGCAGGCCGAAGGCGACATTGCCGCTGACCGAAGCCGCCCCGCCGAACAGGCCGGGCCGGGCCGCGTCCATCCGTGCGAAATCCAGCACCAGCGAGGGCGCCAGCGCCGCCTTGCCCTGCATCTCCGGTCGGCGGTTCAGCGGGTTCAGCGCACTGATGGCGCCGATCTGGCCCAGCCCCGGACCGCGCATGACACCGCGCAGGGCCTCCAGCGCGGGCGCCGCGTCCGGCCCGAAGGTCGCCCAGCCCCGCTTCAGGCCGGCGCCGATGGTGATGCCCGGCCCGATCCCCGCGATCTCCTGATTGCCCGGCAGCTCTTCCAGCCCGGCCTCACGCGTCATGGTCCGCGTCTCCTCGACCGGCATCAGGGCCAGTCCCGCCGCCTCCATCTGCGCGCGCAGGTCCGCGTAGGCCTCATTGGTCAGACGGCGCATCAGGGCCTGATCCGGGCCCTCCATCACCATGGCCAGCCGCGTTCGGGCGGTGATGCTGGCCACCGAGGTCGCCTGCTGCGAGGTGACGAAATTCAGGTGATAGGTCGCGATGGCGAAGCCGTCCGCGCGCAGCAGGCCACGATGCTGGCCGGTCATCCGGACGGCAAAGGCCTCCGCACGGGCGGTGAAAGGCAGGGCGGCGGCGGTTCCGAGCGCCAGTGCGCCCAGTCCGAGCCCGCGACGGGTCATGGTCATGGTTCAGCTCCCTCAGCATTGAAAGAACACTGTCATTTCGGATGCGGGAGAGGGAGTGACGGAAGCTGATTGATGAACGGATGCGTCATTTTTGGTCGTATGAAACCGGAACTTCACACGGACAGAATGAGAACATCTTGTGAACCGGAACAAAACGTGTCCATAGTCCGCCTCACACAACGAGGGGGCGGGTCCGTGGCGGGTCTCTCCCGAAACCAGATGGGAATCATGGCAAGGGAGACGAAGGCAATGTCACAGGCGGCTCTGAAGTTGGTAGGCAAGGAAGACGGCGACAAGCAACGCGCTCTGGAGGCGGCGATCGCGCAGATCGATCGCGCCTTCGGCAAGGGCTCGGTGATGAAACTCGGCAAGGCCGGGCAGGTCGCGGAGATTGAAAGCGTCTCGACCGGTTCGCTGGGTCTGGACATGGCGCTCGGCATCGGCGGTCTGCCGGTCGGCCGGGTGATCGAGGTCTTCGGACCGGAATCCTCCGGCAAGACGACCCTGGCCCTGCACACCGTCGCGGAAGTGCAGAAGAAGGGCGGCGTGGCCGCCTTCGTCGACGCCGAACACGCGCTGGACCCGGTCTATGCCCAGAAGCTGGGCGTGAACCTGGACGACCTGCTGGTGTCGCAGCCCGACACGGGCGAGCAGGCGCTGGAGATCGTCGATACGCTGGTGCGTTCGGGCGCCGTGGACATCGTGGTGGTCGACTCGGTCGCCGCCCTGACGCCGCGCGCCGAAATCGAGGGCGAGATGGGCGACAGCCTGCCCGGCCTGCAGGCCCGCCTGATGTCGCAGGCTCTGCGCAAGCTGACGGCCTCGATCAACAAGTCGAAATGCATCGTCCTGTTCATCAACCAGATCCGTCACAAGATCGGGGTGATGTACGGCTCGCCGGAAACCACAACCGGCGGCAATGCGCTGAAATTCTACGCCTCGGTCCGTCTGGACATCCGCCGCACCGGCGCGATCAAGGACCGCGACGAAGTCGTCGGCAACACCACCCGGGTGAAGGTGGTCAAGAACAAGGTCGCCCCGCCGTTCCGCGAGGTCATCTTCGACATCATGTACGGCGAAGGCATCTCCAAGCTGGGCGAGGTCATCGACCTGGGTGTGAAGGCCGGCATCATCGAGAAGTCGGGATCGTGGTTCAGCTATGACTCGACCCGTATCGGTCAGGGGCGCGAGAACGTCCGCGCCTTCCTCAAGGCCAACCCCGACGTCGCCGCCTCCATCGAGAAGGCCGTCCGCTCGTCGACCAACAAGATCGCCGACGACATGCTGGGCACGCCCGAGCCCGACGAAGGCCAGGACCTCGAGGGCTGAAGTCAGGGAAACCTGACAAAAGTGCACGATGTGCACTCGAAAAAAGATCGAGTGCACATTTCACCGAACCTTCTCCGGCCGGGTCCGTCGACCCGCCATCCGACCCCGCCGGGCCGAGCCGGACGGAGCGGCCGCTCGACTCCCCGCCGGGGTCGGGCGGCCTTTTTTCTTCCGCCCGAACGAAACAGGGCGGCCCTTCCGGACCGCCCTGCAAGACCATCAGGCCGAAAGGCTCACCAGTCCGGCGGCAGCCACGGCCCCATGCCCGAACAGACATAGGCCGGGGTCTCGTCATAGTAGGGCGTCGGGATGTAGGGCTTCTGCACCCAGACATGGCCGCCGATCCCGCTGACGCAGTTGTCCCAGGCGTAGCCCAGCACCTCGGTCTTCTCGGCGTCGGCGTAATAGACGTAGGAGTAGGCGATCAGGCTCGGGTCATAGGACTGCACCAGCGCGACAGCCGGGCCGACGGCGACAGTCGTCGCCAGACCCGCTGCGATGGCGACAGCGAACCGTTTCATTCTGTTCATTGCACCCTCCAGACTGTGGAAACTGCTCCACGGAGGCAGCAAAGCCGGACTCTCCTTAGAAGCGAACTCAAGAAAGCGTTACCACTCTGGATAGCCTTGCGATCCCCCCGTCCACGAACCCTTTCAGAGTTGGGGCGTAGTCTCGTCGCCCCCCTTTTCGGGACAGACAAGGATCGCTGATGACCCGTCCCCGCCGCCCCCTGCTGACCATGATCGCCCTGTTGCTGCTGGTCCTCTTCCTGGGCCTGTTCATCGGCTACCGCATCGGCGCCGACCGGGCCCGGCGCGACAATGCGATCGACCAGTCCATCCGGCCGGAGGTGGCCGGCCTGTCCCTTCCCGCCTACGGCACCCGCTCCAGCGCGGCGTCATAGAGCCGGCGGGCGTTGTCCAGCGCGGTCCTCGCCTCCTCCCGCTCCTCGGGCTTGTCCAGCCGCCGTCGCAGGCTGTGGTGCGCGGCCTGCACCGCCTCCAGCGCCCGGTCCCACTCCACATAGACGGGGTCATTGTAGTCGATCATGGCGTCTCTCCCTTCTGTCGTTGAGGGAGAAGAACGACCCGACGCGGTTTCCGGTCGTGCGGCCAATCCCCGCGCCGCGTCCAGCCCCCGGAGACCCCGCAATGGCGAAGGACTGATGCGCTCGGCTTCAAACCCCTATATGACGCCTCTTCCGCTATTTTCCCGCAGTTCTGACGACCGACCATGGCCAGCCTGAAACAGATCCGCTCGACCTTCCTCGACTACTTCGCGGCCGACGGCCACGAGAAGGTCCACTCGGCTCCGCTGGTGCCGCAGAACGACCCGACGCTGATGTTCGTCAACGCGGGCATGGTGCCGTTCAAGGACTATTTCACCGGCGCCGCCACCCCGCCCTTCCCGCGCGCCACCAGCTCGCAGAAATGCGTGCGCGCCGGCGGCAAGCACAACGATCTGGACAACGTCGGCTACACGGCCCGGCACCTGACCTTCTTCGAGATGCTCGGGAATTTCAGCTTCGGCGACTATTTCAAGGAACACGCCATCGACCGCGCCTGGTCGCTGGTGACGAAGGACTTCGGCCTCTCGCCCGACCGGCTGATGGTCACCGTCTACATCGACGACGACGAGGCCTTCGACATCTGGAAGAAGGTCACCGGCTTCCCGGACCACAAGATCGTCCGCATCGCCGGCAGCGACAATTTCTGGGCCATGGGCGACAGCGGTCCCTGCGGTCCCTGCACCGAGATCTTCTACGACTACGGCGAACACGTCCCCGGCGGCCCTCCCGGCTCGCCCGATGAGGACGGCGACCGGTTCGTGGAGATCTGGAACAACGTCTTCATGCAGTTCGAGAAAGAGAACGACCAGATCGTTCGCAGCCTTCCGAAGCCGTCGGTCGACACCGGCATGGGTCTGGAGCGCATCGCCAGCGTGCTGCAGGGCAAGAACTCGGTGTTCGACACCGACCTGTTCCAGACCCTGATCGCGGCGTCGGAAGACGCCACCTCGACGAAGTCGGACGAGGCCCACGCCTCGAGCCACAAGGTCATCGCCGACCACCTGCGCTCGTCGTCCTTCCTGATCGCCGACGGCGTGACGCCGTCGAACGAAGGCCGCGGCTATGTCCTGCGCCGCATCATGCGCCGCGCCATGCGCCACGCCCACCTTCTGGGCGCCAACGATCCGCTGATGCACCGTCTGGTGCCGACGCTGGTGTCGGAAATGGGCGAGGCCTATCCCGAGCTGAAGCGCGCCCAGCCCTTCATCGAGGACACGCTGAAGCAGGAAGAGATCCGCTTCCGCACCACCCTGTCCAAGGGCATGGCCCTGTTCGACACGGCGGTGCAGGGCTTCAACCCCGGCGACATGCTGGACGGCCAGACCGCCTTCACCCTGTCGGACACCTACGGCTTCCCGCTGGATCTGACGCAGGATGAGGCCCGTCGCCGCGGCTATTCGGTCAATGTCGACGGCTTCCAGGCCGCCATGGCCGAGCAGCGCCAGCGCTCGCGCGAGAACTGGAAGGGCTCGGGCCAGACCGCCAACGCCGGCGAATGGCTGGCCGTGCGCGACCGTCTGGGGCCGACGGTCTTCACCGGCTATGACAACATCGAAGGCTCGGGCGAGGTCCTGGCCATCATGAAGAGCGGCGCCCCGGTGGACTCGGCCGAGGCCGGCGACATCGTCGAGGTCCTGTTCGACACCACCCCCTTCTATGCCGAGAGCGGTGGTCAGGCCGGCGATCACGGGACCTTCGAATGGCCCGGCGGTGAAGCCGAGGTCATCGACGTCAAGAAGCACGCCGGCGACCTGCACGTCCTGTCGGCCCAGATCACGGCGGGCAAGCTGGAGATCGGCGCCCGCGCGGCCCAACTGGTCGATGCCGACAAGCGCACCACGACCCGCGCCAACCACTCGGCCGCCCACCTGCTGCACACGGCGCTGAAGAATGTGCTGGGCCCGCAGGTCGCGCAGAAGGGCCAGCTGGTCGATTCCGAGCGCGCCCGCTTCGACTTCAGCCACGCCGCCCCGGTCACCGAGGACGAGCTGGCCGCCATCGAGGCCGAGGTGAACGCGGTCATCCGCCAGAATGTCCCGGCCGAGACCAAGCTGATGGCCCCGCAGGAGGCCATCGAGGCCGGCGCCATCGCCCTGTTCGGCGAGAAGTACGGCGACGAGGTCCGCGTCCTGACGCTGGGCCGTTCGCTGGTGTCGGACAACGCCCCCTACTCCGTCGAACTGTGCGGCGGCACCCATGTGGCCCGCACCGGCGACATCGGCCTGTTCAAGGTCATCCAGGAAACCGGCGTGGCCTCGGGCGTGCGCCGGATCGAGGCCCTGACCGGCGAGGCCGCGCGCCTGTATCTGGAAGGTCAGGCCGGGGTGGCCCGCAAGCTGGCCCGCGACTTCAAGGTCCAGACCGGTGATGTCACCGGTCGCGTCGAAGGCCTGCAGACCTCGGTCAAGGCGCTGGAGAAGCAGGTCGCCGAGCTGAAGAAGCAGCTGGCGCTGGGCGGCGGTTCGGGCGCGAGCGCGGCCCCGGAAGAGATCAACGGCGTCAAGCTGATCGCCCGCGTCCTGGACGGCGTGGACGGCAAGGGCCTGCGCGGCGTGGCCGAGGACTTCCGCAAACAGGTCGGTTCGGGCGTCGTCGCCCTGATCGGCGTGACGGACGGCAAGGCGGCGGTCACCGTCGCCGCGACCTCGGACATCGTCGGCAAGGTCAATGCGGCTGATCTGGCCCGCGCGGCGGTGCTGGCGATGGGCGGTCAGGGCGCGGGCGGCAAGCCCGACTTCGCCCAGGGCGGCGCCCCGGACGGCTCCAAGGCCGAAGAGGGCCTCGCGGCGGTGCGGGCGGCGCTGGGGGCTTAAGCCCCCTCCGCTTGCAGATCGACCGCGGCCAGCTTCCAGGTTAACAGGCCGCGGCGCTCCAGGATCAGGGCCAGATGCTGGTCCGGGTGGTCGCGGTCCGTCAGGGTCACGGCGAAATGGTTCAGGTCGCGGTAGCCCCACGCCTGATGGATGTCCTTGTCATCCTTCGCGTCGCCCGGCTCGGGAGACGCGGGGCGGGTCGGATCGGGCGCCTCGGCCGTGGTGACCATCTGGGCCAGAACCTGAGGCGTCACCACCGTGTCGATCGCCCCGTCGAGGATCATCGGCGCCAGCATCATGCCCAGCGCGCCCAGCCCTCGCTCGGCCAGACGCGGGTCATTGCCCACGCGCCGGGTCAGCTCCTGATTCAGCTCTTCCTTCATGCTGTCGCGCAGGGCCGGGAAATCGACCAGCTGTTCCAGCTTCGCGGCGTCTCCGGCCTTGGCCGCGCGGATCAGCGCCTGACCGGCGAAGATGGGCGCCGCGGCCCAGGCGATGGCGAACAGCGCCACCGCCGCCAGCCCGAAGCCGGTCAGCAGTTTCTTTGACATCGAACCTTCCCTCTGGCGTCGTAACGCCTCCCCACCGCCACGGTTGCCCAAGTCCGGGAGGGACGCCAGCAGAAATGGTCAGCCGCCGTTCTTCGAAGGCGGGGCCGTGACCGTGCGGGCCGGGGCCGTCGGAGCCGCCGGCGACACCCCTTCGGGCAGGCCGATGTGCACCAGTCGCCAGTCATAGGGACCGCGCCGCTCGAAGGTGAAGATGGTCTTCGACCCGCCCTCGTCCGTCACCGCCAGACGGGCGCGATTGACGCCCCAGAAGACCGGCGAGGGGAAGGGCTCGTCGCGCTCACCCTCGGACGGGGTGGTGGTGCGCTGGGAAGCGTACCGTCCCTCGGCCCGGGTCAGGGCGCCGACGGCGGCGGGGGTCAGGTAGGCGTCCGGCGTCGGGCCGAGCGCGGGGACGGCCTGCTCGAACTGCCGACGCACGGCGCCCAGCGGATCCTCGAGGAAGGATGGCGCAGGGGCCTGGGCGGCCGGATTGCCCGTAAGCTGCGGCCGCAGCGACTGGCGCACGGCGCTGTAGTCGATCAGCCGCGACAGAGCGGCCGCATCATTGGCGTCCGCCGCCGACCGGATGGCGAAGAAGGCCACGCCCGGAGCGATGACAAACGCGATCGCCGCCAGGACGACCAGCACCAGAACAAGCCTGCCGATCAGTTTCACGCCCGCACTCCGTTGAGGGGGCCAGCTATGCACGAAGCCCCCGCCCACTCAAACAGAAGGCCCGCCGGACGCGAATCCGGCGGGCCTTTCCTTTTGGGCCGCGGTCAGAAGGCTCCGCCTTCTCGACCCGACGCGGCCTGGCGCTTACGCGCTCAAGCAGCGAGCGACCGCGTCGCGAGCGTTAGCGCCCCGACTTAAGCCGCCAGTTCCTTGGTCAGGTTCTCGGCGACCTTGTCCAGGAAGCCTTCGGTCGACAGCCACGACTGGGTGTCGCCGACCAGCAGGGCCAGGTCCTTGGTCATGAAGCCGGCCTCGACGGTGTCGACGACGACCTTCTCGAGGGTGTCGGCGAACCGGTCCAGCTCGGCGTTGCCGTCCAGCTTGGCGCGGTGCTTGAAGCCACGGGTCCAGGCGAAGATCGAGGCGATCGAGTTGGTCGAGGTGGCCTCGCCCTTCTGGTGCTGACGGTAGTGACGGGTCACGGTGCCGTGGGCGGCTTCCGTCTCCAGCACCTTCCCGTCCGGGGTCATCAGGACCGAGGTCATCAGGCCCAGCGAACCGAAGCCCTGCGCCACGATGTCCGACTGCACGTCGCCGTCGTAGTTCTTGCACGCCCAGACGAAGCCGCCCGACCACTTGATCGCGGCCGCGACCATGTCGTCGATCAGACGGTGTTCATAGGTCAGGCCGCGGGCCTTGAACTCGGCGGCGTAGTGCTCGTCGAAGACGGCCTGGAAGATGTCCTTGAAGCGGCCGTCGTAGGCTTTCAGGATGGTGTTCTTGGTCGACAGATAGACCGGGTAGTTGCGCTGCAGGCCGTAGGCGAACGAGGCGTGAGCGAACTCGGTGATCGAGGCGTCCAGGTTGTACATGCCCATGGCGACGCCGGCGCCCGGCGACTTGAAGACCTCGTGCTCGATCACTTCGCCGTCTTCACCGACGAACTTGATCGACAGGGTGCCCTTGCCCGGCATCAGGAAGTCGGTGGCCTTGTACTGGTCGCCGAAGGCGTGACGGCCGACGACGATCGGCTGGGTCCAGCCCGGCACCAGACGCGGCACGTTCGAGCAGATGATCGGCTCGCGGAAGACGACGCCGCCCAGGATGTTGCGGATGGTGCCGTTCGGCGACTTCCACATCTTCTTCAGGCCGAACTCCTTCACCCGGGCTTCGTCCGGGGTGATGGTGGCGCACTTCACGCCGACGCCGTGCTTCTGGATGGCGTGGGCCGCGTCGATGGTCACCTGGTCGTCGGTGGCGTCGCGGTGCTCCATGCCCAGATCGTAGTAGTCCAGTTCCAGGTCCAGGAACGGGAAGACCAGCTTGTCCTTGATCATCTGCCAGATGATGCGGGTCATTTCGTCGCCGTCGATGTCGACGATGGGGTTCTCGACCTTGATCTTGGCCATGCGGATGCTGCCTCTGCCTTTGGGGATATGAAGGGTTGGGCGGGGGTATAGCCCCCTCGCGCCGGGGCGCAAAGCCCGACCGGTCGTCGCGCATCTGATCGCTGTTTACCTTGCCTCGAAAAAGTCTTTCACGGCCAAGCTGAACGTCCGGTCGCCGACAGTCGTTGGCCATGGAGTGAATAAGCGTAACGAGACCGTGGGGCGTATGACCGATGACCTGGAGAAGCTCACCGAGCAATGGATTCTCACCTTCTGCGAGGCCCCGGTTCTGGTCGATCCGGAACTGATGCGGCGCGTGCTCGCTGACTATGAGCGCGACCTCAGGGAGAGGAAGAATGGCGGACAAGCTGAAGGCCGGAGATCGGGTAGAGTGGCGGCACAGCCAGGGGACCAGCACCGGCAAGGTCGTGCGCAAGGTGACGAAGCCGATGCACATCAAGGACCACAAGGTCGCCGCCTCGGTGGAAAATCCGGAGTACATCGTCGAGAGTTCGAAGACCGGCGCCCGGGCCGCGCACAAGCCCGAAGGCCTGCGGAAGACCTGATCCTTAAGGGGGATATTCCATGCGAATGATGCTGGCCGCCTCGCTGGCGGCGCTCACGCTCGGCGCCTGCGGGCAACAGGGCGGCGACAAGACCGAAGCGCCGGGCGCACAGGCGCCCGCTCCGGCGCCGACAGGGACGCCCGGAGCCGCAACGCCTGCGAACGGACCGACGATGCAGAGCGAGGTGCGCCAGTTCCGCGACTGGCATGCGGTCTGCGACAACGGCAATCTCTGCGTCGCCTACAGCGGCTCGGACGCGACCAGTTGGATCCGCATCACCCGTGAGCCGGGCCCCACCGCGGACGCCCCCTGCATCGGCTTCGGCCTCGGCTTTGTCGGCCATGACGAGTCGCCGGGCGCCGTTACGCTCTCGGCGGACAACCGGCGCATCCTGCGCACACAGGGGGTCGACGGGCTGTATTGCGCCGATGGACTTGCCGGTTCGCCGGTCGAGGGGCTGATCGCCGCCGCCGACGCCAACACCCTGACGCTGGAGGGCGGCGGGCAGAAGGGCGTGGTCCCGGCCTCGGGCCTGAAGGCAGCCCTGTTGTGGATCGACGAGCGGCAGGGGCGACTGAACACCACCACGGCGCTGGTCCGGCGCGGAACCGGGACGGCCGTGCCGCCGGCGCCCGCCCTGCCCCGCGTCGTTCCGGCCCCGGCCATCTCGCAGGCCGGTTTTGAAGGCGCCGCCGATCCGCTCGAGGGCACGCCCCGAGGACTGAAGCTCCCGGCCGCGCTCGAGGCGCTGGACGAGGTGAAGGCCTGTCGGGCCGAGGGCAATCCGACGCTCAACCAGGCGATCCTCGCCGCGCGGCTGGATCAGTCGACGGTGCTGTGGGGCGTGCCCTGCGGCAGCGGCGCCTACAACGCCACCTATGTGCTGTATCTGGCCCGTCCCGACGGCTCGGGCGTGCGCGCGGCGGACCTGCCTGAACGCACGGCCCGCACCGAGGGCGACATCGGCGGGCAGGACCAGTGGCTGGTGAACCCCTTCTATGACGCCGAACGCCGGACCCTGACGGTCTTCCCGCGCGGCCGCGGCCTGGGTGACTGCGGCACCATCACCACCTGGACCTGGACCACCGGCGGCTTCGTCCTGTCGGAGCAACGGACGATGGCCGACTGCTGGGGCATGAACGCCGACCTGTGGCCGACGACCTGGCGGACGCGGAGCTGAGGCCGGCCGGTCAGGCCAGCCGCGCCGCCGTCCACTGATCGACCACCCGGCCCAGCACCTCCAGCGGCATGGCCCCGCCGTCCAGAACGGCGGAGTGGAAGCTCTTGATGTCGAACCGGTCGCCGGTGCGTTCCTTCGCCACCATGCGCAGGCGGTCGATCTCGGTGTGGCCGATCTTGTAGCCGCAGGCCTGACCCGGCCAGACGCAGTAGCGCTCGCACTCGCTCTCCGCCGCGCCGGGCGCGAGGCCGACGGTCTCGATCATATAGGCGATGGCCTGCTCGCGGCTCCAGCCGAGGGCATGGATGCCGGTGTCGATGACGATGCGGGCGGCGCGGTACAGGAACGACTGGTGGTAGCCGAGGCGGCCTTCGGGGAAGGCGTCGTACATGCCCAGCTCATCGGCCAGCTGTTCGGCATAGAGGCCCCAGCCCTCGCCATAGGCGTTGAAGCCCATCGACTTGAGCAGCAGGGGCGTGTCCGTCGCCTCCAGCGCAAGCGCGCCCTGCAGGTGATGGCCCGGCAGGCTCTCGTGATAGGTCAGGGTCGGCAGTGACCAGCGCGGCCAGATCGCCGTGTCGATCAGGTTGATGTAGTAGGCGCCCGGCCGTGAGCCATCCAGCGACGGGCTCTGGGCATAGCCGCGGGGCGACCCCAGCTCGACCGGCACCCGGCGCACCTCGACGCGGGCGCGGGGCAGACGTTCGAACATCTCGGGCAGGCGCGCCTCGACGGCGACGACCTGCCGGTTGAGGTCGGCCAGCAGGGCGGCGCGGCCCTCGTCCGTGTTCGGATACTGA
Organism: Brevundimonas sp. GCM10030266; assembly: GCF_042666595.1. Taxonomy (NCBI): domain Bacteria; kingdom Pseudomonadati; phylum Pseudomonadota; class Alphaproteobacteria; order Caulobacterales; family Caulobacteraceae; genus Brevundimonas; species Brevundimonas sp. GCM10030266. The sequence continues at coordinate 593,755 of NZ_JBHTCY010000002.1, forward strand.
TAGTCCGGATCCTTGCCGAACGCGGTCAGGCGCGCGCCGACGGAGCCCTCGGTATAGCCCCGTGCGCGCAGCAGCGGACCGGCCAGGGCCTCGATCTGCGCCACCTGCTCCAGCCCGACCTGATGCGCCTCGCGGGGGCTGAGGCCGGTCGAGGTCTGGAAGCGGAGACAGAGCTCATAATAGGCCTGCCCGCCCGGACGGGCGCCGATGCCGGCGTCATGCACGGCGCGCGGCAACAGGCTTTCCATCTGCGCGATCTGGGCGTCGAGAGCGGCGGCGACGGGGCCGTCCACCAGGGCGACGGCGCGACCGGACCAGTCGCCCGCGACCTGCGCCTCGGCGGTCTTGCGCACCAGCGACTGCACGAGCGGCGCGCCCTGCCCCGTCTGACCGCGCAGGGCGCGCAGTTGGACCAGGGTCTTGTGGATGATGAAGTCCGGCGGAATGAGACCGTGTTCGTCGGCGTCCTTCGCCACGCGGGCGGTCTCGTGGTTCATCCCCTCGGCGAAGCTGTTCAGGCGCGCCAGATAGGCCTCCGCATCAGCAGCGGTCTCGACCGTGTGCTGGCTGTCGAGGAAGTCCGGAACCGCCTGATACAGGCCGGTCAGCTGGCTGACGACATAGGGGCAGGGATAGCCGTAGCTGTCGACGCCGCCGAACGGGAAGGCGTCGATCTCGGCCGCGCGGTCGGCCATCCAGACGACGGTGTCATAGTCCGAGCGGTCGCGACCGCTGAGCCCCGTCGCATCGACGGCGGCCAGGGCGGAGCGGGCCTCCACCATCGGCTTGAAGGTGTTCAGACGATCCGCATAGGCCCGGCTGTCCAGCAGGGATTTGAGGGCGACGTTCTCGCCGGTGTCGAGCCCGAGGCTGGTGGCGCCCATCGGCGAGGCGCGGAGCCCGCCTTCGAAGATGCGATCATAGAGGCCGCGGGCCGCCGTGCGGGCGGGACTGTCCTGCGCGGGCGCCGCGACGCGGGCGACGGCGGGCATGGCGAGCAGGCCAAGCCCTGCGGCGGTGGATCCCAGCAGGCGGCGGCGATTGATCATCTGACTTCCCCGAAACAGGCCTCCACCTTCGCGTGGCCGTCGTCGCGTGACAAGCAAGCGCGACCGTCAGGGAACGGAGAATGTCAGCCCGACGTCGGGAGCAGGAAACTCCGACGCCGGGCTCCGGCCCTCAGGAGAAGGCCGACGGTCAACGCGGGGGAAGGGACATTCTCCTGCGGCGGACCGGATGGGAGGGAACCTCAGCGACCGCGAACCGGCGCGGAAGTGGTCCGGGCGCGTAGACGCTGACGGGTGCGGCTGCGGCGCCAGTCTTCAAGCACAGAGAGCCAGCCCCATGCGGGTTCCTTATGCGTGTGGTGCATCTCTTCCATATCGGCCTCCTCTAATCGCGTCTGTTCCTTCGCCGACATTGCGCTTGACAGGACGGGCGGACAAACCAGATTGGCGACCCACCTCATAAGGCTTGCTTATGGCCGACCCCCTGTCCGGAATCCCCCTCGCCTCCATCCGCGTGTTCGAGGCCGCCGCGCGCCTGAAGAGCTTCACCCGCGCCGCCGAGGAGCTGGGCATGACCCAGGCGGCGGTCAGCTGGCAGATCAAGGCGCTGGAGGGTCGGCTGGGCCAGAGCCTGTTCCGCCGCCTGCCGCGCGAGGTGCAGCCGACCGAGGCGGGCGAGCGTCTGTCCAGCGCCGCGACCGAGGCCGTCACCCTGCTGCGCCGGGCGATCAGCGACCTGACCGAGGCGGACGAGCACATCCTGTCGATCACGACGCTGGCGACGCTGGCCAGCCAGTGGCTGGCGCCGCACCTGGGCGCCTTCCAGCTGGCCAACCCCGGACTGGCGGTGCGGCTGGACACCAACCCGGCTGTGCTGGACCTGTCGCGCGAAGGCTTTGATGTCGGCATCCGTTCCGGAAATGGCGAATGGCCGGGGCTGGAGAGCCAGCTGTTCATGCCGTCGATCTTCACCCCCCTGTGCAGCCCGGCGATGGCCGAGCGGCTGAACCTGAAGGAGCCCTGCGACCTGCTGGAGGCGCCGCGGATCGGCATGGAGAAGGAGTGGGCCGACTGGTTCGCCGCCGCCGGCCTGACCGAGGGCCGCCGGCCGTCCATTCGCCTGACCGCCGACTATCAGGTGCTGGAGGTGGCGGCGGCGCTGGGCGATCAGGGGGTGGCTCTGGGTTCGCCCATCCTGTTCGCCCGGGAGATCAGGGCCGGCCTGCTGGTCCGGCCGTTCCGGCAGACGGTGTCCTTCCACTCCGGCTACTATCTGGTCTGGCCGGAAGGCCGGCGTCGGTCACCCAAGATCCGGCGCTTCCGCGAATGGCTGATGTCGGTCGCCGACGCGGACCCCGCGGTGATCGAGGCCCGTGGCGGAGTTCAGTAACCCCGGACCAGTCGCTCCAGCACCGCCAGCGGCACCGAGCCGTTGGCCAGAACCTGATCATGGAAGGCGCGCAGGTCGAAGGCCCCGGCCCGGCGGGACTGTTCGTCGCGCAGGCCGGCGATGACGGTGTGCCCGATCTTGTAGGCGCAGGCCTGCCCCGGCATCGAGGCGTAGCGATTGATTTCGCTGTTGGCCGCGCCGACCGGCTTGGCCCCGGAGGCGACCATGTAGTCGACCGCCTGCTCGCGGCTCCAGCCCTTGGCGTGCATGCCGGTGTCGACCACCAGCCGGACCGCGCGGAAGAGGTAGGACATCAGGAAGCCGACGCGGCCCAGCGGGTCGGTCGCATAGACATCCAGATCATCGGCGGCGACCGCCTCGGCGTAGAGGGCCCAGCCCTCGTTGTAGGCCGAGAAGCCGTTGGCGCGGCGGTACTGGGGCAGGCCGGTGTTCTCGCGCTGCAGGGCGACCTGCAGGTGATGGCCGGGCGAGGCTTCGTGATAGGTCAGGGTCGGCAGGGCGAAGCGGGGCCAGTTCTTCGCCTCGCGCAGGTTGATGTAGTAGGCGCCCGGGCGCGAGCCATCCAGCGGCGGCCCCTGATAATAGCCGCCCGGCGCGCCGGCCTCGATGGCCGGCGGCACGCGGCGGACCTCGACGCCCGCGCGCGGCAGATGGCCGAACAGGCGCGGCAACAGGGGCTCCAGCGCCTGCACCTGACGGTTCAGGTCGGCGATCAGCTGGGCCTTGGCCTCATCGGTCTCGGCATAGAGCTGGGCCGGATCCTTGTTCAGGGCGTCGACACGCTCGCCGACCGTGCCCTGGGTCATCCCCTGCGTCTTCAGGATGGCGTCGATATCCGCGCTGATCTCGGCCACCTGCTCCAGACCGATGGCGTGGATTTCGTCCGCGGTCAGGATGGTGGTGGTCCAGTGCTTCAGGGCGTGGGCGTAGAAGGCCTCGCCCTCCGGCAGGGTGCGGGTGACTCCGGCGTCATGCACGGCGCGGGGACGCAGGGCCTCGAAGGCCTCGATCTGGCGCGCCAGCGCCGGTTTCACCCCGGTCTCGACCAGACGCGCGGCGCGCTCGCCATAGCCGGACAGGCCCACGGCCGAAGCCTTGCGCTCCAGCGACCGGACCATGGCGATGTCGGCGGCGGACTGGCCATGCAGGGCGCGCAGCTGTCCGAGGGTCAGGTCGAGCACGAAGTCGGGCGGGATCACGCGCTTCCCCGCATCGGCGTTGATCCGGGCCGTCTCCGCATCGATCGCGGGACCGAAGGCCGAAAGGCGCGACAGGAAGGCGTCGGCGCCGTCGCGATCCTCGACCCGGTGCTGGTTGTCTAGGAAGTCCGGCACGGTGAAATAGGCGCCGGTCAGCTGGTTGACGACATAGGGCCCCATGCGGCCGCCGCCGAGCGTCGAGCCATAGTCAAACCCGGCGCCGGTGGCGGCGGCCTCAAGGCGGAAGGCGGCGACGGCGTGATTGACCTTGCCCGCGTCGGACAGGTCGTCGGGACCACCGAAGGCCCGGAACACCCGCCACCGCTCGACCGCCTGCGCCCGCTGATCCCGCCAGGCCGACTGGCTGTAGTCGGTCAGCTTGCCGGACAGCCCCGCCCGCTCGCCCCGGTCGAGACCGAGGTTGGTGGCGGTTTCCGGCGACTGCTCGACGTCGCGGTCGAACCAGCCCTGCAGCAGGGCGTCGAGTTCGGCGTCAGGGTTGCGCGGGACCGCGAGGGCGGGGGCGGCGGCCAGCGCCCCCGCGGCCACGCCCGAGACCAGCAGACTGCGACGGTCGATCATCCCACCGGCTCCCCTCAGCCGCGACGGCTGGCGACCCAGTCGCCGATGACCCGTTCGAGCACCGTCAGCGGCACGCCGCCGGCGTCCAGACCGGCGTCATGGAAGCCCTTGATGTCGAAGCGGTCGCCGAGCGTGGTCTTGGCCTCCTCGCGCAGGCGGACCCAGGTGGTGTGGCCGACCTTGTAGCTGGAAGCCTGGCCCGGCCAGACGGCGTAGCGCTCGACCTCGGTAGCGATGGAGGTCTCCTGGTCGCCCAGGGTCTCGACCATGTAGCGGATGCCCTGCTCGCGGCTCCAGCGCTTGTAGTGCAGGCCCGAGTCGACCACGAGCCGGGCGGCGCGGAACATCAGCGACTGGATGCAGCCGATCCGGCCCCACGGGTCGTTCTCGTACATGCCGATCTCGTCGGCCAGTTGCTCGGCGTAGAGACCCCAGCCCTCGGTGTAGGCGGAGAAGCCCAGCACCTTGAGCAGCAGGGGCGTGTCGGTCTTCTCCTGCTGCAGGGCGATCTGGAAGTGATGGCCCGGCACTGCCTCGTGATAGGTCAGGGTCGGCAGGGTGAACTTGGGCCACTCCGCCGTGTCGCGCAGGTTGATGTAGTAGGCGCCCGGACGCGAACCATCCAGCGACGGCGGCTGGTAGTAGCCGCCCGGCGCGCCGGCCTCGATCTCCTTGGGTACGCGGCGGATGTCGCAGGCCGAGGTGGGCAGGCGGCCGAAATACTCGGGCATCCGCGCCATGACCGTGGACATCTGGGCGTTCAGGTCGGCCAGCAGCTGTTCCTTGGCCGCGTCGGTGTTGGGATAAACCTGCCCCGGCACATGAGAGGCGACCGAGGCGATGCGTTCGCCGACCGTGCCCTGGGTCAGGCCCTGCGCCTTGAGCAGTTCGTCGGCGCGGGCGCTCAGCTCGGCCACCTGCTCCAGACCCATGTCGTGGATCTCCTGCCCGTTCAGGGTGGAGGTGGTGTAGAATTTCAGGCCGTAGTCGTAATAGGCCTCGCCGTACGGCAGGCGCCAGCAGCCGGCGTCGTGCGTCGCATTGGGCAGGCCAGAGGCGAGGGTGTCGCGCTGGCGGGCAAGCGCCGGCAGGACCTCGCCGTTGACGATGGCGAGGGCGCGCGCGGCCCAGTCGCCCTGCAGCCCCTTCTCGGCCGCGCGACGGGCCACGGAGGTGACCAGCGTCAGGCTCGCCGGATCGGCGTTGAGGATCGTGCCCATCTGGCCCGTGGCGCGCTGGATCACGAAGTCGGGCGGAATGGCGCCGGCGGCGAAGTCCATCCGCACCCGCTCCGTCTCCTGATCGAAGACGGTGGCCAGCGCGGACAGGCGGGACAGGTAGTCCTCGGCGTCCTGGGCGGTGTCGATGGAGTGCTGGCTATCGAGGAAGTCGGGCGTGCTCTGATAGGCGCCGCCCAGCTGGCTGACGGTGTAGGGCGACGGGAACATGCCGCCGCCATAGGGGAAGCCGTAGCCCTCGACCGCCGTGTCGCCGAAGAATTTGACCGTGTCGTGATAGACCTTGAAGCGCGGCGAAAGGGCCTCGCGGTCGACCGCGTTCAGCGCCGTCATCGAGGCCAGAACCTTGGCCTTGTCGGCCTCCTGCTTGGCCATCGACCGGTCATCCAGCCGCGCCTTCATCGGAGCGCCCGGCCCCTTGTCCATGCCGAGCATGGTCAGCAGCTCGGGGGAGCTGAGCAGAAGATCCTGGGTGATGGTGTCCATCACGCCCGTCAGCTGGGTGTCGGCGTCGCTGGCGGCGCGGGCGAAGGCGGCGCCGCCCGTAGCGGCCAGACCGGCGCCGGCGGCGGTGGTCAGAAGGAAACGGCGACGATCAAGCATGACGAACTCCCATGGTCATGGACTGGCGAAACCCCACGCCACTGAACGCTGCCTTTCCCCCGCTGACAAGTCCGCGCCGGACAGAGGTCAGGGCTGCTCGCTTTCGGCGCCCAGCCAGGCCGTGCGGAAGGCCAGTTGGGCGGGCGTCAGGGTTCCGCCGGCGGTCTCGATGCGGACCAGCTCCACGTTCGGGTCATTGCCGAGGGTCAGCTGGCCGGTGCGTTCGATCCCCCGCTGGATGAAGCGGACCGCGACGGTGTCGCCGGGGCTCAGCGCCTTTAGCGCGTCGTCCCAGTTCGCCTGACTGTCGATGGCCGTCTCGCCGAGGGCGACGATCTCGTCCCCGCCTTCCAGACCGGCGGCGTAGAGGGGCGTGCCGGGGACGGTGGCGGACGCGAGGCGGACGACATCGCCCGTCACCTGAAGCCGGGCGGGCCCCGGCCATGCGGCGGTCGGGTTGCGGGGGCGCATCAGGATGCCCGCCTGCGCCAGCATGGGCTGGATCTCCGGCAGCTCGCTGCCCTGGATGGCGAGGGTGAAGAAGGTGTCGGCGAAGGCCTGATCGCCGGTCACGGCGGCCAGCCCCTTGCGCAGGTCGTCCGGGGTGTAGGGAACCTCGTTCACCCCATGGTGACGCCACATCCAGCGCATGTAGTCGTCCAGCGTCACGTTCTGGAACCGGTCGCGCAGGGTCAGGTCCAGCGACAGGGCCAAGGCCGCACCCCAGGTGTAGTAGCTGACGAAGATGTTGGGGTTGTTCGGGTCGATGGAGGTCGCGGCGTCGACGAAGGGCGCGCGCAGGCTCATTTCCTGCGGCGAGCCGTAAGCGCGGGCCGGGCTGTTCAGCACGGCGTTGAACTGACCGCCGACGTTGGCGAGGAAGGCGTCGACGTTCGACACGCCCGCACGGCGGATGGCCAGCGGGCCGTAGTAGTTGGTGAAGCCCTCGGCGAACCACAGGGACGGGGTCGGATTGGCGCGGGTGTAGTCGAAGGGCTCCAGCTCGGCCGGGCGGATGCGCTCGACGTTCCACGCGTGGAAGAACTCGTGGCTGAAGGTGCCGATCTGGCTGTAGTTGGCCTCGGCCAGCGAGCGCGAGCCGCTGAGAATGGTGGAGTTGCGATGCTCCATGCCGTCGCCGCTGACGTGGGGCAGGTAGTCGGCGATGAAGGTGTAGGTTCCGAAGTCGAAGTCGGGCACGTCGCCGAAGACAGCGATCAGCTGATCGACCACCTTGCGGCCGCGCTCGGCGAAGATGTCGGCGTGCTCGTCCGTGCCCGGGTCATGCAGGGCGATGCGGATGGTGCGCGGGACGCCGTTGTCATCGACCGTCCATTCGCGAACCTTGTGGTCGCTGAGCTCGGTCGGGCTGTCCATCAGGTACTGGAGGTTCGGCGCGGTGAAGACGGCCGGATCGGCGGTCGGGGCCAGCTGGGTGGCGATACGCCAGGACGGGTCGGGCGAGCGGAAGTTCAGCTCCACCGGCCGATCATCGAAGCCGCGCGCCCACAACAGGCTGGCGGGCATGTTGAGGTGGGCGTGGGTGGCGTCGATCTGGGCGTATGTGCCGTCGGCGCGGTCTCCGAACAGGGTGTAGGTGACGCTGACGGTTCCGTCGTGTCCCGGGACCGTCCAGCCGTAGGGATCGGTGCGCTCGACCTCCAGCGGACGGCCCGCGCCGTCGACGGCAGTGAGCGAATAGACGTTCTTGGCGAACTCATGGATCGCATAGCGGCCCGGCGAGGAGCGGGACATCTCGAACCGCACGGGGGCCTCGCCCACGTCGCGATAGGTGACGGTGATCCGGGCCTCGTGGTGGGCGGCGTTGTCGAAGCTGAGGTCGTAGCGGACGGGCGGCGCCGTCTGGGCCAGAGCGGGGGTCGCGAGGCCGAGCGACAGGGCGGCCAGACTGATGGCGACGAACTTCATGCGGGAACCCTCCGGAGCGCGGCGCGGACCGTGGCGCGGGGGACCGCCCGTGACAAGTGAACGATTGGTCAGCCCGCGTGGAGTTCCTGCTTCACCCGCTCCGCCAGCGTCTTGATGTCCAGCGGCTTGGGCAGGAAGGAGACGCCGATCTCGTCCTGCAGCAGGTCGGAGAAGTCGCTCTCGGCATAGCCGGAGATGAACATGACCGGGGCGTCGCCGAGGTATTTGCGGGCCTTCTTCAGCAGGCTGGGGCCGTCGAGGCCCGGCATGATGACGTCCGAGATCATCATGTCGATCTGGCCCGCGTGCTCCTCGGCCAGCTCCAGCGCCTGTTCGCCGTCCTCGGCCTCGATCACCTCATAGCCGCGCTGGCGCAGCAGGCGGGCGGCGATGCCGCGCACGGCGGCCTCGTCTTCCACGAACAGGATGCGGCCGGCGCCCGACAGGTCGCGCGGCGCCTTGACCACCTTCTCGACCACCGGGGTCTCGGCCAGCTCGGCCTCGGCCGCCTCGGGCAGGAAGATGCGGAAGGCGGCGCCGGCCCCTTCCAGATTGGTCACGTTGATATGGCCGCCCGCCTGTTCGACAATGCCATAGACGGTGGCCAGGCCCATGCCCGTGCCCTCGTTCACCGCCTTGGTGGTGAAGAAGGGCTCGAAGATCTTGTCCAGCAGTTCAGGGGGCACGCCCGTGCCGGTGTCGGACACCTCGATCAGGGCGACGGCCTCGGTCGGGGCGGCGGCCCAGCCCATCTGACGGGCCTCGTCCTGCGACAGACGGCGGGTCTTGATGGTGACGACGGCGTCGCCCGCCTCGACCACGCCGCGCATGGCGTCGCGGGCGTTGACGGCCAGGTTCATGACCGCCGTCTCAAGCTGGCTCTTGTCGGCGAGGACCACCGGCAGGTCGCGGCCGTAGTCGGTTTCCAGCCGCACATCCTCACGCAGCAGGCGGCGCAGCAGGACGGCGAACTCGCCGACCAGTTCGCCGAGGTCGAGCCGCTCGCGACGGACGGTGGACTTGCGCGAGAAGGCCAGCAGCTTGCGCACCAGATCGGCGGCGCGGATGGCGGTCTGGCGGATCTCGTTCAGCCCCTCATAGGAGGGATCGCCGACCGGGTGACGCTCCAGCAGGCCCGAGAGCTGCAGCTGGATGGCGGTCAGCAGGTTGTTGAAGTCGTGCGCCACGCCGCCGGCCAGCTGGCCCACGGCCTGCATCTTCTGGGCCTGAGAGAGCTGCAGCTCCATCGACTTCTGCGACGAGACGTCAAACAGCCAGACGCGGCATTTGCCGTTCTCGGGCGCGACATAGAGGTGGAGCATGCGGTCGGGATGGGCGCGGGCGACCAGCTCGATCGGGCCGGAGGAACCGCCCGACAGCTTGGCCTTGGCCTCGATCACGCCGGACGGTTCGAACAGATGGCCGAAGGCGGCGTCGCGGGCGGCGGCGGGACCGGTCAGCAGGGCAAGGGCGGCGTTGGCTTCTTCCACCTTGCCGGCGAACAGGTCGTCGGCCTGGATCAAGGCCGAGCCGAAGGGGGCGCCGGCGGCCATGGCGCGACCGCTCGGGCCGTTCTGGGCGGCGACGGGCCGGTCCGCGGCGGGGGCGGCGACGGGCAGGACAGCCTCGGGCGCGGCGCGCAGCAGGAAACGTCCCTCCCCGGCCCGGCCGATCAGCACCTCCAGCTCACGCTCGCCGACGGTGACGATGGCGCGGCCATGCTCGCCGGCGCGCGCCTGGGCGAAGGCCATGTAGAGGGCCGAGGCCGACTTGCCGCCCGAGCGCGAGGGCGGCAGGGCGACCGTGGCTCCCCCGGCGTCGGCCCAGGCCGCGTTGTAGGCCAGCACCTGACCGGTGGACCAGACGAGGGCGGCGGGCTCGACCATGGCGTCCAGCAGGTCGACATCGGCGTCGCCGGTGGGCGGGCGCTTCTCGCTGCGGGCGAAGGTGAACAGGCCGATCAGGGACACGGCGCCGACAGTGAAGATCAGGATCAGGCCCGGCGTGCTCATCGGATCGGCGCGGAAGGCCGGATAGGCCATGGCCCCCACGGCCACGACAAAGCCGAGCGCCATGACGATCAGCAGCGGATCAATGGAGCGGCGGGCGGTGGTCGTCGTCATGCGTCTCGGCCCGAATCAAGGCGGGTGGAATGCGGGATGATGGGCCGGATGCGCCTGTCGCGCGAATCCGGTCCCTGACAGATGGTCGGGACGCGGGAGACCGGCGCAAAACACCGCCTGTCCCACCCCGGACGGCGGACTGTCCGGACGCAGCAAAACCCGTCCGGAGAGTCCGGTTGGCGAGGAACAACCCGACAGCAGACTAGCAGGCCGATGCGTCAGATTTGGTCGCATCTGACTGGACAGATCAAGGAACGCCGATACGTTCAAAGCCATGATCGGCAAGCGCCCAGCGTGGATGATGCGAGCAGCCGTGGGCGTGATGCTCACCGGTCTGGCCGCGCTCGCAACGATCATTGTGTCCGTCTGGCTTTATCGGCAGGTCGTCATGACCGCACCGGACATCCTCACGCAGGAGCGGTACCGACATTCCGACGGATATCTGGGAAGCCTGTGGCTCATGGGCAGCATGTTCGTAACGGCAGGCGTAGTCATAGCCGTCGGGCTCGCCCTGATTCGCCTTCTCAGACTTCCGACGGAGGCATTCAGCTCTTCTTCGGAGAGCACGGTTTCCGACTTCCCGTTCAACCGCCGACCGCCGACCTCCGAAGCCAATGGGCGGCCTGGCTCCGAGGGTTTCGTCGACCACAAGCTGGACCTTGTGATCGGCCTGGCCTCCGCGCTCCACGGCCAGAAACCGCCGAAGCGCGACGAACCGGAATAGCGGACAGGCCAGGCGGCCCAGATTTCAGGCGCCGTGCCTCGCCGCCACGGCGGTGGCGCCGCGATCCGGCTTTCCGCGGGATGGCGATAACGATGAGACAAACGCAAACCGGCCGCCCCGCGAGAGCAGGACGGCCGGTCGGAAACGCGATGCGTTGAAGCGCTTAAGCGGCCTTCAGCTGCTCGGCCTTTTCGGCGCGGGCGGCGTTGATGCGGGCTTCGGCGATGGCGTCGGCGATCTCGTGGGTCGGGCGGCCTTCCGAGGCCGAACGCTCCAGAACCTCGTCGAGAGTTTCCATCAGACGCGAGAGCTTGCCCTCGACCCAGGCCGGGTCATAGGCGCCGCCGGTGTTGCGGGCGTTCAGCTCGGAGGCGACGTTGATGATGCCCCCGCCGTTGACGACGTAGTCGGGGGCGTAGAGGACGCCGCGCTCGAACAGGATGCGGCCGATCTCCGGGGTGGCCAGCTGGTTGTTGGCGGCGCCGACGACAGCCTTGGCCGAGATGCGGTCCAGGGTCTGCGGGTTCAGCGTCGCGCCCAGGGCGCAGGGGGCGTAGATGTCGGCCTTCACGTCATAGATGGCGTCCGGCGCGACGATCTCGGCATTGGTGCGGGCGGCGACCTCGGCCAGCAGGGCCGTGTTGACGTCGGTCATCACCAGCTTGGCGCCGGCGGCATGCAGCTTGTCGGCGAGGTAGCCGCCGACGTGGCCGATGCCCTGCAGGGCGATGGTCAGGCCGGTCAGGTCTTCCTGCTTCCACAGGCGGCGGGCGACGGTCAGGGTCGAGCGGAACACGCCCTCGGCGGTGACCGGCGACGGGTCGCCCGAGGCTTCGGGACCGTCCGACAGGCCCAGAACATAGGGGGTCACCTTTCGGGCTTCGGCGATGTCGGCGACCGACACGCCGACGTCTTCGGCGGCGTAGTAGATGCCGCCCAGGGTCGAGACGGCGCGGCCGAAGGCGGCGAACAGCTCGGGGGTCTTCTGGGTGCGGCTGTCGCCGATGATGACCGACTTGCCGCCGCCCATCTCCAGATCTGCCACGGCGTTCTTGTAGCTCATGCCCTTGGACAGGCGCAGGACGTCTTCCAGCGCCTCGGCCGAGGAGGCGTAGTTCCACATGCGGGTGCCGCCGACGGCCGGGCCGCGGGCGGTCGAGTGAACAGCGATAATCGCGCGCAGGCCGGTCTTTTCATCAAAGACCACGTGGACGCCTTCGTGGTTCGCGAACGACGGCGAATCGAAAAGGGTCATGCTCATAGGCGTTACTCCCGGGTATTTTTATTGCGCGGCTGCTTACGCCCGGGCGAGGTACTCCGCAAGCATGGCGGTTTCGTGATGGGGGCGTGGCCCTTGGTGGCCTGCGCGGAGGGCGGACAGCGAGGCTGCAAGCGATTGGTGGTTAGTGATTAGTGGTTGGATGCGGCAGGCGTCAGCACCCGAGGCGCGCGCGCGCCGCACGTGGCCCCAGCCACCCACTAATCACCAATCACCAATCACTTCTCGAGCGCCGGCAAAACCGGTTGCGCACCAGACGGCAGCGGCGCCGCCGCGTCCCGCAGGAAGGCCTCTACGTCGCGATACATGGTCTCGGCCTGGAGGTCGCGGTTCAGGATGTGCCAGCCGTCGGGATAGTAGCCGGTGCGGAAGCCGGGGCGGTCGCCCGCCCGGCGGAGGGCCGCCCGCATGGCCGGCTTCTGGATCACATTGTCATGGCCGCCGTACAGCAGCAGGGTCGGGGCGCGGATGTCGCCCAGCCTGCGCGAGGCGCTCTCCATCAGATCGACCAGACCGTACAGCGTATCGAAACGGGTGGAGATGATGCTGTTGGGATCACGGCCGTTGCGGAACAGCTCGATGCGGTTGTCCGAGGCCGGGTGGGCGCGAATGGCCCATTCGGGCGCATCGACCGCATAGGGGCCCATGGTGTGGGCGGCGACCCACAGGCCGGTCGAGTTGAGCGGTCCCTGCGCGGTCCAGCCCCAGACGCCCGGCGCCAGCAGGATGAGGCGGTCGGCGGCGGGCGGACGGTCCGAGCCGAAGGCGGCGATGCTGACCGAGCCGCCCATGCTTTCCCCCGCCACGGCGATGATCGCGTTCGGATGACGGGCGCGGGCCAGGGCGACGGCGGTGCGCAGGTCCTCGGTCATGCGCGCCTCGCCCGCCCAGACGCCGCGGCCGGGCGCCTGGCCGAAGCCGCGCTGGTCGAGGGCCCAGGTCTCGATGCCCCGCTCAGCCCAGTACGGACCGGCCAGGCGGAAGGAGGCGCGGCTGTCGTTCATGCCGTGCAGGGCGACGATGACGGCCCACGGCTCCTGATCGCGCGGCGCCCAGCGGGCCAGCGGCAGGCGGGCGCCGTCATCCATCCGCAGGGTCGAAGCCTCGACCGCCGGACCGGTGAAGCCCGTCGGCGGCGTCAGCACCGGCTGGATCGCCGGGGTGGCGCAGGCGGCGAGCGTGGAAGCAAGGGCGAGCGCAAGCATTCCCCTGATCCGCTCATCCCGGCGAAAGCCGGGACCCAGTCCTCTGGATGATCGGCGCCAAAGCGCTCGCACGAAGGCTAATCCCACGCAGTCTGCCTCACGAAAGAACTGGGTCCCGGCTTTCGCCGGGATGAGCGGATTTATTGAAGGATGCCACGCACTCTTTCCCGCAGATAGGGGACGACCTCGGCCTCGAACCACGGGTTCTTTCGCAGCCACGCCGTATTGCGCCAGGACGGGTGCGGCAGGGGCAGGATCGCGGGGGCGTAGTCGCGCCAGCTCCGGACCGTCTCGGTCATATTGGCCTTGGCCCGGTCGCCCAGCGCCCACGTCTGCGCATAGCCGCCGACCAGCAGGGTCAGCTCGACGTCTGGAAGTTCAGCCAGCAGCTGAGGCCGCCAGAGTTCGGCGCATTTGCGCGGCGGCGGATAGTCGCCGCCTTTCGGAGCGGTGCCGGGATAGCAGAAGGCCTGCGCCGCCACGCCGAGGCGATGGTCGGCGTAGAAGGTCTGATAGTCCACGCCCAGCCAGTCGCGCAGGCGGTCGCCGGACGGATCGGTGAACGGCAGGCCGCTTTCGTGCACCCGACGCCCCGGCGCCTGGCCGCAGATCAGCAGCCGCGTCTCGGGGAAGACGCGGACCACAGGGCGCGGGGTGTGCGGCAACTGGCCGAGACAGGCCCGGCAGGCGCGGATGTCGGTGAGAACGGCCTCAAGGCTCATTCCGTGGCCCAATCAGTCCTCGTCTTCGTCCACCGGCTTCGGCGGAAGGGCGGCCAGGGCGGCGGCGGTCTCTTCCGGGGTCGGCAGGCGCAGGCGGGTGACGCCCTTGAAGCTGTTCGGATCGACCGGCTTGCCCTTCTTGGTGATGGTCAGCTTGCCCTGACGCATCAGGTGCAGGGCGGCGGACTTCACCTTGGGCAGCATGCGCTGCCACTGTTCCGGCTGCAGCTCCTTGGCCACATCCGCGGGCTCAATGCTCTTGCCGCCGACGTTTTTGGGGTCGGCCTTCGCCAATTTTTCGAAGATGGCGGTTTCGATGGGGTCGCTCATCGGGCCTATATGCTGCATTGCGAGAGCAAGAAGAAGGCGCCCGGTTCAAGTCGCGCGCCGCAAGGGTATTGAAGAGGCAGTCATGGTCGCGAAAATCACCGTCACCGAGGGCGAGTTCACCGGTTGGCAGACCTATGACCTGCACGGCACCTTCGATCAGGTGGTGGGGCCGTTCTACTTCAAGCCGGACGCCGACGGGCGGATGCGCTGCGCCTTCCGGGCCGAGCAGAAGCATATGAACGCCGGCGACCGGATGCACGGCGGCTGCCTGATGACCTTCGCCGACATCTCGCTGTTCCAGACGGCCTATCAGGAGATGGAGGGCGCCTCGGGCGTGACCGTGTCGCTGGACTCGACCTTCATCGACGGCGCCTATGTGGGCGAACTGGTCGAGGCGACGGGCGAGGTGGTGCGCGCGGGCAAGAGCCTGATCTTCGTGCGCGGCCAGATCACCGCCGGCGAGCGGATCCTGATGACCTTTTCGGGCGTGATCCGGAAGTTCACGCCACGCGGCTGACGATCAGCCGTCGATGATGGCCTGAAGGCTGGTCGCCATGCGGTCGGCCAGCCGCTCGCATTCGGCCGGCGTCAGGCCGAAGCCGCCGGTGATCTCGCGGCTGACGGCCATGCCCATGATGGTGGCGGCGGCCAGACGGGCGCGGACCATGGCGTCCTCGCCGCCGACCCATTCCGCGAAGGGATTGAAGAAGCGCTCGGTGCCTGTCCGCTGGACCAGCTCCATCGCCTTGGCCGACCCGACCGAGCGCAGCATGATCAGCAGGCCCTTCAGCTTGTTCTCCTTCTTGGGCTCGAAGATCACCGCGCGGGCGACGCGACGGCCGAACTCCGCACGGGGTCCGTCCATCAGCTCGCTGCCGTTCGAGCAGCTGTCCATCACCGAGGTGAACAGGTCTTCCTTCGAGCCGAAATAACGGGACACCAGAGCCGCATCGACGCCCACGTCGCGCGCGATATCGCGCATGCCGACATCGTCGTAGCTGTCCCGCGTAAAGCGCTCCAGTGCGGCGTTAAGGATGGCCGCGCGAGTCGCTTCTGCGTTTCTCGGCCGCGGCGCAGCATGACAAAACAACGAGTTAGGTCTCCGGAATAGCCCCAAGCGGAATATGGCTTTGTCATCACCCGTTGACAAGGAGGGGGTGCATCACCATTAAGTCACCGGGCGTTGACTAGCGGACTTCCTCCCCGAAACCGCTGGCCGACAAGGACAGGGATTTGCTCCCATTCGGAGATTTGCGTTCATGCGCACGGTGAAGATCGTGACCGCGTCGGCCATTGCGGCCGTCGCGCTCTATGGCTGTTCCCAATCCACCGAGGCGCAGACGCCTCCAGCACCGCAGGTGACCGTCGCGGTCCCGCTGCAGCGCGCGGTTCAGGATTGGGATGAATTCACGGGCCGCTTCGAGGCGACCCAGTCCGTCGAGGTGCGCGCGCGCGTCGGCGGCTATATCCAGGGCGTGCACTTCCGTGACGGCGATTTCGTCCGCCGCGGCCAGCTGCTCTACACGCTGGACCCCCGCCCGGCCCAGGCCGCGCTGGCGTCGGCCCGCGCCCAGCTGGCGCAGGCGCAGGCCCAGCTCACCCTGGCCCGGACGGAACTGACCCGTTCGGAGACCCTGCTGGCCTCGCAGGCCGTCTCTCAGGCCGAGGTCGACACCAAGCGCGGCGCCGTGCAGCAGGCCGAGGCCTCGGTCGCCGCCGCCAACGCCGCCGTCCGCGCCCGCCAGCTGGACCTCGAGTTCACCCGCGTCACCGCCCCGATCTCGGGCCGCGTGTCCGACCGTCGCGTCGATCCGGGCAACCTGGTCGCCGGCGGTTCGTCGCAGGCCGACGTCCTGACCACCGTGGTCTCCAGCGCCCCGATCCACTTCGTCTTCGACGGCTCTGAAGCGGTCCTGCTGAAGTACCAGCGTCAGGCTCGCAACGGCGCGGCGCCGATCCAGGTCCGTCTGCAGGATGAAAGCGGTTACTCGCGCACCGGCACCCTGGACTTCACCGACAACGCCGTGGACACCGCCTCGGGCGTCATCCGCCTGCGCGCCCTGATCCCGAACGCCGACGGCTTCCTGAAGCCGGGCATGTTCGGTCAGGCCCGTCTGGCCGGCGCCGGTTCGTATCAGGCCATGCTGGTGCCGGACGCCGCCATCGCCACCGATCAGGCCCGTCGCGTCGTCTATGTCGTGGCCGCCGACGGTTCGGTGACCCCGCGCGCCGTGCAGATGGGTCCGCTGGTCGACGGCCTGCGGGTCATCCGCGGCGGCCTGCAAGCCAACGACCGTGTCATCATCAGCGGCCTGCAACGCGTGCAGCAGCCGGGCGTGAAGGTGCAGGCCCGCAACGGCCGCATCGAGCCGGTGGCCCAACAGGCGACCGCGCCTGTGACCACCCCCGCCCCGGCCTCGACTGCGACGTTCACCGCCAGCGTTTCGGGCGACTGATCCGACAATGAACATCTCACGCTTCTTCATCGACAGGCCGATCTTCGCGGCCGTGATCTCGGTGTTCATCACCCTGATCGGGGTGTTCGCGTACCCGCTGCTGCCGCTGTCGCAGTATCCGGAGATCGCGCCGCCCACCATCACCGTCAACACCGCCTATCCGGGCGCCTCGGCAGAGACCGTGGCGGAGACCGTCTCCGCCCCGATCGAGCAGGAGGTGAACGGGGTAGAGGGCATGCTGTACCTGTCGTCCTCGTCCACATCGGACGGGACGGTGGCGATCACTGTGACCTTCCAGCCCGGCACCGATCTGGATGCGGCGCAGGTTCTGGTTCAGAACCGCGTGGCCCTGGCGGAGCCGAAACTCCCTGCCCAGGTGCGCCAGATCGGCGTGACCGTGAACAAGCAGGAGTCGGGCTTCCTGATGATCCTGGGGCTCACGTCGCCCAACGGATCGCTGGATAACGACTACGTCGGCAACTACGCCAACTCGACGCTGCGGGACCGTCTGCTGCGGATCGAGGGGGTCGGGAACGTCTCGATCTTCGGCGGCGGCAACTACTCCATGCGGGTCTGGATCGACCCGGCCAAGGCCGCCGCGCGCGACCTGACCGGACCGGACATCGTCGCCGCCCTGCAGGCCCAGAACGTCCAGGCCGCCGCCGGTTCGATCGGCCAGCCGCCCTTCCCCACCAACGCCGCGGCCTTCCAGCTGCCGGTGCAGGTGCAGGGCCGTCTGAGCGACCCGAACGAGTTCGCCAACATCGTCATCAAGACCGACGCCCAAGGTCGCGTAACCCGCGTCCGTGACGTCGCGCGTGTCGAACTCGGCGCCCAGGACTACGGCATCAAGGGCTTCTTCGACGGCCGTCAGGGCGTCGGCATCGCGATCGTGCAGCAACCGGGCGCCAACGCCCTGGGCACCGCCGACCGCGTCATGGCCGAAGTCGAGGCCTTCAAGGCCGAGCTGCCGCAGGGCATGGACATCTCCATCGCCTACAACCCGACGGAGTTCGTCGCGGCCTCGGTCGAGGCCGTGCAGCACACCCTGTTCGAAGCCGTGATCCTGGTCATGCTGGTGGTCATCGTCTTCCTGCAGACCTGGCGGGCGGCGATCATCCCGATCGTGGCCATCCCGGTGGCGCTGGTGGCGACCTTCGCCGTCCAGCTGATGCTGGGCTATTCGATCAACTCGCTCAGCCTGTTCGCCCTGGTCCTCGCGGTCGGCATCGTCGTCGACGACGCCATCGTCGTGGTCGAGAACGTGGAGCGCTACATCCGCGAGGGCCTGACGCCCAAGGAAGCGGCCTACCGCTCCATGGAAGAAGTGTCGGGCGCCCTGATTTCGATCGGCCTGGTGCTGGTCGCGGTGTTCGTGCCGACCATGTTCGTGCCGGGCATTCCCGGCATCTTCTACCGCGAGTTCGCCATCGTCATCACGACCGCCTCGGTCGTGTCGCTGCTGGTGTCGCTAACGCTGTCGCCGGCCATGGCCGCGCTGCTGCTGAAGCCGCACAAGGAGCATGACCACAAGCGCAAGCCGGGCGTGCTGGGTTCGGTCGCCTATTACGGCGGTTACGCCGGTCGCAAGTTCAACGAGGGCTTCGACTGGCTGTCGAACAAGTACGGCCGCCTGACCGCGCGTCTGGTGCGCACGGTCGGCATCGTGCTGATCATCTACGTGGGTCTGCTGGGTCTGACCGGCTGGCGCCTGATGGACACCCCGTCCGGCTTCATTCCGGAGCAGGACCAGGGCTTCCTGATCGGCGTCGTGCAACTGCCGCCGGGCTCGTCGCTGGAACGCACCGAAGCGGTGATGAAGACCGCCTCGGACATCATCAAGTCGACCGAGGGCGTCGAGGGCATGGTCGCCTTCGCCGGTCTGGACGGCACCAGCTTCTCGTTCGGCTCCAACGCGGCGACCATCTTCATCCGACTGGACGCCTTCGACGACCGCAAGACGGCCGAACAGGGCGCCGCCGCCCTGGCCGGCGCGATCACCGGCGCCACCATGGGCATCGAGGACGCGCAGATCTTCGTCATCGCCCCGCCCGCGGTTCAGGGTCTGGGCAACGGCAACGGCTTCCAGATGATGGTGCAGGACACCTCCGGCGCGGGCTATCGCGCGCTGGAAGGCTCGACCTTCGCCATGATGGGCGCCGCCGCCCAGGCGCCGGACCAGGTGCAGCAGGTCTTCTCGACCTACAACACCGGTTCGCCGCGCATCGCCGCCGACGTCGATCGTGACAAGGCGCTGATGATGGGCGTCCAGCCCTCGTCGGTGTTCGACACCCTGGGCGTCTATCTGGGCTCGTCCTACGTCAACGACTTCAACTTCCTGGGCCGCACCTTCCGGGTGACGGCGCAGGCGGAACCGACGTCGCGTGACGACATGGCGGACATCGCCAACCTGAAGACCCGTTCCGCCACCGGCGCCATGGTGCCGATCGGTTCGGTGGCCAATCTGCGGGAGGACTCCGGTCCGGCGCGGATCGTTCGCTACAACCTGTTCCCGGCAGCCGAGCTGCAGGGTCAGGCGGCGGGCGGCGTCTCGTCCGGTCAGGCCATCACCGAGATGGAGAAACTGGCCGAAGCCACCCTGCCCCCGGGCTTCTCGTACGAGTGGACCGGTCTGGCCCTGCAGGAGAAGCAGGCCTCGGGCGGCGCGACCCTGATCTTCCTCATGGCCGTGGTCTTCGTCTTCCTGGTGCTGGCGGCGCAGTACGAAGCCTTCACGCTTCCGATGGCGGTCGTGCTCATCGTTCCGATGTGCATTCTCGCGGCCATGATCGGGGTCAACCTGCGAGGTCTGGACAACAACATCCTTGTTCAGATCGGTCTGGTGGTTCTGATCGCCCTGGCGGCCAAGAACGCCATTCTGATCGTGGAGTTCGCCAAGCAGGCCGAGGACGAAGGTCTGAACCGCTGGGACGCCGCCGTGCGTGCCGCCCAGACCCGTCTGCGTCCGATCCTGATGACCTCGTTCGCCTTCATCTTCGGCGTGCTGCCGCTGATGCTGGCGTCCGGCCCCGGCGCCGAAATGCGCCAGTCGCTGGGCACCGCGGTCGTCTCCGGCATGCTGGGCGTGACCTTCTTCGGCCTGATCTTCACGCCGGTCTTCTACGTCGTCATGCGCTGGGTGGCCTCCAAGCTGCCGGGCGCGCCGAAGAAGGAGCGTGAGATTCCCACCACCGGCGGCCTGCCGCCGCACGACGCGGACACCGCTACGGTCCGCTCGGGAGACGCCTGATGACTATCCAACCCTCTCTCCGGTTCCTGACCGCAACCGCCGGGGCCAGCCTCCTGCTGGCGTCGTGCGCGGTCGGGCCGAAGGCGCCTGACGCTACCCTTCCCCCCTCAGCGTCGGGCGCCTTCATCGGGACCGCCTCACCGGCGGTCTCGACCTCTTCGGCTCGCGATGACTGGTGGCGCCTGTACAACGACCCGACCCTCGACGGTCTGGTCCAGCAGGCGCTGACCGAGAACAACGAGCTCGAGGCCGCCGCCGCCAACCTGCGTCGCGTCCGCGCGGCGCTGGGCGAGGCGCGCGTCGGTCGCTTCCCCTCGACCACGACCCAGGCCGGCTACACCAACAGCCGCGCCTCGGCCGCCACCCTGCCGGCGGGCACCCTGCCCCCCGGTGAAAACGCGCCCGACGTGGACACCTATACGGCCGGTCTGGACGTCTCGTACGAGGTTGATCTCTTCGGCCGCGTCGAGTCGACCATCCGCGCCGCCCGCGCGGACGCCGCCGCCGCCGAGGCCGCCCTGGACATCGTCCGGGTCACGGTCGCGGCGGAAACGGCCCGGGCCTATGCCGACGCCTGCTCGGCCAACGCGCAGATCGCGGTGGCGGAGCGGACCATCGAGCTGCAGTCGGACACCGTCCGTCTGACGCAGGGTCTGCTGGACGCCGGTTCGGGCAACGGGCTGGACGTCGCCCGCGCCCGCTCGGCGCTGGAGTCGACCCGTTCGACCCTGCCGCCCCTGCGGGCCCAGCGTGACGGCGCCCTGTTCCGTCTGGCCACCCTGACCGGGCGCACCCCGGCGGAAGCCAGCACGGCGGCCCGCGTCTGCCAGACCCCGCCGCAACTGAGCCAGCCGATCCCGGTCGGCGACGGCGCGGCGCTGCTGGCCCGTCGTCCTGACATCCGTCAGGCCGAGCGCAACCTGGCCGCCGCGGCGGCGCGGGTGAACGTGGCCACCGCGGACCTCTTCCCGCGCATCACCCTCGGCGGCTCCGCCGGGGCCACGGCGCTGGACGCGGACGGTCTGGGCGACAGCGAGAACTTCCGCTTCTCGGTCGGTCCGCTGATCAGCTGGTCGTTCCCGAACGTCTTCGCCGCCCGCGCGCGGATCGAACAGGCCTCGGCCGGTTCGGACGCCGCCCTGGCGACGTTCGACCAGACGGTTCTGGTGGCGCTGCAGGAGACGGAAACGGCCCTGGCCAACTACGCCAACGAGCTGGACCGCCGGTCGGCCCTGCAGTCGGCGCGGGATCAGGCCGCCAACGCCGCCCGCCTGTCGCGCCTGCGCTTCGACGCCGGCGCCGACAGCTTCCTGACGGTGCTGGATTCGGAGCGGACCCTGGCCGCCGCCGACGCCCAGCTGGCCGCCTCGAACGCCCAGGTCACCACCTACCAGATCGCCCTGTTCAAGGCGCTGGCGGGCGGCTGGGAGACCGAGAGCTGAGGCTTCCGGTTCAAGGCTGAAATGACGAAGGGGAGGCTGGCAACGGCCTCCCCTTTTTCGTGAACAGACCCAGCCCGTTGAGACTTCACAGTTAGTCGTAGCTGAGCAGGCCCGCGCCGAGAGCGACCAGTTCCGCCAGCCGGGAGGCACCGGTCTTGGCTCGCAAAGACCTCATCTGTACCTGGATGGTCTGTATGGAAACGCCGCGCAATTCAGCGATCGCTTCGGGGGATTGCCCCCGGGCCAGACACTCCATGATTTCCCCCTCCGCAGCGGTCAGGGCGTAGAGCGCCCTCAGGGCTTCGCGGCGTCGTACACTGGGACGGGGCGGCGCTTCGACGATGATCAGGCACCGACGAATGCTGTCGGGCTGGATGTGCGACGTGACCATGGCTCGTCGCGCGGGACCGCCACCCCGGCAGTCCAGATGCAGGGCGCCGCTCCGACCCGCTGTTCCGGTCGCGGCCTGCAGGACAAGAGCCCGCAGCTCACGCGTCTGCCTGGCGTCCATCGCCTCCAGCCGTCGGTCGCGCGTGGTCAGGACGTCACCGCTCGACAGCAATCCGTGCGCTGCGTCATTGCCATGCAGAACCCGCGCTTCAGCGTCCACCACCAGCAAGGCTGCGGACAGTCTGTCGAGCAAGGGACCGGCCATGCGCGCCGTGCGTCTCTCCGCGTCGAGCCTGCGCCGCACCTCGATCATGCGCCTGAGATGGGGCAGGGCGTCGGATATGTTTGCCCGCTCCTGATCCGAAAAGGAGGCAGCCGACACCGCGCGCTGGATTCCAAAGCTGAGGATGCCGTCTCGCGTCGGCATCACCGCGCCCAGACTCACGCCCGTGTCGTCGCCGAACTTACGGAAAAACTCGTTGAAGAAGGCAGACCGTGAAAAGTCTGCCCGGGACATCAGGTCGTCCGAGCAGAGCACCCGACCTGTCCGCGCCTGAGCCACGACATCGGTGCGCCAGACGTCAAGTCGATCAATGCCCCTGTCGATGTAGTAGGCGTTCATGGCGGCATCAAAATAGGTCGAGCCCATCTCGACCGCGCCGTCGGCGCCGAAGAAATGCCAAGTCGCGGACCGCCCTCCGGCGGCAGCGGCCAACGCCTGTGGCAGGGCGGCGTAGGCGCTGTCATCGCCCACCGCGTCATAGATGACATCTATCAGCGCCACGCATCCCCCCGGAGTGCTGCCCGATTTATACCTCCGGCAAGGTATGACGCAGGTTTCGCCATATGGACAATGGCTTGGTGTCGCCAAGGTAACAATGACGCCAAGGACTTGAGGCTGCGGCCTCTATCCGTGCCGTGCACACCTCGCCTTCAGTTCTCCTTCTACGGTCCAACAGACATGAACGTCTCCCCACGAACGATCCTGCCCGTGCTTGTTCTCGCCGCCTCGGCAAGCCTTTCCGGCTGCGCCATGACCGTCGACACCTCGATCGTCGGCGCTCTGCCGGACGGTTCGGCGCACGCGGAACTGCGGATACGGAGAGACGCGACAGCCTTCCTGGACGACAGCAATGACTCAGGCGAACTCTGGGCCATAAACAGGTCGTCGCAAGCGGTCTGCTTCAAGTTCGGCCCGACATCCTATGCGGCCAGCTATCAACTGGTGCCGCCCGGACGGGAAGTCCTCCTTCGACAGTATGTCAACTCGAACGGCGTCGTCGGCGGCGCCGTATCCGTCGATGGCGTGACCTGTGATCAGTCCCTCTTCCGGTAATCCGGCTGTCCCGGACTGCGACGGCCAGAATGCGGCGAGCATGCCGTGAGCTAGCACTGTCCAGCTGTTCTGGCGGCTGCGGGCGGGCGTTTTTGGCCGACAAGATTGTTGAACGCGCTTTGGTTTTGATCTCAGGAGGACGCTAGAATGACCAAACTTCGACTGGCGATGCTCGCGAGCACCGGCTGTTTGTTCGTGACCGCAGGCGTGGCGGATTCACAGGTTCCGCCGGTGACGACGGCGATCTCTTTCGGCCCCTATGTGAACTGTATCGTCACCAACAACCTTCCGCGGCCGATCATGGTGACCAGCATCCAGTATCACTTCCAGGGCGCGGCGGGCCCTGGCGGATATACCATTCCCTGCACCTCGAATTGCGTGGTCGGCGCGAGGCTCACCAAGCCCTTCAGCGGACAGGTGAACAATGGTGCCATCGCTTCGGCGGGGTGCGCCGTATCCTACGACCTGCTCTAGGTCATATCGGCCACGCCACGACACCGGCCGTCGATTACGCCCGCTTCGCCTTCACCGCCGCCGCTTCCTCGCGCGGGAGCACGTGGCGGAAGTGGGTGACGGCGACCGTCCAGGTCTCCAGCAGGCGGCGGGCCAGCGGGGAGCCGGTCTCCGCCGCGTGGCGGGAGACGAGGTCGTGGAGGCGCTGGCCCGCCTCGCCCATGACCACGCCGGTGACCACGGAGGCGTCGCTGAGGCGCAGGTGGGCCGTGCCTTCGGGGTCGTGGATGAAGGCTTCGCCGCCGCTCATGCCGGCGCCGAAATTCCAGCCGGTCGAACCCAGCACCACCACGGCGCCGCCGGTCATGTATTCGCACCCGTGCGCGCCGCAGCCTTCGATGACCGCCGTGGCGCCCGAGTTGCGGACGGCGAAGCGCTCGCCCGCCGCGCCCGCCGCGAACAGCTTGCCGCCGGTCGCGCCGTACAGGCAGGTGTTGCCGATGACCGCCGCGCCCGCCTGCCATGACGGCGGACGGACGATGATCTCGGCGCCCGACAGGCCCTTGCCAACATAGTCGTTGGCCTCGCCGTCGAGGATGATCCGCAGGCCCTTCATGCCCCAGGCGGCCAGCGACTGACCGCCGGCGCCGCGCAGGTTCAGGGTCAGGTGGCCGTCCGGCAGGTCCGAGCCGTAGGTCCGCACGATGTGCGAGGACAGGCGCGTGCCGATCGAGCGCTGGGTGTTGGCGACCGAATAGGTCAGCTGCATCTTCTCGCGCCGGGCCAGGAAGGGCTCGGCGTCCTGCACGATGCGGGCGTCCAGCGCGTCCGGCACCGCATTGCGCGGCGCGTCGGCGGGCTGGCGCGCATCGCCCTCGCCCACCCGCACCAGCAGGGGGTTCAGGTCGAGGTCGTCCAGATGCTCGCTGCCGCGCGAAATCTGCTTCAGCAGGTCAGTGCGGCCCACGGCCTCATCCAGCGAGCGCAGGCCGAGCGAGGCCAGAACCTCACGCGTCTCCTCGGCGATGAAGCTGAACAGGTTGACCACCTTGTCCGCCGTGCCGGTGAACATGGCGCGCAGGCGCTCGTCCTGCACGCAGACCCCGACCGGGCAGGTGTTGGAGTGGCACTGACGGACCATCAGGCAGCCGACCGCGATCAGGCTGGCGGTGCCGATGCCGTACTCCTCGGCGCCCAGCATGGCGGCGACCACGACGTCACGTCCGGTCTTGATGCCGCCGTCGGTGCGCAGGCGGACGTGGCCGCGCAGGCCGTTCAGGCTGAGCACCTGATGGGCTTCGGACAGGCCCAGCTCCCACGGCATGCCGGCGTGCTTGATCGAACCCATGGCCGAGGCGCCGGTGCCGCCGTTGTGGCCGGCGACCAGAATGATGTCGGCCTTGGCCTTGGCGACGCCCGCGGCCACCGCCCCGATGCCCGACGAGGCCACCAGCTTCACCGTCACCCGGGCGACCGGATTGATCTGCTTCAGGTCGTAGATGAGCTGGGCCAGATCCTCGATCGAATAGATGTCGTGGTGCGGCGGCGGGCTGATCAGACCGACGCCCGGCGTCGAGTGACGCATGCGGGCGATGAACTCGGTGACCTTGAAGCCGGGCAGCTGGCCGCCCTCGCCGGGCTTGGCGCCCTGGGCCACCTTGATCTCGATCTCGCGGCACTGGTTCAGATATTCGGCCGTGACGCCGAAGCGGCCCGAGGCGATCTGCTTGACCGCGCTGTTCGGATTGTCGCCGTTCGGACGCGGGTGGTAGCGCTCCGGATCCTCGCCGCCCTCGCCCGAGACCGAGCGGGCGCCGATGCGGTTCATGGCGATGTTCAGCGTCTCGTGCGCTTCCGGCGACAGGGCGCCCAGCGACATGCCGGGGGTGACGAAGCGCTTGCGGATTTCGTTGACGCTCTCGACCTCCTCCAGCGGGATCGGCAGGGCCTCGCGGAAGTCCAGCAGGTCGCGCAGGGCCGTGGCGGGTAACTCGCGCGCCCGGCGGCTGTAGGCCTTGAACCG
The DNA here is from genome assembly GCF_042666595.1 of Brevundimonas sp. GCM10030266. Lineage (NCBI taxonomy): Bacteria > Pseudomonadati > Pseudomonadota > Alphaproteobacteria > Caulobacterales > Caulobacteraceae > Brevundimonas > Brevundimonas sp. GCM10030266. The sequence goes on from NZ_JBHTCY010000002.1 coordinate 619,457, forward strand.
CTTGTAGTCGCCGCGCGTGGTGGCGTCCTGCAGGCGGTGGATCATTTCGGCGTCCCAGGCGTGGGTCTCCTCGCCCGCCCGGATGCGGTGGGCGCCGCCGATGCGCAGGCGCGCCCGGTCGGTGGAGAAGCCCCGCGCGGCCTTGGCCACCGACTGCTCCTCGATGCCCGCCAGACCGACGCCGGAGATGCGCGAGGTCATGCCGGGGAAGAACTCGGCCACCAGCGCCCGCGACAGGCCGAGGGCCTCGAACTCGCAGGCCCCGCGATAGGCGGAGATGACCGAGATGCCCTTCTTGGCGAGGATCTTCATCAGACCCGCCTCGACCGCCGCCCGGTGGTTCAGGCAGGCGTCGCGCAGGGACAGGCCGGGATAGCGACCCGACTGCAGACGCTCGAGGAAAGTCTCCTGCGCCAGCCAGGCGTTGACCGCCGTCGCGCCGCAACCGACCAGCACGGCGAAGGCGTGAGCGTCGATGGCCTCGGCCGAGCGGACAACCAGCGAACAATAGGTGCGCAGACCCGCCTCGATCAGGCGGCCGTGCACCGCCGCCGTGGCCAGGATCATCGGGATCAGCGGACGATCCTCGCCCGCCCGTTCGTCGGTCAGGACGATCAGCCCCGCCCCGCCCTTCGCGGCGGCGACGGCCTCGTCGCGGATGCGGTCCAGAGCGGCGCGCAGGGCGTCGCCTTCACGTTCGCCCGCGACCGGCGCGGCGAAGGTGCAGTCGATGACCGTGGTCGAGCCGGCGCCGACGACGTCCAGCATCCGCTCGTACATGCCGGTCGTCAGCACCGGGCTGTCCAGCATGAAGACCCGGGTCTGGGTCTCGTCCTGGGCGAGGATGTTGCCCAGGTTCTTGAACCGGGTTCGCAGGCTCATGGCCCCCGCTTCACGCAGGGAATCGATGGGCGGGTTGGTGACCTGGGCGAAGGCCTGCCGGAAATAGTGGGCGAAGGGGCGCGACTGTTCGGACAGGACCGCCGGCGGAGTGTCGTCGCCCATGGAGCCGACCGCCTCCTTGCCGTCGCCGGCCATGGGGTCGAGCAGGGATTCGATGTCCTCCTGCGTCCAGCCGACGGCGGCCTGGAAGCGGGTCAGGGCCTCGCCTTCCAGCTTGCGCGGCTCCTCGCCGGGGCCGACCAGCGGCTCCAGCGCGACCATGTTGGACAGCCATTCGCGATAGGGATGCTTGGCCGCCAGGCGGTCGATGGTCTGGGTCTCATCGAACAACTGGCCGGCTTCCAGATCGACGGCGATCATGCGGCCGCCGTTGATGTGCAGACGACGAGCAATGCGATCGTCGGACACGCCGGTCATCCCCGCTTCCGAGCCGCAGATCAGCAGGCCGTCGACGGTCTCGGCGGCGCGCAGGGGGCGCAGGCCGTTGCGGTCCTTGCCCGCCACGACCCAGCGGCCGTCGGTGGCGCAGATCGCCGCCGGGCCGTCCCACGGCTCCATCACCGCGTTGCAGTAGGCGTAGAGGGCGCGGTGATCATCCGAGATGACGCCGTCGATCGGCGCCTCGGGGATCAGCAGGGCCTTGACCATGGGCGCCGGACGCCCGGCGCGGACCAGCACCTCGAACACATTGTCCAGCGCGGCGGAGTCCGAGCCGCCCGGCTGGATCACCGGCTTGACGGTCGCATCGTCGGCGCCGAAAGCCTCGGCGGTCATGCGGATCTCGTGGCTGCGCATCCAGTTGGCGTTGCCGCGCAGGGTGTTGATCTCGCCGTTGTGGGCCAGCATGCGGAAGGGCTGGGCCAGCCGCCACTCGGGGAAGGTGTTGGTCGAATAGCGCTGGTGGAACAGGGCGACATTGGCCTCGACCCGCGGGTCGGTCAGGTCGGGATAGAAGTCGGCCAGGGCCTCGGCCAACATCATCCCCTTGTAGATCACCGACCGCGCCGACAGGGAGCAGACGTAGAAATGCTGCAGCCCGGCTGCCGTGGCGCGGGCCTCGATCCGGCGACGCAGCAGATACAGGGCGCGCTCCAGATCCTCGCCCTCCAGCCCCTCGGGCGGGGCCAGCATGATCTGCTCGATCTCGGGGCGGGTGGCGGCGGCGCGCTGGCCCAGCACCTCGGCGCGGTGCGGCACCTGACGCCAGCCGTACAGCCAGAAGCCGGCGGCCAGCACCTCGCGCTCGACGATGGTGCGGGCCTGTTCCTGGGCGCCCAGATCGACGCGCGGCAGGAAGATCATGCCGACGGCGATGGGGCCGGGGCGCGGCTCGTGACCGGCGTCGCGCACCTGTCCCTCGAAGAAGGCGCGCGGCAGGCCGATGAGGATGCCGGCGCCGTCGCCGGACTTGCCGTCGGCGTCCACGGCGCCCCGGTGCCAGATGGCCGACAGGGCCTTCAGCGCCAGATCGACCACCTCGCGACGCGGCTTGCCGTCGATGGCCGCGACCAGACCGACGCCGCAGGCGTCGCGCTCGGAGGCCGGATCATAGGCGTGGGCGTCGATCAGCTTCTGCCGGTCGGCCTCGAATTTCGTCAGGTCAAAGGTCATGCCGCAGCCCTCCGTTGCGAGGACAGCCACGCATCAATTTCACTCGCCGCATCCTGACCGTCACGGACGGCCCAGACCACCAGGGAGGCGCCGCGCACGATGTCGCCGGCGGCGAAGACGCCCTCCAGCGTGGTCGCCTTGGTGTGGCCGGCGGTGCGGATGGTGCGCCAGTCGGTGAGGGCCAGATCGGGCTCGGCGAACAGGGTCGGCATGTCTTCGGGTTCGAAGCCCAGGGCCTCGATGACCAGATCGGCGGCGACGTCGAACTCGCCGCCCGGGACCGGCTCGACCGACCAGCGGCCGTCGGCGGACTGGGCCGCCAGCGCCATGCGCTGCGCGCGCACGCCGGTGACGCCCGAGGCACCGCCCAGCACGGCGCGCGGCGCGGCCAGCCATTCGAAGACAACGCCCTCCTCTTCCGCATTGGTGGTCTCGCGCGCGCTGCCGGGCATGTTGTCCCGGTCGCGACGGTACAGGCAGGTGACCGAGGTCGCGCCCTGACGGATGGCGGTGCGCAGGCAGTCCATGGCGGTGTCGCCGCCGCCGATGACGACCACCTTCTTGCCCGCCGCATTCAGCGGGCCGTCGTCATAGGCCAGGACCGCGTCGCCGAAGCTCTTGCGGTTCGAGGCGATCAGATAGTCCAGCGCGGCGACCACGCCGTCCGAGCCGCAGCCGGGGGCGGTCAGGCGGCGGGCCTGATAGACGCCGGTGGCGACCAGAACGGCGTCATGGGCGGCGCGGACGTCAGCGAAGGGCAGGTCTCCGCCGACATCGACGCCCAGCCGGAACTCGACCCCGCCGTCGATCAGACGATCCACGCGACGGCCGACGACGTGCTTCTCCAGCTTGAAGCCGGGAATGCCGTAGGTCAGCAGGCCGCCCGCGCGGTCATGGCGGTCATAGACGGTGACGGCGTAGCCCGCCGAGCGCAGACGGTCGGCGGCGGCGAGGCCCGCGGGACCGGCCCCGACGATGCCGACGGACTGGCCCTTCTCGGCGCGCGGACGGATGGGATCGACCCAGCCGTTCTCGAACGCCTGATCACCCAGCCAGCGCTCGACCGAACCGATGGTGACCGTCTCCCAGCCCGATTGTTCGAGCGTGCAGGCGCCTTCGCACAGCCGATCCTGCGGACAGATGCGGCCGCAGATTTCCGGCATGGTCGAGGTGGCCTCGGACAGGCGCCACGCCTCCTCGGCGCGGCCCTCGGCGGCGAGGCGCAGCCAGTCGGGGATGTTGTTCTGCAGCGGACAGGCGGACTGGCAGAAGGGCACGCCGCACTGGGCGCAGCGGCTGGCCTGGCCCTTGCCCGCCTCGGGCGCGAAGTCGGCGTAGATTTCGGCGTGGTTGTGAACGCGATCCGCCGCCGGCGCCTTGGACGGGCCGGTGCGGGGGACAACAACAAAAGTCTGGTTCACGGACGCCAAGGCCAACCCTCTTCGCAACTGCAAACTTTGTAGGGGCTTTGGTCAGCTCAGGCAATTTCTATGCTGTCTTTGCAGGAAAGCGCCACCGTTCTGAAAGGACAAACCGGCAAGACCCGCCAGAGAGGCAAGGTCTTGCCGGCCATGGCCGGACGGAAGGGACGCCCGGATCATTGTCTCCGTCAGATAAGTCAGATCAGAAGGCGAATTTCAGCGAGCCGACCGCGCGACCCTCATACAGCGGCGCATCCACGTCCGTGTCGTGGTAGCGGACGTCGATGGAGAGGTTTTCCGTCACGGCGTAGGCCACGCCGGCGTTCCAGGTGGTGTAGTCGTCACTGATGTTCAGGGACTGGTGGCCGACAGCGCCGCTGACGGTCCACTTGTCCGCCGGAGCGAAGCTGCCGTTGGCCTCCACATAGGTCGCCTCCTCATCCACACCGAAGAAGTCCGGCGAGAAGTAGACGGCTGCGCCGAGGGTGACCGGACCGAAGGCCCGCGAGGCGGCGGCCTTGAACTCCACGAAGGAGTAGTCGGCCTCCGTAGGCTCATCCACATAGAGGTAGCCGATCACGCCGAAGTCGAGCGCGAAGCCGCCCGCCTCGGTGCGATAGCCGCCATAGACATCGACCTCGGCGGAGGTGTCGTCACCGAAGTCCACATCCGAGGCCCAGGCCCCGGCGTAGAAGCCGGACTCGAAGGTCAGATCCACACCGCCCTGGATGGCGAACTCTTCATTGGTCTGGCTGGCGCCGCGGTAGACGTAGTCGGAGGTCACCCCGACGTTCCAGGACACGTCCTGGGCGTTGGCCGATCCGGCCGCCGCGAAAAGGGCGACGACGGCGGCAGCGGAAGCGAAGGCGAGTTTCATGTCTGTATCCCCATTGTTCTGAAATCGGCACGCACACGCTTACTGGCGGCCGGCGCGGTGAGAGGATCCGCGCCGGCCTGTTATTCAGGTCAGACGGACTCCAGGGCTTCCCCGTGCAGGTGGGTGTCCAGACCTTCTTCCTCCGCCTCGGCGCTGACGCGCAGGCCGGTGGTGAACTTGCAGATGATCAGGATGACCAGGGTGCCGATCGCGCTGTAGGCGATGGTCCAGACCAGGCCGATGAACTGGGTCCACACATTGGCGCCCTCGCCCAGGCTGTTGATCGCGGTCGAGGCGAACACGCCGGTCAGCAGGGCGCCGGCCAGACCGCCCGCGCCGTGGATGCCGAAGGCGTCCAGCGAGTCATCGTAGCGGAGCAGCTTCTTGATCCAGACCGAGGAGGCGTAGCAGACCGGACCGGCGATCAGACCGATGAGGACAGCGCCCTTCGGGTCCACGAAACCGGCGGCCGGGGTGATGGCGACCAGACCGGCGACGATGCCGGACAGCACGCCGATCAGCGACGCCTTCTTCTTCTCGATGACCTCGACGATCTTCCAGGTGATGGAGGCGGCGGCGGCGGCCAGGATAGTGTTGATCAGGGCCACGCCCGCCAGCGAGTTGGCGCCGCCCGCCGAGCCGGCGTTGAAGCCGATCCAGCCGACCAGCAGCAGCGAGGCGCCGATCATCGTCAGCACCGGGTTGTGAGCGATGATCGGCTCCTTGCCGTAGCCCTTGCGGGCGCCGAGGAAGAGCGCGCAGACCAGACCGGCCACGCCCGAGTTGACGTGCACGACCGCGCCGCCGGCGAAGTCCAGCACCCCGGCGCCGCCGAGGAAGCCGCCGCCCCAGACCCAGTGGGCGATCGGCGCATAGACCAGCAGCGACCACAGGGCCGTGAACAGCAGCAGGCCCGTGTACTTCAGTCGCTCGGCGAAGGCGCCGGTGACCAGGGCGGGCGTGATGATGGCGAAGGTCAGCTGGAAGCTGAGGAAGACGAATTCCGGGATCCCCGGCAGCAGGCTGTGCGCCGTCTCCATGCCCACCCCGTTCAGGAAGATGGCGTCGAAGCTGCCGATGAACTGGTTGACCGTCTCGGCCGGGTAGCCGCCGAGCGCGCCGGCCGAACCGAAGGCGATGGAATAGCCGGCGATGAACCATACCAGGGTGGCCACGGCGAAGACGCCGACCGACTGGGTGATCGTCGCGATCACGTTCTTGCGGCGCACCATGCCGCCGTAGAAGAGCGCCAGACCCGGGAGGGTCATGAGCAGAACAAGGGCCGTCGAGGTGGACAGCCAGGCCGTCCCGGCGCCGTCCAGTTCCAGCGGAACCTGGTGGGCCAGAAGGGCGGGCGCCGCACTGGCCCCCGATGCAATCAGTGTGGCCAGAAGGCCGAGCCCGAGAGCCAGGCCGCTGCGAAGTCGAGTCATCTCAGTTCCCCAAATGGATAACATTACGCATTTGCGAACTGTTTACCGCACTTGCGAAATGCGCAAGTGGCCGGACAATGATTCAGGAAACTTTGTTGCGACTGTAGCGCACCTGACTCCGAGTTGAGCATTTTTGATGCTCGTTTCTTGCTAAAAGAGGATTGATATTGCCGTTTAAGGCCAAGCTTGTGAATTTGCGATCGCAGCAATCCTGGGGGATTGACGACCCGCTTCGCGTTCGTCACCGTAAGGACACTCATCAAGACCGGCTGAGGGATAGGCCCTTTGACGCCGGGGCAACCTTCCAGTGATCCACCCGATCCCTGGAGATGGTGCCAACTCCTGCGGGGCGTCTTCGGAAGCCGCGAGAGATGAGTGAAGCGAGTGGTCCCTGACGGGGCCAGACGACTTCACGGGTCTTTCTTCGCAAGAGCTGGTTCGCCCCATCGGTTTCGCTGAGCGGAACCGGAGCGGACAGTGGCGTCCACCACCGAATGGATCATCGACGAGGCGCCCGGCCGTGACGTGACGGCCGCGATTCCGGCCGACTTCCGGCTGGCCTCGGGCGAGCGTCTGGCGGCGGACGAGATCGTCGGCCGCATCCACGGCCCGGCGTCGGGTCCGCTGGTGGTCGTCGCCGGCGGCATCTCGAGCGGCCGCTTCGCCGCGCGCTGGTGGTCGTGGGCGGTGCGTCACGGCGGACCGGTCGATCTGGATCGCGTCCGTGTGCTGGCGGTCGACCTGCTGCCGGGCCGGACCGATCCGGCCGTGACCATCACCACCGCCGATCAGGCCCGCCTGCTGGCCCTGCTGCTGGACGCCCAGGGCGAAGCGCGGGTCGATGCGTTCGTCGGCGCCTCCTACGGCGGCTGCATCGGACAGGCCTTCGCAGCGACCTTCCCGGAGCGGATCGGCGAGCTGGTCGTCATCTCGGCCGCCCATCGCGCCCATCCGGCGGCGACCGCCTGGCGCGGGGTGCAGCGCCGCGTGCTGGCCTTCGCCCGCGACTGCGGCCGTGAGGCGGAAGGCATCTCGCTGGCCCGCGAGCTGGCCATGACCACCTATCGCACCGCCGACGAGTTCGACTGGCGCTTCGCCACCACCGCGCCGGAGCGGGCCGGCGAAGCCTATCCAGTGTGCGAATACCTGATCTCGCGCGGGGCCGACTACGCCGAGGCCACCAGCGCCGACCGCTGGATTTCGCTGTCCGACTCGCTGGACCGCCACGCGGTCGCGCCGGAAGCCATCCAGTGCCCCCTGACCCTGCTGGGGTTCACCAGCGACCGTCTGGTGCCGATCGAGGACCTGCGCGAGCTCGCCGCCCGCGCCCCTGCCCTGCGTCGCTTCGACGAGGCGGGTTCGATCTTCGGCCACGACGCCTTCCTGAAGGAGCGCGAGCTGGTCGGCCGCACGCTCCACGACGCCCTTTCCACCCTGTACGCCCGCCAGCCTGACGAGATCGCCGCATGACCTGTTCCAGCGAAGCCCATCCCTGTACCACCGCCGCCCGGCACGGTGTGAACAACGATCCGGCGCACGGGGCGGTGATGCCGCCGCTTTACCTGTCCTCGAACTACAGCTTCGACGGGCTCGAGGGTAAGCGGAAGTACGACTACACCCGCTCGGGCAACCCCACCCGCGACGTGCTGGGCGAGACACTGGCAAAGCTGGAAGGCGGCGCGGGCGCCGTGATCACGGCCACGGGCATGGCGGCGGTGGATCTGGCCCTGTCGTCGCTGGAGCCGGGCGACCTGCTGCTGGCCCCGCACGACCTCTACGGCGGCACTCACCGCCTGCTGAGCGCCCGGGCGCGCCGCAATCATTTCGACGTCCAGTTCGTCGACCAGAACGATCGCGAGGCGCTGGACGCCGCCTTCGCCCTGAACCCGAAACTGATCCTGATCGAGACCCCGTCGAACCCGCTGATGCGCGTGGTGGACGTGGCCGACATCTGCGCCCGCGCCCACGCCGTCGGCTGCAAGGCGGCGGTGGACAACACCTTCCTGTCGCCGGCCCTGCAGAACCCCATCGCACTGGGCGCCGATCTGGTGATCCACTCGACCACCAAATACATCAACGGCCACTCGGACGTGGTCGGCGGCGCCGTGGTGGCGAAGGATCAGGCCGATCTGGAACAGCTGACCTGGTGGGCCAACTGTCTGGGCGTGACCGGTTCGCCCTTCGACGCCTATCTGACCCTGCGCGGGGTGCGCACCCTGTTCGCCCGCGTCGAGCGCCAGCAGGCGACAGCGGGCCGCGTGGCCGAATGGCTGGACGCCCACCCGGCGGTGAAGCGCGTCAATTATCCGGGCCTGAAGAGCCACCCGGGCCATGAGATCGCCGCCCGTCAGCAGAAGGGCTTCGGCGCCATGCTGAGCTTCGAACTGGCCGACATCGACGCCGTGCGCACCTTCGTGGACCAGCTAGAGGTCTTCACCCTGGCCGAGTCGCTGGGCGGGGTGGAAAGCCTGATCGCTCACCCGACCCTGATGACCCACGCGGCCATGACGCCGGAAGCGCGCGAGACGGCGGGCATCACCGACGGCCTGCTGCGCCTGTCCATCGGGCTGGAGCATCCGGAGGATCTGCTGGCCGACCTGTCGGCGGCGCTGGACGCCGTGATCGTGGCGACGACGCTGGAAGCCGAGGCCGCCTGATGACCGCCGCATCGCTGCCCCTGCCCCGCCCGGTCGTGACCGGCGCGGTCTCCGAACACGCCCATGACGAGCCGGTCGCCCTGCTTCAGCTGGACGTCGCCGATGTCGCCGAAGCCGCCAGCGCGGTCTATCGCGAAGTGCGCCGCGGCCGTCGCGTGGTCGCGGTCGCCTCGGGCGGCGCGGACGCCTCCGCCCGGCTGGCCGAGGCGCTGGACGCCATCGGCGTGACCACCGCCCTGCCCGCTCCGGGACAGGCGCTGCTGAACGCGCCGGCCTCCATCGTCGCCGGGCCGGAAGTCGCTGTCGCCCATACCCGGCCCGCGCCGGAGCGTCCGCTGCGCGTGGCGCTGGCCGGCTGTGGCGTGGTGGGAGGCGGCGTGCTGGCCCGCCTGCTGGGCGACGACCGGTTCGAGGTGGTCGGCGTGCTGGTCCGCGATCCTAACAAGCCGCGCGATCCGGCCGTATCGAAGCCGCTGCTGCTGGCCGATCCCGCCGCCCTGCTGGCGCGCGAGCCGGATGTGCTGGTGGAAGCGATCTCGGACGCGTCCACTGGCCTGGCCCTGATCCGCGCCGCCCTGTCGCGCGGCGTCGATGTGGTCAGCGCCAACAAGCAGGCGGTCGGAAGCGATCTGGCGGCCCTGACCGCGCTGGCGGAAGCGCATGACGCCCGCCTGCTGTACTCCGCCAGCGTCGGCGGCGGCTCGCCGCTGATCGAGACCGTCCGCCGCGCCCGCAAGCATGGCCCGGTCGTGCGGATCGAGGCCGTGCTGAACGGCACCTGCAACTTCATTCTCAACCGACTGGCCGCCGGCGTGGCCTTCGACGAGGCCCTGATCGCCGCGCGCGAGGCAGGCTTCGCCGAGGAAGACCCGACCGCGGACCTGTCGGGCCTCGACGCCGCGGCCAAGCTGGCCATCCTGGCGCATGAGGCCCTTGATGACGGGATCTCGCCGGAGCGTATCGCTCGCGAGACCCTGTCGGCGGACGCGGCGCTCCTCCCCGGTCGCGTCCGCCAGATTTCCCGGCTGGACCTGCGCACCGACAGCGCGGGCGTGGCCCTGGCCGCCGTTGATGGAGATGCCTTCTTCGCCGACCTGCCGGACGAGGGAAACGCCCTGCGGGTGACCACCGGCGACGGCCGCGTCTTCACCGCGCGCGGTCGCGGCGCGGGGCGCATCCCGACGACCGAGAGCGTCTGGGCCGACCTGATCGATCTGCTGAACGCCTGAAAAAGAAACGCCGCCGACCGGGGGCCCGGTCGGCGGCGAAAGTGCGCTTCGGTTCAGGAGTGATCAGAAGCGATAGCGGGCGCCCAGATAGAACTGGCGGCCAGTGTGGTGATAGACGGAGGTGCTCTGACGATCGGCGCCGTCGCCCACGAACTGGTGGTTCTCCTCGTCCGTCAGGTTGAGGGCCTCCAGCGTCAGCTCCAGATCGTCGGTCAGATTGTAGGAGGCCGAGGCGTCCAGGTTGAACGTCTCCATCTTGCCTTCGATGCTGTTGCCGTTCCGACCGGGCACATTCTGGATGTAGCCGTCGCGGAAGGCGCCCGAGACCCGGGCCGAGAACCTGTCATCCTCATAGTACAGGGTCGCGTTCCACGACTCCGGCGAGAGGTTGATCAGGTCCGCCGTCACGAAGGTCGTGCACAGGGCGTTGCTGCAGTAGTCGATCTCGGATTCGACGTGGGTGTAGTTCAGCTGCACGCCGAGGTTCTGCAGCGGCCCCGGCAGGAAGGTGAAGGGCTGCTGATAGCTGACCTCGAAGCCCTTCAGCGGGCCGCCTTCGGTGTTCACCGCGGCGGTCAGTTGGAAGATGGTCGAGGGCGAGCAGGTGCCCGTGCAGAAGCCCGGCGCGAAGGCCGAGGGGTTCAGGGCGGTCAGGTCCGAATAGGCCAGGTCCTGACGCACGATCTGGATGTAGGTGTCGATGTCCTTGTAGAAATAGGCGAAGGACAGCAGGCTTTCGGGCGCGAAATACCACTCGACGCTGAAGTCATAGGTGGTGGCTTCGAACGGCTGGAGCTTCACGTTGCCGATCGACGCGGTGTAGTTCGGCCCCGAGGCCGCCAGCGAGGTGGTCGGCACCAGATAGTTGGTGCCCGCCAGGGTGTTGCCGATCTGCGGGCGCGCCATCACCGAGGCCACGCCGAAACGGACGATCAGGTCATCGACCGGCTCATAGCTGATGTTCAGCGACGGCAAGGTGTTGTCGTACTCGTTCTCGCCGGTCACCAGGGTGCCGCCGCCGGTCGAGCTGTAGCCCGTGGCGTTCAACTGGGTGTTGACCTGACGCACGCCGACATTGCCGCGGAACGGACGACCGAACAGATCGGTGTCCCAGTCCGCCTGCAGGTAGAAGGCCAGATCCTCTTCCTCGATGATCCGGTTGCCGCCGCGCGCATTGCCGTTGGTGATGCTGGTCAGGGTGAAGTCCCCGCCCGGCACGCCGGTGTTGCAGTTGCAGTAGATGTTGAAGAGGCTGGCGATGGCGTTGAGATCCGGCCGGACCCAGTTCGACGGCGTCGAGCCGGAGATCAGGCCGCCGCCGAAGCCGGTCAGCAGGTTGGAGATGTCGGCGACGGTCGTGCCGGCGGGCAGCACCGGCACCACGGTCTCGTCAGCGCGACGGAACTCGTAGGATTCGGAGCTGTAGGTCTTCCAGTTGACCCCGGCTTTGACGGTCAGCCAGTCGGTGGCGTCGTACTCGAAATCGGCCTGGGCGGAATCGAACAGGGTGTCGACGCCGTTGGGACGGATGCGGATTTCCGAGCGCGGCACCGCGGCCGTCGATGCACGCCATTCCCAGTTCGCCGGATTGGTGACGTCGAAGCCGTAGTTGATCACCGGCGCATTGGAGTCACCCCGGAAATCGAACGAGTAGCCCTGGGTGTTGTTGCGGTCGAGCGTGACCGTGGTCTGGATCGGGTTCTCGAAATTCGATTCCGCGCGACCGTAGTAGAAGCGCCCGCGCAGGCGATCCGAGAAGTCATGCTCGGCCGTCAGGCTGACCTGGAGATAGTCGGTCGACAGGACGTCGAAGCGGCTCTCGGAGCGGATGTCGACGTTGTTGAACAGACCATAGACCAGCATGTTGTCCTGGACGACGGCGTCCTGGACCGTCACCTGCGGCTGGCCGCCGGCCGCCGCGTTGCGGCTGAACGACAGGGCCTGCAGGAAGTCTTCCTGACGGGTGGCGTCCAGCGACGAATACAGGACGTCCAGCGACAGGACCGTGCTGGTGGCCGGGCGCCACTGGAGCGCGCCGGTGATGCCCAGACGTTCCTGTTCGTGGGTCAGGCGACCGTAGCGCGGCAGACGCGGGATGAAGACGCTGTTCTGGTTGGCCAGGGCGAAGGCCGTGGCGTTCGAACCGGCGGAGGCGAAGCCGCCCGAGCTGTTCGTCCCGACCGCCGGCGCCCAGCGGACCGAACTGAAGCCCTCTTCCAGAAGATCGCGCTCGCTGTAGGCGACCGAGATCAGGGCGCCGAACTCGTCATTGGCGCCGAAGGTGTTGCTGAGCAGCAGCGCCATGCGCGGGTTGTACTGCTCGGACAGATCATTCCAGCCGCCCTGCGCCGAGAAGGCGCCGGTGAAGCCGTCCTTGTAGTCGAACGGGCGCGAGGCCTGCAGATCGACGGTGGCGCCCAGCGAGCCTTCCTCGGTCTCGGCCGCGGCGGTCTTGCGCACGGTGATCGAGTTGAAGAGTTCGGAGGCGAAGACGTTGAAGTCGAAGCCGCGACCGCGGTTGGCGCCGCCCGAGGAGTCGGTGCCGCCGGCGGTGGCCTGGGCCTCCATGCCGTTGATGCGGGTGCGGGTGAAGTCGGAGCCCAGACCACGGACGGTGATCGAGCGGCCTTCGCCGGCGTCACGGTCGATGGCGACGCCCGGCACCCGCTGGATCGACTCGGCCAGGTTCAGGTCGGGGAAGTCGCCGATGTCCTCGGCGGTGATGACGTCGATGACGTTGGCGTCACGGCGCTTGGCGTCCAGGCTGGCGTTCAGGCTGGCGCGGAATCCGGTGACGACGACCTCGTCGATCTCGGTGGCCTCATCCTGCTGCGGCGCGGACTGGGCCGCGGTCTGTGCGGCGGCGGCGCCGACGCCCAGCGACAGGGCGACAGCCAGGCCGGATGCACCGACGAACAGGCTGCGACGAAGGGCGCGGGTCATCCCCGGCCGAATGGCTTGCAACATATGCTCCCTCCCAATGGGCATACAGGACGCCGGGGTGGCCCCGGTCTATCTGTTTTTGCGGTCCGACAGCGTTGGCCTTCCCGTTTGACACCGGTGTCAATCTGATGCGGAATACGTCCTGACACCGGTATCAATAGCGAGCCTAACCCGATGATCGGCGTTTTCGCAAGCGGCCTTCGACATAAAGCCGTCACAAGCGCTGCCGTGGCAGGCCTGATTGTGTTGTGCGGAGCACAGGCGGCGGTTGCACAGCAGACGCTCGTCGCCTTCCCCCTCGCCTTCCCGGGAGCCGAGGGCGCGGGGCGGTTTGCGGCCGGCGGGCGGGGCGGCGCGGTGCTGCGCGTCAGCAATCTGAACGACGCCGGGCCGGGCAGCCTCAGAGCGGCAGTCGAGGCGGACGGACCACGCACCATCGTCTTCGATATCGGCGGGACGATCCGGCTGGAGAGCCCGCTGAGGATCCGGCGCGGCCGGATCACCATCGCCGGACAGACGGCGCCCGGCGGCGGCGTCACCCTGCGCAACCACGCGCTGGTGGTGGCGGCGGACGATGTCGTCATCCGGCATATCCGCTCGCGGCTCGGCGATGAGAGCGGAGTGGAATCGGACGCCATTTCGCTGGAGCGCGGACGCCGGATCATCCTCGACCACGTCTCGGCCAGTTGGTCGGTGGACGAGACCCTGTCAGCGGGCAGCCGCTATGATCCGCCCGAACGCGGCCTGTACGACGTGACGGTGCAGTGGTCGATCATCGCCGAGTCCCTGAACCGCTCGGGCCACGCCAAGGGCGATCACGGCTATGGCTCGCTGGTCCGCGGAGGGCATGGCGCGCGCTTCACCTTCCATCACAATCTGTGGGCCATGCACCGGGCGCGGATGCCCCGGCCGGGCAACTACAATCCGCCGTCAGTGGACCCGGAAGGCCCGCGCTTCGAGTTCCGCTCGAACGTCTTCTACGACTGGGGCGGATCGCACGCGGGCTACAATGCCGACACCGAAAGCCTGTCGGCCTATGCCTTCATTGGCAACGCCTACATCCCCGGCCCGGACTCGGAAGGGCGGTGGGCGTTCGAGGAGTCCAATCCGCTGGCCCGCGCCTGGTTCGAGGGGAACAGCATGGACGGGGTGGTCCCGCATGATCCGTGGTCGCTGGTGAAGGATTCGGAGCGGTCGGGCTACCGGCTGGCGGCGCGACCGGACTGGGCGGGGGCGGCGACGGAGACGGCGGACGCGGCGGCGCTGGCCGTGCTGGACCGCGCGGGCGCCGGGCGGGTGCGGGACGCGGTGGACGCGCGGGTCGTGGCCGGGGTGCGCGACCGCGCAGGACGGATCATCGACAGCCAGACGCAGGTCGGCGGATGGCCCAATCTCGCGCCCGGAACACCGTGGATCGACAGCGACGGCGACGGCATGCCCGACGACTGGGAGCGGGCGCGGGGACTGGATCCCGCTGACGCCGCCGACGGCCCGGCGGACCGGAACGGCGACGGGTTCACCAATCTGGAGGACTGGCTGAACGAGTTGGCGAGTTAGGCCCGCTTCCTTCACCGCTATCGTCATCCCGACGAAAGTCGGGACCCAGCGGCGCCGCGACGGCGGCGAAACACCGTATTTCAGAATCGCAAGCGACGGTGCTCCCGACAGCTTCGCGCTCTCGCGCGCCGCTGGGTCCCGGGGTTCGCTACGCGCCCCCGGGATGACGACAGCTTCTGAAGTGAACCTACCGCGCCAGCCAGCCCCCATCGACCGCCAGCACCGTGCCGTGGACATAGGCCGAGGCGTCCGAGGCGAGGAAGACAGCCGCCCCGCCGAGGTCGGAGGGATCGCCCCAGCGCCCGGCGGGGATGCGGGCCAGGATGTCGCGATTGCGGACCTCGTCGGCGCGCAGGGCCTCGGTGTTGTTGGTGGCGAAATAGCCGGGCGCGATGCCGTTGACGTTGATGCCCTTCGCCGCCCACTCGCAGGCCAGCAGGCGGGTCAGGCCGGCGAGGCCGCTCTTGGAGGCGGTATAGGACGGCACCCGGATGCCGCCCTGGAAGCTGAGCATCGAGCAGATGTTGATGATCTTGCCGCCCCGTCCGGCCTCGACCCACGTCCGGGCCACGGCCTGACTGAGGAAGAAGGCCGTCTTCAGATTGGTGTCGATGACCGCGTCCCAGTCCTCCTCGGTGAAGTCGAGGCTGTCGTTGCGGCGGATGATCCCGGCGTTGTTCACCAGGATGTCGATCTGGCCGACGGCGGCCACGGCCTGGGCCACCACATCGGCGATGGGGGCGGTGGAGGACAGGTCCGCCGGGATGGCGTGCAGGGCCCGGCCCGCCGCCTGCACCAGTTCCGCCGTCTCGGTCGGCGCCGAGCGGCCGACGGCGACGATGTCCGCCCCGGCCTGCGCCAGCCCGACAGCGATCGCCTGCCCCAGACCGGTGTTGGCGCCGGTGACGAGGGCCGTGCGGCCTGAGAGATCGAACGGGTTCATGTCAGCGGGCCTCGCGAAAGGTGGACGCACCATCAATCAGGAGGATGTCGCACGGATGCGCGCTGGCCGACATGCTTTCCCTCCCCCGACTTGTCTGTGCGGATTGAACACATAGGTAACCGGTGTCATAAGCCGATGCAAACGGGGACGAGGCTGGAGCCAGACCTGCGCTCCGCCCATTGTCCCGACCGGAGGAACACCATGAAAATCGCCCTGATCATCGAGAACAGCCAGGCCGCCAAGAGCGAGATCGTCCATAACGCCCTGACCGCCGTGGCCGAGCCGCTGGGCCATGAGGTCTTCCACTACGGCATGTATTCGGCCGAGGACAAAGCCTCGCTGACCTACGTCATGAACGGGATCCTGACCGGCATCCTGCTGAACTCGGGCGCGGCTGATTTCGTGGTCACCGGCTGCGGCACGGGCACCGGTTCGATGCTGGCGGCCAACGCCATGCCCGGCGTCTTCTGCGGCCTGATCATCGACCCGACCGACGCCTTCCTGTTCGGCCAGATCAACGACGGCAACGCCATCGCCATGCCCTACGCCAAGGGCTTCGGCTGGGCGGCCGAGCTGAACCTGCAGGACGTCTATCGCAAGCTGTTCGACGGCGAGCGCGGCCTCGGCTACCCGAAGGAACGGGCCGAGATCATGCGCAAGAACCGCGGCATCCTGAAGGAGATGAAGGCCGCCACCTGCAAGGACATCATCAGCGCGCTCAAGGCCCTCGATCAGGACCTGCTGAAGGCCGCCATCGCGGGCGAGAAATTCCAGGACTACTTCTTCGCCAACGCCACCGATGAAGCCGTCCGCGACTATATCAGGGGCGTCCTCGCCGCCTGAGGACAGGCCTAGCCCTTCGGTCCCGCAGTCGATTCCCGCACGATCAGCGAGGGATCGACCACCGGCTGGGCCAGCGTCGCCGGGTCCAGACCGCGGATGCCGGCGGTCAGCTTCTCGGCGGCCATGCGCCCCATGTCGCGGATGGGCAGGCGCACCGTGGTCAGGTTCGGCCAGACGCGTGAGGCCATGGGCAGGTCGTCGAAGCCGACGATAGACAGGTCGCGCGGCACGTCGAGACCCCTGTCGCGCGCGGCCTTCATGACGCCGATGGCCATTTCGTCGTTGCCTGCGAAGATCGCGGTCGGCGGGGTCGGCAGGGACAGCAGGCTCTCCGCCGCCTCGACCCCGGATTCGAAGGTATAGGCGCCCTTGCGTGTATAGGCGTCGTCCATCGACAGCCCATGCTCGGCCAGCCCCTCGCGGAAGCCCCTGCCCCGCTCGAACGATGAGCGGAAGGTGTCGGGACCGGAGATGAAGGCGACCCGGGTGTGGCCCAGCTCGGCCAGATGCCGCGCCGCCTGGGCCGCGCCGCGATGGTCGTGCGTCACCACCATGCAGGCCGGCTCGTCCAGCGACACCGAGGCGATGCGGACATAGGGGCAGTCGACGTCCTTGAGGATCTCGATCACCCGGTCGTCTTCCGACACCGACGGCGGCATGACGACGCCGAACAGCTTCTGGCGCACCACGAAGCCGCGCACCTCGTCCAGGAAGGTCGGCGAGGCGCGGTTGCACGGGTGGACGACCAGCTCGAGGCCGGAGCCGCGCACCGCGTCCAGCACGCCCTGCTGCATGTTCACGACGTAGTTGGGGCTGGGGTTGTCGTAGATCATCCCGACAAGAAATGACCGGCGGAAGGCCAGACCGCGCGCCTGCGGATCGGGGGTGAAGCCATGCTCGGCGATCACCGCCTCGACCCGCTTGCGCGTCTCCTCCTTCACGAAGGGGGAGTTGTTGATGACGCGCGACACGGTCTTCTTGGACACCTCCGCCAGTCGGGCGATGTCGTTGATGGTGGCGGGCTTGCCGCCCGGTCGCTTGGTCTCATTCACGCGGTTGAGTCTCTCTGGCCTAACACCGTCTTTAGAGTGCGTCGGCTGCGCTGTCAGCGGTCAGGTGGTGCGTCGACGCGCCGGGCGGTCCAGCACCTCATCCCGCAGCGGGGTCATGAAACGCAGGTCCCAGTCGTCGGGGTTGAAGGGTTTGCGGGTCGCCTCGGTCACGGCCGGATAGCCGCCGACCTCGCGCTCGTGATCGATGATCTCGCCGCGCCCCTCGGCCACCTCGGCGATCAGCAGGACGTCGCGCTGGTCGCGGTCCCAAGGACGGGCGCCCGACTGCGACAGGACCGAGACCTGCACCTGCTCGGCCGCGATCGGGGTGACGCCCTCCCACCAGACCGGCGGACGGCGGGTCTCGATGATGCGGGCCGGGGTGGTGGTGTAGCGACCGAACATGCGGATCGGCTCACCGACCTGATCCACGGCGATGTTGTCCCGGCCGTAGTATTCCAGATCGCCCGCGCCGCCGATCATCAGGAAGGCCAGATGGTCGGTCGGAGTGGACGGCCCGGCGCGCAGGACGTTTCCGATGGCGGTCATCTTGCCGACCTCATAGGGGTGGTTCAGCCACTCCTCGGGGGCGAGGTTGTAGTGGATGGCGCGCGGCCCCGGATTATAGATCAGGTTGTTGACGATCACCCCGTGGACGCCGCCCTTGAACAGGGGGCTGCGCTCATAGTTGTGGGCGTACAGATTGTTGATGATCAGCAGGCCGGTGACGTTGTCGTGGATCAGCGAGCCCTTGGAGTGTTCGCCCTTCGAGTGGGTCGAATAGGCCAGGCTCTCGGCGATGATGTTGTTCGAGAAGGTGATGTTGTGGCTGGTGCCGCGCCGCCATTCCTCGGGCGTCGAGCCCGTGAAGCGAGGGCCTGAGGCGGACAGGTTCTCATCCGTGCCCCACTCCAGACTGCAGTGGTCGACGATGACGTTGTACGCCGCCTGGGTGGAGATCGAGTCCTCGTCCCAGCCGCTCATCCATTCCTGACCGGCCGAGCCGGGACGGATGCGGATGTGCTGGATGATGACGTCATGGCCGCCGACGTCGATGCCGCCCCGGATCAGGGTGATTCCCGGCGACGGCGCGGTCTGGCCGGCGATGGTGATGAAGGGGTTGGTGAGCTTCAGCGTCTTGCGATCCAGGTCAATGACCCCACCGACCTCGAACACCACGATGCGCGGGCCGTCCGCCTCGATCGCCTCACGCAAAGAGCCCGGCCCCTCGCTGTTCAGATTGGTCACGCGGATGATGCGTCCGCCCCGTCCGCCCGGGGTCTGTGACGCCCAGCCCAGCGCGCCGGGGAAGGCCGGCAGGGCGGCCTCCGCCGGAGCCGAAGCGGCGGTCTGCGCCATCGGCGCGACGGGCGCCGCAAGCGGCAGGACGAGCGCGGCCGCGACGGCGGCCAGACGGGCGAGGGTCATGTTTCCATCCTGTAGCCTGACCGACTGTGTCCGCGGTCTTGTGCTGAACAACGTCGCCCAACGCGACGCCGGATTCAAATTGACACCGGTTTCCTTCCTGCGCAATGTCCCTCTCAAACGGGAGGATGCGTGAAACACGCACACGACAATTCAAGTGGTTCGCTGATCGCGCGGACCTTCACGGACGCGCGCCGCGCCGGGACCGCTGTGCTCGCCTATCCGGGCGAAAAGCCGGACTCCCTGGCCGCCGCCTACGCTGTTCAGGACGAGGCGATCAGCCTGTGGCCCGACCGGATCGCGGGCTGGAAGCTGGGTCGGGTGAACCCGCCCTTTGATGCGCAGTTCGGCGCCGGTCGACTGGCCGGACCGATCTTTTCGAAGAACGTCTGGCAGGCCGTCGAGGGCGCACCGACACCGTTCGGCGTCATCGACGGCGGCTTCGCCGCGGTCGAGGCGGAGTATATTCTGGAACTGGGCGAAACCGCGCCGGACCGCGACGACTGGACGCCCGAAAGCGCCGCCGCGCTGGTCGGACGCGCCCTGATCGGCGTCGAGATCGCGGGCAGTCCCTTTGCCGAGATCAATGGCCACGGGCCGGCGGTCACGGCCTCGGACTTCGGCAACAACGCCGGCCTGATCCTGGGCGGCGAAATCGCGGACTGGCGCGAGCGGCTGGCGGGCCTGACCTGCCGGGTGCTGATCGACGACGCGGTGATCGGGACCGGCGGCGCCGCCTCCATTCCCAACGGCCCGCTCGATTCCCTGGCCTTCCTGCTGAACCTGCTGCACCGGCGCGGTCGGCGGCTGGAGGCCGGACAACTGATCTCGACCGGCGCCGCCACCGGGGTCCACCAGATCTTCATCGGCCAGTCCGCCGTCGCCGACTTTGGCGCGGACGGCCAGATCGCCTGCGTCGCCGTGCGGGCCGAGGGGGAGACGACATGAGCCTGACCCGTCGCACTCTGGCCCTCGCGGGCGTCGCCGGCCTCGGTCTTTCGGCCTGTTCGCCCCGTGCCGCGGGCGGCCAGACCGTGCTGAAGGCGGTCGATGTCCACCCCGCCGACTACCCCACCGTCGCCGCCGTCAAATGGATGGGCGAAGAGCTGGGACGGCTGACCGACGGTCGCATCGGTATCCGACAGTTTCCGGCCGGACAGCTGGGCACCGAGGACGACTCCATCGGCCTGACCCGCTTCCAAGCGATCGACATCTGCCGCGTCGCCGTCGCCGCTCTGAACAACGCCTTCCCGGAAACCCGCCTGCTGGCCCTGCCCTATGTCTATCGCGACGAGGCGCACGTCCGGGCCGTGGTGGACGGCGAGATCGGCACAGAACTGCTCAATGTGTTCGAGGGGCGCGGCCTGATCGGCCTGGCCTATTACGACGCCGCCCCGCGCAGCTTCTACAACGTCCGCCATCCGGTCACCGAGCCGGGCCAGATGCGCGGCCTCAAGATGCGCGCGCCGCAGTCGGACATCTTCCTGGACTCGATCCGGGCCATGGGCGCCAATCCGACGCCCCTGACCTTCGGCGCGGTCTTCTCGTCCCTGCAGACCCATCTGATCGACGGGGCCGAGAACAACTGGCCCAGCTATCAGTCCAGCCGCCAGTTCGAGGTGGCCCGCTACTGGAGCGACACCCAGCACTCGTTCTCGCCGGACGCCCTGCTGATGTCCAAGGCCAGCTTCGAGCGCCTGACGCCCGCTGACCGGGAGCTGGTCCGCGACGTCGCCCGCCGGTCGGTGCCGATCATGCGCGCCGAGTGGGACAAACGACAGGCCGAGGCCCGCGCCACCGTCCTGGCCGCAGGCGTGCAGGTGGCCCAGGTCGACCGCGAGGCCTTCGCCGCCACCGTTCGCCCGGTCCTCGACAAGTATCTTTCCGAGCCGCACCTGCGTGCGCTCCACGAACGTATCGCAGCGGTCGCCTGAACGACCGCGCACACACCATCGGTGCTCTGGGAGGGGAACCGGACATGACTGAATCCCGAAGTGGCCTTGTCGGCGCGCTCGACAGGCTGGCCACAGGCGTACTGGGTCTGGCGGGCGTCGCGCTCGTGCTGATGGCCCTGATCCAGGCCTGGCAGGTCTTCGCCCGCTATGTGCTGAACGACAGCCCCGGCTGGACCGAACCCCTGGCCCTGCTGCTGATGAGTTTCGCGGTCATGTTCGGCGCCTCCGTGGCTGTACGACGCGAGACCCATTTCGCCTTCCAGTCGCTTCAGCACGCCCTGCCGGAGAAGGCCCAGTGGGTGCTGAAGTCGCTGTCACGCCTGATCGCGGCGGCGGCCGGCGCCGGACTGATGCTGCTGGGCGGCACGCTGATGATCGACGACTGGGCGGTCAACATGGCCGGCGCGCCCCTGCCCTCGGGCCTGAAGTTCGCCGGCCTGTGCGTGGGCGGCGGCCTGATCCTGCTGTTCTCGATCGAACGGCTGCTGACCGGAGACTACCGCGCCCCCGAGACCGTCGAGACGGAGGACTGACCATGGAATACGTCATCCTGTTCGGCCTGCTGGCCATCCTGCTGGCGCTTGGCGTGCCGGTCGCCTTCTCCCTGCTCGGCGCGACGCTGGCGACGGTGCTCTACCTCGCCCTGCCGCCCATCGTGGTGTTCCAGCAGATGGGCTCCGACATCACCTCGGTGGCCCTGCTGGCCATTCCCCTGTTCATCTTCACCGGCGAACTGATGATGAAGGGCGGCCTGTCCGACCGGATGATCACCCTCGCCGGCTCCATGGTCGGCCATGTGCGCGGCGGTCTGGGGCAGGTGACGGTGGTCGGCTCGACCCTGTTCGGCGGCGTCTCGGGCAGCGCCATCGCCGACGTCTCGGCGGTCGGCGGCACCATGATCCCGCAGATGCAGAAGCGCGGCTATGACAGCGACTACGCCGTCAATGTCACCATCTCGGCGGCCCTGGTCGCCCTGCTCGTCCCGCCGTCGCACAACATGATCCTGTACTCGGCCTCGGCCGGCGGCGGGGTGTCGATCTCGGACCTGTTCGCGGCGGGCATCGTCCCGGCGGGCCTGCTGGCCGCGGCCCTGATGATCGTCTCCTATGTGCTGGCGCGCCGTCGCGGCTACACGGCGGAGCCCTTCCCGGGCTTCCGCGCCGTCCTGACCCGACTGGTCGCCGCCATCCCCGGCCTGCTGCTGGTCGGCATCATCTTCGGCGGCATCCGGGCCGGCATCTTCACCGCGGTGGAGAGCGCCTCGATCGCCGTGGTCTACGCCACCGTGGTGACCGGTCTGGTCTATCGCCACATGAGCTGGACGGCGTTCAAGGCCGCCTGCACCGGCGCCGCCCGCACCTCGGGCGCGGTGCTGTTCATCATCGGCTGCGCGGGCGCCTTCGGCTGGCTGATGGCCTATCTGCAGGTGCCGTCGATGATGGTCAGCCTGCTGCAGACCCTGACCGACAACCCGATCCTGATCCTGCTGCTGATCAACATCATCCTGCTGGTGCTGGGCACCTTCATGGACATGGCCCCGCTGATCATCATCTGCACCCCGATCTTCCTGCCGGTGGCCAAGGCCTTCGGCGTGGACCCGGTGCAGTTCGGCGTGATCCTGCTGCTGAACTGCGGCATCGGCCTGATCACCCCGCCGGTCGGGTCGGTCCTGTTCGTCGGCAGCGCCATCGCCAAGGTGCCCATGACCCACAGCCTGCGTTCGATCTGGCCCTTCTATCTGGCTTGCACCGGCGTGCTGATGCTGGTCACCTTCGTGCCCGCGATCTCGCTCTGGCTGCCCTCGCTGTTGAAATAGATGACCGACCTGAAGGGCCTCAGGCCCGCCGAAGACTGTCGCTGGGACTGTGTCGCGCTCGGCGAGGTCATGCTGCGCCTCGATCCCGGCGAGGGCCGCATCCGCACCGCCCGGACCTTCCAGGTCTGGGAGGGCGGCGGCGAGTACAATGTCGCCCGCGGCCTGCGAAAGACCTTCGGTCTGCGGACCTCTGTGGTCACCGCCCTGCCCCGCACCGAGACCGGGGCCCTGGTCGAGGATCTGATCCTGCAAGGCGGCGTGGACACCTCGCACATCCTCTGGCGCGAGGCCGACGGCGTGGGCCGCAACACCCGCGTCGGGCTGAACTTCACCGAGCGCGGCTTCGGGCCGCGCGGGGCGCTGGGCTGTTCCGACCGGGCCAACTCCTCCGCCTCGCAGATCCGGCCGGACGAGGTGGACTGGGACCAGCTGTTCGGCGTTGAGGGCGTCCGCTGGCTGCACACCGGCGGCATCTTCGCCGCCCTGTCGGAAACCACCGCCGAAACGACGCTCGCCGCCATTCGCGCGGCCAAGACACACGGCGTCGTGGTCAGCTATGACCTGAACTATCGCGCCAGCCTGTGGTCCAGCCATCCGGACCCGGACGCCGCCCGCCGGGTGAACCGCGAGATCGCCGGGTTGGTCGATGTGCTGGTCGGGGATGAGTACGCCTACGCCGCCTGCCTCGGCATCGAGACGACGGACAAGCGCGCTGATCCGGCGGACAGCCGGCCCTTCGACGCCCTCGTGGCCCGGCTGGCGAAGGAGCTGCCGAATGTGCAGGTCTTCGCCGCCACCCTGCGCGACCCGGTGTCCGCCTCGGTCAACCGCTGGGGCGGGGTTCTGTGGCTGGGCGGCGATCGGTACGCCACCGCGATCAATGAGGTTGCCGTGCTGGACCGCGTCGGCGGGGGCGACGGCTTTGTCTCGGGACTGGCGTACGCCTTCATGGGTGGCCTCGGGGCGCAGGCTGCGGTCGACTACGGCGTCGCCCACGGCGCCATCGCGATGACCACGCCGGGCGACAATGCGATGACCTCGCTGGCCGAGGTAAAGGGGCTGATCGAGGGGCGGGGCGCGGCCGCCATCCGCTAGCGCGGGGAGTCTCCTCAAACTCTTCAAGGCGATGGAAACCGCCCCCTCGTCATGCAACCTCGGGAGTCCATCACCCTGTTATCCAGAGGACGACCAGAATGAAGAAGGTGCTTGCCGCCGTCGCCGCCGGAGCCCTGCTGATCGCAGGCCAGGCCGTCGCCGCCCAGACCGTCGCCCCCGGAGCCCGCGTCGGTGATCGCGTCGGCGCCCGCGCCGAGGCCGCCAGCGATTTCGCCGGCGTTCCGATCAGCCTGATCGCCGCCGGTGTTCTGGTCGTGGTCATCGCGGTCGCCTCGGACGACGACAGCGACAGCGACTGACCGCGACGCCCGATCGCCGCGTCAGATCGCGCCGACGGCCTGATCCAGGTCGACGCACAGGCCGTTCACCTTCTCGATGCCGCCGGCGGCCGCCGGCAGGTCGATCAGCGGATTGACTGCATTCGCGGACGTTCAGACATGGACCGCCGTCCCGGCGGCGGCCTTGTCTCGCCTGACCCCGGCTCAGTTCCAGACGTCGTGGTCGGTGGGCCTGGCTATCTGGCTGCGGTGGAATGTGTCGAGGTTAACGGCGTCGTCGAAGCCGGACACGTCCGGCGTCGGGATCAGGTCGACATCCGGTCCGGTCAGCCCCCCGCCGCCCTGGCCGCCACCCGGTCCCGAAAGGCCGTCATCGAACACATCGGGCTGCACCAACGGCTCGGCGATCGCGCCCTTGTAGTCCACGAAGCCGTCGTTCGGCAGGCCGGGCAGGACCAGAGGCTGATCGACCGCGTCCTTGGCGGTCACCGCGTCATCGACGATCGCCGGCAGCACCTGCCGCTCGCTTTTGTCCGTCGCCCCGTCCGTCGGTTGCGCCGCCGGGATCACCGGATAGGTCAGCACCTGGGTCGAGCCGTTGCTGTACATCAGCAGTTCCATGCTCAGCACGAAGGTCGAGCCGTCGCGACCGGCCACCGAGTCCACGATGCGGTAGCCCTCGCCCTCCGCCGTGATGGTGTACTCGCCCCGCAGGCCGCGCAGGTACAGGGTGTCGATGCCTGCACCGCCGTCGATGGTGTCATTGCCCCCCATGCCGCGCAGATAGTCGTTGTTCGCGCCGCCGGTGATGTGGTTGTCGAGTTCATTGCCCCAGCCGCTGAAGCTGGCCGGACCGGTGTAGATCAGGTTTTCGACGTTGGCGGCGAGAGTATAGGTGCTGATCCGGGCCTCGACCGTGTCGATGCCCTCCCCCTCATACTCGATCACCGTGTCGGGGGCGTCGAGGATATAATAGTCGTTGCCCAGGCCGCCATGCACCTGGTTGGGGTCGATTTGCCCCCCCATGATGATGTCGTCGCCATCGCCGCCCATCAGCACATCGCTGCCCAGACCGCCGATGAGGATATTGGCGCCGGCGTCGCCCACGATCAGGTCGTTGAAACTCGACCCGGTGATGTTCTCGATCGAGACCAGCTCATCCCGCCCGCCCTCACCGTCATCCAGGGTCACGCGGGAATCCAGCCGCACCCGGACGCCCCAGGCTGACTGGCTGTAGTCCGCCGTATCGGAACCGTCGCCGCCGTTCAGGGTGTCATTGCCGCCGCGACCGCGCAGGACGTCATTGCCAGCGCCGCCGGTGAGGATGTTGTCCAGCCCATTGCCGGTGCCGGTGAAATTGCCCGTACCGCCGTAGACGAGGTTCTCGATATTGGCGCCGAGATTGTAGCGATCGATGCGGACCTCGACCGTGTCGATGCCCTCGTTCTCGAACTCGACGACCGTGTCATTGGCCTCCAGCACGAAGTAGTCGTTGCCCAGACCGCCGTAGAGCGTGTTCGAGGCGCCGGCGCCGCCGTAGAGGATGTCGTCACCGGCGCCGCCGATCAGGATGTCCGACCCCAGACCGCCCCGGATGATGTTGTTTCCGGCGTCCCCGACCAGAAGGTCGTCGAAGGCCGAACCGGTCAGGTTCTCGAAGCCCCGGATCGTGTCCGAGCCGCCGTCGCCGTTGTTGACCGCAGTTCCGGTGTTCAGCTGGGCGCGCACGCCCGACGAGGCCTGGCTGTAGTCCAGCAGGTCGATGCCCGCGCCGCCGTCCAGCACATTGACGCCGCCGCCGCCCATGATGATGTCGTCACCGGCCAGGCCCAGGATCACGTCATCCCCGGCCCCGCCCGACAGGACGTTGTTCCCGCCCGAGCCGGTCAGTTCGTCGTTGAAAGCCGAGCCGGTCAGGTTCTCGATGCCCGAGAAGCCGTCGCGACCGCCGTCGCCGTTGTTCACCGCGCCCCCCGTAGTCAGGCTGGCGATCACGCCCCCCGCGGCCCGGCTGTAATCGACCGTGTCCTGGCCGGCGCCGCCGATCAGGATGTCATCGCCACCGCCGCCCCACAGCACGTCGTCGCCGTCGCCGCCGGTCAGGATGTTGTTGCCGGCGGATCCTGTCAGCCTGTCGTTGAAGGCGGATCCGGTCAGGTTCTCGATGCTGTTGAACGTGTCCCGGCCGCCGTCGCCGTCGTCCAGCGCGACGCCGGTCGTGAGGTCCGCGACCACCCCGCCCGCAGCCCGGCTGTAGTCCGCCGTGTCCTGACCGGCGCCGCCGTCCAGACTGTCATTGCCGCCCGCGCCCCACAGGACATCGTCGCCGGCGCCGCCGGTCAGCACATTGTCGAGCGCATTGCCGACGCCGGAGAAGCTGCCCGAACCGATATAGGTCAGGTTCTCCACATGGTTCACGAGGGTGTAGGCGCCCAGATCGGTCTGGATGGTGTCGTTGCCCTCGTTCTCGAACTCCACGATCGTGTCACCGGCCGACCGGACCACATAGATGTCGTCGCCCAGACCGCCGAGCATCTCGTTGGGGACTCCCGCGCCGCCTTCCAGGACGTCGTCCCCGGCCAGACCGACCAGGGTGTCCGACCCGAGGCCGCCGATCAGATGGTCGTTGTAGGCGCTGCCGATCTGGACGCCGTCACCGACGATGATCCGCCCGCCGACGCCGACAACCGTGATCGTCAGGGTCGTCGAGGACGTCACGCCGTTGGAATCGACGATGGTGTAGTCAAAGACGTCCCGCGCGGTTTCTCCCTCCGCCATCTCGGCGGTCGTGTCGAAGGCGGTGAAGACGTAGCTGCCGTCGGCGCGGATCAGGATCGTCCCGTAGGCTCCGGTCACGACCTGGCCGACGTCGCCGGCCTGCCCGTTGACCGCGGTGATACGCGCCACACCGTTGCCGACGGCGACCACGTCATTGGCCAGAAGGCCGTGGGTCACATCCACATCCAGGGTCGAGGTTTCGGTCACCCGCCCCTTGTCGGAGACGGCGGCCGTGCCCGAACCGACCATGATCTCGACGGTTCTTGGCCCTACGGTCACCTGGCCGTCCGAGACGACATAGCTGAACCGGGCCAGGCCCACGTAGCCGGCCGGAGGCGTGAAGGTCCATTCACCGGTTCGGGGATCAATCACGACGACGCCATTGTCGACCGACCCGGTCACCACGGAATAGGTCAGGCGATCTCCGTCGACATCCCGGGCGTTGGCGCTGCCCTGAAGCGTGGCGTCGGCCCCGATGCCGATGACGCCGAAGGTCGTCTCGAGAACGGGCGCGTCATTGACCGGCGACGGGCGTCCCACCGTCCATCCGGCGATGGCCGCATCCAGGGCGGCGCGCTCCTCCGTCGTCAGGCCCGCCGCCGCCTGCTCCATGTTGAACAGAAGTTGCTGGTCGAACACCGCGAGGGCCGGACCGCCTCCGAGCTTCAGTCCGACGCCCAGCCAGAAATAGGCGTCGGCACCCGAAACCTCGACACCCTCGCCCATCAGGTAACGCCGGCCGACAGTGTACATGGCGTCGGCGTTGCCGAGCCGCGCCGCCAGCAGATAGGCCTCCACGGCCAGGGCATCGTCGACCGGGCCACCGTAACCGTAGTCGTAAAGGATCGCCAGCTTGTACAAGGCCTTGGCGTTGTTCGGCAGGGCTTCCAGCAACAGTCGGGCTTCCGCGTAGTCCTTGTCGACGCCCTCGCCGGTCGCATACATGTCGGCCAGCAGGATGTTGGCGTCGGCGATGCCGCGGCCCATTTCGAGATAGTGGGCGGCCAGGGTCGTATCGCGCGGCACATGCTGACCGGAATGCAGCCAGGTGCCGTAGAAGGTGGCCGCATTCGGCTCACCGGCTTCCGCCAGCAGGATCACATTGCGGATGAAGCCCTGCAGGTCGCCGGCGATCAGCAGGTCGACAGCCTGATTGTAGGTCAGCATCGCGGGCGTTTCACCCGGGGGCAGGACCGTCAGGGTCACGGTCCGGGTTTCGCTCTGCAACTGGCCGTCGCTGACGACATAGGAGAAGGTCGCCTGACCGCTGAAGCCGGTCGCCGGCGTGAAGACGTAGCGTCCGTTGGCCGGGTCGATGGTCACCGTGCCGTTGGTCGCCGATCCATCGACGAGGTGATAGGTCAGGCGCTCGTTGACGTCGACATCCGAGCCGGCCCGCAGGGTATAGTTGAACGCCGCGCCGCCGGCGATCGTCATCGCCTCATCCTGCGTCGTGGCGGTCGGCTGATCGTTGACGCCGCCGATATAGATATAGGCCGTGCGCTCGACCGTGTTCACGCCGTCGGTGACGCTGTAGCGGAACAGCGCCGCGCCGGTCGACGGGGAAGGCCCGTAGAAGTTGGCGGCCGGCGTGAAGACGAAGGCGCCGGTCGCGGCGTCAAGTTCGACCGTCCCGTTGCGGACCGAGCCCGCGACCACGCTGAAGGTCGCATTGGCCAGATTGATGCTGCCGTCCCCCGGCAGGGCGCCCGAAAAGTCCTGATCCTCAAGGCCGTAGAACAGGTCCCGCGTCGCGGCGCCCGGATCGATCGGCGTGGCCGGTTCATGGGTGCGGACGGTGATGTTGGCGATGTCGAGGAAGCCGGTGGGCGCATCATCCGGCTCGTCGTTCACAAAGACGAGGTGAAGGGTGGCGTTCGTCTGGCCGAGCGTCGGCGCCAGGTCGTAGGGCTGGTATCGGTCCGCCCAGTCGCCCTGCTGCGTCTGGTTCTCGCCGGCGTAGGTCCAGTCCTCGATATTGTCGCTCAGGCGAACCGTGATGGTGCGCCACTCGCCCTCGACCAGTTGGTCGGCCAGGTTATTGCCCGTGTTCGCCCAGTTGGTTCCGACCAGAGGCACGTAGAAATTCTTGTAGACGCCCTCTTCCGGAACATAGCGGCACAGCCAGACCATGAGCTTGCCGCCGTTGGCGTCGAAGTCCGTCGCGCGGATGGTGATCTCGAACTCGGCGTTCGTCAGGTTCAGGACGCCCGGCGATCCCGCCGCCGGAATGGAGAGGTGGGCGACCAGCCGCAGGGCGCCGATGCCGTCCAGATGGTTGGGATCGAGCTGGCCAGGCGCGTTCAGGCGGGTGAAGGACTCGTGCTCACCGCCGGCCTCCTGCACGACCGACGGCGCCATCCAGGACATCCAGGGCCCCATCCCCGAGGAGAAGTCGAAGGAATAGACGTGGGGGGGAGGCGCCTCGCCGGTGGCCAGCGGGGCGTCCGGCGCCGAGGTGGACGCCATCACCGGCGTGTCGGCGTCGAGAGCGTCCAGGTCCAACAGGTTATCCATAGCTCGATACGGTCTTTACAGGTTCGCGGACGGGCGACGGCGAACGCCATCGCGAGGCAGGCCGGGGACGCCCGCCAGTCTCGGCCTATATGTCACCCAAACCTTAATGTGGCATCTCACAAACAAAACCACCGCCGGTTTTTCTCCGGCGGTGGCCCTGTCGCATCGGGATGTCCGGCTCAGTTCCAGATGTCGTGGTCGGTGGCCTTGCCGATCTGGGAGCGGTGGAAGATGTCGAGGTTGATG
>NZ_JBHTCY010000003.1:0-517043 GCF_042666595.1 Brevundimonas sp. GCM10030266
CGATCGTGCCGATGTTGCAGTGCGGCTTGGTGCGTTCGAACTTTTCCTTGGCCATGGCCAAACTCCTGATGGCCCTGGCCCAGCATGGGGATGGGGGCGCTGTCTGCTTTCAAAACCTTGGAGCGGGTAGACGGAATCGAACCGACATATTCAGCTTGGAAGGCTGCTGTACTACCATTGTACTATACCCGCGCGGAGACTGCGTCGGGCCTGAAGGACCTCCGCAGCCGACCCGATATGGGGTCCGGTCCGTCGTTTCGAAAGCGCGTGGTGGGGGAAGCAGGACTCGAACCTGCGAAGCTTACGCAGGGGATTTACAGTCCCCCCCCTTTGCCGCTCGGGACATTCCCCCAGCGCGCTTTTCAAACCGTCGGATACCTCGCGAGGGCGACCTTTCGATCAACTTCGCAACAAAGGCCCTCGTGATCCTGCGATGGCTGCTTTAGAAGCCGCCGCCAGACCCGAAAGCCCTCAGGGCTCCAAATCGGAGGGCGTCTTATAGTGTCGAGAATTTCAGAACGCAATGACCGGAAATCGGGCAAGAAAACGGCCCCCTCCGGCAAGCCCGGCGGGCGTTTGAGCGGTTCCGGCCCGCAAGGGGCCAAAGGAAATAATCGCGGCGACTGGAGCCCCGAACGCCCTTCGGCGCCCCGGAGTGATTCCGGCGGCCATTCGGGTAACCGCGCTCCGCGGGGGAACAAGGTCGACGCCGACAACTGGCTGTGGGGCCGCCACCCGGTTCTGGCCGCCCTCGCCAACCCCGCCCGCAAGGGGATGGGCCGGCTGCTGGTCACCGCCGACCGCGCGGAAGAAATCGAGCGCGACCGTCTGGCCCCCAACGGCCACCGCGCCGAGATCATCGACGGCCCCGCCCTCGCCCGCATGCTGCCCGCCGGCGCGGTGCATCAGGGCATGGCCTTCAAGGTCGCCCCGCTGGAAGGCGTGGCGCTGGAAGACATCGCCGAGGACGCATCCGGCGTCATCGTCATGCTGGACCAGCTGACCGACCCCCAGAACGTCGGCGCCATCTTCCGCTCGGCCCTGGCCTTCGGCGCGAAGGGGATCGTCGTGCAGGATCGTCACTCCCCCGCCCTCGCCGGCGCGCTGGCCAAGGCCTCCGCCGGCGCCACCGAACGCCTGCCCTGCGCCCGGGTGACGAATCTGTCCCGCGCGCTGGAGAAGCTGTCCGACATGGGCTGGCGGGCCATCGGCATGGACGGCTCGGCCGAGCTGACGCTGGAACAGGCGCTGGACGCCCAGCCGACCGTCATCGTCATGGGCTCCGAGGGCGACGGCGTACGCCGTCTGGTGGCCGAACATTGCGAGGCCATGGCGAAGATTCCCATGCCCGGCGGATTCGAGAGCCTGAACGTCTCCAACGCCGCCGCCATCGCCCTTTATGAGGCCGCGCGAAAACAGGGCGGCTGACCGGCTGACAGAATGTCGCAGGGAGGCTAGAGAGCGCGAATGGAATTCCTCTCTTCTCCCGAACTCGGCTCCCAGCTGACCGCCCTCGGTCAGGTGGTCATGATGGATCTCGTGCTGGCCGGCGATAACGCCGTGGCCGTGGGTCTGGCCGCCGCCGCCCTGCCGCAGGAACAGCGCAAGAAGGCGATCATGATCGGTCTCGTGGCCGCCGTGGTCATGCGCATCGGATTCGCGCTGGTCACCGGCTGGCTGATGGGCCTGATCGGCCTGCTGCTGGCCGGCGGCTTCCTGCTGCTGTGGGTCTGCTGGAAGATGTGGCGCGAACTGCGCGAGCAGGCGACCCACGACCAGGCCGAGGCCGAGAAGGAACTCGAGCTGGCCATGAGCATCGAGCACGGCACCGGTCCGTCGCCCGAGGAGCTGGGCCTGAAGCGCAAGACCTTCGGCGCCGCCCTGGTCCAGATCATGATCGCCGACATCACCATGTCGCTGGACAATGTGCTGGCCGTCGCCGGCGCCGCGCACGAGCATCCGTGGATCATGGTCTTCGGTCTGGTGCTCTCGATCGGCCTGATGGGCGTGGCGGCGACCTATATCGCCAAGCTGCTGCACCGCTTCCGCTGGATCGGCTACGTCGGTCTGGTCATCGTCCTGTACGTGGCCCTGCACATGATCTGGGACGGCTACCGCGCCACCGTGGTCCGCACCCACAACCTGGCCCAGCACAACGCCGCCATCCCCGCCTTCCTGCAGATCAAGCCGGAAGAGGTGCAGAAATTCTGCCGCGCCGAGGCGGAAGGCTCTAAACGTCAGTTGTGCCTGACCCAGCCGGGCGCCACGCCCGCCGACCTGCCGCCCCCGATCACGGTTCCCGCCACCTGAGCATGACCCAAAGCCTATCGAAGAGCCCGTCGAAGACCCCGCTGCAGTCCGCCGTCCGGCACCTGTCGTTCGCGACGGGCGTAGCGGCGGCCCTGTCGATCACGGCCTGCCAGCAGCAGCCGGCGCAGCAGCAGGCCTCGACCCGCATCTGCACCGATGCGGACGGCAAGCGGATCCCGGACGAGAACTGCCATCGCTCGGGCGGCGGCGCGGGTTCGGCGGCGCTCTGGTATTTCGGGGCCGCGGCCCTGGCCCGCACGGCCTATGGCCAGCGCGCCAGCGGCGGCAGCTACACCGCCCCGGAAAGCAGCCGGGGCTTCGGCGCCACCGCGCGCGGCACCGCGGGCGGCTGATGCTCCGTCAGACGCTGACGCCCCGTCCCGACTGGCGCGAGCGGGTCGAGGCCCTCGGCCTCGTCTGGCACACCGCCGCCGACCAGCCTTACTGGAACGAGACCGCCTGCTACCGCTTCGACCGCCGCCAGATCCGCCAGATCGAGCAGGCGACCGAGGAGCTGTACCAGCTGTGCCTGACCGCCGGTCAGCACATCATCGACCAGAACCTGTTCGGTCGCTTCGGCATCCCGGATTTCGCCGTCCCCCTGATCCGCAAGGCGTGGGACGAGGAGCCGCCGGCGCTGAACTACGGCCGGTTCGACCTCGGCTATGACGGCGTCTCGCCGCCGAAGATGTTCGAGTTCAACTGCGACACCCCCACCTCCCTGCTGGAGGCGGCGGTCGTCCAGTGGGACTGGCTGGAAGCGGTCTTCCCCGGTCGGGACCAGTTCAACAGCCTGCATGACGCCCTGATCGCCCGCTGGCGCGAGATCGGCCCCGCCCTGCCCCAGCCCGTCCACTTCACCTGGGCCGAGGAAGGCGCGGCTGAGGACGCCGTCACCGTCGCCTACATGGCTGATCTGGCCCGCGAGGGCGGCGTCCAGAGCCTGCCCGTGCCGATCCATCGCATCGAATGGACCGGCCTCCGTTTCGCCGACCCAACCGGCAATCCGATCAAGGCCCTGTACCATCTCTATCCGTGGGAATGGCTGGTCAGCGAGGGCTACGGCTCGCGCATCGCCCATGCCCCCAATCTCTGGATCGAACCGATCTGGAAGATGATCTGGTCGAACAAGGCCCTGCTGCCGATCCTGTGGGACCTGTTCCCCAACCATCCGAACCTGCTGGAGGCCTCGTTCGAGCCCCTGCCGGGCGACCACGCCCGCAAGCCGATCCTGGCGCGCGAGGGGGCCAACATCTCCATCGTGAAGGACGGCAAGGTCGCTGAGGCCACCGGCGGCGACTACGGCGACGAGGGCTACGTCTGGCAGCGCCTCTACGACCTGCCCGACTTCGATGGCCATCGCCCGGTGATCGGCAGCTGGATCGTCGACGGCGCCGCCGTCGGCATGGGCATCCGCGAAGCCGGGCTGATCACCGGCAACACGGCGCGCTTCGTGCCGCACGTGATCGAGGGCTGAGCGCCTTTTACCGCGTCAGGAAATAGGCCTCGCCCAGATGGCCGTTGGCGCCGCAGTAGGGACGCGAACCGCCCTGTCCGCCGGGCGCCAGCTCCTCGACCTTCAGATAGCCCTGATACAGCGACAGGCGGATGCGCCAGCCGTCGCCGCCGTCAATCGTGATGACGCGATCTCCGACCTGCCCCCGCCCCGACACATTGCAGAGCCAGCGGGCGTTGACCGGATGGGCGGCGCCGATGTCGACCGACACCTGTCCCTTCTCCAGCGTGCGGATTTCGATCTCTCCGGCCGCATTGCGCCAGACGCCCTGAATATGGGTCGCGGGGGTGGTCCGCAGGCGGTCCAGAAAGGCGATCCGGTCATCCATACGGTCGGACAGATTGGGGAAGTCGCGGAAGCCGCCGCGCGTGCTGTTCTCCTGCCACTCGTCCCGCGCGCCGAGGAACCACCGCTGGTCCCGCGTCAGGGCCTCGCGCATCGGCGGGGTCATGGCCCGACGAACCTCGACGTAACGATCGGCCAGCCCCCGATCCAGCCGCCCAAGCCGGGGATCGGCGCAGATGGCGTGCTCAGCCGGGGTCGAGGCGCGCGCACAGTTGAACGACGGCTGGCTGACCTGCGGCGCGGCGGTCAGGGCGGCGGAAAGGGCGAGAACGCTGAACACTGAGATGATCCCCGTTGTTGACCGCTATCGTCATCCCGGCGAAGGCCGGGACCCAGCGGCGCCGCGACGGCGGCGAAACACCGGCCGCCACGGTCAAGGCTGAACGCCGAAAACGAACCTGGGCTCCCCACAGATCGGCTGCTACGCGCCGCCGTAACGCGCCTCGAAGGCGGCGAGCTGCCGGTTGCGGTCCTGATAGTGGGTGATCTCGCAGTCCAGCGAGTCCAGGGCGAAGGCGTTGCCTTCCCCGAACAGGGCCTCGCCCGCCCGGCAATCGGCCGCGACAAAAGCGGCCCAGTGCGTCTGCGCCTGGTCGAGCGACTGCTTCGCCTGCTGCGGATTGACCCCGCCCTCCGCCGGAAGCCGGTCCAGCCATTGATTGATCCGCGACAGGACCGCCCGTTGGTCGGCCTCCACCTGCTCGCGCCGTTCGCCGTAGCAGGCGACGGTCTCCAGATGACCGCTCGGCCTCGCACAATCCCGCGGCGGCTCCTGACCGGCGACAGCGACGACAGACAGCAGAACGGCGAACAGCATCACGCGACTCCTCTGGAACCCCCTCTGAACGCCGGTTCAGCCTGGCGGTTCGTGGTTCAGCCTTCGGCCCCGCCAAAGCGTTCCGACCACTCCGCCACCTGTTCGTCCTCGACCTTGGCGAACAGGACGCTGGCGGCGGCGACCGGCTGGCCGACGGGCAGCAGGTTGAACAGGTCCTCGTTCGCCGAAGGCCACGACAGGTCGGTTGAGCCCACGGTGGCCGCGATCTTCTCGGCCGAGGCCGGGATGATCGGGGCGGCCAGACGGGCGAACAGGGCGACCAGATTCAGCGCCAGACGCGTCGCGGTCTCGGCCCGCTCCACATCGGTCTTGAACGCCGTCCAGGGCGCCGCGACCTGCAGATACTCATTGCCCAGCACCCAGACAGCGCGGATCGACTGCGCCGCCTTGCGGAATTCCATGTCGTCCAGATTGGCGGTGGCCTCGGCCACGCCGTCGCGGATCTGCTTCAGGAAGTCCTGATCCACGTCCGTCAGCGCCCCGCCCTGCGGCGCCACCCCACCGAACTTCGACTCGGTGAACTTCACGATCCGGTTGACGAAATTGCCCAGCACGTCGGCCAGGTCCTTGTTCGTCGTCGACTGGAACTGCTCCCAGGTGAAGGCCGCGTCGGAATGCTCCGGCCCATAGGCCGTCAGGTGCCACCGCCAGTAGTCGGCGGGCAGCAGCTCCAGCGCCTGATCCATGAAGACGCCGCGCTTCTGGCTGGTCGAGAATTTCCCGCCGTACCAGTTCAGCCAGTTAAAGGCCTTCAGCTGGTCGACCATCTTCCAGGGCTCGCCCGAGCCGATGATCGTCGCCGGGAAGCTGACGGTGTGGAAGGCGACGTTGTCCTTGCCCATGAACTGGACGTAGCGGACGTCGTCGGCGCCTTCGTCGGTGCGCCACCAGCTGCGCCAGTCGCCGCCCTTGGCGTCGGCCCATTCCTCGGTCGCGCCGATGTATTCGATGGGGGCGTCGAACCAGACGTAGAAGACCTTGCCCTCCATGCCCGGACGCGGTCCGCCGTCGGGACCGACCACCGGCACGCCCCACTTCAGGTCGCGGGTGATGCCCCGGTCGATCAGGCCTTCATCGAGGTGCTTGTAGGCGATGGACTTGGCCAGCGTCTGCCAGTCGGTCTTGGTGCCGACCCAGTCGCGGATCGGCTGCTCGACCTTGGTCTGCAGCAGATACAGGTGACGGGTGTCGCGCACCTCGAGGTTCTTGGACCCCGAAACCGACGAATAGGGATCAATCAGATCGGTCGGGTCCAGCAGGCGGCCGCAGTTGTCGCACTGGTCGCCGCGCGCGCCGACATGGCCGCAGTGCGGGCAGGTGCCCTCGACATAGCGGTCCGGCAGGAAGCGGGCGTCGTCGATCGAATAGATCATCCGGTCGACCCGCTCCTCGATCAGCCCCTTCTCCTCCAGCACCTTCGCAAAGTGCTGGGTCAGGCGTCGGTTCGGTTCGTTCGACGACCGGCCGAACCAGTCGTAGCTCAGGCCGAAGGCTTCACCGGCCTTCTTCTGGATTTCGTGCTGCTCATCGCAATAGGTGCGGACGTCCTGCCCGGCGGCGGCGGCGGCCAGCTCGGCCGGGGTGCCGTGCTCGTCGGTGGCGCAGATGTAGAGGACGTCATGCCCCTGCCCGCGCTTGAACCGCGCCCACACGTCCGCCGGCAGCATCGAGCCCGCCAGATTCCCCAGATGCTTGATGCCGTTGATGTAGGGCAGCGCCGAGGTGATAAGGATGCGGGCCATGATGTTCCGTAGGTCTTGGGGAGGCGACGGATATAGAGGGCGAATGGGGACTCGTCACCTTGGCAGACAGGCCCGGCGCATCGCCCTCACATCCTTACCGCGACTTAACTTGCCGCCGCGCGCATTGCGCGCGCAACCTCGCTGGATCGGAGGGGGCTCCCATGTGGTCTGATATCAAATCCAGCTATGGCGTCGGCTTCAGATTCGCGCTCGCATTCCCGCTGATCTTCCTGATCCCGCCCGTCGTCGAGTTCGTCCAGCACATCATCGAGTGGCGAATCGGCATGTTCGAAGGCCTTGGGCAGGCCGAGGCGCTCGCCACCCATCCCGCCCGGACCGGCTTCGGCTATGTGAAGTTCGCCGCCCTGCTCATCGTCGGCCTCTGGCTCAGCCGCTTCATCCACAGCGGCGGCGACCGGCGCGTGACCGGCGCCGTCGGGCTCAGGACCATCACAGCCTTCATTCCCGTCATCATCGTCTTCCTCGCCCTCGACTTCGGCCAGGGCGCCCTCAAGCCGTGGACCAGCGCGGACGCCCTCGGTCAGGCGGGCGCGGCGCTTGCCGGGATCGGCCTCTTCCTGCTCGGCTCGATCCTGCAGGTGCTGCTGGCCGGCTGGCGGGTCGGCGTGGCGCTGGGCGACCGCCGGATGCGCTTCCTCGCCTCGATCCGGAAGAGTCTGCCCGTGCTCTTTCCCGGCATGGCGCTCTATTTCGTCGTCTTCCTGCCCCTGTTGGTCCTGCACGAGCTGATGAACCTCGGCATGATCCTCAGCGGAGAAGGTCCGGCGATGTGGGCGCTGTTCGTGGCGGACAGCCTGTTCGTCGGCCTGATCGCGGCGGCGCTGTGGAATGTCTTCCACGCCATCTACCGCCGCGCGCTGGAGAAGGCGGGAGAGCCGCCGCTGGCCCTCTAGGCCAGCCGCCGCGCCACCCGCACGAACCGCCCGGTCAGCAGGGCGCCCGACACCAGGCTGGCGATGATCACCGCCCAGACCAGACCGTCCACGCCGATCCGGTGCGCCAGCACCCAGCCCAGCGGCATCATGATCGCGCCGTACGAGACGAAATGCATGATCGTCGGCCACCAGACGTCGCCCGCGGCGCGGTTGGCCTGCGCCGCGACGACCTGGATGCCGTCGGCCACGAAGAACAGGGTGGCCAGCACCAGCGCCGGTCCGGCGATGGCGATCAGGGCCGGATCGACCGTATAGGCCCGCACCAGCAGGTCCGCCGTCGGCCAGATGATCAGGGCCACCAGCAGCGCCAGCACCGTCACCACCCCGATCCCAGCGAAGCCCGCGCGCAGCACGCCCTCGCGGTCCTGTGCGCCATAGGCCCGGCCGACCAGCACCGCCGTCGCCGACGACAGGCCCATCGGCAGCATGAAGACGATGGCCGACATATTGATCACAATGGCCCAGCTGGCCGTCTCGTTCGTGCCCAGCAGGCCCGCGATCACCGTCATGGCCGCGAAGGCGCCGACCTCGATGAAGTTGGACGCGCCCGCGCCCAGACCGACCTTGACCTGCTCCCGCTCGGTCTCGCGATCCCGGGCGGGCTTGGTCCACAGATTCCAGCTCTTCGCCTCGGGCAGTCGCAGGATGTAGACGACCAGAAACACCGCCAACGCCAGACGCGCGCCGAACGTCGCCCAGGCCGAGGCGATGGCGCCGTCCACGCCGATCCCCAGAATGTCAGGCACCAGCAGCAGGTTCAGGCCGATGTTGACCCCGTTCGCCACCCACATGGCCCACATTCCGGGCTTGGGCTTGGACAGGCCTTCGAGGAAGAACTGGCCCGCCACCGAGATCAGGTAGAAGGGCATCGACAGGGCGAAGACCACCAGCGGGCCGGACGCTCCGGCGCCGAGGCCTTCCTCGAAGCTGACGTTGTTCATCACCCACGGGCCGAACACGGCCAGCGCCAGCATCGCGGCGATCCCGATCTGCAGCGCATAGACCATGCCCCGGCGCAGCACCGCGCCGATTTCACTGTGCCGCCCCTCGCCGCGCAGGCGGGCGGTGACGATCTGCACCCCCATCATCAGGCCCACCGCGGTCGTCAGCACCACCGACGACGGGGCCCAGGCCAGCGAATGGAAGGCCAGCTCGCGCGACGCATAGTGGCCGACCACGATCGCGTCGGTCAGCCCCATGGTCATGATGCCGATCCGCGCCAGCACCACCGGCCAGGCGAGATTCAGCAGTTCCTTCAGGGTGGCGCGGGTCTTGTCGTTCAGGGCGATCATGGGACGCGGCACAGGCCACGCCCCTCGCGCCGGGTCAACCGGGTTTGGGGATGGGAGGCATAAGCCCTCCTTCTGACCGGCTCAGCCGTGCTTCGCCACCAGCTTGCCGAACGCCGCCATGATGGTGGTCAGGAACGCCTTCGTCCCCTCCACCTTCACCTCGCCGTTTTCATCGAACAGCTCGCCCGCATTGCCGATATAGGCCTCGGGCTGTTGCAGGGTCGGCATGTCGAGGAAGACCAGCGACTGGCGCAGGTGATGGTTGGCCCCAAACCCGCCGATGGCGCCGGGCGACACCGTGACGACGGCCGCGGGCTTGCCCGACCAGATGCTGTGGCCATACGGGCGCGAGCCCACGTCGATGGCGTTCTTCAGCGCACTCGGAACCGAGCGGTTGTACTCGGGCGTCACGAAGACAACGCCGTCCACGCCGCGCATCTCGTCGCGGAACCGGGTCCAGGCGGCGGGCGCGTCCGTTTCCAGATCGGGATTGTACAGCGGCAGGTCGCCGATCTCGACGATCTGCCCTTCCATCCCCTCGGGCGCCGACCGGATCAGGGCCTCGGCCGTCAACCGGTTGAGCGAGCCCTTGCGCAGGCTGCCGACGATAAAGGCGATCTTGCTCATGGGAGGCTCCTTCGGGACGACCGTCGTCCGCCCCCTGATCTGGCGCCGCCGGGTCTGGTGGACAAGGGCGCGATGCAACGCCTAAACCTCACCCCATGCCGAAGCTGACCTCCGCCATCGACACCTCGTCCGCCGCCTTCAAGGCGCTGGACGCCCACAACCGCGCCCTGCGCGACGAACTGTATGCGAAGGTCGAAAAGGCCGGGCGCGGCGGCTCCGACGCCAGCCGCGAGCGCCACGTCTCGCGCGGCAAGCTGCTGCCGCGGGACCGGGTCGAGCGTCTGCTGGACCCCGGCTCCCCCTTCCTCGAGGTCGGCCAGCTGGCGGCCGGGGGCATGTACAATGACGAGGCGCCGGGCGCGGGCATGATCTGCGGCGTCGGCCGGGTCTCGGGCCGCGAGGTCATGATCGTCGCCAACGATCCGACCGTGAAGGGCGGCGCCTACTTCCCGATGACGGTGAAGAAGCACCTGCGCGCGCAGGAGATCGCCGAGCAGAACAACCTGCCCTGCGTCTATCTGGTCGATTCCGGCGGGGCCAACCTGCCGCACCAGGCCGAGGTCTTCCCCGACCGCGACCACTTCGGCCGCATCTTCTTCAACCAGGCCCGGATGTCGGCGAAGTCGATCCCCCAGATCGCCTGCGTCATGGGCTCGTGCACCGCGGGCGGCGCCTATGTCCCGGCCATGTCGGACGAGACCGTCATCGTCCGCAATCAGGGCACCATCTTCCTCGCCGGCCCGCCGCTGGTGAAGGCCGCCACCGGCGAGGTCATCTCGGCCGAGGAGCTGGGCGGCGCCGAGACCCACGGCCGCAAGTCCGGTGTCGTCGACCATGTCGCCGAGAATGACGAGCACGCGCTGGAGATCGTCCGCTCCATCGTCGGCAATCTGAACACCATCAAGAAGGTGGATCTGGACATGCGCGAGCCGCGCGCCCCCGCCCTGCCCGCCGAACAGCTTTACGGCATCATCCCCGATGACGTCCGCGCCCCCTATGACGTGCGCGAGGTCATCGCCCGCATCGTCGACGGCTCCGAGCTGGACGAGTTCAAGGCGCTCTACGGAACCAGCCTCGTCTGCGGCTTTGCCCGCATCTGGGGCTATCCGGTCGCCATCCTCGCCAACAACGGCGTCCTGTTCTCGGAGAGCGCCCAGAAGGGCGCCCACTTCATCGAACTGGCCTGCAAGCGGAAGATTCCCCTGCTGTTCCTGCAGAACATCTCGGGCTTCATGGTCGGCGGCAAATACGAGGCCGAGGGCATCGCCAAGCACGGCGCCAAGCTGGTCACCGCCGTGGCCAGCGCCGAGGTGCCCAAATTCACCGTCCTGATCGGCGGCAGCTTCGGCGCCGGCAACTACGGCATGTGCGGCCGCGCCTACAGCCCGCGCTTCCTCTTCACCTGGCCCAACAGCCGGATCTCGGTGATGGGCGGCGAACAGGCCGCATCGGTTCTGGCCACCGTCCACCGCGACGCCGACAGCTGGACGCCCGAACAGGCCGAAGCCTTCAAGGCGCCGGTGCGCCAGAAATACGAGGATGAGGGCAATCCGTATTACGCCTCCGCCCGCCTGTGGGACGACGGCGTCATCGACCCGGCCCAGACCCGCGACGTCCTCGGCCTCGCCATCTCCGCCTCGCTGAACGCCCCGATCCCGGAGACGACCTTCGGCGTGTTCCGGATGTGATGTCGGTCCGGGCGCATCCGAAGCCGGCTTCGCGCGTATTGCAAAGGTCTTCCCCGTCAGTCCGGAGTAACCGTCCATGATGACCGCCCCGTTCGCCGCCCTGCTGCTCACGGCCTTCGCGCCGCCGGTCGACACCCCGGTGATTTTCCCCGCCGACTTCCACGGCCGTTGGGATCTCAGCGTCGAGGCCTGCCAGCGCGACGAAAGCGGCACGGCCCTGACGGTCACCGACCGCCAGATCATCGGCTATGAGGACACCTCGACCCTGAAGTCGGCCCGCTTCCTGGACGGCGGCTCCCTGCACGTGTTCGTGGAGAACCAGTCCTCGGACGGCGATCGCGAGATCCAGATGGTCATCTGGCGCAGCTCCGACGGCGGCGAATGGCTGAACATTGAAGGCGACGCCCGCCCGCAGGCCGTCCGCTACGCCCGCTGCGCGGGGTAGCCACCTAGCCTGACGGATGAGGGGTCGCGCGGCCCCGTCCGGTCCGCTATTCCGGACGCATACGCCAAAGCTGGCGCCCTCATCCGACCCGCCGCGCGGGCCGCCTTCTCCCCGAGGGGAGAAGGATCACGTTTCAAACGTTGGAACACTCATGACCGACAAGAAGCCCACCGAAACCCAGCCCGAAGACGCCCTCGACATCACCGACGCCGAGGCGGCCGAGATCAACAGCATCGCCCATCCGCTGCTGGCCGATCCGGCGCCGGACGCGAACGATGATCTGGTCCAGATCGACGCCACCGCCGACGGCGTGGTCTTCGTCACCATCAACCGCCCGGCCAAGCGCAACGCCTTCGACGCCGCCGTCATCGGCGCCCTGCGCGAAGCCTTCGAGACCCTGCACGGCGCCGACAAGGTGCGTCTGGTCTTCATCCGCGGCGCGGGCGGCACCTTCAGCGCGGGCGCCGACCTGGGCTGGATGAAGGACGCGGCCGGCTGGTCCGAGAGCGACAACCGCGACGACGCCATGGGTCTGGCGAAGATGCTCAAGGCCCTGCACGACGTCCCGGCCCTGACCTGCGCCATCGTCGAGGGCTCGGCCATGGGCGGCGGCGCCGGCATCGTGGCCGCCTGCGACATGGCCGTGGCCGTCGAGGGCGCCCGTTTCGCCTTCTCCGAGGTCAAGCTGGGCCTGATCCCCGCGACCATCGCCCCGTATGTGGTCGAGGCCATCGGCCCGCGCCGCGCGCGCCAGCTGTTCCTGACCGCCAACATCTTCGACGCCGACTACGCCGCCCACGCGGGCCTGATCGATCTGGTCCTGCCGGAGGGCTCGGTGGACGAATTCATCTCCATGCTGACCGACAGCCTCTCGGCCAACGCGCCGGGCGCCATGGGCGACGCCAAGCGTCTGGTCCATTACGTCGCCGGCCACGGCAAGATCGACACCGGCCTGCTGGACGAGACCGCCAAACGCATCGCCCGCGCCCGCGTCTCCGAAGAAGGCCAGGAAGGCGTCGCCGCCTTCCTTG
This sequence comes from Brevundimonas sp. GCM10030266, assembly GCF_042666595.1. Taxonomy (NCBI): domain Bacteria; kingdom Pseudomonadati; phylum Pseudomonadota; class Alphaproteobacteria; order Caulobacterales; family Caulobacteraceae; genus Brevundimonas; species Brevundimonas sp. GCM10030266. The sequence goes on from NZ_JBHTCY010000003.1 coordinate 12,791, forward strand.
AAAAACGCGCGCCCAAGTGGGCTGAGTAGGCTCAGGGGGGCAGCGCTTCGTCCTGTGAAGTCGGAGCCCGGAAAGTGATTAGTGATTGGTGATTAGTGGATGGCGGCTTCGGCGCCGGCGCCGGCGCCTGCCGCATCGGCGCCAGCGCTCGCGGCATCGAACCACTAATCACTAACCACCAATCACTTGCCATCCGCGCTGCATCCGGATGTGGCGCCGCCGCCCGTGCCGCACTACAACCGCGCCATGTTCAAATCCGTCCTTGTCGCCAACCGTGGCGAGATCGCCTGCCGCGTCTTCCGCACCGCCCGCGCGATGGGGATTCGCACCATCGCCGTCTATTCCGAGGCGGACGCCGACGCCCTGCATGTGCGCGAGGCCGATGAGGCCGTGCTGATCGGCCCGGCCGCCGCCCGCGAGTCCTATCTGGTCGCCGAAAAGGTGCTGCAGGCCGCCAAGGATACGGGCGCCGAGGCCATCCACCCCGGCTACGGCTTCCTGTCCGAGAACGCCGACTTCGCCGAGGCCGTGGCCGCCGCGGGCATCATCTGGATCGGACCGAAGCCGGAATCGATCCGCGCCATGGGCCTGAAGGACGCCGCGAAAAAGCTGATGATCGAGGCGGGCGTGCCCGTCACCCCGGGCTATCAGGGCGAGGACCAGTCGGACGAAACCCTGACCGCCGAGGCCAGCAAGATCGGCTTCCCCGTCCTGATCAAGGCCGTCGCCGGCGGCGGCGGCAAGGGCATGAAGAAGGTGGATCGCGCCGAGGACTTCGCCGACGGCCTGGCCTCGGCCCGCCGCGAGGGCCAGTCCTCCTTCGGCGACCCGCGCGTCCTGATCGAAAGCTACATCACCCGCCCGCGCCACATCGAGGTGCAGGTCTTCGGCGACAGCCACGGCACGGTCGTCCACCTGAACGAGCGCGACTGCTCGCTGCAGCGCCGCCACCAGAAGGTCATCGAGGAGGCCCCGGCCCCCGGCATGGATGAGGCGACGCGCGAGGCCGTCACCGCCGCCGCCGTCCGCGCGGCCAAGGCCGTGAACTACCAGGGCGCCGGCACCATCGAGTTCATCGCCGACGCCTCGAACGGCCTGAAGGCCGACCGCATCTGGTTCATGGAGATGAATACCCGGCTGCAGGTCGAACACCCGGTCACCGAGGCCATCACCGGCGTGGACCTCGTGGAATGGCAGTTCCGCATCGCCGCGGGCGAGCCCATCCCGCTGAAGCAGGAAGACATCGGCATCAACGGCTGGGCCATGGAGGCCCGCCTCTACGCCGAGGACCCGGCCAACGGCTTCCTGCCGTCGATCGGACGACTCGACCACTTCGTCATGCCCGAGGACGCCCGCGTCGACACCGGGGTCATGCAGGGCGGCGAGGTCAGCCAGTTCTACGATCCAATGATCGCCAAGCTGATCGTCCACGCCGACACCCGCGAGGACGCCGCCGCCGATCTGGCCGACGCCTGCGCCGACGTCGAGGTCTGGCCGGTCAAGACCAATGCGGGCTTCCTCGTCCGCTGTCTGGAGCATCCGCGCTTCATCGCGGGCGACGTGGACACCGGGTTCATCGCGGCGGAGTCAGACGCTCTGCTCCGGGTCGGAGAGCCGTCAGACCATGCCAAGGCAGTCGCGGCGATGCGCATCGCGAGCCCGGATTTTGATCGTGACGGCTGGTCGCCATGGGCGGTCTACGACAATGCGGGCTTCCGCCTGAATGGTGGTCGCCGTCGTCAGATCCGCGCCGTCATGAATGGCGCTCCGATGGTGGTCGACTATCCGGATGACCAGACCAACCTGACGGACTGGGTCAACGTCTTCGACGGCAAGTGGGTCTTCTTCGAGGACGGCGACACCTTCGCCTTCGAGCGTCCCGTCTACGCAGCCGGCGCCGCCTCCGGCCCCGCGTCCGACGGCTCCCTCCGCGCCCCCATGCCGGGCAAGATCGTCGCCGCTCCGGCGGTCGCGGGCGACACCGTCGCCAAGGGCGCACCTATCGTGGTGCTGGAAGCCATGAAGATGGAGCACGCCCTGATCGCCCCGTTCGACGGCGTGGTCGAAAGCGTCTCGGTCCAGGTCGGCGACCAGGTCGGCGACGGCGTGGTGCTGGCGGTGGTCACGCCCGCCGAGTGAGCCCCTTCCCCTCGAGGGGGAGGGCTTCCGGGTCAGATCACCCGATCCCCAGCCCGCCCACCGGCGTGGTCACCGTCGCGTCTTCGAAGGTCGCGATCAGCGGCAGCCCCTGACGCAGCACGGCCTTCACCGCCTCGTCCGCCAGCGCATCGCGGTGGGCGTCCTCGCTGATCCAGGTTTCAGTGACCCAGATCGCCTCGGCGTCGGCGGGGTCGTGGGCGACAATGTAGCTGAGGCAGCCGGGCATCCCCAGCGCCACGCGCTCAAGCAGGATCGCCGTCAGCGCGTCCCTCTGGCCCGCCCGGGCCGTCATCCGGCTGATCAGTCCGTACATAGCGCCGCCTTCCGTTGCGGCAGCGTTTACGCGTGCAAGAACCCCTTGTCTTCACAGGGAAACTACTGAGAACCACATTAACGTCGGTCACCAGAACAGCGGCGAAGGTTCGCGGAAAAGTGGCGAACGACGGAGCCCGGAAGGGTGATTGGTGACTGGTGATTGGTGATTGATGGCTTCAACACCGGCGCCTGCCTCGACCGCCCCGGCGCCCGCCCCAGACAATCACCAATCACCAACCACCAATCACCTCACATCCCCGCTGGCGCCGAGTCACGCACCGGCCCATATCCAGCCCCATGCCCCTGCACATGATCAAGCTCTGCGTCGGCGTCTCCGAGGTCGAGTGGCTGGAATCCCGCGCCGCCAAGGGCCAGCCGCTCATCGTCCACACCCGCATGACGCCCAAGCGCGCGACCGAGATGGAGGACGGCGGCTCCCTCTACTGGGTCATCAAGGGCTCGGTTCTGTGCCGCCAGCCGATCCTCGACATCAGCACGCTGGGCGAAGGCGGCCAGAGCCGCTGCGAGATCACCCTGGAGCCCCGCGTCATCCGCACCGCCCCCCTCGCCCGCCGCCCCTTCCAGGGCTGGCGTTACCTCGAGGCCAGGGACGCCCCGATCGACCTGACAACCGCCGACGCCACCGACCTCCCCGACGATCTGGCGCGGGAGCTGCGCGAACTCGGCGCCTGGTGACTATGGGCTCGCCGCCGCAACGGAACGCGCTATGGTCGATCCGTTACCGTGGAGCTCGTTCGTGATCAGCCTTGCCATCGCCACTCTTCTGACGATCTCGGGGCCTGACAATCTCTCCGGTTCGTCGGACGCAACGATCGAACGCGACTTCCGCTGCTACGCCGTTTCTATGGCGGCCCTGACGGCGGGAGAGGTGGAGGAGACTGAAATCCGCTATGTCACCGGAATGGCGGTCTATTATCTTGGCGGCCTTGATGCCCGGCAGACCGGAACGGATTGGATCGCCAAGGGGCAGCAGATGACATGGTCCGAGGCCAGCGCCTTGCTTCCGGAAATCGAAAGCGACTGCTGGAGACGTTATAGCGATCAGCTTCACCGGCTGGCCGACCTGCTCGGCGACACCGCTCGCCCCTAATCCCCAATCCCTAAGCCCTACTCCCTCATCCCATGCCCCCCGCCCGATCCGACCGGCTCTCCGACGCCCTGCACCGCATCTTCGAGAGCGGACGCAACACCCCGGCCAGCTGGTTCGCGCTGACGGGCGGCGAGACCCTGTTTGGCGAGGGCGATCCCGCCGACACCCTCTACCTGCTGCGCGCCGGCCGGCTGGGCGTCTTCCGTAGCGAGCACAACGACCAGCCGCCCCAGTTCGTCGGCGTCATCCGCCCGGGCGAGCCTGCCGGCGAGATGGCCATGCTGGCCGGCAGTCCGCACACCGCCGACGTCGTGGCCCTGCGCGATTCCGAGGTGCTGGCCCTGCCGCGCGACGCCTTCTTCGAGGCCGCCCGCACCGAGCCGGACCTGATGGTCGAGCTGTCGCGCCTGATGATCCAGCGCGCCCGCGATCGCCGCTCCGGCGGCGGCGAGCCCAGCGTCTTCGGCTTCCTCTCGGCCCGCCCCCGCCCCATCCGCGCCTTCGTCGAGCGCGTCGCCGCCGCCATCGAGGCCGGCGGCTTCACCTGCCAGGTCATCGACCACTCGGCCCTGTCCTCCGCCAGCGAATGGTTCAGCCGGGTCGAGGACGCCCACGATTTCGTCCTCTATGTCGCCGAGGCCGACGAGCCCGCCTGGGCCGCCCTGTGCGCGCGTCAGGTGGACCGGCTGTTCGTCGTCGGCCAGTGCCTGCTGGCCCCGCCCAACCGCCCCCTGCCCCATGCCGGCGTGCCCGACGCCCAGCGCCGCACCGACCTGATCCTGCTGCGCGATCCGCGCATGGCCCGGCCGCACAACACCTCTGTCTGGATCGATGCGGTCCAGCCGGGCCGCTGGTTCCAGGCGATGGAGGGCGATCAGGCCGACGCCGACCGCATCGCCCGCGTCATCACCGGCACGGCCGTGGGCGTGGTCCTGTCCGGCGGCGGGGCCCGGGCCTATGCTCACATCGGCGCCCTGCGCGCCCTGCAGGAGGCCGGCGTGCCCATCGACTTCGTCGGCGGCGCCTCCATGGGCGCCGTCGTCGCCGCCGGTCCCGCCATGGGCTGGACGCTGGACGAGTTGGAGGACCGCATCAAACGCTCCTTCGTCGACAGCGACCCGCTCAGCGACATCACCTTCCCCATGCTGGCCATGAGCCGGGCGAAGAAGGTCGATAAACTGCTCCAGGCCGCCTACGGCGAGACCGATCTGGCCGACCTGCTGCTGCCCTTCTTCTGCGTCTCGACCAATCTGACCTCGGGCCGGGTCGATGTGCACCGCCGGGGCTCCATGCGCCGGGCCATGCGCGCCACCATCGCCATCCCGGGCCTGCTGCCGCCCGTGGTCCTCGACCGTCAGGTGCTGGTGGACGGGGCGGTGCTGAACAACCTGCCCGCCGAGGTCATGCGCCAGATGAACGCCGGCCCGGTCATCGGCATCGACATGTCGCAGGCGCGCGGCGTCGATCCGCAGCTGATCGAGCATCCGCCCTCCGTCTGGCGCCTGCTGGCGACCGGCGCCTGGCGTCGTGGCCCGCCCATCGTCTCCATCATGATGCGCTCGGCGACCCTGACCTCGGACGCCGAGGTCGAGCGCTCGCGCGGCGTGGTCGATCTTCTGGTCCAGCCCACGCCCGACGGCGTCGATATCCGCGACTGGAAGGCCTACGCCCCCGCCGTCGAGGCCGGCTACCGCGCCATGACCGCCGAACTGGCCACCCTGGACGGCCCCGTCACCGGCCTGCGGCGTCGAAAGCTCGTCGCCGAGCAATCAGGAACAGCCGCGGAAACGGCAGCAGCGTCACCCCGTCCGGACGCGGCGGAAACGCCGCCGAAAGGCCGTCGGAAAGCGCCGAAAGCCAGGCGTCCCGCATAGCCGGGTCATCCTGCAGCGCCGTCAGATGCGGCCGCAACGCCGTCCCCTTCATCCACTCCAGCACCGGGTGCTCGCCGGTCAGGGCGTGCAGATAGGTGGTGGACCAGATGTCGATGTCCTCACACCGCTCGGCCAGCACGTCGTAATAGTCGGCCGGGTCCAGCAGCGCCTGGATGGTCTCGCGCTCCTCCAGCCGGTCGGCCCACGGCCCCTCGCCCCTCACCCGGCGCATGACCCGGTAATGCAGGGTGTCCCACGACAAGGGCATCTGCACCGCGATCACCCCGCCCGGCGCCAGCAGCCCGGTCAGCCGCCGCAGCAGCGCCCGATGGTCCGGCAGCCACTGCAGCGAGGCGTTGGCGAAGATCAGGTCCGGCGCCTCGTCAGGCTCCCCCAAGGGCGTCCACGTCGCCAGATCGGCCTGAACCCAGCGCACATCCGCCCCCAGCGCCCTCGCCTGCTCCAGCATGGCCGCGCTGGAATCCAGCCCGGTCACCGTCGCCCCCGGATGCCGCCGCTTCAGCAGCGCCGCGTGCTGCCCCGCCCCGCACCCCAGATCGACGATGGCGCGCGGCTCCAGATCGCCCGGCAGCCGCAACAACAGATCCAGCGCCGGCCGATCCCGCTCGGCCTCGAACCGGCGGTACTGACGGGGATCCCAGAGGGGCTGTGCGGCGGGGTTGCTCATAGGCCGGAGCTTAGCGCGGTCGGGCCGGCGCCGGGCAAGTGATTGGTGATTGGTGATTAGTGGATGGCTCACAGGGTGCAGCGGCACAGCCTGCGCCGCCCTTCCGCTGACAAGAGCACAGTGAGCCACTGCAAGCACCCGGAGCCTGGCCTTGGCTGCCGGCGGAAGGGCGGCGCGGACCGTGCGGTCGCTCGCTGCCGGCCATCCACTAATCACCAATCACCAGTCACTTCCCACGCGCAGACCGCGGGGCAGACAGCAACACTGTTTCTGGGAGAAAGCGTGGAAGGCGATGGTACAGCCTCTCAGGTTTGAACTGAGGACCTCCGGCTCCACAAACCGGCGCTCTAACCAACTGAGCTAAGGCTGCACATATCCGCGCGAGCGGCGTCTTTAGCTGCGTCGCTCCGGGGGATCAAGGAGGAATTGACGCGATGTGCGACGCCTTCCGGGACGGAGCCCGGAAAGTGATTGGTGATTAGTGGTTAGTGGGTGGCTCGGACCGCGACCCGCGCCCACGAGCCCAGGTCCCGGTCATCCACTAACCACTGTCCACTAACCACTTTCCGGGCTCGCCGCCCGACCATCGGGGCGCCGCAATACCCGCCTCTACCAGCCCCGGCTGGCGATATACTGCTCCAGCTGGGCGATGCGGGTCGTGTCCGACGGGTGTGTCGACGCGAACTCGGGGGTCGCGCCCTGCCGTTGCTGCGCCATCAGCCGCCACAGGGCGATGGATTCGGCGGGGCGGTATCCCGCGCGCTGCATGTAGTCGACGCCCAGACGGTCAGCCTCCAGCTCATCCCGGCGCGAGAAGGGCAGCAGCACGCCCAGCTGGGCGCCCAGGCCGCCGATGGCGCCCGCCGCCTGTCCATAGTCCCCGGCGGCGCCCTGCACCCCGCTCAGCACCAGCCCGGTCGCGGCGCTGGTCGAATAGCGCTCGGCGGCGTGGCGGGCGACGACGTGGCCGACCTCATGGCCCAGCACGGCGGCCAGCTGGTCGTCATTGCGCACCAGCGCCAGCAGGCTGGTCGTCACCCCGATCTTGCCCGACGGCAGGACGAAGGCGTTCGGCGCGTCGCTGACGAACAGGGCGTACTCCCAGCGCCGGTCCGTCAGGCCCGCCGCCTGCACAATCCTGCCGCCAACGGTGCGGATGCGGTTCAGGGCGGCGGCGTCGGTCGACTGCCGCTGCGTCCGCAGCGTCTCGGCCCAGGCGGCGTCCGCCTGCTGGGTCAGGGCGCTGTCATCGACGATCAGGAACTGGTTGCGGCCCAGGGTGTCGTTGTAGGCGCAGGCCGCCACTCCGCCGGACAGGGCGGTGGCCGCCAGCAGGGTGATCAGGACGGGGCGTTTCATCGGGTCTCTCCGCATCAGCTTGGCCGGAAAGAACGTCATCCCCGCTGGAAGGCTCCGGGGCAAGAGGGCTAGGGTGATCGACGCGGGGGATTGGTGACGGGTCGCTAGGGGAGAAGCGCTCGCCCGGCCGTCCGCCAAAGCCCGTCGAACCGGAGCCCCGCATCTGGCGCGCGACATCCCGCCTGAGCCCGTCGCCCCTCAAGTCGCCCAAACGAAAACGCCCCGGAGTTTCCTCCGGGGCGTTCGCGAACAGACTGATACGGAGATCAGTCAGCTTGCTGGTAACGCTGCGTCCACTCGACGCGAGCACCGACGGCGGCGCCGTCAACGGTGCCCGGCGTGACGCGCGAGCGACGGGCCGCGGCCAGAGCCGCCTGTCCGAAGCCGGCGCCCGACGGGGTTTCCGACACGACACGGCAGTCGGTCAGATTGCCGTTGGACTGCACCGCACAGCTGAGGCGCACGGTGCCGCTTTCGATCCCACGCGCCATGGCGCGTTCGGGGAACTCACCCGGAGCCTGGCGAGCCCAGGCCGGGTTGGTGATGACCGACGGCCGCGGCGGGGCCGGCACGGGGGCCGGTTGCGGCGGGGTCGGGGTGATCACCGGGGGACCCGGATTGTCGATCCGCAGTTCCTTCGGCGTCGGCGGGGTTTCCACCGGCGGCACCGGAACGTTGGTCGGGATCACGGCCGGGACGCGCACCTGCAGCTTGGGCGGCGGGGGCTCGTTGGTCGGCGGCGGCGGCGGCGGCGGCGGGGGCGGCGGCTCCTCGATCGGTTCGATGAGCTCCACTTCCACCGACTCGTCGGTGTACCGGATTTCCCTCAGCTTGAACTGCATGTTGACGAAATAGATCGCCAGCAGGGTGAAGAGGAGGGAGACGACGGCCAGGCTGGCGATGAGCACCATGGGGGGAACCCCCATGAAGCCCTTCTTGCGCGGCGCGTCATACCGGCTGCGGTGATATTCAACTGCTTCAGTCATGTTTCACCGTCTCCTACTGCAGCGACTGGTCTTCGCCGACCAGGGCCACGCTGTAGAAACCGTGATCCTGGAGCGAATTCATGACCTGCATGAAGTCACCGTATCGGGTGTTCTGATCCCCACGAATGAAGATCCGCTCATCCGACGGAGCCTTGTTGCCGATCTGCTGGGCCAGCACCGATCCGACCGAGGTGATATCCACCTCTTCGTCACCGATGTAGGCGCGCCCGTCGTTCTGGACCGAAACGTAGAACGGCTTCGGCGGGTTCGGCGCAGCTTTCGCGACCGCGGCCGGCAGTTTCACTTCCACCGACACGGTGGCGAGCGGAGCCGCCACCATGAAGATGATGAGCAGAACCAGCATGATATCAACGAAAGGCGTAACGTTGATGTCAGAATTCTGCTCAGTGACGCCCTTGCCGCCGCCGCCTGAGAGTTTGGCGGCCATGCGTCTTACGCTCCCTTGTCGAGCTGACGCGAGATCGCGTTGATCAGTTCAGCGTTGAAGCCGTCCGAACGGGTGCCGTAGGCCGCGATGCGCGTGTTGAAGTAGTTGTAGAAGACCACCGCCGGGATAGCGGCGAACAGACCGATACCGGTGGCCAGCAGGGCCTCGGCGATACCCGGGGCCACGACGGCCAGGTTGGTCGTGTTGGTGTTCGCGATACCGATGAACGAGTTCATGATGCCGTACACGGTGCCGAACAGACCGACGAACGGACCGGTCGAACCGGTCGAGGCCAGGAACTGCTGGCCGCCCGACAGGCGCTTCGACAGACCCGACTGAACGGCGGCGACAGCGGTCTGGGCGCGCAGCAGGGCCGAGTCACGGTGATCACCGGTGACCGACAGGCCGGCCTGACGCGACAGCTCGATTTCGTCGGTGGCCGCGGCGGCCATGTCGGCCAGCGGGTTGCCGTCGAACTCTTCCGAGGTCGCGACCTTGCGCATGTCAGCGATGGTGCGGGCCTGGCGGAACGATTCCAGGAAGCGGTCGGTGGTGCGGTTCAGCGAGCCAAACTCGAACAGCTTGATCAGCAGCAGGGTCCACGAGAAGACCGAGGCCAGAACCAGGCCGATCATGACGACCTTAACGACGATGTCCGCGTGCAGGAACATCGAGGCGACGGTCATCTTGCCGCCTTCGGCAGCCGGCTCTTCAGCGGCGGCGTCGGTGGTCGGCTCGGTGGTCGGGGTGACGGCCGGGGTGGTGGTGGCGGCGGCGTCAGCCGGCGCGGTCGCGGCAGCCGGATCAACCGGGGCGGCGGTGGTGGTGTCCTGCGCGAGGACCGGCGAACCGGCCATCAGGACGGCGGCGCCGGCCATGGCCAGAAGGATGTTGGTCTTTTTCATATCGAACATAGTTCGCCAGTTCCTGCTTTGGTCTGACTCGTGGAACCCAGGGAGCGGGCCATTTGGGCGGCTCGCCCCCGATTGAAAATGTCGTCCGCTGGACCGGAGCTCACAGAACCCCGATTTGCGGAACGCCTCCTGAACGCTTCCGGTTGCCTGAAGGCGTCCGGGGCGGTGTCGGCAGGCTCTGGGAAACCGTTTTCCCATCCCCTTCCGGCCGCTCGCAAAGGAAAGCGGTCAAGCTCCTTTGGCGAACGCATAACAGAGCGTCAAGTGCGCAACGCCGCTTTTCCCCTCGGGGGAGAGCACGCGCGTTCGTTGAAGAAGTTTCAGGTTGAAAGCGTCAATTTCGTGATGGTCGGACAGAAAGAACGACCCTTTTGCGGGGTGTCCGGATCATGTTTTTGGAATATTGCACCGCACCATGCAATTTCATTCCATGGTTGTCCCGCAACCGGGATCGAATGTCCTGTTAATCTGTATGAACAGGGGTTGATCACACCAAACAGCGGTCGCGGCGAACGGAAAGACAATCCGCCGCGGCCCGCGCCGGACGCACGTCGTCGTGGCTCCGACTAATCGGGTCGCTACGCGCTAATACTGAGGGGGATGATCAGGGATCAGGCCATCTTCCAGGAAGATGGTGCCCGGGGGCGGATTCGAACCACCGACACGCGGATTTTCAATCCGCTGCTCTACCAACTGAGCTACCCGGGCCAACGCTTTTGCAGCGAGGAGCGGGGTCTATAGACAAGCCGTTCCCCGGTGGCAAGCGCCTCTCTCAGTCTTCTTTGAAAGGGCTGCGTTCCGCGTCGTCCGTGGGCTCGTCGTCTCGCACCGGAATGGCGTAGCCGCCCGTGAACCAGCGCTGCAGGTCCACGTCCGCGCAGCGTTTGGAGCAGAAGGGCTTGTATTTGGGATCCGCGGGCGCGCGCGTGCAGATCGGACAGGTCGCCATGGTCACTCGGCCTCGATTGAAAACACGCCGACCCCCGCCGCGGCGTCGACCTTCAGATGGGCTCGCGGCCCCAGTTCCGCCACCAGGGGGCCGACCCGCCCCGCCAGCTCCGGCCCGCAGGTCAGGACCACCCGCGCCCGTCCGGTATTCTCCAATAAGGCGAACCGCAAACGTCGGGCCGCCTCCTGCGCCAGCTGGGCCGGGCGGAAACGTCGCACCCCCGCATCGGCGTAAAGCACCTCCTCCAGCGGAGGGTCACGCCACGGCAACGACAGCATCAGCACGCCGAACCGATTCACCGGCCCGATCACGACCGCCGGATCGCTCCCGAACGCCGCCTTCGTCGCCTTCAGAATCACCGCCCCGTCCAGCTGCGTCCCGATCAGGTCGACGGCGACCAGCCCGCCCCAGCGATTCAGCCGGATCAGCCGCGCCGCCTCCTTCAGGGCCAGACGATTCGTCTCGTCCCTGGGCCGGGCGCGGCCCATGTCATGGGCGTTCAGGTCCACATCGACCGTGATCATCGCCCGGGTCCGCTGCACATGGACCAGCCCGCCCGGCAGGGCCGCCGGGCTGTGCGCCTCGTCCACCGCCCGCCAGCCGGCCTCGATCGCCTCGCGTCCGCTGATAATCTCCGCGCCGGGCGCCAGCCGCTCCAGCGAATCCGTAAGAGAGGGCGCGGCGGACAGCAGACGGACCTCCCCCTCCCCGCCCCCGATCCGGCGCGCGACCGGCGCCTTCTGCTCGCGTGCGCCCGCGGTGATCTCCACCTCGACCTTGGTCCCGACGCCGGGCGTGTCGCCCTTCACCGGCATGAAGGCCTCGTGGCCCCCACCCAGATCGACAAAGACGCCCTTCAGCCCCGGCGCCGCCTGTTTGACCCGCGCCACAGACCGCGCGCCCACGCGCGTCTGCGGGGCCTCGTCGGCGCGCTCCATAAGAATGTGTTCGGCGCGGCCGTTCCGTTCGACCACCGCCCTCAGCTCGCCGGGCGTATCGTCGAGGAAGACCTCCAGCGTCACGGCCTGTAGCCCATACCGGTCAGCAGATTGACGCTCTCATACAGCGGCAGGCCCATCACGGCCGGATAGCTGCCGACCAGTCGGGTCACGAAGGCCCCGGCCCGGCCCTGGATGCCATAGCCCCCGGCCTTGCCCTTCCACTCGCCCGAGGCGACGTAGGCGTTGATTTCGGCGTCGGACAGCACCTTGAAGGTCACACGGGTCTCCACGACCCGATGGCGCACCTGTCCGCCGGCAGCCACGGCCACGCCGGTATAGACCCGGTGCCCCCGCCCCGAGAGCAGCTTCAGGAAGCGCACGCACTCCGCCTCGTCGGCGGCCTTTTCCAGGAAGCGGCGGCCCACGGACACCACGGTGTCGGCGGCCAGCACGACGGCCTCCGGCGCGCGCTCGGCGACCACGCCCGCCTTGCCGATGGCCAGCCGTGCGGCCAGCCGCGGCGGCGTCTCGCCGGCCAGCGGGGTCTCGTCGATATCGGCGGGTTCGATTCGGTCGGGCGTGATCCCGACCAGCGCCAGCAGTTCCACGCGGCGCGGGCTGGCCGAAGCCAGCACAAGCTCAGGACGCGACAACGCGCGCGTCCCTTACTTGAAGCGGTAGGTGATACGACCCTTGGTCAGGTCATAGGGGGTCATCTCGACCAGCACCTTGTCGCCGGCCAGCACGCGGATGCGGTTCTTGCGCATCTTGCCCGCGGTGTGGGCGATGATTTCGTGGTCGTTCTCGAGCGTCACGCGGAACGTCGCGTTCGGCAGCAGTTCGCTGACGACGCCGGGAAACTCGAGCAGTTCTTCCTTAGCCATGCGGCCTCTCACGCCCGTTGGATACGAGTAAACGACGCGCGCCGGGCGGCAGCGCACGTCGAAGGAGCGGCCATATGCCCGAAAAAGGCGGGATAGTCGAGCCGAAGGCAGCAGTGAGCAGGCAGCAGGACTCAGAAGGGAAGCCCGAACAGCAGCCTCAAGCCGGGAAGCCCCTGCTTACTGCTGCCTGCTTACTGCTGCCTCAACTCAGCGCCGATACAGCGCCGTCACCAGGGTGAACAGCCGCCGCGCCGTCTCGTGGTCGACGGTGATCTTGCCGTCCAGCCGCGACTTCAGCAGTTCGGCCCCGTCGTTGTGCAGGCCGCGTCGGCCCATGTCGACGGCCTCGATCTTGGACACGTCCGTCCCGCGCAGCACTTCGTAATAGCTGTCGCAGATGTCGATATAGTCCTTGATGGTCTTGTTCAGCGGCGACATCGACAGGCCGTGCGCCTTGCTGAACTGCGGCCCGGCGATGTCGAACACCAGCCGCCCGTCCTGCGACGACAGCTTCAGCGCATAGGGGCCGGCCGCCGCGCCCGCGGGCTCGAAGCTGTTCTTCTCCACCAGATCGAAGATCGCCACCCGCCGCTCGTGCTCGATCTCGGCCGAGGCCGCCGGCAGGGACACGGGGTCCAGTTCGATGGACGTCAGCCGATGGTCGCTCACTGGGGGCCCGCCTCCGCCAGGGCCGCTTCCAGCGACCCTTCCAGATGGGTCGGCGCCATCTTCGCGGGCCAACGCTCCGACAGGTCGGTCAGCACCGCGTCCAGGCATTCCACATCGACCCGCAGGTCGCCGCCGCCGGCGAACATCATGATGATCCGCCCGCCCGGCGCCTCGCCCGGCTCGAAATGCATGGCCAGCAATTCCAGCGCATGCTCCGGCCCGCGCGGCAGGCGGCGGCTCTTCACCGCGATCACGTCGCCGAACTGCATGGCCGCCATCACCCGCGTCCCGCCGCACTCCCAGCAGAACCGGCTCAGGGTCACGGTCAGCAGGCGCGCGCCGCGCTCCCAGACAATGTCCACCGGACGCATGATCGCGTCCTGCAGGGCCACCGAGATGATGTGCAGGTCGTCGGCGTCCTCGGCCAGCAGGCGCAGGGGCTCCATGGGCGACTTGATCGCCTTGTCCTCCGCCGCGCCGTTGGCCTCAGTGCTCATGCGTCTCGCCCGTGATCCGCCGGATGTTCGCGCCACAGGCGCCCAGCTTCTCTTCCAAACGCTCGAAACCGCGATCCAGATGATAGACGCGGCCGACCGTGGTCTCACCCTGCGCGACAAGTCCGGCGATGACCAGACTCACCGAGGCCCGCAGGTCGGTCGCCATCACCGGCGCGCCGTGCAGCACCTCGACGCCGCGCACGATCGCCTCGCCCGCGCCGACGTGGATGTCCGCGCCCAGCCGCGCCAGCTCCGGCGCGTGCATGAAGCGGTTCTCGAAGATGGTCTCGCGGATGGTGCTTTCGCCCTCCGCCGTCGTCATCAGCGTCATGAACTGCGCCTGCAGATCGGTGGCGAAGCCCGGATAGACCTCGGTCTCCAGATCCACCGCGCGCAGCCGCTGCTTGGGATCGCGCTTCACGATCACCCCGTCCTCGGTCGGGCTGATCTCGACGCCCGCGGCGACCATCTTCTCGGTCAGGGCGGTCATCAGCTCGGGCCGGGCCTTGGTCAGGCGCACCTCGCCCCCGGCCATGGCGGCGGCGACGGCATAGGAGCCCATCTCGATCCGGTCGGGAATCACCGACCACTCGGCCCCGCCCAGCGAGGTCACGCCGGTGATGGTCAGCACATCGGTGTCGATGCCCTCGATCTTCGCGCCCATGGCGGTCAGGCAGCGGGCCAGGTCGCCGATCTCCGGCTCCCGCGCGGCCTTGCGCAGCACCGTCGTCCCGTTGGCCATCACGGCGGCCAGCAGGGCGTGCTCGGTCGCGCCGACCGAGACGAACGGAAACTCGATCTCGGCGCCCTGCAGTCCGCGCGGCGCCCGGGCGGTCACATAGCCCTCATCCAGCTCGATCTCTGCGCCCAGCGCGGTCAGCGCCTGCAGGTGCAGGTCCACCGGACGCGCGCCGATGGTGCAGCCGCCCGGCAGCGAGACCTTGGCTTCGCCCGTGCGCGCCAGCAACGGCCCCAGCACGTTAAACGACGCCCGCATCTGGCGAACCAGATCATAGGGGGCGAAGGTCGAGCTGATGGTGCGGCCGTCGAACAGGGTCTCCTGCCCGTTCGCCCCGTCGCGCTCGGTCACCTCGACGCCCAGCGCCTGCAGCAGCTTGCCCAGGAATTTCGTGTCCGCCAGACGCGGCATATTGGTCAGCAGCAGCGGCTGATCCGTCAGGATCGAGGCGGCCATCAGCTTGAGGGCGGAATTCTTGGCGCCGCTGACGGGGATGATGCCGTTCAGCTGGGCGCCGCCGGTGATGGCGATGCTGTCCATGTCGTCTCTTGCAGTCCGGAGCGGGGGGCTCCGGCGGGTCGACTATCTAGCGCGGTCGACGGGGTCTGTGAAAGGCCGCCCGAACGTCGCGCCCGATGAACTTCAGTTGCTCGGTCTTGCAGGCTTCGCCGCGACCTTGCGACGGCGCAGATTGTCCCGCAGCGCCTTGGCCAGCCGCAGGGCCTTCTCGGCCTTGGCCCGTTCCGCCTCGACGGCGGCGCCGGACGGTGCAACGACCTCGCCCTTCACCGGCGCGGGCGCGGCGGCGGGCAGCCCCTCGGGCGCGGCGGCGACGTCGGGCGTGTGGGTCACGGGCTTGTCCATGAGTCGGATCAGAGCCCGCACCGCCCGCTCGCGCAAGGTGCAGACACCGTTAACGCGAACCTTGTCCACCGCGCGCCGCCCGCGACGCGAGCCCTCCGGACAAACTTTTCGCATCGGAATGGAAATAGGGCTTGGCCCCCGCCGCGACGTTGGCTATAGGGCCGCTTCCTCGGAACGAGGCCGCCGTAGCTCAGTGGTAGAGCGCATCCTTGGTAAGGCTGAGGTCGTGGGTTCGATTCCCCCCGGCGGCACCATTCTGAGACAAGAGCCCGATCCTCACGGATCGGGCTTTTTGCTTTTCCGGGCCGCACTTTCCCCTTCGCTATCGTCATCCCGGCGAAGGCCGGGACCCAGCGGCGCCGCGACGGCGGCGAAACACTGAAGATCGAAAGCTGAAACACCGGCGCTCCTGACAGCTTCGCGCTCACGCGCGCCGCTGGGTCCCGGATCGCGCGCCCGCTACGCGAGCGCTTGTCCGGGATGACGATAGCAACGTGAGAGTCTGCGACACCCCGCCCGCGACTCTGTCGCAAGTTCGTGCTAACTCCCGCCCCATGCTCCGGCGCGCGCAACTGCTGATGAACCGCCTCGGCCTTCTGGCCGTGATGCTGTTCGCCATGGGCGCCGTCTGGCCCGCCGCCGCGGCGGTGGCCTGTGTCGAGCCGGTCGAGACGTCGGTTCAGGCTGTTCAGGCCGCGACGGCCTCTCCCCTCGCCCCACCCTGCGAGGATCCCGCCTGCGAGCATTGCGTCGGCGCCTGTGGCCATGGCTGCTGCCACGCCCCGCACGTCGCCTCGCCCCACACCCCGGCCGCGCCGCTCAGCCTGCCGGCCCCGTCGCACGACGCCCTGCGCTGGGCCTCCTCGCCCGGCGCCCCGCTACAGGCCGCCTACGGCCTCGAACGCCCTCCACGGGTCTGATCCCGCGCGGCTGACCGCCGTGCGCCTCCCCTCATCCTGATCAGACATCCGGCCCGCGCCGGTCCGCGCCTTCGCGAGCGCGCCCGCGGGCCTACCGAGGATACCCATGGCTACCCGCAAACACTGGCTGATGACCGGCGCCGCCGTCATCGCCGCGCTCGGAATCGGATTCGGCGCCGCCCGCCTGTTCGATTCGCCCGCCCCCGCCAACGACGCCCACGCCGAGGAAGGCCATTCCGACGAAGAGGCCCCCGAAGGCTTCGTCGCCCTCAGCGAGCAGGACGCGGCCGCCGCCGGCGTCGTCCTGACCGCCCCGCAGCGCGGCGGCGGCTCCGAACTGCGCCTGCCCGGCCACGTCGCCATCGCGCCGGGCGCACAGGCCCGCGTCGACGCCCCGCTGGCCGGAACCGTCACCGCCGTCCACGTCGGCCCCGGCGCCCGCGTCCGGCGCGGAACCGTGCTGGTCACCCTGCGCAGTCCGGAAGGCGCCGCCGCCCGGGCGGACGCCGACACCGCCGCCGCCGAGGCCGAGGCCGCCCATGCCGCCTTGGCCCGCGACGAGGCCCTGTTCGAGCGCGGTTACATGCCCCGCGCCCGGCTGGACGTGACCCGCGCCGAGGCACGATCCGCCGAGGCCCGGCTGCGCGCCGCCCGCGCCCGCGTCGCCGCCTTCGGCAATCCCGGCAGTGACGGCGTCGTGGTCGTTCGCAGCCCGTCGGATGGCGTCGTCACCCGCCTGATCGCCGCGCCCGGCGTGGTCCTGCATCAGGAAGCGCTCCAGGTGGCCGAGATCGCCGACACCGGCCGCGCTGAGCTGGTCTTCGACGCTCCGCCCGCCGCCGCCCGACTGCTGGCTCCCGGCTCACGACTCAGCGCCGAAACCGCCGACGGCGTCCGGCTGGAGGCCGTAGTGGTCGCCGTCGCCCCTGCCGCGCAGGGCGGCACCGCCACGGTCCGGGCCGCCGCCACCGGCGCCGCACCTGCGCCGGGCACCGTCCTGTCCGCCCGCCTGCCTGTCGGCGGCGGAAACGGCCTGACCGTCCCCACCGAGGCCGTGCAGACGGTCGAGGGCGTTCCCTCCGTCTTCGTCCGCGACGGCGACGGCTTCCGCGCCCTGCCCGTGACCACCGGCGCCACCGCCGGGGGCCGCACCGAGATCCTGTCGGGCCTGACCGGGTCAGAGCGCATCGCCGGGACCGGCGCCTTCGTGCTCAAGGCCGAACTGGCCAAGGGCGAGGCGGAGCACGGACACTGACCATGCTGAACCGCATCATCGACGCCGCCGTCCGTCACCGCTGGCTGATCATCGTCCTCGCCGTCCTGTGGGCCGCCGTGGGCGTGCGCGAGCTCGTCCGCCTGCCCATCGACGCCGTGCCGGACATCACCAACCGGCAGGTCCAGATCACCACCGTCGCCCCCGCCCTGGGTCCGGAGGAGGTCGAGCGGCAGGTCACCTTCCCGCTGGAGACCGCCCTCAGCGGCATGCCGGGTCTGGTCGAGACCCGCTCCCTGTCCCGCCACGGCTTCTCCCAGATCACCGCCGTCTTCACCGACCGCACCGACATCTGGTTCGCCCGCAATCTGGTCAACGAGCGACTTCAGGACGCCCGCGAGGACCTGTCCGAGGGGCTGACGCCCACCATGGGGCCGGTCGTCACCGGTCTGGGCGAGGTCTTCATTTGGACGCTGGAGCTGACCGGCCCCGCCGCCAACGAGGGGACGGCCTACGTCACTCCTGAGGGCGAGCGGCTGACCACCGACGCCGAGAAGGCCACCTACCTCCGCACGGTTCAGGACTGGATCGTCGCCCCGCAACTGCGCGGGGTCGAGGGCGTCGCCGGCATCGATGTGCAAGGCGGCTATGTGAAGGAATACGCCGTCCATCCGGACCCTGCCCGTCTCGCCGCCTATGGCGTGGGTCTGGTCCAGCTGGTGCAGGCGCTGGAGCACGCCAACCGCATCGCCGGCGCCGGCTACGTCAACAAGGCCGGCGAGGCGTGGATCGTCCGCGCCGACGCCCGCATCCGCACGCTGGAGGAACTGGCCGCCACCCCGATCCTGAACCGCAACGGTCAGGTGGTCCGGGTCTCCGACGTGGCCGTGGTCGAGATCGGCCGCGCCCCCCGCCTCGGCTCGGCCAGCACCGACGGCCACGAGACCGTTCTGGGCGCCGCCCTGATGCTGCAGGGGGAGAACTCTCGCGAGGTCGCCAGGCGGGTCGGAGAGAAGCTGGAGGCCATCCAGCCCAGCCTGCCCCCCGGCGTCATCATCCGCCCGGTGCTGGACCGCACGGCGCTGGTCGAGGCCACCATCGGCACGGTCGAGCACAACCTCGTCCTCGGCGCCGCGCTGGTCATCGCCGTCCTCTTCCTGGCGCTCGGCAACGTCCGGGCCGCCGTCATCACGGCTCTGGTCATCCCGCTCAGCTTCCTGTTCGCGGCGGCGGCGATGAACCGCTTCGGCATCAGCGCCAACCTGCTCAGCCTCGGGGCGCTGGACTTCGGTCTGATCGTCGACGGCGCCGTTGTGGTGGTCGAGAACACCCTGCGCCGCCTGTCGCTGGAACGTCAGCGCCTCGGGGCCGCCCTGACACTGAACCAGCGGCTGGCCGTCGCCGCGGCGGCGGCCCGCGAAATGGCTCGCCCCGCCGCCTTCGGTCAGGCCATCATCCTGCTGGTCTACGCCCCCCTGCTGATGTTCGAGGGCGTCGAGGGCAAGATGTTCGGCCCCATGGCCGCCACCGTCATGCTGGCGCTGGCCGGAGCCTTCATCCTCAGCTTCACCTTCGTCCCGGCCCTGACCGCCATCTGGGTGCGCGAACCGAAGGCCGGCCATGAGGACGGCGAGACGAAGCTCAGCCGCGCCGTCCGTGACCGCTACGCCCCCCTGCTGGACAAGGCCCTTCAACGGCCGCGTCTGGTCATCGGCGGCGCAGTCGGCGCTCTGGCGGCGGGCGCCCTCACCTTCGCCACGCTGGGGAGCGAGTTCGTGCCCCAGCTGGATGAGGGCGACATCCTCGTGCAGGCCCTGCGGGTCCCCTCGACCTCGCTGGAGCAGTCGCACGCCATGCAGTTCCGCGTCGAGACGACGCTGAAGGCCATGCCCGAGGTCGAACGGGTCTTCACACGCACCGGCACCGCCGAGGTGGCCTCGGACCCCATGCCGCCGTCCATCTCGGACACCTTCGTCATGCTCAAGGACCGCAAGGACTGGCCCGACCCGTCCCTGCCCAAGGCCGAGCTGGTCGCCCGGATGGAGGAGGCCCTCAACCACCTCCCGGGCCAGAACTATGAGTTCACCCAGCCGATCCAGATGCGCTTCAACGAGTTGATCGCCGGGGTCCGATCGGACGTGGCGGTCAAGGTCTATGGCGACGACTTCGAGACCATGAGCCGCACCGCCGAACAGGTCGCCGCCGTGCTGCGCCGCATCGACGGGGCCGCCGACGTGCGGGTCGAACAGGTCTCGGGCCAGCCGACCCTGACCGCCCGGGTGGACCGCACCATCGCGGCGGCGCAGGGCATCCACGCCTCCGACGCCGCCGACGCCCTGGCTATCGGTCTGGCCGGTCAGGCGGCGGGTCGGGTGATGGAGGGCGACCGCCGCTTCGACGTGGTCGTCCGCCTCGACGACGACCTGCGCAATGACCCGTCGGTCATGGCCCAACTGCCGGTCATGCCCGAGGAGTCCGAGCCGGGCGCCCCGACCGTCCCCCTGTCCTCGGTCGCCCGCTTCGAGGCCGCCGAGGGGCCGAACCAGATCAGCCGCGAGAACGGCAAGCGCCGGATCATCGTGCAGGCCAATGTCCGGGGCCGCGATCTGGGCGGCTTCGTCGCCGAGGCCCGGCGCGAGATGGCCGCGGTCCAGCCCCCGGCGGGCGGCTGGTTCGACTGGGGCGGCCAGTTCGAGAACCTCGAGCGGGCCTCGACCCGACTGGCCCTGATCGTGCCCTTGGTCTTCCTGACCATCGGCGGCCTGCTGCTGCTGGCCCTGCGCTCGCTCCGGGACGCGGCCCTGGTCTTCGCCGGGGTCCCGCTGGCCCTTGTCGGCGGGGCGCTGGCGCTGGCGGCGAGGGGCATGCCCCTGTCGATCTCGGCGGCGGTCGGCTTCATCGCCGTGTCAGGCGTGGCCACCCTGAACGGCCTCGTCCTGATGCAGGCGATCCAGCACCGGCTGGCCGACGGCGAGCCCCCGCTTCAGGCCGCCCTGAACGGCGCGGTCAGCCGCCTGCGGGCGGTGCTGACCACGGCGCTGGTGGCGGTGCTGGGCTTCATCCCGATGGCCTTCGCCTGGGGTCCGGGAGCCGAGGTCCAGAAGCCGCTGGCCACGGTCGTCATCGGCGGCCTGACCACGGCCACCCTGCTGACCCTGATCGTCCTGCCCGTGCTGGCGTCACTGGGGCGGCGGAAGGCCTGATGGAGAAAGGGCCCGGTCGCCGGACCGGGCCCTGATCTCAGAAGCGGCTCCCGACCGACGGGAAGGGCGACAGGCTCCCGCGGGGAAGCCCGCCGGGCCGGGACAGCCGGCGCTCATGCTCCAGCGCCGCCTCCGGGTCGCGGCGACCCGGGAAGGCGTAGCCGCTGTCGTTGAAATAGGGATAGCCGTGGTCGAGCCCGTAGGGACCGTAACCATAGCCGTAGCCATAGCCGTTCTCGACCTTGCGGTAGCTGAAGCCGAGGGCGCCGGTCTCGCCCAAGGGCATAGTCATCGACACGCCGTAGTCGCGGTAGCCGCCGGTGCCGATCCCGGCGATCAGTTCGCCCCGCACCCGCCGCTCGGGCTCGGGCTCGCGGAGGTCGTCCGAGGCGTAGGGGACGGCCTCGGGATTGCGGCTGGAGATCCAGCGGTCGATCTGCTGGTCCGTGGTCAGGCCGTGCGCCTGCTGCTCCACGGCCTGCCGGGCCGCGCCTTCCGCGCTGGGCGCGACCGGCCGGGCCGAAGCCGTCAGGTCCACGACCGTGGCGGGCGCGGTGGTCACCACCTCGTCGGGATCGCCGGCGGCGAGCACCGCCGCGAAGGCAAGGGCCGAAATGATCATCCACTCACTCCCTGTACTGACTGTAGCCTAACCCCGATTGCGGCGAAGGTCAGGCCGTTCCGTCACCCCGGTGCAAAGGGTCGCGCAGAGGCTGGCCTTCGGGCACGAACTCCAGCGCCACCGAGTTGATGCAGTAGCGCAGGCCGGTGGGCGGCGGGCCGTCGGGGAAGACGTGGCCCTGATGGCCGCCGCAGCGGGCGCAGACCGTCTCGGTCCGCACCATGCCGTAGCTGGTGTCGGTGATGGCGCGGACGTGGGCCTCATCCACCGGCTGGGTGAAGCTGGGCCAGCCGGTGCCGCTCTCGAACTTGGTCGTCGCCCGGAACAGGGGCAGGCCGCACTCGCGGCAGCAGAAGACCCCGGCCCGCTTCTCGCCCAGCAGGACGCCGCAGAAGGGCGCCTCGGTGCCGTGGGACAGCAGGACCCGGGCCTCCTCGGCCGTCAGGTCCGACTCCAGCCGCTCGCGCTCGGCTTCGGTCGGCGGCGTCAGGTCATATCCGGAGGGGGAGCGATGGGTGTCGGTCATGGATCCGAGATAGGAAGCGAGGGGGCGGAAGGCAAAGGGCCGGACAGTCTCCCGCCCGGCCCCTCGTGTCAGTCAGTCAGCGTCCGGCGATCAGCCGCCGAACAGCGTGCCGACCCAGGCGCGGACGGCGGTCTCGTCGACCGGGTCGCCGGTGTAGGTCAGGCCGGCGGCCGGGACATAGGCGGTGTTGTTGGCGCGCGGACGCTCGGTCCAGGCCTTGTGACCGTAGCTCAGCTCGGCGTAGTTCGACGGCAGGCGACGGGTGGTCTGCTCGATGAAGATCGAGTCCGTGGCGGTCGAGGCGCCGACGATGCGGACGTTCGGCAGCTTGGAGACCAGGTCCAGGGTGTCCAGACAACCGCCCGAGCAGCCGCCGTCCACCAGCACCACGACCGGGCCCTGCACCGGGTTCGGCGCACCGGTGTCGGCGGCGACGGCGCGGCCCTGCAGCTGGAAGGTCGGCTGGCCGGCCGCGATGGCGGCGTCGAAGCCGGCGACGATCTCCTGCATCTGGGTCACCAGAGCCGGAGCCTGGGCGGCGTAGCGCGGATCGGCGTTCATCAGGCCCAGAGCGGTGGCGAACCAGTCACGGTTGCCCTGGGTGGCGCGATAGGTGATGGCCCCGGCCGCCGGTTGACGGCTGGCGGTGAAGGCCTCGCTCCAGATCAGGTTGGCCAGGCCATAGCCGCGGGCGGCCGAGTTCAGCGCCCCCGAGCCGCCGGCGCCGCGCAGGTCCAGCACGAAGCCCTGCGGGCCGCGCAGGGTGGCCGCCTGGCTTTCGACCTGGCTCTCGAAGGCGTCCCAGCCCGCCGTGTCGGCGAAGGAGTGGACGTTGATCCACGGACGGCCATTGACCGTCTCGATCGACAGCGGGGTCGCCGGGGCGGTGTAGACGGTGGCGCGGTAGGCGGCTTCCAGATCACCGGCGACCAGCGGCACGGGCTGCAGGTTGATGGCGCGGGCGCGACGGTTGCCGGTCTGGAACTCACAGACCGAAGGCACGCCGTTCACGAACGGGTTGTTGCGGTTCCAGGTCAGGTAGGGGGCCGACGAAACGCGGCCGGCCTCGGTGTCCAGATTGCCTTCCCAGCGATCCAGCTTGGCGCGGGCGAACTCGTCGATCGGGGTGGCGTTGCAGGACACCACAGTGTCGCCGACGCGCGGAACGCTGGAGCCGCGCACGCCCGGCTTGACGTAGGTGACGACATATTTGCCGCCGCGCCAGCCGGTGGTGAAGCCCGCCCAGGACGTGCCGAAATAGGGGCCGAGGCCTTCGTAGGTCGGATAGATGGAGATATTCGAATCGCGGAAGCCGGCGGCGTAGTAGCGCAGCAGATAGGCATGGGCGTCGCCGCTGCCGGCGCGACCCGCCATCTCCAGCGACTCGCGCAGGCCGGTGTCCAGCCAGCCGCGGAAATCGGTGCTGGCCTGACCGGCGACGACCGCGGCCGGGTGGTTGGCGGCCAGTTCGTCATGGGCGGCCTGCAGATCCTGACGGGCCAGGGCGCGGAAGTCCTGCGCGACGGCGGCGCCGGCGACCAGGCTGAGGGCGGCGGCCGCCGCTGCGGCGAGGGAAAGGGTACGGGTCATCGTCTCGGGCTCCAGCAGTCCGATGGGAAAGGCGAAGGGTTTAAAGCGTATCCGCAAGGGGTCCGACAACCCCGGAGGGGGACGGAGACGACCGGTTCGTCCGCATCCGGGCAATACGCCGCACAGCACGTCACAGCTGCCGGATCCTCGGTCCGCGCTCGCCGGGGCGGTCGATCAGCAGGTCGGTGACGGCCCAGACGAGGGCGTCCGCGCGGTCCAGGGAGCCTTCGCCCAGCTCGGCGCCGAGCAGCATCAACTCCTCCTCCAGGGCGTCGAACATCCCGGCGTGTTTGACCCGGCCCTGTTCGTAGAGGGCGGCGACCGGTTCGGCGCGCAGCATCTTGCCCTTCGTCGCGCGCACGGTGCGGACCGGAAGCGGACGATCGACGGCCTTGAGCACAGACGAGACCATGTCGCCGCCCTGGTTGACCTCAGCCACGATGCAGGAGGCGTTGACCTCGCGCGCGAGCGCCACGGCGCGGCGGGCCCATTCCTCGGGCGACAGACCATGGGCCGAGCGGTCGGCCAGCACCACCGCCTCGCGCACCCCGTCGGGGCGACGACGCGAGGCGGCCGCGATGATGCCGCAGGCGTCCCCGGACGCCGTGGCGGGCGGGTCGACGGCGACGATGATCCTTTCATAAGTGGCCCTACCGTCCTTCGGACGACTTGAGGGCGGCCCTCCTTCTCCCCTTGAGGGATCAGGACTTCGCGCCCGCGCCATCATTTCCGCCGTGAACAGGGCCCCGTCGAGGTCGACGATCTTGCCTTCCAGCTCCTGCGCCTCGCGGCGGGTGCCGCCGTACAGGTCGCGGAGACCTTCGATGAAGCCGGGGGCCAGATGGGCGGCGTTGTCGGCGCTGCCCGCATGGGTCAGGGCGCAGGAGTCCTCGTCCTTGAGGCGGACCAGGGCGCGCATGGGGCGCGGGGTGGTGGTGACGAGAAGTCGGGGCGGATGTCTGACGTCAGCGCTTCTCCCGGGGCTGACGCTCGCGACGCGGTCGCTCGCTGCTTGAGCCCCCGAAACCCCTCCACCATCCGTCGCAGGCTCCGGATGGTCCCCCTCCCCACCTTCGGTGGAGAGGTGAGTCTGCGCGAAGCGCCCGGCCGCGTCGGGTCGAGAAGGCGGAGCCTTCTGACCGCGGCCCAACATAATGGCCGCGTCGGGTCGGGAGGTTCCCGAAGGGGCCGACGGTCCGCGGCCCGAGGATAAAGCCCCCGGCAGCCGCAGCCCCATCCGCAGCAGGGCGAGCGTCTCCGCCGCGCCGCGGGCGCCGGTGGGGCGCCAGGCGCAGAATTCGTCGGCCCAGGCGGCGGAGAACTGCGGGCCGCGCAGGCTGTCGGGATCCTCGGCCGAGAAGGCGTAGGCCATGCAGCCGTTGGCGAAGGTCAGGCGACGGCGCGAGCTCTCGAACTTCGGGCGGGTGGCGTCGGTCCAGCGCGGCAGGTTGCGGATGCCCGAGACGCCCTCGATCATCACCTCGCGCACATCGTGATGGGTCGGGCCGACCAGGGCGAGGCGACCGCCCGGTCCGAGGGCCTCGGCCTGATCGGCCAGCCATTCGGCGCCCGCCTGGGTCTTGCCCGCGCCACGCCCGCCCAGAAACAGCCAGGTGCGCCAGGGCTCGCCATTGGGCAGGGCCTCGGGCGGCGTCTGGGCGGGGCTGAGCTTGAGCGGCGGGGCCGGTTCGGGCTCCGGCTCAGGTTCCGGTTCGGGCGGCGGGGCGGCGGTCGCGCTGACCACCGGCTTGCCGTGATGACGGCGACGCGCCTGCCAGAAGCGCAGGGCGATCATGCCGGCGCGGCCGAGGCGACCGAAATCGTCCACCCGCCCCTCGCCCGCCGCGCTCGCCATGCCCTCCTCGATGGAATCGAGGGTCACATCGGGATCGCCGCCATCAAAGTGGAAGGCCATCTCAAGCCGCACTTCCTCGCGGCGGATCCGGCGTTCGCTCCTGGGGCTGTTCTGATCGGCCGCTTTCATCCCCCTATTCTCCCACGCCTCGGGAGGGGTGATGGTTCAGGTCGCTGTCCGGAAGACCTTACCCTTCCGGATCAAGGCCCTGGCCGAACAGATTAGGATGGCTCAGCGCGAACAGCCCCGGGCGGCGGCGGCCTCGGACAGGGCGGCGCGACGGGTCTGGATGGCGCGGTCGGCGTCGGCGCGGGCCGTCGAATACAGGACCGGGCTGGAACCGTCGGCGGCGCGGCCGTTGGCGGCGATCTCGGCGATCTGACGCTCGGTGCGATCCACGACGGCCTGTTCCGCGGCCAACTGGGCGCAGGTCATGCCGGCCAGTTCGGTCGGGGACGGGCCGGTCATCGTCGGATAGCGGGCCGTCGCGCACCCCGTCAGGCCGATCCCCGTCAGGGCCGCCGCCATCACCAGTCCACCGATACGCATACGCTTCACTCCACAGGCACATCCCCGAATGCCGGGGCTGATCCGGTTGTGCCGGGCGTCGATGCGGGCGGCCAGTTAAATGCCTGTAAGGCAAAGCTTTGCCGGCCCTCAGCGCCAGCCCGCGTCCCGCGCCCGCGCCTCGGCGGCGGCATCCAGAACGTCCCCGGCCTGGGCGGCGTCCACCGCAGCGAGAACCGGCGCCGGGATGTCGGCGGAGGCGGTGCGGATGGCGTCGGGGCCAGTGGCGGTGAAGGGCGCCAGCGCCTGAACGGCCCAGCGGTCGTCCTGACGGCAGGCCAGACCAGCGACCCCGGCGTCGCCTGCGCTGAAGGTGCGGCACCAGCGGCCCT
Source organism: Brevundimonas sp. GCM10030266 (assembly GCF_042666595.1). Taxonomy (NCBI): domain Bacteria; kingdom Pseudomonadati; phylum Pseudomonadota; class Alphaproteobacteria; order Caulobacterales; family Caulobacteraceae; genus Brevundimonas; species Brevundimonas sp. GCM10030266. The sequence continues at coordinate 39,017 of NZ_JBHTCY010000003.1, forward strand.
GATCATCCCGGAAGGTCAGGCCGACGGCGCGGCCGTCCGCATCGGCGCCCTGCCCGGCCAGCCGTTGGTCCAGCACGCGGGTCAGGGTCGCGTCGGCGATCTGGCCCTGCGGCCCGACCACGAAGCCGGTGGAGCTGCCGGGACCGCCGACCATCAAGCCCAGCACGAAGGCGGCGGCGGCGCCGGCGGCCCAGACGGGCAGGAGCGACGGGGCGAAGGCGGCCTTGAGACGGGCGGTCCATGAGGGGGCGCCGGCGGCGACGGGCGGACCCGCGATCAGGACGGCCAGGGCGTCGTCACGGGGGTCGGCCTGCGCCGGGAAGGCCTCGCGCGTCAGGGTGCGCAGGCCGCGCAGGGCCGCGAGACGATCCGCCAGCACCGGATCGGTCGCGGCGGCGGCGTCGATGGCCGCGCCCTGTTCGGGCGTCAGCTCGCCGTCGACGCGGCGCATCAGGGTTTCATCGTCGAACGAATTTTCTTGGGGGGTCATGCGGTCACTCCCTGTTCGGCCAGGGTCTGGAGAAGGGTCTGGCGGCCACGCACCAGACGACTGGTCAGGGTGCCCGCCGGGACGCCCAGCACGGCGGCGGCCTCGGCGTAGGACAGGCCGTCGATGAGGACCAGGGCCACGGCCAGTCGCTGGTCGTCCGGCAGGGCGCGCACGGCGGCCTGCACCGCCAGGGCGTCGGCGCGCAGGGCCTCGCCCGCCTGGGCCGCGTCCGCGACATTGGGGGTGAATTCGTCCTCCGGCGTCAGGACCTTGCCCCAGCGCGTCTTCGACCGGGCGTCGTCGATGTGGAGGCGTCTCATGATGGTGAAGGCCCAGCTGTCCAGACGCGTGCCGGGCGTCCAGCCGGAACGCTTGACCAGCGCCCGCTCGACCGTGGCCTGGACCAGGTCCTGCGCGTCGGCGTCGGAGCGGGAGACGGCGCGCGCGAACCGGCGCAGGCGGGGCAACAACTGCACCAGCTCCGTCTGAAAGTCGTCCAAGGGCAAACTCCGGTCATGCGGGATGAAACGTCCCGGCCCTGACGTTTCATCCATTGTCGGGCCATCGCCAATGGCCTTTCATTCGATTGATGCGTTGGAGGCACCGATGAAGCCCCGTTTCCTGATCCTGATGCTGTGCGGCGCGGCCTTGTCCGGAGCCGGTCTGGCGGCGCCCGCGCAGGCGCAGGTCGTCGGCCTGCCGGGCGGCGGACAACTGCCCTCCCTGCCGGACGGCATCGGCGACCTGCCCGGGCGCCTGCCCGGAGAGGTGGAGCGGCTGGGCGGACAGGTGCGCGACCGGCTGGGCGCGGCGGTGGAGGCGCCGTCCCGCTTCCGCGATCTGGTGCGGCGCTCGGATGGGGCGCTGGAACTGGCTCCGGACGGCTGGCCCGCCGTCAGGGCCGAGATCGTGGCGGTGGCGATAAGCCCGGCCGCGCGCGAGGCGGCGCTGGCCGAGGGCTTCACCGTGGTGCGCGAGGAAAGGCTCGACGAGCTGGACCTGACCACGACGGTGCTGGCCCCGCCCCGGCGTCTGTCGCTGGCCCGGGCGATGGCGCGGCTGGAGGCGCTGGATCCGCAGGGCGACTACGCCTTCAACCATGTGCATGCGCCTGCCGGGGAGATGGGCGGAGAGATCGGCGGGGCGACGACCGCGACGACGGGAGGGGCCGGGACGCCGGCGCCCCTTCCGATGCAGGGCGGCGGGCTGAGGATCGGACTGATAGACACGGGCGTGGACGCGACCCATCCGGCGCTGGCGGGGGCGAGCGTGCAGACGCGGGGCTTCGTCGGCGCGGCGTGGCCCGCCCCGCACGGGACGGCGGTGGCCTCGCTGCTGGTCGGGCGGGCGCAGGGCTTTCACAGCGCCGCGCCGGGAGCCGGCCTGTATGCGGCGGATGTCTATGGCGGGGCCTCGACGGGCGGATCGGCGACGGCGGTGGCGCAGGCGCTGAGCTGGCTGTCGGGACAGAATGTGCGGGTGGTCAACATCAGCCTGGTCGGGCCGCGCAATGCGCTGGTCGAGACCGCCGTGGCCCGCGCCCGCCAGCGGGGGATGACGGTGGTGGCGGCGGTGGGCAATGACGGCCCCGCCGCCCCGCCCCTGTTCCCGGCCAGCTATCCGGGGGTGATCGGGGTGACGGCGGTGAATGGGCGCAACCGGGTGCTGCCCGAGGCCGGGCGCGGGCCGCAGGTCGACTTCGCCGCCCCGGGCGCCGACATGGCCGCGGCGGGAGGCCGGGGCTGGGTCAATGTCAGGGGCGCCTCGTTCGCCGCGCCTCTGGTGGCCGGACTGCTGGTAAGGAACGGCGGGGATGTGGAGGCGCTGGCCCGGACGGCGACGGACGCGGGCGCGGCGGGAACCGATCCGGTCTATGGCCGGGGCGTGGTCGGGACGGCGCTGAGAACCGCTCCGGCGGCGGTCGGGGCGCGGGGCCAGCTGGCCCGCTGAACTTTTTTCAGAACTTTTCTGAAGGGCCGGGATGAATCCGGACCGAACCGTCGTTGGACCCTGCGAGGGCGATTTCGCCCGGACCTTTCGCAGGAGAGATACGATGCGCAAGACCCTGATGATCACCGCCGCCGCCTTCGCCCTGACCCTGACCGCCGGCGCCGCCAACGCCCAGATCGCGGGCGGACTGGGCGGCAATCTGGGCGGGTCGATCGGAGGCTCGGTCGGCGGGATCGGCGGTTCGCTGAACGGCGCCGGTTCGGGCGGCCTGACCGGTGGGCTGAACAGTGGACTGGACAGCGACTTCGCCCGTGACCGCGTCGACAGCGCCGTCGCCCGCACCGAACGCGCCCGCGCCAACGCCGAACGCCGCGCCGAGCGGGTCCGCGCCCGGGCCGAACGCACCGCCGCCGCGGCCGCCGAACGGGGTCGCGCCACCGGAGATGCGGCCGTCTCGACGGTCGGCTCGACCGCGAATTCCGCTTCGGCCGGCGGCCAGGGCGATGTCTCGGGTTCGGCCAGCGTCGCCGGACGGGACGCCTCGGGCAATGTCAGCGGCTCGGCCGGCGTCAGCAACGGCGGCCTGACCGGTGGCCTGACCGGCTCGGCTGCGTCGCAGCGCACCCCGGCCCCGGCGGCCGCCAGCCCCGCCGCCGCCAGCCCCGCCGCCTCGCCCGCGCCGACGGCCTCGAACGGCCCGCGCCGTCAGGGCCAGGGCCAGACCAATGAGGCCTACGCCCCCGAGTAAGCGTGTGTACTTTGGCCGGACGACCGCCCCCGTCGCTCCGGCCGAAGCCTGTCGAGCCCGACGCCCGCGCGTCGGGCTCGCGGTGCGTTCAGTTGGTCAGTCCAGACCGCGCCGTGCCCGTTCGTCGGTGATGGCCCGGTCGATGGTCTCCTGTGGCACCCCGTTGTCGAGCAGGATGCGGGTCAGGATACCCGTATGGTCGGCAATGCGGACCTCGTGATGGAAACGCCGACGCCAGACGGCGTGAAGGGCGGCTTCCTCGGCGAGTTGATCGGGCGTTCGGGCGTCATGGGACATGTGTCCGTTAACCGACAGAAGACGCCGCTGTTCCATCCGGGGCCAAGCGTCAGATCCCGGCCTGCATCCCGCCGCCCTCCTCCTCGGCGGCCTTGCGGCGGCGCAGGATGGCGGACCAGTGGTCGGCCAGGACCAGCAGCCCCTGACGGCGCGTGTCATCCGTCTCGGCGATCGCGGCGGCGATCAGTTCCGAGAGTTCGGCGCGGACTTCAGACGGGGGCTTGAGCGGCGGCATGCGAAGAGAAGGCCGAAACACCGAGTCGGGTTTCAGCGGAGCCGCAAAGAAAAAGCGCCTGTTTTTGGCCAACAATTGCCCGACAATGTCGCCTGACCGACGTGTCTCAGGCGGCCGTCAGCAGGCTTTCGACCTGGCGGGTCAGCGTCTCCGCCGTGAACGGCTTGAGCAGGGTCGCCTCGGCGCCGAAGGTTTTGGCGGTCTGCAGCAGATAGCCCCCGTCCAGCATGCCGCCAGCGGAGATGGCCAGGATCGGGAAGGTCTTCCCGTCCCGCCGGAGGGTCATGATGGTCTCCAGCCCGTCCCGGTTCGGCATCAGGATGTCGAGGACCATCAGGTCGATGTTGTACTGCTCGACCAGGGCGAGGGTGGACAGGCCGTCGTGGGCCTTGACCACGTCATGCCCGGCCTGTCCCAGCACCGTCGCCATGAAGTCCAGGACCTCATGGTCATCATCCACGACCGCGATCCGGGTCATAAGCGTCTCCTGTACAGCCACCACACTGTACGGGCACGGTCGGCACTCACGGCCAGATTGTCAACTTTCGCGTGTGGTTAGCGCGTTGCGGACAGGGTTCCGCGCAGTTGCTCGAGTTGTTCGCGGGTTTCGCCGCGCACGCCGGTCTCGAGGCCCTGATCGACATAGGTCAGCGCCCGGACCGGGTCTGTCGGGGCGACCAGATCGGCCAGACCGCGATAGCTCCATGCCCGGAACAGCCGCCACAGGCCGTCCGCCTCCTGATTGGGCAGGGCCAGCAGGGCTTCGTAGGTCTGGATCGCGTCCGGGGTGCGCCCCGAGGCGGCGTTGAGCTCGGCGGAGAAGAGCAGGACCCAGCGATCCGTGGGATGGGCGGCGCGCATCGCCTGATCCACCCCGGCGAAGAAGTCCGCGGTCTCGGGCCCGTTCAGATGCGAGGCGACATAGTGCAGGGCGAAGTCGTCGCCGGACGGCGGCCCCATGGCGCGGATGTCGGTCAGGGCCGCCTCGGCGCGGGGCAGGTCCTCGGCCCAGGCGGCGACCAGCAGGTCCTGCACGCGGCGGTCGCGGGCGGTGATCCCGGCGGCGACGTCCGGGGCGTAGGCGTCGAGGAAGGCGGTGGCGAAGGGCGAGGTCCGCACATCGCCGCTGAGCAGGCGGAAGGGGTTGGACAGTTCGTCGGTGTTGGCCAGCAGGACCAGCGCCAGATCGCGGTCCGGCAGCATCAGGACAAGGGCGCTGGAATGGTCGGGGTCGTCCTGACCGAAGCTCCAGACGACCTGCGCGCCGCCGATCGGCTGGGCGAACCAGCCGAGGCCGACGGGCTGGGGGACGCCGGCGGCGGTCACATAGGGCTGGACCAGACGGTCGAAGGTGTCGCGGCGGACCAGCCGGCCGGTCTGCAGGGCGGCGACGAAGCGGCCCATGTCCGACACAGTGGAGACGAAGCCCGCATGGGCGCCGAGGTGGGGACTGTCACGCCAGGTCATGCCGGCGGGCTCGACAATGCCCGCGCGCAGGGCGTCGGCGAAACTGTCCTGCCCATGGGTCGCCGCGACCACCGCTCCCAGCCTCGAATAGCGGGTCGTGCCATAGACGAAGGCCGTGCCCGGAACGCCCTCGGAGACATGGGCGGCCAGATGACGGACGGTGATGTCCGGCCGGTCGGACAGGGCCGGAATCCAGCGGGAGGCCGGGGCGTCCAGATCCAGTTCGCCGCGCTCGACCGCCTGCATCAGCAGCACCCCGGCCAGGGCCTTGGTGACCGAGGCGAAGCGCAGGGGCGTGTCGGCATCCAGCGGCGCATCGCCCGGCCCGGCGACGGCGCCGGTCGTCGTCACCACGCCGCGCTCGACCACCGCATAGGCGAGCCCCGGGATGGTCAGGTCCGCCGCCAGCCGCTCCAGCGACTGCTGGAAGGCCGGGTCGGGCGACGGCGCCGGGGCGGCAATTGCCGTCTGCGCCGATGCGATCAGCAGGAGCCCCGCCGCGACCAGAACCCTGAGCATCCCGTCACTCCACGCCACATCACCTGAATGGTGAAGCTTGAGCGTATGGATCGACCGGATGCAAGGGCTCTACCTGCGGGCGGGGGCCGGCGGCGGCGGAACCGGACGCGCGGGCCTGCCCCCGGACGATCCGCGCCGACGCGCCTCAGCGACCGTAGTCCGGCGTCGGCAGCGGAACCGGATCGGGGTTCAGCCGCACCCATTCGACCGACAGCTCGCACAGTCCCTCGCCCACGCCGTCGAGGGTGCGGGCGCGGAGGATCAGCTCGGCGGCGCGGGTCTGATCGGCCTGCGGCAGGGGCGCGCCCGAGGCGATGTGGCTGAGGAAGGCCTGGCCCATGGCGCGGAAGTCGGCGTCCCAGTTGGCGCCGCCGTTGCGGTCGATCTCGTCGGCGATGCGGCCGGCGATGCGGATGACCTCGCCCTGGACGGTCGCGGCGGGGCCGCCGGAGGGGACCAGCAGCTCCCACAGCTCGGACTGACGGTCCTGCCAGCGCTTGCCGGTGGCGACGATGGGCGAGCGGCCGTCGTGCATCACCCGGCGCGGGACCGGCGGGGTGTCGAACAGGACATAGAGGCGGTCCAGCGCGGCGCTGGTGGCGTCGAGAAACTCGGGATTGAAGCGGGCGCGGTGGAACTCGAAATTCTCGCCGATCCGGGTGACGTAGCCTTGCAGCTTCGTCAGGTCCGCCACAGCGGTTCCACGCGCGGGGAAGACGCGTTTCAGCAGGCCGCCCAGCCCGGCGGGCTTCGGCGGGGCGGACGGGGCGGCGCCCAGAAGCTGTTCGGCGATGTCGGCCATCGCCTCGATCTGGATGTTGCTGCATTGCTGCAGCCCGGCCGCCAGCGGGGTCATCTGCGCCCTGTTCAGCGCACCGGCTCTCGCGCCGGCCGCCAGCAGGGCGCGCACGGCCTCATCCCGGCCGGCCTTGGCGGCGACGTGCAGCGGGGTGTCGCCCTGATAGTCCACCGCATGGGGATCGGCGCCCAGTTCGAGCAGCAGGGCGACCTTGCCGTTCCAGCTTCCGGCGTGGGCGTGCAGCGGCGTGCGCTGATACGCATCCCGCGCCTCCACATCCGCCCCCTGCCCGACCAGCCAGCGGATCAGGGCCTCGAGCGCGTCATTGAAGGCCAGGGCGGTCTGTTTCGAGGAGCCGCCGCGCGCCTCGAGCAGGCAGCCGTCGAACACGGCCTTGAGGGCCTCGAGGTCGCCGGCCTCGAGCCGGTCGCGGAAGTCCTTGGGCAGGGTCTTCTTCGTCGGCTTGGGCATGGGGAGGCCTTTCGGGGGAGGAAGGTCGTCCGACCCTATACCGGCCGGCCCCGGGCCCGGAAGCCTCCGGCGAGGATGCGGAAGGCCTCGATGGCGCGCGGGAGGACGGCCTGCGGGTCGGGCTCGCCGGCGACCCAGAGGGCGGCATTGAGGGCGGCGCCGTTGAGCAGGCGGGCGGCGGCCTCGGTATCGACCGGGACCACCACGCCCTCGGCGATCAGTTCCTCCAGCGCCTGGACGGTGGCCTGCAGGCAGCCATGCTGGCTGGGCCAGCGGGAGGGGTCGCCGAGCACCGCCGGGCCGTCCAGCAGGACGATGCGCTGGACCTCGGGCCGCAGGGCCATCTCGATATAGGCCTCGCCCTCCAGCAGCAGCCGGTCCCAGGGCGTAGGGGCCGAGGCGGCGGCGTCGCGGGCGGCCAGGGCCATTTCGGTGTCGATCTGGTCCACCACCGCCTGCAGCAGGCCGCGCTTGTCGCCGAAGTGGTGATAGAGGGCGCCGCGGGTCAGCCCCGCCGTCGCCGTCAGCTCGTCCATCGAGGCGGCGGCATAGCCCTGCCGGGCGAACGCCTTGCGCCCCGCGGCGATCAGCTTCGCCCGGGTGTCCTCGATCATTTCCGCCCGTGACCGCCGACCGACCATGACTCGTCTCCATTGACATACGCGGCGTATGTCATACGTATTCACATACGGGACGTATCTAAGCGCGTTCCGCCCCCCGAGCAAATACGAGAGCCCCCCATGACCCGCACTGCCGTCTTCCCGCCCAACCGCCACGCCCTGTACGAGAAGCACGGCTATTCCGCCGCCATCCGGTCGGGCGACCTGCTGTTCGTTTCCGGACAGGTGGGCAGCCGCGAGGACGGCTCGCCCGAGCCGACCTTTGAAGGCCAGGTCGAGCGGGCGTTCGAGAACCTGAAGGCGGTGCTGGGCGCGGCGGGCGCGACGTTGGACGACATCGTCGACATGACCACCTTCCACACCGATCCGGAGGCCCAGCTCAAGACCGTGATGGCGGTGAAGAACCGGGTGTTCGAGACCAAGCCCTATCCGAACTGGACCGCCGTGGGCGTGACCTGGCTGGCCGGGTTCGACTTCGAGATCAAGGTGATCGCGCGGATTCCGGCCGCCTGAGTCTGACCGGCGGGAGAAACCGGTTGTCAGGCTTTTCCCGCCACCCTGCCCGCCTCTCTCGCGGAAGGCGGACCTGAATGCGGCATGCCCCGGCGGTTCTGGCCCTCAGCCTCGCCTGTGTCGCCGCGCCGATGACGGCGCAGGCGTGCGTGGTGCACACCCCGCTACAGGTCGAACATATCCGCTACGCGGATACGGTCGTGATCGGAGAGGTCAGCGGCTATCGCCGCACACTGAGCGACAGTCATCGTCGGTGGATCCGCGAGATGACCGCGCGCGACCCCGAAATCGGGCGCAACATGCCGCGTGTCGACGGCGCCTATTTCGACGTGACCGTGGAGCGGGTCGCCGCCGGCGAGGCGCCGCGCCGTTTCCGCGTGGAATGGGATGCCGCCACCTATGGCTACCCGGACGAAATGCCGGACGGGCGCTATCTGATCGGCCTGCGGGAGCTGAACCATATTTCAATGTCCGGGGCGCGCTTCATGGTGCTGCGGCGGGGCTGCTCCGGCGCCTTCATGTTCGAGAGCGGGGACCGGATGTCGCTTGCGGTGCTGCGGGTGCTGGCTGGAAAGCCACCCTTTCCGCCCGATCCGCCGCAGCCCAAGCCTGATCCTCTCGCGCCCCCGGCGCCGGCCCCGGAAACTCTCCCGCACCCGCCCTTCGTGGAAGCGCGTGGCGGCGAGAGCGAAGGGGATGACGTCCCGGTCCTGTATCGCGCCCTGCTGGGCGGCGCGGGGCTCGGGGTTCTGACGGCGGTCGCGGCGCTGCTTTGGCGGGGCAGGCGAAAGCCGGACAGCGGCGACGAGACGCGCCCCTGAACCCTCCCCTGCCCCGGATCGTTGTCCCTCCGACCCTGTATCCGGAGTGATGATGACCCCGACCGACCTGCGCCGCCAAACCCTGTCCCGCCCCCTCTATGCCTGGGCCAAGAGCGTCCTGCCCGAGATGTCGGCGACCGAGGCGGAGGCGATCGAGGCGGGGGATGTGTGGTGGGACGCCGAGCTGTTCACCGGGGCGCCCGACTGGGACGCCCTGCTGGACGTGCCGCCCGCGACCCTGACGGCAGAGGAGCAGGCCTTCCTCGACGGACCGGTCGAGACCCTGTGCGGGATGCTGGACGACTGGAAGATCAACTGGGAGGACATGGACCTGTCCGATGAGGTCTGGGCCTTCATCAAGCGGGGCAAATTCCTCGGGATGATCATTCCGAAAGCCTATGGCGGGCTGGAGTTCTCGCCCTACGCCCATTCGGAGGTGGTGCGGAAGATTTCCAGCCGGTCGGTGACCGCCGCGGTGACGGTGATGGTGCCCAACTCGCTGGGGCCGGGCGAGCTGCTGATGAAGTTCGGCACGGAGGCGCAGCGGGAGCGCTGGCTGCCGCGACTGGCCAATGGACAGGACATTCCGGCCTTCGGCCTGACCAGTCCGGAAGCGGGCTCGGACGCCGCCTCCATGACCGACGAGGGCGTGGTCTGCGAGGGCGAGTATCAGGGCCGAAAGGTGCTGGGGATGCGGCTGAGCTGGCGCAAGCGCTACATCACCCTGGGCCCGATCGCGACGGTGCTGGGGCTCGCGTTCAAGCTGCGCGATCCGGACGGCCTGCTGGGCGGCGAGGAGGATCTGGGCATCACCGTCGCCCTGATCCCGACCGACACCCCGGGGGTGGAGATCGGGCGGCGGCACATCCCGGCCATGCAGGCCTTCCTGAACGGGCCGAACGAGGGCCATGACGTCTTCCTGCCGCTGGACGCCATTCTGGGCGGGCCGGAGCGGATCGGTCAGGGCTGGATGATGCTGAACGCCGCGCTGGCGGCGGGACGCGGCATCTCCCTGCCCTCCCTGTCGGCGGCGGGGGCGGCGCTGGCGGCCCGGACCACCGGCGCCTATGCCCGGGTGCGCCAGCAGTTCCGCATTCCCATCGGCGAGTTCGAGGGGGTGCAGGAGCGGCTCGCCCGCATCGCCGCCAACGCGTATCTGCTGGACGCGGCGCGGCGGCTGACCTGTTCGGGACTGGCGCTGGGCCACCATCCGTCGGTCATCTCGGCCATCATGAAGCACGGCGCGACCGAGCGGATGCGGACCGCCGCCAATGACGCCATGGACGTCCACGCCGGCAAGGCGGTGATCGACGGGCCGAACAACTATCTGGGCGGCTTCTATCGCTCGGTGCCCGTGGGGATCACGGTCGAGGGTGCCAACATCCTGACCCGCAGCCTGATCGTCTTCGGTCAGGGGGCGATCCGGGCCCATCCCTTCATCCTGAAGGAGATGGGGGCGCTGGCGGACGAGGATGTGAACCGCGGGCTGGCGACGTTCGACGCCGTCTTCTGGACCCATGTGGTGCACAGCCTGAGGACGGCGCGCCGCGCCTTCGTCAGCGCCTGGAGCGACGGGGCCTTCGGCGCGGCCCCGGCGTCCAGCCCGGCGCGGCGGCACTACCGGCGGATGGGCCGCTATGCGGCGGCCTTCGCCCTGGCCTCGGACATGGCCCTGCTGACCATGGGCGGATCGCTGAAGCGGCAGGAAATGCTGTCGGCGCGGTTCGGCGACATCCTGTCGGAGCTGTATCTGATGAGCGCGGCGCTGAAGCGCTGGGAGGACGAGGGCCAGCAGGCGGCGGACCGGCCGCTGCTGGACTATGTGATGGCCGACGGCTTCCTGACCATCGAGCGGCGGTTGAAGGAGATCCTCGACAACTTCCCCAACCGCCCGGCGGCCTGGCTGCTGCGGGTGCTGACCCTGCCGTTCGGCGTGATCCGGTCGGGGCCGCGCGACACGACGGTGCGCGCCTGCGCCCGCCTGATCATGGAGCCGTCGCCGACGCGGGACCGGCTCACCGAGAACGTCTATATCGGCGACGAGGCGGTCGGACGGCTGGAGACGGCCTTCGGCCTGGTGGTCGACACCCAGCCCCTGCACGACGCGATGAAGCGGGCCCGCATCCGCGACCGCGACGACGCGCTGGCGAAGGGCGTGCTGACGGCGGCGGATGTGGAGCGTCTGAAGGCGGCGGACGACGCCGTGGCGGCGGTGGTCGCGGTGGACGACTTCGCCCCGGACGAACTGGCGCGGGTGAGGCCGGCGCCTGAGGGCGAGTTTACATCGGAGGCCGCATCGTTTATAACCGACCGGTCGGTTATAAATGGATTTGAAGATGGGCCGAAAACGCCTCATTGATCAGACGCTCATTCTCGACGCCGCCGAACGGGTGGTGGCGCGGGACGGCGCAGCCCATCTGACGCTGGACGCGGTCGCGCGGGAGGCGGGCGTCGGCAAGGCCACGGTGCTGTACGACTTCAAGTCCAAGCAGGCGCTGATCGAGGCCGTCGTCGACCGCGCCTTCGCGGCGGACAAGGCCCATCACGCGGCGCTGGAGGCCGAGGCGCGGCCGGACGACAGCCCGACCATCCGCAGCCGGATTCGCGGCGCCGCCGAGGCCCCGCCCGAGGACTTCCGCCCGGTGGCGCTGAACCTGAGCGCGGCCCTGATTCTGGATCCCGGCCTGCGCGCCAAGATGCAGGCGAACCAGGCCGAGGTGATCGACCGCATTCTGCAGACCTCGAAGGCTCCGCGCGGCGCCCTGCTGGCCTATCTGGCCGTGGAAGGGCTGAAATTCCTCGAAATCCTGGACTTCCACCGGTTCAACGACGCCGACCGAAGCCGGATCATCACCGAGATCGAATGGCTGGCGGAGACTGACCCCGCGCCCTGAGCGGCAGCGTCCCCCGCCTCAACACCCCTTCCCCAAAGGATAGCACCATGACGACCCCGCACCCCGACGCCGCCTTCGCGGCGGCGACCGAACACGCACGCCCGACGCGCCTCTTCCTGACCGGCGCCGGCGGTTATGTCGGGCGCAACCTGATCCGCTTCTTCACCCGCCAAGATGTGGAATTGGTCGCGCTGGTCCGCACGCCCGAGGCCGCCGCGAAAGCGTTGGCGATGGGCGCCGTCCCGGTGATCGGCGACCTGCTGATCGATGATCTGACCGAGGCCATGGTCGGCTGCGACGCCCTGATCCACGCCGCCGCTGATACGGACCACGGCCACGGTAGCGCCGCCCAGATGCGGACCAACGCCGACGGGACGCGCCGGACCTTCGCCGCCGCCCGCGCGGCGGGGGTGACGCGCGCCGTCCATCTGAGCACGGAATCCGTCCTCGCCGACGGCCGCCCTCTGTGCGGAGTGACGGAGGAAACGCCCTTCCCGCGTCGTCCGGCCGGCGCCTATTCGCGCAGCAAGATCGCCGCCGAACGGAACGCCCTGGCCCTGAACGGCGGGGGGCTGGCTGTCATGGTGGTGAGGCCCCGCTTCGTCTGGGGAGAGGACGACACCACCGCCCTGCCCCAACTGGTCGAGGCGGCGCGGTCCGGTCAGCTGGCCTGGATCGACGGCGGCGGCTACCGGACCTCGACCACCCACATCGAAAACCTGTGCCACGGGATCGATCTGGCCCTGCGGCGGGGTCGTGGCGGCGAGGTCTATTTCCTGTCGGACGGCGAACCCGTCGCCTTCCGGACGATGATCAGCGCCTTGCTGGAGACACAGGGTGTTCCCGCGCCGGAGAAGACGGTTCCGCGCGCGGTGGTGCGGGCCGTGGCGGCCGTGGGCGATCTGGCCGGAACTCTGACCGGCGGGCGCAAGCCCGTGCCCCTGACCCTGCAGGGCTTCGCCGCCTCGGCGGTGGAGGTGACGCTGGACATTTCCAGGGCGCGGACCGAGCTGGGCTATGCGCCGGTGGTCTCGCGGCAGGAGGGGCTGCGCCGGATGAGGGCGTCAGCGGATCAGCAGAGGTAGTCTTCAAGCTGCGGGACGTCGCCGGGGCGTCCCGCCTCCACCCAGGCGAGCTTGCCCTGCAGGAAGCCGAGCGCGGCGTCGAGCTCGCTCCGCTTCTCGAGAAGGCGCGCGATCTGCAGACGCAGGACCTCCGCCGTGCGTTGGTCGCCGCCGCCGCCCGCGCGGTATTCGGCGTTCAGGCTTCCGATCTCCCGCAGCGAATAGCCCAGCGACTGTTGCAGGCGGATCATCCGCGCAGTGGTCAGGTCTTCGGCCGAGAAGATCTGGTACGGATTACCCCCGCCCTTGCTGCTTCGCTCAGGGATGAGAAGGCCCTTGGCCACGTAGAAGCGCACCGTATCCGGCGACAGACCCGCCGCGCGCGCGAACTCGGAAATCAGCAAGACCACCTCCTTGACCATGGACCATGGTCCAGACTTATAGACCCGTTCGTCATGTTTCAGGAGACCCCGATGACGAACCCAACTTTCCCCATTTCGCAGGTCCGGCTCGGCAAGGACGGACCGCTGGTCGGCGCCCAGGGCCTAGGCTGTATGGGCATGAGTGAATTCTATGGCCAGACCGACGATGCAGAGGCCCGGGCGACGCTGGACCGCGCTCTCGAGCTCGGCGTCACCCTGTTCGATACGGCCGACATGTATGGTCTGGGCGACAATGAGCGCTTCCTTGGCGAAGCCCTGCGTCACGCCCGTGGGCGGGCCTTCATCGCGACGAAGTTCGGCTATGTGCGCACGCCGGAGAACCCGAACGACTGGGGCCTGAGCAACCGTCCCGAGTTCATTCGTCAGGCGGTCGACAACTCGCTGCAGCGCCTCGGCGCCGAGGTGATCGACCTCTACTACATGCACCGGCGCGATCAGGAGACTCCACTGGCGGAGTCGGTGGGCGCAATGGCGGAACTGGTGAAGGCTGGAAAGGTAAGGACCCTGGGCCTGTCCGAGGTGAGCGCGGACGAACTGCGCGAGGCCCACGCCATCCATCCCATCGCCGCCCTGCAGTCCGAATGGTCGCTGTTCAGCCGGGACATCGAGGCCGAGGTCGCGCCGCTGGCCGCCGAACTGGGGGTGGCGATCGTGCCATTCGCGCCGCTGGGCCGCGGCCTATTGACGGCCAGCAACTTCACCGCCGCCCTGTCCTCGGATGACGCGCGCCACCACTTCCCGCGCTTCGCGACCGAAACTGCGGATCGGAACGCCCAGCTTGTGAAGACCGTGGAGGCGATTGCAGCGGAGATCGGCGTCACCCCGGCGCAGGTCGCGCTCGGCTGGCTCCATGGTCAGGCGCATCGCCTGGGCGTGACGGCCATCCCCATCCCCGGCACGCGTCGCCGGACCCGCTTGGAGGAGAATGTGGCGGCGCTGAACGTCAGGCTGTCCGACGATGACATGGACCGGCTGGGCCGTCTGGCGGCGGATGTCGTCGGCGTTCGGGTCTAGGGACCGGGACCAAGGGTTCCTGCCGTCCGGCGGGAACCCGGGACCGGGGTTCAGGCCGGCGCCGACCCCGCCTGCACGTCCCCGAACACCCGGCGGAAGCTGACCTTCAGGGCTTCGTCGGCTTCGTCCATCGTCGCCGGGACGCCGAGATCGACCAGGCTGGTGACGCCGTGTTCCTGGATGCCGCAGGGGACGATGCCGCCGAAGTGGGTGAGGTCGGGTTCGACGTTCAGGCTGATGCCGTGGAAGCTGACCCATTTGCGGACCTTGACGCCGATGGCGGCGATCTTGTCCTCGCGGCTCCAGCCCGGCCCCTTGCGTTCGACCCAGACGCCGACGCGGCCCTCGCGCACATCGGCGGGGACGTTGAACTCATTGAGGGCGCCGATGATCCACTGTTCGAGGCCTCGGACGAGGGCGCGGACGTCCTTGCCGCGCGCGTTCAGGTCCAGCATCACATAGGCCACCCGCTGGCCGGGGCCGTGGTAGGTGAACTGGCCGCCGCGCCCCGAGCGGTGGACCGGGAAGCGGCCGGCGTCGAGCAGGTCCTCGTCCTTCGAGGAGACCCCCGCCGTGTAGAGGGGCGGATGCTCCAGCAGCCAGATCAGCTCGTTCGCCTCACCGGCGGCGATGGCGGCGGCGCGGGCCTCCATGGCGGCGACGGCCTCGGGGTAGTCGACATAGCCGGACGAGACCGCCCATTCGACGGGTTTGCCGTCGGCACGCAGGAGTTTCGCTGAGCTGGCGCTTAAGGACTGGGAAAGCATGATGGCTCCAATGTGGGGATCAGGAGCCCCATGCAAGACCACTCCGCCGTATCACCTTCAGTATCAGAGTCCCCCGTGAGCCAGATCGAATCCGTCGATGTCGAGATCTCGGTCGTCCTGGGGCGCTCCGTGCTGCCCATGAGCCAGCTGCTGAAAATGGGCCGGGGGGCCGTCATCCCCCTCGACGCTTCTGAACATGATGAAGTGTGGATTTTGGCCAACAACCATCCGGTGGCGCGCGGCGAAATCGAAATTCGCGAGGACAGGATCGCCATTACGGTGACCCGACCGGCAGACGTTTACGACTTCATGGCTGGCGCGGCGTAGCGGTTTAACATTCGCCGCCTCATCCCCCCTTCCCTTTCCCCGCGACCTCCGCTATCAGCCGCCCTCCGATGCGAGCGGTCGTGGCGGAATTGGTAGACGCGCAGCGTTGAGGTCGCTGTGGGGCAACCCGTGGAAGTTCGAGTCTTCTCGACCGCACCATCCTTCCTCGGTCTTCTGGCCGGGCAGGACGAACCATCGGAATGAGGCGAAGCGGGAGACCCTGCGACGCCGGACCCTCTCGAAAGTCACGCCGATCCGGCCCTGCTTTATCGGCGTGACTTCCGGTCTCCCCTGACATTGACGCTTTCGGCCGGAAACGGCTCCGGTCATCTTGACCGTGGCCAGCCCATGGTGGACAGACAATGATCCACCGGGCGCTCCTGCCAGCGCCTGACTTATCAAGGCGAATCATCGGCTAAGGCTGGTTTGGGACAACGAGGGAGGCCGCAGCGTGAGCGATACCGCAACTGCCCCCCATGCGCCTGAAGACGACATCGAACACATCGCGCTGGACGACGACTATGTCCTGACGCCCGCCTTCGTGGCCAAGGTGGTCGACGCCGCCGATGACGGCGACGGACTGAAGCTGCGGTCGCTGCTGGAAGACCTGCACCCCGCCGACGTAGCCGACCTGATGGGCTTCCTGACCGCCGAGCACCGGTCGGTGGTGACCCTGTGGCTGCCGCCGGAGCTGCTGGCCGAGACCCTGCCCGAGCTGGACGACGGCATCCGCGAAGAGGTGCTGGAGCGCGTGCCGCACGGGACGCTGGCCGAGGCCCTGCAGGAGCTGGATTCGGACGACGCCGCGGCGGTCGTGGAGGATCTGGAGGACGACCAGCGCGAGAAGGTGCTGGCCGCCATGCCCGAGGTTGATCGCGCGGCGATCGAAAGCTCGCTGGGCTATGAGGAGGACTCCGCCGGCCGTCTGATGCAGCGCGAGGTGATGGCCGCGCCGCAGTTCTGGAACGTCGGCGACACCATCGACCACATCCGCAAGCAGGGCGAGGAACTGCCCGAGCTGTTCTTCGACATCTATGTGGTCGATCCGGTGAACCGGCCGATCGGCGGGGTGGCGGTGAGCCAGCTGCTGCGCAGCCCGCGCGCGACGACCCTGCTGGACATCATGGAGCCGGTGAACGAGATCACCGTCGACCAGGACCAGGAAGAGGTCGCCTACATCTTCGAGAAATATCACCTGATCTCGGCGCCGGTCATCGACTCGGCGGGCCGGCTGGTCGGGCAGATCACCGTCGATGACATCGTCAACATCATCCAGGAGGAGAACCGCGAGGACATCCTGCGTCTGGCCGGCGTGGCCGACGAGGACCGCGGCTCGTCCGTGCCGGAGATCGTGCGCAGCCGGGTGCCCTGGCTGGCGATCAATCTGGCGACGGCCACCCTTGGCGCCAGCGTCATCGGCTGGTTCGAGGGGACCATCCAGGCGATCGTCGCGCTGGCGGTGCTGATGCCCATCGTGTCGGCCATCGGCGGCAATGCGGGGACGCAGGCCCTGACCGTGACCGTGCGCGCGCTGGCGACCCGCGAGCTGAACAGCTCGAACGCCCCGCGCACCTTCTGGCGCGAGCTGGTGGTGGGACTGGCCAATGGGCTGGTGCTGGCGCCGCTGATCGGGCTGGCGACGGCCTTCTGGTTCCGCGACGAGGACTGGAAGATCGGTCTGGTCATCGGGGCGGCCATGGTGCTGAACCTGCTGGTCGCGGCCTCGGTGGGGGTGCTGACACCCCTGACCCTGTCGAAGTTCAAATTCGACCCGGCGGTGTCCTCGGCCGTCTTCGTCACAGCGACGACAGACTTCTTCGGTTTCCTGATCTTCCTGGGCCTCGCGACCCTCGTCCTGCTCTGACGAGGATCGAGCGGCGCGGCTCTTGCGGGTTCTCCCCGTAAGCGAATGCGTCCGTCCCGATCTGGAACACACCCCTGTGCTTGATACGAACAGGCCCCGTCTGAAGGTCTCCCGCGCGGGGATCGTGCTCATCAAGAGCTTCGAGAGCTTCCGGCCGCGCGCCGTGCAGCGCGACGACGGGCGCTGGGTGATCGGCTATGGCCACACCGCCTCGGCCCGCGAGGGGCTGACGGTGGGCGAGGCGGACGCCGAACTGCTGCTGCAGTACGACCTGCTGCCGGTCGTGAAGGCGCTGAACGAACAGGTCGAGGCCGAGCTGAACGCGCACCAGTTCGACGCCTTGGCCAGTTTCGCAGTGTCGGTGGGCGTGGACCGCTTCCTGGCCTCGGACGTGCTGAAACGGCTCAATGAAGGCCAGGCCGGACAGGCGGCGGACGCACTGATCGGCTGGCCCGAGACGCTGGCGGCCGATGCGGCCCTGCGTCGCCGGGCGGCGGAGCGGGCGCTGTTCGTGGCGGATCCGTCCGCGCCGGTGACCCTGTCCGACCTGCTGGCCGCGCCCCTGCCCCCTCCTCCGGTCGAGACGCCGGTCGAGGCGCCTGCCGAAGCCGTGGTGGAAGAGCCCGCGCCGGTCATCATTCCGAACCTGAGCCGCGCCGCCGCCGTGGCGACCCTGCTGGGCGAGCCGCACGAGCCGGAAACGGTCGAGGCGGAGCCGGCGGTCGTGGCTGAAACGGCCGAGCCGATTGTCGTCGCGCCCGAGGCGGAGCCTGTGGTCGCGCCCGAGGTAGAGTCGACCCCGGAGCCCGCGCCGGAGCCCGTAGACGAGGCCACGCCCGAGCCAGAGTCCGCGCCCGCCCCGTCGCCGCTCGTTGCGGCCCAGCTTCAGCGATACTCGGCCTATGCCGTCTCGATGGCCGGCCCGCTGCCCGGCTTCCCGAGCGCGGAGCCGGAGCCGGAGGCGCAGCCCGAGCCGGAAGCACCTGCCTCCGCGCAGACGGAAGCGGCCGAGGTCGAAGCCCCGGTCGCGCTGGTCCCGCCGCCGGTGCAGATCCCCGTCTTCACCACGGCCGCCGACGCCCCGCCGCCCCTGTTCGTGTCGGCGCCCGCGCCCTCCCCCTTCCCGCCGCTGGAACTGACCCCGGCGGTGGAGGCGGACTTCCAGGAGCCGGGCCGCGAGGTCTGGGCGCCGGAACAGCGCGCGGGTGATGAGGCGGACGCGACCGAAACCGTCCTGTTCGATGACGACCTGCCGCTGTCCGTGCTGCGTCACGAGGTCGAGCCGGCGACGCCGCGGCGCTTCGACTGGATCGAGACCGGCCCCTACATGATCATGGGCGGTCTGGGCCTGTTCGCCTGCGCCGCCTCGGCCGCCGCCTTCCGCAAGGCGATGACCGACCAGTCGCCGCTGAATGATTTCACGATGATCGCCTGGGTGCTGGCCCTGATCGCGGCGGTCTGCGTGGGGGTTTCGGCCTGGAACCTGTACCGCAAGGCGGCGAAGCGGGACGGCGACGCGGGTTAGATCGACCTTGGCCCGGCGGTCTCGCTATGACCGCGTCGTCGAAATAGCCCCTCCACCCTCCGCCGCCTGCGGCGTCGGACGGTCCCCCTCCCCCTACGCTTTCGCTTGGGGGAGGAATGGGCTACCTCGCCGTGCATGAGCATTCCCTTCGCGCCCCAATCCATGGAATTCGGCCTCGGCGAAAACGCTGACGCCATCCGCGACGTCACCGCCCGCTGGGCCGCCGACCGGCTGGCGCCGCGCGCCGCCGAGATCGACGAAAAGAACGAGTTCGCCCGCGACCTGTGGCCCGAGATGGGCGAGCTGGGCCTGCACGGGATCACCGTCGAGGAAGAGTACGGCGGCCTGGGCATGGGCTACCTCGAGCACGTCGTGGCGATGGAGGAAGTCTCGCGCGCCTCGGCCTCGATCGGCCTGAGCTACGGCGCCCACTCGAACCTGTGCGTCAACCAGATCCGCCGCTGGGGCACCCCGGAGCAGAAGCAGAAATACCTGCCCAAGCTGATCTTGGGCGAGCATCTGGGGTCCCTGGCCATGTCGGAGGCCGGGTCGGGCTCGGACGTGATGTCGATGCGCACCCGCGCCGAGAAGAAGGGCGACCGCTACGTCCTGAACGGCACGAAATTCTGGATCACCAACTCCCCCACCGCCGACACCCTGGTCGTCTATGCCCGCACCGGCGAAGGCAATGGCGGGGTCACCACCTTCCTGATCGAGAAGGGGATGAAGGGGTTTTCGGTCTCCAAGAAGCTGGACAAGATGGGCATGCGCGGCTCGGACACGGCCGAGCTGGTGTTCGAGGACTGCGAGGTTCCGGAAGAGAACGTCATGGGTCCGGTCGGCGGCGGCGCCGGGGTCCTGATGAGCGGCCTGGACTATGAGCGCACCGTGCTGTCGGGCGGCCCGCTGGGGATCATGCAGGCGGCGCTGGACGTGGTTCTGCCCTATGTCCGCGACCGCAAGCAGTTCGGCAAGGCCATCGGCAGCTTCCAGCTGATGCAGGCCAAGGTGGCCGATATGTACGTGGCCCTGAACAGCGCCCGGACCTACGTCTATGCCGTGGCGCGCGCCTGCGATGCGGGCAAGACCACCCGCTATGACGCGGCGGGGGCGATCCTGCTGGCGTCCGAGAATGCGGTGAAGGTCTCGCTGGAGGCCGTGCAGGCCCTGGGCGGCGCCGGCTACACCAAGGAGTGGCCGGTCGAGCGGCTGGTCCGCGACGCCAAGCTGTACGACATCGGCGCGGGCACCAACGAAATCCGGCGCTTCCTGATCGGACGCGAACTGCTGGGCTGATCGTCCCGGTCGGCATGAAAAAGGCCCGCTCCGGATGACCGGGGCGGGCCTTTCCTTTGGCGTCAGGCCGTCCGCGATCAGGCGGCCGGACAGTCGCCCAGGCGTTCGCCCGTCATGGTGACGGTGGTCTCGGCCATGTTCGGGGCCGGAGCCGGGTCCATCTTCGTGTTGACCGTCATCACATAGCGGCTGTTGAAGTCGCCGGTGACGCGGATGGTGCTGTCGGCCTTGATGCCCTGGACGGTGCAGGTCGAGCTGGAGACCATGGCGTCGCCGTCGCGGGTGAAGGGCTGGTTGGTGCATTCGGCGCCGGGCGCCTGATTGCCGGCCGGGGCCTCGAAGCTGGCGGTCTGGATGCAGGTCTCGACCGGCGCCATGGCCGGGGCGCCGGCGGGCATGCCGGACATTTCGGTGGTCACTCTCCAGAGCCCGGGCTTGGGACCGTTCAGCATTTCGGCCGCCGACGGCGCACCGCCTCCTGCCGCATCCGTCTTCGCTTCACCGCCACCCTGGCCGCACGCCGCCAGGCCGAGCGCGAGCGCTCCCGAGATCAGGATCATGGTCCGCATGTCTTGTTTCCCTCACTTGCCGGTCCACTCGCCGGCAAAGGTTCAATGACGAAAGCCACGAGCCGTTCCCGCAAAAGGCGATCAGGGGGTCGGAAGCTGGGCATAACCGAACCGGCGGCGCGCGGGATTGGCTCCGTCACGCTCGCGTCATCGCTGAGGATTTCGCCCTAGCGACCGTCGCGGCAGACCGGCCCGGCCACGCCGGAGGTCGCGGCCACGCCCGGCGCCGCCAGCGCCACCCAGCGCGGCAGTTCGCTGTGCTGAAGCTTGCCCCGCCGGATCAGGGAGGTGACCCGCCCGTCGATGTAGCGGTCGGGTCCGGCGTCTTTCGGCCAGAAGCTCCGGCGGCTGTGGCGCATTTCATAATAATAGCTCAGCCCCGAAAGCATTGCCCGGCGTCCGTCCGCCGAGCACGGGTCCTTGTCGAGGGCGTTGTTGGCGGCTTCCCGCGCGACCCGGAGCAGGGTCGCCTGATTTTCGCGCTCGCTCGACACCGGCGCCGGCCGGGGCCGGGCGTGGGGGTGCTCCAGCTTGAGCGGCGGCAGCACCTCTCCGGCCTGCTGGCGTTCACAGGCGCTGGGCTCGTCCCAGTCGGACGCGCCGGCCTCATCGTTGTTGCGCACCATGCGGCCCAGCCAGCCCTGGCGCGCGCCGGCCATCATCGCCTGACCGGATTCGCGCATGGTCACGAAGCCGTCCATGACCTGCTGGTCCGTGACCTGGCCGAACTGGTCGTCCAGCGCCGTCTGCCACTGATCCTCCTCGCCCGCCCGAACGGCCTCCATCTTGGCCACGCTGTAGGCGGAGACGGCAGCGAGATAGGCCGTCTTTGCGCCGGCGTTGCAGGGTGCGGCGCGCAGGGCCCGGGCGCGCTGGATGACGGCGCGGCGAATCTCGTTGCGGCCGGCGGCGCCCTCCCCCTCGTCGGCCTGGACATCATTCGACGCGGCGACGGCCTCGGCGAAAGTGGGGATGTCCGGGTTGGGCTTCAGGGGGCTGAAGGTCACGGTGGACGGAAGGCCGAACACCGCGACCGGAGTCGCCACGATCAGGGTGCCGCCGAAAACCAGCGCGCCCAAGGTGATCAGTTTCATGCCGCTTCCCCCATGACCGCCGGGAGTTGTGGCAAACGGAGATAAACCCTCGCTTGACGGGTATGGCTAACGGACTGGAACCCCGGGCCGGCGCTCCGGTTCTGCGATCAGAAGGAGCGCCCGATGCCCGCAAAATCCGCCGCCCAGCAGAAGGCCGCCGGCGCCGCCCTGAGCGCCAAGCGCGGCGACACGCCGAAGTCGAAGCTGAAGGGCGCATCGAAATCGATGGCCGAGTCGATGACCGAGACGCAGCTGGAAGACCTTGCGCACACGAAGCGCAAGGGAAAGCCGGAGCACGTGAAGTCCTGACGACGCATGTCAGGCGAAGCGGGTCGACGCGCCCGGGCGACGCTCCTAGCTTCGCCCCATGACCCTGACCGAAACCTCGACCGGGCGGCCGCGCGCGTTTTCGGACGTGGTGGAGATGCTGGGCGCGCGCGACGGGTCCAGACTGACGCTGGGCGAGATCGTCGAGGCGTTCGGAGACCGGGCCTTCGGGCCGGTGATGTTCTTCTTCGCCCTGATCAACATGCTGCCCTGGCCGCCGGGCGGGACGACGCTCACGGGCGCGCCGCTGGTGCTTCTGTCAATGGAGTTGGCGCTGGGGCGGGACACGCTGTGGATTCCGGGCTGGGCCGGACGGGCGTCGGTCAACCGACAGACCTTCCGCAAGCTGAGCCGGCGGCTTCTCAAACCCCTGCACTTCACCGAACGGCTGGCGCGGCCGCGGCTTTACATCCTGACCGGAGGGTTGGGTCAGGGCCTGATCGGACTGGCCTGCCTGTTCCTGTCGGTCGTGCTGGTGCTGCCGATCTGGGGCGGCAACCTGTTGCCCGCGGTCGCGATCGGCTTTTTCTCGCTGGGGGTGATGCAGAGGGACGGGCTGGCGGTGCTGATCGGCTGGCTGCTGACCGGCGCGACCGTGGCGGTCCTGTTCCTGGCCTGGGCCCTGATCGTGGCGGCGGTGGAGCACGGACTGCGCTGGTTCGGCCACCTCTTCTGAACCCGCGATGTCGCATGGACGTTTCTTAAGTGGCGTAACGGCAGAGCCGCGCCTAGATCAGACCTTCCCGCCGCTTCTCCCCCCGGAACGCCCGTCAGCCGATGCCCGACTACGACTATCAGGCCGACACACGCCCGTTCTCGCAGGTGATCGAGGACATCGGGCTGAAGGACGACCCGAAGCTGTACATCGGCGAGCTGATCAATGCGTTCGGGGAGCGCGGTTTCGGCGCGACGCTGCTGTTCTTCGGCCTGCTGAACATGGTGTTCGGCGCTGTCCCCGGCACGACGACGGTGCTGGGCGCGCCGATGCTGCTGATCGGCCTGCAACTGGTGACGCGTCGCGACCAGCTGTGGATGCCGCGCTGGCTGCTGGCGCGGGCGATCGAGCGGGCCACCTATCGCGAGGCGGTGGCCAAGGTGCTGAGCCCGCTGCGCAAGGTCGAACGGCTGGCCCGTCCGCGCCTGTCGGTGATGACCAGTGAGCTGTCGGAAATCCTGATCGGCGCGGCCATCGTGCTGCTGGCGGCGGTTCTGATGCTGCCGATCCCCGGTGGAAACTTCATCCCGTCCTTCATCATGTCGATGTTCGGCTTCGGCCTGCTGCAGCGCGACGGGATCGCCGTGCTGATCGCCTGGGCCGCGGTGGCCCTAGTGGCGACGGCGGGCGTGGTGATCTGGCTGGCCTGGGGCTGGGTCGCCCCCTATTTGCTGCCGGTCTGGGACTGGCTGGTGAGCTGGCCGGCGGAACTGTGGAACGCCCTGACGGGCCTGTTCACCTAGAGCCCGAAACGCGAGACGCCGGAGAGGTGACCCTCCCCGGCGCCTGCGAGAACCTGGTGTGAAATCAGCCGCGGAACAGCGACAGGACCAGCTGCGGCGTCTGGTTGGCGATGGACAGGGCCTGCACCCCCAGCTGCTGCTTCGTCTGCAGGGCCTGGAGCTTGGCGCTTTCCTTCGCCAGATCGGCGTCGACCAGATTACCGACCCCCGATTCCAGCGCGTCCGACAGCTTGCCGACGAACGTCAGGTGGGTGGTCAGCGCCTTCGACTTGGTGCCCAGACGCGCCAGGGCGCCGGAAACGTTGTCGATGGAGGCGTTCACGGCCGTGAGGGCCGAGTTCGCCTTGGTCATGGTGTCGATCGATTGCGTCGTCGTGACCGTAACCGTGGTGCTGCCCAGAGCCATGACTTCAGCCGGGACCGTGAGGGTCGCGGTGCCCTCGGCGTTGGCCAGGGCCGTGAAACCGTCCGCGCCGGTCTCCAGCAGGTTGACCCCGTTGAAGGTGGCGTTGTTGGTCACAGAGGCGATCTGGTCACGAAGGGCCTTGAAGTCCTCGTTCAGGGCGGCGCGGGCCGCGGTCTTGAGCGACTTGTCAGTCGCCGCGAGAGCTTTCTCCTTCATCTGCAGCAAGAGGTCGGAGACCGTCTCGCCCGCCGCCATGGCCACATCGGTCGCGGCGACGCCACGATCGAGGGACTGTTTCACCGCGTTCAGCGCACCGATGTCGGCACGTTGGCCCTGGGCGATAGCCCAGATGGCCCCGTTGTCCTTCGCCGACGAAATCTTCAGGCCGGTGTTGATGCGGCTCTGCGTCGTCGCCAGCTGGGCGTTGGTCGCGTTCAGGTTCTGGAGCGCCACTTGAGCGCCCACGTTGGTGTTGACCGACATAACCATCGGGTAGTTCCTTCCATTCTGGTCGGTTGTGAAGGGCCTTCTGGCCCTAGAACCGGTTCTGGTTCGCGCACGCCCACGCAAGGATCGGGCCGGGATAACCAGTTGAATTTATTGGAAGGAAGTCGCGCAGGGACTGCCGGTGGGCAGAATTGGCCGGGCCCGGCGAGGAGTATGCGAACGTTCTCCCTCCCCGCCCGGGGAGGGATGTCGGCGCGCAACGACGACAGGGTGGGGGCGGCCGGGCGAGACTGGCGCTGCTTCGCCTAGCCCTCCCCACCCGGCTTCGCCTGCGGCTCAGCCACCCTCCCCCGGACGCGGAGGGAGAATTTGTGGGTCAGGCCGCCTGCTGGCCGGGGCCGGCGAGGCCCTGCATGATGGATTTGTTGATCTCGATCAGGGTCTCGAAATCATTGTCGCCGCGCATGATCTCCGACGAGTGACGGCCGACGAACAGGCTGATCGAGATGATCTGGGCGCGCAG
Source organism: Brevundimonas sp. GCM10030266 (assembly GCF_042666595.1). Classification (NCBI taxonomy): domain Bacteria; kingdom Pseudomonadati; phylum Pseudomonadota; class Alphaproteobacteria; order Caulobacterales; family Caulobacteraceae; genus Brevundimonas; species Brevundimonas sp. GCM10030266. Next base: position 63,965 of record NZ_JBHTCY010000003.1, read on the forward strand.
GCCCATGGCCATGGCGTTGCCGGGGTCCGAGCAATCGGTGGCCAGCGCCGACCACAGGCGCCGGTTCCAGTCCAGCGCCTCGATGCGGGTCTTCACGTCGGACGGATCCACCGTCGAGGCGTGCATGAGCGCCCGGGTGACCTGCCCGAACAGCCGGTATTCCGCCTCGCGAGGGGATTCAGCCCGCGTGGCTGCGGTCTTGTATGCCTGAAGCGACATTCGCCAGACCTTCCTCGTAATCCACCAGTTTGCGGGCCGACATCAGGGCCTTGTAGTATTCCCGGGCCATGACGTGCCGCGACGCCGCGACGCATTCGGACAGGACGTCCGGATTGCGCGAGGCGCCCATGAACTCGGTCAGGCGGCGCGCGAACTCGTCATAGACCTTGGGGGCCGAAGCCTCGTCCAGGTACATCATCATGACGGGGAAATAGATGCGCTTGGCGGGCGTCGTGGCCTCCGCCTGCTGCATGATGTCCTTCTCGCGCAGGACGCTGGCCTTGTTCTGAAGGATGAGCACGCCCCGACGGTCGCCGTTCTGGACGACGGCTCCGTTCAGGACGAATTTCTCGCCCGGCTTGAGCGACAGCTTCAACGGCATATGGGCGTCTTTCCCTCAGGGCCCGGCATGGGTTTTTAGGAAGCCGGGGACCAACGCACGTTAAACAGACGTGGTTAACCATCTCTTGTGAGGCAGGGGCGTCTTATCCCCTAACCGCATCGCGTTTCGAGCCGTCGAGCCCCCATGTCCGCCGCCCAGACCATTGACGACACCGCCGCCCACGCCCCGGCTCCGGCCGCGCAGGGCCTCGCCGGCGACGCCGCGTCCCCCGAAGCGATCCGCAAGCTGTCGCGATCCCTCGCCCGTGCGAAATCGGTCAAGGCGCAGAAGAAGGCGCTGGAACTGCTGAAACTGTCAGTGGCGGCGATCCGGGTCGGCGATTTCGAGAAGGCGACCCAAAGGGCGCTGGCGGCGCTGAACCACGACGAGACGATGGGCGTCGGCTGGCATGTGCTGGCCATCTGTCAGGAGAAGCTGAACCAGTTCGGCCCGGCCATCCATGCCTATGAGGCGGCGCTGCAACTGCTGCCGGACGAGACCGACATCGCCCACGACCTGGGCCGTCTGGCGCAGAGGCTCGGCTACCTCGACATCGCCGAGAAGCTGCTGATCAAATATCTGGCCGCCAATCCGGGGCATGTGGAGGCCGTCAACAACCTGGCCTGCGTGCTGCGTGACCAGAACCGGTACAATGACGCGGTTGAACTGCTCCGGCCGATGCTGGAGATCGAAAGCGACAACGCGGTGCTGTGGAACACCCTCGGCACGGTGCTGAACGACGAGGGACGGCTGAACGAGGCCCTGACCTTCTTCGAGGAGGCGCTGCGGCTGGACCCGGACTTCGCCAAGGCCCGCTACAACCGCGCCAACGTCCGCCGCCCGCTGGGCGACATCAAGGGCGCGATGGAAGACATGGCCGCCGCCATGCCGGGCGCCGAGACGAGCTATGAAGTGGCCATGATGAACATGGCGCTGGCCCTGATGAAGATGGGCCAGGCGATGATCCCGGAGGCCTTCGAGGCCTATGAGGTGCGGCTGGACCCCAACCTGCCCGACGCCATGCAGGTGGCGGTGGACGCGCCGCGCTGGAACCCGAAGACGGACGACGTCGCGGGCAAGCGGGTGCTGGTGGTCGGCGAGCAGGGCATCGCGGACGAACTGGTCTTCTCCAACTGCCTGCAGGACCTGATCGATGCGGTCGGGCCGGAGGGGCAGGTCTATCTGGCGGTCGAGCAGCGGATGGTCGGCCTGTTCCAGCGGGCCTTCCCGCAGGCCATCGTGGGCGGGCACCGCGCCGTGCGACTGGAGGGACGGCTGACCCGCTACGTCCCCTTCGTCGAGGAGATCGCGAAGACCGAGGCGAAGATGGACTTCTGGGTCCCGATCGCCAGCCTGATGGCGGTGTATCGCCCCACGGTGGAAAGCTTCCCCGGACCGCGCGCCTATATCGTCCCCTCCCCCGAGAAGGTCGAATACTGGAAGGGCGAACTGGCCAAGCTGCCCGAGGGGCTGAAGGTCGGGCTGCACTGGAAGAGTCTGGTGATGACCGGCGCGCGCGCGGCCTTCTTCGCCGCCGGCTTCCAGCTGTGGGAGCCGATCCTGCGGACGCCGGGCTGTGTGATGATCAACCTGCAGTGCGGCGACGTGTCGGCCGATCTGGAAGCCGCCGAGGCGGCCGGGGTCTACATCTGGACGCCGCCGATCAACCTGAAGGACGATCTGGAGGATGTGGCCGCCCTGTCGATGGCCTGCGACGTGGTGCTGGGGCCGGGCATCGCCGGGACCAATATCGCGGCGGCGGCGCGGGCGCGGACCTGGATGGTGGTCGCGCCGGACGACTGGCACCTGCTGACCACGGATCACTACGTCTTCTATCCCGAGACGAAGATCTTCGTGCGCCAGGCCGTCAACGGCTGGCCGGAGGTGATCGGCCGGCTGCGCGAGGCGCTGGACCGGGTCGTCGCCGACGGGTGGAACGCCGCCTGAACGGAACCGTTGTCTTCCTGAGACATCAGGGAGGCGAAAATGCCCGAACTCGACGACTACCGGGACGACCAGGAACAGTCTGAAGCCTTTGACGAAACCCACCTCGACGACGAGGGGGACGGTGACTTCCTGCTGGACGAGGCGGATCCGGTTCTGGATGTCACCCAGGCGGACGGAGACTCCGACGAGGACGACTTCGACGAGGACGATCTGGACGATATCGACGATGAACTCGGCGCCTCGGGTATCGAGGCGGAGGCCGACGCCCTGCTGGGCGTGGACGGCGAACGGCTGACCGAGATCGACGGCGAGAGCAGCGGCCAGCGCGGCGCCGACGAGGTCGAGCTGGTCTACGCCGGCCTGATGGAGAATGAGCGCGGGGCCCAGGCCAGCGCCGCCCACTGGGAGGCCAAACGCCTGTCCGACGACGACATCACCGAACTGGGCTACGGCCCGGACGGCGACGAAGACAAGCCGCAAGACTGAGGAGAGAGACGATGACGACTCAATCCGAGCCCCATACGACCCGCGAGGACTGCGATCCGGAGACCCCGCACGCCAAGCGCGCCCGCCCGATCAAGGGCAAGCCGGACCAGCTGGAAAAGGCGCTCGATTCCGAGGACCGGCAGGAGGCGCTGGTCGACGAGGGCGTCGAGGAGACCTTCCCGGCCAGTGATCCGGTCAGCGTGAAGCGGATTACTTGATCACCTTCACCGGTCCCCGGACGCCGGGCTCGCGCCGCGTGAAGGTCGAGGCGGGGGTGCAGGTGCTGAACCAGCCGATCCCACCGTCCTCATAGTCAAGCGTGGCAACCTCCTGCGCGAAGACCGGCTCCCCCTGCACATGAGGCCAGCCGCCCCGGACGGCTTCGAGGCGATCCAGCACGCGCCGGTCACTGGGACGGAAGGCGGCGATGCCGGTCGGCGCATTCCGGAACAGATGGTCGGTCCGCAGGATGGTGATGGTTCCCGGACGCAGGTTGTAGACCGGCGCGCCCTGCGGGCCGAGACAGGCCCGCGCCTCCCGGATTCCGTCGGTGGTCCACAGGGCGATCACCGCATAGTCGCCCGCCGGAACTTCACGGAAAGTGAGCCAGATGGTCTCGTTCTGCTCGTTGTTGACCCGATCCCCGAACAGGGCCGAGCCGTTGAAGGTGATGTCCCGCCCGACCCAGCGGCCGCCCGCCATGTCGACCTGACGGAGATCGGCGCTCGAGGCGTAGTGCGACGGCGGGCTGGCCACGACCAGGAAGGCCGTCGGCGAGTCCGCCGTGAAACGGGTCTCCCGATCCATCGACGCGGAAACGCAGGCGCTGGCCGTGAGAGCAAGCACAAGGATGCAGGCGGCGCGAGCCGCACGGAAAAAGGCTGACATTGAAAATCCCCCGACGACCGCAGGCGGTCATCCAAGGGCTAGCCGGAGCGCGTTGCGGATGCAACCGGCGGAAGCGTCAGCCCTTCACCCGCCAGGTCGCGCCGGTGGGGCCGTCCATGACCACGACGTTGAGCGCATTCAGGCGGTCGCGGATGCGGTCGGCCTCGGGCCAGTCCTTTGCGGCGCGGGCGGCGGCGCGTTGCTCCAGCAGGGCCTCGACCTCGGTGCGGAGATCGTCGGAAACCTCGCCTTCCAGCCAGCCCGCCGGATCGTTCTGGAGCACGCCCAGGACGGCGGCGCAGGCCAGAAGCTGGCCCTTGGCGGCGGCGACGGCGGCGTGGTCGCCGGCGGTCATGCCGCGCTCGATCTCGCTGGACAGGGCGAACAGGGCGGCGAAGGCGCCGGGGGTGTTCAGGTCATCCTCGATGGCCTTGAGGAAGTCGGCCGGCAGATCATCCGGCCCGGCCTCGACGGCGGCGGCGCGGTGCAGGGCGCCATAGAGGCGATCCAGCGACTTGCGGCTCTGTTCCAGCAGACCCTCGTTCCAGTCCAGCGGCTGGCGATAGTGGGCCGAGAGCAGCGACCAGCGGATCACCTCGCCCGGCAGTTTCTCCAGCAGGGCGTGGGGCAGCAGGATGTTGCCCAGCGACTTGGACATCTTCTCGCCGTCCAGCGTCAGGAAGCCGTTGTGCATCCAGTAGCGGGCGTATTCGGCGTGGGCGTCCTCGCCATGGGCGTGACCGTGGGCGCAGACGCCCTGGGCGATCTCGTTCTCATGGTGCGGGAAGACCAGGTCGATGCCGCCGCCGTGGATGTCGATCGGCAGGCCGAGGTTGGCCTCGATCATGGCCGAGCATTCGATGTGCCAGCCGGGACGGCCGTCGCCCCAGGGCGAGGGCCAGGACGGCTCGTTTTCCTTCGACGGCTTCCACAAGACGAAGTCGTGCGGGTTCTTCTTGTAGGGGGCCACCTCGACGCGGGCGCCGGCAATCATGTCGTCCAGATTGCGGCCCGACAGCCTGCCGTAGGTCTCGTAGGACGAGACGTCGAACAGGACGTGGCCCTCGGCGGCGTAGGCGCAGCCGTGGTCGATGATCGCCTGGATCTGGGCGACGATGGCGTCCATGTGATCGGTGACGTGCGGGGCGAGGTCCGGCGGCGAGACGTTCAGACGCCCCATGTCCTCCAGATAGGCGGCCTCGTAGCGGGCGGTGATCTCGCTGATCGGCACGCCTTCCTTGAAGGCCTTGGCGTTGATCTTGTCGTCCACGTCGGTGACGTTGCGGGCGTAGATCACCTTGTCGGCCCCGTAGGTCCGGCGCAGCAGGCGGACGAGGACGTCGAAGACGACAGGCGGGCGGGCGTTGCCGATATGGGCGAAGTCATAGACCGTCGGGCCACAGACGTAGAGCGTCACCCGGTTCTCGTCTCGCGGCGTGAACACGCGCTTTTCGCGGTGCAGGGTGTCGTGGATCGTCAGCGGCATGAGAAAGTCTTCAGCGGGTTTTCTTGCGGGACGGAGGCTCCGTCCCATATAGCGGCCTCATAGTCGGTACGCGCCGACCACCAAAGCACGGAATATGTGGAATACTACATATTCCGCCTTCGCCCCGTCTGGATTGAGTTCATGAGCGTCAGCCCCGTCACCCCTGCCCTCGTCGGCGACAATGATCAGGTGGAACGCCCGTCGCGCGAGGAGGCCCTGAAGGCCGTCCGCACCCTGCTGGCCTGGGCCGGCGACAATCCGGACCGTCCCGGCCTGATCGACACGCCGCGCCGCGTGGTGGACGCCTATGGTGAATGGTTCGACGGCTATGACGCCGACGCCTCCAAGGAGCTGGGCCGTATCTTCGAGGACGTGCAGGGCTATGAGGACATGGTCCTGCTGCGCGACATCGAGGTGGAGAGCCACTGCGAGCACCACATGGCCCCGTTCATCGGCAAGGCCTATGTCGCCTATATCCCGAACGAGAAGGTGGTCGGCATCTCGAAGCTGGCCCGCGTGGTCGAGATCTATTCCCGCCGCCTGCAGACGCAGGAAGTGCTGACCAACCAGATCGCCGACGCCATCGAATCAAGCCTGGCGCCGCAGGGCGTGGCGATTCTGATCGACGCCGAGCATCAGTGCATGACGACGCGCGGCGTCCACCATCGCCACGTTTCGACCATCACCACCCGCTTCACTGGCGCCTTCAAGACCGACGCGGCGCTGAAGGACCGGTTCCTCAAGCTCGCGAAGGGCTGACCGGGTTCGCCTGAAGAGCGTATTCGGGGCGTAAAGCGGCGCCCGGGAACCTCTGTGACGTCGAAGCCGCTTTACAAGCCGGTTTCGGGACGCCAAGACACGAACCGAAGCTTTCAGTGACGCTCGCCGCGGAATGCGCCGGGCCTGATGGAGACACCCACCGATGGGCGCCAAACTTTCCGGTCCCGGCAGCAAGGCCGGCACGATCGAGCAGAATTCCGAGATCAACGTCACGCCGTTCGTCGACATCATGCTGGTGCTGCTGATCATCTTCATGGTCGCGGCCCCGATGGCCACCGTTTCGATCCGCCTCGACCTGCCGCCGGCGGTTCCGCCGCCCCCGGGCACCCCGAAGAAGGACCCGGTCTACATCTCGATCCAGGAAGGCGGCGACCTGTACATCGCGGAACGCCCGACCACGATCGCGACCCTGCCGCAGGACGTCTGCGCCGCCCTGGAAGCCCAGCCCTGCCAGGAAGAGCGCGTGTTCGTCCGCGCCCAGGCCGAAGTGACCTACAACCAGTTCATGGAAGTGATGAACACCCTGCAGGCCAACGGCTTCTTCAAGGTCGGCCTGCTGAACGAAGACATCGAATAGGCTTTTCGCCGGTTCGCACGGATCAGGGCCGCTTCCTCCGGGAGGCGGCCCTTTTTCATGGCTGCAGCCGCCCGCGCCGCCCCATCAGCACCACAGTTCAGCCCTACTCCGCCCGCGGTGAAGCCACGCTTCGCAGGATCGGCCATGCGTCGGATTTCCAAAGTTTAACTTGCAGAGCCGCCCCCAGGATCGCCTTTGGGCGCGCTCATCATCCGAGGCGTTCTTGGCCGGCCCTGCCCCCCTCCTTCTCAACCCGGCGCACCGTCCCGCGGCCTACAGCCCTGTCTTCAAGGGAAACGGACGGCTGCATATCCCCGGCATCCTGACCCCGGCGTCGGCCCAGGGCCTTCACGACCGCCTGCAGGGCGCCGAGGACTGGACCCGCTCGATCCACGTCCGCGAGGGCGAGGACCTGGACATCAGCGTGAAGGATCTGGAGGCGCTGTCGCCGCAGGAGCGGGCGGAGCTGGAGCGGTCGCTGGCCGAATCGAGCACAGACAGCCTGCAGTACATCTTCGACACCCTGCGCATCTCGGCCGAACTGCGGGCCGGGCGCGCGATGCCCGCCGCCCTGTCGGCAGTCCACGACTTCATCAACGGTCCCGCCTTCCTCGACTTCGTGGCCAAGGTGACCGGAGACGACCGGCTGGCCTTCGCCGACGTCATGGCGACCCGCTACCTGCCGGGCCATTTCCTGACGGCCCACGGGGACGAGAACCCGAACGAGCGGCGTCTGTACGCCTATGTGCTGAACCTCACCCCCGTCTGGCGGGCGGACTGGGGCGGCGTGCTGATGTTCCTGGACGACGACGGCCATGTGGCCGAGGGCTATATCCCCGCCTTCAACGCCCTGAACCTGTTCTCCGTACCCCAGACCCACGCCGTTTCGATGGTGACCCGTCTGGCCCGGACCCCGCGCCTGTCGATCACCGGCTGGATCCACGCCGCGGGCTGAAACAGCGGCAATTATGACAATCTTGCGGCGCAGCATTACAGCGTCGTAAGGTCTCCGTATGGGGACGATTGATCTGGACAGGGACAATGCGGTCAGGCCGCGCCGGCGGTCGCCGCACGAGGGTGCGCCGCCGCCGCCGTTGCCGGGCGCCGAGGTCGACTGGCGCGATCAGGCGGCGTTCTCCGAGGCCGTCCCCACCCCCGAAATCCTCGCCTTCGCCGAAGCCCTGCTGCGGCAGGAGGGACTGGCGCCGGAGGGCGCGCCCGTGCTGCTGCGCCACCGCCCCGGCGACCGGGGCCTGCCCGCCGATCAAGGCCAGGGGCTGCGCTTCGCGCTGGACCTGACGGGATCCCGCAGCAGCCTGCTGGGCGGCGCGCTGGTCTTCTTCGACGACACGGGCCGGGGCGCGGGCTGGCGGGCGGAGACCGGCGCCCTGACCGTGTGGAGCGGTCCGGACCCGGACCTGACCGAGCTGGTTCCCGGCGCGCCCGAGCGGCTGACCCTGATCGGCCGGGCGCGCGAACTGGTCGATCACTGAACGGCGCGCCCTGCCCGCCGCAATTCAGCGCTCCTTCCGGCCCTGAAACCGCCCGCTGCATCCCGCCAGCTTGGCCTTGCCGACGCAATGGCGCGCCGGCTGACAGGGAGGATTGGCTATGGGTGCAAGGGTTTCAGGTCCCGCCGGACAGGGTGAGGCCACGGTCGAGCAGAACGCCGAGATCAACGTCACGCCGTTCGTCGACATCATGCTGGTGCTGCTGATCATCTTCATGGTCGCGGCGCCGATCGCGACGGTGTCGCTGAAGCTGGATCTACCGCCGCCCAAGGCGCCGCCCGTTGGCGAGAAGCCGAAGGAGCCGGTCTATGTGAGCGTGCAGGAGGACGGGAAGCTGTTCCTGGCCGACCGCGAGACCAGCATGGACCGTCTGGCGTCCGACGTCTGCGCCGCCACGGGCCGGGGCGCGGAATGCCACGCCGAACGGGTCTTCATCCGCGCCCAGCCGGAGGTCCGCTACGACCGCTTCATGGCGGTGATGAACGGCCTGAAGAGCAACGGCTTCGACAAGGTCGGCCTGCTGAACGAGGATATCGAGTAGGGCCATTCCTCCCCCGTTGGGGGAGGTGGCGCGGCGCGGCTTCGCGCCGTGACGGAGGGGTGATGGCGGCTGCCGCTGACACCCCTCCACCATCCTTCGGATGGTCCCCCTCCCCCGTCGGGGGAGGAACTATTCCCTACTGCACCGACTGGCGCGGCTGGTTCGGGGTCGCGGCGGCCGGGGCGGCGGGCTGGTAGGGACGTTCGCCGGTGGCCTCGGGGGCCGGGGTGCGGGCAGGCGTGCGCGCGGGTGCAGCGGGGCGGCGAGCCGGCGGACGCTGGGCGGCGGGACGCGGCGCGGGCGGCTGGGCGGCCGGCGCGGCGGCTGCAGGCTGGGGCGTCGGAACGGCGGCGGCCGGAGCAGCGGCGGCCTCGGGCGCCGGCGTGTCATTGGCGGCGCGCGCGGCGCGGGCGGCCAGTTCCTGCTGGGCGGCGAAGCGGCGGGCCAGCTTCTCGGTCAGCTCACGGGCGGCGGCCGGCTCCATCTGGGCCATGACAGCGGCCAGGGTGCGCGGGCGCATGGCGGCGGCGACCGGCAGACGGACATCATCATCGAGCGTGGCGAAGACGCGGGCGGCCTCGCGCGGACGCATGGCCGAATAGACGGCGACCAGACGGTCGTTCTCGGCCTTCTGCTTCTCGTCGACCTGACCCAGCATGGCGGCGACCTCACGCTTCACGGCCTCGAGGGCCTGAACGCGGGCGTCCAGCTTCTGCTCGGCGGCGGTCAGCAGGGGCAGCATGGAGGCCATGTCGGTGTCGCGGGCGTCCAGCTCGGCCCGGCGCGACGACAGCGACTGGATGATGCGCAGCTCGGCGGGGGAGATGCCGGCCTGCTGGGCCAGTTGCTCGGGCGACAGGGCGCAGACGGCGGCGGGGGCCGCGGCAGAAGCGGCAGGCGTCGCGGCGGCTTCCTCGGCCCAGGCCTTGGCGCCCTCGAACAGGCCCGGCGCGACGCCGATGGCGCGGATGACCACCACGCCGCCAATGGCGACGGCGATCAGGGGCAGAAGGCGCGGGATCCTGGCCATGGTGAGCTACTCGGGTCGGTGAAGAGGGGTCAGGCGGCGAAGATGTCGTCGTCCAGATTGCGCCGCGCCTGGTTGAGGCTTTGCTTCGCAGACTGGTTAGCGGCCCCGTGCCGGGTCATGGCGCCGAGGATGGCGTGGACATTGCCGGCGGCGGCCGAGGGGCGGGCCGGAGCGGCCATGCCCTGGATGCGTTCGGCCAGCGCCTGCATGCGGGCGGCCCGGGCGTCGTCCTCGGAGACCGGGGCGGCGACCGGGGCGGGCCGGGGCGCCGGAGCGGCGGCGCGAATCTCCGGACGGGCCTCCGTGCGGGGCTCGACCGAACGCGCCGGGACATATTCGCCGCCGCGGGCGATCAGGGTCTCGAGCTGGGTCTTGACCTCACGGGCCTTGATGATGCGGTCGTGCAGGAGGTCGGTTTCCTGACCGGAGGCGCGCAGGGAGGCCAGGGCGGCCTCGGCGCGACCGGCGGCGGCGTTCAGCTCGGTCACCGCCGAGGCGAAGGCCTGCTGCCCCGCGCGCAGGGCGCTGAGCTTGCGCTCCAGCCGCACGCCGTAGCCCAGGGCCGCGACCAGCAGCAGCATCAGGATGCCGTCCAGAATCATGCCGGTCATCAGCGTTTTCCCTTCACCAGACTGGAGGCGGCCTCGACATTCACCGGGGCCTCGACCCGCACGGCGATGTGCTGGCCCTTGCGGCCCATCTTGCCGACGGTCAGCGGAATGGACCCGGCCCGCACAGAGATCGGCGAGTCCGGATTGACGTTCAGCATCAGGGTGTCGCCGACCTTGAAGTCGAGCACCTGCGACAGCGGCAGCTGCTGCTCGTCCAGCACGGCGCGGACCTCGGTCTCCGTGGTCCAGAGCTCGGTGGCCAGGTGGCCTTCCCAGATGTTGTCGCGGCCGAACTTCTCACCCATGAACTGCTGCAGCAGCATCTTCCGGATGGGTTCGAGCGTGGCGTAGGGCAGCAGCAGCTCGATGCGGCCGCCGCGGTCTTCCATGTCGATGCGCAGCTTGACCAGGATCGCCGCGTTCGCGGGACGCGCGATGGCGGCGAAGCGCGGGTTGGTCTCCAGCCGGTCCAGGTTGAAGTGAACCGGGGTCAGGGGCTCGAAGGCGGCGCGGGCGTCGGCCAGCACGACCTCGACCATCCGCTGGACCAGAACCCGCTCGATGGTGGTGTAGGGCCGGCCCTCGATGCGCAGGGCGGCGGTGCCCCGGCGGCCGCCCAGCAGCACGTCGACGATCGAATAGATCAGGTTCGAATCGACCGTCAGCATCCCGTAGTTGTCGAGCTCCTCGGCGCGGAAGACCGCGAGGATGGCCGGCAGGGGGATGGAGTTCAGATAGTCGCCGAAGCGGATCGAGGAGATGTTGTCGAGGCTGACCTCGACGTTGTCCGAGGTGAAGTTGCGCAGGGACGTCGTCATCAGCCGCACGAGGCGGTCGAAGACGATCTCGAGCATCGGCAGACGCTCGTAGGAGACCAGAGCCGAGTTGATGATCGCCCGGATGCCCGAACGCTCGTTGCCGTCGTCGTCGCCCAGATCGAAGCCCAGCAGGCTGTCGATCTCGTCCTGGTTCAGGACGCGTTCGGTCGCGATGGGACGCTCGTCGGCCAGCGGCTCGGCGAACGGATCATTCTCATCGGCGAAGGCGGCGTCCGTCATGGGCTACTGCACCAGCATTTCTTCGATCAGGACGGCGTCGACCTTGCCCGGCGCGGCGACCAGATTGACGCGGCGCAGGATCTCGGCGCGCAGTTGGAAGCTGCCGGCGGATCCGGCCAGATCCTCGGGGCGCAGTTCGCGCAGGAAGCCCTGGAACATGTCGTTCAGGCGCGGCATCTCACCCTGGAGCTTGTAGGCCACCTCGGGGTCCTGCATCTCGAGCGTCAGCTTGAGCTTCATGTTGGACGGGCGACCGTTCTCGGCCTGGATGTTCACCAGCAGGTCCGGGAGGGTGAAGAAGGTGACGCCATCGGGGCCTTCGCTGATCACGCCGAGCGCGGGGTTGGCCTCGCCTTCCGCGCCGCCGCCGTGATCGCCGCCCTTCTTCTCGGACTTCTTGCCGTGGTCGCCGCCCTTTTTCTCGCCGTGGTCGCCGGCGGCCTCGCCATGCTCGCCCTCGGCGGCGGCGGGCTTGGGCTGCATCAGCATGAAGGCGGCCGCGCCGCCTCCGCCGAGCAGGACGACGGCGGCGGGGATGATGATGAACAGCAGGGGAATTTTCTTCTTGGCGGGCGCGCCCTCGCCTTCACCGCCCTCGCCGTCCGTGACGGCGGGCAGGTTGGCGTCCGCGTCCTTCTTCTTGCCCAGCTTCAGCATGCGCCCCGCGCCCCGAGAATCTCAGGCTCCAAAATCGACCTGTTTTGGTTAACGAGCCGTTTACGATCGGCAAATCCTGCCGGGTGCCAAATGCAGCTTTGCCGCTGAAACCCCCACCACGACTGAATTAACCCTGTTGGCACGACCGTTGCGACGGCGAAGGGCGAAAGGAGCCGCCCGTGGAAAACGCCGCCTATGTTGGACTGTCCCGCCAGATGACGCTTCGGCGCGAGCTGGACATCGTCGCCAACAACATCGCCAACGCGGACACGACCGGCTTCAAGGTCGAGCAGCTGATGGTCGGCGAGGAAGTCGGCGAGCGGGCCCGCAACGCCTTCGTGCGTCCCGGCGTCAGCTTCGTGCTGGACAACGGCGTGGGCCGCGACTTCGGCCAGGGTGCGCTGTCGCAAACCGGCCGCTCGCTGGACTTCGCCATCGAGGGCGAAGGCGCCTTCTTCACCGTGCAGGACGGCGCCGGCCAGGCCTACACCCGTGACGGCGGCTTCACCCTGGACCCGACCGGCCGCCTGACCACCAAACAGGGCAAGGCGGTGCTGGGCGACGGCGGCGAGATCATCGTGGACCCGCAGCGCGGCCCGATCTCGGTCGGCGCCGACGGCACCATCAGCCAGGAGGACGAGGTCGTCGGCCGCCTGACGGTCGTTCGCTTCGACAGCCTGGGCGCGCTCGAGAAGAGCGGCGACGGCCTGTACCGCAACGCCTCCAACGCCGCGGCCATGGAAGCCACCGACGCCCGGGTGCGTCAGGGGATGCTGGAAGGCTCCAACGTCAATTCGATCCTCGAGATCACCAACCTGATCGAGATCCAGCGCGCCTACGAGAGCGTGACCCGGATGATCGAGAACACCACCGACCTGTCCCGTCGCTCCGTCGAGCGTCTGGGCCGGGCTTCGTAAGGGAGGACTGAGACATGCGCGCACTCAGAACCGCAGCTTCGGGCATGGAAGCCCAGCAGCTGAACGTGGAGGTCATCTCCAACAACATCGCGAACATGAACACCATTGGCTACAAGCGCCAACGGGCAGAGTTCCAGGATCTCCTCTACCACAACCTGGAACGCATGGGCGCGCAGTCCTCGACCCAGGGCACGGTCGTCCCGACCGGCATCCAGATCGGCGCCGGTGTGAAGGCCGGCGCGGTCTATCGCATCACCGAACAGGGCACGCCGCAACTGACCGGCGGCCGGTATGACATGGCCATCGACGGTCAGGGCTATTTCCAGATCCTGATGCCGTCGGGCGAGACCGCCTACACCCGCGCCGGCAATTTCTCGATCAATGGCGAAGGCCAGCTGGTCACCGACGACGGCTATGCGGTGCAGCCGAACATCAACATCCCGCAGGACACGGTCGACGTTCAGATCTCCAAGTCCGGCCAGGTGCAGGTCTTCACGGACGGCAATACCGCCCCGCAGGTGGTCGGGCAGCTGGAGCTGGCGACCTTCTTCAACGAGGCGGGCCTGGAAGCCATCGGCGACAACCTGCTGCTGGAGACGGCGGCGTCGGGCCCGGCCAACGTCGGAGCCCCCGGCGAGATCGGCTACGGCGACATCCTTCACAAGTTCACCGAGTCCTCGAACGTCGACGCGGTGTCGGAAATCTCGGCCCTGATCATCGCCCAGCGGGCCTATGAGATGAACTCCAAGGTCATCACCACCGCCGACCAGATGCTGTCGGTCAGCGCGCAGGTGAAGTCGTGAAGTCCCTGATCCTGGCCGCCGTCAGCGCCCTGACGCTGGCGCTCGCGGGGCCTGCCCTCGCCGGCCCGGTGACGCTGAAGGCCAATCCGGTGGACTCCGACGGCCAGGTCACCCTGGGCGACATCTTCGACGGCGCGGACGGCGCGGCCAATGTGGTCGTCGGTCGTCGCGCCGGCCCCTCGATCGTGTTCGAGGCCGGCCAGCTGCAGAGCCTGGCGCGTCAGGCGGGACTGCACTGGGCAAATCCGACCGGGTTGCGCCGCGTCGTCGTGCGCGACGCCGGCATGGCGCCGGGCGGAGCCGCCTCCGCCGCGCCCGCGATGGTCGCTCCGGCCGGTTACGCCGCCCCCGCTCGCGCCGTTCCGGGCCAGCGGGTGATCAGCCGCAACGACATGGTCGAAGTGATCTACGAGACCGGCGGCGTCCGCCTGACCATCACCGGCCGGGCCGAGGGCAATGCCGCGGAAGGCCAGCCGCTGGCGGTCCGCAACCTGCAATCCAACCGCGTCATCGACACCGTGGCCACCGGGCCCGGCCGGGCCATCGCCGGTCCCGCCGCCCAGAACGCCCGCACCCAACAGTTCGCCGCCCGATAGGGGAAAGTCCCATGCGTAAAGCCGTGATCCTGACCGCCGCCGCCCTGTCCGCCCTGTCGCTGGGCGCCTGTTCGACCGCCATCGAGGCCGTGCGCGGCCCCGACCTGTCGGCCATCAACTACCCGGCGGCCATGGTGCCCGCCCATCAGGTCTATCTGCCCTCGGCCGAGCAGCAGCGCGCCGACCGCGCCGCCAGCGCCAACAGCCTGTGGCGCACGGGCGCCCGCACCTTCTTCGGGGACCAGCGCGCCCGCCGCGTCGGCGACATCCTGACGGTCAACATTGACATCGACGACCGCGCCCAGACCAACAACTCGACCAACCGCAGCCGCACCAACTCGGCCTCGGGCGGGGTGACCAACTTCTTCGGGCTGGAAAGCAGCATCGGCCGGGCCTTCCCGGGCGGCTTCGACCCGGCCAACATGGTCGGCATGGAGGGCGAGTCCAACGCCTCGGGCAACGGTTCGGTGAACCGGGCCGAGAAGGTCAGCCTGACCATCGCCGCCGTGGTGTCGGACGTGCTGCCCAACGGCAACCTGATCATCCAGGGTCGGCAGGAAGTGCGCACCAACCGCGAAGTGCGCGAACTGACCGTCGCCGGCATCGTGCGCCCCGAGGACATCTCGGCCGCCAACACGATCAACCACACCCAGATCGCCGAGGCCCGCATCAGCTACGGCGGCCGTGGCGACATCAGCCGCATGCAGGCCACCCCGGCCGCCCAGTCGCTGGTGGAGCGGTTCTCGCCGTTCTGATCGGCCGGTGGCGGGTGGCGGCCAACCGGCTCTGACGGGGGCCGGAAAGTGGCTAGTGGCTAGTGATTAGTGGGTGGCGGTTGAACGACCGGTTCCCGGTCGATCTCCGCACCGGGCCACATCGAACCGCTAGTCACTAGCCACTAGCCACTAGCCACTTTCCGAGCTGCAGCCCCCGCCCGCCTGGGCTCCTGCGCCAATTTCGTCAGCCAGCGTTCAGCTGAGCCGTGAACTCTTAACGGACATCAACGTTTGCCGATCAGAGGTGAGTGTTTGTCCATGTTGAAGTTCGCCATCCCCGCCGTCGCCGCCCTGGGCTTGATCGCCTTCGCCGCGCAGTCCAGCGCCACCAATGTGGAGGCCGGGCAGCCGGGCATGGGCTGGCATCTCAGCAATGAGGGCGCCATGGCCAAGCTGGCCTATGGCGTCGAGAATTCGGACCAGCTGGCGCTGATGATGACCTGCGAGCCCGGTCGCGCGCAGGCGATCGTCTATGGCGACGTCCAGCCCGCCAGCCCCCGCCTGATGCGCGCCTCCCTGACCGAGGCGGCCATCGACCCGATGACCGGCGGGATGGAGGACGAGGCCCGTATCTCCCTGCGTGACCCGACCATGCAGGCCATGGCCCGCACGGGCCGACTGACCGTCGAGGGCGAGGCCGGACAGTTCCAGCTGACGGCGACCGCCGCGGAGCGGGCGCTGATTGATCGCTTCTTCGCCTATTGCGGAACCGATCACGTCTGACCACGTCTTAGGGTCGGAAACAATTCAGCGGGGGCTGAACCCATGATCGCCATCCTGGCCGCCGCCGCGGCCCTCGCCCTGTGGCCGCAGAATGCGGCGCCGGCGCCGTCCGAGGCCGCCTGGACCTGGACCCTGTACAGCGACGACACGCCCGTGGTGCTGGCCAATGAGGTGCCGGACACCGCCAACCTGCGCTCGACGCTGGAGTGCGAGCCCGGCAGCAATGTCGCACGGCTGACCGTCTATGGCGGGGAGCAGGCGACGCCCGGCATGGCGCGGATCACGGCCGGAAGCGCCGCCGCCGTCGCCGAGGCCCAGGCCGGGCGGGGCGGCAGCCTGAAGCTGGCCCTGCGCACCGATCACCCGGTCTTTGCCGCCTTCGCCGCCGGCGGCCCGCTGGGCGTGGCTGTGGGTGACCAGCGCAGAACCGTCGAGGTGCCCGCCGCCCATCTTGCCAAGCTGCGCCGGTTCGCGGAACTTTGCTCCGGCTGATCCGGAGGTTTCCATGCGCGCCCCTGCCCTGCTCGTGCTGTCCAGCCTGACACTGGCTCTGGCGGCGTGCGGCACGACCTCCCAGCCGGGCATGGGCCTGACCGTCGCCGCGTCAGGCTCGCCCGCGCCGGTGGACGGCTATGACTGGTTCTTCCATCAGGACGGCGACGCGGCGCTGCTGGCCTACGGGCTGGAAGAAAGCGATGATCTGCGGATCGGCATGGAATGCGGGAAGAACACCGGGCGACTGGCGTTGAGCGCCCTGGCCCCTGAAGGCGCCGACGCCGAGTTTCATCTGGAATCAGGCGGCGACACCGAGCGTTACCCGGCCCTGTCCGAGCCTTCGGAGCTGAATGACGGCCTGTTCCTGACCGCCGAGGCCAAGGCCGGCGACCCTGTCTTCCAGCGTTTCCGCCGCGTCGGCTGGCTGGCGCTGTGGCAAGGCGGAGAGCGGCACGCCTACGCGCCCCAGCCGGGCTCGGGCGACCGGGTCGAACGGTTCTTCGCCTTCTGCGGTTGACGTAAAGGCTCCGCTCCGGTGCAGTCCGCCCCCGGATCCGGGAGGGAGCCCCCAAATGAAGAAGACCATTCTCGCCGCCTCGGCCGCGGCCCTGCTGGCCGTCTGCGCCGCGCCCGTCGCCCTGGCGCAGACGCCGACGCCGACGCCGGTCGTTCGGCATGCGGAGGACGCGGCGCTGGCGCGTATCCTGACCGACTATGAGGCCTATCTGCGGTCGGTCGATCCGATCACGGCCGGGATGGAGGGCGACCGGACCGCGCAGGGCCGGCTGCCCGACGCCTCCCGCGCCTTCGAGGTCGCGCAGGAGCCGGTGCTGAAGGGATTCGCCGACCGGCTGGCGGCGCTGGACGCGGCGACGCTGACGCCGGACGACCGGTTGAACCACGCCTTCCTGACCTATGTCATCCAGCGCGCGCGGGATCGCATCCCGCTGGACACCGGCCGCATCGACGCCTTCAGCTCCGAGGGCGGGCCGGGCCAGACGGCGGGCTATCTGGCGGCGGTGACGCGGATCACCAATGCGCAGGACGCCGAGCTCTACATCGCCCGGCTGGAAGGCCTGCCGCGCTTCTACAGCGACCAGAGGGCGGCGGCGCAGCGGGGACTGGAGAGCGGACTGGTCCAGCCCCGCTCCATCGTCGAGAACGCCCTGACCCTGATCGACCCGGAGGCGGCGCTGACGCCGGAGGCCGATCCGCTGCTGAAGCCGTTCGCCGCCCTGCCCGCCTCGATCCCGGCCGAGCAGCAGGCGGCCCTGACCGCCCGCGCCCGGGCCGTGGTCGCCGACCGCATCATGCCCGAGCGGCGGGAGTGGGCGCGCTTCCTGCGTGAGGACTATCTGCCCCGCGCGCCCGAGACCCTGGGCCTGGCGCACCGACCCGGCGGGCGTGAGCTCTACGCCTTCCTGGTGCGTGGCTACACCACCACCGACATGACCCCGGACGAGGTGCACCAGCTGGGTCTGCAGGAGGTGGCGCGCATCCGGGCGCGGATGGACACCGAGATGCGGGCCGCGGGCTGGACCGGCGATTTCGCCAGCTTCCTGAACTTCCTGCGCACCGATCCGCAGTTCTACGCCACCAGCCGGGAGCAGCTGCTGGAGAAGGCCTCGGAGATGGCCAAGCGGTCGGACGACGGCCTGCCTGCCCTGTTCGGCACCCTGCCGCGCACCCCGTACGGCGTGCGTCCCGTGCCGCTGGAGATCGAGGCCAACTACACCACCGGCCGCTACTTCCCCGGCTCGATGGAGAACGGCATCGCCGGCGGCTACATGGTCAACACCGGCAAGCTGGACCAGCGCCCGCTGTACGAACTGCCGGCCCTGACCCTGCATGAGGCGGTGCCCGGCCACCACCTGCAGATCGCCCTGCAGCAGGAGGCCGAGGAAGGCCCCTATTTCCGCCGCAGCGTGGATGTGACCGCCTTCGTTGAGGGCTGGGGCCTGTACGCCGAGTTCCTGGGCGAGGAGATGAATTTCTACCGCACGCCCTATGAGCGGTTTGGTCGCCTCAGCTACGAGATGTGGCGCGCCTGCCGTCTGGTGGCGGACACCGGGATTCACTGGCTGGGCTGGGACATCGAACAGGCCCGCGCCTGCTTCCGCGACAACTCGGCCCTGGCCCCGCACAACATCGAGACCGAGCTGCAGCGCTACATCGGCTGGCCGGGTCAGGCGACGGCCTACAAGGTGGGTGAGATTCGCCTGCGCGCCATCCGAACGCGGGCGGAGACGGAGCTGGGCGACCGCTTCGACGTGCGCCGCTTCCACGACGCCCTGCTGGTCGACGGCCCGCTGCCGATGGCCCTGCTGGACGAGCGGATGGATCGCTGGATCGCCGGGGAGAAGGCGCGCTAGGCCCCCGGCATCACCGGCGTCATGTTTTCATAGGGGGTGGTCGGGATCTGTCCGGGCGGCAACGCCGTCGGCGCCGGTTCGCCCGCCAGCGGCAGGGATTTGATGTAGCGGTAGATCGCCCGCTTGTCGGCGTCGTTCATGGCGCGGACGCTGGGCCAGGGCATGGGCGGCAGGGCCTCGCGGGTGTTCAGCATCTCGACCCAGTCGTCCTCGCTCATTCCGGCCACGGTCAGGCGCAGGTTATGAGGATAGCTGGTGCCCCACGGGCCATGGAAACCCATGCCGGTCCCCGTCAGCCACTCGCTTTCCGGCACGTTGCCGCCGCTCTGGGGATAGCCCCGCGTATGGCAGTCATTGCAGCCCCCGGTGAGAACCAGATAGCGGCCCGCCTCGATATCGGTGGCGGCGATCACCCGCGGCCCCTCGGCGACGGCGGCCGTCTCCGGCGCGGGCTGGCAGGCGGCGAGGCCAAGGGCGCAGGCCGCGAGAAGCGCAGTGTGTCTGATGAGCATGATGTGTCTCCCCCGAGAGGCGAAGGAGACCACCGCTTTGCGATTTCGACAAATTCAAAAATCGTCGTTTCGCGAAAGGGTGCGTGAGCGGCCTAGCCCAGCCCCAGCTCCGCCCGCTGCTTCCGCGTCAGCTTCGCCGCGACGATCGAATGGGCGATGGCGAAATGGTCGGCCAGTTCGTCGTCGGGCCAGGCGGCAGGATCGGGCAGGTTCACCCATTTGGCGCGGGCCAGATAGGGCGCCGGGCGGGCGCGGCCCTCCTCCGTCAGCACCTCATAGGCGATGTCGGAGACCTTGAAGGACACCCCGCCCTCGCCGCCGACCATGACGAACATCTTGCCGCCGATGCGATAGGCGTCGTGGTCGTCGCCGAACGGGTGGTCCAGCGTGGCCCCGGGCAGGGCCAGGCAGACCTTGCCTATCCCTGCCCTGTCCATGGTCAGACGGCCTCGGGGGCCGAAACGCCGATGCCGATCGGGCAGACCACGCCGGTGCCGCCGATGCCGCAGTAGCCGGCCGGGTTCTTGGCCAGATAGCCCTGATGGTAGTCCTCGGCGAAATAGTAGGGCCCGGCCTCGGTGATCTCAGTGGTGATCTGACCGCGCCCGGCCTTGTCGAGGGCGGCCTGATAGGCGTCGCGCGAGGCCTCGGCCTCGGCTTTCTGCGCATCATTCAGATAATAGATGGCCGAACGGTAGGTGGTGCCGATGTCATTGCCCTGACGCATGCCCTGGGTCGGGTCGTGGTTTTCCCAGAAGGCCTTCAGCAGTTCGCCGTAGCTGATCTCCGCCGGATTGAAGACGACCTTGACCACCTCGGTATGGCCGGTGAGGCCGGTGCAGGTCTCCTCATAGGTCGGATTGGGCGTGAGGCCGCCGGTGTAGCCGACCGAGGTCACCCAGACGCCCGGCAGCTGCCAGAAGATGCGCTCGACGCCCCAGAAACAGCCCATGCCGAAAATGGCGGTCTGGAAGCCCTCCGGATACGGCCCTTTCAGCGGGCGACCGGTGACGAAATGGACCTCGTCGGTGTGCAGGGGCGTGTCTCGGCCCGGCAGGGCGGCGGCGGCGGTGGGCAGGGTGGTCTTCTGCGAGAGCATGGGAGAACTCCGGACAAATCGTTCTTCGCCCATATGGGGCCTAAACAGGCGCTTGCCGAGGGGGTCTGACTGTTCTAATCAGCGCCCCTCGCCGGATGGACCGTCCGGCGCTCTACGACGCGTCGTGGAAACGGACAGGTGGCGGAGTGGTCGATCGCGCACGCTTGGAAAGCGTGTGTACGTGAAAGCGTACCGAGGGTTCGAATCCCTCTCTGTCCGCCACCGCCCCCCTTCGCCCGCCGTTGAAGCGTCCCGACCGGGGCGTGTGCGTTGAAGTGGGCGAGCCTCATATACGGAGCCCCCGATGCCGCAGGCCGATCTCTATTACTCCGCTGACCAGACCCTGGCGCCGGTCGAGACCCTGCAGGCGATCCAGACGGTGATCGGCGACTTCGACACGGCTTCGGGCGTATGCAAGGGCCGGGCGCATCGAGTCGCCGACTTCCTGCACAGCCATGTCTTCCTGAGCCTGTCCATGCTGCCCAAGCCGCATCGGGACGAGGCGTTCGCGCGCGAGCTGGGCGCGCGGCTGGCCGAGGCGCTGAAGGGCGTGGCCGGCGCGGACTGCACGATCAATGTGCAGATCCGCTTTGACCTGATCCACTACACCACCGTCCAGCCGCGCTGATCGGGCTTAGAACCGCAGGTTCACCCAGGCGGTCAGATAGTCCGAGTTCGTATAGCCGGCGTCGCGCAGCACCTCGCCGGCGGCCAGATGTTCGTAGCGGCCCAGCAGGCTGACGCGAGGCGACAGGTTGTGCACGACCTGGAAGCGCCAGACCTCGCCCACGCGCGTGCCGTCCACGGCTTCCGTGCCCGCATAGGGCAGGTCGGTGGCGCGATAGACGGCGTCACGCTCGGACGCGCGCCAGGTCAGCTGGACCTCGCCGGTGACGGCGGTCTTGCCGCGCCGGACGGTGACGCCCGGCACCACGGCGATCATGTTCACCGGGTTGAAGACGTTCTGGTAGCTGTAGAAGATCGGCACGCCCATCGGCGTCACGGCGTTGCGGATGGTCCCGCCGTCATAGGCGCCGCCGCCCGAGCCGTAGTCGACCCGCAGGCTCACGCGCGGGGCGTTCGCCCCCTCGCCCACCGCCATGCTCTGGTTGGTGAAGACGTTCAGCGCCTCGATGTCGCGACCGCCGAAGTCGCCGGTCTGATGGGCGACGGACCAGTCCATCTGGACCGGACCAGCCTGTCCCCACAGGCGGGCGCCGACATAGTTGCGTTCCTCGTGTGCGGTGACCGGGCCCCAGCGGCGGGCGTCCATGGTCTGGCGCCAGATGAAGGGATCGAAGAAGAGGCGCGAACCGGCGACCCAGTCGGACGGAACGCGGGTGCTGAGGTTCACCCCGCTGAAGCGACGGCCCTTGTCGCTGCGATCGTCGGAGGCGTCGCCGGTCCCGAACAGGGTCGGGCGCAGATCAAAGGCGTCGGCGCGCCAGTTCTGGCCGCGAACCCAGGCCCTTACGCCGTTGTGGGGCATCAGGATGGTCGCGCCGTTGCGGGTGCTGACCAGATAGGGCGAGCCGTCGAGGAAGAACTGGCGACCGTAGCGGGCGCCGACCTCATAGCCGCCGATCTCGCCCATGACATCGACGAAGGCCTGGGTGACGGCGAGGTCGTTGCGGATGGCCCCGACCGGACTGCCGTAGTTGTCGCCGCCGGCGTTGCCGTGGGCGACCTCGCCGAAGAAGCGCAGGTGACGACCGACGCGCAGGTCCGCGCCGCCGACGAGGCGCAGGGTGTCGAGGCGCTGGTCCGGCCGGTCCTGCAGGCCCGGGCTGGTGGTCAGGGCGGTGCGGGCGCGCATCTCGCCGGACAGGCTGAGCCAGACGTCGCCGTCATCGGACAGGGGGATGTATTTCAGCCGGTCCCAGACGTCCTTGCGGCGTTCGGGATCGCGCAGGGCGGACCAGTCCTCGGCCCAGCGCGCCTCGCCATAGCCGCCGATGACGGGGCCGACGCCGATGGCGTTGCGGGGATAGGGCTGGGGCTCGGCGGTGGCGGGGGCTTCCTGCGCGAGGGCCGGAGCGCCGATGGCCATGAGGGCCGGGATCGTCAGACAGGAAAGGGAATGGGCGAGGCTGCGCCCACGGCGCAGGGCGCGCCGGTCGGTGTGAACCGTCATGGGGGTCTCCTTCGGGGGTCTGTGCGTTGCGCCCTCCCCGCCGGTCGTCACGATCCGGCGGGGAACTCCGGGGAGGAGCGGGGCGCGGGGGGTCGCGTCAGCGCGCGACCACACCCGTCAGGGTCAGGACCAGCAGGATGCTGGTGGCGAAGATCGAGATCAGGCCAAGGCCGCCGAAGACGTTCTGCCACCACTTGTTGCGCAGGGCGCCGAGCAGCTTGTTGTTGGCCATCAGGACCAGCAGCACGCCGAGCAGCGGGGCGACCAGAACCGTCATGGCCTGGGCCAGGATGATCAGCTGGACCCGCGAACCCGGCGCGAAGGCGACGACCAGCAGGCCGAAGGTCAGGACGCAGCCGACCAGCAGCTTGGTGCGCACATCGTCGAACGATCCGCCCCAGCCGAGGCCGTCGGACAGCAGGGTGCCGCCCGCGGTGGCGTTGGCCAGCATCGAGGAGAAGGCGGCGGCGAAGAAGCCGGTGACGAAGACGTAGTAGCCGACCTGTCCGGCGAGCGGCTCGAACACCCCGGCGAGCTGCGGCAGGGTCTCCACGCGCTGGCCGGTGTGACCCAGCACGGCGGCGGCGACCATGATGACCAGCGCCGTCATGATGCCCGGCGCCACAATGCCCGGGATGGTGTCGCCGACAGTGGTGTCGGCGTACTGGTCCGCGCGCACCTTGCGGGCCTTGGTGGCGTAGCTGGTGAAGAAGGCCGCGTTGATCGAGAAATTGGTGCCGACGAGCGCCACGATCAGAAGTTCGGCGCCCGGCGGGAAGCTGGGCAGGCTGCCGGCCAGGCTGGCGGCCCAGTCCGGGCGGGCCATGAAGGCGCTGGCGATGAAGCCCAGTGACATGAGGATCACCAGACAGAGCAGCACCCGCTCGATGGTCTTGTAGACGTTGCGGACCAACAGGATGAAGGCGACCGCCAGGGTGACGGCCAGGGTCCACAGGATCGCATTGCCGCCGAACAGCATCGACAGGGCCAGGCCGGAACCGGCTGCGTTGCCGACCGAGAAGCACAGGGTGATGAAGAAGACCCCGAAGCCGGCCAGGACGCCCACGGGTTTGCCGAGGGTGTGCTTGATCGTGCCGATCATCGAATAGGGCGAGGCGATGCCGACCCGCACGCTCATGTCGGTGAAAAAGATCATCAGGATGGTCGAGACGATGATCACCCAGATCAGGGCATAACCGAAGGCGCTGCCGGCCTCGATGGCCGAGGCCAGGTTGCCCGGGCCGAACTGCCAGGCGCCGGCGATGAAGGCGGGCCCTGCGAGGGCGAGCTTGCTCAAGAACGACCGCTTCGGGATCGTTGTCGTAGCGGGGACGGGCTTGGCTGCGTCCACGGCGTCACGGTGCGACATGACATTCCTTTCGGGCGCGTCGGTCCCCCGACCGACGACGCCTGGCTGTTTCTTCCCTTGCACCGTGACTCTTCTGAGGGGCCATCGATGCGGTGATACGCGTTTCAGGGCCGGTGCGGCACCTCCCTGAATGCGGAAGGTCCCCGCGCCTTTCGACGCGGGGACATCCGGATTATTCGGCGGCGATCGCCGAGGCCGAGACCGGACCGATGCCGGCGGCGTCGAAGGCGGCGAAGATTTCCTTCTCGGCGGCTTCGCCCAGGTTCTTGAGCGGCTCGCGGATGGTGGCGTGGTCGAGCACACCGCGCTTCACGAGGCCCAGCTTCAGGGCGACGGTGCCCTCCATGTGCGAACCGCGGTGATAGACGGCCTTGGTCACCGGCAGCAGCTGCTCGAAGATGCGGCGGGCTTCCGGATAGTCCTGCGCCTTGCCGGCCTCGATCAGCTTGACCAGCAGTTCCGGCGCGATGTTGCCGTAGCCGACCAGCAGGCCGTCAACGTCGAACATGGTCGGCAGCAGCCATTCGTCATGGCACGACAGGACCTGCAGCTCGGGCGCAGCCTTCTTCAGCTCGGGAATCTCGGTGTACCAGCGCTTCATGTTGCGCACGCCGTTCTTGGTGGCGACGACGCCGTCCTGCGTGGCGATGTCGATCTGGGTCTGCAGATCGTAGGAAGCCTTGGTGGCGTCCGGGTACTGGAACAGGATGCATTCAAGGCCGGACTCTTGCCAGATCGCCTTGTAGCGGTCCTGCGGGGCGCCCTTCTGGAAGCCGAAACGCAGCCAGCCGTGGTTCGGATAGACCAGGGCGCCGGTGGCGCCGGCGGCCTTCGAGGCCTTGGCTTCCTCGGCGGCGACCTTGGTGCCTTCGCCGGTGATGCCGGCGATGATCGGCACGGCGCCGTCCACGGCCTCGGCATAGGTTTCGATCAGCTTCAGGCGCTCTTCAACGGTCAGGAAGGTGCCCTCGCCGGCGTGGCCGAGGATGACCAGACTCTTCACGCCCTCGATCGACACTAGCCATTTGGCCAGCTGGGCGTTGGCGGCGTAGTCGACCTCGCCATCACGGGTGAAGACGGTGACCGGAGCCGGGCTGAGGCCGCGCAGATCCATGACGCTCATGGGGAAATCCTCTCTGGAGTTTCTTATGGGCATCACTGAATGGGAACGATGCCGGGAACGTTCCCACTTTACATTCGACTCAAGGGGCGTCAAGCCCGGCGTCGAGATGTCGCGCAGGGAGCGCCGGGCGAACGATGACGGACACCAGGGGGGACAACGGTCGCGTGACCATCCTCGACATCGCGCGGGCGACCGGCGTGTCGAAGAGCAGCGTCTCCCGCTTCCTGGACGAGCGCGCCCGTCCCTCGAACAGCGAGACGGCGCAGCTGGTGCGGCGGGTTGCGGCCGAGCTGGGCTATGTCCGCGACGTGTCGGCGGCCAATCTGCGCCGGGGCTCGACCGGGATGATCGGCGTCATCGTGCCGCGCCTGACCGACACTGTCATGGCCATGCTCTATGAGGCCCTGGCGAAGGCGGCCGGACGGCATCAACGCTTCACCATCGTGGCCACCACGGACGATGATCCGGCCGCAAACCAGCGGGCCGTGGACATGCTGCTGGCCCGGGGCGTGGACGGTCTGGTGCTGGCGACGGCGCGAATCGGCGACGGCTTCGCCGAGCGGCTGGCGGCCCACGGCGTGCGCTTCGTGCTGGCCCTGCGGACGGATGACATTCACCCCTCCTCCGTCGGCGACGACCGGCTGGGAGGCTTTCTGGCGACCCGACATCTGATCGACCTGGGGCACAGGCGGATCGGCCTGATCGCCGGACCGGCGGACGCCTCGAACGCCGTCGGCCGCGTCGAGGGCTATCGGCAGGCGATGGCCGAGGCCGGGATCGAGGTCCGGCCCGAATGGGTCGTGCCCTCGACCTTCGGCCTGGAGGGCGGACACCGGGCCGCGCGCCAGCTGATCGCCCTGTCGGAGCGGCCGACCGCCATCTTCGCCGTCAATGACAACACCGCCATCGGCGCGGTGTCGGCCCTGACCCAGGCCGGACTGAACGTACCGGGCGAGGTGTCCGTGGTCGGCTACAATGACATCCCGATCGTCAGCCACCTGCCGACGCCGCTGACCACCGTCCGCATCCCGTTCGATCAGGTGGCGGCAAGGGCGCTGGAGCTGCTGATCGAGGGGCCGGACACGCATGGCGATCCGATCTCGCGAGCGGCGCCGACCCTGATCCCCCGCAAGTCGACGGCGCGACCGGCCTAGCGGCGGATCAGGCTGTCATAGACGTGGGTGACGGCGTCGAAGCGGACGCGGGCGGGCTGGCCCGCGTGGTCGGCGGCGACGAACCACTCGTCAGGCAGGCCGGCGGCGACAGGATCGGCGATCTTGTCGTTGTTCCAGCCCAGCAGCAGCCGCCCGCCGGGGCGCAGGATGGCGGCCATGGCGGCGAAGGCGCGGCGCTGGGCCTCGACCTCATCGACGCCGAAACCGAGAACGCCATTGCAGATCACAGCATCGAAGGTGAGGTCGGGGAAGACCTGATCGATCTCGCACAGGTCGCCGGTGCGGTGACGGCCCTCTCGGCCCCAGCGCGCGGCGGCCGGGTCGATGTCCGTGGTCCAGACCTCGGCGCCCTGCGTCTCCAGGGCGGCGTAGTCGGTGGCGGTATAGGCGCGGCAGCCGACCCACAGGATGCGCCCGCCATCCGCCGCGAAGGCCGGGATGTAGGCCTCGGCCAGCAGCTTGCGGTCCGGCAGGTCGCGGATCGACTTCGTCTTCGCCACAGCCCGCCGGGCGGCGGCTTCCTTGCCGAAGAAGAGGTTGGTCAGAAAGGTGCGTCCGCCCATGGCGTGCCTCGATCAAACATGGGTGAAACCGGCGACCGGCCGATCATGCGGGGGAGCGGGTCGGTTGGCCAGAGACAGAGCCGACGCTGCGTTGGTCCAGCAGTCGTGCGCGAAGATCGTCCAGTTGGCCGGTCCGGACGACGGGGCTGTGGATGGCGATGACGTGCGCCTGGCCCGCGCGGGCCATCGACAGGCGAAGGGCGGGATCCTCGACCAGCCGCAGCATGGCCTCGGCCAGACCGGGCGCCTCGGGCGGATCGACGTAGAGCGCATGGTCGCCGCTGGCCTCGCGCAGGCCGCCGCGGCCGGACGACACCAGGGCCGCGCCCCCGGCATGGGCCTCCAGCGCGGTCAGCCCCAGCGCCTCGGCCACCCGCGAGGGGGTGACGGCGATGGCGGCGCGGCGGGTCAGTTCGATGACCTTGGCGATGGGGGCCGAGCGGTGCACCTGAACGCGATCGCCGAAACGGTCCAGCGCCCGGACATGAGGCGCGGCCCAGGCCTCGTGCTTCTCCCAGTCGCCCAGCATCAGGGCGCCGCGCCAGTCGGGATGACGATCCAGCACCGTGGCCAGCGCCGCGCAGAAGGCGTCCAGCCCCTTCTCCTGCATGGCCCGGCCGACGAACAGGATCAGCGGATCGCGATCCTCGACGTCACCCCGCCAGTCCTCGACGTCGATGGGATTGCAGACCGCCGAGACCGAACCGCCGAAGCGGGGGTAGTCAGCGCGAAACTCCTCGGTGGCGGCCTCGCTGACGAACAGCAGATGGTCGAACGCCCGCAGGCGCGCGCGGTAGCGGAAGCGCTCGAACGGATTGCCCGGCGGCTTGATGCGGGTGTGGCGATACAGGACGTGGATCGGACCGGGCAGCCCGCTGGCCAGCTCGGCGGCGGGGCCCAGTTGCTGATGGTACTCGACGATATCCGGGCCGAAGTCGCGCAACAGGGCGGCGACCGCGCGGGTGCGGGCGTTCTTGCCCAGACCGGCGGGCACGGTCACGAGCCCCGGCAGGGCCGGATCCAACGCACCGGCGTCACAGATGATTCGAATGTCGTCTCTGTAGCGGCTGCGCGCGTTCAGGACCGCGGCGACCGTCTCCATGGAGTTGGTGCGCCCCCGCTCCATCAAACTGCCCCGAGGCATGACGACGGCGATCTTCATTTCTGGCGGAGCTCCTGCTCGGGCCGTTCAACCCGAACAGGCGCCGCAGCTTGTACTGTGCCTTGATCCGACCCTCAAACGGCGAATGCGTCAGGCTTTTCACGTCGACGCAGGTGATGTTTCCAAAGCCCGACAGGGTGTGCAGCCCGTCCGTATAACCGTCCAGAACGCCGTCCGGTTCGAACCGGCGCACCTCGGTGGCGGCGAAGCGGTCGGGGGTCAGTTCATCGATGCGCAGCAGACGAACGCGTCGGCCGTAGCCCTCGGCGCAGTCCTGAACCGGCAGGTGCAGGACGCCGTCCTGTTCAAAGGCCGAACCGCCCGGACGCGAGCCCCTGGGGCAGGCGCGCACCGGGTTGCCGGCATGGGGCGTCCAGGGGCCGGTCAGGCTGTCGGCCCAGGCGATGTGAAGTTCGCGCATGGCGCGGTCCTGGTCGCCCGGCAGGGCGTAGAACATCCACCAGCGCCCGCCGGAGCGGACCACGGTGGCGTCGATGGCGGGGACGTCCATCAGACGATGCGCCGGCTCCCACTGGTCGGGGAAGCGGACGCAGCGATACAGGGTGAGACCGCCGCTCTTGTAGCCTTCCGGCAGCATATAGAGTTCGCCGCCGTCCTCGATCAGGCTGGGGTAGGACAGGTGGAAGGCCTCGGCGAGGGCCACGCCCTGCCCGATCACGGCATTGTCGGCGTCGTACTGGACGTAATGGATCTCGCCGCGCCGGACGCGGTAGTCGAAGGCCTCGACGAAGACCGTCAGCACGCCGTCCCGCTCGATGCCGAACGGATCGGCGGAGTACTGGAACGAGCGCTGCCCTTCCGGCAGCCAGACGATGTCCGCCGCCTTCAGGCCGCCCGGTTCGAGAATGTGGGAAAGCGGCTTGCGAACGAAGCCCGAGCGCCAGAGGTCAAACATGCGCGATCCGCGCAGCGAGCGGTCGCTCGCCCGAACAGGCCGATCCGAATGCCGAAGCCTTCATCGCACTACCCTCCTGATGCAGACCGCCCGACCCCGATCAGGAACCGGAGCCGGGCGTGAGGTCGCGCGCATGTGGGGGACTGCACGCTCTCTTCGGGTAAGACGGCGCCCTCGGGCGCTTGCCTCAAAAGAATCTGCGCGGCATGACGGACGGACCTGCTTCGGGGGAGGCAGGAGGCCCGGCGCATCCGGGATCGCGGGGTCGGGAGGGCCGCACGGAGTTGACTGCGCCGCCGACGCCTTCCCTGACCGACGCCTATTTCGAGCAGCGAGATGCGCTGGCGCGGTTCCTGCGCGCGCGTCTGGGCGGGTCGGCCGATGTCGAGGATCTGCTGCAGGACCTGTATCTGAAGGCGTCCAGGGTCGATCCGGAGACCGAGGTGCGCGACCCGCGGGCCTTTCTCTACAAGCTGGCGTCCAACCTGCTGATGGACCGGCGGCGCTCCAGCCTGAGAACCGCGGCGCGGGACGGCGCATGGCGCGACACGACCCAGGTCGCGGGCCTGACCGAGGACATCGACGACGCGCCGAGCGCCGAGGCCGTCGTGGCCGGCCGCGAGCGGCTGGCGGCGCTGGTCGCCGCGCTGGAAACCCTGCCCCGCAAGACTGCAGCCATATTCCGGATGCACAAGTTTGACGGGTTAAGCTATGCCGAGGTGGCCGCCCGGCTGGAGATCTCGAAAAGCTCCGTCGAGAAGCACATGATGGAGGCCCTGAAGCTTCTGGCCGCACGGACCCCGCCCTGATGCGCGCCGGAATTTCAGACTTTTCGACTTTAACTGGAGGTGGCGCCGACGCGGCGACGTCTCACCTCAGAGGGCCGTTCGGAACGGCTCCGGATCGGCAAACGGACAGATGACCCTTCACCCCGACATCGACGAACAGGCGCAAGGGTGGTTCGTCCGCCTGAACGGCGCCGATGCGTCCGAGGCGGAGTGGCTGGCGTTCCAGGACTGGCTGGAGGCGGATGACGCCCATCGGCTGGCCTATGACCGCGTCGAACAGCTGTGGGTCGAACTGGACGAGGTTCCCGCATCGATCCTGCCGGCCAATGAGGACTTCCCCGTCAAGCGCCCCGCCCGGAGGCTGAACTGGCTTTACCCGGCGGTCGGGATCGCCGCGGCGGTCGCTCTGGCCGTCGGCGTCTGGCCGATGTTCACGGCCGGCGAAACGGTGACCTACACCACCGGTGACGCGCCGCGGACGGTGCAGCTGGCGGACGGCTCGACCATCCACATGAACCGGCATTCGGACCTGAGTGTCCGGCTGAAGCCGGGGCGGCGCGAGGTGACGCTGGCCGACGGCGAGGCCGCCTTCGACGTTGCGCACGATGTCCAAAGGCCGTTCGTGATCACCGCCGACCGCCACAGCGTGCAGGTGCTGGGCACCGCCTTCAATGTGATCAGCCACGAGGACCGGTTCTCGGTCAGCGTCGAGCGGGGCGTCGTCGCCGTCACCCCCGCCGAGGGTCAGGCGCCGCTGCGACTGACCGCCGGTCAGAGGGTCGAGCAGGTCGGAAACGCGCCGGCGGTCCGCAGCCGGGTCGATCCCGCCGACGCTTCGGCCTGGCGCAACGGCGTCCTTCTCTATCGCGACGCCTCGCTCGCGCAGGTGGGCGACGATCTGTCGCGTTACTTCGGCAAACCGGTTAATGTCGCCGCATCGGCGCGGGAGATCCGGTTCACCGGAGTCCTGCGGGTGGGCGACGAGGCGATCATGCTGGAACAGTTGCGCGAACTGGCTCCGGTCCAGGTCTCCCGATCCCCCGACAGGGTGGATTTGACCGGGCGTGACGGGCGCTGAACTTTCGACGATCCGAAAACGGGGACGCCACGGGCCGATCAGCCTGGGCCTGTTCGCGAGCGCGACGGCGCTGCTGGCCACCGCGCCGGCCGAGGCGCGCCCGGACCAGCGCCTGAACCTTCACATTCCGCCGCAACGCCTTGAAGGGGCGCTGTTTGATCTGGCGCTGCAGGGGCGGTTTTCGCTGGGCGGCGACCTGTCCGCCTGTCGCGGCGCGACCCATGGCCTGACGGGCGCCATGACGCTGGAGCAGGCGCTGGACCGGCTGCTGGCAGGCAGCGGGTGCCGGGCGACGATCACCCGTAGCGGCGCGGTCATCATCCGCCGGGCCGAACCGGCTCCCGCGCCTGCCCCGCCCGGACGACCGCCCTCCTCGCCTCCGTCGGCTCCGCCGCCTGCTGCAGCCGATCTCGATGCGGCCTCCGAGCTCAGCGATGTGATCGTGACCGCCGAACGGCGTCCGGACTCGCCGCTGAGCGCCGCCCTGCCCGTCACCGCCCTGTCGGGGGAGCAGATCGACACCGCCGGCGCGATCGACGCCCATGGCCTCAGCGCGCTGGTCGCGGGCATGACCGTGACCAATCTGGGCTCGGGCCGGAACAAGATCCTGCTGCGCGGCATGTCCGACGGCGCCTTCACCGGCCAGACCCAGTCGACGGTGGGGCTGTACCTGAACCAGGCGCCCATCACCTACAGCGCGCCGGACCCGGACCTGAAGCTGGTGGACATCGACCGGGTGGAAATCCTGCGGGGACCACAGGGCGCCCTGTACGGCACCGGCCCCATCGGCGGCGTGGTGCGGATCGTCACCCGGCGGCCCCATCCGCTGGCCCCCGCGCTGGAGGTATCCGCCACCCGCTCGGCCACCGAGGGCGGCGGCGGCAACAGCGACTATTCCGCCGTGCTGAACCTGCCCCTGCCGGAGGGTGTCGGCGCGGTGCGCGCGGTGATCTACGAGGAGACGCTGGACGGCTATATCGACGATGTGAGCCTGAGCCTGCGCCGGGTGAACGCCTCGTCGCGACGCGGCGGGCGGCTGGCGGCGTCCCTTCAACTGGCCCCGGACTGGACGCTGAATATCAGCGGCGTACGCCAGTCGATCGATACCGAGGACACCCACTATGTCTATCGCACCCTGGGCGGACTGAGACGGGCCAATCTGGTGCGTGAGCCGCACGCCAATGACTTCCGGCAGGCGGCGGTGAACCTGCGCGGACGCGGCGGCTGGGGACGGTTCGACGCCTCCCTGGCCTGGGTCGATCACGACTTCCGCAGCCGCTACGACGCCTCGACCGCCCTGCGCCAGTTCGGCTCGAACGGTCGCATCGGGGCGCTGGACGAGACGAAGGGCATCGACCTGCTGGTCGGAGAGGTCTCGTTCCGTTCGCGCCCTGTGGACGGGTTTGACTGGCTGCTGGGCGGGTTCATGTCGATGAGCGACACGCGGTCCGACACCGAGGTGCATGCCCTCTGGCCCGTCGTCTGGACACCCTATGCGGAGCAGAGGGCGGATCAGCTCGAGGAGGTCGCCCTGTTCGGCGAGGCCTCCTGGCAGCTGACGCCCGACCTTCGACTGACGGGCGGCGGCCGCCTTTACGTGTTCGACTATGAGGCCCGCTCCGATGTGCGGCAGGAGGCGAACGACCGACGCTTCGACGGTCGGAACCGGGTCACGGGCTTCTCGCCGCGTCTGGGCCTCGACTATCAGGCCAGCGAGCAGATCAGCGTCTATGCCCTGATCAGCCAGGGGCACCGGATCGGGGGCTTCAACACCGCCGGCCCGCTGTCCCAGACCTTCGCCGGCGGACCGCGCAATCCCACGCGCGAGTACGACGGAGACACGCTGTGGAACTATGAGATCGGGACCAAGGCCCTGCTTCACGACGGACGGGTCCAGGCCCGCGTCGCGGCCTTCTTCACCGACTGGCGCGACATCCAGAGCGACCAGTTCCTGCCCAGCGGCCTGGCCTATGCGGTCAATGTCGGCGACGGGGCCAATCAGGGCATCGAGATCGAGACCAACTGGAAGCCGACGCCGGGGCTGGAGATCCGCGCCAACGCCCTGCTGGCGGACCCGCGCATCACCCGCCCCAGTCCCAGCTTCAACTCGCGCGGCGATGCGGGTCTGCCCGGCGTGCCGTCGGTCTCGGCCAATGTGAACGCCGTCTGGCGAGGGCCGGTCGGCTGGGGGCTGGAGGGCATCGTCGAAGGCAGTGTGAACTATGTCGGGGACTCTCGTCTGACCTTCGACGCCGAGCGTCGATACCGGATGGGCGACTATGTCACCGGGCGGATATCGACGGGCCTGCAGTCCGACCGCTGGGCCGTGACGGCCTTTGTCGAAAACCCGTTCAACACCGCCGCCAACACCTTCTCGTTCGGTGATCCGTTCAGGTTGCCAGAGGCGCTGGCGACGACGCCCCTGCGGCCGCGAACGGTCGGGGTGACGCTGAGGGTGGCCCGCTAGAGCGACATTGATCCTTCACGGAGCGTGGCTAGGAGGGCCGCCATCGAAGTTGAAGGAGCGCACGATGTTCACCCTCTTGGCCGTCCTGATGACGGGCGCTTCGGATCCGACCTGCATCCCCGGCGCCGCCGATGTGCGCGCGGCGGGCGGCGACGCTTGCGCGACCGCCTGGATGGATCATTCGCTCCGACTGAACGACCTGCAGGCGGTCGGCACGCACAACAGCTACAAGCTGGCGATCCCGGGCAACGAACTGTCGGCGATGACCGCCGCCAACCCCGCCGCCATCGGACTGGACTACGGCCACCGCGCCCTGAACCTGCAACTGGACGCGGGCGCGCGGCAGCTGGAAATCGACGTGCTGCATGACCCGCAGGGTGGTCGTTTCGCCCGCCCTCGCACGGCGCTGGGCGGCGGCGCCGCGCTCAGCCCGGCCTTCACGGAGGCCATGTCG
The DNA here is from genome assembly GCF_042666595.1 of Brevundimonas sp. GCM10030266. Classification (NCBI taxonomy): domain Bacteria; kingdom Pseudomonadati; phylum Pseudomonadota; class Alphaproteobacteria; order Caulobacterales; family Caulobacteraceae; genus Brevundimonas; species Brevundimonas sp. GCM10030266. The sequence goes on from NZ_JBHTCY010000003.1 coordinate 97,660, forward strand.
CGGCCGGGCTTCAAGGTTCTGCACATGCCGGACGTCGACTTCCGCAGCTCGTGCCTGACCTTCGTGGAGTGCCTGACGGAGGTGCGCGACTGGTCGCGCGCCCATCCGGAGCATGCGCCGATCCTGATCATGCTGAACGCCAAGACTGGTCGCCCCTCGATGCCCGGCGGGACCGCGCTGCTGGACTTCGATGCGGCCGCCTGGGACGCGCTGGACGCCGAGATCCGGTCGGTCTTCGGCGACGATGGGCTGATCACGCCGGATCAGGTGCGCGGATCGCACCGGACCCTGCGCGAGGGCGTGCTGGCCGGCGGATGGCCGACGCTGGGCGAGGCGCGCGGCAAGGTCTTCTTCGCACTGGATGAAGGTCCGGAGAAGGTCGCCAGCTATCGCGGAGACCGGGTTTCGCTGGAAGGCCGGGCGATGTTCGTGAACACGGACGAGGCGTCTCCCGCCGCCGCCTATCTGACCCTGAACGATCCGGTGGCCGAGCAGGCGCGCATCCGGGCCGCGGTGGAGGCGGGCTTCGTGGTCCGCACCCGCGCCGACGCCGACACCGCGGAGGCCCGCGCCGGGGACGTCACCCGCCGCAGCGCCGCCCTGTTCAGCGGCGCCCAGTACATCTCCACCGACTACATGTGGGCCGACCCGCGCTTCCCGACCTATGAGGTGCGGCTGACCGGCGGCACGGCGGCGGCCTGCAATCCGGTGCGGGCGGCGGCGCGCTGCGACGAGCTGATGATCGAGATGACCGCCGGCGCGCCGGAGCGCGGCTATCTGGCGCGGGAGGACCGGCCGGACCTGACGGTGGCCTTGGCGCCGCCGCCGGAGCCGGGCTCGCCGCGCGACCGCGCCAATGCCGAGATTTTCCGCGAAACCCGGGCGCTGGAAGGCACGGCGCGCTGGACCCTGGCCATCGACGACGTGCGCGGAACCATGTTCCACCATTTCGCCGGCGCCTTGGGCGTCGAGCTGACCGAGGCCGAGGCGCCGATCCTGTCCGCCCTTCTGGCGCGGTCGGGCAATGACCGCTCCGTCGTCGGCGTGGCCAAGGATCACTGGGGCACGCAGCGTCCCTACATCGGCACGGACCTGCCGATCTGCGAGGCGAAGACCGACCATCTGGCCGGCAACCCCGACTATCCGTCCGGCCATTCGGCGCACGGGATGCATGTGGCGATGATCCTGGCGGAGCTGGCGCCGCAACGGGCGGATATCCTCTACGCCCGGGGCCGGGAGTTCGCCGAGAGCCGCTACATCTGCGGCTCGCACAGCTACAGCGCGGCCGAGGCGGGCATCCTGTCGGGCACGATCATCTATGGGGCCGAGCAGCGCTCAGACGCCTTCCAGCGCGACATGGAAGCGGCCCGCGCCGAGGTGCAGGCGGCCCTCGCCCGGGCCCGCCCGGCGGCCGAACGCGACACCGCCGTGAAGTTTGAATGAAACCTGCTGTCACACATTGAGGGCTCCCTTCGCGGGGTCGTTGAGGGCCACGGGGGCGCATGCCGGACGGACTGATCCGACGGCGGCCGCCGACGTCAAACAGCGACCCAGCGGAGATTTCGAAGTGACCGGATCGACCCTTTATCGCGGCCAGGCCCGCACCGGCCGCATGGCCCTGCTGATGGGCGGCGCCGCCGCGATCAGCCTGATGAGCGCCGGCGCCGCCTCGGCCCAGACCGCCGCCGCGCCGCAGGAAGAGGCCGCCACGCTGGACGAGGTCATCGTCACCGGCGGCAGCTACCAGCGCAGCCTTGAGCAGGCGATCGACATCAAGCGCGACAACGTCGGCTTCTCGGACGCCATCGTCGCCACCGACGTCGCCAACTTCCCGGAACAGAACCTGGCCGAGGCGCTGCAGCGCATCCCCGGCGTGACCATCGAGCGCAACCGCGGTCTGGGCAGCCGGGTCAGCGTTCGCGGCCTGCCCGCCGACTTCACCTTCGTCAGCATCAACAACCTGGCCACGGCGTCGGGCAGCGGCGGCCGCGAGGTCGAGCTGAACATCTTCGCCTCGGAGATCATCCAGCAGGTCGTCGTCCAGAAGTCGCCCCGCGCCTCGGATGAGGAAGGCGGCATCGCCGGCACCGTCGACATCTCGACCGCCCGCCCGTTCGACTATCGCGACCGCCAGCTGGTCGCCTCGGTCGAGGGCTCGCACAACTCGATCTCGGATGAGATCGACCCGAAGGTTTCCTTCCTGGCCAGCGACACCTGGGGCAATTTCGGCGCGCTGGTCTCCTTCTCGACCGCCCAGCGCTCGAACCGCACCGACTCCAACTCGGGCATCAACTTCCGTCCGATGTCGCGCTTCCTCGCCACCTCCACCGGCGCGCGCGGAACGCAGGCGCTGGCCGTTCTGGAGCGTGACGCCGGCATCATCATTCCGGTCGCGGACCGCAACAACACCGCCATCACCAACCGCATCATCTTCCAGGACAAGGTGGGTGACCGGATGTACATGACCGAGCAGGACCAGTGGGGCGGCACCCTGTCGCTGCAATACCGTCCGTCGTCCAACCTCAGCCTGACTTTCGACGCCATGGTCGGCGGCTATGAGACGACCGAGGACGAGTACGACGCCGCCGCCTATTCGGCGTCCAGCCGCAGCACGCTGGAGACCATCCACGAGTATGACGACACCACCCTGGCCGACTACGGCATCGTGGTGCTGCGCGACGTCTCCTACACCGCCACCCAGCACGAGATGCTGAGCAAGGAGCGCATCAACGAGACCGATTACTCCCAGTTCGCCGGCACACTGGACTGGAGCGGCGACAGCTGGGAGCTGAGCGCCATGATCGGCTATTCGGGCGCCGAGAAGACGCTGGACTCGTCGAACCTGAAGCACGTGGCCTATGCCCCGTCGCGCACCCGCTGGACGGCCAACGGCGGCGAGACCATCCCGAGCGCCACCTCGGGCGGCTTCGACATGTACAGCTCGTTCGACAGCTATCTGTTCGAGGCCTACGAGACCTCGCTGGAGCACATCACCGACGACAAGTACGCCGGCCAGCTCGACTTCACCCAGCATTTCGCGCTGGAGGCCTTCCCGGCCCTGACCAGCGTCCAGATGGGCCTGCGCTACACCGACAGGAGCACCGAGCGTCAGTACGGCACGCTGAACATCCAGGGACCGACGGCGGGCAGCACGGCCTGGCTGAACACCCGTCGCCTGTCGGACAGCGTGCTGACCCCCAGCAGCGAGCTGGCTCCGGGCGGCGGCTACACCATTCGCGACCTGAACTGGAGCCAGGTGTCGAACGACTACGCCCGTCGCACCTTCCGCTACGCCGGCTTCTCGACCCCGTTCAACCCGGGCGAATACTATGAGGTCTCGGAGGAGGTTCTGGCCGGCTACGCCATGGCCAATCTGGACTTCGACATCGGTTCCGTGCCGGTCAGCGTCAACACCGGCGTCCGTTACGTCGACACCTCGGTCACCTCGTCGGGCTATCACCAGATCCAGACCCCGACCGGCGGCACCACCTTCACCCCGGAGCCGGTGTCGAGCGACGGTGGTTATGACAAGTTCCTGCCGAGCCTGAACTTCACCGCCGAACTGACCGACAGCATCGTCTTCCGCGGCGCGGCCTCGGAGACCCTGATCCGTCCGTCGCTGACCAACCTGGCCTACAAGCGCACCGCCAGCTGGAGCTCCTTCCGCTTCACGGACGGCAATCCCAACCTGAAGCCGACCTACGCCAAGCAGTGGGAACTGGGTCTGGAGAAATACCTGCCCGAGGGCGGCCTGCTGGCCGTGTCCTACTTCTCGAAGACCATCGAGGGCGTGGTGCGCCAGGCCCTGACCGGCACGGTCGAGGACGTCACCGTCTACAACGCCAACGGCACCGTGAACGGCGTCTACGACTTCGACGTCTACAGCCCGATCAACGAGCCGGGTTCGTACGACGTCAGCGGCGTCGAACTGGTCGCCGTTGTTCCGTTCGGCATGTTCTGGGAGCCGCTGGAAGGCTTCGGGATCAACGCCAACTACACGATGCTGGACAGCTCGCTGACCGGCTCGTCGACCATCGGCGTTCCGACCCCGCCGATCGGTCTGGCCGACAACACCTACAACGTCACCCTGTTCTACGAGAACGACCGCTTCCAGGCCCGCGCGTCCTACAACTACAAGGACGCCTACGTCGAAGGCATCGGCTACGAAATGTACCCGATCACCCGCGACGCCTACGGCCAGACGGACGTCTCGGTCAGCTACAACCTGACGGACAACATCCAGCTGAACCTGGAGGCCATCAACCTCACGGACGAGCGGACCTCGGGCTACACCATGGATCCGTCCTTCCCGGTGATGGACGAGATGTCGGGCCGTCGGGTCAGCTTCGGCATGCGCATGGACTTCTGACCTTGCGCCACGCCTGCACCAGCACACGGGCTGTCTCCTGATCCCCGGGACCACAGCCCGTGCGGACGCCCCCTCCGGTGGAGGGGGCGTCTTCGCGCGTCCGACGCGGGACGACGCGCGACAGGCAGAGGCCGTCACCGGCCTGCGCCGCGACATCATCGCCTATCTGCAGCGCAAGGGAGAGGCGACCGGCGACGCCGAGGACGTGGTGCAGGAGGCCTTCGTCCGCTTCCATCGGGCCGGGCACGACCTGACCGCCCCCGACGCCCGCCCCCTGCTGTTCGTCATCGCCCGCAACATTCGCAACGACCGATGGAAGGCCGCCGGACGGGATTCCCGCCGCCACATCGCCGAGGATATCCACGATCTGGACGCCGGCCCCCGCGCGCTGGCCAGCGAGGAGCGCCGGGCCGACGAGCGGCTGATCGGGCGCCAGAACCTGGCCGCCGCCGCCGCGGTGATCCGCGCCCTGCCGCCCCGCACGCGCGAGGCCTTCCTGTTGAACCGCTTCGAAAGCCAGACCTATCGCCAGATCGCCCAGAAGCTGGGCGTCTCGGTCAGCATGGTCGAGAAATACATCGCCGAAGCGCTCCGCCAACTGAAGAAATCGACGGAGGACTGAGGTGTTGGTCGTCGCCGTCGTTGTGTGTTCTGAGGCCGCCTTCATCGCGAGGCGCGGCATGCCGTCACGAGAGAGTTTCGCCCGTCCATGATCGACCGCCTGACCGCCCTGTTCACCCGTCGGCCGGAAACGGCCGAGGACTGGCTGGCCCGCATGGGCCGGCCGGAGGTGAGCCCGCGCGACCAGGCCCGCTTCCTGGACTGGCTCGACACCGACCCGGACAATCTGGATCGCTATGAGACGGCCAAGATGCAGCGCGCCGCGCTGGAGCCGCTGCATGCGGTGTTCGAAACCGAGCTGGCCCGGCTCCGCCGGCGTCAGCGCAAGCCCGCCGCCTCGCGCCGGTACGTGCTGGCGGGCGGACTGGTCACAGCCGCCGTCGTCGGCGGGGTCATGGCCCTGGGCCTGATGCCCGAGCGCAGCCGCCTCTACGAAAGCGCGCCCGGCCAGATCAGCGATGTGGTGCTGGCCGATGGATCGAAGGTGACGCTGGACGCCGGATCGGCCATCCGGGTCGCCCTGTCGGACGATGTGCGGCGGGTGACGCTGGAGCGCGGCGCGGCCTATTTCGAGGTGGCGCACGACGCGGAGCATCCGTTCCAGGTCAGCCTGCAGGACCGCAACGTCATCGTCACCGGCACCCGCTTCGTGACGACGCTGGAAGCGGACGGGGCCGTGGTCTCGTTGCTGGAAGGCCGGGTGGTGATCGCGGATCGCGACGCGGCCCGCCCGGACGCCCTGACGACCGGCCTGGCCCTGACGCCCGGTGACGAGGCCCGCTATCGCCCCGGCGCGCCGGTCGTGCGCAAGGCGCGCGCCGATCTCGACACCGCCACCGCCTGGCGCAAGCGCCGCCTGATCTTCCAGGACGCGCCGCTGTCCGAGGTGGTGGCCGCCCTGTCGCGCTACTCTGAACGTCCCCTGGTGCTGACGGACGCCGGATCGGGCGACCTGCGGGTGACCGCCATCCTGCCGCTGGAGGGGGACGCCCCCCTGATCGAACGGGTCGACGCCCTGCTGCCGGTCAGCGTCCGGCAGACGGCCGACGGCCGCGCCCTGATCCGCGCCGACTAGGGGCATCGCAGACCTGTCACGCCGACACGATAAGGACACGGCCTCGTCGCATCGCCACCTGACAGGGCTTCCGAAGCTTGCACCCGCCCGCCCGACCGTTGTCGGCCTTCGTCGCGCCGGGCGTACCCTGCGTGGTGGCGGCGCTGACGCTGATGGTCAGCCCGGCGCAGGCCCAGACCGCGCCGCTTCAGAGCTTCGACATTCCTGCCCAGGACGCCTCGGCCGCCCTTCTGCAGCTCTGCGCCGCCGCCGACTGCGACCTGGCCTTCGTGCGCAGTTCCGGCCCGGCGGTGCGGACACAGGCGGTGCGCGGGCGAATGACCTGGCGGCAGGCGCTGGACCGGATGCTGCAGGGCACGCCCCTGCGTCGACGCTTCATTGGGGAACGCGGGGTGCGGGTCTGGGTCGAGGCCCGGCCTGTGACGCGCGCGGCGCCGTCCCCTCCCCCGCCGCCTGAAGAGCCCACCGAACTGTCGCCGGTCATCGTGGTGGGACGGCTGTCGGACCAGATCGACGAGGCGCTGGCGCGCAAGCGGGATGCGGACATCATCTCGGACGTGGTCACCGCCGGGCGGATCGGCGACCTTCCCGCCGCCAACCTGGCCGAGGCCCTGCAGCGCGCGCCGGGCGTGGCGGTCGAGCGCGAGGTCGGCGAGGGCCAGTTCGTCAGCGTCCGCGGCCTGGGCCCCCTGTTCCAGTCGGTGACCCTGAACGGCGCCCCGGTGGCGTTCAATGAGAACATCCGCAACTCGACCCAGAGCGGGCGGCAGTTCCGATTCCGCGCCCTGTCGCCGGACCTGCTGGCGGGGGCGACCCTGTCCAAGAGCGCCACGCCCGACATGATCGACGGCGGCATCGGCTCCAACATCGATATAGAAACCGTGGGCGGTCTGGACGACGCCCCCTTCCTGACCCTGCGCGGGGGCGGCGAGATCGAGGCCCGGACCGGACGCCCTGGCGCCGAGTTGTCGATGGCCGGACGGGCCGTGTCGTCGGATGGAAATCTGGGCGTCGTGGCGGGCGTCTCGCAGGAGGAGCGCTCGGTCCGCTACGACCGCTTCCAGATCCAGCGCTATGGCGAGGTGGAGATCGGCGGGACCACCGTCATCGCCCCCAGCGACGTGCGCACCACCGTCGAGCGGGAGGACCGGCGACGGCGCAGCGCCTTCCTCGGCGCGGACTGGCGGGTGTCGCCGGACCTCCTGCTGGACGTGGATGCACTGGCGTCGACGTTCGACAACGCCATCCGCGAGGACCGGCTGGTCTATGGCTTCGGTGAGCGCCTGACCCAGCCCGGCTCCAGCGTCCTGGTCCGCAACGGGGTGGTCACGGGCGGCGAGGTCACCGGCGGACGGATCGACAACAACACCGAGATTTCCGATCAGGCCCACCTCAATCTGGCGGTGTCGGCGGGCGCGCGCGCCCGGTTCGGCGACTGGCGGCTCGAGCCCCGGATCAGCGTGTCGGTGGCGCGCTCCGTGCTGGACACGCCGCTGGAGCGGATCTCGGCCCAGACGCCGGTGGGGGTGCGCTATGCCTTCGATCTGGGCGAGGCGGCGGATCAGCGGCGGGTGTTGCGCCTGACCACCGATCTGGACCTGACCGATCCGACCCTGCTGCTGCCGCCCAAACTGGCCGTGCGGGCGGTGGAGTCGCGGGACGACGACCTGACCGCGGTGCTGCACGCGCGTCGCCCGCTGGATCTGTCGCTGGGTCCGGTGCGGCTTGCGGCCTTGCGGATCGGCGGCCAGTTCAGCGACCGCAGCCGCGACTACCAGCGCCGCGATCGTCAGGCGACGCTTCGGCCCGGCGCCGCCCTGTCGCCGGACGCCTACGACAGCCGGACGCCGTCGGACGTGTTCAGCGACCTGATTGTCCAGCGCTCGACGCCCTGGGCCAGGGTGGACTTTGATCGGGTGCGCGAGATCTTCTTCCTGCCGGGCGAGCGCGACGACATTGTCTTCCGGCCCGGCGATGTGCAGCCGACCGGCACGGACCTGCAGAACTCCTATGCCGTGCGGGAACGGGTGGCGGCGGCCTATGTGAGGCTGGACATGGACGGGTCGGACCTGCGCTGGCCGGTGTCGGGCCATGTCGGGCTGCGTCTTGTGGAGACCCGGACCGAGGTGGACGGCTCCATCCTGGGCATGGCGGGCGGGCTGGCCGAGGTGCGTCCGGTGACCGCGGCGGGTTCGCACAGCGTCTGGCTGCCCAGCGCCAATCTGACGATCGATCTGGGTGAGCACAGCCTGTTGCGCCTCGCCGCCTCGCGCTCGATCACCCGCCCGTCGCTGGCCGATCTGCGCTCGGCCACCGTGCCCGCCAGCGTGCTGGTGTCGGCCATCTATGACCGGGGCCAGGCCGAGATCGACAGTCCCACTCCCGGCATCATCTTCAGCGGGGTGGGCGGCAACCCGGAACTGACGCCCTACATCGCCACCAATCTGGATCTGTCGTGGGAGCTGACCCTGCCACGGGGCGCCCTGAGCGTGGCGGCGTTCCATAAGACCATCGACGACTTCGTCCAGATGCGCGCGGCGCCCGAGCTGTTGACCTTCGAGACCCGGGCGGGGCCGCCGGTGCAGGCCGAAGTGATGATGTCCCGACCCCGCAATGTCGGCCGCGCTATGGTGGACGGGCTGGAGGTGGGGCTGCATCGCCGGTTCGGCGGCGGCTTCGGCGTCTGGGCCAGCGCGACCTGGACCGACAGCCGCATCAAGGGATCGAGGGAGCCCCTGCTTGGCGTCTCGGACCTGTCCTGGTCGGTCAGCCCCTTCTACGAACGGGACCGGCTGGCGGTGAACCTGTCCTGGTCCTGGCGCTCCGCCTTCCGGTCGGAGGCGGACATGCAGGGCGGCGGCGTGTCCAGCTTCATCGTCGCCCCGGCCGGCTATCTGGACGCCCAGGCCAGTTGGGCCCTGACCGACCGGATGCGGGTCGTCCTGACCGGCTCCAATCTGACCGACACCATCGATCAGGCGCGTGAGGGCGGCCGCGACCGGCTGCTTCAGCTGGGTCAGGCCGGCCCGTCGATGTCCCTGGCGTTCAGCTGGACGCTCTGACCAGCCCAGGCTCTATAACTAAAGTTAAGGCTCTCAAGGCCGTTGGTTTCCCGTATGAAATTCAAACGGGCGGCGACCTGCGACACACAAGCCGTCCGACCAACACGGGTCTCCGCTCTCCTGTCTCGAGAGACCCGCGCTTCGTGCGCTGAGGCCCGGCGGCCATCCATCACCCCCTTTGGAACCGCCGGGCCGAGGCTGCCCCCCCCCGCCCCACCGAGACCGCTGCTCGCCCCCTTGCGAGCCCTCGCAGCCGCGCGCGAAACGTCGTTACTGATAATGAGTTGCAGATTCATGTGATCGGAGTTAACCCACGCGCCTTCTGATCAAGGGGTGCAGTTCCATGGCCATGCGTCATCTTCTTTCGTCAGTGGCGGCAGTCGCCCTGATGGCCCAGGCAGGCGTCGCCGCGGCGCAGGCCGTCGAGCCGGTGACCCAGGCCGTTCCGACGGTGGTCGTGGATGACCGCACCAACCCGCCGCCCGCCGCGCTGGTCTATGGCTCGGGCAGCGAGTCCGGAACCACCACCCTGAACTTCGAAGCGATCCAGGACCGCGCCCCGGGATCGGGCGATGTGAACAGCATCCTGCGCATCCTGCCGACCGCGCAGTTCAGCAACTCGGCGGGCAACGCCACCCGCGAAACCCTGCAGGACCTGCGCCCGGAAGCCCTGTCGATCTCGGGCGGTTCGGTGAACGACAACCTGTTCATCATCGACGGCGTGGGCGTGAACAACTACGGCTACGATGACGACGCCAATCCGGGCGACTTCACCGGCACGGGCGTGGCCGCGGCCTCGGCCCAGACCCACTGGGTCGACACCAGCCTGATCGGCGAGGTGAAGGTGCTGGATTCCAACATCTCGGCCCGCTACGGCGACTTCCAGGGCGGCGTCGTCCAGATCACCACACGCGCCCCGGCCCGCACCTTCGGCTTCCAGAGCTATTACGGCCTGACCAGCGACGGCATGGCCGAGTACCGCATGTCGGACATCGCCCGCGAAGGCTTCGGCGCCAACCCGCCGGCCTCGCCCGAGTTCGAGAAGGAGCGTTTCGGCTTCAACGTCGACCTGCCCGTGAACGAGCGCCTGCGTCTGCTCGCCGGCTACAACCAGACCAACGCCACGGTCACCAACTTCCCGGGCAACAACTACGCGACCTGGGGTTCCTGAGGCCAACGCAGCAAGTCCGAAAACTACCTGCTGAAGGGCGAGTATGATCTCACGGACGCCATCCAGCTGACCGGCCAGATCAACTACTCCCCGTATGAGAGCGAAGCGCGTCAGACCAATACGGCCTATGACAACCAGATCGTCTCGAACGGCGGCGGCCTGACCACCCGCATCGGGCTGGACGGCACGCGCGGCAATGCGATCTGGAGCCTGGATCTCAGCTACAGCGACACCAACAACGACCGCGAAGCCCCCTGGGGCACCTACAACATCTCCAGCTCGGCGCCGGGGATGACGGGCTGCTCGCTGGGCACGTCCTGCACCATCGGCGCGGCGGGCGACTTCCATCAGGACCAGCAGGTGATCACCCTGGACGGCGACTGGGAACAGCCGTTCGGCATCGGCGTCCTGTCCGGCGGCTTCGCCATCTCGCACGTCGACGCCCACCGCGCGCGCCCGCAGGAGCTGATCTCGCACCTGACGACCAACATCAACGTCAACACCGTCTGCACCACCGGCGAAAGCCTGGCCTGCCGCAACGGCGCCTACGCCCTGACGACCCAGCTCCGCTACGGCGCCTTCGACGCCAACGCCGACATCGGGTCCTATGCGCTGTGGGGAGAGTATGCGTTCGCCCTGGCCGGCTTCGATGTCCGCGCCGGTCTGCGCTACGATCACGAGACCTTCCTGGACAACCACAACATCGCGCCGCGCCTGTCGGTGTCGCGCGACCTGCCCTGGGCCGGGATCAACGTCACCGGCGCGGTGGGCCGCTACTACAACCGCGCCTTCGTCGGCTACGCCCTGCGCGAAGGCGCGGGCGTCACGCGCAACTACACCCGTACGCCGACCATCGTCGGAACCGAGCGTCGCTGGAGCGACAACTGGGTGCTGACCAACCACACCGACAGCAACCGCTACTCGGGCCTGGGCCTCGACACCCCCTATACGGACGAGGCGACCCTGGCCGTCACCGGGCCGATGGCGTGGATCGGCGGTCAGTACCGGGTCAAGGGCATCATCCGCGAAGGTCGTGACCAGATCTCCCGGTCGGTCCGTTTCACCGAGATCTACGACAAGGAAACCGGCACGACCGCGACCCGGAGCGTCTACTACGGCACCAATGACGGCGAGCGCAGCTACAAGGGGCTGTCGCTGGAATACACGCGCCCGATCGGCGACGACCACAGCATCAGCCTGAGCACCAATTTCTCGCACACCGACGCGAGCAACATCGGTCTGTTCGACGTGGCCGACGACGTCGAGCTGTCGGGCGTGATGGTCTACTACCAGGGCCAGGTCGTCGACATGCTGTACGCCCTGTCGGACAACCAGATCGAGGACTACTCCTCGCCGTTCATCCTGAACGCCGACTGGAGCGCGCGCTGGCTGGACGGCCGGATCCGCACCAACGTCAACGCCCGCTATCGTGAAGGCATCGAGGTGGTCGCGGACACCGGCGCGAACATCAATGTGGGCGGGACCAACTACGACGTCTTCGACAAGGTGCAGTTCGCCGACTCCGTCGATGTGAACCTGGGCCTCGAGGCGGAAGTCGCCCGCACGCCCTACGGCACGGTCAGCGTGGACGCCCGGATCAACAATGTGTTCAACACCGTCCTCGATCAGGACTACGAGTCGACCACCCAACCCTACCAGCTGGGGCGCAACGCCTGGATCTCGGTGAAATTCCGCTATTGAGACACGTCTTCCGACACGCCTTCCCGACGGCCCTGACCCTGGCGATCTGCGCGATCGCCGGGGCTTGGGCGTTTGACGGCGTACGGGCCGAGGACGGGGATGCGCCGGTTCGCGTCATCCTGTCGGAAAACCCCACGACGGAAGAGCTGCGGACGGCCTATGCGGGCGCGCCCGAGACCTGGCCCGCGCCGCTGCTGAGAGCGGGCGCAGTCTTCAATGAGCTGGGCGCCCTGCCCCCGGCGCCCGCCCCGGCGGACAATCCGACTACACGCGAGAAGGCGGCGCTGGGCCAGCGGCTGTTCGACGATCCGCGCCTGTCCGCCTCGGGTCAGATCGCCTGCGCCTCCTGTCACGCGCAGGAGATGGCCTTCGCCGACGGCCTGCGCACCTCCTTCGGCCATGACCGCCAGCGCGGACGACGCAACTCGCCGTCGGTGGCCGCCTCGGCCTGGATGCCAATCCTATTCTGGGACGGGCGGGCCGATACGCTGGAGGCGCAGAGCCTGCACCCCATTGTCGATCCGCTGGAGATGGCCGGCGCCCTGCCCGAGATCGAGGCGCGCATCGCCGCCGATCCCGCCTATGCCGAGGACTTCCGCAAAGCCTTCGGCGACGAGGCGGTGACCATCGACCGGATCGCCAAGGCGCTGGCGGCCTTCCAGCGCAACCTGCGTCCCGGGCAGGGCCGCTGGCGCCGGTTCATCGGCGGCGAGCGGCGGGCCCTGAGTGATCAGCAGTTGCGCGGCCTGCACCTGTTCCGCACCAAGGCGTCCTGCGCCAGCTGCCACAGCGGCCCTGTGTTCAGCGACGGCCGGTTCCACAATCTGGGCCTGACCTTCTATGGCCGCGAGCGTGAAGATCTGGGGCGCTATGAGGTGACCGGCCAGGCCGCCGACGTCGGCGCTTTCCGCACGCCCAGCCTGCTCAGCGTTTCGCGCACCGGCCCGTGGATGCACAATGGCCTGTTCCCGATCATGGAGGGCATCGTCCGCTTTTATAACGCGGGCGGGGCCCATCCGCGTCCGCAGGCCGGACAGGAGAACGATCCCCTGTTCCCGAAGACGGACCCGATGCTGGAGCCGCTGGACCTCACCAATGAAGAGATCGACGACCTCGTCGCCTTCCTCGAGACCCTCTAGCCGGCCCGGCGGGTGCGGTAGTCGATATTGACCGTGAACTCGCGCGTCGCCCATTGCGCGCCGGCGTCGGGACGCGGGAAGGGCTGGGTCGAGGTGATCTGGTCCAGCGCCGCACGGTCCAGGGCGCGCACGCCGCTGGAGCGCACCAGACGAAGGCCGCTGACCCGCCCCCGGCGATCCACCCGGAAGCTGACGGTGACCACGCCCTGCGCGTCGCCCGGATGGCGTTTGTGCCGCTCGATCCAGGCCAGAACCCTGGCGAAATAGACATCCGTATCGGCGGCGGCCGCGGCGCCGAGCGTTCGCCCCCCGCCGCCCTGCGTGGCGCCGGCGATGGAGCTCTGGGTCGAGGCGACGCCGGAACCCTGTCCCTCGGTGCTGCGCGCCACGCCCTGTTGGTCTCCGGCTTCACGCGCATCCTGAACACGCGGAGTCGGGCTGGCCAACTGGACCGGCCGGGGCACGATGATCTCGGACGGCAGGGTCGAGGTCGTCTCGCGCAGGCGCAGGGGCGCGGCGACCGGCTGCGGGACGGCCCTGGTCTGAGCCGCCTGATCCGCGGTGGAGGCGGCGGCCGGCGGAGTCTCGGAATCGAAGCGCGGCGACGGCTCCATCGTCAGGTTGACGACTGGCGCCGCCCCGCCGTCAGACGGTGGCGCGACCTGAAGGCTGATCAGCACCAGAAGCCCCGCATGGCCCGCCGCCGCCAGCGCATAGGCCAAGGCACGACCGCCCCGGAGCCGCGCCCTGGCCCGGGGTCGAGGCGCCGGCGATTCCGTCGTGCTGAAGGAGACCGCGGACATGGTCGTCAGACGCCGAAGGATCGGGGGACGCGTCGCGGGGAGGCGAAGTCGAACATGCCGCCTCAATAGCGATAATCACTCGCAATCTCCAGAGATGAGGTGCTCACGACCGGTGAAACCGGGTCCGCCGATGCGAACCCGGTCTTTCGCCGTCAGAACTTGCGGCTGACGCCCAGCGAGACGACCCACGGATCGAGGTCCACGTCGCTGCGCAGGGCTCCGTCATTGACGCTGGCGTCGGTGTTGAACCAGATCTTCTTCACGTCGACGTTCAGGCTCCACGCCCCCTGGATGCCGATGTCCGCGCCTGCCTGCAGGGCGTAGCCGAAGCCGTCGTCCAGATCGACGGTGAAGCCGTTCTTGTCGTCACCGCTGTAGAACAGCATGTAGTTCACGCCCGCGCCGACATAGGGGCTGACGCGACCGCCGGTCAGCGGACGGTACTGCAGGGTGACCACCGGCGGCAGGACCCAGGTCTCGTGCACCGCCACGTCGGTCCCGCCGCCGTGCGCCCGGATTTCGTGCTGCGTCGTGCCGAGGATGCCCTCGATCGCAAAGTGGTCAGTCAGGAAGTAGGTGAAGCCGAGCGTCGGCATGACGCTGTCGCCCACGTCCACATGCAGGCCGCTGTCGGCGCCAGCGGCGGTCACGATGGCGTTGTCGGCGCCCGAGAAGACATCGGTGACGCGGCCGGTGACCAGCCAGTCACCCTTGCGCGGAGCCTCCCAGGCGGTCGTGGCCTGAGCCATCGCCGGAGCGGCGAAGGCGGTGGCCGCGGCGGCGGCGAGGACCAGGGTTCTGAACTTCATCTCTTTCATCCCCGACGCCCGGGGTCGCCTCATGCGGCCGTTGGCGGGCGTCTTGAAAGGGTGATGCGCCCTCCCCTGATCCGTCACCTTGATCCAGCGCAAACCCTTGACCGGTAGGACATTTTGTCCATTCAAACGACCCGCGCGTGGCGTTGCTGGATGCGGGCGGCGTCGGGATCGAAGGCGGCGCAGACCGCCCGCACGAACGGGCGCCCGAGCGGGGTGATCTGCACCCTGCCCTCCTCGACCTGCACCAGCCCATCCCTGCGGAATCGACGCAGCAGCGGCCAGGCGCCGGCGACCTCGCTCTCATCCCGCCCCCGCTTGCGGGCAATCGCCGGCACATCGACGGCGAAGTCGCACATCAGCCGTGCGATGATCTCGCCGATGAAGGCGTCCCGACCGGTCAGGGCGACCCCGCGGGCGATCGGCAGTTCGCCCCGTTCCACGGCGGCGCGCCAGTCGCGTTCGACGGTGTGGTTCTGGGCATAGCCGCCCGGCGCATGACTGATGGCCGACGCGCCCAGACCGATCAGCACCTCGGCCGCGTCGGTCGTGTAGCCCTGAAAATTGCGATGCAGCCGCCCTGCCCGGTCGGCCGCCGCCAGCGAGTCATGCGGCAGGGCGAAATGATCCAGACCGATGGCGCGCCAGCCCTTGCCGGTCAGGTAACGGGTCGCCGCCTGGCTCTGGGCGAACCGGGTCTCCGCGCCGGGCAGGTCCTCATCGCGGATCAGCTTCTGATGCGACTTCATCCACGGGACGTGGGCGTAGCCGAACAGGGCGATCCGTTCCGGGCTCAGCGTCGTGACCAGGCCCAGGGTGGAGACCACATGCTCGATCGTCTGCAACGGCAGGCCGTACATCAGGTCGAGATTGATGGACGTCACGCCCTGCTCGCGCAGAGCCGCGACCGCCCACTGGATGGTCTCGAAGCGCTCGGGCCGGTTCACCGCCGCCTGCACCTCGGGCGACAGGTCCTGGACGCCCAGGCTGGCGCGACTCAGGCCGATCCGGCCCGCCGCCTCGATCCAGTCCTCGGTGAGGACTTCGGGATCCAGCTCGGCCGCGACCTCGAAACAGTCGGTCAGGTCGAAGCGGGAGGCGAGGCCCGCATGCAACCGCTCCAGCTCGGCCGGGGGCAGCATGTTCGGGGTGCCGCCGCCGAAATGGATCGAGCCGACCCGGGGCCGCCGCCCCATCCTCGCGACGACCAGATCGGCCTCGCGCAGCAGCAGGTCGACATAGCTGGTGATCACACTCTCGCGGTTCACCGCCCGGGTATTGCACCCGCAGTACCAGCACAGCCGCTTGCAGAAGGGGATGTGCAGATACAGGGAGACGGCGCGATCCGGATCGACGACCTCCAGCCAGCGGCCCCAGTCCCCGGCGCCGACGGCAGGCGTGAACTGGGCCGCCGTCGGGTAGGAGGTATAGCGCGGGGCGTGGGCGTCGTAGCGCTCTATGAGCTCGCGCGTGGTCAGGCCCGTGGGACTAGAGGGGAACATCGCCCTCTTTCGACTCGTCAGGAGTGGACAGGCCGGCGTCGCCTTCGTCAAACAGGTGAAACTCGTGCCACAGGCCGTTCAGCACGCCGAAGCCCACCGCCAGACCGAGGCCGAGGATCCAGGAGAAATACCACATCGATTCAAACTCCTCGGGGTCAGTACAGGTCGGGGTTGGTCTTGAGGGCCGCGGTCGAGGTCCGGCCCCACAGCACCCGGTAGACCCAGGCGGTGTAGAGAAGGATCAGCGGCAGGAAGATCGCCGTGCAGATCAGCATGATGAACAGCGTCAGGTGGCTGGACGACGCGTTCCAGACGGTCAGGCTGGACTGCGGGTGGATCGAGCTGGGCAGGATGAAGGGGAACATCGACAGGCCCACGGTCGAGATGATCCCGACGGCCGAGGCCGAGGAGCCGCCGAAGGCCAGCGGCGCGGACCGGCGCCACATGCCGATCAGTCCGGCCAGCGCGCCGAGGAAGCCCAGGGCCGGCGCGATCAGCATCCACGGATAGCGGCTGTAGTTGTCCAGCCAGGCGCCGGGTGCGGCCTCGACCGTCGTACGCAGGGGGTTGGAGAAGCCGCTCGGGTCCAGGGCGCCGGTGATCCGGTAGCCCATGTCGCCAAAGGCGATGAACAGGCCGCCGACCGCGAACAGGACCAGCGCCAGAACGCCGGCGATCGTGCCGTACAGGCGGGCGCGCTCCATCACCGGCCCGCCCTCGGCCTTGACCGACAGCCAGGCCGCGCCGTGCAGCACCAGCATGCAGACCGACAGCAGGCCGGCGACCAGGCTGAAGGGGGTGAACAGGCCCAGCAGGCTGCCGTCATAGAAGCTGCGCAGGTCGGCATCGAGGTGGAAGGGCGCGCCCAGCAGGACGTTTCCGACCGCCACGCCGAACACCAGCGCCGGAACGAAGCCGCCGATGAACAGGCCCCAGTCCCACATCGTGCGCCAGCCCTTCGAGGCGCGCTTGGAGCGGTATTTGAACGACACCGGCCTCAGGATCAGCGCCGACAGCACCAGGAACATGGCCAGGTAGAAGCCGGAGAAGCTGACGGCATAGACGAAGGGCCAGGCGGCGAAGATCGCGCCGCCGCCGAGGATGAACCACACCTGGTTGCCTTCCCAGGTGGCGCCGACGGTGTTGATGACCATGCGGCGCTCTTCGTCCGTCTTTGCGACGAAGGGCAGCAGGGCGCCGACGCCGAGGTCGAACCCGTCCGTCAGGGCGAAGGCGATCAGCAGCACGCCGAGCAGTCCCCACCAGATGACGCGGAGTGTGGCGAAGTCGAGAGGAAGTTCCATGATCGGATGTCCTGAAGGTCTGGATCAGGCCACGGCCGGCGCGGGGACGCGCTCGCCGGGCTGTTCGGGGTCGGTCGCGCCGAAGGTTTCCTGCTCGTGGAACGGCCCCTTCTTGATGGCGTGGAGGATCAGCCGCACCTCGACGACCGCGAGGGCGCCGTACAGGACGGTGAAGCCGACGATGGTGGCCCACAGCTGGGGCACGGTCAGGCTGGAGGCGCCGAGGAAGGTCGGCAGAACGCCTTCCACCGCCCAGGGCTGGCGACCGAACTCGGCCAGGATCCAGCCGAACTCGATGGCCACCCACGGCAGGGGCATGGCGAACAGGGCCAGCCGCAGGAACCATTTCGTATCGTGCCTGCGCAGGGTGCACAGGACGAAGGCGGTCCCGAACAGGGCGATCATGAACATGCCGATCCCGGCCATGACGCGGAAGGTCCAGAACAGTACCGGCACGTTCGGCACCGTCTCCCAGGCGGTCTGGTGGATCAGCTCCGGCGAGGCCTGACGCGGATCGGCGACGTGACGCTTCAGCAGCAGGCCGTAGCCCAGATCGCGGCGGTGAAGTTCGAACAGGGCGCGGGCGACGGGGTCGTGCGGATTGGCCTTCACCTGCTCCAGCGCGCCGTAGGCGATGACGCCGGACTCGATCCGCGTCTCGGCGGTGGCGACCAGCTCGAAGATGCCCTCCACCGGCTTGTCGATAGTGCGGGTGGCGATCAGGCCCATGACCCACGGCACATGCACGCCGTAGTGGGTTTCACGGTCCTTCATGCTGGGAATGCCGACCAGGGTCAGGCCGGCGGGCGCCGGCTCGGTGCGCCACATGGCCTCGAGCGCCGCCAGCTTCATTTTCTGGTTATCGGTCAGCGCATAGCCGGACTGGTCGCCCAGCACGACGACGGAGAGAGAGGCGGCCAGGCCGAAGGCGGCGGCGACAGTCATCGACCGCTTGGCGAAGCCGACGTGCTTGCCCCGCAGCAGGTAGAAGGCCGAGACGCCCAGCACGAAGACGGCGGCGCAGACATAGCCGGCGCTGACCGTGTGCACGAACTTGGCCTGGGCGACCGGGTTGAACAGCACGGCCATGAAGTCGGTGACTTCCATCCGCATGGTGTCCGGATTGAAGCCCCCGCCAACCGGGTTCTGCATCCAGCCGTTGGCGATCAGGATCCACAGGGCCGACAGATTGGTGCCCAGCGCCACCATGAAGGTGACGAACAGGTGGGCGTGCGGCTTCAGCTTGTCCCAGCCGAAGAACATCAGCCCGACGAAAGTGGCCTCCAGGAAGAAGGCCATCAGCCCTTCGATGGCCAGCGGGGCCCCGAAGATGTCGCCGACGTAGTGGCTGTAGTAGCTCCAGTTCATCCCGAACTGGAACTCCATGGTGATGCCGGTAGCGACGCCCAGGGCGAAGTTGATGCCGAACAGCACGCCCCAGAAGCGGGTGATGGTTCGCCAGATCGGCCGGCGGGTCATCACATAGATCGACTCCATGATGACCAGCATGAACGACAGCCCCAGGGTCAGGGGCACGAAGAGGAAGTGGTAGAGGGCTGTCAGCGCGAACTGCAGCCTGGATAGGTCGACGACCGCTAGGTCGATCATGGCGTTGCTCCGGCGCACCGGGCACGACGACCGGTGTTTGATCGTGGCGTAGATTTCCGGCGCGCCACCCGCCTTGATTTCGATCAAAGCTCCCGCGCAGGCGGTAATTTAAGTGGACCGCTTGTCCTTGGACGTTTCGTCCAGCGGCGCCGTGTCGCGTCGCTTCGAAGCCAACCGGGGCGTGGAGTAAGACGATGACCGCCACCCCGATCCCCGACGAGACTCCGGCCGTCTGGCTGAAGCGCGCCGCCCGCCCCTGGCGACGGCTGGCGGGACTGGCCGGACTGCTGGCCGTGGCCGATGTGGTTCCTGCCGTGGGCTTCGCGGCCGGGCTGGCGTGGATGGTCTCCGGCTTCTCGATCTCCCTGACCGCGGCCCTGCCCGGGCTGGGACTGGCCGTAGGCAGCCTGTTGCTGCGGGCGCTGCTGGGGCAGGCCGCCGTCACCGTCGGCGCCCGCATGGGCCAGGTGGTGAAGGGCGACGCGCGGGAGCGGCTGCTGGCCGATCTGTTCGGACAGGGGCGCCGTTCCACTGACCGGCTGACGGCGATGGTCGAAGGCGTCGAGGCGCTGGACGGCTATTTCTCCCGCTTCGCCCCGCTGCGTCTGGCAGCGGCCCTGTCGCCCCTGCTGATCATCGCCGCGGCCGCGGTCGCCAGTCCGGTGGCGGCGGGCGTGCTGGTCTTCACCCTGTTCCCCTTCATCTGCGGCATGGCGCTGGCGGGAACCGCCGCGGCGCGCGAGAGCCGTCGCCAGTTCGAGACGCTGGAACGGCTGGGCGGCCTGTTCATCGACCGGGTGCGCGCCCTGCCCGCCGTCCTGGCCTTCGGCGCCGCGCCCCGCACCACCGCCGAGATCGCCCGCACGGCCGACGAGCTGGAGAAACGCACCAACCGCGTGCTGCGCATCGCCTTCGTCTCCTCCGGCGTGCTGGAGTTCTTCTCGGCCCTCGCGGTGGCCCTGATCGCCGTCTATTGCGGCTTCAACCTGCTGGGCCTGCTGCCCTTCCCTGTGCCGGAGCAGCTGACGCTGGCGCAGGCCTTCTTCGTGCTGGCGCTGGCGCCGGAGGTCTATCAGCCCCTGCGCCGTCTGGCCGCCGCCTATCACGACCGGCAGGCCGCCGAGGCCGCCGCCCCATCGCTGAAGACGCCGGATGTCGTGGCCAGGGTCATGCCCGAGCCGGGCGATCTGGCCCCGGCCATCCGCTTCCGCGACGTCGCCATCCGTTATGAGGCGGGCGCCGCGCCGGTGCTGGAGGGCTTCAATCTCGAGGTCGCGCCCGGCGAGACCGTGGCCCTGCTGGGCGCCAGCGGCGCCGGCAAGTCCAGCCTGCTGCATCTGCTTCTGGGCATGGCTCCGCTGAGCGCCGGCGAGGTCGAGGTCGGCGTCGCGCGACTGACCGAAAGCGGCGGCTTCGCGGGCCGGATCGCCTGGGCCGGACAGGCGCCGGTGGTCGTGCCGGGCACACTGGGCCAGAACATCGCCGTCGCCGATCCGACCGCCTGTCCGGGTCGTCTGGCGATGGCCGCACGCACGGCAGGGCTGACGGCTGATCTGGACCGCCCGATCGACGAGCGTGGCGGCGGCCTGTCGGGCGGCGAGCGGCGACGGCTGGGACTGGCCCGCGCGGTGCTGAAGCGCGCCCCGATCCTGCTGCTGGACGAGCCCACCGCCAACCTGGATCCCGCCGCCGAACAGGCCATGCTGGAGGTCATCCGTACGGCGGCGCAGGGGCGCACGACCCTGATCGCCACCCATTCCGAAGCCGTGGCCGCCCTCGCCGACAAGGTGGTGCGGCTGTGAGCGCCCCGATGAACATTCGCGACCTGATCGCCGACCAGCGCCGGGCCCAGAGGGACCGGCTGAGACTGGCCGCCGCCGCGGGCGCCGTCGTGTCGGTCGCCGCCGTCTGCCTGCTGGGCCTGTCGGGCTGGTTCCTGACCGGTGCGGCGCTGGCGGGCATGGCCGGCGCGGCGGCGGCCCACGCCTTCAACTACATGATGCCCAGCGCCATCATCCGCCTGCTGGCCATCCTGAGGACCGGAGCCCGCTATATCGAGCGGGTCGCCGGGCACGACGCCGCGCTGCGGGCGCTGGCGCGGCTGCGGCCGCAGTTGTTCGACGCCCTCGCCCACGCCCCCGTCGAGCGCGCGCTGGGCCTGTCATCCGGCGAGGCGTCGTCGCGGCTGGTGCAGGACGTGGACGCCGTCCAGACCCTGTTCGTGCGTCGGTCCGCGCCGTGGAGTCTCGGCGCCGGGCTGGCGTCATCGGTCGCCCTGGCCGCCCTCGCCAGCCCCTGGACCGCACTGGCCCTGGGCGCAGCCGTCGCCGTCACCTGCGGCGGGGCTGTCCTGATCGCCCGCACCCTGTCCGCCCCCGCCGGGCGGGAGTTGCAGGCCGCCATGGGCGCGCTGAAGGACCGCCTGTCGGCGCTGGAAGCCGCGGCCCCCGAATTGAAGGCCTACGGGTTGGACGGCTGGGCCGTGCGAGAGGTGGCCGAGGCCGGCGCCGCGCTTGACCGGGCGCAGGTGCGCCTGACCCGGGCCGGCGGCTGGATCGCCGCCTGGTCGGCGGCGTCCACCGCGCTGGCGGTCATGGCCGTGGCGTTTACCGTACAGGGCGCCGGCCTGCCGATGATCGCCCTGGCGCTGCTGGCCGCCGTCATGGCAATCGAGTCCGCCGCCGGACTGACCGGCGCCCTGCATCTCAACGGTCGGGCCGCGGAGGCGCTGGACCGTCTGGACGCCGCCCTGCCGACCGAACGCCCTTTGCGAGGCGAGACGCCGGCAAGCGCGAGCATCGCCCTGGGCGGCCTGGCCTTGTGTCAGGCGCCGCCGCTGGCCCCGCCCCTGCGGCTGGGCCTGCATGGCCCCTCGGGCGCCGGGAAGACCAGCCTGATCGAGCGGCTGTGCGGCCTGCGGGCGGCGATCCCGGATGAAGCCCTTCTGGGCGGCGTCGATATCGTCCGGATCGCGCCCGAGGCCCGCCGCGAACTGTTCGCCTACGCCGCACAGGATGTGCGCCTGCTCGACGCCAGCCTTCGCGACAACCTGCTTCTGGCGGGGCCCGCCGATGACGCGGCGCTGTGGGCGGCGCTGGAGGACGCGCGACTGGCGGATCGGGTGCGCGCTGACCCCGCCGGACTGGACATGGCCGTCGGTCCGAACGGCGAGCGCCTGTCGGGCGGCGAGCGGCGGCGACTGGGTCTGGCCCGCGCCCTGCTGAGGGACGCGCCCTGGCTGGTGCTGGACGAGCCGACCGAGGGACTGGACGCCGACACCGAGGCCCGCGTGCTGGCTGCGCTCGATCGACGGCTGGCGTCCCGCAAACAGGGTCTGATCCTGATCAGCCACCGCCCCGCCCCCATGGACATCTGCGATCTGCGGGTCCGGGTCGACGGGATGGAGGCGGACGGTCGGGTGAGGCTGGCTCCGGAGAGCCGCCCCGAAGCGGCCTAGTCGAGCCCGTCGGCGATCTCGCGCAGCCGTCCGGGCTGGACCACCAGCAGCTCATGCAGCGACAGCAGGCGGATCACCCCCGCGGTCTTCAGCTTGGTCAGCTCGCGGCTGACCGTCTCGATGGTCAGGCCCAGATAGTCGGCGATCTCGGACCGGGTCATGGGCAGACGAACGTGGCCGGCGGTCTGCGGGCGGATCGGGTCGCGCTCGGGCAGGTCGAGGATGAAGGAGGCGATCCGCTCCTGCGCCCGCTTGCGGCCCAGCAGCAGCATCTGGTTCTGCGCCGCCGCCAGTTCGTGGGTCGCGCGCTCCAGCAGCGCCTCCTCCAGCGCCGGAAGCTCGCGGATCAGGGCGCGATACTCGGTCTTGCGGAAGCGACAGAGGGTGACGTCCTCGATCGCCTCGGCGGCGAAGGCATAGTCCGACCCGCTGGCCAGCCCGACGAAATCGCCCGCGAACAGGAAGCCGGTGATCTGGCGGCGCCCGTCGGGCAGCAGTTTGTAGACCCGCACCGATCCGGAGGTGATGTTGAAGACATGGGTCGCCGGATCGCCTTCGCGGGTCAGGCTCTCGCCCGCCTTGAGCGCCGTCCGGTCAACGATGGCGTCCAGCCGCGCGAGGTCCTCGGCGGGCAGGCTGCCGCACACGCTGAACGCGCGCGCGCCACAGCTGATGCAGGCGGCCTCGCTGCGCCGTTTGGCGCAATCATTGGGGAGTGAACGAAGTTCAAGCATGGGAGACCCCAGAATAGGTCCAGGCCGGACGCCGACGCAAACCGGGATTGACCGAAATCAAGGTATGCGACGCCGCAACCCTTCATAGCACAGCTTATGCTGTTCGACGTGCGCCTGTTGGTCCCCGATGACGCCCTGCCGACCTATGCGTTGGCGCGGCTGCGCGAGCCGACGCTGTCGCCGCAGGCGTGGGCGGCGGAACTGGCGCGCCCGGTCGCTGAGGAAGGCACCTTCGCGGCCTTCTGCGGGTCCACGCCTCGCGGTCTGTTGCGCTACATGCTGGCCCGCGCGGCGGCCGGGGCCGAAGTCTTCGTCATCCGCTGGGTGACGGCCTTCGACCTGATCGACCCCCAACGCGTGGCGGAAGACCTGATCGCCGCCGTGCGGGAACGGGAGGCCTTGGCGGGCCGTGTCACCGCCTGGGCGCCGGGCGTCCCCAGCGGTCCCGGCTTCGACAGCGCAGTGGCTGAGGACGCCGTGCTTCACTCCGTTCTTTGAAGCTTCGCGCCATGGTCCAGATTTCGCCTTGATTGGAAGTCTAAGGCCGCAGGGATGGAGCCGTCCGCCGACATTCAGGCCGCGGGACTGGAAGCGGTGTTCGCCGAGATGCGCCCCGCGCTGATCCGGCGCGCCTCGGCCATGGGCGTCATCGCGGACGCCGAGGATGTGGTTCAGGACGTCTGGCTGAAGATCCGCAACGCCGAAGGGCCCATCGCCAACCCGCAGGCCTATCTGCTTCGCATGGTCTATACCGCCGTGCTGGACCGCCGACGGGGCGCCAAGCGGGCCGCCGCGCGGGACGCCGCCTGGCAGAGCCCGGCCAACCTGCCCGAGGACGGGCTGGAGGCGGCCGATGCGGAGCGCAAGTTGATCGCCGCCCAGACCCTGGCCGAGGTCGAGGCCCGGCTGGAGGCCATCGGCGACCCGGCCGCCGCCATCTTCCGCCGCCACCGCATCGACGGCGTGACCCAGCGCCTGCTCGCGATCGAGTTCGGCATGGGGCTCAGCACGATCGAGAAGCACCTGCGCAAGGTTTATGCGGCCATTCTGGACCTCTCGGAGGGCAAGGCATGAGGCAGATTCGCTTCGGCGGCGTCCCGGAGGCATGGGGATGACCGTCACGGACATGAAGATCGAACGCGACGCCCTGGACTGGCTGGTCCGGGTCAACGACCCCGACTTCGACCAGTGGGAGGCCTGGGAGGCCTGGCTGGCCGCCGATCCACGTCATGGCGAGGCCTACTGGCGCCTGGCCGAGGCCGAGGGGGATGCGGTCGAAGCGCTGAAGACGGCGCCCGCGCGCCCGTTCGTGCCGGTGTTCGCCCGCCGCCGCCCTGCCGCCCTCCCTCGCCTGGCCGTCGCGGCCGTGGTCGGAGTGCTGGCCCTGGGTCTGGGCTGGATCGGCTGGAGCCAGCGCCCCCAGCCCTGGACCGTCGAGACCGCGCCGGGTGAACAGCGCACGATCTCTCTGGCTGACGGATCGCAGGTGATGCTGGACGGCGGCACCCGACTGGCCATGGATCGCCGCGACCCGCGCGCGGTGACGCTGGAAAGCGGCCGCGCCCTGTTCGACGTCGTGCATGACGATACCCGCCCCTTCATCGTCGAGGTCGGCGACACCACCCTGACGGACCTCGGCACGGTGTTCGACGTCACCCACCTGCAGGACGGCGCCCGCGTGGCCGTGTCGGAGGGCGCGGTGCGCGTGGACGCCGCCGCCGGCAGCGCCGTGCTGAATCCCGGCGACAGCGTGATCGCCAGCCCGCGCGGTCTGGATCGCCTGCCCGTCGATATCGACGCCGTTGATGACTGGCGTGACGGGCGTCTGTCGTGGAACGGCGAACGGCTGTCGGTCGTGGCGCAGGATCTGTCCCGCGCCCTGAACCGCCGCGTCAGCATCGCGCCCGCCCTCGCGGACCGGCGGTTCAGCGGCAGTTTGCAAATCGGTCCGGGCGCCCGCGACCAGCGCGCGCGGATCGCGCTTCTGCTGGGCGTCTCGGTGGTGGAGGACGGCGAGGGCTGGCGGCTGGAACCGCGCTCCGCGCCGTGAGCGCCGTCGCCTGGGCGGTCGCGAGCCTGCTGACGGCGCAGGCCGGCGCGCCGCAGACCTTTGACCTGCGCGCCGGGCCCGCCGTGCCGTCGATCAACCGGCTGGCGGCACAGGCCGGGATCGATGTGGTCATCACCGCTGACCTGTCCGGCCGACAGACCCCCGCCCTGCAGGGCCGGATGAGCCCCGAGGCCGCGCTGGAGCGACTGCTGCGTCCGGTGGGGGCGCGGGCCGTACGGATCGGCGACGGCGTCTATCGCATCGAGGCCGCGCCACGGGCTGCGGCTCCGCGACCGTCATCCCCGCCGCCCCCGGCAGTCGTCGAGCCGGCCATTCTGAGCGAGGTGGTCGTCACCGCCGTGCCGCCCGTCGGCCTGAAGGACGCGGCGGGGCGCAGCCTGGTCGCTCCCGGCGCGCTGGAGCGGATCGAGGGCGCCGGATCCAGCGAGGCGGTCGCCGACCTGTCCGCGACGGTCGACTCGACCCGGCAGGGCCTGGGCCGCAACAAGCTGTTCGTGCGCGGCCTGTCGGACTCGGCGATGAACGGGCCGCTGCAGGCGACGGTGGGCCAGTATCTGGGCGATCTGCGTCTCGGCTACGGTTCGCCCGATCCGGACCTCGCCCTGATTGATGTGCAGCGGATCGAGGTCTTCGAAGGTCCGCAGGGCACGCGGTTTGGCGCGGGCTCCATCGGCGGCGTGCTGCGCATCCGCCCCCGCGCGCCCCTGACCGCAGAGACCTCCGCGCGCCTGATCGTCGGCGGCGGCCTGACCTCCGGCGGAGACGACAGCCATGAGGCGGCGGTGGTGCTGAACCACGGCCTTGGCGACGATGCGGCCGCGCGGCTGGTCGCCTACACCCGTCGCGACGGCGGCTTTCTGCACAGCCCTGACGGCGGCTCCAGCGGTCTGGACGCCATCGACACCGTCGGCGGGCGCGCCGCCCTGCGCTGGTTCCATAACGGCTGGGACTTCGAACTGAGCGGCGCCGCCCAGAGGGTTTCCGCCGACGATTCCCAGACCGTGCCCGCGGACGACATCGCCCTGACCCGCTCCACCAGCGTCGCGGAACCCTATGACAGCCGGTTCGGCCTTGTCGGCCTGACGGCGCGGCGTCAGTTCGGTCGGGTGACGCTGGTGTCGGCCACCAGCATCTCGCATCAGCGCCTGACCGAACGCTTTGACGCGACCCAGTCCGCCGAACCCGTCCCCAGCGCCATCGACAGGCGCCAGAGCGTGTCGACCTTCTCGTCCGAAGCGCGGGTGGACTTTACCGCCGACGACGGCTGGACCCTGTCCGGCGGGGGCAGCATCGCCTTTGGCGAGACCCTGGTTCAGCGCCGCTATCGCCTTCTGCCGATGGCCTCGATCTCGGAGCAGGCCGTTGATCTGACCCGTCAGTTCACCGAACTGGCGGCGTTCGGAGAGGTGGCGCTTTCCCCCGCCCCCGACTGGCGGGTCGCCATCGGTGCACGGGTGTCCACGGTCCGGATCGAGAGCGACATCCAGGATGTGGTCGTGAACATGCGCCTCGCCGACGACCGGCCCGGCGCGACCCTGAGACTGACCCCCAGCCTGTCCGCGCGCTGGGATGTGACCCCCGCGGTGACCCTGTTCGGACGCTTCGAGCACGCCGTTCGCCCCGCCGGGGTGAACGAGGCCAACGGCGCCTTCGCCCGCTATCAGGGCGACCGGGTCATCCTGCTGGAAGTCGGCGCCCGCACCGGCCCCGCCTGGCACGGGCTGTCGGGCGAGGTCTCGGCCGGCTGGGTGGACTGGCGCGACGTGCAGGCGGACATCGTCACCGAGGGCGGCGATCTGGTCACGGACAATGTCGGCGATGGCGAGATCCATTTCATCTCGCTGAAGGCCGCCTGGCGTCCCCATGATGCGCTGGAACTGTCCGGCGGCGTCTTCCTGAACGAGAGCCGCCTGACCCGCACCGGCTTCAGCACCATCGGCGGCGGCACGACCGACATTCCCAACGTCGCCCCCGTCGGCGCCCAGCTGAGCCTCGACTGGGAGGCCGGCGAGATCGGCCGCCTGCCCCTGCGCCTGGGGGCGGACTTCCGCTACATCGGGCAATCGCGGCTCGGCGTCGGCCCGATGCTGGACGTCCCGCAGGGCGGTTACACCCGCTCCGAGTTGACGGCCCGGCTGGGCGATGACCGGCGCGCGGCGGTGCTGCGCATCTCCAATCCCTTCGACGTTCAAGGCGTCCGTTACGGCATCGGCTCGCCGTATCAGCTTTCGGAACCGCAGGCCGCGCCGGTGCGACCGCTGACGGTCCGGCTGACGTTCGACGCCGCCTTCTGAAGAAAAAACGCGACGGACCGTAAGGCGAGCTTCGCCCGATGGCGTCCTGTTTCAGAGGCGCGATGACGCCTCGAACTGTTCGACGCCCGGAAGACGCCCGATGTTCATTTCAGATCTCGCCCGTCCGGGCGCCACGACTTTCTTCAGAAGCCTTGTGCGGGTCGCCTGGGCCCGTCCCGGCCTCTGATGGAAGGGATGGGCGCGTCTGCCCGCACCCCCGATCGGCGCGCCCATCTCCCTTTTTTTTCTGATGAGTTCATTCCCCGCGCTGGCCGCCCCCGACGGCCCTGCCCGCCGCCAGAACCGACTCGCCCAGTTGTATCGCCGCGATCCCGGCGCGGAGGGCCGGTTCTGGTATTCGGTTATCACCACCGGCGTCTATTGCCGCCCGACCTGTCCGTCGCGCCACGCCCGGTCCGAGAACATCCGGCTGCATGACACCCTTGCAGAGGCGCGGGCGACCGGCTTCCGGCCCTGCGGACGCTGCCGTCCGGAGGAGCCGTCTCTGGCGGATCGCCAGCGGGTGCAGATCGACATCGCCTGTCGTCAGATCGACCGGATGGGCCGCGCGCTGACGCCGTATGAAGCGACGGAAACGACCGGCCTGAGCGCGTCCCAGTTCTACAAGCTGTTCCGTCGGTTCACGGGCACGACGCCTTCCGGCTGGGCCCGAAGGGAGACGGGCAGCCCGCCGTCTCCCAGATCAGGGCCGCAGTAGGTCTGTCAGGCGGCGTTGAGCGCCCCTTCGCGCGCACGGTCCGGATGGTTGACCTCGTGGGTGTACTGGGCGGCGCCGGACGCCGGGACCTGTTCCGAGGCGCGATCCGAGATTCGCTCCCACTGGTCTTCGATCCGGTCGGCGGCGTCGGCGACGGCGCCCAGATGGATGCCCTGCGTCATGCTGATGTGGGCCTGTTCGAAGGCGCCCGCCCCCGCCAGCAGAATGGTCCGCGTCGGCGCGTTCTCGCTGGCCAGGGCCACCACCCCCGGGCTGACCAGATCGGTCGACAGGCCCTTCAGGTCGTCGTCGGAATACAGTCCCTCGGTCATCTGCGTCGCGGCGCTGGGCGCCAGGCAGTTGACCCGGATGTCGAACTTGCGGCCCTCCAGCGCCAGGGTCTGCATCAGACCGACCAGCGCCATCTTGGCCGCGCCATAGTTGGACTGGCCGAAATTGCCGTACAGGCCCGACGATGAGGTGGTGAAGATCACCCGGCCGTAGCCCTGCTCGCGCATGTGATCCCACGCCGCCTTGGTCAGGTTGACCGAGCCCATCAGGTGCACGTCCAGCACCAGTTCGAAATCTTCGAGGTCCATCTTGGCGAATGTCCTGTCGCGCAGGATGCCCGCATTGTTCACCAGGATGTCGATCTGGCCCCAGTGGGCGATCACGCCTTCGACCATGGCGAAGACGCCCGGACGGTCCGTGACGCTGCAGGCCCACGGCAGGGCCTGCCCGCCTGCGGCTGTGATCTCGGCGGCGACCGCCTCGCAAGCCGCGGGCTGCAGATCATTGACCACGACCTTCGCCCCGTACCGCGCCAGCGCCAGGGCATGACTGCGGCCCAGCCCCCCGCCGGCGCCGGTGACGATGGCCACGCGGCCCTTCAGATCGATGGTCATGCTGGTCTCCCTGTTGCGGACAGCGCCGCCTCTTCCCCGCTTCGGGGTGGGCGCACTCTGCTGATGTTGGCCGAAAGGTCAATCTTCACTAGCCGGCGAGTGAGGATTGACGAGACCCTGAATCGGTGAGACGGTGACTGCATGGCGCCGTCAGAGCGCTCGAGGAAACACCGAGGGAGGAAGACCATGGGGCGCAAGCTCTGGCTCACCACATCCGCAGTCGCCCTGCTCTGGACGGGCGCCGCCCAGGCCCAGGACGCGGCGCCGCAACAGACCGATCAGCAGGAAGAGGCCACGTCGCTGGGCGACGTCGTCGTCACGGCTGAACGCCGCACGACCAATCTGCAGGAGACCGCTGTCGCGGCCACCGTGCTGGCCGGCGAAAGCCTGGACGACCGCGGGGTCTTCTCGCTGGAGCAACTGCAGTTCGTGGCCCCGTCCACGACCGTCCAGAACTACGGCCAGGGCAATTTCTTCAACGTCCGCGGCATCGGCAAGTCCGAGGCGACCACCGCCATCGGCGTGGGCGTGACCACCTATCGCGACGGCGTGCCGGTCTTCCCCGGCTACTTCCAGGCCGAGCCCTATTACGACATCGGCGGCGTCGAGCTGCTGCGCGGTCCGCAGGGCACCTTCGCCGGCACCAACGCCACGGGCGGCGCGGTCTTCGTGACCTCGCGCAACCCGGACTTCACCGGCGTGAACGGCTATGTGATGGGTCAGGTCGGCAACTACGACAACCTGAAATTCCAGGGCGCGGTGAACCTGCCGATCACCGACACCCTGGCCGCCCGCTTCGCCGTCAACAGCGAGCATCGGTCCAGCTTCCACGAGATCACCGGCCCCTATCGCGGCAGCCCCGGAGACGTGGAATCGAACAGCGTCCGCGCCAGCTTCCTGTGGACCCCGACCCCGGCCCTGCGCGTCCTGCTGAAGGGCGACTACAACAATCTGGACTTCGGCGGTTACCCGGCCGACCCGGTGCTGGCGACCAATGATCCGTTCAAGATCACCGCCAACGGCCCGCATTCGGGCAAGGACGAGACGGCCCGCGTGTCGCTGAACGTCAGCTACGTCTTCGACAACGGCGTCACCCTGCGTTCGATCACCGGCTACCAGGACGGCATCAGCGTCTTCTCGACCGATCTGGACGGCACCAGCGCGCTGAACAACACCTTCTATGACCGCGTCGAGGAAGAGGTTTGGTCGCAGGAGTTCAACCTGGTCTCGCCGGACAACCAGCGCCTGACCTGGCTGCTGGGCACCTTCTGGCAGCAGGACCATGTGACCTTCCCGGTCACCACCTTCCCGCAGGGCGCCTATCACGTCGGCTTCCCCGAAGGCGTGCTGGACTACTACATCTTCGGCGAGACCCCGAAGGACACCAAGGCCGTCTTCGGCCAGATCAGCTATGACATCTCGGACCGCCTGCAGATCCAGCTGGGCGCCCGCTGGTCGGAAAGCACCTCGCGCAACGAGAACGTCTACACGACCTACCCGGCGTTCGGACTGCAACTGCTGCAGAACGACGAGGTCACCGCCGAAAAGACCACCGGCAAGCTGAGCATCAACTACAAGCTCGACGACAACAACTTCCTGTACGGCTTCGTCGCGACCGGCTTCAAGATGGGCGGGCTGAACGCGCCGAACTTCTACGTCCCGGCCAGCTCGTTCGGCCCGGAAGACGTGATCGACTACGAGCTGGGCTGGAAGTCGACGATGTTCGGCGGCCGCGTCCGCACCCAGCTGGGCGCCTATTACATGACCTATGAGGGCTTCCAGGTGATCGTCGGCGATCCGGCGGTGCCCCTGTTCAGCTCCATCGTCAACGTCCAGGACGAAACCGTGCTGATGGGGCTCGAAGCCTCGGCCCAAGCGCGCATCAACGACTGGACCGTGGATGTCGGCGCCGCCGTGTCCCACTCGGAATTGGGTGACTTCTACGCCGCCGATCCGCGCATCTCACGCACCGGAACCTGCAACGCGCAGACCGGTCCGGCTTCCGCGAACTGCCTGAACCTGGGCGGCAACACCCAGGGCTATGCACCTGAGCTGACCTTCAACGTCGGCGTCCAGTACGACTTCCAGATGGCGAACGGCGCGACCCTGTCGCCCCGGATCGACTACGCCCACATCGGCGAGGCCTGGACCAGCATCTTCAACAATGCGGCCCTCGGCGACCGGCTGGAGGCCCGCAACCTGGTCAACCTGCTGCTCAGCTACAAGACCGACAACTGGACGGTCGCCGGCTATGTGCACAACGCCACCGACCAGACCTACATCGCCGCGGTCAACGCGGGCCTTCGTTACGCCGGCGCCCCGCGCCAGTTCGGCGTGAACCTGACGCGGACCTTCTGACCGCGAGGGGCGGCGGCCTTCGGGTCGTCGCCCCGCCCTTCCATTTCCCCTTTCGTATTCATGTGGACCACCGCCCAAGGATGACCGCCTCTCTGCCCGGCCTCATGCAGGATTACGCCCTGACCGTGGATCGCTTCCTGGACCACGGCGCCAAGTGGCACGGGCGCGCGCAGGTGATCACCGCCGGCGGTCCGGACGGCGACATGGCCATCGGCTACGGCGACCTGCGGGAGCGGGCCAACCGCCTGTCCGGCGCCCTGCTGGACCTCGGGCTGAAGCCGGGCGACCGGATCGCCACCCTCGCCTGGAACACCCAGCATCACGTCGAGGTCTGGTACGCCGCCATGGGCGTGGGCGTGGTCTGCCACACACTCAATCCCCGCCTGACCATCGCCCATCTGGCCGCCATGGTGGCCAAGGCGGATGACAAGGTGCTGGCGGTCGGCGCGGGCCTGCGCGACATGGCCGAGGCCCTGCTGGACGCCTGCCCGTCGCTTGAGCGGCTGATCCTGCTGGACGGCGAAACGCCCGAGCCGGGCCGGACCGACGTTCTGGCTCTCGAGACCGTGCTGGCCGAGCGCGGACGCCCCGCCGTCTGGGGTGATTTCGACGAGCGGTCGCTGGCGGGCCTGTGCTTCACCTCCGGGACCACCGGCGCGCCCAAGGGCGTCGGCTACACCCACCGCTCCAACTACCTCCACACCCTGCGCGCCCTGCAGGCGGATTCCATCGCCCTGACCGCCAACGACAGCGTGCTGGTGGCCGTGCCCATGTTCCACGCCAACGCCTGGGGCCTGCCCTTCGCCGCCCCGGCGGTCGGCGCCCATCTGATCCTGCCCGGCCGGGTCACCGACGGCGCCAGCTTGGCCCGGCTGATCGACCGGCATCAGGTCACCGTCGCCGTCGGCGTGCCGACAGTCTGGCTGGGCCTTCTGGATCACCTCGACGCCACCGGCGGCCAGACCCACAGCCTTGAGCGGGTCATCATCGGCGGCTCCAGTTGCCCGGACAGCCTGCTGAAGCGGATGGAGAGCCGGTTCGGCGCCACGGTGCAGACCAGCTGGGGCATGACCGAGCTGTCGCCGTTGGGCGCCATCTCTCCCCGCACTGACCAGCCGGGCGCCGCGCGCGGTTCAGGCCGTCCGCCGCTGGGGCTGGACCTGCTGCTGACCGACGCCGACGGCGTTCCCCTGCCTGACCAGCGCGACGGCGTGGGCCATCTGAAGGTTAAGGGCCAGAGCGTCGTGAACCGCTATTTCGGCGCCGAGGCCGCCGCGACGGATCAGGAGGGCTGGTTCGACACCGGCGACCTCGCCTCGCTGGACGATGCCGGGAACCTGACGCTGGCGGGCCGGTCCAAGGATCTGATCAAGTCCGGCGGCGAGTGGATCAACCCGGTCGAGATCGAGGAGATCATCGGGGCCCTGCCCGAGATCGGTCTGGTGGCTGTCATCGGCCGGACAGACCCGAAATGGGGCGAACGCCCGCTGATGGTGATCGAACCGGCGCGGGGGCAGGACATCGGGGACGAGGCGCTGAAGGCCTCCCTGAAGGGACAGGTCGCCGACTGGTGGATCCCGGAGCGTGTCGTGCGGGTCGAGGCCATGCCGCTAGCCGCCA
Organism: Brevundimonas sp. GCM10030266; assembly: GCF_042666595.1. Classification (NCBI taxonomy): domain Bacteria; kingdom Pseudomonadati; phylum Pseudomonadota; class Alphaproteobacteria; order Caulobacterales; family Caulobacteraceae; genus Brevundimonas; species Brevundimonas sp. GCM10030266. The sequence continues at coordinate 130,987 of NZ_JBHTCY010000003.1, forward strand.
CCGGAAAGATCAACAAGACCGTGCTTCGCGCTACCTATGGGGGCGCATAGGATGACTGCCGTCTCCATTATCGAGTCGGCGTCTGACCTTGAGGATGCGCCGGACCGGACCGAGGTTCAGGCCATGACCACCCCGCCCCGCAAGCCGCGCCGCAAGGCCGAACAACGCGCCGAAAGTCTGGAGCAACTGCTCGACGCGGCCGAGGAGCTGTTTTCACAGCACGGCTTCTACGGCGTCACCATCAAGGACATCGCCGACAAGGTCGGGGTCCACAAGTCGCTGGTCCATTACTACTTCACCGACAAGCAGGAGGTGTTCGATAAGGTCATGGCGCGGCGCGCGCCGGTGACCAGCGGACGCCGGATGGAGGCGCTGGACGCCTATGAGAAGGCGGCGAACGGCAGGCCGACGGTCGAGGGCGCCCTGCGCGCCTTCCTCGACACCGATCTGGACACCTATTCCAACGGCGGCGACGGCTGGCGCTACTTCGGCGCCCTGAGCGCCCAGATCAACAACACCCCCGCCTGGGGCGCCGAGGTGATGGACCGGCTGTACGACCCGGTCGTGCTGCGCCTGATCGGCCTGCTGAAACAGGCCATGCCGGATGCCGCCGAGGAAGATATCTTCTGGGGCTATCACTTCGTCACCGGCGCCCTGACCCTCAGCCTCGCCCGGACAGGCCGGATCGACCACCTGTCGGGCGGCAAATGCCGGTCCGACGACTTCGACGCCATCAAGGAACGGATGGCCGCCTTCATGGCCCACGGCTTCATCGGCGTCTGCCGGGACCGGGCCGAGGCGCGCCGCAACAGCCAGAACGAATGACCTCCGCCTGACCGGCGGCCAACCAACGACAGACGGGCGAAAGACCCGCATCGAGGAAACGAACCATGAGCGCCACACCGATTGAATCCGGAGGACCGCCCGCCGCCCGCCCCTCGGTCGGCCGCAAGGCCTGGGTGGCCCTGGGCGTGCTGTGGTTCATCTATGTGCTGAACTTCCTCGACCGGCAGCTGCTGTCGATCCTGGCCAAGCCGATCCAGGACTCGCTGAACATCACCGATGGCCAGCTGGGCCTGCTGGGCGGGCTCTATTTCGCATTCTTCTACTGCTTCATCGCCATTCCGGTGGGCTGGCTGGCGGACCGGACCAACCGGGTCTGGGTCGTCTCCATCGCCTGCGGCATCTGGAGCGCGGCGACCATCGCCTGCGGTCTGGCCAAGACCTTCCCGCAGCTGGCCGTGGCGCGCATGACCGTCGGCTTCGGCGAGGCCGGGGGCGTGCCGCCCTCCTATGCCATCATCACCGACTACTTCCCGCCGCGCCGTCGCGGTCTGGCGCTGGGCCTCTACAATCTGGGGCCGCCGCTGGGCATGGCGCTGGGCGTCCTGTTCGGGGCCCGGATCGCCGCCGAGTTCGGCTGGCGCGAGGCCTTCATCGCCATCGGCGTGCTGGGCGTCGCAGTGGCCATCGTCACTCCGATGCTGGTGCGCGAGCCGAAGCGCGGCGGCCTGGATGCCGCCTCGACCACGACCGCCGGGGTCGCCCCCACCGTCGCCAAGGCGCCGTTCTGGGCCACCGTGGGCGACTTCTTCCGCAACCCGACCCTGCTTCTGGCCGCGCTGGGCAGCGGCGTGACCCAGATCATCACCTACGGCTTCGGCAACTTCACGCCGCTGTACCTGCAGCGGGAGCTGGGGATGACGCCGCAGGAGCTGTCGATCTGGTTCGCCCTGATCGTCCTGTTCGGCATGGGCGGCGGCATTCTGGCGTCCGGCTTCCTGATCGACCGGTTCACCCGCTGGTCGAAGACGGCCTACGCCCTGCTGCCGGCGATCTCGCTGACGGTCGCCCTGCCCTTCTATCTGCTCTTCCTCTGGGCACCGAACTGGCCGCTGGCGCTGGTCATCCTGCTGGGGCCGACGCTGATGAACTATTTCTACCTGTCGTCCTCGGTGGCGCTGGTCCAGGAAGAGGTCGCGCCGAACAAGCGGGTTCTGTCCGGCGCCCTGCTGCTGCTGGTGATGAACTTCATCGGCATGGCGGTCGGCCCGACCTATGTCGGCTTCGCCAGCGACCATTTCGGTTCGCTGCGCACCGCCCTCTACACCCTGGCGCCCGTCTATCTGGTGGCCATCGCCATCTTCCTGGTGCTGGCGCGCCGGCTGGGCCGGGACAAGTCGCGCGCGCAAGGGGCCGCGTGATGAAACGCCTCCTCTCGATCGCCGTCAGCGCCCTCGCCCTGACCGCCTGCGCCACCGCCAGCGCCCAGACCGTCACCGCCCCCGCGGGCGCCGTGCGCGGGACGACCGAAGGCGAGATCGCCAGCTTCAAGGGCATCCCCTTCGCCGCGCCGCCGGTGGGCGAGATGCGCTGGCGTCCGCCCGCCCCGCCCGCGCGCTGGACGGGGACGCGCGACGCCACCCGCTACGGCGCCGCCTGCATCCAGCCGACGCCCCACGTCCAGACCATCTATTCGGCGGACATCGGGGCGACGAGCGAGGACTGCCTGACCCTCAACGTCTGGACGCCGTCCACCACCGGCAAGGCGCCGGTCATGGTGTGGATCCATGGCGGGGCCCTGGTCACCGGCTCCAGCAAGGAGACGCTCTACGACGGCGCCCGGCTGGCCCGGGAGGGCGTGGTGGTGGTGTCGATCAACTACCGCCTCGGCGTTCTGGGCTGGTTGGCCCATCCGGACCTGAGCGCCGAGAGCCCGCTGGGCATCTCCGGCAATTACGGCCTGATGGATCAGGTCGCGGCGCTGGAGTGGGTAAAGCGGAACATCGCGAGCTTCGGCGGCGATCCCGACAATGTCACGATCGCCGGAGAGTCCGCGGGCGGGCTGAGCGTGCTGTATCTGATGGGTTCACCGCTGGCGCGCGGCCTGTTCGACAAGGCGATCGCCCAGAGCGCCTACATGATCTCGACGCCCGAGCTGACGACGGCCCGCTTCGGCGCCCCGTCGGCGCAGGATGCGGGCGCCGCCCTGTCGCGCACGCTGCAGGCGCCCAGCCTGCGCGCCCTGCGGAGCATGGACGCCCAGACCCTGACCGACCGCGCGGCCGCGGGCGGCTTCGCCACCTTCGGCGTGATCGACGGCAAGATCCTGCCGCGCCAGATCGTCGATGCCTTCGACCGCGGCGAACAGGCGCCGGTCCCGGTGCTGGCCGGGTTCAACAGCGGTGAGATCCGCTCGCTGCGGATGCTGGCGCCGCCTGCGCCGGGCAGCGCCGCCGACTATGAGCGGATGATCCGCGAGCGCTACGGCGACATGGCCGACGCCTTCCTGCGCCTCTATCCGTCGGCGGACGTGGGCGAGAGCATTCTGGCGACCAGCCGGGACGCCCTGTACGGCTGGACCTCCGAGCGGATGGCGCGGTCGCAGACGGCGGCGGGGCATCCGTCCTTCCTCTATCTGTTCGACCATGCCTATCCGGCGACCGAGGCAGCCGGTCTGCACGCCTTCCACGCCAGCGAACTGCCCTACATGTTCGGCACGCTGGACCGCACCCCGCCGCGCTGGCCGAAGGTTCCGGGCACGGCGGATGAGCGCCGCCTGTCGGACGCCATGGTCGGCTACTGGACCAGCTTCGTCCGCACCGGCCAGCCGGTGTCTGTGAATGCGCCGGACTGGGCGCCCTATGGCGACAGCCGCAACTGGATGATCTTCCGCGATCAGCCGGTGCTCGAGGCCGCGGTCTTCCCCGGCATGTTCGAACTGCACGAACAGACGATGTGCCGCCGCCGGGCGACCGGGACGATCGGCTGGAACTGGAACACCGGCCTGGCCTCGCCGCCCATGCCGCCCGCGACCGAGGGCTGCTAGCGGCGCGGGGGGCGTCCCGTCCCGATGTCCGTGCGAAGTCCGGCGACGAAGGCGGCGTGGCCGTCGTCGCCGGCCTCGACCGCGAGGCTCTCGGCCTCATGGACCAGGCCCTCGACCTCATCGCTCATGCCGCTGCCCAGCCGGACCAGCGTCTTCGCCCGCGCGCGCAGCAGCATCAGCGCCGCCTTCGGATAGCGGGCGGCCAGCCGCGACGCCCACAGGGCCGTGTCCTCATGGCCGCCGCGCAGTTCATTGCCCCGCGCCTCGACCATCTGCGCCGCCTCGCGCAGGGCGGGCCAGGTCATCAGGAAGGCCAGCCCCTTCACCGGATCGAAATAGCCGGCGGCATGGGCGAAGGCGCGGTCCAGCGCGACCACGTCCTCGAAATCCGGCAGACGGGCGGCGATGGCGCGCAGGGCGTCCGGCGACAGGGTGCGCTCGAACAGGGCCCAGCGGGCGTCGTCGGCCTCGGCCGCGCGCCCCTCGGCCTCCAGCACGGCGATCTCGGCCTCCAGCCACTGTTCCGGCGGCGCGGGGGCGGGCTCGGGCTTGCGGCCCCAGCGCGACGGCGGCGGCGCAGCCGGTCGTGAGGCGTCCAGCGCGGCGCGCGCCTCCTCCGCCCGGCCGGCGGCGGCCAGACGCGCGGCCATGACCGAACCGACCTCGGGCCGGGTCCGGTCGTCGTCGGGGATGGCGCTGATCCAGGCGTCCAGATCGCCGCTGCGCTCCGCCAGCTTGCGCACCACCAGCGCCAGCCGCCCGGTCGGACGAGGCTTGCCCTTCGTCAGATCCGCCAGCAGGGCCGAGGCGACGGCAGGGCTCAGATCGCCCACGCCCCGCCCGATCCACGACGCCCATTCCGACAGCCGGGTGGCCAGCGCATCCGACAGGATCGGCACGGCCCCCTCCGGCCCCAGCGCTGAAGCCAGCATCGCCAGCTCACCGGTCGCGCCGTCGAACAGCAGACCCAGTTCACCCTTCGGATCCTTCACCCGCGCCGTCAGCCCCGGATAGAGATCGAACCAGGCCACCATCCGGTCGAACGCCAGACGGGCGTCCAGTTCGGCCAGCCGGTCCACGATCATCCGGCGCAGGCTCTGCAGGTCGCGGATCAGCTCGGGGCGCTTGCGCCAGGACACCCGCACCCGGCTGTCGCCCAGGGTGGTCAGCCGCTTGTCCAGCTCCAGCGCCAGATCGGGGGCCCCGACCTCGCCCGCCAGCTCCATGCGCAGACGGCGCTTCCACAGGGCGTCGCCGCCCGCGACCTCCATCAACAGCCCGGCCAGCCGCGCCTCGCCGAGGAAGGCCAGGTTGGCGGCGGTCAGGGTTTTCTTCGGAACAGCAGGGCGTTTCGCCATTCGCCCTAAGTAGGCCGCGCCGGGCCCGAGGCCAACATGGCGCTTGCGCGTTCCAGCGTTACAGCATAATGGAACGCGCCATGACCATCCCCCCGGCCCGCAACGCGCTCTACGACGCCCTGCTGACGCTGAAGTCGCGCGACGAGGTCGATGCCTTCCTGGCCGACCTGTGCACGCCGGCCGAGCTGCGCGCCTTCGCCGAGCGCTGGGAGGTGGCCCGCCTGCTGGACGCCGGGGGCAAGTCGTATCGCGAGATCGCCGCCGAGGCGCAGGCCAGCCCGACCACCGTCGTGCGCGTCGCCCGGTTCCTGAAAGAAATGCCGCATCAGGGCTACCGCCTGGTGCTGGACAGACTGAAAGCCTGAGTTGAGATCATGAGTACCGTTGAGGGTCGGCTCCGCATCGCCGTCCAGAAATCCGGCCGTCTGTCCGAACGCAGCCTCGATCTGGTCCGCGACGCGGGCCTGCGCGTCGTGAAGGGCAACAACGACCTGCTGTACCGGGTCGAGAACTATCCCATCGACCTGCTGCGGGTGCGCGACGACGACATCCCGACCTTCGTCGCCGACGGCGTCTGCGATCTGGGCATCGTGGGCGAGAACGTTCTGGAGGAAGGCCGCAACGGCGGGCCGGTCGCCGAGGTCGTCATGCCGCTGGGCTTCGGCAAATGCACGCTGAAGATCGCCGTGCCGCCGACGCTGGACTACGCCGGTCCCGCATCGCTGGACGGCAAGCGGATCGCCACCTCCTACCCGCGCGTGCTGCGACGGTATCTGGAAGCTCAGGGCGTCAGCGCCGACATCGTCACCATGCGCGGCGCGGTCGAGGTCGCCCCCCGGCTGAAGCTGGCCCACGCCATCTGCGATCTGGTCTCCACCGGCGCGACCATCGAGGCCAATGGTCTGGCGGCGCGGGACACCGTGTTGGAATCCCAGGCCGTCCTGATCCGCTCCCCCGTCGCGCCCGAGCCTCAGCTGGCGGAGCTGCTCGACAGCATCATCGAGCGCATGAGCGGCGTCGTCGCCTCGCAAGGCGCGAAGTATGTGATGCTGAACGCCCCGCGCGCGGCGCTGGACCAGATCACCGCCATCCTGCCGGGCGCGGGCGCGCCGACGGTCATGCCCCTGTCGGGCCGCGATGACGCCGTGGCCGTCCACGCCGTCTGTCAGGAAGCCGTCTTCTGGGAGACGCTGGAGAAGCTGAAGGGGGCCGGCGCCTCGGCCATTCTGGTGCTCCCGATCGAGAAGATGATGTGATGACCGGCCTGCTTGGAAACATCATCGACTGGTCGTCGCTCGACGCCGCCGGTCGCCGCGCCGCCCTCGCCCGTCCCGCGCGACGCACCGAAACCCAGGTCAGCGACGGCGTGCGCGCCATCTTCGAGGACGTGCAGGCCCGGGGCGGCGTCGCCGTCACCGACTGGAGCCTGAAGCTGGACGGCGCCGCGCCACGCCGCATCGCCATCACCGAACAGGTCGTGGCCGATGCCCGCGCGGCCCTGCCTCCGGCGGCGACCCGCGCCCTGAAGATCGCCGCCGAGAATGTCCGCATCTTCCATCAGGCGACCCGACCGGACGACAGCGACTGGGTCGAGACCCGGCCCGGCGTCCGTTCGAAGATCGCCTGGCGTCCGCTGGAGTCCGCAGGTCTCTATGTGCCCGGCGGCACCGCCCCCCTGTTCTCGTCCCTGCTGATGCTGGCCATCCCGGCGCAGGTGGCGGGCGTCGCGCGGCGCGTGGCCGTGACCCCGCCCTCTAAGGACGGCCAGCCGCACCCGGCCATGATCGTCGCCGCCGCCGAGGCGGGGCTGGACGCGCTCTGGCTGATCGGCGGGGCCCAGGCCATCGCCGCCCTGACCTTCGGCGCGACCTTCGAGGACGGCGAGATCGAACCGGTCGCCAAGCTGTTCGGTCCCGGCAACGCCTGGGTGGCCGAGGCCAAGAAGCAGGCCTCTGCCCTGCCCGGCGGCCCGGCCGTCGACATGCCCGCCGGCCCGTCGGAACTGCTGGTCATCGCCGACCGGGACGCCGACGCCGTGGTCGCCGCCGCCGACCTGCTCAGCCAGGCCGAGCACGACCCGGACGCCCAGGTGCTTCTGGTGTCCGAGAGCAAGGGCCTGATCGACGCCGTGTTGCAGGAGCTGGAGCTTCAGCTGGAAACCCTGCCCCGCGCCGACATCGCCCGCGCGGCGCTGGCCGAGGGCCGGGTCATTCGGGTGAAGAGCATCGCCGAGGCCTGCGAGGTGTCGAACTTCTATGCCCCGGAACACCTGGCCATCCAGACGCTGGACGCCGACCAGTGGGTGCCGAGGATCACCGCCGCCGGCGCCGTCTTCGTCGGCCCGAATGCCGCCGAGACCCTCGGCGACTATGCCGCCGGGCCCAGCCACGTCCTGCCGACCGACGGCGGCGCGCGGACCATGGGCGGCATCACCACCGCCAGCTTCATGACCTCGATGTCGGTCCAGTGCGTAAGCGCCGCCGGCGCCGCCGCGCTCGGCCCAATCGCCGCCCAGCTGGCGCGGATGGAAGGCCTCGAAGCGCACGCCCGCGCTGCGGACCTGAGGTCCGGCCAATGAAGAACCTGCCCGCGCCCTTCGCGCCGCTGGTCGCCGGCGGCGAGGGGCTGGATCGCTACCCCGCCGCGCCGGGCGCCCTCGTCGCCCGCATGGGCGAGGTCTATGGCCTGCCCGCCGATCAGGTCCTGCCGGTGCGCGGTCTGACCCATGGGCTGGAGCTGGTCTTCCGCCTCGCCGGCCGCGACGGCCTGACCGTCGAGGCGCCGGATGCGGAGCCGTATCGCACGCTCGCCGCCCTCTACCGCTCCGGAAGCGGCGCGACCGGCGCCGTCATCCTGCGCGCCCTCGGCTCGCCGGAGGCCGTGGCCGAAATGGCCGCGCGCGTCGCCCCCGCCCTGCTGGTCGTGGACGAGGGCATGGCCGAGTATGCCGACGCCGCCTCCGCCGCCGAGGTCATCGGCGAACAGCCGAACCTGATCGTCCTGCGCAGCCTGTCGATGGCCTACGGCCTCGCCGGCGCCCGCGTCGGGGCGGCGCTGGGGCAGCCGGAGGCGCTGGCGCGGCTGGCCTCGGTGCTGGAGCCCTACGCCCTGCCCGAGGTCTCGGTGCGGCTGGCCCTGCAGGCGCTTGACCCGTCCCGCCTGATCGAGACGAAGGAACGGCTGGCCGCCGTGCGTCGTGAGCGCGACCGACTGACCAAGGCCCTGTCGCGCGAAATGACCATCGAGCCCGGCTTCGGCCCGGTGCTCATGGCCCGCCCGTCAGACCCGGACGCGGTGCTGACCGCCCTGACCCGCTATGGCGTCGCCGCCGAGAAGGCCGGGGATCGCCTGCGCCTGCCGGTCTCGGCCAAAACGGAGATCAACGACCGCCTGCTGATCGCGCTGGACCTCGCCCCCGCCAAGGCGCGCGCCAACCGCACAGGCCAGGCCGTGCGCGACACCAAGGAAACCCGCATCGTCTGCGCCGTCGATCTGGACGCGACCGGCCCCGTCATCATCTCGACCGGCGTCGGCTTCTTCGATCACATGCTGGAGCAGATCGCGGCGCACGGCGGTTTCTCCCTGACCCTGTCGTGCGAGGGCGATCTGCACACCGACCCGCACCACACCATCGAAGACAGCGCCATCGCCCTGGGTCAGGCGCTGAAGCAGGCGCTGGGCGAACGGCGCGGCATCGCCCGCTACGGTTTCATCCTGGCGATGGACGAGGCCGAGGCGCACGTCGCCATCGACCTGTCGGGGCGGCCCTATCCGCTGTTCGAGGGGACGTTCGCCACCCCCTTCATCGGCGAATACCGCACCGATCTGACGGCTCACGTCTTCCGCTCGCTGGCCGAGGCCATGGGCGCCGCCGTCCACATCAAGGTCACGGGCGACGACGACCACCACAAGACCGAGGCCGCCTACAAGGGCTTCGGCCGCGCCCTGCGTCAGGCCATCCGCATCGAGGGCGAAGCGGTGCCGTCGACCAAGGGCGTCCTGTGAAGTCCGTCACCATCCTCACCTACGGCGCGGGGAACGTCGCCTCGGTCCAGTTCGCGCTGGAGCGGCTGGGCGCCGCCGTGCGCCTGACCAGCGATCCCGTCGATGTGGCCGAGGCCGAGCGGCTGATCCTGCCCGGCGTCGGTCAGGCCGGCTATGCGATGAACCGTCTGGACCAGCTCCGCCTGACCGAAGCCATCCGCGCCTTCCCGCGCCCCCTGCTCGGCGTCTGTCTGGGCCAGCAGCTGCTGTTCACCGACAGCGATGAAGGTGGGGGCACGCCCCTGCTCGGCCTGATCTCCGGCCGGGTGGCCAGGCTCGAACCCGGCCCGGCCCTGCCGGTCCCGCACATGGGCTGGTCTCGGCTGGAGGTGGCCGAGGCCGATCCCCTGCTGGAAGGGATCGGCGATGACGACTGGGCCTATTTCGTCCACGGCTTCGTCTGTCCCGACGGCCCCGCCACCCTCGCCCGCGCCGACTACGGCGGCGTGGTCCCGGCGGTCGTGCGTCAGGCCAATCGCTGGGGCTGCCAGTTTCACCCCGAGCGCTCGGCCAAGGCCGGCGCCCGCATCCTGAAGAACTTTCTGGAGCTCGACGCATGATCGTCTATCCGGCCATCGACCTGCGCGGCGGCGTCTGCGTCCGCCTGATGCACGGCAAGTTCGACCAGGTGACCCACTATGATGACGCCCCGGCCAAGCGGCTGGCGGCCTTCCGCGCGGCGGGCGCGACCTGGGCGCACATCGTCGATCTGGACGGCGCCGAAGCCGGACGCGCCATGCAGCATGAGCTGATCGGCGAATTGGCCTCGGCCATCGACATCCGCATCCAGTCCGGCGGCGGGGTGCGCAGCGCCGAGGACGTCGCCCGCCTGCTGGACGCCGGGGTCAGCCGGGTGGTGGTCGGCTCTCTGGCGGTGACGCAGCCGGACGCCGTGCTGGGCTGGCTGGAGCGGTTCGGCGTCGACTGCATCACCCTGGCCATCGACGTGAAGGCGGACGGCGATCGCTATGTGCCCGCGCTCAGGGGCTGGACCGAGGCGGCGGAGGTGGATCTTTGGACCGCGCTGGACCGCTATCCGGTCGGCAGTGCGAAACACCTGCTGGTCACAGACGTGGGCCGCGACGGCGCCCTGACCGGGCCGAATCTCGACCTGCTGGCCGAAATCCATCAGAGCCGTCCCGACCTGTGGTTGCAGGCTTCGGGCGGCATCGCCGACCTGACCGACCTGACCGGTTCGCGCTCGGTCGGCGCGTCTGGCGCCATCATCGGCCGCGCGCTCTACGAAGGCCGGTTCACGCTGGAGCAGGCGCTGGAGACCGCCCGCGCATGACAGCGAGAAGGATCATCCCCTGCCTCGACGTGAAGGACGGCCGGGTCGTGAAGGGCGTTCGCTTCGAGGGGCACCGCGACATGGGCGACGCCGCCGAGCTGGCCGCGCGCTATCGGGATCAAGGCGCGGACGAACTGGTCTTCTACGACATCACCGCCAGCCCGCAGGGGCGGACGCTCGACTACGGCTGGGTGCGCGACATCGCCCGGCTGCTGGACATCCCCTTCTGCGTCGCCGGCGGCATCCGCTCGGTCGAGCAGGCCGCGCTGTGTCTCGACCACGGGGCGGACAAGGTGTCGATCAACTCCCCGGCGCTGGAACGCCCCGAACTGATCGCCGAAATGGCCGACCGGCTGGGCTCGCAGTGCGTGGTCGTCGGTGTGGATTCCAAGCGGTCCGGCGATGACTGGGTCGTGCATCAGTACACCGGCGACGCCGCCGCCAGCCGGGGCGCGGGCCGTCGGACCATGGACTGGATCGTCGAGGCGCAACGGCTCGGCGCCGGCGAGATCGTCTTGAACTGCATGGACGAGGACGGGGTCCGCAAGGGCTATGACGTCGCCCAATTGGCCGAGGCCCGTTCGCGCCTGACCATCCCGCTGGTCGCCTCGGGGGGCGCTGGATCGGCCGAGCATTTCCGCGACGTGTTCGAACAGGCTGACGTCTCGGGCGCGCTTGCGGCCAGCGTCTTTCACACCGGGGCCTTGCCCATCCCCGAGCTCAAGAGTTTCCTGATCCGGTCAGGGATCGAGGTGCGCCCATGATCGATCCGAACACCCTCGACTTCGCCAAGGGCGACGGCCTGATCCCGGTCGTGGTGCAGGACGCCGCGACCCTGCAGGTGCTGACCCTCGCCTACATGGATCGCGCCGCGTTCGACGAGACGGTGGACAGCGGCGAGGCGACCTTCTTCTCGCGCTCGCGCGGCGGGCGCTGGCGCAAGGGCGAGACCTCGGGCGACCGGCTGCATGTCGTCTCCATCACGCCTGACTGCGACAGCGACGCCCTGGTGCTGAAGGTCCGCCCGGTCGGCAACGCCTGCCACCTGAACCGCGTCAGCTGTTTCGGCGACGAGGACGCGCCCGGCGTCGGCCGTCTGGCCCGGCTGGAGCAGACCATCGCCGTCCGCGCCGCCGCCGACCCGGCCGAAAGCTGGACCGCTCGCCTGCTTGCGGAGGGACCCAAACGGGTGGCGCAGAAGGTCGGTGAGGAAGGGGTCGAAACCGCGCTCGCGGGCGCCGCCGGACCGGACGAGGAACTGGCCTCGGAAGCCGCCGACCTGATCTATCACCTGCTGGTCCTGCTTCACGCCCGCGGCCTGAAGCTGCAGGACGTGCTGGACGTGCTGGCCGCCCGGGCGAGCAAGCCGTGACCCGGCGGGCGCTGGTCACCGGGGCGACGGGAGGCCTCGGCCTGTCGCTGGTCCGCGCCCTGCTGGACGCCGGCTATTCGGTGCGCGGGTCAGGCCGCAAGCCGGAGGCGCTGGAGCGGCTCAGGGCCATGGGCGCCGAGCCCTTCGGCGGCGACCTGCGGGACCAGACGGACGAGGCCTGTCGGGATATCGACGTGGTTTTCCACGCCGCCGGCCTGTCCAGTCCGTGGGGGCCGGACGCCGAATTCGACCGCGCCAATGTCGAACTGACCCGCCGCCTTCTTGAGGCCGCCCGGCGCGGCGGCGCCGACGGCTTCATCTTCGTATCCTCGCCCTCGATCTTCGCCCGCTGGGGCGACCAGACCGACCTGACCGAGGCCAGCGTTCCCAACCCGCGCCCGTTGAACGCCTATGCCCGCACCAAGGGCGAGGCCGAACGGCTGGTGCGCGCCGCCGACGCGCCGGGCTTCCGCACTGTCTCCTTGCGGCCCCGCGCCATCGTCGGGCCGGACGACGCCGTCCTGCTTCCCCGCCTGCTGCGACTGGTGAAGACCGGCCGCTTCCCCCTGTTCCGCAATGGCCGAGCGCTGGTCGAGATGACCGACCACCGCGACGCCGCCCGCGCCTTCCTGCTGGCCGACGCTCATCGCGAGACGGCAGGCGGTCAGGTGATCAACGTCACCTCCGGCCGGGCCATCCCCCTCAACGAACTGGTGCGCAAACTGGCCGACCGGCTGGGGACCGAGGTGAAGATCGTCCCCCTGCCCCTGTTCCTGGGGCAAACCCTGTCCGTCGTGTCCGAAAACCTCAACCGCCTGCTGCCCGGCAAGCCCGAGCCGGTGCTTACACCCTATACGCTGGCCACCCTCGCCTGGTCGCAGACCTTCGACCTGTCCGGGGCGAAGCGGCTGATCGACTATGAGCCGCAGTACGATGCGGTGCAGACGGCGCTGGACGTCGCGCCAACGCTGGCGGCCCGGAGCTAGACCCCCGCCTTCGCCGCCGGGCGGGCGCGGCTCGCCTCCAGCCAACGGGCGAGGTGGGTGAACTCCTCCGGCGGCCGGTATTTGATCAGCCGCGCGAAATCGAGCCCGACCACCGCCACGACGTCGGCGATGCTGAAGCGGTCAGAGGCGATGAACTCGTGATCGGCCAGACGGCGGTCCAGCGTCTTCATGAATTTCTCGGCCGAGAGTTTGTTGTACTCGGCCACCTGCGGCAGCTGGGTCGCCTCCAGCGCGGCCAGCGCCGGATGCGAATGGCGCACGTTCAGCATGATCGGATTGGCCAGATAGAACTCGCAACGGCGAGTCCACATCTCGATCACGGCCTGCTCGCTGGCGTCGCGACCGAACAGGTTGGGCTCGGGATAGACGGACTCCAGATAGCGGCAGATGGCGATGGATTCCGAGATCGTCGTGCCGTCCGCCAGCTCCAGCGCCGGCACGTGAGGCACGCCCACCTTCGCCCGGTACTCCGGCGTCCGGTGCTCGCCTGACATGATGTCCAGTTCGACCAGCGCCACGTCCTCGACGCCCTTCTCGGCCAGAACCCAGCGGACGCGGCGGGGATTCGGGGCGCGGTGCGAGGTGTAGAGCTTCATCGAATCCGCCTTTTGGTTCAGCCGAATATGGAGTTCGGCATGACGCCGACAATGGCCGCGCTCATCAGGGTGGCGAGGAAGCCCGCGAAGAGCGCCTTCCAGACCAGTCCCAGAACCTCTTCCCGACGCTCGGGCATCAGCACCGACAGGCCGGTCACGGTGATCCCCACCGAGCCGATGTTGGCGAAACCGCACAGGGCGTAGGTCAACAGCATGCGCGTCCGCTCGCTCATTTCACCCGCCGGGACCGCGCCCAGATCCATGAAGGCCTTGAACTCGGTCTGGGTCAGCTTGACGCCCAGCAGCAGGCCCGCCTCCCTCGCGTCAGCCCATTGCACGCCCGTCAGCCAGGCGACCGGGGCGAAGACCCAGCTGAGCAGCCACTCGACGGTGATGCCGGGGAAGATCGCGCCGACCATGATGTTCACCAGCGCCACCAGCGCCACGAAGACAATCAGCACCGCCGAGATGTTCAGCACGACCATCAGGCCGTCCGAAGTCCCCTTCACGATGGCGTCGATGGCGCTGTCGTATTTCAGGGGGGAGTCATATTTGGCGAACGCGCCGCCTTCGCCTGGGGTCTCCGGAATGATGATGCGGGCCAGCAGGATGCCCGCCGGCGCCGAGATGATCGAGGCGACCAGAACGTGCCCGGCGGCGTTGGTCAGGGTCGGCGCCAGCATCAGGGCGTAGGCCACCATGGTCGAGCCGGCCACCGTCGCCAGACCCACCACCATCATCAGGAACAGCTCCGACCGGGTCAGCTTGTCCAGATAGGCGCGGATCACGATCGGGCTCTCGATCATGCCCAGGAAGATGTTGGCCGCCACCGCCAGCGCCGAGGCCCCGCCCAGTCCCATCGTCTTCTGGAACAGGATGCCGAAGCCGTAGGTGATCCACTTCAGGATCTTCCAGTGCCACAGCAGGGCCGACAGGGCCGAGATGACGAGGATCAGCGGCAGGACGTTGAAGGCGAAGGTGAACAGGGCGCCTGGCTCCTGCACCGAATAGGGCTGCTGGAACGAGCCGCCGGCCAGATAACCAAATACGAAATTGGTGCCGACGCTGGTCGCCTTGGCCAGCCCGTCGACCGCGCCGTTGATCGCCGTCAGCACCCCGTGCGAGGCCGGGTTGAACAGGATCAGCACCAGCGCGGCCTGCACGATGATCGCGCCGATCGCCAGCTTCCAGGGGAAGGCCCGCTTGTTCTCGGAGAGGCCCCAGCAGGCGCCCACGATGACAATGAGCCCCAGCAGGCTCTGCAGATTCAGCAGGCTGAACATCAGTACTTCCCCGACCGGCGAGCCGCGCCGGTCACCTCCAGCCCTTGAACGACAGCTTGTCGCATCTGGCAAGCGCGGAAACCATGACTTGAATTCGACGTCTTGCGGCCAAGCTTCTGCTTCCGACCGGCCCGCACTTCGCCCCGTTCCCCATGCGCCATCGCATAACCGTGTGCTTCCACGGCGACAGGGAGAATGAAGATGCGAAGGGCGATCCTGCTGGCCTGTGCCGGCGTCATGGCTTTGTCCGCCTGCGGTCAGGCGACGGACGAGGTTTCAGGCGAAGATACCTATCAATCGAGGACCGAAAACGCGGTCGCGCCGGTCCCGCCCCAGCCGGCGGCCGAGGCGGCTGCGCCCGCGCCGAAGCTTCAGGTGCGGGCCCCGGTCAGCCCGGCCCAACGCATGGAAGAGGCGGTCGAGCGGATCAACGCCAATGCCGAGCGTGAGGCGCGCGTCGCCCCGCCTCCGGTTCCGACCATCCGCGCCGAGCCGGTCATGCCGGTGGCGCGCATCGCCTACGCCTTCACCTACGCCCTCGCGATCCCGAAGGAGCGCGGCGCCCAGCTGATGAGCGAGCATGAATACGCCTGCGTTTCCGCGGGTCCGGAGCTCTGTCAGGTCGTCTCGGCCGAGGCCGACTGGACCTCCGGCAGGATCGGCGGACATCTGGAACTGCGGGGCCAGCCGGACTGGATCAACCGCTTCCGGGCCAAGCTGGCGCTGGACGCCGCCAACGCGGGCGGCCGCATGGACGAGGCGCGGACCGAGGGCGAGGACGTCACGCGCGGCATGGACGAAGCCGCCACCGGCGCGGCGACGACCGCCACCCTCGCGGACCGCATCAACACCTTGCAGCAGCGTCAGGGCGCGACGATGGCGCAGCGGATGCAGATCGAGCGGGAACTGGCCGAACTCTATCGCCTGCAGAACGCGCAGGAGATCAACCTGCGTGAACTGAACAGCCGGGTTCAGTCCGCCCGCCTGACCATCGACTACCGCGAGAACGGCATGATGGCCGCCAGCAGTCCGACCCGGCCGGTGGCCAAGGCGCTCCAGAACGCCATGCACCTGTCGATGGGCATGCTGGCGGCGCTGATCACCGTCGGTTCGCTGCTGGCGCCGATCGGTCTGGTCGGCGGCGCGATCTGGTGGATCGTCAGACGCCTGCGCCGCCGGACGCCCGTGCCGGCTTAAAGCTGGCCGCGGACCAGCTTGCCGTAGTCTTCCATCAGACCCAGGCTGAGGGTGCCGGGGGTGAAGCGGTATTCGCCGATCTCACTCACCGGCGTCACCTCGGCGGCGGTGCCGGTCAGGAAGCACTCGCTGAAGGTCGACAGCTCTTCCGGACGGATGTGGCGCACCACGACCTCGATGCCCTTGGCCCTGGCCATCTCGATCACGGTCTGGCGGGTGATGCCGTCCAGGATGGCGTCGATCGGCGGGGTGTGCAGAACGCCATCCTGAACGAAGAAGACGTTGGCGCCGGTCGCCTCGGCCACATAGCCGCGCCAGTCCAGCATCATCGCGTCCGAATAGCCGCGCTTCTCGGCGGCGGTCTTGGACATGGTGCAGATCATGTAGAGACCCGCGGCCTTGGCCGCCGACGGGGCGGTGGCCGGATCCGGGCGGCGCCACTTGGCCCACTCCAGCCGAATCCCCTTCGCCTTGGTCTCCGGATCGAAGTAGCTCGGCCATTCCCAGGCGGCGATGGCGACGTGCGGCTTGGAGTTCTTGGCCGTCACGCTGACCTGTTCCGAGCCCAGGAAGGCCACCGGACGCACATAACAGTCCGAAAGCCCCATCTTTTCGCAGGTTTCCTTGCAGGCGGCGTCAATCTCGGCCACGCTGTACGGAAGATCAAAATCAAGAAGATTGGCGGAGCGCTTCAGCCGCTCCGAATGCGGCGTCAGCTTGAAGATTTCGCCGCCATACATACGCTCACCCTCGAACACCGACGAGCCATAGTGAAGGGCATGGGTCAGAACGTGCGTTTTCGCGTCCCGCCAGGGCACGAAATGCCCGTCCAGCCAGATCCAGCCGTCACGATCGTCGAAAGGAACGAAGGCCATTGAATAACGTCTCCCGCGAAACTTATCGGGTTAGACCCCTCGGAATCGCTCAGGTCAACGCCTGTCGCGCGCACAAGGTCGCATCCGCATGACCGATACGCGCGCCTATGGCCGTTCGGGCCCCATCGCGGGCGCCGGCGCGGGCCGTCACCTGCTGGTCGTCGATGATGATGATCGCATCCGCGAACTGCTCAAGGAATTCCTGACCCGCGAGGGCTATCGCGTCACCGGCGCCGCCCACGCGGCCGCCGCCCGCCGCCTGGTCGAACTGATCGAGTTCGACCTGATCGTGCTGGACGTGATGATGCCGGGCGAAAGCGGTTTCGACCTGACCAGCTGGATCCGCTCGCAGGCCGAGACGTCGAAGACTCCCGTCCTGCTGCTGACCGCCAAGGGCGATCCGGACGACCGGATCGAGGGCCTGTCGCGGGGCGCCGACGACTATATGTCCAAGCCGTTCGACCCGCGCGAACTGGCGCTGCGCATCGACGCCATCCTTCGCCGCACCGGCGGCAAGCCCCTGACCCCGCGCGAGATCAAGCTCGGGCCGGCGGTCTTCGACATGGAGCGGCTGGAACTGCTCAAGGACGGCAAGCCCCAGCGCCTGACCGAGGCCGAGGCCCAGCTTCTGAAGACGCTCGCGATCCATGCCCACGCCCCGGTGGAGCGCATGAGCCTGTCGCCCGACACCGCCGACATCACCGGCCGCGCCGTGGACGTCCAGGTCACCCGCCTGCGCCGCAAGCTGGAAGCCGACCCGAAGAACCCGCGCTATCTGCAGACGGTGCGCGGCATCGGCTACATGCTGGCGCCGGACTGATCCGGCCATGCGGCTGCTCCCCGCCGCCCTCTGGCCGCGCTTCCTGAAGCGACGCCTGCCGACCTCGCTCTGGGGCCGGTCGCTGCTGATCATTGTCCTGCCGGTGCTGGTCATGCAGGTGGCTGTCACCTGGGCCTTCTTCGACATGCACTGGCAGACGGTGACCGCGCGCCTGTCCGACGGGCTGGCGGGCGACATCGCCTGGGCCGCCGAGAGCTATGCCGACGACCCGACGCCCCGCAATCTCGAGGTCATCGCCGAGCGTGCCGAGCGCTCCATGTCCCTGTCCATCGCCCTGCAGGAAGGCGAGACCCTGCCAAAGGAGACCCGGCGCGGGGCGCTGGGCGTGGTCGACCGCACGCTGGAGGAGGCGCTGAAAAACCGCATCGACCAGCCCGTCTGGTTCGACACAACCCGCTACCCCGCCTACGTCGACGTCCGCGTGCAGCAGCCGCAGGGCGTGCTGCGCATCATCGCCCCGCGCGAGCGCGCCGTCGCCACCCAGGCCCACATCTTCGTGCTGTGGCTGCTGATCGCCACCGTCCTGCTGATGGGCGTGGCCATCCTGTTCATCCGCAACCAGGTCCGCGCCATCGAAAGGCTGGCCGAGGCCGCGGAGGCCTTCGGCCGGGGCGAGCCGCGCGAGCGCTACAAGCCCTCCGGCGCCCGCGAGGTCCGCGCCGCCGCCCGCGCCTTCATGGAGATGCGCGACCGGATCCAGCGCCATATCGACCAGCGCACCGCCCTGCTGGCCTCGGTCAGCCACGACCTGCGCACGCCCCTCACCCGGTTGCGTCTGGAGCTGGCCCTCGCCCCTCCGTTCAAGCGCGCCGACGCCATGCGGGGCGACATGGACGAGATGGAGCACATGATCGACGAGTATCTGGCCTTCGCCCGGGGCGAGGCGGGAGAGGCGCCGCAGGAGGTGTCGATCCCCAACCTGCTGGAGATCGCCGCCGAGGACGCCCGCCGCGCCGGGGCCGAGGTCGAGGTCGTCGCGCCGCCGGCCCTGTCGGCCACCCTGCGTCCCCTCGCCTTCAAGCGCGCCATCAGCAATCTGGCCGGCAACGCCGCCTCCCATGGCGAGCATGTGCGCCTGACCGCCCGCGCCCTGCCCTCCGGCGGTTTCGAGATCGCGGTCGAGGACGACGGTCCCGGCATTCCGGACGACATGCACGAGGAGGCCTTCCGCCCCTTCTCGCGACTGGATGAGAGCCGCAACCAGAACCGCAAGGGCGTCGGCCTGGGCCTGGCCATCGCCCGCGACGTGGCGCGCGGGCATGGCGGCGACATCTCCCTGGAGCGCAGCGATCTGGGCGGCCTGCGCGCCCTGATCCGCATGCCCGGCTAAAGCATTGCCAAGCGGGGCTATCGCGCCCATCTTTCAGGTCTGATCGGGGGCGATCCGGAGACCGCCATGCGCAAGCTCGCCTTTATCCTTCTCTTCGCTGCCGCCGCTGTCGTGGCTGGCGCAGCCGCCGCCCAGCCGTCGGTGCATGTCACCCTCGGCGACAAGCTTCAGGAGAAGACCGAGGAACTCGGCGTCCGCGAGGTGCAGGAGCAGGCCGACCGTCTGGCCGAGCTGGTCTCGCGCGCCCTCGCCGATGACGCCAGTCTGTCCGGCGCGCGGATCGATCTGGTCCTGACCGAGCTCAAGCCCAACCGCCCGACCTTCCAGCAGGCCGTCGACCAGCCGGGTCTGGACACCATCCGCAGCATCTCCATCGGCGGCGCCGCCATCGAGGGCCAGATCACCCTTGCGGACGGCACTGTTCAGCCGGTGCGCTACAGCTGGTTCTCCAACACCCTGAGCGATGTGCGGGGCTTCTCGACCTGGCAGGACGCCGACCGCGCCTATCGTCGCCTCGGCTCCAACCTGGCCGCCGGACGCTACGTCGTCGGCCGCTAAAGGCTTCTCGCCCGCGCCACGGCAGCGCTGACCGCGGTTTCGGCCGCACGCGTCAGGTCGCCGCCGTCGGCCATCGCATCCAGCCCCGCCCGCGTCGTGCCGCCCGGCGAGGCGATGCGGGCGATCAGGGCGTCCAGCCCCTCCCCCGTCTCCAGACCGGCCCCGGCCGAGCGCAGCGCGCCCCGCGCCAGTCTGGCGGCCGCTTCCGGCGACAGGCCCTGCGCCACGCCCGCGTCGGCCAGTCCCTGCACGAAGGCGTAGATAAAGGCCGGCGCCGATCCGGCCACGGCGGTGGCGGCGTCCATCAGGGCTTCGTCGTCCAGTGGAGCGACGTCAGCCACGGGTTCGAACAGCGCCTTCGCCGTCTCCAGAGCCCACGCATCGTCGGACCAGATCGCCGCCACGCCCTGCGCCTGCGCCACGGCCGTCGTCGGCATCACGCGAGCGACCGGGCGCCCCGAGACATTGAAGACATCTTCGGAGCGCACACCCGCCATAACGGAGACAATGATGACCTCGTGGTTGAGGTACGAAACCAGCGGCGTCAGGGCGTCACGCCACATCGCAGGCTTGACCGCCAGCACGACCGTCTTCGCCTGACGCAGGGCGTCCAGCGGCGGATTGATCCGCGCCCCGCGTCCCCGCGCCGCTTCCGCAGCGGGCTTTTCCGACGGGCTGAGAATGATCAGGTCCGACCCCGCGACAGCACCGGTCGCCAGCCAGCCTTCCAGCATGGCCGAGCCCAGACGGCCGCAGCCTATGAGGACCACGCCGTCACGGGAGACATCAGCGGTCATGGGATCAGGCGGTGCCGACCGTCTCGAACAGGCAGGCGTCGATCGCCTCCTGCGGCTTTTTGGATCCACGGATCATGAAGTCGAAGGCCGGATAATAGCGGTCGGCGGCTTCCACGGCGGCGTCGATCATCGACGCGGCCTGGGCCAGGGTCGGGCGCTCGCCCAGCGGCAGGGCCAGGGAGTGGCGGAAGACGATCTCGCCGTCCTCGGCCCACACCTCGAAATGGCCCATCCAGGTGCGCTGGTTGATCAGGCCAACCAGCTCATAGGCGGCGGCGCGACGGGCCTTGGAGGCCTGCAGGTCGAGGGCGCAGCACAGCTGCAGGCAGTCGCCCTCCGGACGCCAGGCGAACCACAGCTCGTAGTCCTTCCAATCACCGGCCAGCGAGAAGGCCAGATCGCCCTCATCCGTGCGGTCGAACGGAAGATTCTCCGCCACCAGCACATGTTCCACAACGTCCAGCGGATCGAAGGGCGTATCAATTTCTTCGGGCCGAACGGCGTCCATCAACTCTTCCCCGGGTGCGACTCACACCCTGTTAAGGAACCGTAGGCGGGTTCGCAGATTCGGCTCAACCGGCTGCGTCCTGAGGGGGAACAGTCGCTGTGGACGTTCCCTTTCGAGGCGTCTTGGCGGCCTTCAGCGCGGCGATTTCCTCACGCAAAGCCGTGACTTCCGCCTTCAGCGCATCGAATTCGTCGCGGCGAACCAGGTCCATTTCGGCGACGAAACGGTCCGCCTGGGCGCGCATGGCGGTCTTGGCTTCCTCCCCTGCGGTCTGGGCCAGGCCCATGGCGCCGGTGGCCAGTTTGGAGAACTCATCGAGGAAGGGATTACGGGTTTGCATGGCTTTCCGGCGCTCCGACTCGCACGCGCGAGCATCGTTAACGAAGACTGACCCGATATGGTGAACGAAACCTTGTCAGGGATGCGGCGAAAGCGCCGCTGCGGCGTTACCGAAAATTCGGGGACGGGATCGGCGACGCTTGCTAAACCACCCCTCCGAGGAAACGCCGTCAGGAGCGCCCGTGCAATTTCCCGAGTTCAATCCGGTGTGGTTCAGCATCGGCCCGCTGGACATTCGCTGGTACGCCCTCGCCTATGTGGCGGGCATCGTTCTGGGCTGGTGGTACGCCGCCCGGATCATCAAGACCGAGCGTCTGTGGGCGCCCGGCAAGCCGCCGATCTCGACCCAGCAGCTCGACGATCTGGTTCTGTGGATCACCCTCGGCATCATTCTGGGCGGCCGTCTGGGCTTCGCCCTCTTCTATCAGCCCCACCTGTACGGCCAGCTGTTCATGGGGCCGGACAATTTCGCCCTGTTCCGGTTGTGGGACGGCGGCATGTCCTTCCACGGCGGCCTGCTGGGCTGCACCCTGGCGGTGGTCCTGTTCGCCCTGCGCGCCCGGGTCCGCATTCTGACCATCGGCGACATCGCCTTGGCCGCCGCCCCGTCCGGCCTGATGTTCGGTCGTCTGGCCAACTTCATCAACGGCGAGCTTTGGGGCCGCGAGACGACCGTTCCCTGGGGCGTCAACTTCTGCAACCAGCGCGCCCGCGACATCTATGGCGCGACCTGCGAGTACCTCGGCCAGGGTCCCGGCGATATCGTCCGCCACCCCAGCCAGCTGTATGAGGCCGGGCTCGAGGGCGTCTTCCTGCTGGGCCTGCTGGCCTTCGCCGTCTGGAAATGCGGCCTGCTGCGCAAGCCGGGCTATGTCACCGGCCTGTTCCTGGTCGGTTACGGCGTGATCCGCGCCCTGCTGGAGACGGTGCGTCAGCCCGATGTCGGCCTCGACAACCTGCCGCTGGGCCTGACCATGGGCATGATCCTGTCGGTGCCGATGATGATCGTCGGCGTCTGGCTGATCTGGCGCGCCTGGAAGCGCCCCCCTGTTGATACGGCGACCGAGACGCCCGCCGGGTCATGAGCCTGAAGGCGCGGCTGGCGCGCGAAATCGCCCTGACCGGGCCGATGACGGTCGCCGACTACATGACCCGCTGCCTGCACGATCCGCAGGCCGGCTATTACGCGACCCGCCCCGCCCTCGGCGCGACCGGCGACTTCATCACCGCGCCGATGATCAGCCAGATGTTCGGCGAGCTGATCGGCCTGTGGGCCATCGAGCTGTGGAACCGTCTGGGCGCGCCCGAACGGGTGCGGCTGGTCGAGGTCGGTCCCGGCGACGGCACCCTGATGGCCGACGCCCTGCGCGCCGCGCGTCTGGCCCCCGACTTCCTTCAGGCGGTCGACCTGATCCTGATCGAGCCCAGCGCCCCCCTGCGCGCGGCCCAGGCGCGGATGCTGGCCGACAGCGACGTGCATCCCCGCTGGGTGTCATCGCTGCAGCAGATCGAGACCGACGCCCCGGTGATCCTGATCGCCAATGAGGTGCTGGACTGCCTGCCCGCCCGCCAGTTCGTGAAGACCGAGGACGGCTGGGCTGAGCGCTGCGTGGGGGTCACCGATGACGGCGACCTGGAGTTCGGGCTGGTGCGGATCACCGGCGGCTTCAGACGCCCGGCCTTCGAGGTCGAGCCGGGCCAGACGGTCGAGATTTCCGACCAGCAGGCCGTCTTCGGCCGCGATCTGGCGACCCTGCTGACGGCCTCCGGCGGCGCGGCCCTGCTGATCGACTACGGCCGGGCCAAGGCTGAAGCCGGCGACACCCTGCAGGCCCTGAAGCGGCACCAGAAGGTCGATCCCCTGGCCGAGCCCGGTGAGGCCGACCTGACCCAGTGGGCCGACTTCCCCATCGTGCAGGAGGCCGCCGTCCATGCGGGCGCCGGCGTGACCGGCTGCCTGGGCCAGGGCGAATTCCTGAAGCTGCTGGGCATCGAGGCCCGCGCCGACCGGCTGAAGGCCGGCCGTCCCGACGCCGCCCCGGTCATCGAGCGCCAGCTGGCCCGCCTGACCGATGACGACCAGATGGGAACCCTGTTCAAGGCCTGCGCGATCTTCTCTCCGCACACCCTGGTCGTGCCGGGCTTCGAGGAATAGCCATGTCGCTGGAGCCGATCACCCACCCCCTGCTGGACCGCGCGGGCGTCCGCCACGGCTTCTTCACCCGCCGCGGCGGCGTGTCGGGCGGGATCTATGACAGCCTGAACACCGGCCTGGGCTCCACCGACGATCCCGCCGCCGTGGCCGAGAACCGCCGCCGCATCGCCGCCCACATGGGCGGGACGCCGGACGACATCGCCGCCTGCTACCAGATCCACTCCGCCGTCTGCCGCGTGGCCGAGGCGGGCTGGAAGGGGGAGCGCCCCGAGGGCGACGCTGTCGCCACCGCCACGCCCGGCGTCATCTGCGGCGTCCTGACCGCCGACTGCGCCCCGGTCCTGCTCGCCGATCCGGAGGCCGGCATTGTCGGTGCGGCCCACGCAGGCTGGAAGGGGGCGCTGGGCGGGGTGGTCCACTCCACCGTCGCCTCCATGCAGGCCCTGGGCGCCGAGCCGTCGCGCATCGTCGCCGTCGTCGGCCCCTGCATCGCCCAGGCCAGCTATGAGGTCGGCGCCGATTTCGAGGACCGCTTCACCCACCACGATCCGGGCAGCGAGCGGTTCTTCATCCCCGGGTCCGCCCCCGACAAACGCCTGTTCGACCTGCCCGCGTTCGTTCTGTGGCGTCTGGAGCAGGCGGGTGTGGGCGAAGCCGCATGGACCGGGCACGACACGCGCGCGGACGAAGTGCAGTTCTTCTCCAACCGCCGAGCGTTCCTGAACGGGGAGCCGGACTTCGGGCGGCTGATGAGCGCGATCAGCCTGGGCTGAGCCCGTCCAGCCGCAGGGTCACCCGCGCGAATAGCTCATCGGCGGCCCGTTCCGCGTCTGCGGAGCGCGGGATGAAGGACCGCTCGCCCGGATCGGCGGCGGCGAACTCGGTCTCGATGAAGCTGAGGATCGACGGCGGCATCGTCCCCTTGCCCATTTCCCGGGTCATGGCCTTCAGGGCCCGCAGTTCTTCCACCGTTTCCACGAGATCGCCCGGCGGATCGCACTCCGCCATCAGGGTCGGCAGATGCATGGGCGCGACGGCCTTGTCGGGGTGCAGGCGCAACCAGCGCAGGGCCACCGCCGGGCGCAGGACATAGAACACTTTCTTCAGCGACACCGCGCTCTGGTCATCCAGATACAGAACCTTCTGCCGCCGACCGAGATGCAGGTAGTGGGTCAGCACCATGTCCCGATCCAGCCACTGATCTGCAAAGGCCAGCAGCTCGTCCCGGAACCACGGCTCGGCGGTGTAGAGGATCGGCGACTGCAGCCACTCCACCACGACCGCATTGCCCTTCAGCAGCAATCGCAGGGCCTTGGACAGATCCCAACCGTTGACGTCCATATCCCCGACCAAAGGCGTCTCGATCACATCGCGACGCGGCCAGATGGTTAGGGCCTGCCGCGCCGGGCGCACGTAGAGGAAGCGCCCGTCGTAGTCGCTGTCCGGCGATGGAAACCCCCACGCCCGGCTGCCGCTCTCGACCGCCAGCGGAATGTGCACGCCTTCCTCCCGGCGGATCGTGGCCAGAATGGCGTCGACCTGCGCGACGGCTTCGGGCGCCATGTCATCGGGGATGTTGCGGATGGTCATCCAACGTGTTTGGAGGCCGGACCGGCCACGGTCAAACAGCGAATGCCGCCTAGTCGGTCGCGCGCGCCGACAGCCAGCCCAGCGCGATGTCCAGCCCGTCCCCGCCATCGGGCTTCGTCTCCGCGGCGATGAACAGGTCATGTCCGGCGCCGGGCAATTCCCGGTACTCGACCTCGACGCCCTCCCGGCCACCCAGTACCTCGGCGAGGCGGCGGGCCGAGGTCACCGGCGAGGACTGATCCTCGGAGCCATGCAGGATCAACACCGGACCGCGCCAGCCGTCCATCTGACCAGAACAGTCCAGCGGCAGGGCCGACCACCACCAGATCTCGGGATTGGTGCCGCCCAGCCAGGTTTGGCCAAGGCGGGGGTCGGAACGAACCCGGTCCATCTCTTCGCCGATCCGTCCGGCGTTGCGGGTCAGTTGTCGCATGTCGGCCTCGAACGAGGCGCCGCCCGCAGTGCTCATCAGGGCCAGCGCGCCGACGTCCTCCGTCGCGCCCGCCGCGGCGCAAGCCGGCATGCCGCCCGCCGAGGTTGCGATCACGTGGAAGCCTCCGGTCTGCGGCAGCGACAGGTCGCGTTTCAGCCAGGTCATCGCCCGGATGACATCCAGAGCCCGCCGGGGCTCGACCGACGCCGCCTCATAGGCCGGGTCGCAGGCGTCCGGGTTGTCCCACGCCGCCTCCTTGTCGACGGAGATGACCCAGCGCGTCGTCGCCCCCTCAATGACCCGAGGCATCCAGCCGCGATACTCGTTCTTCAGGCAGTCAGAGCCGCCCAGCACCAAGGTGGCGCCAGAAGCGCCCTCGCCCCGATCCCAGATGGCGACATCAATGGTCGTGCCGTCTCCGCGCGGAATCTCAAGCCGACGCGGTTCACGCGCCGTCTGCGCCGCAGCGTTTGAAATGCAGAAAAGCGAAAGCAGCAGCGCCGTTACGAAGCGCCGCATGCCTTTCAGCCCGCCATCGCCATCTCAGGCACGCGCACGACCTCGCGCCACGCCTGCGGGTTGGCCAGCAGTTCGCGGACCAGCAGGTTGTTGATCGCGTGGCCGGCCTTCACGCCCTCATAGCGGCCCAGCAGGGGGGCGCCGAGCACGTACAGGTCGCCGATGGCGTCCAGCGCCTTGTGCTTCACGAACTCGCGCTCCATGCGCAGTCCGCCCGGGTTCAGGATCTGGTCGCCGTCGATGACCACGGCGTTCTCGAGGCTGCCGCCGCGGGCCAGACCGGCCTTGCGCAGGGCCTCGACCTCATGGGCGAAGCCGAAGGTGCGGGCGGCCATGATCTCGTCGCGGAAGGTCTGCTCGTCGACGACGAAGTCCACGACCTGATTGCCGATGACCGGCGTCGGGAAGTCGATCTCGAACCGCATCTCATAGCGGTCGCAGGGCAGCAGGACGGCCGACTTGTCGCCTTCCTGGACGCGGATCGGCTCCAGAATCTCGATGTAGCGGACCGGGGCTTCCTGCTTGCGGAATCCGGCGCGGTCCAGCAGCTGGACGAACTGCAGGGCCGAACCGTCCAGGATCGGCAGCTCGGGGCCGTCCACCTCGACCACGGCGTTCGACACGCCCAGGGCGGCGAAGGCGGCCATCAGGTGTTCGATCGTCGACAGGCGCACGCCCGCCGCGTTCTCGATCATGGTGTTGAGGCGGGCGTCCACGACCGCCTCACCCGAGACGGGGATGCGGTTGTCACGGTCGGTGATGTCGGTGCGGACGAAGACGATGCCCGTGCCGACCGGCGCCGGACGCACGGCCAGACGCACGCGGTCGCCCGTGTGCACGCCCACGCCGGCGATGATCGCGGGCGCGACGGTCGTCTTCTGAAGATGGTCGTTACGGACCGACAAACTCGAACTCTCTTCTCAATTGCGCCTCCGCCTCTGCGTGCGGAGTTCGCCCCACGCACGGTCTAGCGGCCCCTTCGCAAGCGCGAAATGAAAGTCGGGTTTCGGATTGTTTCGTTAATGCCGGAACAGGGGCAGACCCGATCCGTTGGCCAGCCGACCGCGGAGAGCCCCATGTCCACCGACGCCAACACGCTGACAGCACAGGCTTTCTACGACCTGATGTTCAACCGGTGTCGCCCGCGCGAGGCGATCGAACGGTATGTCGGGGACCGCTACATTCAGCATAACCCGGGTGTTCCGGACGGGAAGGACGGCTTCATCGCCTATTTCGAACGCATGGCGACCGAACACCCCGGCAAGCGGGTTCACATCCTGCGGACCGTCGCCGAGGGCGACCTCGTGGTCCTGCACACCCGTCAGGCGTGGCCCGGAGACGTCGACTGGGCGGGAATGGACATCTTCCGCTTCGAGGACGGACGGATCGTCGAGCACTGGGACGTGCTGCAACGGGTTCCTGAAAGGGCCGAGAACGCCAACACCATGTTCTGAAGTTCGCGGCCCCCGCCTGACTGGAATGTGGGCGCAAGAAATCCGGATTCAAGAATTGGCGAACGGCCTTTCATGCGCAGAATGCGGGGCCTTCGGCGGGAGAGCCGCCATCTTCAGAAGGTGTACCCATGACGACGACAGCCACGCCGGGAACCCCCTCCTTCTTCCATGGTGCAAGGGTCGCCCTTCAGGTTGGCGACCTGATCCAGCCGGGCTTCAACTCCAACTACGGCAGCCGTGACAAGGCGGCCTTCGTCTACATGGCCGCCACGCTGGATGCCGCCGTCTGGGGAGCGGAACTGGCGGTCGGAGACGGCCCCGGCCGCATCTATGTGGTCGAGCCCACCGGCCCCTGGGAAGACGACCCCAATCTCACCGACCAGAAATTTCCGGGCAATCCAACCTGCTCCTACCGCAGCCGGGACGGTCTCCGGATCCTCGGCGAGGTCATGGGTTGGAGCGGCCATGCGCCGGAGCAGTTGAAGACGATGAAGGAGCACCTCGCCCGCCTGCATCAGTCGGGCGTCGAGGCCATCAACGACTGAGCCCCAACGCAAAGCCGCCCCGGAGTCTCCTCCGGGGCGGCTTCGTCAGCGATGCGCGGTGATCAGTTGGCCAGTCGGCGCAGGAAGGACGGGATCTCCAGATCGTCCTCGGCCTGGCCCAGCTCCGGCTCGATGGTCGGCTGGGTCTGGCTGGTGTGACGCATTTCGGTCTGGCGGCCGTTGTTCGACGGATAGGTCGGTTGCGGCTGCTGGCGCTTCTTCCCGAACAGGCTCCAGCCGCTCTTGCGGTGATCGCGGTCGTCATAGCCGTCGTCATAGGCCGGCTCGGGACGCGGGGCCGGCTCCGGCGCGGGGGCGGCGCGGTCCATGTAAAGATCACCCTGGGCCTGCGGCGCGGCGGCGGCCGGGCGGGATTCGAACTCCTCGACCCACGGATCGACGATCGGCTCCAGCGAGCGCTCCTCGGCGACGTGGATCACCGGCTCCGGCTTGGGCTCGGGCGCCTTGGCGACCGCGCCGTAGGACGGCTGGGCGGGCTGCTGGAAGGACGGGACGATCGGGGCCTCTTCCATGCGGGCGCGGACCGGCTCGGGCGCGCGGACCGGCTCGGAACGCACGGGCTCCGAAGCGCGCGGCGCGAAGGCCGGGGCCGGACGGCGGGTGTCGAAGCCCTGCGAACCCGACGACGGCGGGGCCTTGGCGGCGGCCATGTCTTCCATGCCGGTGGCCACGACCGAGACGCGGATCTTGCCTTCCAGCTGCGGATCGAAGGCGGCGCCGAAGATGATGTTGGCGTCCGAGTCCACTTCGCCGGCGATGGCGTTGGCGGCCTCGTCGACTTCCAGCAGGGTCATGTCCATGCCGCCGGTGATGTTCACCAGCACGGCCTTGGCGCCCTTCAGCGAGGTCTCGTCCAGCAGCGGGTTGGCGATGGCGTTCTGGGCGGCCATCAGGGCGCGGTCGTCGCCGGTCGCCTCGCCGGTGCCCATCATCGCCTTGCCCATCTCGGACATGACGGCGCGGACGTCGGCGAAGTCGAGGTTGATCAGGCCCGGCAGGATCATCAGGTCGGTGATCGAGCGCACGCCCGAGTGCAGGACCTGGTCGGCCATGCCGAAGGCGTCGGCGAAGGTCGTCCGCTCGTTGGCGACGCGGAACAGGTTCTGGTTCGGAATGACGATCAGGGTGTCGACATAGCGCTGCAGCTCGGCGATGCCGGCCTCGGCCAGACGCATGCGGTGACGGCCTTCGAAGGTGAAGGGCTTGGTCACGACGCCGACGGTCAGGATGCCGCGATCACGGGCGCATTTGGCGATGACCGGAGCCGCGCCGGTGCCGGTGCCGCCGCCCATGCCGCAGGTGATGAAGACCATGTGGGCGCCGTCCAGGTGCCCGAAGATTTCCTCGGCGGATTCCTCGGCGGCGTTCATGCCGACCTCGGGATGGGCGCCCGCGCCCAGGCCTTGGGTGATGGTCTCGCCCAGCTGGATGCGGCGGTCGGTCTTGGCGAACGACAGATGCTGCGCGTCCGTGTTGGCGACGACGAACTCGACCCCTTCAAGGCCAGCGTCGATCATGTTGTTGACGGCGTTGCCGCCTGCGCCGCCGACGCCGAAGACGACGATCCGGGGCTTCAGTTCCGTGGCTTGCGGACGCACCAGCGAGAGAGACATTTTTCCGACCCTAATTCCGACCCTGCCCTTTGCAGTCCCAATGCGAGATCCCCGCCGAATCACATTGGTTATGAGCGCGTTAAGGAAGCGCCCGAACTGCTTAAGGGAGTGTTACCGGATAGTCTGAGTCGGGTTGGTCGCCAGCAATTTCGTTAACCTTCACGGGAAAAACCCGGGCGCCGGGGCGTTTGCGCGTTCCCGCCGACGTTTCGATCCCCGATCCTCGCGCAAAGAAAAAGGGCGGCTCCGAAGAGCCGCCCCCATTCCTTGTCTCGACGTTCGCTTAGAAGCGGCGGCCGATACGCAGCGACAGACGACGACCGCGCATGTCGTAGCCGTTCAGAGCGGCCGTACCGACGCGGAAGTTGGCGGCGCCCATGATCGGCGGCGACTCGTCCCACAGGTTCTGGACACCCACCGAAGCGGTCCAGCCGGCGTCGTTCGAGTAGCGGATCGAAGCCGAGTGCGTCGTCCAGACCGGGGTCTCGAAGTCGTACAGCACACCGTTCGGAGCGACGTACTTCGAGTTGCCGAAGATCACGCCACCCTGGTCGGCCACGTCGCTACCGCTGCCGATGACGTCGATCCCGTAGAAGTACGAGAAGTCACCGCGCGACAGGGTCATGTACAGGTTGCCCGAGTAGGCCGGGCCGCCCAGGTTGAAGGTACGGCCGTCGAAGTTGGTGGTTTCACCTTCGATGACTTCCGAGTCTTCCAGCTTGAAGTTGTGAGCCGACTCGATGGTCAGGCGACCGAACGAGTACTCTTCCGACCAGCGGGCCTGGACGTCGATACCGCGGTTATTCTGCTCGGACACGTTGGTGTACGAGTTGTTGACCGTGGCCAGACGACCGGCATCGGCGCCGGTGCCACCAACGCGGGTGTACAGGTCGCAGAAGGCGGTACGGCCCTGGTAGCAGCGGGTGATGATTTCGGTGGCGCCCAGCTGGCTGACGGCGTCGTTAACAGTGAACTCGTAGTAGTCCACCGCCACGCTGATCGGCAGGGTTTGCGGGGTGATCACGAAACCGATGGTGAAGTTGTCAGCGGTTTCGGCGGTCAGGACGCCGCGACCACCGACCGACGACACGGCGACGCTGGAGCCGCCGAGGGTCGTGTTGGCGCCGTCAGCGATACAGCCCGCCAGCACGGCCGGATCGATCGACTCGTTCTCGAGGTAGTTGTAGCAGGGGTCGATGGTCTGACCCTGGTAACCGACCTGAGCGCCCAGGAACTGTTCGTACAGCGCCGGAGCGCGGAACGAGGTGCCGTAGCTGCTGCGGAAGCGGACTTCCGGCGTGACAGCCCAGTTCAGGCCCACCTTGTAGGTCTCGCTGCTGCCGTAGGACTCGTAGTCCGACAGGCGGCCCGAAAGGTTCAGGCGGAGGTCATCGAACCAGGGCATGTTCGCCAGCAGCGGGATGTCCAGCTCGGCGAAGGCTTCCTTGATCGTGTCCGAACCGGCGGTGCGGCCCGAGGTCGTGTACAGCGCGGTGTTGCGCAGGATGGCCTGGGCGCCCGGCGTGTCGTCGATCTCTTCCTTGCGGTACTGGACGCCGAAGGCGGCGCCGACATCACCGGCCGGCAGCGTGAACAGGCTCGGGGTGCTGATCGTACCTTCGATGTAGGCGTGGTCGTAGGTGGTGGTGTTGTTCTCGGTGAAGAACAGGAAGTTACGCTCGGCGTCCGTGAAGTCGCCGGCCAGCACGCGGGCGCTGGTCCACGGAATACCGCCCGGCAGGGCCGAGCAGTCGAAGTTCGAGACGTTGCCGCCCAGCGGGGTGTTCGTACAGGCGACGTTCGGGCTGTTCAGGGCCAGGAAGCGGTCCAGGTAGATACGCGGACCGTTGTTGTAGTCGGCGTCCGACAGCGAGTACTGGCCGTAAACGTCCCAGTCCCAGTCGCCGAACGTGCCGCGCAGGCCGATGACGCCGCGGTAGTAGTCAACGTCCTGGAAGCTGCTCGAGGCGTACGGAGCGACGGTCTGCACGTTCTCGCCGAACGGGTTGTTCGGGTTCGAGGCCGGCAGGAAGTTGCCGGCGCCGCTGACGATGTTGCGCTGGGCGAAGCTCTGGAACACCTGCGCCACGCCGATCTGGCTCGACTGGCGGTTGTTGTACAGGAACTCACCGTACAGCTCGACATTCTCGGTCAGGTCGAAGCCGGCCGACAGGAAGATCGACTGACGCTCGTTCGGGCTGATAACCGAAGCTTCCCGCCACAGCGGGTGATCGCTGGGGGTGTACTGGTAGGTCAGCGGGAAGCCGGCGCGGTTGAAACGGGCCCATTCGGTGGACAGGTCAGCGCGGACGTTGTTGCCTTGCAGGGCGGTCGGATAGGTGTAGCCCGGCTGCATCCGAACGATGTTCTGGCCGGTGGTCAGCAGCGAGACATAGTTGGTGTTCAGGTTGTAGCACTTGTAGTCGCCGGTAATCGGATCGATGTAATCGAGGCGCTGACCAGTGATCGGGTCGCGCAGCAGGTCCAGCGTACAGCTGGTGTAGTCGCGGTCGCCGCGGCGCTGGATGTAGGTCTTGGCGTATTCAGCCGCGATGTTGAAGTAGCCGCGCTCGAAGGTCCGGCCGAACGAGGCGTCGAGGCGCAGTTGCTCGCCACCGTCTTCGAAGGGCTGGCTGTAGAAGGCGTTCATCGAACCGCCGTCGAGGTCACGACGGGTGATGATGTTGATAACGCCGGCGACGGCGTCCGAGCCGTAGATCGCCGAGGCGCCGTCCTTCAGGATTTCGGTGCGCTCCAGCACGCCGCCCGGGATAACGCCCAGGTCGAAGGCCTGAACCTGACCGCGGGTACCGGCCGGACCGGCGCGACGGCCGTTCAGCAGGGTCAGGGTGCGTTGCGGGCCAGCGCCGCGCAGGGCGACCGACTGGGTGCCGCCGCCGCCGGCGGTGACGTAGCCGGTCAGCTGGTCGTTCAGCTGGAACGAGCTGACGGCCAGGGTCGAGTTCAGCAGGGCCTGGGCGACGTCCGGGATACCGCGGGCGTCAGCGTTCTCCGAGGTCAGAACCTGCACGGCCGAGGCCGAGGTGTATTCCGGGTTGCGGATGCGCGTACCGGTGACGACGACTTCGCCCAGCTCGGCGGAGTCCTGGGTGTTGCTGGACTGCGACGTACGCTGGTCCTGCTGCTGGCTCGACGTCGGCGCGGTTTGCGCCAGAGCCGGAGCAGCCACAGCCATGACACCTGCCAGGATTGTAGTGCCGAAGAGATACTTGCGTTTGATTAGCATGTGTTGGGCCCCAACCGATAATGAATGCAAGACGCCGCGCCCCACGAGACGTGGGACACTGCTTCGAAGCCCACGCTAGCAGCAACGCCGTCGGCCACAAGGGATTGTGGCGGCTTGGCGACCAATCAAGACCTCGGTTGTTACAATCCGGACACACTCTCGCCACGCAGGAGAGAAAAACCGCTGCTATCGCCGGAAAAACGGCAAAACTATCGCCCTGTTGGGACGATGAGAGCCTCGCGACGAGTCGGAATCGCTCAGAGGTTTTCGCGCAACCAGCCAGCGGCCCGCGCCACAATCCCGCCCGTATGGGCCTTGGGCGCATCGGCGGCGGTGATCTGGCGGGACATCAGCTTGCGGGCCGAAACGGCCTCGCGCGGACCATAGGCGGCCCGCAGCAGAACACCTGCGGCCGAGCAGAAGGCCGGCCCCGACGCCGCGTCGGCCAGGTGCGGCGCGCGTTGCGGCTTGCCCAGTCGCACGGGGCGGTCGAACACCCGCACGGCCAGCTCGCGCACGCCGTTCAGCTGGCTGGCCCCGCCGGTCAGCACCAGACCCGCGCCGGGCTCCAGCCCGACACCGGCGGCGCGCAGGCGATCACGCAGCAGCTCCAGCGTCTCCTCGACGCGCGGGGCGATGACCGTCTTCAACATGGCGCGAGGGACGATGACCGGTCCGGCCGAGGCGTCCTCGCCGCGCGGCGGGGCCTCCAGCATCTCGCGGTCTTCATTGGCCGAGGCCATGGCCGAGCCGTGCAGGGTCTTGAGGCGCTCGGCCCCCGCCCGCGAGGTGGACAGGCCGCGCGCGATATCGGCGGTGACGTGATCGCCGCCGACGTTCAGCGATTCGATATGCAGCAGGCTGCGCCCGCCCCAAACGGCGGCCGAGGTGGCGCCGCCGCCCATGTCGATACAGACGCAGCCGAGATCCATCTCGTCGTCTTCCAGCGCCGCCAGCGACGAGGCGACCGGCGCGGCGACCACGCCCTGCAGATCCAGATGCGCCAGCTCCAGACAGTGGCTCAGGGCCATGAAGGCGCTCTCGGCCATGGACACGACCAGCAGGTCCAGCCCCAGCGAATGGCCGCGCATCGAGCGGGGATCATGCACGCCGCGCGCTCCGTCCACCGACCAGGTGATCGGGAGGACGTGGATCGGACGGCGATTGGGCAGGCGGATCTGCGCCAGGGCCATGCCGATGGCGCGCGCCAGATCGGCGTCGCCGACCGGGTTCTGGCTCAGCGAGACCCGCGACTGCACCCGATGACTGGCCATCTGGCCAATGGCCGTGGTGACGACCACGCCCGAGACCGGAGACCCGGCGGCGCGCTCGGCGCGCTCGACCGCATGACCGATGGCCTGGGCGGCCTCTTCCATGCTGATGATGCCGCCGCCCTTGATGCCGCGGGACTGGACATGCCCTGCCCCGGCCACCCGCACGGTGCGGTCAGCGTGGCGAACACCCTCGGGCTTCATGATGAAGCAGCCGACCTTGGACTGGCCGAGATCCAGCGCCGCCACGACCGGGGTCCGCCCCGCCGCGCCGCGACCATCAACAGTTTTGTCCACAGACCGCCCGGCCATGTCCGTTC
This sequence comes from Brevundimonas sp. GCM10030266, assembly GCF_042666595.1. Lineage (NCBI taxonomy): Bacteria > Pseudomonadati > Pseudomonadota > Alphaproteobacteria > Caulobacterales > Caulobacteraceae > Brevundimonas > Brevundimonas sp. GCM10030266. The sequence continues at coordinate 165,380 of NZ_JBHTCY010000003.1, forward strand.
CTCTAGTCTTATGCGTTGCCGGACGAGGGCCGGACGGCGACCTCTTCCGGGGTTCTCAGATCGATGCGAGCGAAGCCCAGCTCCAGCAGCCGGCGGCGCTGGTCCATCTCGTCGAGCTGGATCAGGGCGGCTTCCTGGTTGATGGCGGGCAGCAGGATCAGGCTGCCGTCCTTCAGGCGCAAATCCCAGCGGCGTTCATCCACGCGCACCAGCGCCTCGACCCGGCTCATCAGGCGGGGACGCTGGGCGATCAGCGGCAGGATTTCGGCGGCGGCCTGTTCGGCGCCGACCCCGACCACCAGCGGCAGTTCGGGATAGCGACCGGCGTCCGCCCCGGTGATGACCGCGCCCTGGCCGTCGATAACCTGGTTGCGGCCGCCGACCTGCCAGACCGCCAGACGGTCGTGCTCGGTGACGTCCACGATCAGTGTGTTGGGCAGCAGGCGCACGATCCGCGCCGATTTCACCCAGCCCACGCCCTCGACCCGCTCGCGCACGGCGTCCAGGTCAATGGAGGTGATCGGCTGGCCGGCCTGAAGCTGGACCGCGCGCTGGATGGCGGCGGTGGCCTCGGCGCTCTCGCCCTCGATGAAGACCTTCTCCAGCTTGAAGCCCATGCCGACCATCAGGCCGTCGACGCCGCGCCCCATCGAGGCGCTGATCCGCTCGGCCCGCGCGCCGGTGGCCAGCACCCCGCCCAGCAGCAGGACGCCCGCCGCGATCGAGAGGATCACCGCGCGCGGGGACAGGTCCAGACGGCCGATGGCCGCCATCTTGCCGGGAATGGCCGAGGCGTTACGGGGCGCGCGACCGCGCCCTCCGTTCCGGGGGGCGCCGCGCTTCTGGGGCGGGCTCGAATTCTGTCGCCGACCGCCGCGAACTACCGCGGGCATGAGGCGTCCTCCACCATCCACCGGACAAGGTCTTTGTATTCCAGTCCACAGTACGCGGCCTGCTCGGGGACGAGCGAAGTCGGCGTCATGCCGGGCTGGGTGTTGACCTCCAACAGAACCAGATCGTCCTTAACGTCGTCATAACGGAAGTCGGACCGGCTAACGCCCCGGCAACCAAGCGCCTTGTGGGCCAACTCCGCCTCGCGCAGCGCCCGCTCGAAGACGGCGGGCGGCAGGTCCGCCGGCAGCTTGTGGACCGACCCGCCCGGCGAATATTTGGCCTCATAATCATAGAAGCCCTTCACCGGGGTGATGTCGGTGACGGTCAGGGCGCGCGGGCCCGCGGCCTCGCCCAGAACGGTGACGCACAGTTCCTTGCCCCGGATATAGGGCTCGACCATCACCTCTTCGCCATAGGTCCAGTCGGGCGCGCCGACCTCGGCCTGCGGGCCGTTGGCGCCTTCCGGCACCAGATAGACCCCGACGGACGAGCCCTCGGCGTTGGGCTTGATCACATAGGGGGGCGGGATGACGTGGCGGCTGGCCACCTCGTGCCGGTCGAACAGGCCGCCGCCCGGCACCACCACGCCCGCGGCGCGCAGGACGGACTTGGTCTTGTCCTTGTCCATGGTCAGGGCCGAGGCCAGCAGGCCGGAGTGGGTGTAGGGGATCTGCAGGGTCTCGAGGATGCCCTGGACGCAGCCGTCCTCGCCCCATTCGCCGTGCAGGGCATTCAGCACCACGTCCGGCTTCAGCTCGGCCAGCACCTGGGCCAGGTCACGGCCGGCGTCCACGCGGCTGACCCGGGCCACCTGCCCTTCCAGCGCATCGGCGCAGCCCTTGCCGGAGCTCAGGGAGACCTCGCGCTCGGACGACAGCCCGCCCATCAGGACGGCGACGTGAAGCTCAGCAAGGGGACGGGTCATGGTCGGCTCCGGGCATCTTCAGCGCCCCTCAACCGATTGCCGTGGGGACGGTTAAGAAGCCTTAACCAGAACCCCGTCCGCGCGAGATAAATTGGGGGTGAGCGGGATCAGCCCTTGCGGCCGATCCGCTTGATCTCCCAGTCCAGCTGGACCCCGGTCTTCGCCTTCACGTCGGCGCGGACGACCTCGCCCAGGCCCTCGATGTCCGCCGCGGTCGCCTCGCCGGGGTTGATCATGAAGTTGGAGTGCAGGTCGCTGAACATGGCCCCGCCGCCATTCACGACGTGCAGCCTGCCGCGCCAGCCCGCCTCGTCGACCAGCTTCCACGAGGAATGGCCTTCCGGGTTCTTGAAGGTCGAGCCGCCGGTCTTCTCGCGGATCGGCTGGGTGGTTTCGCGGCGGCTGGAGATCTCGTTGATCTTCGCCGTGACCGTTTCGGGGTCGGCAGGCGTGCCGCGATAGACGGCCTCGACCCAGATGATCTCGTTCTCGGGCACGACCGAGTGACGATAGGTGTAGCCGAAGTCGGCCAGCGCATAGTCCACCCGCTCGCCCGACCGGGTCAGCCCCCAGGCCGAGACCAGCACGTCCTTGGTCTCCGAGCCGTAGCAGCCCGCGTTCATGGTCAGGGCGCCGCCGATGGTCCCCGGAATGCCCGCGTAGAACTCCAGCCCGCCGATGCCCGCTTTCGCGGAAGCCTTCGCCACCATCGAGTCCAGCGCGCCCGCGCCGGTGGTGATGGTGTCGCCCTCGGTCGTGATCTGGGCCCACGGGCGTCCGGCCAGCCGGATCACCACGCCTTCGACCCCGCCGTCGCGCACAATGACGTTCGAGCCCACGCCCAGCACAGTCACCGGCACAGCCGGGTCCAGCGCCTTCAGGAAGTTGGCCAGATCCTCGGCGTCCGCCGGAATGAACAGCGCATCCGCCGCCCCGCCCACCCGGAACCAGGTGTACGGCCCCAGCGGCTCGTTCAGCAGCAGCTTGCCGCGGACTTCGGGGAGAGTATCACGCCAGGTCATCAAGAGTTCTTCATCGCGAAGCGATCGGCTGCTTCCCAGAAGCCCCCGACCTCGGTTTCCAACAGTTCCGCAAAACGGTCCTCGATCTCAACCGGGAACGTGATCGACTCGCGGGCCGACCAATCTCTCGGGTACGGCTCACCGTACATCCGCATCGCCCTTGCAAGCTCAGCGGATGTTTCCAGCATGCCGAGTTCCCGAAAACCTATCACAGCCTCTGGCGCGAGGATGCCGGTGCTATTGCCAAAGAACTGGCCAAGCCCGCCATTGAGCACTTCAGACTGCGTCCAATGGGTAGTGAATAGATGCTGGGAAACAGTCGGCATCAAAGCCAGCCGCGAGGAAAACGTATCGGGCGCCTCGTCCGTGCGGACCTCGTCCCAATAGGGGGCGACCAAGTCCCAGTAGCTCACCCCAGCGCCTCCAGCTGCGCCGGCAGGGCGTAGGCCCAGCTGGTAATGTCGCCGGCGCCCAGCAGGACGACCAGATCGCCCGGCTTCGCCTCTTCCTTGATGGCGCGCGGCAGGACGGCGGCGTTTTCCAGCGGCTGGACATGGCGGTGGCCGAAACGGCGGATACCGTCGACCAGCGCATGCTTGTCCACGCCCTCGATGGGGCTTTCGCCCGCCGGATAGACGTCGGCCACGATCACCGCGTCAGCGTCCGAGAAACAGGTGGAGAACTCCTCCATCAGGTCGCGCAGGCGGGTGTAGCGGTGCGGCTGGACCACGGCGATGACGCGCCCCTCGGCCACCTGACGGGCGGCCTTCAGCACGGCGGCGATCTCGACCGGGTGGTGGCCGTAGTCGTCAATCACGCGCACGCCATTGGCCACGCCCGTGGTGGTGAAGCGGCGCTTCACCCCGCCGAAGCCGGCCAGACCGGCCTTGATCGCCTCGTCCGACACGTCCAGCTCACGCGCCACGGCGATGGCGGCCAGGGCGTTGGAGACATTGTGCCAGCCCGCCATCGGCAGGTGCAGGCCCGCGATGCGGATCGGCTCGTCCAGCATGGCCAGACCCTGCTGCTGGATGACCACGTCGAAGCGACAGCCGTCGGGGCCCATGTCGCAGTTCTCGGCGCGGACCATGGCCTGCGGGTTCAGGCCATAGGTGACCAGACGCCGGTTATCGATGGAGGCGACCAGACGCTGGACCTCGGGGTGGTCCAGACAGACCGCCGCGAAGCCGTAGAAGGGGATGTTCTCGACGAAGTCCACGAACGCCTTCCGGACGCCGTCGAAGTCGCCGTAATGGTCAAGATGCTCGGGGTCGATGTTGGTGACGATGGCCACCGTCGACTTCAGGCGCAGGAAGCTGCCGTCGCTCTCGTCGGCCTCGACCACGATCCAGTCGCCGTCGCCGACCTTGGCGTTGGTGCCATAGGCGTTGATGATCCCGCCGTTGACCACCGTCGGGTCCAGACCGGCGGCGTCCAGCAGGGCCGCGACCATCGAGGTCGTCGTCGTCTTGCCATGGGTGCCTCCGACCGCGATCGAGAACTGCAGCCGCATCAGCTCGGCCAGCATCTCGGCCCGGCGGACCAGCGGGATACGGCGCTCGCGGGCGGCCATCATCTCGGGGTTGGTCGCCTTCACCGCAGTCGAATAGACCACCGCCGACACGCCCTCGCCCACATGGGCGGCGTCATGGCCGATGAAGATCTTCGCGCCCAGCTTCTCCAGCCGCTCGGTATTGGCCGAGGCCTTGGCGTCCGAGCCCTGCACCGCATAGCCGATCTTGAGCATGATCTCGGCGATGCCGCTCATGCCGATGCCGCCGATGCCGACGAAGTGGACGGGACCGAGGTCGAACGGAACGGGACGAAGGCGAGCGATCATCGCAGCGGGTTAGCAGGGGTTTGGGCGGAATGCATCACCTTCGGGCGGCGAGCCCGGAAAGTGGCTAGTGGATAGTGATTAGTGGATGGCGGCGTTGCAGGCGGGTGTGGTCCTGCGCGACCGGTGGCGGCATCGAACCACTAATCACTATCCACTAACCACTTGGCCGCTCCGGCGTCCCCCACCGTAGCGCCGCCGCCAATCCAGCCTGCCGCCCTTAGTCCTCCGACACGAAGTCCTGCGCGAACTCCGGCGAGTCCTCCTCCCCCGGCAGCAGGGGCGTTTCGTCGTCGCTGTCGCCGGAACGGGTCGGGTCGGGCACTTCGAAGCCGACGGGGATGGAGAGGTCCAGCAGGCCGGCGGCCTTCATTTCGGCGACGCCCGGCAGGTCGTAGAGGCTGGCGAGGCTGAAGTGTTCGAGGAACCTGTCGGCGGTCGCGTAGGTGACGGGGCGGCCCGGCGTGCGACGACGGCCCTTCAGCTTCACGAAGCCCATCTCCAGCAGCAGGTCCAGCGTCCCCTTGGACAGGGAGACGCCGCGCACGCTCTCGATCTCGGCGCGGGTGCAGGGCTGGTGGTAGGCGATGATGGCCAGGGTCTCGAGCGCGGCCTTGGACAGGCGGCGCGGCTCCTCGCGCTCCTCGGTCATCATGAAGGACAGGTCGGCGGCTGTGCGGAAGCGCCAGCGGTCGGCCACGCATTCCAGCTCCACGCCCCGGTTCTGGTACCGCTCGCGCAGGGCCGAGATGGCCCCGCCCACGTCCGCGCCTTCCGGCAGGCGACGCGCGATCTCGGCCGCCGACAACGGACCGGCGGCGGCGAACAGCAGCGCCTCGACGCGGCGCTCGATCTCCAGATCGTCAGGGGCGAATTGAATGCTCATCGGATCAGTTCGGGGTCAGTTCCAGCGGCAATCCCTTGCCGCGGCGCTTGAGGAAGATTTCGGCGAAAGCCTCGGCCTGTTTCACATCCATGGCCCCCTCCTTCACCAGCTCCAGACTGGCTGACAGGGTCGAGGCTGTATAGCTGGCCTGCGTCGGCCCCTCCTCGTCCTCGTACTTTTCGGGCGCGACGCGGTGGAGCGGGGTCCACTCCTCCATGCGCGGCAGGATTTCGCGCAACCAGTCGCGGGCCGCCTCCAGCTGGAAGGCCTCGACCCGCTGGCCGGGATTGTAGCGCCGCAACTCCTCGCGCCGCCGCTGGGTCACATAGGCCGCCATCAGCTCGTACAGGCTGGCGTCGATACGGTCGGACGGAATGATGACGGTGGCCTCGGGGTCGCCGCGGGTGAAGACGTCGCGCTTCAGCTGCGGCCGCGACTGGATCGCCTCCACCGCCCGGCGCATGGCCTCCAGTTTCTGCAGGCGGAAGGCCAGGGCCGCCGCCATCTCCTCGGCCGGGACCTCGTCCGCCTTGCCCTTCTCGTTGCGGGGCAGCAGCAGGCGCGACTTCAGATAGGCCAGCCAGGACGCCATCACGAGATAGTCGGCGGCCAGCGAGAAGTTCCGGCGGCGCGCCTCATGCACGAAGGCCAGATACTGTTCGGCCAGCCGGGTGATGGACAGCTTCAGCAGGTCCACCTTCTGCGTCCGGGCCAGCGCCAGCAGCACGTGCAGCGGGCCTTCATAGCCTTCCAGATCGACCACGAAGGCGTCGCGGGTGTCGACCTGCTCGGCCGCCGCGAAATCGAGGTTGGGCTGGAAGGCGTCGGTCATCCCTTTGACCTAACGCGCCTTGCGCTGCTTGAGGTCATCTACGCCTCCGCCACATCCGGCCCCTTGGCCGCATCCAGCTGTCCGGCCAGCATGGCGTCGAAGCGATCGCGGGCCTCGCGGTAGTCCAGCGGCTCGGGCGTATGGACGATCCGGGCGAGCGCCGCCTCGGCGCGGCGTTTGGCGCCGCCCTTCAGCTTGCCGGTTCCCTCGGCGACCTGCCGCATCTCGTCCAGCACGCCGTTCCAGTGGATGACCAGATCGCAGCCGGCCTTCAGGGACTTCTCGGCCCGTTCGGTCAGGCTGCCGGACAGGGCGTTCATGACCAGATCATCCGACAACAGCAGGCCGTTGAAGCCCAGTCGCTCGCGGATCATCCGGATCGCCTTCTTCGACTGGGTCGCCGGATGCTTCCGGTCGATGGCGGTGAAGACGATGTGGGCCGTCATGCCGATGGGCATGTCGGACAGGGCCTTGAACGGGGCGAAGTCCCAGCCGTCCAGCGCCTCCAGATCGGCATGGACGGTCGGCAGTTCCTTGTGGGTGTCGGCGAAGGCGCGACCATGGCCGGGCATGTGCTTGATCACCGGCAGCACCCCGCCCGCCAGCAGCCCCTCGGCCACGGCGCGGCCCAGCTGCGCCACCGTCTCCGGATCGCGGGCGTAGGCGCGGTCGCCGATGATGTCGTGGGCGCCCGGCACCGGGACGTCCAGCACCGGGGCGCAGTCGACGTTGATCCCGACATCCTTCAGCTCATGCGCCATCAGGCGTCCGCCCAGCCGGGCCAGCTCGCGCGCCGCCAGCGGATCGTTGGTCGCCTTCAGGAAGGTCGCGCCGGGCGGGTATTTCGGCCAGTGCGGCGGGCCCATCCGCTGAACACGCCCGCCCTCCTGATCGATCAGGACAGGTGTATTGGCGTCCCCGCCGATGCAGTCGCGCAACTCATCGGTCAGGGCGCGCAGCTGGTCGGGACTGTCCACATTGCGGCGGAACAGGATGAAGCCCCACGGCCGGGCGTCGGCGAAGAAGGCCTTCTCCTCCGCCGTCAGCCGATGGCCATGACAGCCGTAGATCGCCGCCGAGGTCACCCGGCCTCAGCGCACGATGCAGTCGCCGCCGCCCGACTTGATGGCGGTGCACAGGCTGGTGGCCTGTTCACGGCTCAGGCCGGTGACGGTGGTGCGGTACAGGGTCGAGCCCGAGGACGAGGTCACTTCCTGCACCCGGCGGCTGGCGCCGCGGGTCAGCGACGGATAGCGGCCGACGATCTGGTTATACTGGCTCTCGGCGATGGCCGGGGTCGAGAAGGCGCCGATCTGGACGCCCGAGGTTCCGCCGGCGGCGGGCGCCGGGGCGGGCTCGGTCTTGGCCGGAGGCGGGGTGGTGGCGGCCGGAGGCGGCGCGGTCGGGGCCGGGGTCTCGACCGGCTGCGGCGCGGGGCGCGGCTGCACGGCCTCGGGCGGCGGCACAAAGGTGGGCGGCGTGGTCGGGGTCTCGCCGCGGGTATAGACGTCGATGCCCGCTTCCGGGTCGATCGGCTGCGCTTCCTGCGGCGCCTCGCCCTTCATCTCGCCCACGGGCGAACCGATGGCCGGCGGGGCGTCCTCGGACGAGCGCGGACCGGCGCGGTAGTAGACCACCACGGCGATGATCAGCAGCAGCAGGACGACGCCGGAAATGATCAGGGTCAGCGGCGGGGCCTTGCCGCCGCCTCCGCCACCATGCCCCCCGCCACGACGCGGGTCGTATCCGTTGCGATCAAACGGCAGATCGTCATCGGTCGGCGGCGTATAGGCGCCGCGGTCGCGGCCCGGGTTCGGACGATAGGGATCTTCGTGGGACATGACCGCGCCTCTTCAGCCGGACGCGAATCGGCCGCGTCGGCCCATTACTCTACCCGTCCCAGCGATCCTTTCGAATCACAGATCGAGCGCGAGGTCGAGGCTGAACAGCTTCTTGTGCTCTTCGATGGCGTAGCGGTCGGTCATGCCGGCGATGTAGTCGCAGACGGCGCGGGCGCGTTTGGTCTCGTCGCCGTCGCGGGCGGGCTTCGACCACTCCGGCGGCATGGTCTCCGGCTCGGCCATGAACAGGGTGAACATCTCCGACAGGATGCGCCGGGCCTGACTGCGGGTGCGGTTGACCCGGTAGTGGCGGTACATCCGCTCGAACAGGAATTTCCTCAGCACCCCGAGGTCCGCCAGCATGGCGGGCGAGAAGGCGACCAGGGTCCGCGAGGCGGTGCGGACATCCTCGGTGGAGCGGATGCCATCCGCCTCCAGCCGCCGCCCGGTCTCGGCCAGCACGTCCTCGACCATGACCCCGATCATCCGGCGCACGGCCTCGATCCGCGTCATCCGCTCGTCGATCTCCGGCCAGTCGGCGCGAACGCCCTGAAGCACCGGCCCGATCAAAGGGACGTCCATCAGGTCGTTCAGGGTGAACAGGCCGGCCTGCACCCCGTCGTCTACGTCGTGGTTGTTGTAGGCGATATCGTCCGCGATGGCGGCGGCCTGGGCCTCCAGCGAGGCGAAGCTGTCCAGCCGCAAATCCCAGCCGGGCGCATAGTCGGCGATGGCCTTCCACGACGGCTCGTCCAGTCGATGGCTGACCGGTCCGTTGTGCTTGATCACCCCCTCGACGGTTTCCCAGCTCAGGTTCAGGCCGTCGAACTGGGGATAGCGCTCCTCCAGCTTCGTCACGACCCGGAAGGTCTGGACGTTGTGGTCGAACCCGCCCCAAGCCGACATGCAGGCCTGAAGCTCGTCCTCGCCCGCATGGCCGAAAGGCGGATGGCCCAGGTCGTGGGCCAGGGCGATGGTCTCGGCCAGATCGGTGTCCAGCCGCAGGGCGTGGGCCAGCGAGCGGGCGATCTGCGCCACCTCAAGGCTGTGCGTCAGCCGGGTGCGGTAGTGATCGCCCTCGTGCGCGACGAAGACCTGGGTCTTCTCCTTCAGGCGGCGGAAGGCGGTGGCGTGGATGATCCGGTCCCGGTCGCGGGCGAAGGCGTTGCGGGTGCGACTGATCGGCTCGGGCGACAGCCGTCCGCGGCTGTGCTCGGGATATTCGGCGTAGGGCGCGCGGTCTTGGATCAAGGTTGATGGCTCATTCGCGAGGGCGGGCCTTTGCGAACGCCCGCGCGCGCCTCATATAGGCCCTCGTGAGCACCGTCCAATCCGCCCCCGCCTTCACCGTCTCCGCCCCCACCGGCGGGCATGGCCTGACCCTGTCCGACACCGCCGCCAAACGGCTGGCGGCGCTCGGCGAGATCGAGGGCCGGCCGGTCGTGCTGCGCGTGGCCGTGGACGGCGGCGGCTGCTCGGGCTTCCAGTACCGGTTCGAGCTGATCGAGGCGGGCGACGCCGACGACATCCGCATCGAGACCGACGGTCAGGCCGCCGTGGTCGACACCGTCTCCCTGCCCTTCCTCAAAGGCTCCGAGATCGCCTTCGTCGATGACCTGGCCGGAGCCCAATTCGTGGTGCGGAACCCGAACGCGGCGTCCAGTTGCGGCTGCGGTGTCAGCTTCTCGATCTGATTCAACACCCTGCGACGGATCACCGCGTTACGGGATTTACCGTAAACGCCCGTGAACCCCATGGTCAGGCTTGTCGTGCTTGACGGGAAACAAGCGCCGCTCCCCCGGCTCCGTCTCCAGGTTCGACATGAAACTCAATTCGCTCTCGCTGTCCGCGAAGACCGCCCTGATGGTCATTGCCGCCCTTGGCGTCCTGACCTGTTCACTCATGGGCGTGGCCGCCGTGCTGCTGACCCGGGACGCCGGCGAGCGCGCCGCTGAACGGCAGGAGACCAACATGCGCGTCGCCTGGGACGTGCTGGCCGACTACGGCGACGGCTTCAGCGTGCAGGGCGACCGCCTGATGGTCGGAACCACCCCGCTGAACGGCTTCGTGGAGCCGGTCGACCGGGTGAAGACCCTGGTCGGCGGCATGGCCACCGTCTTCATGGGCGACCTGCGGGTGACCACCAATGTCGTCAAGGATGACGGCGCGCGGGCCGTCGGCACCCGACTGAAAGCCGGGCCGGTGCACGATGCGGTCCTGCGCGACGGCAAGCCGTACCGCGGCAGCGCCGAGATCCTCGGCAAGCCCTATTTCGTCGCCTACGACCCGATCAAGAACGCGGCGGGCCAGACCGTCGGCGTCCTGTTCGTCGGCGTGCCCAAGGCCGACTTCATGGCCTCGGTGAACCACGTCATGCTGGCCCTGCTGATCAGCGGCACCGTGGTGGCGCTGCTGGTGCTGGGCGCGGCCCTGCTGCTGTCGAAGCGGATGTTCTCGCCGCTGCAGGCCCTGTGCGACCGGATGGAGCGTCTGCGTCAGGGCGACACCGGCTTCGAGGCCCCGTGGGCATCGCGCGGCGACGACATCGGCCATATCGCCCGCGCTGTCCTGGCCTTCCGTGACGCCGCCATCCGCCAGAAGGAGATCGAGGGCGAGGCCGAGGGCATGCGCGAGACCGCCCGCCAGTCCCGCATCGCCTCCGAGGCCGAACGCGCCCGTCTGGCCGAGGAGGACGCCGTGGTCGTCGACGCCCTGGGCAAGGGCCTGTCGGCGCTGGCGCAGGGCGACCTGACCCACCGCATCGACGTGACCTTCGCCGCCCGCAGCCGCCAGCTGAAGGACGACTACAACGCCGCCATGGACGCCCTGTCGGAGACCATGGGCGAGATCATCGTCCTAACCGGCGCCATGCGCTCGGGCACCGCCGAGGTCAGCACCGCCACCGACGACCTGTCGCGCCGCACCGAGCGTCAGGCCGCCGCCCTGGAGGAGACCGCCGCCGCACTGGACCAGATCACCGTCACGGTGAAGAAGACCGCCGAGGGCGCCCGCGCCGCCGCCAACATCACCGACGAGGCCCAGAAGGGCGCGACGGAGCGTGAGCGGATCATCGCCGACACCACCGCCGCCATGGAGCAGATCGAGAGCACCTCGGGTCGGATCGGCGAGATCATCGGCGTCATTGACGAGATCGCCTTCCAGACCAATCTGCTGGCCCTGAACGCCGGGGTCGAGGCCGCCCGGGCGGGCGAGGCCGGTCGCGGTTTCGCGGTCGTGGCGTCGGAAGTCAGGGCCCTGGCCCAGCGCTCGGCCGAAGCCGCCAAGGAGATCAAGGAGCTGATCGCCGCCTCCAGCGCCAGCGTCGGCGAGGGCGCCCAGCTGGTCGCCCGCACCGGCGGCGCCCTGACCGCCCTGATCGGTCAGGTGGCCAAGATCAACCAGCTGGCCGGCGAGATCGCCGCCTCGGCCAATGAGCAGGCCGTGGGGCTGGTCGAGGTCAATGTCGCCGTCAACCAGATGGACCAGACCACCCAGCAAAATGCTGCGATGGTCGAGGAGACCACCGCCGCCAACCAGGCCCTGAGCCAGGAGGCCGAGCAGCTGGCCACCCTGATCCAGCGCTTCCGCATCGCCGGCGGCGGTCAGCAGGCGATGGCGCGGGCGGCCTAGTCCCGAACCAGCCCTCCGTCCACGACGAGGTTCTGGCCCGTCACCGCGCGGCTCCAGGGCGAGGCGAAGAACAGGACGGCGTCGGCGAACTCTTCCGGGGTCGTGACCGAGCGCAGCGGGGTCATGCCGGCGATCAGGTCGAAGACGGCGTCGGGCGTCGCGCGGCTGGCGTCGGTGGTGCGCAGCAGGCCGCCGGAGACCATGTTGACCGTGATCCCCTGCGGACCGAGGTCGGCCGAGGCCGTACGGGTCAGGCTGAGCAGGGCGGCCTTGGCGGCGGTGTAGTCGTGGTAGGGCACGACCGGGTTCTGGAACAGGTTGGTGCCGATGTTGACCACCCGGCCGAAGCCGTTGGCGGCCATGGCCGGGGCGGTCGCCTGGATGACGTTCAGGGCGCCGCGCACGACGGTGGCGAACTGGTCCTCCAGCTCGGACCAGTCGATGTCCCCAAGCTTGGAGCGGGCGTCGCCGTTGAAGCTGTAGTCCAGCGCATTGTTGACGACGGTGGTGATCGGCGAGCCGAACACATCCTCGGCCAGGGCGACCATCTCGTGCACCGCCTCGCGGTCGGTGACGTCGGCGCGGAAGGCGACGGCCTGTTCGGGGAACTCGTCGACCAGTTCGCGGGCGGCGTCCTCGCTGGCGCGGAAATTGATGACCACGCGCGCGCCCTGACGGGCAAAGGCGCGGATCACGGCGGCGCCGACGCCGCGCGCGCCGCCGGTGACGAGGACGATCTGTTCGGAGAGTTGCATCAGGCGAGGGTCTCCTGGAAGCGGACGGGACGGCCGTGGGCCGTGCCCTGCAGTTCGCCGTCGCGCATGACGATGCGACCGCGAACGATGGTGGCCATGGCCTTGCCGGTGGCTTCGAAGCCGTCGAACGGGGTCCAGCCCGAGCGGGTGGCCATGTCCTCGTGCTTCAGCACGTGTTTCTTCTTCAGATCGACGATGGTCAGGTCGGCGTCATAGCCCTCGGCCATGCGGCCCTTGCCGGCGATGCCGAAGACGCGATTGGCGCCGTGGCTGGTCAGGTCGATGAAGCGATCCAGCGTCAGACGGCCGTTGGCGACGTGGGTCAGCATGACCGGCACCAGGGTCTGGACGCCCGGCATGCCCGAGGGCGAGGCCGGATACGGACGGGCCTTCTCCTCCAGCGTATGCGGGGCATGGTCCGAGCCCAGCACGTCGGCGATGCCCTGCTCGATCCCGCGCCACAGGCCGGCGATGTGGTAGTTGTTGCGGATCGGCGGGTTCATCTGGGCCAGACCCTTGAGGCGGTCATAGGCCTCGTCCCCGTCCAGCGTCAGGTGCTGGGGGGTCAGCTCGACGGTGGCGACATCCTTGTGCCCGGCCAGGAACTCGACCTCTTCCGCCGTGGTGACGTGCAGCACGTGGATGCGAGCGCCGGTCTCCCGGGCCAGCCCGACGAGGCGGCGGGTGGACATGATGGCGCTCTCGGGGTCGCGGACCTCCGGGTGGCTGGTCCAGTCGCCGGTGCGGGCCAGCGGGCGGCGCTCGACCAGACGGTATTCGTCCTCGGAGTGGAAGGTGGCGCGGCGCTTCACATGCCGCAGGACCTCGCGCACGCCGTCGTCATCGGCGACCAGCAGGGTGCCGGTCGAGGCGCCCATGAAGACCTTGATCCCGCAGCAGCCCGGCAGGCGCTCCAGCTCGCCGAGGAAACGGGCGTTCTCGTGGGTGCCGCCGATGTAGAAGGCGTGGTCGGTCCACATGCGGTCGCGGGCGCGGGCCAGCTTGTCTTCCAGCGTCGCCGGATCGGTGGTGTTGGGCTCGGTGTTCGGCATCTCGAACACGGCGGTGACACCGCCCAGGGCGGCTGCGCGGGAGCCGGTTTCAAGGTCTTCCTTCCACTCCAGACCCGGCTCGCGGAAGTGGACCTGGGTGTCGATGACGCCCGGCAGGACCGTCAGCCCCGTGGCGTCGAACACCTCGCCCGCCGAGGCCTGCGACAGGTCCCCGATGAAGGCGATCTTGCCGTCGATGATGCCGACGTCGGCGAAGCCGCGTCCGGCGTGATTGGCGACTTCGCCGCCGCGAACGATCAGGTCGTAGGTCATGGCCGGTCTGAATAGTCGGAAACGGGGCGGATGGCAGGGGGCGGCGGCGAAAAAAGAGGGACGCTGGGTATGATAGGTATGAAGCGGGGAGACTGTCGAAATACACCGTCTATGCCGTCTATCCCGTCTATCGGCGGAGGCAGCAGGCAGCAGGCAGTAGGCAGTAGGCAGTAGGCAGTACGGTATCAGAGTGATGCGTCGGAATTGGTCGCATCGGCCCTCCCCTACCCCCTCCCTGCTATCGTCATCCCGACGAAAGTCGGGACCCAGCGGCGCCGCGACGGCGGCGAAAAACCGAAGATCGAAGTTCAAGCGCCGGCGCTCCCGACAGCTTCGCGCTCCCGCGCGCCGCTGGGTCCCGGGGTTCGCTACGCGCCCCCGGGATGACGATAGCAAATTGGAAATAAAGCTATAGGTTGCAGTAATGGCTTCGCATCGCCGCTTCATCGCGACTTACATTATGGCCAGCGGACGGAACGGGACGCTGTACACCGGAATGAGCGCGAACTTGACAGCGCGCGTCTGGAAACACCGGACCCAACTCTTCGAGGGCTTCAGCAAGACCTACGGCTGCACCCGGCTGGTCTGGTTTCAGCGCTTCGGGTGGGTCACCGAAGCCATCCGGCGCGAAAAGCAGATCAAGGAATGGAAGCGGGACTGGAAGCTGGCCCTGATCGAGGAGGACAATCCGGAGTGGCTGGATCTGGCAGCGGACTGGTTTCCCGAGAACGACCCGAACTGGACGCCGCCCGAAGAGGATGACTGATCCATATCCCCACAAACCGGCCGCACAAACCGCAACGGTCGGCGTAAAGCCGCGCCATGTTTGAGCTCGCGCCGGAAATCATCGCCCTGCTGTTTGCCGCGGCGGTGTTGGCCGGATTTGTGGACGCCATTGCGGGCGGCGGCGGGCTGATCACCGTGCCGGCCCTGCTGGCGGCGGGCGTCAGCCCGGTGGCGGCCATCGCCACCAACAAGATCCAGAGCAGCTTCGGCACGGCGGCGGCGACGTACACCTTCTGGCGCAAGGGGCGGATCGACTTCGCCCTGCTGAAATGGCCGCTGATCGCGACGGCGGTCGGGGCGGCGCTGGGCGCCTTCACCGTGACCTTCGTGGACGCCAGTTGGCTGATGGTGCTGCTGCCCATCCTGCTGGCCGGGATCGCCGTCTATTTTCTGGTCGGCCCCAAGGCCAGCGACGAGGATGTCCATGCCCGGTTGACGCCCTTCGCCTTCGGCGCGGTGGCGGGCGGGATCGGCTTCTATGACGGCTTCTTCGGTCCGGGCACCGGCTCCTTCTTCGCCCTGGCCCTCGTGACCCTGCTGGGCATGGGACTGACGCGGGCGACGGCGCACACCAAGGCGCTGAACCTGGCCAGCAATGTCGTGTCGGTGGTGGTCTTCGCCATCGGCGGACACGTGCTGTGGCTGGTCGGGCTGATGATGGCCGTGGGTCAGGTGATCGGCGGCTGGCTGGGCTCGCACGCCGCCATGCGCTTCGGGCCGAAGCTGATCCGGCCGCTGCTGGTGGTCATCTGTCTGGCGATGGTGGCCAAGCTGCTGTCCGACCCGGCCAATCCGCTGAGGATCTGGCTGCTGGGCCTGATCTGAGGCCGGTCAGGCGGCGGCGCGCTCCGCCAGCAGCTTCTTCGCCGCCTTGAGCACCCGGTCGGCGGGCACCTCGTTCATGTGCAGGATGGCCTGGTTGAGGCCCGGGTCGATCTTGCGGAACTCGTCCACCGAACGGGGGCCGCGCACGGTGACGCCGCCCCACGGGCCGCAGACTGTCTCGTCCGACGGGCCATAGGCGGCCACGACGGGAGCCCCGGCGGCGACGGCCATCTGGGTCCAGATCGAGTCCCCGCCCAGATAGAGGGCCGCGCGCTCCAGCACCGCCAGCGCCTGCACCGCCGACAGACGGCCCGGCAGTTCGGTGGTGCGGTGGCGCGGCATGGCCAGGCGAATGTTGTGGCCGGCGTCCTTGTCGGCCTCCGTGCCGATGACCACCGCACGCCCCCCGGCCAGCGGACCGTCATTGGTCAGGGTCGAGGCCAGGGTGGCGTAGCGTTCGGACGGCCACTCGCGGCCCATCCATTCGGCGCCCGGCGCGATCACCAGCAGGGGCGCGCCGTCGTGGGGCAGCAGGGCGTCGACCGAGGCGCGGGTGGCGTCGGACACGAACAGGCGTGGCGCCGGGACCTCGTCCAGCTGCAGCACGCGGGCGGCCAGTTCGACCTTGTGGAAGCCCGGCTCGTCCTTGCCGCGCACGGCGCGCTTCTGGCGGCTGAGCTTGCCCGAGAAGGTGGTGCCGCGCATGTCGACGACCAGCCCCCATTTGGTCGCCCGGACCTGGTTCCACAGGCCGAGCCAATCGAGCCGCTTCTCGCGCTCCAGTACGATCAGCTTGTCGAGGCGCGGGGTGTCGGCGAACAGGGGGGCGCTGGCCGGGGAACCGACGATGGTGAAGCTGGCCTGCGGCATGGCCTCGACCAGATAGGCGAGGACGCCGGACGACATCACGGCGTCTTCGGCGCCGACCTCGGCGATGTAGAGAATGGGGAAACGGCCCGCCATGACGCGTTTGTATACGGATTCTCGTCACGTCATCGGGACATGATGGGCCGGACGCAGCAAGTTGTGGACGGAAGACGGTTTTCCGGCGAGGAGGTCCGCATGAGCCTTCCCCTTCTGCCCGGTCGTGAATGCGGCGGCTGCGTCGAGTGCTGCCGGGTGATCCCGCTGGACCTGCCGGAGCTGGCCAAGCCGACGGGCGAGCTGTGCGGCTATTGCGTCAACGGCGCAGGGTGCAGCGTCCACGCCATCCGGCCGCAGACCTGCCGGGTGTGGTTCTGCCTGTGGCGCGTCATCGAACTGGACGACGACTGGCGGCCGGACCGCAGCGGCGTGATCGTGCGCCCGGACGGCATCGACGAGGGGATCATCACCCTGTTCGTCATCCGCAGGACGGAGTTCCTGGCGTCGGAAGGCTTCTTCGCCGTGGTCGCCGGCTGGCTGGCCGAGGGGATCGAGGTGGCGCTGAGCGTGCCGGGTCCGGTGGGGACCTATCCGGCGCGGGCCGTGGTGACGGAGTGGCTGCGCCCGGCGGTCGAGGCGGGTGATTTTGAAGGCTTCGTCGGGCGGGTGGTGCGGTCGCTGGACCGACTGGAGCAGCACGACTGGCAGCCGGACGGGATCACGGCGCGGTACGCGGTGGGGGAAGCGTAAGGCGCACCCTCCCCGGCTATCGTCATCCCGACGAAAGTCGGGACCCAGCGGCGCCGCGACGGCGGCGAAACACCGAAGATCGAAGTTGAGACGCCTGTGCTCCCGACAGGGTCGCGCTCTCGCGCGCCGCTGGGTCCCGGGGTTCGCTCTGCGAGCGCCCCCGGGATGACGATAGCATCCAGAGGGGGCACCGCTCTCCGCTTCGCTGCGGCCGGGATGACAAGCCGCGCGCATAAGTGCTGCACGCGTTCTCCCCGGCAAATCCACGAGACCCCGCCCCCAGCCCGCCGCAGAGTGGCAGCGAACCAAGGGGATAGGGATGAAACGACGTCACATCATCATCTGCGGGCTGGCCGTCGTGGTCGCGCTTTGGGCCGGGTGGTCCGCGCGGGCTTTCTTCGCCGTTGATCGATGCCTCGACGCCGGAGGGCGCTGGTCCCCGCGCGGCGTCTGCGAAGGCTTGCCCGCCGGGATGTAGGCGCTGCATCCCGCCTGCACCTGACCCCCCCCCGCAAATCCACGCGCCAGGGGCGGTCTTCGCGATCAGAGTGACGCTGCCGGGAGGAACGACATGAAGGGCTATACGATCTGGGCTGTTGTGGCGGGCTGTGTGCTTGCGGCCTGCGCGACACCCGCCGTGCTGGAGTATCGGTGGCGGCAGAACCTGCTGCCGCTGGGCGTGCAGGCGCCCGTGATCACCTATGCCGGGGAGGTTGTCTGGGGCTGGGGGCCGGGCGGGGACGAGACCGGCCTCATCGTCTACCGGATGGACCGGGCGTCCGCCGAACGGGTTCAGGCTGGCGGGATCGCGTGGCTGGAGAACGAGGCGACCCGTTCCGTCGCTCCACTTCGGCGTCCGGCCATGGATCGCCGCATGAGACGCACCTATTCGGACTGGCGAATGACGCCGTTGGCAGAGCTCTGGGCTGGCCATGGGGAGCATAACTGCGGGCAGGAGCCGGGGCTGGGCGTTTATCTGGACTATGCAGATTTCCGGTGTCGGGTGGATCCGGAGGAGATCGCGCGGGCCAACCGCTTACTGCTAACGCCGGGTTCCTTCGTCGCGCGCGCCCGGGGCGGGCGGGTCGTGATCGTCGCCCCCGCCGAGCGGCTGGTGATCGTCGCCTACAACGGGTGACGAAGGCGGCCCCGCCCCCTATCTACCCCGTCATGAGCACCCGTATCGCCCGCCTGACCTCCCGCGCCCTGATCCGGGTCAGCGGCCCGGACGCCCGGCCCTTCCTGCACAATCTGCTGACGCAGGATGTGGAGACGCTGGCGGAGGGCGAGCTGCGGTTCGGCGCCCTTCTCTCCCCGCCCGGGCGGCTGCTGTTCGACCTGTTCATTTATGGCGAGGCCGAAGACGTGCTGCTGGACGTGGCGGCGGAGCGGCGGGACGCCCAGATCCAGCGGCTGTCGATGTACAAGCTCAGGGCCAATGTCGCCGTCGAAGCGGATGAGCGGCCGGTTTTCGTCGGCTGGAACGGCGCGGTCCAGGGCTTTGCGGTCGATCCGCGCGAGCCGGCGCTGGGCGGGCGGCGCTATGGCGGCGAGGTCGAGACCAATGCATCCGAGGACGACTGGCAGGCGCACCGACTGACCGTTGGGGCGCCTGATCCGACGGCGGATGCGCCCGCCGACAAGACCTATCCGATCGAGGCCAATTTCGACCTGCTGAACGGCATCGACTTCCAGAAAGGGTGCTTCATCGGTCAGGAGACGACCTCGCGCATGAAGCGGCGGGGCACGATCAAGAACCGGATGATGCCGCTGGAGTTCGACGGCCCGGCGCCGGTCTTCGGGGCGGAAATCCTGAACGGCGAGCTGCGCGCGGGCGAGGTGCTGAGCGGACGTGACGGCGCGGCGATGGCGCTGGTGCGGGTGGACCGGCTGGAGGGCCAGCTGACCGTGGACGGGCGTCCGGTGCGTGTGCGCCGCCCCGGCTGGATTCCCGAGGCTTCGTCCACGGCAGAGTGATCGCGGGCTCGACGAAGCCGCTTGCGTCCGGCGACGAAAGCGACGATTGGGCCGCCAAAGGTTTTTATAAAGGATGCTCTCGATGTCCGATCCGGTCGTCATCTGTTCCTTCGCCCGCACCCCGATGGGCGGCTTCCAGGGCGCCCTGTCGGGCGTGAAGGCCACCGAGCTGGGCGCCGTCGCGGTGAAGGCCGCCGTCGAGCGCGCGGGCGTCGCGCCGGAGAAGGTCGAGCAGATCTACATGGGCTGCGTCCTGCCCGCCGGTCTGGGCCAGGCCCCGGCCCGTCAGGCGGCGCTGGGCGCCGGCCTCGGCCAGCACGTCGAGGCGACCACCGTGAACAAGATGTGCGGCTCGGGCCTGCAGGCCGTGATGATGGCCGCCGACGCGATCAAGGCCGGTTCGGCCGACATCATCGTGGCGGGCGGCATGGAGTCGATGACCGGCGCCCCCTATCTGATGAACAAGCACCGCGGCGGCGCCCGGATCGGCCACGACGTCATCGTCGACTCGATGATGATGGACGGGCTGGAGGACGCCTATTCGCCGGGCAAGCCGATGGGGTCGTTCGCCCAGGACACGGCCAATGAGTACCAGTTCACCCGCGAGGACCAGGACGCCTACGCCATCGAGAGCCTGAGCCGCGCCAATGCGGCGGTCAGCGGCGGCGCCTTCGGCGGCGAGGTGGTTCCGGTCGAGGTGCAGACCCGCAAGGGCCCGGTGACGGTCAGCGAGGACGAACAGCCCGCCAAGGCCGATCCGTCCAAGATCCCCAACCTGAAGCCCGCCTTCGCCAAGGACGGCACCATCACCGCGGCCTCCTCCGCCTCGATCTCGGACGGCGCCGCCGCCGTGGTGGTGACGCGAGAGAGCGTGGCCAAGGCCTTGGGCCTGCCGGTGCTGGCCCGCATCGTCGGTCAGGCCGCCCACGCCCATGAGCCGGCCAAGTTCACGACGGCGCCGGTCCCCGCCATGCAGAAGGCCTTGGCGAAAGCCGGCTGGTCGGTCGAGGACGTGGACCTGTGGGAGGTCAACGAGGCCTTCGCCGTGGTGCCGATGATCGCCATGCGCGAGCTGGGCATTTCGCACGACAAGCTGAACGTCAACGGCGGCGCGACGGCGCTGGGGCATCCGATCGGCGCCTCGGGCGCACGGGTGCTGGCGACCCTGCTGGCGGCGTTGAAGACGCGCGGCGGAACGAAGGGGGTGGCGTCGCTCTGCATCGGCGGCGGTGAAGCCGTGGCGATGGCGGTGGAGTTGGCCTGACGGCGCCCTTCTCCCCTTGGGGGAGAAGGTGGATCGCGAAGCGAGACGGATGAGGGGGAAGCCGGAAACGGCTTCCCCCTTTCCAATTGCGGTGCGGATAGAGCCCCCTCATCCGGCCCTCCGGGCCACCTTCTCCCCCGAGGGGAGAAGGAAGCACGCTTGCTGGTTTGGCCTTGTTCGCCCTAGCCTCCCCTTCCGGAGGCCTCCTCATGATCACCACCCGCAGAGGCGCGCTGGGCTTGGCCGCAGCCGCCGCGACGCCGCTTTCAGCCCGCGCCATGACACCGGTGTCGCAGATCGCACCGCCGGACCCGAGCGAGACGATCCGCCTGTGGCCCGGCGCGGCGCCGGGCGGGGAGCGGGTGACCGTGACCCCGCAAGTGACCGAGCGCTCGACCGACCCCGCCTTCCATGACCGCTTCGCCCGCTACACCACCGATCCCATCCTGACCGTGATGCGGCCCGAGCGGCCGAACGGCGCCTCGCTGCTGCTGATCCCCGGCGGGGGCTATCGCTGGGCGGTGGTGGACAAGGAGGGGCTGGATTGCGCGCGGGTGTTCGCAGCGGCGGGGATCACCTGTTTCGTGCTGCGCTACCGGCTGCCGGGAGACGGCTGGGCGGCGGGGCCGGATGTGTCGCTGCAGGATGCGCAGCGGGCGCTGAGGATCGTCAGGGCGAGGGCCGTCGCCGATGGGCTGGACCCGGCGCGGGTGGCGGTGCTGGGCGCCTCTGCGGGCGGGCACCTGGCCGGAATGCTGACGGCGCGAACGGACCAGACCTATGCGGCGGTCGATGCGGTGGACGCGGTGTCGATGCGGCCCGACCTGTCGATCCTGCTCTATCCGGTGGCGACGATGAGCGATCCGTTCGTCCATGCGGGCTCGCGGCGGGAGATGCTGGGCGAGACGCCCTCAGCCGAGGCCATCGTCCGCTATTCACTGGAGCGGATGGACTGGAGCGGGCGTCCGCCGGTGATGCTGGTGCACGCCATGGATGACGCCTCGGTGCCGGTGGAGAACAGCCTGTCGCTGCTGTCCGCGCTGAAGGCGGCGGGGGTGAAGAGCGAGGCGCACCTGTTCGAGGAGGGCGGGCACGGGTTCGGGATCCGGTTGATCGCGGGGAGACCGGCGGCAGTCTGGCCGGAGCTGGTGCTGCGCTGGGGCGGGCGGCACGGCTGGCTTCAGGCCTGACCAGCCCCGATCTCCGCCGCCGGGATGAAACCGTCGTCGAGCAGGGCGTGCAGCCGGTCGACGTGGCCGTCGCGCTGTTCGACCGGGGACGGGTCTGAGATCATCACCACCGTCAGGCGCAGATCGGGCACGACGAAGACCATCTGACCGCCGTAGCCCCAGGCGAAGCGCACCTCGTGCCGGCCTGAACTGCGCAGCCACCAGCCATAGCCATAGGGATTGCCGCTCCAGCGCGACGTGCCCCGCCCGTTCCACGAGTCCCGCACCCAGTTCTCGGGCAGGACGCGGACGCCGGCGTGCATCCCGTCATTGCGATAGAGTTCGCCGAACTTCAGCAGGGCGCGGGGCGACAGGCGCATCTCGTTGCCGCCGAAATAGACGCCCTGCGGATCGGCGGGCCAGGACGGCACCTCGATGTCCAGCGGTTCGCCCAGCCAGTCGCGGGCCAGGGCGAGCGTCGAGCGATCCGCGGCGCGGGTCAGGGCGGCGGACAGCAGGTGGGAGGTCCCTGTCGAATAGACCATCCGCCCGCCCGGCTCGGCCTCGAACGGCCGGGCCAGGGCGTAACGGACCCAGTCGCGACTGGAGACCCAGGCGCCGTAGTTCGGGCCGGAGGTGGAGCCCAGCCCGGCCTGCATCGACAGCAGATGGCCGAGGGTGACCTGCGACAGGCGCGGATCGGGACTGGCCGGGAAGCGGTCGCCGAGGAAGGCCGAGATCGGCTGGTCCACGCCGGCGAACACGCCCTGCCCGATGGCGACGCCGCCCAGCGCCGCCAGCACCGACTTGGAGGCGGACTTGATGTTGACCGGCGTGTCTAGGCCGGGGCCGCGGAAGACCTGCTCGGCCAGCGCCTGACCGTCGCGGGCGACGATGACGTTGTGCAGGCGCGGCAGTTGCTCCGCCGCCGTCATGGCCGCCGCCAGCCGGGTCGGATCGAGCCCGGTCGTGGGGCGCTGCGGCAGCAGGGCCGAGGCGGTCTCGCCGCAGCCGGCGGCGGGGATCAGGGCGAGAGAGGAGGCCAGAAGGGCGCGTCTGTGCATGGCCTTGATATGGGTCGGCGCGGCGGATGGTTGCCGCGACGGGTTGACGCGAGGGGGGACGGAACCGGGTCGGCGTCCCGGCATTCGAGCCTCTGAACCCTGATGGAGCCCGCCGATGCTGTCGTCCGCCGTTCTGGCCCTCGGCCTGCTGCTGAACCCCGGCCCGACCTTTCCCGACAAGCTGCTGGGCCAGTGGACCGACGATCCGGCCAACTGCGGACGGGAGGACACCACCGGGATGCGGATCACCCCGACGGCGGTGCAGTTCTATGAGGCGACCGGCACGCCGACACGGCTGACGCAGGAGAGCGAAATCCTGCTGCTGGCCGACATGGCCTATGAGGGCGAAGGGCGGCGCTGGACGGAGGTGAACAGCTTCGAACTGGCGCGTGACGGCGGCTCGATCCGCGTGCGGGCGCTGGGGCAGTTGATGGTGCTGGAGAAGTGCGAGGCGGGGGGATGAACTTTCCTCTCCGCTATCGTCATCCCGACGAAAGTCGGGACCCAGCGGCGCCGCGACGGCGGCGAAACACTGGCAATCGCGACCTTGGCGCCTGCGCTCCCGACAGCTTCGCGCTCGCGCGCGCCGCTGGGTCCCGGGGTTCGCTCTGCGAGCGCCCCCGGGATGACGATAGCAACAGGGTGATCCCCTACGCCTCCTCATCCCCCAACAGGTCCGCGGCGTCGAAGTCGTAATCCAGCAGGTCGCTCGGCTTGCACTCCAGCGCCGCGCAGAGCTTGGCCAGGGTGCGGAAGCGGATGCCCTTCACCTTGCCGGAGCGGAACAGGGACAGCTGGGTCTCGCTGAGGCCGACCTGTTGCGCCAGGTCGCGGGCCTTCAGGCCCTTGCGTACGATCAGCTGGTCGAGGGTGACGCGGATGGGCATCAGATCATTTCATCGAGTTCGGCCTGAACCCGGTCCGCCTGTTCCATGACTCGGCCCAGCAGGAACAGGGCCCCGCCGATCATGCCGAGCGTCATGCTCGCCACGTCGAAATGCAGGTAGCCGCCGCGACCGCCTTCGACCAGCCGTATGAGGTTGCTCATCACGAACACGCTGAAAACGCCACCGATCCCGAGCGCCAGACCGACCTTCCGCAGGGCATCGGACAGGGTCGGCTGGATCAGCCGTCCCTTCGCCAACTGCCCCATGGCGGAGCCGATGGCCCAGACGCCGAACAGGTAGCAGACGGCCGGCACGGTCCAGATCACGCCCTTCAGATAGCGGGGCTCATAGGCGGCGGCATCGGTTCGCATCCAGTGGACGAAGGGACCGACACCGTTGGCCAGGACCAGCAGCGCCCCCACGCTGCACACCATGAAGATCGCCAGCCAGTTGAACTGGCGGCACATCAGGCGAAAGCGGGCGGTTTCGGTCTGGCTCACGGCGCGCTCCGGCGGGTTGGAAACCTGTCTTGTCTTTAATCTTGACTTAAAGACGCAGGCTTCGCAACTTTAAATAAGACTTAAACGCAACGGGAGCGCCGAATGGCCGCCGCGATCGAGACCCACGCGCTTACGAGACGGTTCAAGCGGCATCTGGCCGTGGACGCCGTGTCGATGACCGTGCCGGACAAGGCCGTCTATGGCTTCCTCGGCCGCAACGGCGCGGGCAAGACGACGACGCTGAAGATGCTGCTGGGTCTGATCGCCCCGACCGGCGGGCAGGCCCTGATCGACGGGATCGACGTGGCGCGGGATCGACTGGGCGCCGCGCGGAAGGTCGGAGCCTTGCTGGAGGCGCACGGCTTCTATGGCAATCTGTCGGGGCGCGAGAACCTCGACCTGACCCGCACCCTGCTGGGCCTGCCGAGGACCGAGATCGACCGGGTGCTGGCGGTGGTCGAGATGACCGGCGACGCCGGGCGCCGGGTCAGCGACTATTCGCTGGGCATGCGGCAGCGGCTGGGGCTGGCCCGCGCCATGCTGGGCGCGCCGCCGGTGCTGATCCTCGACGAGCCGACCAACGGGCTGGACCCGGACGGCATCGCCGACATGCGCCGCTTCCTGCGCGCCCTGCCCGAGCGGACCGGGGCGACGGTCCTGCTGTCCAGCCATCTGCTGGGCGAGATCGAGCAGACGGCGACGCACATTGGCATCCTGAGCCACGGCAAGCTGGTCCTGGAGGGCGAACTGGACCGGCTGAAGGCCGATCTGGCGCCTGAGGTGGTGTTCCAGACCGACGACCAGACGCGGGCGGCGGCGCTGGCGACCGCGCGCGGTTTCACCCTAGAGATGATGGAGGATGAGGCGGTGGCCCGGTTGAGGCCCGGCGAGGACGCCCGCGCGGCGGCCGCCGCCCTGAACCGCGCCCTGATCGAGACCGGGCTCAACGTCTTCGCCATCGGGCCGCGCGCCCGCTCGCTTGAGGGCATCTACCGCGAGGTCTCGCAACCCCAATCCCGGCAGGAGGCCGCCTGATGCTGACCGTTCTTTCCGTCGAGGCGCGCAAGCTGAACCGCTCGCTGGCCGCTCTGCTGGCGGTCGCGGCGCCGTCGCTGATCGCCGTCTTCGCCTTCTTCATGGTGCTACGGGGCGACAGGCCCCAGCCGTGGGAAATGTGGCTGGGCAGCGCGGCAGGCATCTGGGCCTTCTTCATGCTGCCGATGAGCGTGACGGCCCTGACCGCGCTGGTGGCGCACATGGAGCATGGGCCCAAGAGCTGGGACCATCTGCGGGCCCTACCCCTGCCCCGCTGGAAGATCTACGCCGCCAAGGCGATCTGCGTGCTGGCCGTGGTGGCGATCATGAGCGCCGCGACCCTGGGGCTGACAATACTGGCGGTGAAGCTGGCGGCGGCGATCAAGCCGGCGGTCGCGCCGACCGGGCCGATGGAGCTGGCGCGGTGGATCAAGGTGCTGGCGATGATGTTCGGCGCGGCCCTGCTGATGGTCGCCGTCCAGCTGTGGACCGCGCTGCGCTACGCCAGCTTCGTGCCGGGACTGGTGATCGGGATCGGCGGGACCTTCTTCGCCGTCGTGGCGACCGCGGCGAAGCAGGGCGTCTTCCTGCCCTGGCAGATGCCGGTGAACATGATGGCCTCAGAACCGTGGCGCGTGACCACCGCGCTGGGGCTGGGCGGCGGTGTCGGCCTGCTGGCGCTGGTCGCCCTGACCGTTCACCTTTCGCGGCGCGAGGTGCTGTGACCGCGACGGCGCATCCGCCTGCATGAGGCGGGTGAGCGAGGCCTGTCCTGTCGTCAGAATGATCATCCTGCGCAGCCTTGCGATTGCGAACAATTTGCAGGTTTGCGCGAATCCCGACGGCTGGCAAGCGGCGCGGTGGAAAAAGCGGCGGACGGTCGCGGTCGCCTCTTCCGCCAGACCGGACAGCCCGGCAGTAATGGCGGGTCGGATGGCTTTCCCGGAACAGGATCAAACCCATGCGTGAAGACGGAAAGCTGGATTATCTCGAACTGCCCGGCGGCGACCTGCCGACGGTGAAGACCTTCTACGGGGCGGCCTTCGGCTGGAGCTTCGTGGACTATGGCCCGTCGTATGCGGCCTTCAACGAAGGGCTGGACGGCGGCTTTGACGCCGACGCCGCCGAGGCGACGAAGACGCCCCTGCCCGTGCTTTACGCCCATGACCTCGACGCCATGCTGGGCAAGGTCGAGGCGGCGGGCGGCGTGATCGTGAAGCCGATCTTCGACTTCCCGGGCGGACGCCGCTTCCACTTCCGCGATCCGGCCGGGAATGAACTGGCCGTCTGGTCGGAGACCTGACGGACTTGGCGCAGTCGTCAGCGGACAAGACCTGCGGCGACTGCGGCCTGTGCTGCAAGCTGATGGGGGTGACGGCGCTGGCCAAGCCGGCGGGCAAATGGTGCCGTCACTTCAGCAAGGCGCGGGGCTGCGCGATCTATGAAGACCGCCCCGACGACTGCCGGGTGTTCAACTGCCTGTGGCTGCTGACCGAGGCGCTGGACGACAACTGGAAGCCGTCGCGGGCGGGATTCGTCCTGCACAGCGAACAGGGCGGCGCGCGGCTGATCGTCGAGTGCGACGCCGCCCGCCCCCACGACTGGCGGCGCGAGCCCTATCAGGCGACCCTGCGTCGCTGGGCCGCCGATCCGGGACTGGAGGTGCTGGTCTTCGCCGGCGCGCGCGGGGTCAGGCTGGGCCTGACCGACACGCCGGTGAGACGGGCCTGATCGCTATCGCAGGTCGACCGACTGGGCGATCCGTTCCGCCAGGGCCCGATCGGCGCCGTCGAGGGACATGGTCCAGATGTGCACTTCGCGCGGGGCGTCCGTACGCTGGAACAGATGCTCCAGGGCGCGGCGCTGGCCGTTCTCGGTGACGACGACGCTGGTCCGCCCGCCCGCCTCGACCTGCTCGCCCGAATAGATCGGGAACTGCGAGGCCGGGCCGACATAGACCATGACGAACGACTGCTCGCCGCGACGGATCGTATAGATCCGGAAGTCCGGACCGGGGCGGCCGGTGACGATCTGGAAGCCGGACGGCAGCTCGGCGGTGAACGGCAGGGCCGCGCGGGCCGCGGCGTCCAGCACGGTGACCGTCGGGACGCTGGGCGGCGGTGGCGGTGCGACCGGCTCAGGGGCGGGCGCGACCGTGGCGGGCGCAGGCGTAGGCGTAGGCGCCGCAGGACGCGGGGTCGGCGCGATCACAGGCGCGGCCGGACTCGGCGACGCCGGGGCCGTGGCCGTCATCGGAGGCGTCGACAGGCGCGGCACCGGCCGGGGCGTGGTTTCAGTAGGCGCGGCCGGGGCGACCGGGACAGCGGGGCGCGGCTCGGCGGCTGGAGCGGCGGGCGGCGGCGTCACCACGGGCGCCGGTGTCGGGGCCGGAGCCAGATACTCTGCCGGGCGCGGCGGGCCGCCGTTCAGATCCCGGGTGAAGTCCGAGCCGGGGGCAGCGGCCGGCGGCGGGGTCTGGGCCGCGGGCGGCGGCGATGCCGTCTGGGCAATCGCGACGGGTGCGGCGGCGAGGGTCAGGAGGGCGGCGGACGCGACAAGGGCTTTCATGCCGCGACCATCACCCCTGAGCGTGGCGACGGCAAGGCCCCAATGGCGCCGGATCAGGCGGCGGGCAGCTCGACCCAGAAGACCGCGCCCTCGCCCGGGGTGGAGGTCACGCCAATGGTCCCGCCCTGCAGCTCGACCAGCCGCTTGGCCAGCGCCAGGCCGATGCCGTGGCCCTCGACCGTGGAGCGCTCCAGACCGAGGCGGTTGAAGGGCTCGAACAGTTGGGCCTGTTTCTCGGGCGACAGGCCGGGGCCGCGGTCGATGACCTCGACCCGGACGCCGTCATGGATGCGGCTGGCGCGCAGGGTGACGACGCCACCCGCCCCGCCGTATTTGACCGCATTGGAGGTCAGGTTGCTGACCACCTGGGCCAAACGCTGGGAATCGGTCAGGGCCACCAGCCCGTCGCCTTCGCTGACCACATCGATCCGGATGCCCTGGGCCTCGGGCCGCAGGGCGGTGGCGCGACGCACGTCATCCAGCACGCCAGGCACGTCGGTCGGGCGCAGCTCGACCTTCACGGCGCCGGACTCGGCGCGGGCCACGTCCAGCAGGTCATGGGCCAGCGCCTCGACCTGCCGCGCGGTCTTGACCAGCATGTCGGCCATCTCCGCCTGGGTCTGGGTGGTGGCGCCCAGCTGGCCGGCGCGCCACAGCTCGCCGATGCCGATGATGCCGCCGACCGGGCTCTTGATCTCGTGGGCCACGTTGGCCAGCAGGCGGGACTTGGCCTCGGACGCCCGCTCGGCGCGGACCTGACCGGCCTTGGCGCGGTCCGACAGGCGGTCACGCTCCTCCAGCAGGGCCGCGACCAGCAGGATCGGCAGATAGCCGAACAGAACCAGCAACTGGGCCATCATGGCCCGGTCGGTGGCGTTGAAGACCTTCGAATAGGGGCCGTACCCCATCATGCTGCCGCCGATGGCGACGATGGCGATGATCACCAACGCCGTCGTCACGCCCAGCAGGCGCAGACGCACGGCGATCAACAGCAGCAGCGGCAGGATGACGAAGCTGATCGGCAGCGACTGCATGCCGAAGATCAGCAGGGTGGCGACGAGCAACAGGCCCAGCAGGACGACGGCCTCGGCCGCCCTGGCCGGCGCCCGCAGCCGCACGATCTCGCGCCGGGTGACCGTCAGCCCGAAGCTGCCGATGACGGCGATGCTGATCGCGTGACCGAACCACCAGGTCTGGGCGGTGTCGAAGAAGTTTGCCCCATGACCGAACCAGAGCGTTCCGCCGACCAGGATCGCCGCCGGCAGCGGGGCGATGATGGCGGCGGCGATCAGGAAACGGCTGCAGCCGGCGACGCTGGCCAGGTTCAGGGTGGGGGCGAACCGTCGCGCCATCAGGACCGCGACATAGATGTCCAGCATGTTGGCGATGGTGAACAGGAAGGTGGAGCCCTTCGTATTCCCGCCCAGCAGATTGCCCGCCGCCAGGCCGCACACCATCAGCCCCGCGAAACACA
Source organism: Brevundimonas sp. GCM10030266 (assembly GCF_042666595.1). Lineage (NCBI taxonomy): Bacteria > Pseudomonadati > Pseudomonadota > Alphaproteobacteria > Caulobacterales > Caulobacteraceae > Brevundimonas > Brevundimonas sp. GCM10030266. The sequence continues at coordinate 194,490 of NZ_JBHTCY010000003.1, forward strand.
TGTCGTACAGGGGGCCGCGAGAGGTGCGCAGCCACACCGCCACCGCCACGCCGCCCGCGCCCCACAGGGCGGCGACCGCATCCGTGGACCGGGCGAAGGCCAGCGACAGGACCGTCAGCACCAGCACCGCCATGGCGGTGAAGACCGGCGCCATGGGCTGGCCGATGCCGCTGGTCGGCGACGGGCCCGACGGCAAGGCGCGCGGAGGCGGCGCCTTGTCGGCCACGGCGGCGGGCTGAGTGTCGAGCACGCGGCTCATGGTCATGGTCGGGTCCGGCGAACGAACGTTTACCGGCACTACCTAGACGGGGGCTTCCTAATATCCCCTGAAGGTCAGAAGGCCGTCGCAAGCACCTGATCAAGCTGACGAACCGCCTCGGCCGCACCCTTGGGGTGGTTCCAGACGGCGCCGCTGACAGCCACGAAGTCGGCCCCGGCGCGGGCCAGCCCGGCGGCGTTTTCGGCCGTGATCCCGCCGATGGCGACGCACGGCGTCTCGACCGTCTCCTGCCAGATGGTCAGGATTTCGGGCTCGGGCCGATGCTCCGTCTCCTTGGTGGTGGTCGGGAAGAAGGCGCCGAAGGCGACATAGTCGGCGCCCGCCTCGGCGGCGTCCATGGCCAGTTCGCGGCTATCGTGACAGGTGACGCCGATCATGGCGTCCGGCCCCATGGTGCGCCGCGCTTCGTCATAGGAGGCGTCCGACTGGCCCACATGCACGCCGTCGCACCCCGAGCGCTTCGCCAGATCGGGCCGATCATTCAGGATCACCGCCACGCCGCGCGCCTGCGCCACCGGCCGCAGCGCCTCGACCGCGGCCAGAACAGTCGCGTCATCGACATCCTTCAGCCGGATCTGCAGCGCCGCCACGGCGCCCGCATCCAGCGCCTCGCCCAGCGTCTTCGCGAAGGCGGACAGGTCCGGGATCGCCGGCGGGGTGATCAGATACAGGGCGCACGGCGGGCGCGGCGGAACAACGGGTGCTTTGGCCATAGGCGGGGAGTGCGACGATGCGCGCGCCGCGTCAATCCGGACCGCGCATGCGAACGACTTGCAGTCGCCTTAATCGTCCTGCTATAGCGAACCATTCTCAGTCGGTGGGTTCTGCGTCCTTGTACGTCTGCAACTGTAACGGTCTTCGCAAGCGTGACGTCGCCTCGGCCATCGAGGCGGGCGCGACGCGTCCGCGCGAGGTCTTCGCCCGGCACCAGTGCCAGGCCCAGTGCGCCAAATGCGTCTGTGAAATGCGCCAGATGATCCAGGAAACGCAGCAGGCCTTCGCCCTGGCTGCTGAGTAGCATTCTCAGCCCCTGCTGAGTGCGATTTTTACTCGCAATTTCAATGTAGTGATAAGTGTTCGCAAGTGAACACACGGCGTTCTGACGTGTTATGTACGGCGGGACTGAAGGCGCGACCGTTTCCGGACGCCCATGACTTGCCGAGGACTGATGCCATGAAGGGCGACCCCGCGATCATCCGGACGCTGAACGCGATCCTGACCAACGAACTCACCGCGGTGAACCAGTATTTCCTGCATGCGCGCATGTTCGAAAGCTGGGGCCTGAAGCACCTGGGCCAGATCATCTATGACGAATCGATCGGCGAGATGCGTCACGCCGACATGCTGATCAAGCGCGTGTTGTTCCTCGACGGCCTGCCGAACCTGCAGGACCTGCACAAGCTGAAGATCGGCGAGAACGTCTTCGAATGCCTGGGCGCCGACCTGCAGCTGGAGCTGGGCTCGCGCGACACCGTGATCGCCGCCGTCGCCCAGTTCGAGGCCGCCCGCGACTACGTCAGCCGCGACCTGGCCATGCGCATCCTGTCGGACACCGAGGAGCACATCGACTTCCTCGAGGCCCAGCACAAGCTGATCGAACAACTGGGCGAGCAGAACTACCTGCAATCCGCCATGACCGAGATCGCCCCGGACAAGAGCGCGACCGGGAACTGATCGCTTTCAGGAAGGGGCGGAACCCCCGCCCCTTCCGGCTCATTCCCCTCCGGACGCTGGAGGAGCCGCTGATGACCGATATCGATGATGTGTTCGACGACGCGAAGGACGCGGCGCTGGATTTCGTCAATGGCGAGGATCGGAGCATGGGCCACGTCCTGCTGGGCGTGGCCGTCACGGCGGGGTTCGCGCTGGCCGCGACATTCCTCGCCCAGAAGGCCCTCAAGCCGCGCCTGTCGGCGGAGGAACTGCGCAGCGGCGCCCGCCCGGTGACGGAGCGACCGCGCGGCCCCATGAGCATGATCGTGCCTGCGGTGTTCTCCGCCACCAGCCTGTCGGCGGTGCGGGTGTGGAATGCGCCCTCGCAGCCGCGCCGGAACGCCGCGCTCGGCCTGTGGGCGGCGACGCAGGCGGTGAACGCCCTGTGGCTGGCGGCGCGTCCCGCCGGGCGGCTGTTGCAGATCGGCGCGGCGATGGCGTCCGCCGGACTGGCCGCCGCCTTCGCCCATGAAGCCCGCAGGCTGGATCCCGACGCCGGGAAGCTGGCCGCCCCCATCGGCGGCGGCACGCGGGTGCTGAACACCCTCGACCGCAAGATGGATGAGGCGCAGGCGACGCTGCATTGAACCGCCCCAGCTTGCCGTAAGCCCCGGCTTCCGTTAGGGACTGCGCCCGTTCGCGCGCGCCGCAAGGGCTGCGCCTCAATCCTTCCGAGACATCATGGCCAAGATTAACGGCAACACCATCAAGCCCGGCATGGTCCTGCAGCACAACGGCGGCCTGTGGGTCGTCACCAAGGCCAGCCACGTCAAGCCCGGCAAGGGCGGCGCCTTCGCCAACGTCGAGGCCAAGAACCTCGAGACCGGCAACAAGCTGAACGAACGCTTCCGCTCGGAAGACAAGGTTGAGCGCGTCACGCTGGAGCAGAAGGACTTCTCGTACCTGTATGACGGCGGCGAGACCCTCGTCTTCATGAACGACGAGAACTACGAGCAGATCGAACTGCAGAAGGAATGGGTCGGCGACGAACGCATCCCCTACCTGCAGGAAGGCATGAAGGTCGTGATCGAAATGCACGAGGACCGTCCGATCGGTCTGTCGCTGCCGGATCAGGTCACGCTGGAAGTCGTCGAGACCGAGCCGACCGTGAAGGGCCAGACCGCCTCGTCGTCCTACAAGCCGGCCGTCGCCAACAACGGCGTCCGCATCATGATCCCGCCCTATATGTCGGCCGGCGAGAAGATCGTCGTCGACACGACGACCGGCGAATACGTCCGCCGCGCTGATTAAGCGCTGCGCGCAGTGGTTAGTGATTAGTGGTTAGTGGTTGGCCGCCGCTCTGACGGCGCCCCGCTCTCATCCACTAATCACTGTCCACTAATCACTTCACCGGCTCCGTCGGGGCCGGTTAGCGTTTGAACTTCTCCGCCTGTCCGGCCACCGGCTTTTCAGGACACGCGGACCAGGAGATTCCCGATGGCCCTCGCCTCCGCCCTGCTCACCGTCATGATGGACGCGGTCCGCAAGACCGCTCGCCCGATGCTGCGCGACTTCGGTGAAGTCAGCCAGTTGCAGACCTCGCGCAAGGGTCCGGGCGACTTCGTCACCGCCGCCGACATCAAGGCGGAAGACACCCTGTACGAACTGCTGATGAAGGCGCGCCCGGGCTATGGCTTCCTGGGCGAGGAGCGCGGCTTCGTCGAAGGCACCGACAAGTCGCACCGCTGGATCGTCGACCCGATCGACGGCACCACCAACTTCATCCACGCCATGCCGCATTTCGCGATCACGGTCGGTCTGGAGCGTTTCGCGCCGGACGGTTCGTCCGAGATCGTCGCCGCCGTGACCTATAACCCGGTCATGAACGAGATGTTCTGGGCCGAGAAGGGCAAGGGCTGCTACCTGAACGACGGTCGCATCCGCGTGGCGGGTCGCAAGGACCTGTCGGAAAGCCTGATCGGCACCGGCCTGCCCTTCATCGGCAAGACCGGCCACGCCCAGTCGATCAAGGACATCCACGCCGTCGGCCAGCGGGTCGCGGGCATCCGCCGCCTCGGCTCGGCCGCCCTGGACTTCGCCTGGGTCGCCGCGGGCCGCTACGACGCCTTCTTCGAGCGCAATCTGCAGGCCTGGGACGTGGCGGCGGGCATCCTGCTGGTCACCGAGGCCGGCGGTCTGGTCACCACCATCGACATCGACGGCGATCCGAAGAACGGCAAGCAGGTGCTGGCCGCCAACCCGGACATCCACACCGCCCTGCGCAAGGTGCTGCAGGGGGCCTGACGCCCCCGGTTCTCGTCAAGCTTGGCCGAATCCCCTGATCGCCTCTAGGTTGCTCGTAAGCGCAGCCTGAGCGGAGGGAGGGATGATCCATCGCATCGCCAGCGCCGTCCTGGCGGCGGCCGGGCTGTGGCTGGTTTCCGCCTCGACCTCGGCCGCGCTGGATGTCCCCTGTCGTCAGCAGACGCCCGAGGTGTTCGTGCTGAACGGCCAGACCGATCAGGCCATGGCGGACTGCGTCGCCGAGCGCCTGCAGCCGACCACGCGCGAGGTGATCCTGACCAGTCAGGGCGGTTCTGTCGGGCCGGCGCTGGATATCGCCGAACGGTTCGAGGGCAAGGGCCTGACGATGCGGGTGCGCGAGGAGTGCAACTCGTCCTGCGCCAACTATTTCCTGCCGCTGGCCGGGCGACTGATCGTCGAGCGCGGGGCGATCATCGGCCTGCACGGCAGCATCGATCCCCTGCTGATCGCCGAGGCGCGGGCGCGGGGGGAGACCGTCGCGGCGGTGAACGCCTCGCGCACCGCCCAGCGCCAGATGGCCTTCGCCCGGCGCAATGACATCCATCCCGGCTGGCTGCTGTACCGACTGCCGGGCGAGGCGCGAACACGCGCGCTGGACGGCGTGTTCGAGGGCGAGACGGCGGAAACGCGGATGTTCATCGTCGAGGAGCCGATGGCCCGCGCCTGCCTGCCTGGGGTGGAGATCGTCCCCTATCAGGCGGACCTGAGGGCGTCGGTGCTGCGCCGGGACCGGATGTCCCGCCTGCAACGCCGCGGCGTCGCCCGCTCGGCGCAGGCGGTCTGCAACGGCGTGAGCTGGGACGACTTCCCGCCGCCCGAAGCCGGTTAGCCGATCAGGGCCCGCGCCGCCGCCCGCGCTTCGTCGGTGATCGTCGCGCCGGACAGCATGCGGGCGATCTCCTCCAGCCGCTGCGTCTCGTCCAGCGTATCGACCGTGGTGGCCGTCTGGCCGGCGGTGTCGGACTTGCGCACCTTCCAATGGGCGTGGCCGCGCGCGGCGACCTGCGGGCTGTGGGTGACGACCAGCACCTGGGCGCCCTGGGACAGGCGCTGCAGGCGGGTGCCGACGGCCTCGGCCACGGCGCCGCCGACACCCTGATCGACCTCGTCGAAGATCATCACCGGCTGGCGCTGGTCCTCGCGCCCCGCCAGCGCCGCCTTCATGGCCAGGGCGAAGCGGGCCAATTCGCCGCCCGACGCAATGGCGTCCAGCGGGCCGAAGGGTGTGCCGGCGTTGGTGGCGATCTCGAAGCGGACGGTCTCGACGCCCAGCGGACCGCGACGGCCGTCGGCCACCGGCTCGAAGGCGACGCGGAAGCGGGCGCGCTCCAGCTTCAGCGGGCCCAGTTCCTCCATCACCGAGGTCGTCAGCCGCTCGGCGGCGGCCTCGCGCGCCGAGGTCAGCAGGGTGGCGGCCAGGTCGTACGATTCGCGGGCGGCGGAGGCCTCGCGCTCGGCGGCGGTGATGGCGTCGGCGCCATCCTCGATCAGGCGCAGTTGCTCGCGGTAGCGCTCGCGCAGGGTCGGCAGCAGCTCGACCGAGGTGTTCAGCTTGCGGGCGGCGGCGCGCAGGGCGAACAGCCGCTCCTCGGTCTTGTCCAGGCGGCCCGGCTCGAAGTCGAAGGCGTCGGCGGCGGCGTCGACGCAGGCCAGCGCCTCCTCGGCCTCCACCAGCGTCCGGTCGATGGCCTCGGCGGCGGCGGTCAGCTTGAGCAGCAGCGGATGGTCGCCCTCGGCGCCCGACTGGGCCGCGCGGGTGCGGGCGTGCTCGACGGCGCGCAGGGCCGCCGACAGATTGCGCGACAGCTTGTCCCCGCCCAGCGAGGCGCGGGCGTCGGTCAGATCGGCCATGGCCTTTTCCGCCGCGCCCAGCAGAGCCCGCTCGCCGGCCAGCTCGGTCTCCTCATCGGCGCGGGGATCCAGCGCGTCGAGATCAGCGAGGTTCTGGGTCAGCTCTTCGGTGTGGGCGGCGGCGTCGGCGGCGGCGGCCTTCAGGTCCGCGACCTTGCGCTCGGCGGTCTTCAGGGCCTCTGCGGCGCGAGCCACGCCGTCCAGCTGGGGCGACAGGCCGCCATAGGCGTCCAGCAGGGCGCGGTGGGTCTTCCAGTCCAGCAGTCCGACGGTCTCGTGCTGGCCATGCACCTCGACCAGGGCCTGGCCGATCTCGCGCAGGGCGGTGACGCCGGCGGGTTGGTCGTTGACGAAGGCGCGGCTGCGGCCGTCGGCGGCGACGGTGCGGCGCAGGATCAGGTCCTCACCTGGCGCGACCTCGAATCCCTTCTCGGCGATCAGTTCGATCAGGGCGGCGTCGTCAGGGGCGGTGAAGACGGCGGTGGCGCTGGCCTGTTTCGCCCCTGCCCGCACCAGCCCGGCGTCGCCGCGCGCGCCCAGCGCCAGTCCCAGCGCGTCCAGAATGATCGACTTGCCCGCCCCGGTCTCGCCGGTCAGCACGGTCAGGCCGTCCCGGACCTCGAGGTCCAGCACGTCCACCAGAACGATGTCGCGGATCGAAAGCGCGGTCAGCACGGCAGGCTCCCTTGCGGGATCATCAGGCCGTTCTGGCGTTGGACGGGATCAAGCAAGGCGAATCATTTCCAGAGACGGATCCGGAGAGCAGCAGACAAACACGGTCCCGGGCAGGCCGACAGTGCGCAAATGGAGAGCCGATGTTGCCGGCGTCACTTCAATGATCGCGAGGCGGTGGAGGAGCTGGCGTTCCAGTGCATCCGGGAGGACGACATGGCGAAGACGGCTTCTGGCTCCAATTCCAGAAAGTGAGCTGAATCCACAACAAGCCGACCTTATCGCCGCGGCTCAGATCAACTCTCTCGCCATTAACTCGAACGCTGCTCGTAAAGGCGTCAACCGCCGCCTCGAAGCCCTGCCCCTGCGGCTGCAGATCAACAGTGCAGTCCGTCAGCCGCCCATCCGCCCCATAGCCCATGCATTGCAAATAGACGCTGGCTCCCTGTGGCAGGCGAGGAATCAGGCGTTCGACCGCTTCCCGATCAAACGTGAAGGGAATCGACAGGCTGTTGATCTCAACGACACCCCGGTCAGCAGGATCGCCCTGGACAGCGATAACCGCTGCGGCGACGAGGCCCCAGATGCTCATCTAGCCAAAGCTCCAAATCGACCCGACGCGCGATATGCGTCGACGGACCCGACGATAGCGGAACAAATCGAAAACGTCAGCCCGGGATCAGACGACGCAGCCAGCTTTCGCGCTGGCCGGTCGGGGCGACCTCGGGGGCGGCGCCGCCTTCGGTCAGCAGGGCGTAGGCCTCGGCGTACCAGGGGCTGCCCGGATAGTTGTAGCCGAGAACCGAACCGTTGCGGTTGGCCTCTTCCTTCAGACCCAGCTGCAGATTGACCTCGACCAGTCGGTAGAGGGCTTCCGGCGTGTGCGAGGTACGCTGGTAGGCCTGATTGTCGATCACCGACTTGTAGCGGTTGAGCGCGGCCAGCGGCTGGTTGGCGCGCTGGTAGTAGCGGCCGATGGCCATTTCCTTGCCGGCCAGCTGATCGTTGACCATGTCGATCTTCACGGTCGCGTCGATGGCGTAGGAGGTGCCGGGGTAACGGCGGGCCACGTCGCGCAGGCCGGTCAGCGCCGCCTGGGCATAGCCCTGGTCACGGCCCACGTCGGTGATCTGTTCGAAATTGCAGATCGCCTTCATGTAGAAGGCGTAGGGCGCGCTCGGATTGCCCGGGAACAGGGCGATGAAGCGGTCGGCCGCGGCGATCGCGTCCTGATAATTGTTGTTCTGATAGTAGGCGTAGATCTGCATCAGGATCGCGCGACGCGACCATTCCGAATACGGGTGCTGACGCTCCACTTCCTGGAAGTAGTCGACCGCGTCGGCCCAGCGCTTGGACTGCAGACGCTGGTAGCCGGTGTTGTACAGCGCCTCGACCGGGCGCTCCTCATAGGCGAGGCGCGGGCGCCTGGCCCCGCCGTTACAGGCCGAAACAACCAGGACCGAAAGGGCGGCGGCCGCCAGAACAAGGCCGGTGCGGATCTTCGAAGCGGACAAGGACGACCTCAGTTTAAGCATGCCGATGGGCCGACCCCGTCGGCGCCCCCGGTAACGTGACGCGTTCTCTATACCAGCGAACTTCGCAGCGCCAATGCGAGAAGAAGCCTGCAAAAAGCGACGATCGCGCCTTGTGGCCCCCGCGTCCCCTGATATGTAGCGCGCCAACGCCACGGCGGGCATGCAGCCGGGCGATGACGGCGAAAGGATGACCGGACATGAAGCTGCTCTCTGGCAACTCGAACCGGACCCTGTCCGCTGCGATCGCGGCCCACCTGGACATGCCCCTGACCAAGGCCCAGGTGAAGCGCTTCGCCGACAACGAGGTCTTCGCGATGATCGAGGAGAACGTCCGCGGCGAGGACGTCTTCATCATCCAGTCGACCAGCTACCCGGCCAACGACAACCTGATGGAAATGCTGATCATGACCGACGCGCTGGTGCGCGCCTCGGCCCGGCGCATCACGGCGGTCGTTCCCTATTTCGGCTACGCCCGGCAGGACCGGAAGACGGACGGCCGGACCCCGATCTCGGCCAAGCTGGTCGCCAATCTGATCACCCGCGCCGGCGCGGACCGTGTCCTGACCATGGACCTGCACGCCGGCCAGATTCAGGGCTTCTTCGACATCCCGACCGACAATCTGGTGGCGACGCCGGTGCTGGCCCGGGACATCAAGGAAAACTATCCCAAGGGCGATGACCTGATGATCATCTCGCCCGACGTCGGCGGCGTTGTGCGCGCTCGCTCGCTCGCCAAGCGCCTCGACGCCGATCTGGCCATCGTCGACAAGCGCCGCCCCAAGGCGGGCGAGAGCGAGGTCATGAACATCATCGGTGATGTCGAAGGCCGTCGCTGCATCCTGTTCGACGACATCGTCGATTCGGGCGGCACGCTGGTGAACGCCGCCAAGGCGCTGATCGACAAGGGCGCGACCGAGGTCTCGGCCTACATCAGCCACGGCGTCCTGTCGGGCCCGGCGGTCCAGCGCGTCAACGACGGCCCGCTGAAGGAGCTGGTCATCACCGATTCGATCGAGCAGCCGGACGAGGTGCTGAACTGCTCCAAGATCCGTCGTGTTTCGGTCGCCCCGCTGATCGGCGAGGCCATCCGCCGCATCGCCAACGAAGAGTCCGTGTCAAAACTCTTCGACTGATCGAGGGAACGTCCTTCATCCGGCCTCATTAGGCTCCGAAGCTGTGGCGCGGGGCGTCAGCTGTCACAAGGAGTTCTGATGAGTTCGGCCTTCCGGAGCCGCGGTCTTGCACTGGCCGCCGTCGCTGTCGCCCTTGTTCTGGCCGGCTGCCAGAGCTCGGCCCAGAAGGCCGCCGAGGCCGAGGCCGCGCGCGTCGCCGCCGAAATCGCCGCCCGCACCCCGCCGCCCATCACCCTGAATCAGGAGGTGGTCGAGGCCGCCTCCATCTATGTCGCCTTCAGCCGTGACATGGCCGCGATCCAGCCGGGCTTCAACACGCCCGAAAGCATCCAGGACGCCGTGCGTCGCGGAACGGCCTATGATCCGGTCCAGCTGTCCCGCGGACTGGTCGCCTACGCCTCCATCGTGGCCCTGCAGTCGCCGGAGTTCGTCAGCGGCGTCCGCCAGTATTCCCTCAACCCCGGCGCGCGCGACCAGTTGGTCGCCAACATCCTCGCCGACCCCCGCTGGGCCGGACAGCTTCCGGGTGCGGACGCCGCGGCCGGCCTGATCATCGCCACCCTTCGCACCGACATCGACGCCCTGAACCGCACCGCCAGCGCCATCGAGAGCGACGCCTACGCCATCCAGTCCGACGCCCGTCGCTCCTGGGCGGCGGCCACCGTGCCGAATCGCGTGGGTCGGCTGGAGGACGCCAAGGCCCGCTCGCTTCAGGCCATGCTGCCCTCGGGACCGGATTCCGCCCGCCTGCTGGCCGCCGCCCATGACGGGACCGGTCTTGGCCTGAGCAGCGACCGGCGCAGGGAGGGCCCCTACCCGCCCGTCGTTGAGCGGGCGCTCGCCATCGCCGCGCTCGCCGCCCTGGGACAGGGCGGAGACAGCGCCCGGACCTCCCCGCTGCAGAACGACGGGGTCAGCCAGAACTGTCTGGCGGAGTCCAAGCTGAACCTGTTCCAGTGTCTGGCGGCGTCGCGGCCCAACTATGAGGACGTCTTCTGCCTGGGCCGCCACATCGTGCGCGACATCGCCACCTGCGCCCGGGGCGCCGCCCAGCCCGCGCCGATCACGCGCGTGTCCGGCCTTGAGGTGGTTCCGGATGAGCCCCGGATCACCATCGCCCCGACGCCTGCCCCCACCCCTGCCCCCACGCCTGCGCCCGTTCCGCAGGCGCCGGCGGCGACTCCCGTCACGCCCCCTGCAAGGCCCGCTCCGCAGCCGCCGGTCGTGTCGCCGGCCCCTTCCGCTGCCCAGTCGGCGACGGAGCGTCTCAATCGCTCGCCGGGGTGAGCCGACATCATCAGCTTGTGATCCGAAGGCTTCCCGCCAAGCTTTCGTTAACCCTCGGAGAACCCTTTTGCCCGCGATATAGAGGGAGTTCTGTATCCGCGCCCCGAGGGCGCGCCGGGCCGGGGTTGTGTCATGTTCAAGGGTCAAATGCGTCGCGGGCTGACGCTCGCCGCACTGGCGATCGCCGCCACTCTGGCCAGCTGCGCCAAGGAAGTTGAACCGGCCCCGCCGCCGCCTCCGCCCCCGCCGCCCGCGGTGTCGCTGAACGAGGGCGTGGCCCAGGCCGCCTCGATCTACGTCGCCTTCATGCGCGAGGTCGGCGCCATCCCGCCGGGCGGCTTCACCGACGCCGAATCCATCCAGGCCGCCATCCGCAAGGGCGCTGCCTATGAGCCCGCCCAGCTGTCGCGCGGCATGATCGCCTACGGCTCGATCCTGGCCCTCCAGTCGCCGGAGTTCGTGCAGGGCGTGCGCACCTACAGCGTGGACCCCGCCGCGCGTCAGGACCTGATCGCCCGCATCATCGCCGACCCGGCCGTGGCCGCCACCCTGCCCGGCGCGGACGCCGCCGCGGGCCTGATCGTGGACACGCTGGGTCGCGACGTCGCCGCCCTGCACGCGATCGCCGAAGGGGTCGAGAACGACGCCTACACCATCCAGGAGCGCCGCGACCCCCGTCGTCGCTGGGCCACCGCCGCCATCGCCAACCGCGAAGACCGCCTGCAGAGCGCCAAGACCCTGTCGGTCGCCCAGATGCTGCCGTCGGCCGACGAATCGGCCCGTCTGTTCGCCGCCGCCCATGCCGGGACCGGTCTGGAGCTCGGCACGGCGCGCTCGGGCCCGCCCTACACCCCGGCCGTGACCCGCTCCCTGGCGCTGGCCGCCCTGGCGGCCCTGGGCGCCGGAGGCGAGGATTTCCGCGCCAACACCGACGCCCTGTCGATCGACCAGAACAGCGAATTCTGCCTGAACATGTCCAAGCTGATGCTGTTCCAATGCCTGGCGGCCTCGCGCCCCAGCTATGAGGACATGTTCTGCGTCGGTCGCCACATCGCCCGCGACCTGTCGACCTGCACGGCCCAGAACATCACCCCGCCGCCGCCGGTCGACGCCGCGCCGACCGCGGTGGCCGGCAGCGAAACGCCGGTCGCAGCCGAGGCCGCCGCCTCGGCCACCGCGTCCCTGAACACCAGCGGCTGACGACAAAGAGTCGACAGCGGTTGCGCACCGGGGCGCTTGCGTGTAATAGCCCCCGCTCCTGATTTCGAGGGTTCACACCCCCGCCGCGCAGGCCCTGGTTGGCGCGGCGTTTCTGTTGTTATTTGAGGCGAGCCAGATGGCCGAGATCATCCTGAACGTGGACGTCCGCGACGGCGTCGGCACCGGTGGCGCCCGCGCCGCCCGTCGCGCCGGCATGGTGCCCGGCATCCTGTACGGCGGCGACAAGGCCCCCGTCGCCATTTCGGTGAACGAGAAGGACTTCCGCAAGTCGCTCTACACCGGCAAGCTGCTGGGCCACCTGGTGACCCTGAAGTACGGCAACGAGACCCAGCCGGTCATCGCCCGTGACGTGCAGTTCGACCCGGTGTCGGACCGCCCGCTGCACTTCGACCTGATGCGCGTCGACGAAAAGCAGACGATCAAGATCGAAGTGCCGGTTCACTTCATCAACGAAGACCAGTGCAAGGCCTTCCGTCAGGGCGGTTCGCTGGAAATCGTCCGTCACTCGGTCGAGATCTCGGTCCGCGCCGACCACATCCCGGAAGACCTGATCGTCGACCTGGCCGGTCACAAGCTGGGCGACACCATCCGCTTCTCGGACATCAAGGTTCCGAAGGGCGTCGAGCCGACCATCACCGACCGTGACTTCGTGATCGCCTCGATCAAGTCGTCGTCGGCCGCCAAGGCTGCGGACGAGATCGAAGAAGCGATCGCCGAGGAACAGGCCGCCGCCGCCGAGGCTGCTGCCGACGAAGTTCCCGCCACCGAGCAATCGTCCGAGGACGACGCCGCCGAGGGCGAAAAGACCGAAGGCTAAATCGCCCTCGATCGACTGTTTCTGGAGCGGCCCCTTCCGTTTACGGATGGGGCCGTTTCCTTGTCTGGACCACCGCCATGATCATCGTCGCCGGCCTGGGCAATCCCGGCCCGAAATACGAGAAGAACCGCCACAACATCGGCTTTATGGCGGTGGACGAGATCGCGCGCCGCTGGTCGTTCGGTCCCGAGAAGGCCAAGTTCCAGTCGGTCATCCGTGACGGCGAGGTCCAGACCGCCAACGGGCCTGTGAAGGTGCTTCTGATGAAGCCCCAGACCTATATGAACGAGAGCGGCCGCGCCGTCGGCGAGGCCGCGCGCTTCTACAAGATCAAGCCGTCAGAGGTGATCGTCTTCCACGACGAGATCGACCTGGCCCCCGGCCGCTTCCGCATGAAGACCGGCGGCGGGGCCGCGGGCCAGAACGGCATTCGCAGCCTGATCAGCCATCTGGGCGCGGACTTCCGCCGTGGCCGCATGGGCGTGGGTCATCCGGGCGAGAGCCATCTGGTCATGCCCCATGTGCTGGGCGATTTCGCCAAGGCCGATCAGGCCTGGCTGCAGGCCCTGCTGGACGCCTGTGCCGACGCCCTGCCCTTCGCCCTCGCCGGCGACGACGAGCGCTATCAGGGGGAGGTCATGCGTCTGGCCCCCGCCCCGAAGTTCAGCCCACGCCAGGCGGCGCGCGGCGAATAGACCCGCTTCCCGTCCGCCCCGGGGCAAGCTAAGCCTCAAATGTGACCCGTCCGCAGACAGAGTCCTGGTCGATCTGGCGCGCGCTGGCCTTGATGGCCGCGACGTTCGCCATCGTGCTCGGGACGCTGTTGCCCTATGCGGCCATGGCCGCCTCGGGACCGGGCTGGACGCTGGTGCTCTGCTCCGCCGAGGGGCAGCAGACCCTCCGGGTCGATGCCGACGGCAATCCGGACCGCAGCGTCCCGCCGCCCAAATGCGCCGCCTGCGTCATGGCTCCGGCCGCCGTCCTGCCGACGCCTCCGGCGCCGCAGCCCTGCCCGGCGCCGACCGTCACCCCCGCCTCGACCTTCACCGCCCTGATCGCCAGCCCGCCGCCACCCGCGCGCGGTCCGCCGCGACCGCCGTCCACCGCCCCACCCCACGCCTGAACCAGACCCGGAGCGCCCTCCCGCGCCCGAACCCGCGCGCCATCCGGCGACGCGGGATTCGTTTCTCTGTTTCAGGATTGATCCCTCATGTCCCTGTGGACCTCCGCGGCGCCCTGCGCCCTGCTGCTCGCGGCCGTCGCCGCCCCCGCCTTCGCCCAGGATCCGGTCCCCGCGACCGAACTGGACACCGTCATCGTCACCGGTGAACGCAACCCCGACGATCCGGCTGTGGTGGCCGAGGCGCGCGAGCGCCTGAGCCGCACCCCCGGCGCCGTCGCCGTCGTCTCCGCCGAAAGCTATGAAGACCGCTACGCCCTGGCCCTGTCCGACACCCTGCGGTCGGTGCCCGGCGTCTTCGCCCAGCGTCGCTGGGGCGAGGAAGTGCGCCTGTCGATCCGCGGCTCCGGCATCGGCCAGAGCCTTCACCTGCGCGGCGTGCTGCTGGCGCAGGACGGCGTGCCGATCAACGCGCCGGACGGCTTTGGCGACTTCCAGGAGCTCGACCCGCTGATCGCCCGCTACACCGAGGTCTACAAGGGCGGCAACGCCCTGAGGTTCGGCGGCGCGGCGCTGGGCGGGGCGGTCAACATCCTGACCCCGACGGGGCGAAACGCGGCCCATGACTATCTGGTCCGCATCGAGGGCGGCTCCTACGACACCCGCCGGGCCCACGTCGCCATCGCCCGCGAACACGGCGACTGGGACCTCTATGCCGCCGGTACATGGGCGGGCAGCGACGGCTTCATGGACCATCAGGACTCCGACAGCCGCCGCCTGACCGTCAACCTCGGGCGGCAACTGGGCGAGGACCGCGAGGTGCGCCTGATCGTCCAGGCCAATTCCCTGGATCAGCAGATCTCGGGCGCCCGCAGCCTGACCGACGCCCTGAAGTCGCCGCAGCTGGAACAGCCCTATGCCCGGCAGATGGGCTTCGGGCGGGACGTCCAATCGGTCCGCGCCACGCTACAGACCCGCTATCGCCTGACCGACGACCTGATCTTCGAAGGCGGGGTCTATGTCGTCGACAAGCGGCTGTACCACCCCGTGCCGGTCGTCGTTGACAACGACTACCGCTACTACGGCGCATTCGGGCGGCTGGACTGGTCCGGGCAGATCGCGGGCCTGCGCGCCGACGCCTTCGCCGGGGTCTATTTCCGCACCGGCGAGAATGACGCCCTGACCTTCGTCAACATCGGTTCAGGCAATACTGGCCCCCTGATCGGCAGCACGGTGCAGAAGGCGTCCGGCGTGGATGTCTTCGCCGAAGGCCGGCTGTTCGTCACCGACCGTCTGGCCTTGGTCGCCGGCGGCTCATGGGGCCGCGCCGAACGGGACGTCGACAATCGTCTGGTCCCGGTCAATAGCGCGGACCGCGACTATGACTGGTTCTCGCCCCGGCTGGGCCTGCTGTGGGAAGGTGATGGCGGCGACCAGATCTATGCCAACGTCACCCGCTCGGTCGAACCGGCGACTTTCCAGGAACTGGTGCAGAGCCCGATCCCGCAGTTTGTCGATCTGGAGGCCCAGGAGGCCTGGACCGGCGAGATCGGCGCCCGCGGCCGTCGCGGGCCCTTCCTCTATGATGTTTCGCTCTATCACGCCCGGATCGAGGGCGAGTTCCTGAACTATACGCTGACGCCGGATGCTCCGCCCCTGACCTTCAACGCCGGTGACACCATCCACCAGGGCGTCGAGGCCGGGCTGGACTGGCGTCTGCTGGAGGGAGAGCCCGGTCGCCTGACCCTTCGCCAGACCTGGACCTGGTCGGACTTCCACTTCGACGGCGACGCGACCTATGGCGACAATCGCCTGCCGATCATCCCGGAACACGCCTATCGGGCCGAACTGAAGTTCGAGCATTCGGCTGGCTGGTTCGTGGCGCCGTCGGTCGAGTGGACGCCGAACGACGTCTATGTCGACTATGCCAACACCATGAAATACCCCGGCTACACGGTCCTCTCGCTCAATGCCGGCATCGACCTGCCGAATGGCGTGGCCCTGTTCGCGGACGTGCGGAACCTGACCAACGAACGTTACGTCTCGAACGCCAATGCGGTCACCGACTCCCGCACGGCAACCACCAGCGTCTTCACCCCCGGCGAGGGCCGCGCGGCCTTCGTCGGCGTGCGGGTGGCATGGTGATGAGCGGTCATCCGAAGGCGGCGCCGGACACCCTGTCCGGCGCCTACCGCGCCGTCTGGCGCTGGCATTTCTATGCGGGCCTGCTGGTCATGCCGGTACTGATGCTGCTGGCCCTGACCGGTGGGCTGTATCTGTTCAAGGACGAGATCGACCACGCCGTCTATCGGCGGATGATCGAGGTCCCCGCCTCCACCCATCAGGCCCCGCCCGAGGCCTGGGCGGCCGCCGCGGCCCTGGTCGGGGAAGGCCGGGCGGCCAGCGTCATCCTGCCCGTCGAACCGGATCAGGCGGCCCGCATCCGCGTGGATCGCCCGGACGGCGCGCAACGCACCGTCTTCGTCGATCCCCACACCGGCCATGTGACCGGCGTGACCGACTACGGCGGGGTGATGGAGGTCATCAAACGCATCCATTCGCTGGCCCTGTTCGGCCCGATGATGAACCTGCTGGTCGAGATCGTGGCGGGATGGACCATCGTCCTGTTCGCCACGGGCCTGTATCTGTGGTGGCCGCGCCGGCGGAAGGTCGGCGTGGTCGCCCTGACCTCCACGGACACGCGCCGTCGGCCATTCTGGCGCGACCTGCACGCCCTGGTCGGGATCTATGTCGGCGGGGTGGTGCTGTTCCTCGCCGTCACCGGCATGCCCTGGTCGGCCGTCTGGGGCGATCAGGTGATGACGGCGGTCAAGACCAGCGGTCTGGGCCGTCCGCCCGCTCCGGTGGCGGGCGCCTGGCAGACGGCGGAGCATGCCGACCATCCGCAGGGCGCCGGCTGGACCATGGAGGGCGTCACCCTGCCCGCCCACAGCCATGCCCATACGCCGGCCTCCGCAGGCCTGTCGGAGGTCATCGCCCTGAGCGACGGAGCGGGCCTGCCCCGCCCCTACGCCGTCTCCATACCCAAGGCGGACGCCACGACCTGGACGGTTACCGCCCAGGTCACCCGCGTTCAGGACACCCGCGCCCTCTACATTGATCCCGCACAGGGCAAGGTCGTCGCCGACATCGGCTACGATCAATTCGGCGCCGGAGCGAAAGCCATCGAATGGGGCATCTACACCCATCAGGGCACGCAGTTCGGGTCCATCAACCGCTGGGTCATGCTGGCCGGCTGTATCGGCGTCTGGCTGCTGGCGATCAGCGGCGTGATGATGTGGTGGAAGCGTCGCCCGCCGAAGCTGTCGAAGGGCTTGATCGGCGCGCCGCCGGCGCCGGACGGGCTGAAGCTGCGCTTCGCCGTCCTCGCCATCGTCCTGCCCCTCTGTCTGCTCTATCCCCTCACCGGCGCCAGTCTGGTCGTCGCGCTTGTCGGCGAACGGTTGATCCGCGCCGTCTTCCGTTCCAGACCTGCCACAGCCTGAAAGACACCCGAACCATGATCCGCGCCCTGATCCCCCTCGCCGCCGCCGCGGCCCTGCTGGCCGCCTGTTCGAACGAACCCCGGGCGGCTTCGGAAGGCCCGCAGGCCGCTGTCGCCGCGACCGGCGCCCTGTGCCGCCCCACGCCCGTCGGCCGTCAGGCCACCGGCTGCTACGTCACCCTGACCTCGACCGCCGCCGACCGTCTGGTCAGCGTCTCGACCCCCGTCGCCGGGCGGGTGGAGATCCACGAGAGCAAGGTGGAGAGCAATATGATGATGATGCGCGAGCTGACGGAGGGCCTTTCCCTCCCGGCCGGGCAGGCGGTCGAACTGAAGCCCGGCGGCAACCACATCATGCTGCTGGCCGTCGCCAATCCGCTGACGGAAGGCCAGACCATCCCCCTGACCCTGAATTTCGCCGCCGCCGAGCCGGTGACGGTTCAGGCAACCATCGGCCAGCCGCCGGTCAACGAATACGGCACGCAGACCGGTCACTGAGAGCTTCGGCACACGCGCGAGCCTGACAAACCGGATCGAACCGGCTAAAGGCTCGCGCTCACTCGAAAGCTCCAGAACACCATGGCCCTGAAAGTCGCGATCGTCGGCCTGCCCAACGTCGGCAAGTCCACCCTGTTCAACGCCCTCACCAAGACGGCGGCGGCCCAGGCGGCCAACTATCCGTTCTGCACCATCGAGCCGAACACCGGCGACGTGGCCGTGCCCGAGCCGCGCCTGAACGCCCTGGCCGAAATCGCCGGCTCCAAGGAAATCATCCCGTCGCGCATCACCTTCGTGGACATCGCCGGTCTGGTGCGCGGCGCGTCCAAGGGCGAGGGTCTGGGCAACCAGTTCCTGGCCAACATCCGCGACTGTGACGCCATCGCCTTCGTCGCCCGCTGCTTCGTCGACGACGACATCACCCACGTCGAGAACCGCATCGACCCGATCAGCGACCTCGAGATCATCGAGACCGAACTGATGCTGGCCGACTTGGAAAGCCTCGAGAAGCGCTACGCCAACGTCGAGAAGCGCGCCAAGACCGGCGACAAGGAGATGCAGAACACCCTGCGTCTGATCAACCTGGCGCTGGAGCAGCTGCGCGCCGGCAAGCCCGCCCGCGTCGCCGAGATTTCCAAGGAAGACCAGAAGGCGTGGCACATGCTGCAGCTTCTGACCTCCCTGCCCGCCCTGTACGTCGCCAACGTTGACGAGGGCTCGGCCGACAAGGGCAACGAACTGTCCGATCTGGTCGCCAAACGCGCCGCCGCCGACAACGCCAAGTCGGTCGTCATCTCGGCCAAGATCGATTCCGAACTGGCCGTGCTGGACGCCGAGGAACAGGCCGAGTTCCTGGAGACCCTGGGTCTGGCCGAGCCGGGCCTGAACCGCCTGATCCGCGAGGCCTACGCCCTGCTGGGCCTGCAGTCCTACTTCACCGTCGGACCGAAGGAGGCCCGCGCCTGGACCATCCACGTCGGCGACACCGCTCCGCAGGCCGCCGGCGTGATCCACACCGACTTCGAAAAGGGCTTCATCCGCGCCGAGACCATCGCCTTCGAGGACTATGTGGCGTTCAAGGGCGAGGCCAAGGCCCGCGAGGCCGGCAAGCTGCGCGCCGAAGGCAAGTCCTATGTCGTCAAGGACGGCGACGTGATGAACTTCCTGTTCAACTGATCAACCGGCCGGCTCCGGCGTCGTCGGAGCCGCCGTCGCTGCGGGCGCGGGACACCGCGCCAGCAGCACCACCGCATCGTGGCGGTTCAGCCAGGTCAGCCTGAGCACGTCGTCCTGCGCGGACAGGCGCACGCGTTCGCGCGTCGCCTCCCCCTCCGCCTGACAGGCCAGGGTCAGCTCATAGCCGTCCTGCACCTGATCCAGCGATGTGATGGCGCAGCTGTTCTCATAGCCTTCGAAGCGCAGGGTGCTGATGGTGATGGGCCGCTCCGGCCCGGTCGTGTTCGCACACCAGGCCGCATTCCCGGCCCAGAGACCGACAAAGCTGGCCGGGCCCGCGCCGGGCATGGCGGGCCCGACCCCCGGCGGCGTGGGCGCGGCCGGGGCCACCTCGGTCGTCTGAATGGGATTGGCGGGCTCCGTGGGCGGATTCACTCCCGCCCGGTCACAGGCGGCGAGGCCCAGCAGCAGAACCGCGATCGGAAGGATGGATCGTTTCATCCGCGTGGAACGCGGATCGCCGACCAAGGCTCCGAATTCTCCTGCATCACGAAATCGCGGTCACGCTTGCATCGTCCGCAAGTTTTTGCGACCCGTTTCGTCAGTGTACGAGAACAAGGGGGCGCCCGCATGACTCAGAACACCAATCCCTGGAGCAAGGCCATCGATCCGTTGGCCGAGGATATCGCGACCGTGCTCAAGAGCATGGGCGGTTCCGCGCACCAGAAGGATGTCGTCCAGTGCGTGGCGGCGATGAAGCGCCAGCGGGGCGAGACCGTCGCCCAGGATCTGGCCTCGCGCATTCTCGAGGTGTTCGAACACTACCGCGACCTGTTCTTCCGCCCCTTCGGCGAAGGCTCGATGCGGTGGGCGCTGCAGCCCGGCGTCGCCTGAACCGAAGGCCGACCCACGAAAAAGGCCCGCGGCGCTCGCCGCGGGCCTTCGTCGTTTCAACCGATCACGGGGATCAGAAGCGGCGCACGTAGGCGAAGGACACGGCGTCGAAGCCGCCTTCCAGTTCGTCATACTCGTGACGGGTCACGTCCATGCGGACGCCGTTCTTGCCGTCGAAGAAGTGCTGACCGCCGATGCCGATGGCCGGGCCGCTGTAGCTGTCGGTGACGCTCATGCCGGCGAATTCAACTTCGAACTCGGTCGTGCCGAAGCCGGCGCGAACGTAGACGTCGGTGTTTTCCGACACCGGCCAGTAGGCGACGGCGAAGGCCGCGATGGTGTGGTTCATGCCGATGTCGACGCCGTCGATGTCCGACGAGCCGAGACCCAGGCTGCCTTCGGCCTCAACGCCGAAATAGCGGTGGACGCGGGCGCCGGCGCGGATGGTGGCCGAGTGACCGTCCCAGTCCTCGCTGCCGTCGGCGAAGCGGGTGTAGCCCGCCGAGGCGGTCAGTTGCGGCTGGGTGACCGACTGGGCGGCGGCCGGAGCGGCCATGGCGGTGGTGGCGGCCAGGGCGGCCGCAGCGATGAAGAGACGCAAGGTATTTCCCCCGAAATTCCCGCCGGACTGGCGGGCGGCGCTCCTTGCCCCATCCGGCGCCGGAAGCGTAGCCATATTGTTCAGGGCCGTGGTCCGCGCCGGCGTTTGGCGCCCGAGGTGTGCCGCGTACGTCACAACGCGTTCAACCTGAACAAGAAAAGGCCCGCCGACGGATCGGCGGGCCCTTCTGTCTCACGACCGCGGCGGCTTAGAAGCGGCGCACGAAGCTCAGGCCGTAGGTGTCGGCTTCACCGGCGTCACCGCGGAAGTCGCGGCGGGTCCAGTCGGCGCGGACGCCGTTCTGGCCGTCGAAGAAGTAGTTGCCGCCGACGCCGTAGTTGATGCTCTCGGTGCTGGCCGAATCCTGCACGCCGGCGACCTCAGCCGTCAGACGGGTGGTGCCGTAGCCGAGACGGCCGAACAGCTCGAAATTCTCGTTGATCGGCAGCTTGGCGACGCCATAGGCGGCGGCGTCATACTTGTGCTCGACCGAACCCGGAACGCCGGCGACGGTGATGTCGTCGTCGCTCACCCCGATCGAGGCTTCGCCCTCGACCCCGAAATTGCGGGTGAAGTCATAGCCGGCGCGGCCCGTGATGGCGCCCAGGTCGCCACCGTCAGCGTCCAGCTGGGTGTAACCGACCGAACCGGTGACGCGCGAAGCCGGCTCTTGAGCCATGGCGGGCGCAGCAATCAGAGTAATGGCGGCAGTAGCGAGAAGAATGTTACGCATTGTTTCTGTATCCTCTAGATGCGGTGACTTCTGTGGTCACCGGCCCCATCCAGCGGATTACAAAATGGGTCGCAGACGGACGAGTTCCAGACCCATCCGTTAACTGGACCTCAACTGTGCGTTCGCAGGCACATACACCGTTTTACTAATAGCGGCCGAAGGGTGGCTATTTCAGGGAGCCACGCCTCAGGTGTTGAGCTGGCTCACCGCGAGGAACAGCAGCCAAACGGCGATGACCACAGTGGCGTACTGAACCCCGCGCAGGGCCTTGGTCCTCGCGCCGCCCTTGCTCACGAGGGCGAACACGATCCCCAGAGGAAGAATGGCCGCCGCGCCCCACAACAGGCCCGGGACGGCTGACTCGGCATTCGGCGTCGCCTGCCCCCGGATCCACAGCGCGTAACCGACCCCCGGCGCCCACAGACCGATCATCACCAATGCCGCCTGCGCAAGCGCGCGGAAGGCCTCGGCGCGATTGGGGGTCATGGCCTACCGATCCTTTTCGCGCTCCGTCCCGGCCCGCGCATGCAGGGCGGCCTGGGCCGCGGCCAGACGGGCGATCGGCACGCGGTAG
This sequence comes from Brevundimonas sp. GCM10030266, assembly GCF_042666595.1. Lineage (NCBI taxonomy): Bacteria > Pseudomonadati > Pseudomonadota > Alphaproteobacteria > Caulobacterales > Caulobacteraceae > Brevundimonas > Brevundimonas sp. GCM10030266. Next base: position 216,365 of record NZ_JBHTCY010000003.1, read on the forward strand.
GGCGAGCAGCTGACGTAGTTCAGGCCCACCTCCTCGCAGAAGGCGATAGACGACGGATCGCCGCCGTGCTCGCCGCAGATGCCCATCTTGATGTCAGCGCGAACCGCCCCGCCCCGCTCGGCGGCGATGCGGATCAGGTCGCCCACGCCATCCTGATCCAGACGGACGAAGGGATCGGTCTCGAAGATGCCCTTGTCCATATAGGCCTGCAGGAAGCGGCCGGAGTCGTCGCGGCTGATGCCGAACGTGGTCTGGGTCAGGTCATTGGTGCCGAAGCTGAAGAACTGGGCGTACTCGGCCAGATCCCCGGCGCGCAGGGCGGCGCGGGGCAGTTCGATCATGGTGCCAACCAGATATTCGACCGTATCGCCGGCTTCCTCGAAGACGGTCTTCGCGGTGCGGTCGGTCAGCTCGCGCAGGTATTTCATCTCCAGACCCAGGGCGACCAGCGGGTGCATGATCTCCGGGATCGGAGCGAGGCCCGAGGCTTTCTTGACCTCCAGCGCGGCTTCCAGAACCGCCCGGACCTGCATCTCGTAGATTTCCGGATAGGCCACGCCGAGGCGGCAACCGCGGTGGCCCAGCATCGGGTTGGTCTCGTGCAGTTCCTTGGCCCGGCGCTTCAGCTTGGCGGCGTCGAGGCCCGAACCGGCGGCCAGGGCGTCGATGTCGGCTTCCGTGTGCGGGATGAACTCGTGCAGCGGCGGGTCCAGCAGGCGCACCGTCACCGGCAGGCCGCTCATGATCGTGAACAGTTCGACGAAGTCCGCCTTCTGGAACGGGGCGATCTTGGCCAGGGCTGCGCGACGGCCGGCCTCGTCGTCCGCCAGGATCATCTCGCGCACGGCGGCGATCCGGGTGTCGTCAAAGAACATGTGCTCGGTCCGGCACAGGCCGATGCCCTCGGCGCCGAAGCCGCGCGCGGTCTTGGCGTCCAGCGGGGTTTCGGCGTTGGCGCGGACGTTCAGGCGGCGCACGCTGTCGGCCCAGCCCATCAGGGTCTGGAAGTCGCCGGTCAGCTCGGGCTCGATCATGGCCACGGCGCCGTCCAGCACCTCGCCCTTCGAGCCGTCGATGGTGATGATCTCACCGGCCTTGAAGGTGCGGCCACGGGCGGTGAAGGTCTGGGCCTTGTCGTTGATCGACATCTCGTTGATGCCGCAGACGCAGGGACGGCCCATGCCGCGCGCGACCACCGCCGCGTGGCTGGTCATGCCGCCGCGCGCCGTGACGATGCCCTTGGCGGCGTGCATCCCGTGGATGTCTTCCGGGCTGGTTTCCTCACGCACCAGAATGACCGCCTCGCCCAGCTGGGCCAGATGCTCGGCCTCATCGGCGTCGAAGACGATCTTGCCGGTCGCCGCGCCGGGCGAGGCCGGCAGGCCCTGCGCCACCACGGTGCGCGGCGCGTCCGGGTCCAGCGTCGGGTGCAGCAGCTGGTCCAGGGCGGCGGGCTCGACGCGGCTGACCGCTTCGTCCTGCGAGATCACGCCCTCGGCGGCCAGCTCGACCGCGATCTTCAGCGCCGACTTGGCCGTGCGCTTGCCGTTGCGGGTCTGCAGCATCCAGAGCCGGCCCTGCTCGACCGTGAACTCGATGTCCTGCATGTCGCGATAGTGGCTCTCCAGCCGGTTCACGACGTCCACGAACTGGCCGAACACCTCTGGCATGGCTTCTTCCATCGAGAGGGCCGTCTCGCCCATCTCCTCGCGGCCGGCCTTGGTCAGCGACTGCGGCGTGCGGATGCCCGCCACCACGTCCTCGCCCTGGGCGTTGATCAGGAACTCGCCGTACAGGCGCGCCTCGCCGGTCGAGGGGTTGCGGGTGAAGGCCACGCCGGTGGCCGAGGTCTCGCCCATGTTGCCGAACACCATCGACTGGATGTTCACGGCCGTGCCCCAGCTCTCGGGGATGTCGTGCATGCGGCGATAGAATTTGGCCCGGTCGTTCATCCAGCTGGCGAAGACGGCGCCGACGGCGCCCCACAGCTGGTCATGCGGATCCTGCGGGAAGGAATGGCCCAGGTTGCGCTCGACCACCTGCTTGTAGTCGGCGACGACCTTTTCCCAGTCCCTGGCGGTCAGATCGGTGTCGACGGTGACGCCCAGACGGTCCTTGTGGTCGTCCAGCACTTCCTCGAAGTGATCATGGCCGAGGCCCAGCACCACGTTCGAGTACATGGTGATGAAGCGGCGGTAGCTGTCGAAGGCGAACCGGCGGTCGCCGCTCAGTTCGGCCAGACCTTCCACCGTCTCGTCGTTCAGGCCCAGGTTCAGAACCGTGTCCATCATCCCCGGCATCGAGGCGCGGGCGCCCGAGCGGACCGAGACCAGCAGCGGGTTCTTCGCATCGCCGAAGGTCTTGCCGACAATGCCCTCGACCTTGGCCAGACCGGCCTTCACCTGATCGGCCAGATCGGTCGGATAGGTCTCGCCGTGGGCGTAGTACCAGGTGCAGACTTCCGTGGTGACGGTGAAACCGGGCGGGACCGGAAGCCCCAGCGCCGACATCTCGGCCAGGTTCGCACCCTTGCCGCCGAGAAGATTCTTCATCGAAGCATCGCCGTCGGCCGAACCGCCGCCGAAGCCGTACACCCACTGAGTCATCAGTAGCCCCTGAACCGTAGTGATCGCGCGGCGGATTCGCTCCGCTCGCTGTGTATCCGCCCCGCTTACCTCTCCCGGAGCGGCAAGGCGACCCTGAGCGCGTAACAAAACGTGAGCCCGTGTGACGGTTCCGGCCCATCCGCCGCCGCGGGATCAATTCCGATGACAGCCGTCCGGCGCACATCGAGACCGGTTACTCCGCCTTAACCGTAAGGATTCACCTTGTCGGCCTGATCTGTAGGGGCCGCGTTTCCATGTCCGAACTCAAGACCGACGTCATCCATCGCGGCGACTGCATCGAGGTGCTGCGTTCGCTGCCCGACGCGTCCGTCGACATGGTCTTCGCCGACCCGCCCTATAACCTCCAGCTGGGCGGCGACCTGCTGCGTCCCGACAACTCCAAGGTCGACGCGGTCGATGACGACTGGGACAAGTTCGGCAGCTTCGCCGAATACGACGCCTTCACCCGCGCCTGGCTGGCGGAATGCCGCCGCGTGCTGAAGCCGGAAGGCTCCATCTGGGTGATCGGCTCCTATCACAACGTCTTCCGCCTCGGCGCGGCGATCCAGGACCTCGGCTTCTGGGTGCTGAACGACATCATCTGGCGCAAGTCCAACCCGATGCCGAACTTCAAGGGCACCCGGTTCACCAACGCCCACGAGACCCTGATCTGGGCCGCCCGCTCGCGCGAGCAGAAGCGCTACACCTTCAACTACGACGCCCTGAAGGCCTTCAACGAAGACACCCAGATGCGTTCGGACTGGACCCTGGCCCTGTGCACGGGCGAGGAGCGGATCAAGGACGCCGACGGCAAGAAGGCCCATCCGACCCAGAAGCCCGAGGCCCTGCTGCACCGCGTCCTGCTGTCAGCCACCCGTCCGGGCGACGTCATCCTGGATCCCTTCTTCGGCACCGGCACCACCGGCGCCGCCGCCAAGCGTCTGGGCCGCCACTTCATCGGCATCGAGCGCGACGAGACCTACGCCAAGGTCGCCGAGAAGCGCATCAAGGCCGTCATCCCCGCCGCGCCGGAAGACCTGGCCGTCATGGGCTCCAAGCGCAACGAGCCCAAGGTGCCGTTCGGCGCCCTGGTCGAGGCCGGCCTGCTGCGCCCGGGCGACCGCCTGTACTGCCCCAAGGGCGAGCGCGAGGCCCGCGTCCGCGCCGACGGCTCGCTGGTCCACGGCGACCTGACCGGCTCGATCCACAAACTCGGCGCCCTGCTCGAGAACGCCCCGGCCTGCAACGGCTGGACCTACTGGCGCTTCAAGACCGATCAGGGCCTGCGCAGCATCGACGCCCTGCGCGCCGAAATCCGCGCCGGGATGCAGTAAGACACCCTCGCCTCTCCACCGCAGGTGGGGAGGTGGCGCGGCGCGGCTTCGCGCCGTGACGGAGGGGTCGGAACAGTCCCATGCGACCAACCCCTCCACCATGCTTCGCCTGACGGCTCGCATGGTCCCCCTCCCCAGCTTCGCTGGAGAGGTGAATGCTACGCCAACCCCCGCTCCAGCGCCTTCCTGAACACTGTCGGCAAGGCGCCCAGCGCCTCTTCCACCGGCGTCCAGACGAAGTCGCCCGCACCGTCGGCCACGCGCACCTCCAGCGTCAGGCTGAAGTGGGTGAAGACGTGCTCGACAAAGCCCGCCTCGCGCCAGTCCGCGTCCACCGGCGGGCTCGCGTCCGGCGTCGCGCTCCAGTCCGAGGTCGGCAGACCCAGCATGCCGCCCAGCAGGCCCTTGTCCGGCCGCCGCACGAGCGCCACCCGTCCCTGCCCTTGTCCCTGCCTGTCGCGCAGCACCCAGGCGATCCCCGTCCGGTGCGGCCGCTCGGCCTTCTTCAGCTTCAGCGGATAGCGTTCCGGCTGGCCGCCCGCGTAGCCGGCGCACCATGGCGTCAGCGGGCAGTCTCCGCACAGGGGCGACTTCGGACGGCAGACGGTCGCGCCCAGATCCATCAGCGCCTGCGCCCAGTCGCCGGGCCGCTCGTCCCGCACCAGCGATCCCGCCAGCGCGCGCAGCTCGGGGCGGGCGGGCGGCACGGGCGTCTCGACCGCGAACAGCCGGGCCATGACCCGCTCGACATTGCCATCCACCACATTGGCCGCCTCGCCGAAGGCGATGCTGGCGACGGCGGCGGCGGTGTAGGCGCCCACGCCCGGCAGGGCCAGCAGCCCCGCCTCGGTGTCCGGGAACGCGCCTTCGTGCGCGTTCGCCACCGCTCGGGCGCAGGCCAGCAGGTTGCGGGCGCGGGCGTAGTAGCCCAGCCCCGCCCAGGCGGCCATCACGTCTGCATCCTCGGCCGCCGCCAGATCGGACACGGTCGGCCAGCGCTCGGTGAAGCTCAGGAAATAGGGTGTGGCATGCGGCGTGGTGGTCTGCTGCAGCATCACCTCGGACAGCCAGACCCGGTAGGGATCGGGCCGCCCCTTCGATCCGGGCGGCGCGCGCCAAACCAGCGTCCGCGCATGGACATCGTACCAGCCCAGAAGGGCGGCGCGGATCGCAGGCACGTCGGCGGGGACGGAAGGCATCGGTCGCGCTATAACCCGGAAATGCGCCGCACGCTGCCCACTGACGCCGAAGCCCGGGAAATCCTGTCCCGCCGCCGCACCCGTCCGGCCCCGCGCCCGGCGCCCAAGGCTGGTCGTGCGCTGCAGGGGCTGATCAAGGAGCTGGACGCCAAGCTGGGTCGCGGCGCCGGGGCGCTGGAGCCCCGCTGGCGCGAGATCGTCGGCGAACGGCTGGCCCGCGTCACCCGCCCGCAGAAGCTGACCAAGGGTCGCGGCGGCGCCGGCGGGACGCTGGAGCTGCGCGTGGCCGGCCCCGCCGCCCTGCTGGTCCAGCACCAGTCGGAGGAGATCCTCCAGCGGGTGAACCTGTTCCTCGGCCCCGGCGCGGTGGACAAGCTGCGCATCGCCCAGGGCCCGGTGAAGCCCCTGCCCGACAGCCCGGTCGCGCCGAAACGCAAGGCCGCCACGGCCGCCCCCCTGCCCGCCCATCAGGAAGCCGAGCTGAAGGCCTCGCTCAGCGACGCGCCCGACGCCCTGAAGGATGTGCTGGAAAAGCTGGGTCGGGCGGTCCTGCGCGACACGCGCGACACCTGAACCGTTGACAATTCAGGCCCGGACGGGTCTCGATCCCAACCCGATCCGGAGAGCCTCTATGCGCACCATCAAGACCTTCCTGAGCCGCCGCGCGGCCATCGTCACCGCCATCGCGGCCTCGGCCCTGGTGGTCGCCAGCTGCAGCGGCGGCGGCGCCAACGCCCCGGCCGAAGGCGACATGGCCATGGGCGCCGCGGAAGGCGCCAAGGTCACCGTGGTGGAGTACGCCTCCGTCACCTGTCACGTCTGCGCCGCCTGGCACAACGCCTACTGGTCCGAGTTCAAGACGAAATACGTCGACACCAACAAGGTCCGCTTCGTCTTCCGTGAAATCCCGACCGGACCGATCCCGGTGGCCGTCGCCGGCTTCCAGATCGCCCGCTGCGCCGGCGACGACAAGTATTTCGACGTCGTCCACGCCATGATGGAAAGCCAGGGTGAGTGGCAGGCGGGCGGCAACCCGCGCGACACCCTGTTCCGCATCGGCAACGGCGCCGGCCTGACCAACAGCCAGATCGAGACCTGCATCAAGGACGAGGACGGCATCAAGGCCATCGAGGCGCGCGCCAGGGCCGCCACCGCCGCCGGCGTCGAGGGCACGCCCAGCTTCTTCGTCAATGGCCAGCCGATCCTCAGCCCCGGCTCGCAGAACGGCCCGACCCTCGCCGACATCTCGGCGGCGATCGACGCCGAACTGGCCAAGTAACCCACGACCTCATCGGGCGTCGGCGAAGGGTTGTCGTTGACAAACCTTCGCCGCACCTGTTCTCGAAAATCCAGACGCACGCGCGCGCAAGGGAATCGCGCGATGCTCCGGAATCCCTTCGAGTGAGGACGACCCCATGAAGTTCCGTTACGCCGACATGAGCCGCCGCGCGGCCCTGTCCGCCGCCGCCCTGGCCGCCATGGCCACCCTGACCGGCTGCGGCGGCGCGGCTCCGGCTGTGGCGACCGGCGACATGGCCCTGGGCGCCCCGGAAGGCGCCAAGGTCACCGTGATCGAATACGCCTCGGTCACCTGCCCCCACTGCGCCGAGTGGCAGAAGGAAACCTGGCCCGCGTTCAAGGCCAAGTACGTCGACACCAACAAGGTCCGCTACGTCTTCCGCGAACTGCGCACCGGCCCGGTGCCCGTCGCGGCCGCCGGCTTCACCATCGCCCGCTGCGCCGGGTCCGACAAATATTTCGACGTCGTCCACAAGCTGATGGCCGACATCGAGGGCCTGCACAGCGCCGATCCCCGCACGACCCTGTTCCGCATCGGCAATGAGGCGGGCCTGAGCAACAGCCAGATCGAGGCCTGCATCAAGGATCCGGAAAACCTCAAGGCCAGCGACGAGCGCGACCGCGCCGCCATCGCCGCCGGTGTCAGCGGCACCCCGACCTTCCTGGTCAATGGCGTGCAGGTCATGACCCCGGGTTCGGGCAGCGGCGCCTCGCTGGCTGACCTGTCGACCGCCATCGACGCGGAACTGGCGAAGTAATCCCCGATGAAGGTGCTGCGTCGTACCGCCCTGCTTCTGGGTCTCGCCCTGCTGGCGCCGCTGACGGCGGGGTCCGCCCCCGCCTGGGCCCGGCAGACCGTCGCGCCGGTCACCGCCGCCGACCGCACCCTGGGCCGCGCCGACGCCCCGGTGACGGTGATCGAGTACGCCTCCTTCACCTGCCACCACTGCGGCGACTGGCACCAGACGGTGTTTCCGGCCTTCAAGCAGCGGCTGATCGACAGCGGTCAGGTGCGGTTCGTCTTCCGCAACCTGCCGACCTCGCCGGCCCAGCTGTCGATGCCGGCGGCCGCCATGGCGCGCTGCGCGGCGCCCGAGAAATTCTTCGACGTCGCCGGCGTCCTCATGCACGGCCAGTCGGCGGTTCTGCGCGGCGGAAACCGTGAGGACTGGTACGCTCCCGCCGTCGCCGCCAGCGGCCGCACGGTCGAGCAACTGACCGAGTGCGCCAATGACCCGGCGACCCGCACCGCCATCCAGCGCGACATCGACAGCGCTGTCGCCGCCGGCGTGACGGGAACGCCGTCCTTCTTCGTCAACGGTCGGCCCGTCGAGGATCGCTCGCTGGCCGGTCTGGAGGCGGCCGTTCGCGCGGCCGCCGCCGCCCGCTAGGCCCTCCCCCCGGTGCAGTTCCAGCGCCTCAGACTGGTCGGCTTCAAGTCGTTCGTCGACGCGCAGGAATTCCACATCGAGCCCGGACTGACCGGCATCGTCGGCCCCAACGGCTGCGGCAAGTCCAATGTGCTGGAAAGCCTGCGCTGGGTCATGGGCGCCAACTCGGCCAAGGCCATGCGCGGTCAGGGCATGGACGACGTCATCTTCGCCGGCGCCGCCAACCGCCCGCCGCGCAGCCACGCCGAAGTCCAGCTGACCATCGACAATGCGCAGCGCCGCGCGCCCCAGCCCTTCACCGACAGCCCGATCCTCGAGGTCTCGCGCCGCATCGACCGGGGTCAGGGCTCGACCTACCGGATCAACGGCAAGGAGGTCCGCGCCCGCGACGTCCAGCTGCTGTTCGCCGACGCCTCGACCGGCGCCAACTCGCCCGCCCTCGTCCGTCAGGGCCAGATCAGCGAGCTGATCGCCGCCAAGCCGCAGAACCGCCGCCGCATCCTCGAGGAGGCCGGCGGGGTCGCTGGGCTGCACACCCGCCGTCACGAGGCCGAGCTGCGCCTGAAGGCCGCCGAGACCAACCTCGAACGCCTCGACGACATCGGCCGCGAGCTGGAAACCACCCTGTCGCGCCTCAAGCGCGAGGCGCGGCAGGCCGAGAAGTACAAGAAGATCTCCGCCGAGATCCGCGCCCTGCAGGCCTCGCTGGTCTATGTCCGCTGGAACGACGCCCGGCTGGCCGCCGAGACGGCGAAGGCCGAGCTGGCCGAGGCTGACCGCGCGGTGCTGGAGGCGACCACCGCCTCGGGCCGCGCTCAGACCGCCGCCCTGAACGCCCAGGAAGCCCTGAAGCCCGCGCGCGAGGAGGACGCCGTCGCCGGCGCCCTGCTGCATCGCGCCAGCCTTGAACGCGACCGGCTCGACATGGCCGAACAACAGGCCCGCGCCGAGGTCGACCGGCTGAAGGCCGAAGGCGCCCGCATCGCCGCCGACATCGAACGCGAGTCCGGCATGGCCGGGGACGCCGAAAGTGAGCTGGCCCGCCTGACGGAGGCCTTCGAGCGGGTCTCCGCCGAGATCGCCGCTGCCCCCGCCCGCGGCCCCCAACTGGACGCCGCCCTGCTGGCCGCCGAGGACGCCCGCCGCGCCGCGGACGCCGAGGTCGAGCGCGTCGCCGGGGCCGTCGCCGCCGTCGAGGCCCGCGTCTCCGCCGAGAACGCCCGCCGTCGCGACGCCGAAGCCCGGGTCGAGCGGGCCAAGGCCCAACTGGCCTCCGCCCAGCGTGAGCGCGAGGCCCTCGGCCCGCTCGAAACGCCCGAGATCGAGGCCGCTCGCACCGCCCTTGAACAGGCGCAGACTGCCCTGACCGCCGCCCGCGCCGCCGTCGAGACCGCCGAGGCCGATCGGGGCGACAAGGCCCGCGTCGAACAGGAGGCCCGTCAGGCCGCCCGTGCCGCCGAGGATCGTCTGGGCCGCCTGCAGACCGAGGCCCGCGGCCTCGCCCAGCTGCTGGTGCAGGGCAAGCGCGAGCACGCCCCGGCGCTGGACAGGGTGCAGGCTGACAAGGGCTATGAAGCCGCCCTCGCCGCCGCGCTGGGCGACGATCTGGACGCTGCGCTCGACGCTCGCGCCGCCGCCTACTGGGCGGGGGCGACGGTCCCGACGCCATCGTGGCCAAAGGGCGTGACGCCTCTGGCCGACCACGTCTCCGCCCCCGACCAGCTGAAGGCCCGTCTGGCCCTCTGCGGGGTGGCGGAGAAGGATCAGGTCGCGGCCCTGTCGAAGGACCTGCCCGTCGGCGCCCGTCTGGTCACCACCGACGGCGACCTGTGGCGCTGGGACGGTTTCGTCCAGCGCGCCGAGGCCCCGCGCCCCGCCGCCGTCCGTCTGGCTCAGCGCACCCGCCTGTCAGAACTGGAAGCCGAGATCGATGAGGGCAAGCCCGCGCTGGACGCCGCCCAGACCGCGCTGAAGTCCGCTACCGACGCCTTCCGCGCCGCCGAGGAACTGGTGAAGACCGCCCGCGCCGCCCCCTTCCCGCTGGACAAGGCCGTGACCGCCGCCCGCGACCGCGTCGAGGCCCTGGGTCGCGAACAGGCCCGCAAGGAGGCCCGGGCGCAGGCGCTGGACGAGACCCTCACGCGCCTGACCGCCGAGGTCGAAGCCGCCGAAGCCGCCCTGACCGAGGCGCAGGGGACCGAAGCTCCGTCCGAAACCCTCGCCGCCCTGCGTGAGGAACTGACCGCCGCTCGCGCCGCCGCCGACGCCGCCCGCACCGCCTCGGCCACCGCCCGCGTCGAGCGCGACACCGAGGCCCGCGAGGTCGCTGCCCGTCAGGCCCGCATCGAAGGCATCCAGCGCGAGCGCGAGGGCTGGGCCGGCCGCGCCAAGGACGCCAAGGCCCGGGTTACGGCGCTGGAGAAGGACGCAACCACCACCGCCGCCAAGCTGAAGCAGGCCGCCGACGCGCCCGACCAACTGGCCGCCCAGCGCTCGACCCTGCTGGACGCCCTGACCGTCGCCGAGACCCGCCGCAAGGCCGCCGCCGACGCCCTGTCCGTCGCCGAGACCGCCGCCGGAGACGCCGACCGGGCCGCCCGCGCCGCCGAGACCGCCGCCAGTCAGGCCCGCGAGGCCCGCGCCGGTCTGGCGGCCCGCGCCGAGGCGGCCGTCGAGAAGCTGGCCGACGCGACCCGCAACGTCGAGGAAACGGCCCAGATGTCGCCGGAGGAGCTGGGCCAGAAGCTGACCGACGACGCCGTCGCCCGCCCGCCCGACGCCGCCGGCGCCGAAAGCCTGCTGTTAGGTCTGGAGCGCGAGCGCGAGCAACTGGGCGCGGTGAATCTGCTGGCCGAGGAAGAGGCCAACGACTACGGCGACCGCCTGCAGACGATGAAGGTCGAACGCTCGGACCTGACCAGCGCCATCGCCAAGCTGCGCGACGGCATCGATGAGCTGAACGCCGAGGGCCGCGAGCGCCTGATCGCCGCCTTCGACATCATCAACGAGAATTTCCGCACCCTGTTCGAGGCCCTGTTCGGCGGCGGTCAGGCCGAGTTGAAGCTGGTCGAGAGCGACGACCCTCTGGAGGCCGGCCTGGAAATCTACGCCTGCCCGCCCGGCAAGCGCCTGTCGGTGATGAGCCTGATGTCCGGCGGCGAACAGGCCCTGACCGCCGCCGCCCTGATCTTCGCCGTCTTCCTGGCCAACCCGGCCCCCGTCTGCGTGCTGGACGAGGTCGACGCCCCGCTGGATGACGCCAACGTCGACCGCTACTGCCGCATGCTCCACGAGATGCGCACCCGCACCGAGACCCGCTTCATCGTCATCACCCACAACCCGGTGACCATGAGCCGCATGGACCGGCTGTACGGGGTGACCATGCCGGACCGCGGCGTCAGCCAGCTGGTCAGCGTGGACCTGAAGCAGGCCGAGACGCTGGTGGCGTGATGAAGCGCTTGCCGGTCAGCCTGATAGTCGCGGGAGCCGCAACTGTCGCAATGGTGGTTTTCGACGGCGAGCGCTTGGCGTTCGAGGCGCACGCCATACTGATGCGACCGACAGCGTTTCAGGGCCCGGACGCCATGCCTGAACCGCTCGAGGTCACCATCGAGTGCGACAAGCCAGACTGTGAAGCAGGGCAGGCCCACTACGAAGTCGTGGTGGATGCAACCGGACGGCCACGGGCGGTCCGGTTCGATGGCGCACTCCTGCCCGACGCCGCCGGACGGCCGCGTTTCACCCGCTTCAATGTCGATGTTCCTTTCCTGAAACCTTCCTTCCGCACCAGGGGATCTGAGGCCGCGCTCGCCGCCCGTTGGCCGGCGCCGGAGTCCGGCCGGCCGTTCCGGGCCTTCCAACTGGTCGGCATCGTTCCGCCCGAGCGTCTGCCGACCCGTCATCTGCCCTTCCCCGACCCGGAAGGTCAGCCGATCAGCATCACATTGGAGCGCGTCGGCCCTTACAGCCCCTACGGAACATACATCGTGACGCTCGACGGAGACGGCGATGTCAATTTCTGCGGGTCGAGCTTCATCAAGGCGGCGGGGCCACACCGGGCCGGCATCAACCGCGCGGCGTTCGACGCCCTGGTGCAGAAATTCAGGGCGGCGGACTTCTTCTCCATGGAGGACCGCTACCTCGCCAGACCCAGCGACGGTCCGACCTACTACCTCAGCCTCCGGATCGGCGATCAGGAGAAGACGGTGATAGACTACGCCGGTCGCACGGTGGGGATGCCTGCGGTGATCAGACGCCTGCAGACGGCGGTGGATGAGGCGGCGGGAACCTCACGCTGGGTCGGCTCTCCGGAGGAGTGGGGTTCTCACACCGCGCAGGTGAACTGCCCGACCCCCTTTGACAGGCTCAGAGCATCCGACGCCCTTTAGCGGCTGAGCACTTCTGTCTTCACGAACCACCCGAAAATCGCCGGCCCCTCGATCACATAGCGGCGGAACATCCGCTTCGGCTGGCTCAGCAGGCGGTGTAGCCATTCCAGTGAGAGCTTCTGGAAGATCGCGGGCGCCCGGTGCTGGCGGCCGGTCAAGAAGTCGATCGACGCCCCCACGCACAGGGTCACGCCGAACGGTCGTCCGGCGGCGCGCAGGGCGTGGGCGAACCGTTCCTGCTTGGGGAAGGAGACGCAGGCCAGCAGCACATCCCAGTCGGCGGCGGCGGCGGTCTTCACCACCGCGTCCCACTCCGGCGTGCCGGGCGTCAGCATCGGCGCTTCAATGAAGGTGAACCGGCGGCCGGGATAGCGCGCGACCAGATCCTCGAACGCCGCCCGGTCCGGGCCGAAGACGCCGAAGGTCAGGTCGTGGTCCGAGGCCAGCAGATCCGCCGTCATGTCCGAGCCCGGATAGACCGACAGCCGCTTGCCCCTCAGCTTCGCCAGATGCGTCAGGATGCGGCTGTCACAGATCATCAGCGCCGCGCCGCGATAGACATCCTCGGCCACCCGCCCGTCCATCAGCTTGATGACGTGGTCCACGTTCGGCGTGACCACATAGCCGTAAGGCGCGCGCGCCATGGCGGCGACCTGGCCCAGCAATTCGGGCCGCGTCCCGTCGGCGAAATCCAGCGTCATGAAGCGCGTCATGGGGGCAGCCTACTCGCGGCGCGGTCAACGTCCGGTTACGATAGCCGGATGAACCGCCTCCTCCCGATCCTGCTGCTGTCCGCCCTGCTCGCCGCCCCGGCGACGGCCCGACCGCAGGACGAGCACGCGGGCGAACATCGCCTGGTCCTGACCGGCGTGGGCCGGTTCGCCATCTTCGCTGACATGGTCTCACTGGAGCGTGACGGCGACGGGGTGAAGATGCGGGCCTTCCAGGTCACCGAAAGCGACTTCGAGATCGCCGGCCAGGCCTATTGGGGCGGCTGGTCGTGGTGGCGGTTCGACTGCGCCGCCCGCACGGCGGACCGGCTGGACTTCGCCGCGGTGAAGGCCGGCGGCGCGGAAGGCCCGGCCACGCCCGATCCCGCCCCGGCCTATGAGGCTGTCGAGGGCGGCGACGCCGCCGAGCTTCTGACCGCCGCCTGCGATCCGGCCTCGGTCGGCCCCTATGGCGTCAGCGCACTCTCGGAGGCGGTCTGGGTCGGGCGGGAAGCACTGGCGAACCCGTAAACCTCGTTGCTGCTATCGTCATCCCGGGGGCGCGAAGCGAACCCCGGGACCCAGCGGCGCCGCGACGGCGGCGAAACACTGATGGTTCAGGCAACGGCGCTCGCGACAGCTTCGCGCTCGCGCGCGCCGCTGGGTCCCGACTTTCGTCGGGATGACGATAGCGTCAGGAGGCCGGGGCAGCCGGATCGAACTCCATCCCCGAGTTCAGCTGCCGCTGTCTCGGCAGGGCCTCCGGGCACTCGTCCCGAATGAACGCCAGCATCTTCTCGCGGATCTCGCAGCGCAGGTCGAAGGCGGTCGGTGCATTCCTCGCGCTGGCCAGACAGCGCACCTGCGCCACCCGGTCGTTGATGTCCGTCACCTGCAGGGCGATCACGTCCCCGTCCCACAGCGGACTGGCCTTGCAGATGCGCTCCAGCTCCGCCCGCAGCCGGTCGATCGGCGCCTCATAGTCCACATAGAGGAAGGCCGTGCCGATCAGGCGGGCCGTCTCGCGGGTCCAGTTCTGGAAAGGCGTGGTGATGAAGTAGCTCAGCGGCAGGATCATCCGCCGCCAGTCCCACAGCTTGACCACCACATAGGTCGAGGTGATCTCCTCCACCTGCCCCCATTCGCCCTCCACGATCACGGCGTCGTCCAGCCGGATCGGCTGGGCGGTGGCGATCTGAACGCCGGCGATCAGATTGGTCAGCAGGGGCTGCAGGGCCAGACCGGCGATGATGCCGACCACCCCGGCGGAGGCCAGCAGGCTCATCCCCCACTGACGCACCGCGCCGATGGTCATCAGGGCCAGCCCCAGGGTCACCAGCGCGATAAGCAGGGCCGCGACCTTCTGCAGGATGCGGGTCTGGGTCACATGCTTGCGGGCGATGAGGTTGTCTTCCTCCGCCAGGTTGAAGCGCCGCATGTAGAGGATAGCCCACATGTCGGACGCGCCGACGGCCATCCAGCCCAGCGTCAGGATGAAGAAGAAGCCCAGCGTCTGACGGATCGTGTCCGACGGCCCCGGATCCATCGGCGAGACCGTCACCGCCAGGGCGATGGCGATGATCATCACCATGATCCGGACCTTCAGCCGCGCCCGCCCCACCAGCCCGCGCCAGAACAGGTCGCGCTTGCGCACCGCCAGCTTCAGCAGGGCGAACACCAGCTGGTTCGCCGCCCAGCCGATCAGCACGAAGGCGGCGACGATCAGGGTGATGACCGCCCACTCGGGCAGCCAGTCAAACTCGCGCCACAGGGCGGCGATGTCGCGGGTCAGGTCGGTGACGAAATTCGACATGGCCAAGCTAACGCACGACCCGCCGATCGGAGCCCCGAAAACCTGTGGTGCGTCAGCCCGCCGCCGCTTCCACGATATCGGCCAAGTCGCTGGTCGCGTCCGGCAGGGCCGCCGAGCGGGCGCCGGCGCTCATCGCCGACAGACGGGCGGGGTCCGACAGGATCGCGGCCAGCGCCGCCGTCATGGCCTCGACCGTCACCGCGTCCTCCAGCATCACCTCGGCCCCGCCGGCCCTGGCCAGACTTGCGGCGTTGAAGCGCTGGTGGTCGTCCATGGCGATCTTCAGCGGGATCAGCAGCGACGGCACGGCCGCCACCGCCAGCTCCGAACAGGTCGAGGCCCCGGCCCGGCCGATCACCAGATGCGCCGCCGACAGGCGGGCGGCCATGTCGCGGAAGAAGGGCGCCACCTCGGCCTCGATCCCGGCCTCCAGATAGATCTGGCGCGCGCTCTCCAGCGTCTCGGGCCGCGACTGCTGCTGCACCTTCAGACGGCTGCGGATCGCGTCCGGCAGGGCCGCCAGCGCGCGCGGCGCGGTCTCGGACAGGATGCGGGCCCCCTGGCTGCCGCCGGTCACCAGCACATGGATCGGCCCGCCCTCGACCGGCGCCGCGAACGGGCGGTCGTACAGGGCGCGGATGTCCGGCCGCACCGGATTGCCGATCAGGGTCACCCGCCCCTGCACCTTGTCCGGCACGCGTTGCAGATCCGGGAAGGACGAGGCGATCGAACCGACGTACGGCGCCAACCAGCGGTTGGTCCGCCCCAGCACCGCATTCTGCTCATGCAGCAGGGTCGGGCGCTTCTGGCTCAGCGCCGCCAGCAGGGCGGGCGCGGACGGGTATCCGCCGAAGCCGACCACCACCGCCGCGTCCAGCCGCGTCAGGGCCGACCGCGCCTGCATCACGCCCTTCAGGATGGCCACGCCCGCCTTGGCCATGCCGACCGGCCCGCTGCCCGTGGCCGCGTCCAGCGCCAGCCGTTCCTCGGCGGGGAAGCTGTGGGCGTACTGCTCGCCCCGGTGATCGGTGGCCAGCACGATGCGCCAGCCGCGCGCGGCCAGCTCCCGCGAAAGGGCCTCGGCGGGGAACATGTGCCCGCCGGTGCCCCCGGCGGCGACGACGCAGACTTTGGACGACATGGCGGCTTCTTACGGCAGGATGCGGCGACGCTGGTTCAGCGAGGCGCCGGGTTCATAGGCGCCCGGACGGCGGCGGGTCAGGCTGAGGGCGAACCCCATGGTCAGGCCCATCGCCACCATCGACGATCCGCCATAGCTGATGAAGGGCAGGGTCATCCCCTTGGTCGGGATCAGGTTCAGGTTCACGGCGATGTTGATGCAGGCCTGCAGACCGATCAGCATGAACAGGCCGGCGGCGGCCACCTGCTCGAACGGGTCGTTCAGCTTCATGGCCAGACGCATGCCCCGAATGACGATGAAGGCGTACAGGCCGATCATGGCCAGGCTCAGCACCAGGCCGAACTCCTCGGCGCCGACGGAGTAGATGAAGTCGGTATGCAGGTCGGGCACCGAGCGCTTCATCACCCCCTCGCCCACGCCGCGTCCGACCAGCCCGCCCGCGCGGATGGCCTCGGACGCCCGGTCGATCTGGTAGGTCGCGCCCGCGTCGTCCGAACCGAACCGGCTCAGGCGATCGCGCATGTGGCTGAAGGTGAAGAACAGGCCGACGACCCCAGCCCCGCCCGCGGCGGCCAGCGCCATCACCCACTTCAGCGGCACCCCGGCCATGAAGAAGACGGCCATGAAGGTGGTGGTGATCAGCAGGGTCTGGCCGATGTCCGGCTGGATCAGCAGCAGCCCCACCGCCACGGCCCAGACGCCGAAGGCGATGCTGACGCCCGGCACGCCCTGCCCCTTCTGCGCCTCGGAGAACATCCAGGCGGCGAAGACGATCAGGCTCGGTTTCACGAACTCGGACGGCTGCAGGCTGAACGGCCCCAGATTGATCCAGCGCGCCGCCCCCTTCACCGTGTCGCCGATGAAGGGCAGCAGGGCCATCACGAACAGGGCGCCCAGCAGGGCCAGCACCGCGATCCGCCGCACCCCGCGCGGCGACAGGAAGGACATGACCAGCATGGCGGTCAGCCCGGCCGAGGCGAACACGATCATCCGCCAGGAATAGTGGAAGGGATCGCTGATCGACTGGTCCGCCAGGATGGCCGCCGGCGACGAGGCGAAGCTCAACGCCACCCCCAGCCCCATCAGGGTCAGGGCGGCGGCCAGCAGGCCGCGATCCATGGTCCAGAACCACTGCGCCAGCAGGCTCTGGTCGTTGCGCGAGAAGGCGGGGGTATAGCCCTGCTGGGTCATGGGACGTTCGCCGGAAGAGCGCCGAGGGCCAGGACAGCGGCGCGGAACGCCTCTCCCCTCGCCTCGAAGTCGGGATACTGGTCAAAGCTGGCGGCGGCGGGGCTCAGCAGCACCACCTCGTCGCGCCCGGTCGCGGCGGCGGCCTCGTAAGCGTGCTGCACGGCCGTCGCCATGTCGCCGCTGATCCGGTGCGGAGTTTCACCCAGCCGCGCCGCGAATGGCCCGGCCGCCTCGCCGATCAGGAAGGCCTCGACCACCCGGGGGAACAGGTCCTCCAGATCATCGATTCCGCCCGCCTTCGCCCGCCCGCCGGCGATCCAGAAGCTGCGCTCATAGCTGGCCAGCGCCTGCCGCGCCGCATCGGCGTTGGTCGCCTTGGAGTCATTGACGAACCGCACCTTGCCCAACGTGCCCACGGTCTCCATCCGGTGCGCGAGACCGGGGAAGGTCATGAGCCCTTCGACGGCCTGCTCGTGCGACACGCCCAACGCCCGCGCGGCCGCATAGGCGAAGGCCGCGTTCTGGGCGTTGTGGCGTCCGGGGAGAGAGCGGGCGGTGGAGAGATCGGCGATCGCACGTCCCGCGAAAGTCAGCTTTCCCGGCACGGCCCCCATCTCTCCGCTCATCCCGGCGAAAGCCGGGACCCAGTTCTTTGGAAGATCGGTCGGCCCGGCCTCGCTCCAGCCGCCGTCCTGATGCGCCTCGCTGGACAGCGCTGGGTCCCGGCTTTCGCCGGGATGAGCGGATGTGGAGATGCGAACGCCCGAAAGACCTCGCGTCGTCAGCTCATCCGCAACCCCACGCCCCCAGTCTTCGTCCACCCCAACAAGCGACAAGGCGGCGTGAGCGAATATCCGCGCCTTCGCCGCGACATACCCCTCCATCCCGCCATGCCGGTCCAGATGGTCCGGTGAGACATTGGTCAGGATCGCCACATCCGGCGCGAAGCTCGTCGTCAGGTCCATCTGATAGCTCGACACCTCAATCACATAGACGGCGTCCTTGGTCGGCGCTGGCAGGGCCAGCACCCCGATGCCGATGTTGCCGCCGACATGCACCGTCAGCCCGGCCTGCTTCAGCACCCAGCCGATCAGGGCCGTCGTGGTCGACTTGCCGTTGGTGCCGGTGATCGCCACCACGCGCGGCCGCTCGCCCTCCGGCAGGGCCGCCAGCGCGCGGGCGAACAGTTCGATGTCGCCGATCACCTCGACACCCGCCGCCTCGGCCTTCTCGACCGTCCAGTGCGGCTTGGGATGGGTCAGGGGCGCGCCCGGCGACAGCACCAGCGCGGCGAAGCCCGACCAGTCGGCCGTGGTCAGGTCCTCGACCGCGAAGCCCTCGGCCCCGGCCTGCATCCGGCTGGAGACGCTGTCGTCCCACAGCACCGGCAGGGCCCCGCCCGCCTTCAGCGCGCGCGCCGCCGTCAGCCCCGACCGTCCAAGGCCGAAGACCGCGATCCTCCGTCCTTCAAAGCCGGGGACGGGGATCATCTGACTATCGCAGTTTGAGGGTGGCCAGACCGGCCAGCGCCAGCATGGCGGCGACGATCCAGAAGCGGATCACCACGGTCGATTCCGGCCAGCCCATCTTCTCGAAGTGATGGTGGATCGGGGCCATCAGGAAGATGCGCTTTCCGGTGGCCTTGAAGTAGGCGACCTGGATCATGACCGAGGCGGCCTCGATGACGAACAGGCCGCCGACGATGCCCAGCACCAGCTCATGCTTGGTGGCCACGGCGATGGCGCCCAAGGCGCCGCCCAGCGCCAGCGAACCGGTGTCGCCCATGAAGATCTTGGCCGGCGGAGCGTTGTACCAGAGGAAGCCCACGCCGCCGCCGATCATGGCGGCGCAGAAGATGGCCAGCTCGCCCGAGCCCGGCACATGGTGCACGCCCAGATACTGGGAGAAGATGAAGTTGCCGACCAGATAGGCGATCAGGCCGAAGGCGGCCGCCGCCATCATCACCGGCACGATGGCCAGGCCGTCCAGCCCGTCCGTCAGGTTCACCGCGTTCGAGAAGCCCACGATCGTGAAGGCGGCGAAGGCCACATAGAACCAGCCGATGTTCAGCAGCACCGCCTTGAAGAAGGGGAAGGCGATCGAGGTTTCCAGACCCGGCGAGGTCGGCGAGGCGGTCATCCACAGCACCGTCAGCACGCCGGCGATGATCGAGACGACGGTCTGGGCGACCAGCTTCTGCTTCGAGGTCAGGCCCGCCGAGGTCTGTTTGGTCACCTTGGCGTAGTCGTCGATGAAGCCCAGCACGCCGAAGGCCGCCGTCACGAACGACACGATCCAGATATAGGGGTTGGTCAGGTCGCCCCACAGCAGCACCGCCACCGCGATGCCCGCCAGGATCATCAGACCGCCCATGGTCGGGGTGCCGACCTTGGACAGATGGGTCACCGGCCCGTCGGACCGGATCGGCTGGCCCTTGCCCTGCTTGACCCGCATCCAGGCGATGAAGCGGCTGCCCATGGCCACGGCGACGATCATGGCGGTCGCCATGGCCAGCGCCACCCGGACAGTCTGGTACTGGATCAGGTTCAGCAGCGGGTAGTCCTGCGCCACGTCCTGGAAATACAGATACAGAAGGTAAAACACGCTCTTACTCCCCCAGCGCCGCCAGAGCCTTCGCCACCAGCGAAGCCTTCGACCCGTTCGAACCCTTGACCATCACAATGTCGCCCGCCCCTGCAAGCGTGGCCGCTTCCGAGGCCAGCTCGGCGGCGGTCTCGCGCCAGACGCCGCGACGGGCGGCGGGCAGGACATCATACAGCTGTTTCATCTCCGGCCCGGCGGCGTGGACCAGATCCAGTCCGGCGGCGTCGATGGAGGCGGCCAGTCCCTCGTGCAGGGCCTGCGACTGCTCGCCCAGCTCCAGCATGTCAGTCAGCACCACGATCCGCCGACCACCCGCGCTCACCGGCTTGGCGCCCAGGCTGCGGAAGCCCGCCGCCATCGACAGCGGATTGGCGTTGTAGCTCTCGTCGATCAGGGTGAAGGCCCCGCCGGGCGCCTGCACCGCCGTCGTCTCGCCCCGCCCGGCCAGAGGACGGAAATGGGCCAGCGCCTCCAGCCCGGTCTCCAGCTTCACGTCCAGCGCGTCCAGCATCAGCAGGACGCACAGGCTGTTCAGCCCCCAGTGGAAGCCCGACTGCGCCAGCTGGTAGTCCAGCGCCTTGCCGTACAGCTCGGCCTTGACCCGCGCCCCGCCCTCGAAGGGCTGGAAGTCCAGCAGGCGGGCGTCATGCCCGACGTCGCTGCCGAAGGTCGCCAGACGCGCGCCCACGGCCTTGGCCCGGTCGCACAGCACGGCGGAGAAGGCGACATCGCCATTGGCCACCGCCACCCCGCCGGGGATCAGGCCGTCGAAGATCGACGCCTTCTCGGCCGCCACCCCCGCTTCTCCGTCGGCGAAAGCCTCGATATGCACCGGCCCCACCGTGGTCACGCAGGCGGCGTGCGGCTGGACGAATTTCGACAGCGGCGCGATCTCGCCCGGCGCGTTCATGCCGATCTCGAACACCGCCCGTTCGACCGTGCGCGGCATCCGGGCCAGCGTCAGCGGCACGCCGATGTGGTTGTTGTAGCTCTTGATCGAGGCGTGGGCCGGACCAGCCAGATCGAGGCCCGCCTTGATCGCCTGCGTCACGCTGGTCTTGCCGACCGAGCCGGTGACCGCGCCGCGCTTCACATGCGGCGCCCGATCCCGGGAAAAGACGCCCAGCCCCTCCAGCGCCCGCAGGGTGTCGGCGGTCACCACCGCCGGACCGTTGACCGGCCGCTCGACAATCGCGCCCGTCGCGCCGTTGGCGAAGGCCATGTCGGCGAAGTCGTGCCCGTCCCGCGCGCCCTTCAGCGCCACGAACAGGTCGCCGGGGACGATCTCACGGCTGTTGTAGGTGATGCCGGTCGCCTCGAACGGGGCGCCGGACAGGCTTCCTCCGGTCGCGGCCTCGATCTCGGCGGACGTCCAGAGGGGTTCGATATCAGGCATGGATACGCAGGGCTTCGGCGGCTTCGGAGGCGTCGTCGAAGGGATGGGTCACCCCGCCGACGATCTGGCCCTGTTCATGCCCTTTTCCGGCGATGACCACCACATCTCCTTCACGCATCAGGCCGATGGCGTGCTGGATGGCGCGGCGGCGGTCGCCGACCTCCTGCGCGTCAGGGCAGCCCTCACGCACCGCCTTGCGGATCGAGGCCGGGTCTTCCGAGCGGGGATTGTCGTCGGTGACGATGGCGATGTCGGCCAGACAGCCCGCGATCTCGCCCATCAGCGGACGCTTGGCCCGGTCCCGGTCGCCGCCCGCGCCGAAGACCACGATCAGCCGGCCCGTCGCGTGCGGACGCAGCGCCTTCAGCACGGTCTCCAGACCGTCGGGGGTGTGGGCGTAGTCGACATAGACCTCGCCCTGCCCTTGGCCGCCCGGAATCCGCTCCAGACGCCCCTGCGCGCCCTCGATCTTCTCCATGGCGGCCAGAACCCGCCCGGCGTCCTCGCCCGCGGCGATGCACAGGCCCGCCGCCACCAGGGCGTTAGAGGCCTGGAAGGCGCCGGCCAGCGGCAGCAGCACCTCATGCAGATCGCCCTGCACGTCGATCGTCAGGCGCTGCCCCTCGGGCGTGGCGCGGCGGGCGACCAGCGCCAGATCACGCCCGCGCTCGCCCACCCCCATCACGCCGAGGCCCGACATGATGCTGGCGGCGGCGAAGGCCGAATAGGCGTCGCTGTCGGCGTTCAGCACCGCCGTCCGCCCGCGCGGCAGCAGGGTGTCGAACAGGCGCAGCTTCGACGCCCGGTACTCGTCCATCGTGCCGTGATAGTCGAGGTGGTCCTGGGTCAGGTTGGTGAAGGCCGCGGCCTTCAGCGTCACCCCGTCCAGACGGCGCTGGTCGATGCCGTGCGATGAGGCCTCCAGCGCCAGATGGGTCACCCCTTCCTGCGCCAGTTGGGCCAGCATGCGGGCCGCGTCGGCGGCGTCCGGGCTGGTCAGGCCGGGGCCGGTCAACGCCTGATTAACGTTACCTGTCTGTTTCAAAACCCCCAGCGTGCCCATGCTCGCGGAGGTCAGGCCCAGCGCCGCCCAGATCTGGCGGCAGAAGGCGGCGACCGAGGTCTTGCCGTTGGTCCCGGTCACGGCCACGCAGGTCTTCGGCTGGGCGCCGTAGAAGCTGCGCGCGGCGATGGCGTAGGCCCGGCGCACATCGCCCGAGGTCACCAGCACCGGGGCCAGGGCCGCGTCCGTGTCGGACGGCGCCAGCACGGCGGCGGCGCCCTGCGACAGGGCCTGCGGAATGAAGGCGCGGCCGTCGGCGGCGGTCCCCGGCAGGGCCACGAACAGCGAACCGGGCGCGACCTTGCGGCTGTCGGCGGTGACGCCGGTGATCACCGGATCGCTGGACACATCGCGGCGCAGCAGGTCGGACAGTTTGACGGAGGGCTGGGCGGCGATCATCGCGGCGCCGCCAGTCCGGGGACGATCGGGTCCGCCACCCGCTCCACATTAAGGAAGCCGGAGATGCGGTCGATGACCCGACCCGCCGTCGGCGCGGCCACCGCGCCGCCCAGCTGCGAGCCCTGCGCCGGCTCGTCGATCAGGACGAAGATCACATAGCGGCGCGTGTTCTCGCCGCCGTCCGCCGGGAAGACCGAGGCGAAGGAGCCGACGCCGTGGCGCGGATCATAGCGGCCGTTGACCAGCTTGTTGGCCGAGCCCGTCTTGCCGCCGACGCGCAGTCCCTGCGCATTGGCCGACTTGCCCGAGCCGCGCAGCACATTGGCGCGCATCAGGTCGCGGATGGCCCGCGAGGTCTCGGCGCTGACCACCCGGCGGCCCTCGACGCCCGTGCCGCCGCGACGCAGGGTCAGCGGGCGATACATCCCGCCGTTGACCAGGGCCACGGTCGCCGCCGTCATCTGCAGCGGGGTGATCATGATGGCGTAGCCGAACGACATCGACGCCCGGCTGGAGTCTTCCCAGTTGCGCGGCAGGCGCGGGCGGGCGGACTCATGCAGTTCGATCGGCGCCGCCTCCAGCAGGCCCAGCCGCTGGAAATAGTCCCGCATCGTGTTCGAGCCCAGCTCCACCGCCATGCGCGAGGTGCCGATGTTGGACGAGTGCAGATAGACCTCCTCCAGCGACAGGATCTTGTTGGTCGCGTGGAAGTCGGTGATGCGGCGGTTGCCGATCATATAGGGCTGGGAGGCGTCGAACATGGTGTTCATGTCGACCTTGCCGGTGTCCAGGCTGGCCGCGATGGTGAAGGTCTTGAACACCGACCCCATCTCGTAGTGGCCGGAGGTCACCAGGTTCTTGCTGTCGGTCGTGGGCCAGCTCGACATGCCCAGGATCTCGCCGGTGGTGGCGTCCGCGACCACGCCCACGGCGCCGTGGGCCTGCACCGCCGAAGCCGCCGCCGCCAGCTCGTTGTCCAGCACGCCCTGCACCCGCAGGTCGATCGACAGCGGGAAGCTGCCGCCATTCTGACCCGCCGCGCGGATCTCGTTGTTGAAGGCCAGTTCAGCGCCCGAAATGCCCTGCGCGCCCGTATCCGACGCGCCCAGCACATGCCGCGCCGAACCTTCCAGCGGATAGATGCGCAGGTCTTCCGGCTCGAACGTCACCCCGCCCAGCGCCAGCCCGTGAACGGCGGCCTTCTCTTCCGGGGTCAGGCGCTGCAGCACCAGCAGGCGGCGCCGGCCGTCCAGCACATTGCGCAGCTTGCTGGCCGACACGCGCGGCAGGGCGCGGCGGATCTGCTGCGCGGCCAGCTCCGGGTCCCAGACCTCGTTCGGGTTCACATACAGGCTGTAGTGGGTGACGTTCGTCGCCATCAGGGCGCCGTTGCGATCCACGATGTCGCCACGCGATACGGCGTTCGGATTGGACACCGAGCCCACCGCGCCCTTCGGCTTCAGCAGCGCCGCATTCGCCGCCCCCAGCGCCAGGGCGCAGAAGATCACCGAGAACACCGTGGTGATCAGGAAGATGCGGACGCGGGTGTCCTCCTCGGGCCGGGCGTTGGCGCGGGCGCGGCCGAACGAATGCTCGACCCACCACATCGCCTCGCTCAGCCAGCGCCAGGACGGCGCCAGACGACGCAGGCCGTAGGGGATAGGATTGGCCGGACGCGGCTGCGGGCGCTCCCAGGCGCGGGGATCGTGCACGCTCATCGGCCGCCCTCCGCGTCCGGCGCCGGCGCTTCCGCCTCGACCTCAGCCGTCGCAGCCGGCGCGGCCACAGGGGCCGGAGCCGGAGGCGCGGCCACCGGCTTCAGCGTCTGCAGAGCGTCCTCGCTGGCCTGACGCTTCATCTCGACCGGGCCCAGCCCGACCTCGCGCGACAGGGCCTCCAGCCGGGCCGGCTGCTCCAGCCGGGCGACCTGGGCGCGCAGCAGGCGCACCCGCTCGCCGCTCTCGCCGATCTGACGCTCCAGCTCGGCGATGCGGGCGCTCTCGCGCGCGGCGGCGGCCTTGGCCAGATAGACCGAGAAGATCATGGCCGCGACCATCAGCACGCCGATGATCTCGATCCAGCGGACGCCGCGGATCTTCCAGGCGAACAGGCGGTTCAGGGCGTGGCGGGCGACGGCGGCGTTCATGCGGCGACCTTTCCGCCGATCGGGCCCCACGGCGCCGCGTCCGTGCGCACAGCAGCGCGCAGCTTGGCCGACCGGGCGCGCGGATTGACGGCCAGCTCGGCCTCGCCCGCCTCGACCGCGCCCTTGAAGCTCAGGGTGAAGCTGGGCTTGCGCGTCTCGACGGCGACCGGCGCATGGCGCGACCCGCCCGGCGCATTGCCCGTGCGCTCGGTCAGGAAGGCCTTCACGATCCGGTCCTCGAGCGAGTGGAAGGTCACCACCGCCAGACGCCCGCCCGGCGCCAGCGTCGCCTCGGCCGCTTCCAGCCCGGCGCGCAGTTCGCCCAGCTCGTCGTTCACCGCGATGCGCAGGGCCTGAAACACCCGGGTCGCCGGATGGATGGCGGCGCCGCGACGGCCGCCCAACGCCTTCTCGACCACCTCGGCCAGATCCAGCGTCCGGCTGAACGGCTGCTCGACCCGGCGACGCAGGATGGCCGTCGCCACCCGGCCCGACTGACGCTCGTCCCCGTACAGTTTGAAGATATGGGCCAGCGGACCGTGGTCCCAGCTGTTGACGATGTCGGCGGCGGTGACGCCCTCATCGCTCATCCGCATGTCCAGCGGTCCGTCGCGCATGAAGGAGAAGCCGCGCTCGGCCTGATCCAGCTGCATCGACGACACGCCGATGTCGAACACCACCCCGTCCAGCTTCGCCTCGCCCGTCTGCGCGAAGGCGTCGGCCAGTCCGGAGAAGGGCGTGCGGATCAGGCGGAAGGTCTCGGGATAGTCATTGGCCACGGCGTCGGCGTGGACCTGCACCGTCGGATCGCGATCGAGCGCGATCACCGTCGCGCCGGCCTTCAGGATGGCGCGCGTATAGCCGCCGGCGCCGAAGGTGGCGTCGATGATGACGTCGCCCTTCTGCGGCTTCAGAGCCTCCAGAACCTCGTCGATCAGGACCGGCGCGTGCGGAGAGGTCATGCGCCCTCCCCTTGCGGACGTCTGGCGCGCAGGGCCAGACGCCCGGCCTCACCGCGCTCGCGCACAGCCTGACGCGCCAGCGCCCGACGCTCCTCGCGACGCGCGTTCCAGCGGGCGCGATCCCAGATCTGGAAGCGAGAGCCCAGGCCGACGATGACCACGTCATCGCCCAGCCCGGCTTCCTGGCACAGGCCTTCCGGCAGGGTGATCCGGCCGCCGCCGTCGTACGACAGCGGGCGCTGACCGGCGAAGAAGGTCTCTTCCAGGGCGGTGCGGAGGTCGTCGCCGAAGGGCAGCTCCTCGATCATGGCCACATACTCGGCCATCAGCTTGTCGCCGCCGGCCTCGAGGCAGTCGGACTCGATCGAGAAGAAGCAGAAGACGCCGTGCTCGGCGCCGTTGTCGGCGGTGCGGAACTCCTGCGGGATCAGCAGGCGGCGCTTGCCGTCCAATTGTTTCTCATAGGTCGAGAGAAACACGCCCTGCCCAATCCGGACCCTTCGGCCCGTCCCCTGAAATCCCGATGAAACGCCAGTCGGCGCACCCAAGCCCTACTGAGCAATTGGGATAGCATGGGATCAGATGCGCCTCAATGGGATTAGTTGACGATCGTTAACGGTCAAGCTGGCGCAAAAATCAGCAAAAACCGGAACATACAGCGAACGATCCGCCTGTGGACCAAGGTGGACCGATCCTGACAGCCCTTTCGATCCAAGCGGTTAACCGGGACGCAGAGGCGCACTCCCACGAACGCGCGGCGCCAGTCCCATCGAAATAAGAAATTTCGAGCCCACGGCCGCTTCGCGGCCCGCCCTCAAGCAGCGAGCGACCGCGTCGCGAGCGCTAGGGCCAAAATAATAGGGCTCAAGCAGCGAGCGCCCGCGGCGCGAGCGGTAGCCCCACAAAAAGAGAAATATCAGACGGCCTGTAAGCCGGGTTCTGTTCCGTCCGAAGACGGCGACGATCATTCCTCTGGACCGGCCATTGCTGACCGGTTCTCGCGACCTACCCGGATGCTCTCGGGCGGTGAGCCCTGTGAGCCGAAGCCCACGCGACATCCCTATTCGGTCTTGCTCCAGGCGGGGCTTGCCATGCCGGTCCTGTTGCCAGTCCCGCGGTGGGCTCTTACCCCACCCTTTCACCCTTCCCCCCCTCGCAAGGGAGGAGGTTTGCTTTCTGTGGCGCTATCCCTCGGGTCACCCCGGGCGGGCGTTACCCGCCGCCTTTTCACCGTGGAGCCCGGACTTTCCTCGACGGGACCATAAGCCCCGCCGCGACCGCCCGGCCGTCTGACGGGCGGACTGATGCCCCTCCCCGCCCCCGGGGTCAACCGCATGATGCCCGCGACGATGGGTTGTGATACCTTGTCCGTCATGGCCCATCCCGCGCCGAAATACCCTGTCGACCTCGCGACCGAGACCCCGGCCGAACGCGAGGCGCGCCTGGCGTGGGAATTGGAGCGCATCGCCGAGGCTGAAGAGGATATCGCCGCCGGACGCGTTATCGGGGGTCAGGAGGCGCTCGACTGGCTTGACCGCTGGGCGGCCGGCGAGGACCTCGACGATCCGGCCATAAGCTAGATGACGGACTACGCGGTCTATTTCACCGCGCGGTCCCGTCGCGATCTCAATCTGATCGGCAAATGGCTGCTTCAACCCGGCAGCGGGCTCAAGGCGCGCCTCAGGATGACCCGCATCAGCCGCGCCGTGGCTGAGCTTCAGTTCAGGCCAGATCGATGGCCCGGAAGCGCCAAGCCGGGGCTGAGACAGCGCGTCGTCGAGGGCCACACCATTATCTACAAGATCGACGAACAGGCGCTTGAAGTCACGGTCATGCGCGTCTTCGGCCCGCGCCAGGACCGCGCCGACCCCTAGTTCAGCACCCCGGTCGTGCTCTCGGCCGTCGCCAGTTGCAGCACCCCCATCAGGGTCGCCCGCGTCTCGCCGTCGGCGATGCCGTCCACCTGTCCGGGACGCCAGTGGCGCTGGAAGGCCTCGACGGTCAGCTTCGTCGCGTCGTCGTAATCGCCGCCCGGCTGAAGCGCATAGCCCAGCCGATGCAGGCCGGCGCGCAGGACGATGACGCCCAGCCCTTCATCTCCCGGCCCCAGCGGGGCGCCCAGGGCGGCGATCCGCTCCTGCGCCGGCTCGAACCACAGGCCGTGCCCGACCCCGGCCAGCCGCTTCCACGGGAACCGCTCGCCCGGATCCTGCTTGCGCTCGGGGGCGAGGTCCGAATGGCCGATGATCCGCGCGTCCGGGATGGTCCAGCGGGTCCGGATGTCGCTGATCAGGCTGATCACCGAGGCGATCTGCGCCTCGGGGAAGTCGCGATAGCCGAACTCATGGCCCGGATTGACGATCTCAATGCCGATGGAGGCGGCGTTGCAGTCGGTCTCGCCCTGCCAGGCGCCGCGCCCCGCGTGCCAGGCCCGGCGTTCCTCGGCCACCAGCCGCAGGATCGAGCCGTCCTCATCGACCACATAGTGGGCCGAGACCTTGGCTTCCGGGTCACGCAGGCGGGCCACGGCGGCCTCGGCCGTCTGCATCCCGGTATAGTGCAGCACCAGCATGTCCGGCGGACCGCGGCGGGCGTCGAAATTGGGGGACGGGGCGTCCTTGACGATCAGCATGGCGGGGCCGGCCTTTAGCGGCCCGTGCGCTCCCAGCCATAGGCGACCCAGGCGTCGCCTTCCTTGCGGGCCTCGATCACGCCGTCGTCCGCGCGGCGGTTGCGACGGGTCATGGTGCGGCGGGCGCGCAGGGCGATCCCGGCGAAGAAGACCAGCACCGCCGCGATCACCGCGATCACCGCCACGGCGGCGGCGGTCACCACCGCCAGCACCGCGCCGACGGCCATGGCGACCATGGTGGCGATCAGGCCGAACAGCCACACCACCGGTCCCAGCAGTCCGTTGGACGGACGACGGGCCGAGGCGCCGAAGATCAGGGGGTCGGAAGGGGTCATGTCTTCACCAATTGAGGCGCTGAGAACAACGCCGAACGCCCAATGTCGGTCCACACAGGCCCGCGGTCAATGCGACCAGGCTTCACAGGCGAGTGTCCGGTCACGCCGATCGCGCTCAGTAGGGCTGATCCGCCAGCACCGACGCGCCCGACGCCCGCTGGCGGTCGGTCTCGATGCGACGAACCGCCGCCTCCGCCTGCGGGTCATTCATCACCCCGCCGATGCCGACCAGCACCCGCGCCGCCTCGCTGGAGACGCCGAACGCCTTGGACAGGGCCTCCCACGGCGAGCTCGGCTCGGGGAAGCGCTTGAACCGCACCTCCACGTCAGCGCCGATGTTGGCCAGCGACTTGGCCTTGGCGATGGCCTCCTCCAGTCCGCCCAACTGGTCGACCAGACCGATGCCGTGCGCCTGGGCGCCGGTCCAGACCCGGCCCTTGGCGATCTCGCGCACCCGCTCGGCGGGCAGGCGACGCCCGGTCGAGACGCGGGTGATGAACTCCTCATAGGTGCGGTCGATCTGGGCCGCGAAGGCCGCGCGCTGGGCCGGGGTGAAGGGCTGCGACGGCGAGAAGGCGTCGGCGTATTCGCCGCCGACCGACAGGTGGCGCATGTCCACGCCGAACCGGCCCAGGGCGTCGGCCAGCACGAATTTGCCGCCGAACACGCCGATGGAGCCGGTCAGGGTCGTGGGCTGGGCCACGATCCAGCTGGCCTCCGAACTGATCCAGTAGCCGCCCGAGGCCGCATAGTCGCCCATCGACACCACCACCGGCTTGCCCGCCGCCTTGGCCGCACGCACGGCGGCCAGGATCTGCTCCGAGGCCTCCGGCGAACCGCCCGGCGAGGAGACGCGGAAGACGATGGCCTTCACGTCCTTGTCCTCGATGGCCTCATAGATGGCCTTGGCCGTCAGGTCCGAGGCGATGGAGGCGCCGCCGCCGAACGGGCTGCCGCCGTTGTCGCGACCGGTGATGATGGCCCCTTCTCCGCCCACGATGGCGATGGCGTCCTTGCCCGAGCCGGTGCGCTCGCCGACGCTGGCGGCATAGTCGCTGAACGCCATGATCTCCGCGCCCCGGCCGGCGCGGCGCTTGACCTCGGCCTCGGCCTCCTCGACCTGGCCGATCTTGTCCACCAGACGCAGACGCAGCGCGTCCTGCGCCGAATACGGCCCGGCCTCGATGGTCGCGCGCAGTTGCTGCGGCGTCTGTTTGCGGTCCTGCGCCGCATGGGTCAGCGCGCTGGTGTAGATGGAGGTCATCCACGCCGTCATCGCCTCGCGGTGGGCGGCGGTGAAATCGCTCTGCGTATATTCGTTGACCGCGTTCTTGTACTCGTAGCGCTGCTCGAACTGGGCATCGACGCCGTACCGGTCGAAGGCGCGGCCCAGGAACACGGTCTCGGCCGAGAAGCCCGACAGCTGGAACCCGGCCGTGTTCTGCATCCATAGCTCGGACGCCGAGGCCCCGACCATGTAGCTGGACACCGTCGTGCCCACCGGCATGAAGCCCTGGCTGTGGGCGATGACGATCTTGCCCGACCCGCGGAAGCGGCGCACCGCCTGACGGATCTCGTCCGCCGCCGCCGGGGTGATCCCGGCTTCCGGCAGGCGGATCAGCAGGGCCTTCACCTTGTCGTCCGCCTGGGCCTGGGCCAGCGTATCGACGATCTGCACGGTCGACAGCCCCGCCCCGCCGAACACCGCGAACGGGCTGGTCGGGGTCTGGTCGCTGATGCCTTCCCGCAGGTCCAGTTCCAGCACGGTATTGGACTGGACCGGCTCCTTCGAACTGACCGAGGCGATGGCGATCGTCAGGAACACGAACGGGATCACCACGAAGAACAGGAACAGGCCGGCGAACACGCCGCCCATGGTCAGGAAGAATTGCTTCATGGGGTCGACACGTCGTCTCAGGCGCGGGCCGGGTCATGGCCACATTTTGACCATAGGACGGCAGGGCTTGCGGTCAAATGAACGTCTCGTCACGGGCGAATGCGCCGCACCATTGCTTATGGTGCGCTGCCGAAAGCGTGATTGAAGCCGGCCGCTGAAATCACTATATCAGCCGCCTGCGAGCGGGGGCCTATCGCCCCGCGTTGTATTCGGACCGCGCTTCCCATGCTGGTCACCCTGATGAAGGCCAAGCTGCACCGCGCCACGGTGACCCAGGCCGACCTCGACTACGAGGGCTCCATCGCCATCGACATGGACCTGCTGGATGCGGCGGGCATCTTCCCGCACGAGCAGGTGGATGTGCTGAACATCACCAACGGCGCCCGCTTCACCACCTACGCCATCGAGGCCCCGCGCGGCTCCAAGGTCATCGGCGTCAACGGCGCCGCCGCCCGTCTGGTGCAGAAGAACGACAAGGTCATCGTCGTGACCTACGGCCAGCTGCCGTCGGAAGAAGCCCGCCAGTGGTCGCCCAACGTCGTCCTGCTGGACGACGACAACAACATCAAAACAACGGCTTGACCCTAGGGCGTTGATCGCGTCCCCTTCATCGGAAGGGGAGTTTTATCATGCTGAAATCGCTTGGTCTGGCCGCGCTTTTGCTGGCCATCGCCCAGCCCGTGGCCGCTCAACAGGGTTTAGCGGGTCCACCGTCGATTCTCGTCACCGGTTCCGCCGAGGTAGAGGCCCAGCCCGACCAGTTCCGTATCACCGTCAGCATCAATGGTCGGGGCGCAACGCAGGTCGAGGCCTTGCGAAATCTCGCGGCGGTCCAGACACGCATGATGGACGACCTGCCGACGCTCTCCGGACTTTCCCGTTCTGCGATCACTACGGGCGAGATCGCGCTGCAGCCGACATTCGACCCAGCTTGCGGCGCCAGTCAGTACGATCGCGACACCGATGACTGTCCGGTGGTCGGATACAACGTGGGCACGGAACTGACCTTTAAAGGGGCTCCCGCCGAGCGCGCGGGTGACGCATTGTCATTGGCGTCCGAACTGGGCGCTGGCTCGGCGCGAGTCCGTGACTATTCGGTTTCTGACATGCGCGCCCTTCGGGAGGCGGCCAATCGCGCAGCGTTCGCCGACGCGGAGCGCCAAGCCCGGATGCTGTCTGACGCCTCAGGGCGTCGGATCGTGGGAATCCTGCGCATCCAGGATCCGTCGTCGCGCCTCGTGGGCGCGGACCAACAAGACGGGGAAATGGCGGACGTCGTGGTGACCGGCAACCGAGTTCGCGGACCGGCTGTCAGTATCGCCGTCGCGCCGGAACCGGTCACGGCAACGTCGCGCGTCACGGTCGCCTTCCAGATTGAGTAGCACCCGCTTGACGCCGCCCCGGCGCCGGCCTTCCCTCCCTCTCGGAGGAACCCGATGATCCAGACCCTCTCCCGCCTGCGCTGGCCGCTGTACGGCGGCTATCTGCTGCTCACGGTGCTGGCGCTGATGATGGCGTTCACGCCGGGGCTGGAGCTGCTGGGCCTGCCGCCCGAGCGGGTGACCTTCACCCCCGCCACCGTGACCGGCCTGCCGTGGTCCCTGCCCGTGGTCGTGGCCCGCTTCGACTCGGTCACCACCCTGGCCATCGTCATGGTCGCCAACCTGCTGAACGTGGCCATCGGCCTGATGCTGGTGAAGTCGGGAGATTAGGTTTCAGGTTCTGGGGGCCAGGTTTCAGGGCCCCGCAAAGCAGAACGGGAGGGGCGCTGTTCGCACCCCTCCCGTCCCCTCGAACCTGAAACCTAGAACCTGAAACCTTCTCAGCGGTTCAGATCATACACCCCCGTGATATCGATCCGCACGGTCAGTTCACCGGCGGCGATCGGGGTCGAGTCGGCCATCTCCATCCGCGCCGCCATCGCATACATCGGGCGCGGCGGTTGCGGGGCGTAGCCGCCGCCTTCGGTCAGCGAGCGGATGCCGCCCAGCGGCGTGCCCAGGGCCTGGGAATACAGGGCCGCCTTGGCCTGCAGGTTGCGCACGGCGATCTGACGGGCCTGGTTTTCAGCCGCCGACGGATCCTTCAGCCCGAAGCTGATGCCGTTGATCTGGTTGACCCCGGCGGCCACCACGGCGTCCGCCGTCGAGCCGACCTTGGTCAGGTCATTGATGACCACCGTCACCTGATTGCTGGCCTGATAGCCCCGCAGGCGCGGCGGGTTGTTCTCGACATAGTCATACTGGGCCGACAGGTTCAGGCCCGAGGTCTGGACGTCGCGTTCGGCGATGCCGGCGCGGCGCAGGGCGGCGATGACCTGGTTCATCTTCGTGGCGTTCTGGGCCATGGCCTCGGCGGCGGTCGGGGCTTCATTGACCACGGCGAAGGTGATCGTCGCCATGTCCGGCGTCGCCTTGACCTCGCCATAGGCCGACAGGTTCAGGCTCGGCCGCTCGGTCACCGCCTGGATGGTCAGGGGCGCGCCGCCCGAGGGCTGCGACTGGGCGTGGGCGGAGGGCGCGGCGGCCAGCAGGGCGGCGGCGGCCATCATCGCGCCGCCGATCATCAGGGCGCGGTTGGAAACGGCGGGCATCGCGGCGACAGCGGCGGCGGGACGGCGGGTCATTGGATCGGACTCCATGAGAAGCGAGACGTTGCGAACACCCTCAGCGGCGTTCGTGTTCCAACCATGACCGTAAGCGCCTGAACGCGTGGTCAGGGTCCGTTGGCAGGATCCGTTCATCTGCGTGAAATCGCCGACAGATCGGCGGCGAAGGCGGGGCGGTCCACCGGAGCGCTTGGCAAGCCGCCGCCCGGCCTGCCCCGCCATTTTTGCTTCAGGTCGGAACGACCTGAATCCAAAAAATGGCATGGAAGAATTATGGACGAAATCTCCAGAGATTTCGTCTATGCGGAAAGTCCTCCGCTCCGGGGGCCCGTAGCTCAATGGTTAGAGCCGACCGCTCATAACGGTCTGGTTGGGGGTTCGAGTCCCTCCGGGCCTACTGGGGAAATGCGCTGCCCGTCAACAAGGCGGCCTTTGGCCGCCAGCATAGACTATATCAGGTCGTCGGTCGGCGCAGCGCTGCGAGCGTTTCTTGAATGCTACCGGCCACCAGAACGGGGAAGCCGCCGCAGTGTATAGCGGTGATGGGACGACCATCTTTCGATCCCGCGCCTTCAAACACAATGCCGACAGCATCCGCGTTCACGAAGACGGGCTTACCCGCCACGGGAGAGCCATGGCCGCCAACAAACTGAACGAACCTCATGCATTCCCTCCAAAGGCACCGAAGCTAAATCCATCACCATGTACGATCATTGATCGGCTTGAGCAGGTACTGGCCACTGGAAGTCCCTTGTATTGAACTCCATCACTTGGTCGCCTGCCTGATAGAAAGTCAGCGACACTCGGGTAGTGTCGGCGTCTTTCAGCCGTTCAATGAACCCACCGACAGAGCCGTCTGCGATGAACGCGATATGGCTGCTGCCATCAGCGGAATCCGTTCCACGATAGCGCACAGGGTCAGCCTCGCCGAACCGGGTCGGGATGCGACACTCATCGTAGGATCGGCAGAGGATCTGGGCATCTCCGTTCATCGCGATGAAGATGTCGGTGCCCCACTTCTTCGTCTTTCGGATACACAGGCGCGCGCCCAGATTGCCATATGGCCAACCCAGTTGGGCTTCATTGGTTGAAGTCACACAGGCTAACTCAGTCACGCTGTCGTCCATTGGATCGACGTCACGCGTATAAACCCAAGGGGAAGGCGGCTCAGCAGACGCCTTGGGTTCCGGCTCCACGATCTCGACATCGCCGCTTGGCGCCGTATGCGCCGTAGAAGTTTGCGGTGTTGGTCCATTGTCTGAAGTGCCAAGCAGCAGCAGGCCGACCACGACAACGAACACGACAGCGCCGCCAATGATCCATTTCGCCTCGTTGGACTTGCTCGATGTTACGGGCTGAACGGTTGCAACCGGCGCTTCAGGGGTTGGCTCCCCCTGCTTGGCATCACGCGCCGCCTTAAGTTCAGCCAGACGCGCTTCCAGCGCTTCGATTTCTTGGTCGCTCAATGCGGTTCCCCCCGTGCAACGAGAGGTAATTTTGAGCGACCAAGGTGTCAACCAGACGCTCTACGCGACTCGGACCTCAAGCGACTGAGATCAGCACCGGGGCGATCAAGCAACCTCAGCTGAACCCGCCGTCCAAGGCCCCTACCGCCCCCAGAACCCGCCGCCGCCCCGGCTCCAGCGGTCCTCGCCGCGATACCGGTCATCGCGCACATACCGGCCGTCGCGGTCATACCAGCCGTCGCCGTTCTGGTAGTCGTCCCAGCCGTCCAGCGCATAGCCGTCGTCCGCGTACTGGACGCCCAGCATGCCGTCCTCCTGGGCCCACCAGCCCTGTGGATACGAGCCGCGCGCGCACTCCCAGCCGTCGCCGGGACGCCAGTAGGGCTCATGCCGGCCGCGATAGCGGTCGCGGAACTGCGGGCGGCACACGGCCTGCGACCAGACGCGGTTGCCGCTGGCCTGCACATTGGCGCGCGGCTCGCGGTAGATCGGGTCGCGCATCCCGGCCAGCACGTTGTTGACGATCACGGCGTTGCCCGCGGCGGCGGCGACGCCCACCGTCGAGGCCCGCACCCGGCTGTCGGCCAGACGCAGTTCGCCGCTGTACAGCACAACCCCCTTGTCCGAGCGGCAGATACGGCTGCCCTCGATGGAGACCGAGGCTCCCTCGACCACCACGCCCTCGACGAAGCCACAGACGGCGGTGCTGTCGATCTCGACCCGGCCATAGTCGCGACCGGCGCGGACGATCACCCCGATGCTGCGCGGCCCGAAGGCGTTGGGCGCATTGGTCCCCAGCAAGGTCGTGGCCGAAATGCGCGAGGCCGGACCTGCCCCCGGCGTGATCTCCACCCCCGACTGCGCCCCCGTCACCACCAGCTCCGCGGTGGTCAGCACCGCCCCGTCGGTCACGATGGCCGGAGCGATGGTGCGCGCCTCCATCACCGCATTGCGGATGTCCAGCAGGCCGCCGTCCACATAGATGGCCGCCTCGTCGCCCGCATGGCGGAAGCCGACGCTGTTCATCACGATCTCGGCCCCGTAGCCGACCACGCAGGCGGCGTCGCCCGCTCGCGGCGAGGCGAACAGCACGTCGCGCACCTCGACCCGCACCCCCGCCGCCACCGTCATGCACGGCAGGCCGTCCGGCGCCTGCAGGGTCGCGCCCGGCTGGCGGCCCCAGTCGCGCGGATCAAAGCCGCCCTCGCCGATGATGGTCATCGGCTTGTCGATATTCAGCCAGCCGACGCAGGCGCCCGCCCGCGAGCGGATCACCAGCGTCCCGCCCGGCCGCACCCGGCGCACCGCATCCTCGACCGCGCCCGATCCCGGATTTCCGCCGCAGTCGACCAGCACGATCTCCTCCCCGCCCGGCCGCAGCGGCGGCAGGCCCGGACGCCAGTCCGGACGGTGACGGCGATAGTCATAGCGGTTGCGGTCGCGCCTCTGGCTGTAGGACCGCACCGGCGGGTCCAGCAGCACGCCGAAATTGGGCCGGGTCTGGCTCTCGACCCGCGCGGCGGTCTGGGCCTGCGCCGGCTCGGCGATCATCGTCAGGGCCGCGCCGGCGACGACCGCCGCAACACCACCCAGAAGTCCGAAAGCGTTACGGGTCATGGGGTCACGCCCTCCTTAGCGGCGCTGTGCACGGGACACCTGGGCCAGCACGGCCTGCAGGCGCCCCGCCGACGGGCCGAAGCCCGCCAGGGCGGAATCGATGCGGTAGGCGACGGCCTGGGCCTTGTCCTGATCGGCCACTCCGGCGACGCCCAGGGCGAAGTAGCTGGACATGGCGAACTTGGCCTCGCCATTGCCCTGCCGCGCCGCCTCCTCGAACCATTTGAAGGCGCGGGCGTAGTCGGCGGGCAGGCCGATCCCCTCGGCGTACATCACCGCCAGCACCAGCTGCGCCTCGGACGAGCCGTTCACCGCCGCCAGCTGGATCGCGCGCACCCGCTCCAGATGCGACAGCCGCCCCTCCATCGCGTGACCCAGCATGGCCTCCAGCGTCTCGATCTGGCGTTTGGACAGGTCCTCGGGCCGCTGCGCCGCCGTCTCGGTCACGCCCAGATAGCGCAGCGCCCGGCCCACATGGATGAACGGCAGCTCCCCGCCCATCCGGCCCAGCGCATATTCATAAGCGTCGCCGCGCGGACGGCTTTCGTCCGAGAAGGGCACCCCCGACTGCGGCGCGGTGTTGGGATAGAATTCGAACGGCGGCGTCCACTGCCGCGCCTTCACCTCGACGAAGCGCTGGTACTGGGCCCGGCTCGGCGCCGACCGCTCGAAGTCGCGCATCAGCACATAGGCGCCCACGTCGCCGGTCTGCACCGCCAGATAGTTGTAGAGATAGGCGTCCACGTCATTGCGCTGGAACAGCCCCAGCGCCGACGGATAGCCGCGCCGGTTCCGGTCGCGCCCCTGCCCCCGGTCGGCATTGCCCCGGCCCCAGGCCTCCCGCGCCTCGCGGTTGTCCTCCGGCTCGCCGAACGGGCCGTACATGCCGTCATGCAGCCGGGCCAGGGTGCGATAGCCCTCGGCGTCCTGGGTCGACAGGACATAGATGACCCGGTCGCGCACCGCCGACTGCTCATCCACCGTCATATTGCCCAGCAGCCGGTCCAGCTTGCGATAGGCCTCGTGCCGCTCGAACGCGCGGCAGTCGTCATAGCGCGACAGCGGACGCCAGCCGCCCCAGCCGTCGCGGCGCGTGCGGTTGATCGGGGCGTAGCCCTCGTCGTTCGACAGGGCCATCGCCAGCCAGGTCGCCGCCTCGATCGGATCCTCGATATTCTTGTCGGTCGTCTTCACCGCCGAATAGCGCGCGCCCAGCTCCAGCTGGGCGAAGAAGTCGTTCTGGAAGGCGGCCCGGCGCAGCACGCGCAGCCCGGTCTCCTGCGCATTGAACTCGGACCCGCTCATCGAGGCCGGGCGCGGACAGCTGTTGGACGCCTGCGAGCCCTGCCAGAAGCGGACGCCGTTGCCCCGGTCGCCGCACGACGCCATGGCGACCGCGGCCAGCGCCAGCACGCCCGCCACGCCGGCGATCGCCAGCGGCGCGCGCGCCCCGCGGGACCGCGAGCCTTGTCCGTGTTCGCCGTCCCCGTCCGCCATGGCCCCTCACACACCTGTCAGGCGTATCGCCCCCGCGCATCAGCCCCGGGACCGCGACGGTCCGAAAAGGTTAATGCGCTGTCAAGGTTAACGCCGTTCCGCGACAAAGCGTTGCCGCAACGGGTCGAAATTGTGGCGTTATGCGAGTTGTCCACCGAAATCAGCGCCTTGGGCACTCGCCTGTCAGGCGAAAGCCCCGGCCTCGCTTCCGCCCGGGCCACCGCCTATATGCGAGCGACGCCTGCCGGAGTTTGTCCTGATGTCCTACGTCGCCCGCGACGACCGCCCCGCCGACAAGGCCGCCCGCTATGCGGAGGTCGAGGCGGAAATCCTCGCCGTGCTGGACGGAGAGCCGAACCGCACCGCCCGCATGGCGACGGTCTCCTCCATGCTGGCCGACGCCTTCCCGGCCTTCTTCTGGACCGGCTTCTACGTCGTGGACGAGACCAAGGGCGACGAACTGGTGGTCGGCCCCTACCAGGGCACCTTGGGCTGCCTGCGAATCGCCTTCGGGCGCGGCGTCTGCGGAACCGCCGCCGCCACCCGCACCACCCAGATCGTCGAGGACGTCCACGCCTTCCCCGGTCACATCGCCTGCGACCCCCGCTCGGCCAGCGAGATCGTCGTCCCCGTCCTCGACGCCTCGGGCGCCCTGATCGCGGTTTTCGACGTGGACGCGACCGTTACGTCCGCTTTTGACGCATCGGACCGCTATGCTCTTGAACAGCTGATGGCCAAGGTTTTCGCCGGGGCCTGAACCGCTCAGACCGTCCAGTTCTAGCGACGGAAGTAGTCGTTGTTTTCGTTGTCTTTTTTCAACCAAACTGGACTAAGTAGACTGTTTAGACTGCTTTTTCCGCCGGAGGGTTCCCATGTCTGACCGCGTGATCTTGGTGACCGGAGGCCACGGCGCCCTCGGGGCCGCTGTCGTGAAGGCCGCGCTGGCCGACGGGCTCAAGGTCGCGATCATCGACCACGCCAAGGGTCATGATGCGCCGGACGGCGTGTACGAACTGGGCGGCGTGGACCTGACTGACCCGGCCGAGGCCATTCAGGCCGTCAACGCCGCCGCCGATCACTTTGGCCGCATCGACGCCCTGCTCAACATCGCCGGCGGCTTCGTCTGGCAGACCACCGATGACGAACAGCCCGCCTGGGACAAGATGTTCGCCCTGAACCTCTCCACCGCCCTGAACGCCAGCCGCGCCGCCCTGCCCTGGCTAAAGGCCTCGCCCGAGGGCCGGATCGTCAACGTCGGCGCCAACGCCGCCCTGAAGTCCGCCGCCGGCATGGGCGCCTACGCCGCCTCCAAGTCCGGCGTCCACCGCCTGACCGAAAGTCTCGCCGAGGAGTTGAAGTCGACCTCGGTCACCGTCAACGCCGTCCTGCCCTCGATCCTCGACACCGCCCAGAATCGCGCCGACATGCCCGACGCCGACCCGTCGAAATGGGTCGCCCCCGCCGACCTCGCCCGCGTCATTCTCTTCCTCGCCTCCCCCGAGGCCCGGGCGGTGACGGGGGCGCTGGTGCCGGTCACGGGCAAGGTCTGAGCGCAAGGGTGATGCGGTCCGCCCTCTTCCTCCCCGCCAGCAATCCGCGCGCGATCGAGAAGGCCCGCACCCTGCCCTGCGATGTCGCCATCCTCGACCTTGAGGACGCCGTCGCACCGGAGATGAAGGCCGCCGCCCGCGCCGCCGCCGTCCAGGCCCTGCGCGACGGCGGCTTCGGCCCGCGCCTCGGCGTCCGCATCAACGGGCTGGACACCGCTTGGGGCGCCGACGACCTCAGGGCCCTGTCCGAGGCAGGCGCCGCTCTGATCGTCGCGCCCAAGGTCGATGACGCCGACGCCGCCCGCGCCCTGACCGCCGCCCTGCCCTCCGACGCGGTCCTCTGGGCCATGATCGAGACGCCCCGCGCCCTCGTGAACCTCAACGCCATCGCCGCCGTGGACCGGTTGGAGGCCCTGATGCTGGGGGTCAATGATCTGGCCATCGGCCTGCGCACCGGCCCGTCGCCCGACCGCGAGCCGCTCAAGCCCTGGCTGGCCGCCACCGTCGCCGCCGCCCGCGCCAACGGCCTGCTCGCCCTCGACGGCGTCTACAACGCCTTCACCGACCTTGAGGGCTTCGCCGCCGAATGCGCGCAAGGCCGCCTCTACGGCTTCGACGGCAAGAGCCTGATCCACCCGTCCCAGATCGCCCCGGCCAACGCCGCCTTCGGTCCCTC
This sequence comes from Brevundimonas sp. GCM10030266, assembly GCF_042666595.1. Classification (NCBI taxonomy): domain Bacteria; kingdom Pseudomonadati; phylum Pseudomonadota; class Alphaproteobacteria; order Caulobacterales; family Caulobacteraceae; genus Brevundimonas; species Brevundimonas sp. GCM10030266. The sequence continues at coordinate 256,285 of NZ_JBHTCY010000003.1, forward strand.
GGAGGCCGAGATCGCCCGCGCCCGCGCCATCGTCGCTGCCTTCGCCCTGCCGGAATCCGAAGGCAAGGGGGCGATCAGCGTCGAGGACGAGATGGTCGAACGGCTGCATCTCCATGCCGCCCAATACCTGATCCGCTCTCTCGACCGGGGCCGCTGACCAGCCTATCTATCAGTTCGGAATAAGAACGGACGCCGCTCCAGGGCAGGCGCCGCAGGGAAGACACCGAGTGACCCACGCCGTTATCGCCGCCACCGGGCTTTTCACGCCCGACCAGTCCATTTCGAACGCCGAGCTGGTCGAGGCCTACAACGCCTACGCCGACCGCTTCAACGACCGCCACAGCGCCGAGATCGCCGAGGGCGATGTCGCCCCTCTGACCCACTCCTCGGTCGAGTTCATCGAGAAGGCGTCGGGCATCAAGTCGCGCTTCGTGCTGGACAAGGCCGGCGTCCTCGACCCCGAGCGCATGGCTCCCAACATCGCCGAGCGCCCGAACGAAGAGCTCTCGGTCCTCGCCGAAATGGCCGTGAAGGCCGCGCAGGAAGCCATCGCCGCCTGGGGTAAGCCGGTCAGCGAGATCGGCGCCGTCCTGTGCGCCGCCTCCAACATGCAGCGCGCCTATCCGGCCATGGCCATCGAGGTTCAGCAGGCCCTGGGCATCGAGGGCTTCGCCTTCGACATGAACGTCGCCTGCTCCTCGGCCACCTTCGGCCTGAAGACCGCCGCCGACTTCATCGCCTCCGGCTCGGTCAAGGCGGTGTTGATGGTGAACCCCGAGGTCTGTTCGGCCCACCTGAACTTCAAGGATCGCGACAGCCACTTCATCTTCGGCGACGTCGCCACCTCCGTCATCATCGAGAGCGCCGACACGGCGGGCCCGGGCGGCTGGGACATCCTCGGCTCGCGCCTTAAAACCAGCTTCTCGAACAACATCCGCAACAATTTCGGCTTCCTGAACAACGCCGCCCCCGAAGGCATCGGCGCCCCGGACAAGCTGTTCGTCCAGCAGGGCCGCAAGGTGTTCAAGGATGTGGTGCCGATGGTCTCGGACATGATCGTCGACCACGCGGGCGAACTGGGCATCGACCCCACCGGCCTGAAGCGGATGTGGCTCCACCAGGCCAACATCAACATGAACCAGTTCATCGGCCGCAAGGTCCTCGGCCGCGAGCCCGAGCCGCACGAGAACGTCATCATCCTCGACGAGTACGCCAACACCTCTTCGGCCGGCTCGATCATCGCCTTCCACCTGCACCACGACGGCTTCGCCCCCGGCGACACCGGCCTGATCTGCAGCTTCGGCGCCGGCTACTCCGCCGGGACCGTCTTCGTCCGCAAGCGCGACTGACCGCCGCTATGCGCCCCTTGCATGGGGCGTATAACTGCGACTTATTCGCATCAGAGTCACAACTCCGTCGCAGACGCGATTGATTGTGAGAGTCGTTCGCACTAATTGCCCCGCCATCTCTTCAAGCGGGACCATACATGCGCACGCTCCTCCTCTCCGCCGGGCTCGCCGCCCTGACCGTCGCCGCCGCCCCCGCGGCCATGGCCCAGCAAGCCGCTCCGCAGGCGACCGAGCTGTCGCCGGTCACCGTCCTGGCGACCCGCACCGAGACCCGCACCGACGAGGTTCCGGCCACTGTCACCGTCATCACCGATCGTCAGATCGAGGCCATGCTGGCCACTGACATCAAGGACCTGATCCGCTTCGAGCCGGGCGTCAGCGTCGTCACCACCCCCGCCCGCTTCGGCGCCGCCACCGGCACCTCGGGCCGCGCCGGCAATGAGGGCTTCACCATCCGCGGCGTCGGCGGCGACCGCGTGCTGATGATCGTGGACGGCGTCCGCATCCCGGACAGCTACAGCTTCGGCGCCCAGAGCGTCGGCCGCGGCGACTATTCGGACCTGGACCTGATGAAGTCGGTCGAGATTCTGCGTGGCCCAGCCTCGGCCCTGTACGGTTCGGACGGCGTCGCCGGCGCCGTCAGCTTCGTCACCCGTGATCCGGTCGACCTGCTGCGCGACGGCGAGAATTTCGGCGCCCGCGCCCGGGTCGGCTACAACTCCGCCGACGAGGGCCTGACCAAGTCGGCGACCATCGCCGGTCGCTCGGGCGACTTCTCGGCCATGCTGTCCTGGACCGGCCGTGACAGCCAGGAAACCGAGACCCACGGCAACATCACCGGCGAGGAGCTGGTCTCCGTCACCATCAGCGGGGTCAGCGGCCCGGGCTACAACTACGGCCTGCGCACCATCGCCAACCCGCAGGACATCCAGTCGGACGCCTGGCTCGGCAAGCTGGTCTGGGACTTCGCCCCGGGCCAGAGCCTGCGCGCCACCTACGAGCACTATGAGCTGAGCGCCGACGCCATCGTCCTGAGCGGTCGCGCCACCCGCTTCGCCGCCACGCCCCCGCCCGTTCCCGTCGCGGCGACCGCCGTGCAGAACCTGACCTCGGCGGACACCACCGAGCGCGAGCGCTACGGCCTCGACTGGCGGATCAATGACGCCCTGGGTCTCGATCACGGTCAGGTCTCGGTCTACCAGCAGACCGCCACCACCCGTCAGTTCACCTTCGAGGATCGCGCCGGCGTCGACCGCACCCGCGACAACACCTTCGACAACGAGGTCTTCGGCCTGTTCGCCAGCGCCAGCCGCGCGTTCGGCGACCACAACATCACCGTCGGCGGCGACTGGTCCGAAACCACCCAGGAAGGCGTCCGGGGCGGCACCGTGCCGACCCCGCCGGAAACCTTCCCGGTCAGCGCCTTCCCCAAGACCGACTACACCCTGGCCGGCCTGTTCGTTCAGGACCAGATCAGCCTGCTGGACGGCGCCCTGACGATCACCCCGGCCCTGCGCTGGGACAGCTACAAGCTGGAAACCACCGCCGATCCGCTGTTCCCGGCCGCCTCGCGCGCCGATCAGGACGGCGACCACTTCTCGCCCAAGCTGGGCGTGATGTGGTGGAGCACCGACACCTTCGGCGTCTTCGCCAACTGGGGCGAAGGCTTCAAGTCGCCGACGCCCAGCCAGGTGAACAACTATTTCTCCAATGTGAACCAGGCCTACACCTCGATCTCCAACCCGGACCTCGAGCCGGAAACCAGCCGCAGCGTCGAGCTGGGCCTGCGGGTCCGCAACATCGACCTGGCCGGCGGCCGCTTCTCGGGCCAGCTCGTCGGCTTCCAGTCGGAGTATGAGAACTTCATCAGCCGCCAGCAGATCGGCGGTCAGTTCGGCAACCCCGCCAACCCGGCCACCTTCCAGTTCGTCAACTTCTCGGACGTCGAGATCAAGGGTCTGGAAGCCAAGGCCGACCTGTACTGGGACAACGGTCTGAGCGCCCGCTTCGCCGCCGCCTATGCCGACGGCGACATCACCGACGCCGGCACGACCCGCCCCTATGAGTCGATCGACCCGATCAAGGTCGTCGCCGGCCTGGGCTACGATGATCCCGCCGGTCGCTTCGGTGGTCAGGCCATCGTCACCTGGTCGCAGGCCAAGGATCAGGGCGACACCATCAACCTGACCGCCTGCCACAGCGCGACCAATCCGCTCGTGCGCTGCTACGTCGGCGAGGACTTCGCCCTGCTGGACCTGACCGCCTACTGGAACGTCAACGATCAGGTCACCGCCCGCGCCGGTGTGTTCAACGTCTTCGACGAGAACTACAGCCTGTGGAGCGATGTCCGCGGGATCTCCGCCTCGTCCGCGATCAAGGACGCCTACACCCAGCCGGGCCGCAACTTCGGCCTGTCGCTGGCCTTGCGGTACTGATCGGGCGGGACGATAACGCGACTGACTCGCATTCGAAGGACCTGTCACATGCGCCGAGCCCTGTTGCTCACCACCGTTCTGGCCGCCGCCCTCGCGGCGACCGCCCCGGCCAATGCCGGAAACGGGGCCGAAGTCGCTCCCGCGGCGACCTCGGTCCAGGCCCCGGCGGCCAGCCAGTTCGAGCGGGATCGCCGGTCGATCCTCGCCCAGGCCGGCCAGTGGCGGGTCCGTTTCGACATGCGCGAGAACGTCAGCTTCCGCGCCGGCTACGAGCCGCTGGAAGAGAAGATCTCCGCCGGCAACGAGATCGTCCGCGTCGTCCATGACGACGGAACCCGGATCAGCCTGCAGCACATCCTCGTCATGAGCGATGACGCGGGCAACCACATGGTCATCAAGCACTGGCGCCAGGACTGGGTCTATGAGCCCGAAACCATCCTGACCTACGCCGGTCCGAACCGCTGGGTGCTGACCCCGGTGTCGGCCGAGGAACGCCGCGGCGCCTGGTCCCAGACCGTCTGGCAGACGGACGACAGCCCCCGCTACGGCGGCGTCGGCCACTGGGGCTATGACCACGGCCAGTCGGAGTGGACCTCCGACCCGACCTGGCGTCCGCTGGCCCGCCGCGACGCGGTGCGCAACCCGATCTACGACCGCTACCTGGGCACCAACCGCCACGCCCTGACGCCGGAAGGCTGGGTCCACATCCAGGACAACGTCAAGATGGGCGCCGCCGAGGGCGACGAAGGCGAACCCGTCGCCATCGTCCAGGAGGACGTCATCAACACCTACCGCCGCGTCGACAACTATGACGCCGCCCCGGGTGACGCCTACTGGGCCGCCACCAAAGACTACTGGGCCGGCGTCCGCGCTGCCTGGGAGGAGGTCGCCGTCCGCAACCGCGGCATCTACCTCGAGGAAGAAGCCAACCGCGGCGCCGTCACCGGCAAGCCGCTGATGGACTGGGCCGACGAGATCCAGGCAGGAACCCTGACCACCGAAGCCGCCATCGCACAGGCGCGTGAACTGATCGGCCGCGCCACCGTGGCCCCGGCGTCGTAAGCCGAACCGTTCCCGCGTATGGGGGAGGAGGGGACGCCGCCCGGCGTCCCCTTTTTCATGCCCGCTGCAACCAGCCCCGATAGCGCACCAGCCGCCCCAGCAAAGGCGCGGTGATGGTCACGTCGAAGACGAAGCGCCCCTCGGCATCCACCTCCTCAAAGGCCTCGGTGGCCGGGCACAGCCAGCGCGGCAGCGGGATCGGGCCGGCGCGCCAGCCCTCGACCCGATAGACCAGTCGCCCGCCCTCCGGCGTCAGGGTCAGGTCCATGCTCAGCGGCCCGAACCGCTCGCTGACCCGACCGCCGGGCCGGGGCCGCGACAGGGTGCTGGCGAAGGCGTGGCCGCCGATGCGCCGCCGCCAGATCGAGCGCTCGCCGTCGGCGTCGATGGCGACCTCGGCCTCGCAGTCGGCCTGCGCCTTCGGGAAGCCGACAATGCGGGCCGCCAACGCCGCCAGCGGCCCTGACGCCCCCTCGGTCATCGCCCGACCCCGCCAGATCGACCGTCCCGGGGTCTCGTGCAGGGCCCGAAGCGCGTCAGGCAGGCCATCGAAAGCCGGGCCTATGGCGCGGGGATAGAGGGCCCGCTCCGTCATCGTTTCAGTCTCCAGTCCATGCGGCGTCATCTCCTCGGTGATCGCCTCCAGCGGCAGGACGCCGACGCAGGCCCGGGCGCCCGGCATGATCCGGCCGGCGGCGATGGCGCGGATGGCGGCGAGGGCCGGCAGGGATGGCGTCACCGGCCCCTCCCCCGGCTCGGCGACCAGTCGCCAGACGGCCCGCGCCGCCCGCCCCTGCGCATCCACGCCCCACGCCTGCACCCGCATGGTCCCGCGATCGGAACCGGACACGGAATGAAGCCCCGCCAGCGCCAGCAGCAGCTTGGCCAAGGGCACGGGATCGAACCGGAACAGGCCGATCAACCGGGCCAGCAGCCAGGCTTCCAGATGCAGGGTCCAGGGCTCCATCCCCGCGAGGAACAGCCCCCGCTCCCTCGGCCGGAACCGGGCCGGGAACAGGTCGAGGTCCGGGGTCTCGCACAGCGACACCCGCCGCACGCCCGCCGGGCCGAAGTCGCGCCGGTACAGGCCGCTCCAGCCGCGCCGTGTGGTCCAGCTCCCGTCCTCGAACACCCGCACCGGACGGCCCATCCACGACAGGATGGCCTGCATGACCGACAGCCCCTTGGGCGCCCGCGCGCCGGGCGAGATGGCGGCCTCGATCGAGACCACCTCGCGCCAGCCCTCGGTCAGCCAATCCAGAACCGCATTGGAGAGCGCCGGGGTCGAACTGCAGCCGTTCAGGGCGGCCACGCCCGCCGCCCGCGCCGCCTCATCCAGCGCGGGGAAGGCGGCGACGAAGTCCCGGGCGTCGGCCAGATCGACGTAGTGCAGCCCTGCCTCAATGGCCGCCCGCGCCGTCGTCGGCTGCGCCCCCTGAAACGGCCCGGCCATGTCGGCGACGATGGTCGCTCCCGTGGCCCTGAGTTGCTCCGCCGTCAGGGTGGCGGTGTCCAGCAGCGCCACCTCGACCGACGCGCCCGGGAACCCCGCGCGCAGCCGCCCGGCCACGCCCTCGGCCCGCGCCCGACCGCGCCCGGCCACGACCACGCCGAACCCGTGCCGCAACAGCCCCTCGGCCAGCCGCGAGCCGAACACGCCGCCTGCGCCGATCACCAGAACTGTGGTCATGCCAGAAAGCGCTCCCGGTCCTCCGGTGACGGGACCACGCAGGCGTCGGTGCGCCCGAAGACGGCGTATCGGTTCTTCGCAATCAGATCGTAGAGCGGGTCGCGCAACAGGCGCGGCGTGGCCTTCAGCGCCTTCAGCGCGCGGGTCTTCGGCAGGGCGCCCAGCACGGTCAGGGCGGCGTCCGACTTGAAGAAGATGCGTCCGCCCAGCACCACGGCGTTCGTCTGCGGCGCCTCCGGGTCGATGCCGTACCGAACCGCCAGCGCCCTGCCCGCCTCCGACTGGATCGGCAGGAAGCGGAAGCGGCGCTCGCGGTCGTGCGTGATCACCCACCGCACCCAGCGCGAACAGAAGACACAGACCCCGTCGAACAGGATCAGGCCGTCGGGTTCATCGGGCGCGGGCTGAGGCGACCAGCGGGTCATGGGGTGACAGTGGCCCTGTCAGCGAAGCTTCTCAAGGCGGCGTTACGCCGCCGCCACCGCCTCGATCTCAACCAGCCAGCCTTCCTCGAACAGGCCCGTCACGATCACCGTCAGGGCCATCTGCCGCCCGGCCAGCCGCCGCAACCGAACCTCGCGGTTGGGCAAGGCATAAGCCCGGTCCGACAGGTAGGTGGTCACCTTGACGAGGTTGTCCAACGTCATGCCCGCCGCGCGCAGCTGGGTCTCGACATTGTCCCAGACCTGCTCGCACTGGCCGGTGAAGTTGGTCGCCAGCGAGCCGTCCGGGGCGACCGGGATCTGGCCGGACAGATAGAGCCAGCGGGTCGCCCCGCTGACTTCACAGGCCTGCGCATACTCGCCCTCCGCCGGCGGCGAGCCGTCGCCGGTCAGGGGGCGGATGGACAGCATCAGCGGCGCGCCGCGTCCGAGCGGGCGCGGACCTGTCCGAACTCCGAGGTCGGCTTCCAGCCCGGCCAGTCCGAGCTGTTCGCGAGGTCCAGACCCAGATGATACAGCAGGGTCAGGTTCTCGACCGCCGAGGTCAGGTCCCAGTCCGCCGACCATTCGTCCGAGGGCTTGTGGTAGTGGGCGGCGAAGCGGGCCTTCCAGGCGGCCTCACCGGCCTCACGACCGCCCTCGACCCAGTCCCAGCCGTGCCAGGGCATCAGCGCCGGCACGCCCGCGCGGGCGAAGGGGAAGTGGTCCGACCGGTAGTAGAAGCCCTGCTCGGGCATGCCGTCGTCCGACACATAGCGGCCCAGCGGTTCCGCCAGCGCCTGCAGCCGGTCTTCCAGATCATTCTGCCCCTTGCCGAAGATGGCGATGTCGCGGGTCGAGGGCGACAGCGGCAGCATGTCGATGTTGATGTCGGCCACCGTGGTCTCCAGCGGATAGACCGGGTCGGCGGCATAGGCGTAGGCGCCCAGCAGCCCCATCTCCTCGGCCGCCATGTGAGCGAAGACGATGGTCCGCTTCGGACGCGGCGCGGCGCTCAGCTGGCGGGCCATCTCCAGCACGCCGATGGTGCCCGAGGCGTTGTCCCAGGCGCCGTTGAAGATCTTGTCGTCGCCCGGCGTTTCCGGATGCTGGGCCTCGCCGCCGACGTGGTCCCAGTGGGCCGAATAGATGATGGTCTCGTTCGGACGCTCGGTCCCCTCGATCTTGGCCAGAAGGTTATGGGTGACGAGCGTGTCGATGGTTTCGGAGATGTCCAGCGACAGGCTGACCCCGTTCAGCGGCACGGCCTTGAACGACCCGCTGGCGGTGTTGGCGAAGCTGTCCATGCCCAGACCGGCGGCCGAGGCCATGGCGAAGGCGGTGTCGTGATTGATCGCGCCCGAGAACTCCAGATCCGCCGCGCCCGGCGTCAGGGTGCGGGTCCGGTTGGCGCCGCGCATCATGCCCTGCCACTGGGGCGACCCGGCGGGCTGGGCGATCAGGGTGATCACGCCCACCGCGCCCCGGCGGAAGGCTTCGTCCGCCTTGTAGGCGCCCGACTGGTAGTTGGTAGCGTACTCGCCGTTGAACAGCGCCCCGTCCGGCTCGCCCGAGATGACCACCACGACCTTGCCGCGCACGTCGAGGTCGCCGTAGTCGTCCCAGTTCCGCTCGGGGGCGGTGATGCCGTAGCCGGCGAAGACCACACCCGCGTTGCGGATCGAGGCGCGGCCGTCATTGGTCGCGGCGCGCAGGGTGATGTCGGTGCCGACCGTCAGGGCGTGAGACTGGCCGTCCGGGCCGGTCCAGCTGGCCGTGCCGCCGGCGACCGGGGTGTAGCGCTTCAGCTCGACCGGCTGCAGCCACTGACCGTCCGGCCCGCCGGGCTGAAGCCCCATGGCCTCGTACTGGGCCTGCAGGAAGGCCAGGGTCAGGCGCTCACCCTCGGTGCCCGGATAGCGCCCCTGATACTCGTCGGCGCTGATGGTGCGGATGTCGGCGCTGATACGGTCGGCGGAGAAATTCTGGGCGCTGGCGGCGCCGGCCGCCAGCAGGACGGCGGCCAGGGCGATGCCGCCCGTCAGTCTGCGAAACATGGTGGGAAGCTCCATCCCGAATGCGATGGCGCGCACATTAGGGCGGCCCCGAAGGACCGCCCCTTACTTTTTTGTCATGTGGCGGAAGATCAGTCCCGCTGGTCCGCCGTCGCCGCGCGGGCCGGACCGAACTCGGAGCCTTCCTTCCACTGCGGCCACTCCCGGCTGTTCGCGAGCGCCGAACCGACCGTGTAGAGCACCTGCAGATCCTCGACCTGGCCGCGCAGGTCCCAGTTCGGCGACCATTCGTCCGCCGCCTGGTGATAGCGGCTGCGGCCGTACTCGGCGCGGGTGGCGGCGCGCTCGGCGATCGGCTCATCGCGGAAGTCGCCGGTCGAGCCGCCGTAGGTCATCGGCACGCCGCGCTTGGCCAGCGGGAAGTGGTCCGAACGGAAATAGCCGCCCGAAGCCGGATTGGCGTCCGGCTGGAGGGTTCGGCCCTGGCTCTCGACGGCGGCGCCGATGCGTTCGTCCAGGTCCGACTGGCCGTAGCCGGTGATGCCGTAGCGGTTCACCCGGCCATAGACGTTCATCGAGTCGACGTTGAACCCGCCCACGGTCGTGGCCAGCGGATAGACCGGGTTGGACGCATAGTATTCCGAGCCCAGCAGGCCGCTTTCCTCGGCGGTGAAGCTGATGAAGACGATCGAGCGTTGCGGGCGCGGTCCCGAACCGAAGGCCCGGGCCATCTCCAGCATGCCGGCGGTGCCGGTTGCGTTGTCCACGGCGCCGTTGAAGATCGTGTCGCCCTCGGCGTCCGGCGCGCCGACGCCGATGTGATCCCAGTGGGCGGTATAGAGGATGGTCTCATCCGGATGGGTCGTGCCCGGCAGGCGGGCGATGACGTTCTGCGTCGTCACCTGGGTCGAGGCCACGTCATACATGCCGTTGAAGGTCACGCCGGCCAGCTCGACCGGGCGGAAGTCGCGGCTGCGCGCGGCGACCTTCAGGGCCTCGAAATCCTGACCGGCGCGGCGGAACAGGTCGATGGCCAGGTCACGCTGAATCCAGGCTTCCATCGGCACACGCTCGGCGGCGGCGTTCTCGCGCACGATGTCGAACTGCGGACCCGACCAGCTGTTGGTCACCGTGGCCCAGCCATAGGAGGCCGGGGCGGTCTCATGGACGATGATGACGCCCGCCGCGCCCTGACGCGCCGCCTCCTCGTACTTGTAGGTCCAGCGGCCGTAATAGGTCATGGCCCGTCCGCCGAAGGTGTTCAGCTCCGGCTGCTCGAAGTCGGCGTCATTGACCAGCACGACGATGACCTTGCCGCGGACATCGACGTCCTTGAAGTCGTCCCACTGGCGCTCGGGCGCGTCGATGCCATAGCCGACGAAGACCAGCGGCTTGTTCATCAGATGCACGTGGTCGCCCGGCAGACGGGTCGAGATCACGATGTCCTGGCCCTGGGTCAGCGGGATGCTCTCGCCGCCGACGCTCAGGTTCGCCCGGACATTGGAGGCGGTGAAGCGGTTCAGGGTGACGTCCTGCGTCCACTGGCCGTTCGGCCCGCCCGGCTCCATGCCCGCCGCGGCGTACTGGGCGCTCAGATATTCGATGACCTTCTGTTCCGCCGGGGTGGCGATGCCGCGGCCCTCGAAGCTGTCGTCGGACAGGATGCGGGCGTGCTCGGACAGGCGGGCGGTGTCGAACTCCGCCGTCTGGGCGGCCGCGCCCGTGGCGCCGACGGTCAGCAGGGCGCCGGCGACGAGCGCGGCGACGGAAACGGACAAACGCATGATCTGGAGACCCTCAGCCTTTTGAACAGGGTGCGGACGTTAGGGCGCCATTCCGGGGCTGTCGATGAACCCTCGCCTACTGCGGCGACACGGCCCCCTCGCCCGGCCAGTCGGTGTCGCCGACGCGGGTCAGGCGCAGTTCGATGAAGCGGCGCGGCGGCTGCCCTTCGGCGACATAATCCCCGACCTCGTGCCAGGTCCCGTTCTCGACCACGGCGACGTACTTGATCATCGCGTTCGGCCCCGCCGGCATCTCCCAGCGGAAACCGTTCTCCGTCCGCTCGAACGGATACTCGCCCGTGTAGCCGTTGGCGTAGCTGCGGAAGAGATACTTCCCGGCCCGCTCATCCCAGGACAGGACGGCGAAGGCGTTGAACTGGGTCGAGCCGTCGGCGGCGTAGCCCCCCCCCTCGATCAGCTTGACCGACCCGCCCAGCAGCGACCCGACCCGCTCGGTCTGGGTCAGGACCGTGGTGTGGCCGGGCATGGTGGTGGTCGCCGTCCCCCGCCACTCGCCGTCCAGAAAGTCGAGCGCCCCGACATGCTCTCGCTGGGCCGGACTCCCGGCGGGTTGCTGGACCTGGGCGACGGCGGGGGCGGCGGCCAGCAGGCTGAAGGCGACAAGGGCGGATGCAAGACGCAGGCGGACCATGAGCAATCTCCCGGCGAGGCGTCACTATCCGCCCGCCCAGGCGAACTCGCAAGACATCGTTCCGCGACGCCGCCAGCCAACGAAAAACCCGCCGGAGCGCGGGCTCCGGCGGGTCGATCAGTTCAGCCTGTCAGGCGGTCCCTAGTGGGCGACGCCCTTCCAGATCCGGCGGTAGGACAGGTAGGTCACACCGGCGAACAGCAGCAGGAAGATCAGGGTGCCGACGCCGGCGCGCTTGCGGGCGACCTGCTTCGGATCCGAGGCCCAGGCGATGTAGGCCGCGACATCCTTGGCGTAGTTGTCGACGGTCGCCGCGGTGCCGTCGTCATAGGTGACCTGACCGTTCTGCAGCGGGTTCGGCATGGCGATGAAGCCGCCCGGCGGCACGTGGGCGCCTTCCGCCACGAACGGCGTCAGATCGCCGGCCATGTACTCGTTGTAGGTCTGGCCCGGGCGGATCTGCAGGCCGGCCGGCGGAGCCTTGTAGCCCGTCAGCAGCGAGTAGATGTAGTTGGCGCCGCCGTGGCGGGCCTTGGCCATGACCGACAGGTCCGGCGGAGCCGCCCCGCCGTTGGCGGCAGCCGCGGCCGTCGCGTTGGGGTACGGGTTCGGGAAGCGGTCGGCGGCGGTGCCGTCCCGCATGATCGCCTCACCGGTTTCCGTGTCGATATCGGCGATCTGAACCTCGGCCGCGAGCACCTTCACGAAACGGTTCTCGGCCGCGCTGACCTGATGGGAGTCATAGAACGGGCCGCCCGGCTCGGCGAGCGTGCGGAAATGCATGAGGTTCATGCTGTGGCAGGAGGCGCAGACCTCGCGGTAGACCTTGTAGCCGCGCTGCAGCTGGCCCTGGTTGAAGGTGCCGAAGGGGCCTTCGAACGAGAAGCCGCCGTCGCGCAGGGCATGGCCGCCGCCGCCGGCCGCGAGAGCGGGAGCCGACGACAGGGTCAGGCCGGCCGCGGCGGCGATCAGGACCAGGGTCTTCTTCATGGCGTGCATCGAAGTTTTTAGGGTCATGGTCGCACTCAGCCCTTCTGCTCTTCGCCGCCCGACAGGACGGGTTCGGAGATGGTGGCCGGGATCGGCAGCGGCTTCTCCTTGAGACCCACCAGCGGCAGGATCAGCAGGAAGAAGGCGAAGTAGTAAAGCGTGGCGAAGCGGGTCAGCCACAGGTAGCTGTTCAGGTCGCCGTCGATCAGGACGAAGGTCTTGAACGAGCCGATGACCGGAGCGTCCGGCAGCTGCGCGCCGCACCAGCCCAGCAGCAGGCCGACGAAGACGAAGATGACGAAGAAGGTCCGCATGGTCGGGCGGTAGCGCATCGAACGCACCTTCGACGTATCCAGCCAGGGCAGGACGAACAGCACCCCGATCGCCGCGAACATGGCCACGACGCCGCCGAACTTGTCGGGGACCGCGCGCAGGATCGCGTAGAAGGGCAGCATGTACCACTCGGGCACGATGTGCGCCGGGGTCTGCAGCGGGTTGGCAGGGATGTAGTTGTCGGCGTGGCCCAGGGCGTTCGGCATGAAGAAGACGAACGTCGCGAACAGCATCAGGAACAGGATGATGGCGAAGCCGTCCTTGACCGTGAAGTACGGGTGGAACGGCACCATGTCCTTCTTCTCCCGATCCTTCGGGATCAGGATGCCGACCGGATTGTTCTGGCCGGCGTGGTGCAGGGCCCACAGGTGCAGCACCACGCAGCCGGCGATGACGAACGGCAGCAGGTAGTGCAGCGAGAAGAAGCGGTTCAGGGTCGCGTTGTCGATCGCCGGACCGCCGCGCAGCCAGATCAGGATCGGCTCGCCCAGAACCGGGATCGCCCCGATCAGGTTGGTGATCACCTCGGCGCCCCAGTAGGACATCTGGCCCCACGGCAGGACATAGCCGAGGAAGGCGGTGGCGATCATCAGGAAGAAGATCACGCAGCCGACGATCCAGATCATCTCGCGCGGCGCCTTGTACGAGCCGTAATAGAGGCCGCGCAGCATGTGCAGATAGACCGCGATGAAGAACATCGAGGCGCCGTTGGCGTGGGTGTAGCGGATCAGGTCGCCGCCGTTGACGTCGCGCATGATGCGCTCGACCGAGGCGAAGGCCAGTTCAGTGTTGGGCACATAGTGCATGGCCAGCACGATGCCGGTCGCGATCTGCGTGACCAGGCAGAGGGCCAGGATACCGCCGAAGGTCCACCAGTAGTTGAGGTTCTTCGGGGTGGGCAGCGACATGTAGTCGGCGCCGAAGCGGACGATCGGAAGACGGGTGTCGAGCCATTTCTCGACGGCGGTCTTCGGGACGTAGGTGGATTCGTGAGCGCTCATCGTTCTTCCCTGCGTCCTCAGCCGATCTTGATGCGGGTGTCGGAAACGAATTCGTATTCCGGCACGATCAGGTTGAGCGGAGCGGGGCCCTTACGAATGCGGCCCGAGGCGTCGTAGTGCGAACCGTGGCAGGGGCAGAACCAGCCGCCGAACTCGCCGGTGCCGAAGGTCGGAACGCAGCCCAGGTGGGTGCAGTTGCCCAGCACGACCAGATACTGGTGGTGACCTTCCTTGGTGCGGGCGGCGTCGCTTTCGGGCGGGCTGCCTTCATTCGGCTGCGCGGCGAGGGTCTGCATTTCGGCGGCCGAGCGATAGCGCACGAACACCGGCTTGCCCTGCCACTTGATGACGACCTGCTGGCCTTCCTGGACCTTGGTCATGTCGAATTCGATCGACGCCAGGGCCAGCGTATCCGCCGCCGGGTTCATCTGGTTGATCAGCGGCCACACGACCATGGCGCCCGCGCCCACCGCCGCCGCGCCGGCTGCGATGTGGATGAAATCCCGGCGGGTGGCTTCGCCGCCCTCACCTTCAACGACCGATTCGGCCACGTTTCACTCCTCGGTAAGCCACTTCCCACACCCGATCCGGAACGGGGTGGTGCAGCTGAATGTGTTTGGCGAAACCCGAAAAGCCCCATCCGGTCCAGTTTTGCGGTATTACCCGCAAGTTGCTGATGCTTCTTGCGAAACAGTCGCAAATAGACCGCGACAAACCCCCAGGTCCCGCGTATCACGGCCTTAGAATGCGTCTCGCCCTTTTTCAACCAGCCATTCCACAGAACGTAGGCGCTTGCATTCGACTGAGCGCCTGTTTCGGCATGGAACTTCACGTCATCGAGCCCGCCGGTTTCCGTTTCGACGACCGGGCGATGAAGCGGGCCGCGCTGGATTACGGCCCGCTTGGCCACATGACCCGACATGCGGACTGGGAGACATTCCAGCATGATCGGGCGCCCGGGCGGCTGGTGCTGTTCACGACAAAAGGCGCCACGCCCCTGCAGGACTTCGCCTTTGAAGCGGACGATGTGTTGCTGTTCGGCAGCGAGCCGACCGGCGCCCCGGATTACGTCCACGCCGCCGCCGATGAACGGGTGGTGATCCCCCTGAAGGCCGGGGCGCGATCCCTGAACCTGTCGGTCTCGGCCGGGATCGCGCTGTTCGAGGCGCTGAGAAAGACCGGCGGCCTGCCCTGATCGCCTACTCCGGCGCGCCGGCGTCGGGCAGGGCCGCGAGGCTGGGCCGCTCGGCCCTCTTGGCCTCGGCCACGGCCTCGACCGCCCGCAGGGTGCGCAGCAGGTTTTCGCCCGCCAGCTTGCGAATGTCCGCCTCGCTCCAGCCGCTGGCCATCAGGGCGGCGAGAATGCGGGGATAGGCGTCCACGCCGTCGACGTTCTCGGGCAGGGCGCCGACGCCGTCGAAATCACCGCCCAGGCCGACATGATCGATCCCGGCGACGTCACGGACATGCTGGATGTGGGCCACGACATCGGCCAGGGTCGCCTCGGGACGCGGGTTGGCCTGGACCCAGGCGGTCATGCGGGGATCCTCGGGGCGGGTGTTCGGCGCGATGCCCAGCCGTGCGGCCTCTGCATTGTAGGCCGGGCCCCAGTCCATGTTGGCCTGACTGACGAAGGCCGGCACGAAGGTGACCATGACGATCCCGCCGTCCTCGGCCATCTGGCGCAGGACCGCGTCCGGGACATTGCGCGGATGGTTGGTCACCGCCCGCGCCGAGGAGTGGGAGAAGATCACCGGGGCCTCGGACACCCGCATGGCGTCCAGCATGGTCTCCTCGGAGACGTGGCTGAGATCGACCATCATGCCGAGGCGGTTCATCTCCTTGACCACCTGCTCGCCGAAGGGCGACAGGCCGCCCCATTTCGGCGCGTCGGTGGCGCTGTCGGCCCAGGTCGTGGTCGTGGAGTGGGTCAGGGTCATGTAGCGGACCCCGGCTTCATGGAACTCCCGCAGCAGGCCCAGGGAATCGTCGATCGAGTAGCCGCCCTCGATGCCCATCAGGCTGGCGATCCGGCCCTGACCGTGGATGCGGACGATATCGTCGGCGGTCGTGGCCAGTTCGAAGGTCTCCGGATAGGCGGCGACCATGCGGCGGACGATGTCGATCTGCTCCCACGTCGCCACCGCCGCATCCGGCGGGCTGAGACTGGCCGGGACATAGACCGACCAGAACTGCCCCCCGACGCCGCCCGCGCGCAGGCGGGGAATGTCGGTGTGCAGACGCGTCGAGGCCTTCAGATTGGTCTCCAGATTCACCGCGAAGGGATCGCGACCATGCCCCTGCCGCAGCGCCCAGGGCAGGTCGTTGTGACCGTCGATCAGGGGCGTGGTCTCGAGAATCCGCGCCTGGGCCTCGCCCGGCTGGGTCTGGGCCATGGCCGGAAGCGCGAACGCCGACAGGGCGGCGGCGGCCAGAAGGGCGGTGCGGAACATGGGCGAACTCCCGACAAAGCGAAGCCGTGACAGTGCGCAGGGCGACCGCCGGGGTCAACGCCGCCCTTT
This sequence comes from Brevundimonas sp. GCM10030266, assembly GCF_042666595.1. Taxonomy (NCBI): domain Bacteria; kingdom Pseudomonadati; phylum Pseudomonadota; class Alphaproteobacteria; order Caulobacterales; family Caulobacteraceae; genus Brevundimonas; species Brevundimonas sp. GCM10030266. The sequence continues at coordinate 272,540 of NZ_JBHTCY010000003.1, forward strand.
CGCCGAAGGCTGCGCCGTCATAGGAAGCCGGAATGAACGACGCCGCCGATCCCCTCGCGCAGAAGAAGGCCGCCGCCCGCCAGTGGTTCGAGACCCTGCGCGACCGCATCCACACCGGGTTCGAGGCGCTGGAGGATGCGGCCCCCGCCGATCTGTTCCCGGGCGAACCGGGCCGGTTCGTGCGCACCCCCTGGGACCGGAATGAGGGCGGCGGCGGCGTGATGGGCATGATGCACGGCCGCCTGTTCGAGAAAGTGGGCGTGCATGTCTCGACCGTCCACGGCAGCTTCCCCGCCGACTATGCGAAGTCGGTGCCCGGCGCCGCCGAGGATCCGCGCTTCTTCGCCACCGGCATCAGCCTGATCTGCCATCCGGTCAGCCCGCGCGTGCCGGCGGTGCATATGAACACCCGCTTCATCGCGACCACGAAGAGCTGGTTCGGCGGCGGCGGCGACCTGACGCCGGTGCTGGATGTGGATCGCCGCGACGACCACCCGGACACCCTCGCCTTCCACGCCGCGATGAAAACCGCCTGCGACGCCCACGATCCCGCCTGGCATGCCAAATACAAGGCGTGGTGCGACGAGTATTTCTTCCTGCCACACCGCAATGAGCCGCGCGGCACCGGCGGCATCTTCTACGACCACCACGACAGCGGCGACTGGGACCGCGACTTCGCCTTCACCCGCGATGTCGGCGAGGCCTTCCTGGAGGTCTATTCGCGGATCGTGTCCGGCCGGATGGGCGAGGCCTGGACGGCGGAGGAGCGCGAGGAGCAGCTGGTCCGGCGCGGGCGTTACGTCGAGTTCAACCTGCTGTACGACCGCGGCACGATGTTCGGCCTGAAGACCGGCGGCAACGTCGACTCGATCCTGAGCTCGATGCCGCCCGTGGTAAAGTGGCCCTAAGACTGATCGTCAGGCCGCCTCGGCCTCGACCTCGTCGTTCAGGGCGGCGGTGATGGCCGCGAACAGGCTGGCGAAGGTGACCGGCTTGGTCAGGTGGCCGTCGGCGCCGGCCTGACGGCCCGCCTCGACATGTTCGGCCATGGCGTTGGCGGTCAGCATGATCACCGGCGTGTGGCCCAGCCCCTGTTCGGCCTCAAGGGCGCGAATGGCGCGGGTGGCGGTCAGGCCGTCCATCACCGGCATCTGCATGTCCATCAGCACCAGATCGAAGCCCCCCTCCCGGAAGGCGTCCAGCGCCTGTCGCCCATCCTCGACGGCGACCAGCTCCATGGCGGTGGCGGACAGCATGATCTCGACCACCTTGCGGTTGGCGGGATGGTCATCGGCCAGCAGGATGCGCAGCGGCGCGGCCGAAACATCCACCGGATCGTTGCCGACGACCGGCTCCGCCGCGACGACCGCGACCGTCGGCAGGGCGATCTCGAACCAGAAGGCGGCCCCCTCGCCCGGCGTGCTCTCGCAGTCCAGCGCCCCGCCCATCAGGTCCACCAGCGCGGTGGAGATGGCCAGCCCCAGACCGGTGCCGCCGAAGCGACGGGTGATGGAGCCGTCCGCCTGCTGGAAGCGAACGAAGATGCGGCTCTTCTGTTCGGCGTCGAAGCCGACGCCGGTGTCGCTGACGCGGAACAGGGCGTGCCCTTCGCCCGTCGCCTGCACGGTCAGGGTCACCGCGCCCTCGGCGGTGAATTTCAGGGCGTTCGACACGAGGTTGGTCAGCACCTGGCGAAGGCGGACGGCGTCGCCCTCGACGAAGCCGGACAGGGCCGGATCGAAGTCGACGTTCAGGGCCACGCCCTTGTCCTCCGCCTTGACCCGCCACAGGGCGGCGACGTCGCTGACGGCCTGTTCCAGATCGAAGGCGACGGGCTCCAGCGTGACCTGACCGGACTCGATCTTGGCGCTGTCGAGAATGTCGGACAGCAGCCGCTCCAGCGTGGCGCCGGACGAGCAGATCAGATCGACCATCTCCCGCTCCTGCGGGTCCAGATCGCGACGGGCCAGCGCGTCGGCCATGGACACGACGCCGTTCAGGGGCGTGCGGATCTCGTGGCTCATATTGGCCAGGAATTCGGACTTGGCGCGGTTGGCCTCCTCGGCCCGACGCTGCGCCTGACGCAGGTGCAGCCCCTGCTTCCACAGCCAGCCGACGGCCCCGACGGCGCAGATCAGGAACAGCACCGCGATGATGGTGATGGCCAGTTGCAGACGGGTGTTGGCGCTTGCGGTCTCGAGCTGGCGACGACGCTCGATCAGCTGCTGCTGCATGTTGCCGGTGACCTGATGGACCCCGGCGCTGAAGGCGCGGGCCGCTTCGGTCTCGCCCGTCCGCATGTGGTCGTGCAGCAGACGGTAGGCCTCCTCGGCGCGTCCCTCGGCGAACAGGACCTCGGCCTCGACATGATCGAACTCGGACTGCTCGCCGACATCGGTCTCCAGCGCCCGGAGCTTGGCCAGATCGCGACGGGCGGCTTGCGTCTGGCCGAGGCGGGCGCGGGCGATGGCGCGCAGCGGCAGGGCGTCCCGCGCCAGGAAGGCCGCCTCGCCGAGGTCTTCGCCATAGGGCGCCAGACAAGCCAGCACCGCGTTGGCGTCCCGACGCAGGTTGGCGACGGTGGCGCACAGGCTGGCGTCGTAGATTTTCAGCGTGGGCAGGTCCGAACGGTGCGCCAGCCGGCTGTGGGCGGCATAGTAGCGCTGGGCGCGATCCGCCGCGCCGACCGACACGGCCATCATGGTCAGGTTGTAGAGGCTGTCGAAATCCGGGCGCGGATAGTCGGGGTTGGAATAGTCGATCTCGAACTTGCGGAAGGCGTCGGACGCGCCCTCGACGTCGTGCAGATCCTTCAGCCCCATGCCCGCCACTTCCCAGATCCCGGCGCGGGCGGTGTTCGCGAAGGGATCGCCATCCGGCACATCGGCCTCGGCGCGGGTGAGCAGTTGCAGTCCCTCTCCGATCCGGGCGTTGTCGATCAGCCAGAGCGCCGTCAGCCGTGTCGCATGGGCGCGCACGAACCAGTCGCGACCGCCCGTGGCCATGCGCTGCATCTCGGCGGCGACCGAGCTGTCGCCCTGGTCATAGCGAACCGTCAGGGCGTTCAGATGGGCGATGTCGATGTAGCGCAGATCGTTCTGGCGCCGGGCCGCCTGCATCAGACGGCGATTCCAGACCATGGCCCGGTCGAACTCGCCCTGGTTCAGGATGGTCCAGGTGACGTGATAGAGCCGGTTCAGCCCCTCACGGTCATCTCGCGAAACAGCGGCATGGCCGAAGCGCTCCAGCGCGGCGAAGCTGGTGGAGGCGGCGCGGCGCTCGACGAAATCGGCCAGCCGCAGGGCGTCCGCCACGCCGGGGTCCGCCGACGTCGATTGCGCGCGCGCGGCGCCGGGGCCGCTCGCGAACGCGATCAGCAAGGCGACGAAAAGCGCGAACCGGGAAAGCGACATATCCTCCCCGTCTTCGCATGCATTCATTGAACAAGGTTTACGGTTGGAGGAACGACCGTATCCAGCCGGACACCAGCGCGCGGTCGTTCGGCTGCTCAAGGCTGTCCAGCGCCTGATCGACCAGTGCGCCGTCGATCCGCCCTCGCCGCCCTGCGGTCAGTTCGGCGGCATAGGCCGGGGTGAACTCCGGGTGCCCCTGGAAGCTGATGGCGTCATCGCCCCAGATCAGGCCCGCGTGGGGTGTGAAGTCGCTACGCAGCAGGACGCGGGCTTCGGCCGGGATCGCCATCACCTGATCCTGATGCGAGACCGGAATGGCGACGGTCGCGGCGGCGGGCGTCATCCAGTCCTGTTCGCTGACGACCTGATAGCGATGCAGGCCGACGCCCCAGCCGCGCTCCGACTTCTCGACCCGCCCGCCCAGCGCCTGGGCGAGCGCCTGATGGCCGAAGCAGACGCCGACCAGCTTCGTCTGGCCTCGCGCCGACCGGATCCAGCCCAGAAGGGCGCCGATCCAGGCGTCGTCCTCATAGACCCCGGCGGCCGAGCCGGTGATGATCGCGCCGTCGAAGGCGACCGGGTCCGGCCACTCGCCCGCCTGCACATCGAAGGTGGTGGCGGCGAACCCCTCTCCCAGCAGGCCTTCGAACATGGCGGGATAGTCGCCGTGGATGTCGGCCAGGGCGGGCGGCGGAGCGCCGGTCTTCAGAATGGCGATACGGGGCATGCGGCTCTCCTCGGAGGCCCGATATGGCGACGGCTCGCGACGGGACAAGATTGTCGCGCGACCGCAGGGCGCACCCTTTCTTGACGTCTGGCGCACAAAGTTGAAGCAAATCCGCCCTAGAGGACGCCCTATGTCCGACGCCGAACCCGTGGTCCTGATCAACGTCTATCGCTGCGCGCCCGAGAAACAGGCGCTGCTGATGGACTATCTGGCCGTCATGGTCGCCGCCCAGCGCGGAGCGGAAGGCTTCGTCTCCGCTACCCTGCACCGGGGCCTGAACGGCAAGGTCGCCGCCGTCCACGCCGTCTGGCGCTCGCAGGAGGACTGGAAGGCGATGGCGCGCATCCCCGGGGTCGCCGCCGCCATGGAGCCCATCATGGCCATCGCGATGTTCGAGCCGAACCTCTACGAGGCCGGCGAGGTCATCGACTGACCTCTCAGGCCATCCAGACCTCGGCCTTGGCGCCCGCGTCGCCGAGATTGGCGGCCACCCAGTCGCAGACCTGACGCGCCGCGTCCTCCGCGCCCACGGGCGGATTGAGGATGACCATGGCGCAGCCGTTCATCTTCATCGGATTGGTCAGGGGGCGCAGGCGGGCCTCCGCCACCAGCACCCGCTTGGCGCCCGCCTCGTCCAGCCGCCGCAGGAAGCCGTCGAAGGTTTCCAGATCCTTCAGCGGGGTCCAGACCGCGACCATGGCCCGGGCGTCGGCGCGGACGATGGCGGCGGCGGTGTCGGCCGCGCGGATATAGTCGTCCGGCCGCTCGAACGGCGGATCGATCAGCACGAAGGCGCCCGGCGAATGCGCCGCCTCGGCCCGCGCCTGATCATAGCCGTCGCCGCCCCGGCCCGAGGCTTGCGGGAAGGGCTCCAGCGCCTCGGTCAGCAGGTCCAGCACCGGCGGGTTCAGTTCGAAGCCGATATAGCGGTCGTCGCGATCCAGCCGCCGCGCGACCAGCACCGGCGAGCCCGGATAGAGGTTGGCGCCGCCGTTCGGGTTCAGTTCCTGCACAGCCCCGGCCAGAGCCTCGATCAGGGGCGGGCGGGCGTCCGCCGCCATCAACCGGACGATGCCGGCCTCGGCCTCCTTCGACCGCGTGGCGTCGCCGGTGAGGTCATAGGCGCCGGCGCCGGCATGGGTGTCGATCACCGTGACCGGACCGGAGGCGCGACGACGCTCCAGCAGCCAGAGCACGAGGGCGTGCTTGACCAGATCGGCGAAATTTCCGGCGTGGAAGCTGTGGCGATAGTTCATGCCCATGCCCTCCCCTTCCCGGCGCGTCGGGTCAAGAGGAACCCGCCGTCTTCCGCCTCGTTGCTGATCGCCATGACCGACGTCGAGATCCCTGAAGGCCTGACCTGGTGCAGCGACGAGATGACCGGGCTCTCCCGCCAGCGCTCGGGGACGGGCTTTCGGTATCTGGACAAGGCGGGCAAGCGCATCGGCGATGCGAAGGTTCTGGATCGCATCCGGGGGCTGGCCATTCCTCCGGCCTGGACCGACGTCTGGATCTGCCCGCGCGCCACCGGCCATATCCAGGCGACGGGGCGGGACGCGAAGGGCCGCAAACAGTACCGCTACCACCCCGACTGGAGCCGTCACGCCTCGGAGAGCAAGTTCGACCGCCTGCCCGCCTTCGCCCGCGCCTTGCCGAAGTTGCGCGAGCGGGTCGAGGCCGATCTGGCGAAGCGGGGCGTCAGCCGGGACAAGGTGCTGGCCACCGCCGTGCGCCTGCTGGAGATCACCCTGATCCGGGTGGGCAATGCAGAATATGCGAAGCAGAACCGCTCCTACGGCCTGACCACACTGCACAAGCGCCATCTGGAGGTGGACGGCGCGGCCCTGAACTTCGCGTTCAAGGGCAAGAGCGGGGTGGAGCATGAGGTGAAGGTGCGCGACCGCCGGCTGGCGACAGTCGTCCGGTCCCTGCGCGAACTACCGGGGCAGCAACTGTTCAAATATCGCAGCGCCGACGGCGACCTCTGCCCGATCACCTCGGATGATGTGAACGCCTACATCCGGGACGCCATGGGCGAGCAGTTTTCGGCCAAGGATTTCCGCACCTGGGCCGGGACGGTGTCGGCGGCGCGGGCGCTGCGGGAGACAGAGACGCCGACCTCCCCCACCGATGCCAAGCGCAAGGTCACGGTCTGCGTGAAGGCGGTGGCGGGTCTTCTGGGCAATACACCGACCGTCTGCCGGTCATCCTATGTCCACCCGCGCGTGTTCGAGATGTTCGAGGCGGGAGAACTGCGCGCCCTGCCCGGACCGGAGGCCAAGGGGTTCGAGACCGCCCTGATCCGGGCGCTGCGCTGACCCGTCAGGCCGTGGCCCAGTAGCCGCGGCTGCGCGAATTGACCGGGGCGCCGGTCGCCTCGACCCGCGCCATGATCCAGGCCTTGAAGCCCTCCGCCGCCGCATCACCGCGGAGCAGCCGCAGCGAGCGGATGATGCGGGTGATCCGAAGGTGGTTGTGATCCTCGGCCCTCAGCCAGCGATCGGTGTCCCGATAGAAGGACGCCATCCGGTCCGTGGCGCCCGCCAGCACGATCTGGGCGATGCTGGAATGCGCGATGGCCGCGACCTCCTCGGTCGTCAGCACCGGCGCGTCCGGCACGGCGCCGGACGGCTCGGTCAGCGGGAACAACCACTGGATGTAGTCGTGGTTCTGCTCCAGCGCGGCGTTGTTGAACGCCAGCACATCGAAGATCAGCCGCCCCCGGCTATCGGTCCCCGCCCCTTCAAGGAAGGCGAGGACCGGATACAGCGTCTCGCTCAGCCTCGCCTCCTCAGGCGGTCTTGTCCCAGTTCAGCACCACCTTGCCGGACTGACCCGAGCGCATGGCCTCGAATCCCTCGCGGTAGTTCTCGTAGGACATCTGGTGGGTGATCAGCGGCTGCAGGTCCAGACCGGCCTTCAGCAGCCCCAGCATCTTGCGCCAGGTGGTGAACATCTCGCGCCCGTAGACGCCCTTGATGGTCAGGGCCTTGAGGATGATCTGGCCCCAGTCGGTCTCCATCGGCTTTGACGGAATGCCCAGCAGAGCCATGCCGCCGCCCATGATCAGGGTGTCGACGCACTGTTTGAAGGCGATGGGCGAGCCCGACATTTCCAGCGCCACGTCGAAGCCGACCTTCAGGCCCAGCTCGTGCATGACGTCGCGCAGGTCTTCCTTGCTGGTGTTCACCGTGCGCACGCCCGGCGCGACCTTCTGGGCCAGTTCCAGGCGGAAGTCGTTGATGTCGGTCAGGACGACGGTGCGGGCGCCCGCATGGCGCGCGACGGCGGCGGCCATCATGCCGATGGGACCGGCGCCGGTGACGATGACGTCCTCGCCCAGCAGGTCGAACTGCTGCGCGGTGTGCACGGCGTTGCCGAACGGATCGAGGATCGAGCCGATCTCATAGGGCACGTCGTCCGGAAGCTCGATCACGTTGAAGGCCGGGGCCACGACGTATTCGGCGAAGGCGCCCTGACGGTTCACGCCGATGCCGCGGGTGTCCGGGTCCAGATGGAAGTGACCGGCGCGGGCGGCTTCGGAGTTCAGGTCGATGACGTGGCCTTCGGCCGAGACGCGCTGGCCGACCTTGAGGCGGCGATCCACGTCCTTGCCGATGGCGACGATCTCGCCGGCGAACTCGTGGCCGGTGATCATCGGGACCGGCACGTTCTTCTGGGACCACTCGTCCCAGTTCCAGATGTGGATGTCGGTGCCGCACACAGCCGTGCGCTTGACCTTGATCAGCACATCCTCGTCGCCCGGCGTCGGGATCGGCGCGTCGATCAGTTCGAGGCCGACCTCGGGTTTCGTCTTGGCCAGAGCCTTCATCATGTCAGTCATCAGATCACTCCCAGTTCCTTGCCGGCCGTCGTGAACGCCGCGACCGCTTGATCAATCTGTTCGAAGGTGTGCGCCGCCGACATCTGGGTGCGGATGCGGGCCTGTCCACGCGGGACCACCGGGAAGCTGAAGCCGATGACATAGATGCCCAGCTCCAGCAGGCGGGCGGCCATGTCCTGCGCCAGCTTAGCGTCGCCCAGCATGACCGGGATGATCGGATGCTCGCCCGGCTGCAGGGTGAAGCCCGCCTCGGTCATGGCCTTGCGATAGCGGGCGGCGTTGGCGAACAGCTGTTCGCGCAGCTTGTCGCCCTCTTCACCGGCAGCGATGCGAATGGCCTCCAGCGACGAGCCGCAGACGGCGGGGCTGAGGGCGTTGGAGAAGAGGTAGGGCCGGGCGCGCTGCTTCAGCAGGGCCACGACGTTCGCCTTTGCGCAGATGAAGCCGCCCATGGCGCCGCCCAGCGCCTTGCCGAAGGTGCCGGTGACGAAATCGACCTCGACGCCGTGATAGGCGTAGGAGCCCCGGCCTTTCGGCCCGAGGAAGCCCGTGGCATGGCAGTCATCGACCATGACCAGGGCGCTGTACTTGTCGGCCAGCGCGCGGATGTCCTTCAGTTTGGCGATGTAGCCGTCCATCGAGAAGGCGCCGTCGGTGGCGATGATGATCTCCTTGGCGCCGTCCGCCCGGGCCTGCTTCAGCTGGGCCTCGAGGTCATCCATGTCCGAGGTGGCGAAGCGGTAGCGCTTGGCCTTGCACAGACGGACGCCGTCGATGATCGAGGCGTGGTTCAGGCTGTCCGAGATGATGGCGTCGTCGGCGCCGAACAGGGGCTCGAAGATGCCGCCGTTGGCGTCGAAGGCGGCGGCGAACAGGATCGAATCCTCAAAGCCGAGATAGTCGGCGATGGCGCGTTCCAGCGTCTTGTGAATCTCCATCGTGCCGCAGATGAAGCGGACCGAGGCGGTGCCCGCGCCATAGACCTCGGCGGCGTTGGCGCCCGCGGCCACGACCCGCTCGTCCCCGGCCAGCCCCAGATAGTTGTTGGCGCAGAAGTTCAGGACGTTGCGCCCTCCCACCCGGATGACCGGCCCCTGACGGGAATGGATCACGCGCTCGGGCTTGGTCAGCCCCTGGGCGTCGATGTCGGCGAGTTCCGCGGAGACGCGGTCATAGAAGGTCGCTGTCATGCGCGCTCCGCTACGCCGATTTCGTGACGGATTGAACCCCCTAAACCGTCGGTTCCGGCGCCGGCGTGCCCGTCGGGACCAGTGAACGGATCGGACTGACCCGGACACGACCGCCGCAAGGCGCGAAGGCCATGTCCAGCGAGGCCGCGGCGGTGTCGTTCGGCGCCGTCACCCGGATGCGGGTCACGTTCGGGCAGGAGGCCTGGCCCTGCGCCTCGTTCGGCACCACGCTCCATGCCAGTTCGAAGGCGGCCTTGGCCTGCGGGGCCAGGGTGACCGGGGCGGGGGCCTGGCCGGCGGTGAAGTAGCTGCCGGGGCTCTGCTCACTGCGGATGGCGGTCAGGTTGCGGCCCTGACGGTCCTGCAAGACCACGCCCGGATAGCCGGTCAGGCTGCAGGCCGTCGCGCCGATGTTCTGGATGCCGATATTGGTGACACGATTGCCGGCGCCGGCGTCGCCGCCCTCGGTCGAAAGCTTCAGCTGTGGTCCCCGGCAGGGCGCGGCGGCGGGCAGGACGCCGCCGGGCGCGGGCTCGGGCGTCGGAACCGGTCCCGGCGCGACCGGACCGGAGGACGGACGGCTGCAGCGCTCCAGCACGGCGGTTCCGACGTCCTCGTTCGGGCCCAGGCGGCTGAGGGTGGCGCTTTCCGCGCCATCGCGATTGGCCGTCCACCACTCGATGCCCGAGCCGACGTAGCGGGCGCCCGACGCCGCCTGCACGGTGCGCAGGACATAGGTCTGGCCCTTGTAGGCGAGCTGGGCGGTGGCGGTGTCAGGGTAGATGACGTTGACCGGCTGGCCGCTTTCGCAGGCATAGCTGACCGGCGGGGTGGGCGGCGTCGCGGGCGCGGGCGCCTCGGCCAGCGGCGCGGGCGGCGCTTCGGACTCCTGCGTACAGGCGGAGACGGTCAGGGCCAGAATAGAGACGACAGAGCAGGCGACGGTCAGACGCATTGAGAGTTCCCTTTCCCGATCCGGCGTTAACGCTGATGAACGGCAAAGGCTCCGCTTGCGCAAGCGGTTCAGGTCGTCAGAACACGCGGCAGCTTGAAGGTCACGGTCTCGCGGGCACCGTCGTCCTCGACCACATCGGCGTCGAAGCGATCCCGGACGGCCTGCACCAGATCCTCGATCAGCCGCTCGGGGGCCGAGGCGCCGGCGGTGATGCCGAGCGTGGAGACACCCTCCAGCCAGGTCCAGTCGACATGGCTGGCGTCATCCACCAGCCGCGCATCCTTCGCCCCGGCCTTGATCGCCACCTCGACCAGACGAACCGAGTTGGACGAGTTCTTCGACCCGACCACCAGCACCAGGTCACAGCCCTCGCCGAGGCGCTTCACAGCTTCCTGACGGTTGGTGGTGGCGTAGCAGATGTCTTCCTTGTGCGGATCCGGCAGCTCCGGGAAACGCCGCTTCAGCGCGCCGAGGATTTCGGCGGTGTCATCGACCGACAGGGTGGTCTGGGTCGCATAGGCCAGCGGGGCGTCGCCGGGCCGTTCGAAGGCTTCGGCGTCCTCGACGGTTTCCACCAGGCTGATGGCGCCGGCGGGCAGCTGGCCCATGGTGCCGACCACCTCCGGGTGGCCCGCATGGCCGATCAGGATGATGTGGCGACCGGCGGCATGGTGGCGCTCGGCCTCGACGTGGACTTTCGACACCAGCGGGCAGGTGGCGTCGAGATACAGCATCTCACGCGACCGGGCGGTTTCCGGCACTGACTTGGGCACGCCGTGGGCCGAGAAGACCACCGGACGATCGTCGGGGCAGTCATCCAGTTCCTTGACGAAGACCGCGCCCATCTCACGCAGGCGTTCGACGACATGGCGATTGTGCACGATCTCGTGGCGCACATAGACGGGCGCGCCGTATTTCTCGATGGCGCGCTCGACGATCTGGATCGCCCGGTCCACGCCGGCGCAGAAGCCGCGAGGCGTGGCCAGACGCACTGTGAGCGGGCGTTTGTCGGCCGGATAGATCGGCTGGTGAACGGTCATGGCCGGAACCTAGTCGCTCGGATCGCTCGCCGCCACCGTCGTTTCCGCGCGCGGCGGGTTTGCCGCGCCTCCGTTTAGCCGCTATCAGCGGCAAGCGTGCGGTCGGCGTCGGGCTGTCGCCGCCTCCTCATGATCTGGAAGAGCATTTGATGCGTCGCGTCCTGAAGGTTTCCCTCGCCTCGGCTCTTGTCGCCGCCACCCTGTCGGCCGTTGCGCCGGTCGCGGTCGCGCAATCGTCCGGCACGCCCCGCCCGGGCGGCGGTCAGGAAGGCCAGCAGGCCGAGGAGCGCACCAGCAGCCGTCAGCCCCGGATCGCGCCGCTGCGCCGCCGCGCCGCCGCCGGTCCCTGCCCCTATGTGAAGATTCTCTACGACGCCGCCCGCTACGTCGAAATGACCGGCGACCGGGTCAGCGCCGCCAACGTCGGCTTCACCGGCGAGGTCGAAGGGCTGGTGTCGGACTGCTCCTACCAGAGCGACGAGCCCATCGTTGTGGAGACCCGCGTGCTGTTCAACTTGGGTCGCGGCCCGCAGGCGGACGGCGCCTCGCGCACCTACCGCTACTGGATCGCCGTGACCGAACGGAACAGCGCGGTGCTGGACAAGGTCTATTTCGACCTGCCGGTGACCTTCGAGAACGGCGCGACCACCGCGACCGTCACGCGTGACAACACCGTCGTGATCCCGCGCGCCAACGCGACCACCAGCGGCAGCAATTTCGAAATCCTCGTGGGCTTCGACGTGACGCCGCAGATGGCCGAGTTCAACCGTTCGGGCAGCCGTTTCCGCGTTAACGCGGGCACCACCGCTCCCACGACCCAACCCCCGGCCCAGTAAAATGACCGATCTCAAGACGGAACTGGGCGAAGCGGTCGGGGCCGCCTTCGCCGCCGAAGGCGTGGACGCGTCGCTGGCCCGCGTGACGGTCTCGGACCGGCCGGATCTGGCTGACTTCCAGTCCAACGGCGCCCTGGCCGCCGCCAAGGCGCTGAAAGCCAACCCGCGCGAACTGGCGGGCAAGGTCGCCGCACGGCTGGAGAACGACCCGCGGTTCGCCTCGGTCGAAGTGGCCGGTCCCGGCTTCATCAATCTGAAGATCGCGGACGCCACTCTGGCGAAGCGCGCCGGCGAAGTGGCCGCCGACGCCGCCCATGCCGGCGCCGCTGTCGTCACCGACGCCCGCAAGGTGGTGATCGACTACGGCGGTCCGAACGTGGCCAAGCCGATGCACGTCGGCCACCTGCGCAGCGCCATCATCGGCGAGAGCCTGAAGCGCCTGTTCCGCTTCCGCGGTGACACGGTTATCGGCGACGCCCACTTCGGCGACTGGGGCTTCCAGATGGGCCTGCTGATCGTCGCCTGCGGCGATGAGAATCTGGCTGACGCCTTCATGGCCGAGGGCGACGGTCCCTTCCCGGCCGAGAGCCCGGTCTCGCTGGCCGATCTGGACCGGCTGTATCCGCTAGCCGCCGGCAAGGCCAAGGAAGACCCGGCCTTCCGCGACCGCGCCCGCAAGGCGACGGCCGAACTGCAGAACGGCCGCCCCGGCTATCGCGCGCTGTGGCAGCATTTCGTGGCCGTCAGCCGCGAGGCGCTCAAGCGCGAATACGGCGACCTGTCGGTCGATTTCGACCTGTGGAACGGCGAGAGCGACGCCGATCCGGTGATGGCCGAGATGCTGGCGCATCTGAAGGACACGGGCCTGCTGGTCGCCGATGACGGCGCTCAGGTGGTTCACGTCGCCCGTCCCGGCGAGACGCGCAAGAAGAAGCTGGCCGACGGCTCGGTGATCGAGGCCCCGTCGCCCCCGCCCCTGCTGGTGATCAGCTCGGAAGGGTCGGCCATGTACGGCACGACCGACCTGGCCACGATTCTCGACCGCAAGAAGGCCATCAGCCCGGACCTGGCCCTGTACGTCGTCGACGAGCGTCAGGCCGAGCATTTCGAGCAGGTGTTCCGCGCCGCCTATCTGGCCGGCTACGCCGCCGAGAAGTCGCTGGAGCACCTCGGCTTCGGCACGATGAACGGCCAGGATGGCAAGCCCTTCAAGACCCGCGCGGGCGGCGTGCTGAAGCTGCGTGACCTGATCGATCAGGCGACCGAGAAGGCGCGCGAGCGCCTGCACGAGGCGAAGCTGGGCGACGACCTGTCGCCGGAAGAGTTCGAGGCTATCGCCCACAAGGTGGCCATCGCGGCCCTGAAGTTCTCGGACCTGTCGAACGCCCGGACCACCAGCTACGTCTTCGACCTCGACCGCTTCATGAGCTTCGAGGGCAAGGCTGGTCCGTACCTGCTGTTCCAAGCCGTCCGCATCAAGTCGATGCTACGCAAGGCGGCCGAGCAGGGTCTGGCGCCCGGCGCCATCATCATCGCCGAACCGGCGGAGCGCGATCTGGCCCTGACGCTGGACGCCTTCTCGCAGGCGACGGTCGAGGCCTACGACAAGCGCATGCCGCACGTCGTGGCCGAGCACGCCTACCGGCTGGCCCAGTCGTTCTCGAAATTCTACGCGGCCTGCCCGGTGCTGATCGCGCCGGACGAAGCGACCAAGGCCTCGCGTCTGGCCCTGTCGAAGGCGGCTCTGGATCAGCTGGTCATCGCCCTGACCCTGCTGGGAATCGACACGCCGGAGCGGATGTAGGTTAAGCTTCTCCCGCAAGGAGAAGTCCCATGTCGCTCGACGCCTACATCGCCGGCCTGCCCAAGGCCGAACTGCACCTGCACATCGAGGGCTCGCTGGAGCCCGAGCTGATGTTCGAGCTGGCGCAGCGCAACGGCGTCTCAATCCCGTTCGACAGCGTCGAGGCCGTGCGCGCGGCCTACGATTTTTCGAACCTGCAGGACTTCCTCGACATCTATTACGCCGGGGCCAATGTCCTGCTGACGCGCAAGGACTTCGAGGATCTGGCCTTCGCCTATTTCCAGCGGGCGGCGGCGGACAATGTGCGCCACGCCGAGATCTTCTTCGATCCCCAGACCCACACCGATCGCGGCGTCGAGTTCGGCGTCGTCGTCGAGGGCCTGATCGCGGGCATGGACCGCGCCAAGGCGGAGCTGGGCGTCACCTCCGGCCTGATCCTGAGCTTCCTGCGCCACCTGACGGAAGAAGAGGCCTTCGCCACCCTGGAGATGGCCAAGCCGTACCTGCACCATTTCATCGGGGTCGGGCTGGACTCGTCCGAGGTCGGGCATCCGCCGTCGAAATTCCAGCGCGTCTTCGCCGCCGCCCGCGAGTTGGGCCTGAAGCTGTGCGCCCATGCCGGTGAAGAGGGCCCGCCCGCCTATGTGCATGAGGCGCTGGACCTGCTGCACATCGACCGCATGGACCACGGCAACCGCTCGATGGAGGACGAGAGCCTGATCCAGCGGTTGGCGAAGGAGCAGATGACCCTGACCGTCTGCCCCCTGTCGAACCTGAAGCTCTGCGTGGTGAAGGACCTGAAGGACCATCCGGTCCCCGAGATGCTGCGCCGGGGCCTGCATGTGACCCTGAACTCGGACGATCCGGCCTATTTCGGCGGCTATGTGAACGCCAACTACGCCCGGCTGGCCGAAGCCGTGGGCCTGACCCGCGCGCAGGTGACGCAGATGGCGATCAACAGCTTCGAGGGGAGCTTCCTCAGCGAAGCGGACAAGGCCGAACGGATCGCCGAGGTCGAGGCCTGGGCGGCGCGGGCGGCGTGACCCACCTGCTGTCGATCATCGTCTGGACCTTCTTCGGCGCGGGCGCGGCAAACGTGATCGCCTTCGCCGGGGCCGTTATCGAAGCGTCACGCCTCAAGGCCGAAGGTCGGGGCGGCGAAGGCCCCGTCATCCTGTCCTCGCTGTGGGATCCGTTCGGAGCCCGCTTCATTCAGGACGTCTACACAGACCGCCACCGCGACTACGACAGCGCCTTCATCAGCCTTTGCATCCGGGTCATTCGGGTGGCCACTCCCCTGATGTTCGGTCTCGGCCTGACCTTGATCGTGCTGTCGTTCACGGCCCCATGACGCGCCAAGCGTCGCCATTCATTTGAAGTTCAGAAACCAACGGTCATGTGTTCGCCACCGGACACACCGGAAGTCGCGGCCTGTTCGCCGCCTGTACTGGGGACATCAATGATCAAACGCCTTTCCGCGCTCGCTCTCGCCTGCGCCCTGACCACCACCGCCATGCCCGCCGCCGCGCAGGACTCGTCGCAGACTCCGAACTTCGGCTCGGCGCGCCTGTCGGCCGGTTTCACGCCGGACCCCTATTCGGTTGATGTGGTCGCGGGCGGCAGCATCGACGCTTCGCGTCTGGGCAACGGCTGCGTCGGCAAGATCAGCAGCGCGCCGGACTTCAAGCTGACCTACACCGCCGGCAGCCTGCCGCTGGTCTTCCGCACCCGCTCGGGCGAGGACACCACCCTGGTCATCAACGGCGCGGACGGTCGCTTCTACTGCGATGACGACAGCTACGGCGACGGCGACGCCGAGGTGCGCTTCAACAGCCCGCGCAGCGGTGTCTACGATGTCTGGATCGGCACCTACGGCGACAGCCCGGCGCGCGGCGCCCTGCTGATCACCGAGACGCCGTAAGCCGACGTTCGGGATCGTGATCCTGAAAGAAGCCCCCGGCCCCGCGCCGGGGGCTTTTTGCTGTGCGCCGAACGCACGCTGCCGCTTGACTTGGAACCGGAGTCGGGGTCTTGGAACCCTGCTCTCGCGGGAGAGATCGAGGCCCCGAAAACGGGCTTCGGAGCCGAAGGCGCAACCGCCCCGGAAACGCTCAGGCAAAAGGACCGCGAGGGCGCACGGACGCTGGAAAGCAGGCTTATGGCCTCGCCGACGGAGCAAGGCGCCTCATTGAGGTCGCCGGAATCTCTCAGGCTTCAGGACAGCGGGGGCGCGAGGACGGCGGAGCTTCCGCCAAAATACGCGACCGCGAGAGTCTGGACCATGACCGATCAAGCCCTGAAGACCACGCCCCTGAACGCCGCGCACCGCGCCCTTGGGGCCCGCATGGTCAGTTTCGGCGGCTATGACATGCCGGTCCAGTACGAGGGCGTGCTGGCCGAGCACCGCTGGACCCGCGAGCACGCCGGCCTGTTCGACGTCTCCCACATGGGCCAGTGCAAGATCACCGGCGAGGACGCCATCGCCCAGTTCGAGCGCTTCGTGCCCGGCGACTATGCGATCCTGAAAGCCGGCAAGCAGAAATACTCGCTGCTGCTCAACAAGGACGGCGGCATCATCGACGACCTGATGGCCGGCAAGCCGGACCACGACGGCCTGTTCGTCGTCGTCAACGCCGGCAACAAGGACGAGGACTTCGCCTTCTGGCAGGCCAACCTCGAGGGCGATGCCAAGCTGACGGTGCTGGACCGCGCCCTGATCGCCATCCAGGGCCCCGAGGCCGCCGAGGTCATGGTCAAGCATGACCCGCTGTTCGGCGATTTCGGCTTCATGGACTGCGCCCGGGTGATGATCTTCGGCGTGGACTGCTACGTCTCGCGCTCGGGCTACACCGGCGAGGACGGTTACGAGATCTCGGTCCCGGCCGACCAGGCCGAGCGCATCTGGAACCTGCTGCTGGAAGACGCCCGCGTGAAGCCGATCGGCCTGGGCGCCCGCGACAGCCTGCGCCTCGAGGCCGGCCTGCCGCTGCACGGCCACGACATCGATCCGACCACCAGCCCCGTGGAAGGCGCCCTGACCTTCGCCCTGTCCAAGTCGCGCAAGGAGCGGGCCGACTTCGCCGGCGCCGAGCGCATCCTGAAGGAGCTGGCCGAGGGCCCGAGTCGCGTCCGCGTCGGCCTGAGCGTCAAGGAAGGCGCCCCGGCCCGTGAAGGCGCCGAGATCGCCGACGCCGACGGAAACGTCATCGGCAAGGTCACTTCGGGCGGCCCCTCGCCGACCCTGGGCCGCAACATCGCCATGGGCTATGTGCCGCCGGCCTTCGCCGAACTGGGCACGGACCTGAAGGTCATCGTGCGCGGCAAGGCCGCCGCCGCCGAAGTCATCGCCATGCCGTTCGTGGCGCAACGCTATTACCGCAAACCCAAGGCCTGAGGATCAGACCATGAAGTTCACCAAGGATCACGAGTGGGTCAGCCTGGACGGTGACATCGCCACCGTCGGCATCTCCAAGCACGCCGCCGACGCCCTGGGCGACGTGGTGTTCGTCGAGACCCCGGAAGCCGGCAAAGCCGTCTCGGTCGGCGACAGCTTCGCCGTCGTGGAATCGGTCAAGGCCGCCTCGGACGTCTACGCCCCGGTCTCGGGCGAGGTGATCGAGGGCAACGCCGCCTTGGCCTCGGCCCCGGAAACCGTCAACACCGATCCGGAAGGCGAAGGCTGGTTCGCCAAGATCAAGGTCTCGGACGCCTCGCAGCTGGACGCCCTGATGGATCGCGCCGCCTACGACGCCTACCTCGCCACCCAGTAACTAATGTTTCGGCCCGCTGATTAAGAGTCAGTGGGCCGTCTCGGCCGCCTCCCCGGCCAGGAGCCACCCATGCGCTACCTCCCCCTCACGCCCGATGACCGTACGGCGATGCTCGCCGCCATCGGCGCGAAATCCATCGACGACCTGTTCGTGGACGTGCCCGCCAGCGCTCGTCTGGATGGCCCGGTGGATCTGCCGCGCGTGGCGGGCGAACTGGAGGTCGAGCGCGCCCTGTCGGCCATGGCGGCGAAGAACGCCACCGCAGGGACCGTCCCCTTTTTCTGCGGCGCCGGCGCCTACAAGCACCACGTTCCGGCCACCGTGGACCACATCATCCAGCGGTCGGAATTCCTGACCAGCTACACCCCCTATCAGCCGGAAATCGCCCAGGGCACGCTGCAGTACCTGTACGAGTTCCAGACGCAGGTCGCGAACCTGACCGGCATGCCGGTGGCCAACGCCAGCCTCTATGACGGCTCGACCGCCATGGCCGAGGGTGTGCTGATGGCGACCCGCGTGACCCGCCGCAACAAGGCAATCATCTCGGGCGGCGTCCACCCCCACTACGTCAAGGCGACCGAGACCGTGGTCCACGCCGTCGGCGTCGAGACGCTGGCCCTGCCGGCCGCCGTCGACGCCGAGGCCGCCGTGATCGACCAGATCGGTCCCGACACCGCCTGCGTCGTCGTCCAGACCCCGAACGTCTTCGGCACCGCCACCGACGTGACGAAGATCGCCGAAGCCGCCCACGCCGCCGGCGCCCTGCTGATCGTCGTGGTGACGGAAGCCGTGTCGATGGGCCTGCTGAAGTCGCCCGGCGAAATGGGCGCCGACATCGTCGCGGCCGAGGGCCAATCGATCGGCAACGCCCTGAACTTCGGCGGCCCCTACGTTGGCCTGTTCGCCACGCGCGAGAAGCTGATCCGCCAGATGCCCGGCCGCCTGACCGGCGAGACCGTGGACGCCGACGGAGAGCGCGGCTTCGTCCTGACCCTGTCGACCCGCGAGCAGCACATCCGTCGCGACAAGGCCACGTCGAACATCTGCACCAACTCGGGCTTGTGCACCCTGGCCTTCACCATCCACATGAGCCTGCTGGGCGAGACGGGCCTGCGCAAACTGGCCCTGCTGAACCACGAGAAGGCCGTCGCCACGCGTGACGCGCTGGCCGCCATTCCCGGCGTCGAGGTTCTGACCCCGCGCTTCTTCAACGAGTTCGCGATCAAGCTGCCGAAGCCGGCGGCCGAGGTGGTCGACACCCTGGCCGCCCATCACCTGCTGGCGGGCGTGCCCTACAGCCGTCTGGCCCCGGACGCCGGCATGGACGACGTCCTGCTGGTCGCGGCGACCGAGACCACCCTGGACACTGACATCACCCTGCTGGCCAAGGCGCTCGGCAAGGTTCTGGCGGCCTGAGCGGAGACAAGACGATGAGCACCATGAACACCGTCGGCCGCCCGACCACGCCGAACGAAGTCACGACCCAAGGCTCTGGCAAGCCCGCCACCCTGACCGGCGGTCGCGGCCTGCTGCAGAACGAAGCCCTGATCTTCGAGGGCGATGGCTGGGGCAAGACCGGCGTCGACCTGCCGGAGCCCAAGGGTTCGGCCTCGGACCTCGGCGATCTGGTCCGCAAGGACCCGATCGGCCTGCCCGGCCTGTCGGAGCCGGAAGCCATGCGCCACTATGTGCGCCTGTCGCAGAAGAACCACGCCATCGACCTGGCCATCTATCCGCTGGGTTCGTGCACGATGAAGCACAACCCGCGCCTGAACGAGAAGATGGCGCGCCTGCCGGGCTTCTCGGACATCCACCCGCTGCAACCCATGTCGACCGTGCAGGGCGCGCTGGAGCTGATGGATCAACTGTCTCACTGGCTGAAGACCCTGACCGGCATGCCCGCCGTCGCCCTGTCGCCCAAGGCCGGCGCCCACGGTGAACTGTGCGGCCTGATGGCCATTCGCGCCGCCCATGAGGCCAAGGGCGAAGGCGACGTGCGCAAGAAGGTTCTGGTTCCGACCAGCGCCCACGGCACCAACCCCGCCACCGCCGCCTTCGTCGGCTATTC
Organism: Brevundimonas sp. GCM10030266; assembly: GCF_042666595.1. Classification (NCBI taxonomy): domain Bacteria; kingdom Pseudomonadati; phylum Pseudomonadota; class Alphaproteobacteria; order Caulobacterales; family Caulobacteraceae; genus Brevundimonas; species Brevundimonas sp. GCM10030266. The sequence goes on from NZ_JBHTCY010000003.1 coordinate 292,187, forward strand.
GGTCGTCGAGGTCGCCCAGACCGACGACGGCCGCGTGGACGTGGCTGATCTGGCCTCGAAGCTGGGCCCGGACGTCGCCGCCATCATGGTGACCAACCCCAACACCTGCGGCCTGTTCGAGCGCGACATCGTCGAGATCGCCCGACTGACGCACGAGGCCGGCGCCTACTTCTACTGCGACGGCGCCAACTTCAACGCCATTGTCGGCCGGGTTCGTCCGGGCGACCTGGGCGTCGACGCCATGCACATCAACCTGCACAAGACCTTCTCGACGCCGCACGGCGGCGGCGGTCCGGGCGCCGGTCCGGTGGTGTTGTCGGAAGCCCTGGCGCCCTTCGCGCCCGCTCCGTGGGTCGTCCACGACGCTGACGGCTATCGTCTGGTCGAGCGCGAGGAAGACGAGGCCGCCCAAGCCTTCGGCCGCCTGTGCGCCTTCCAGGGCCAGATGGGCATGTATGTCCGCGCCCTGTCGTACATGATGAGCCACGGTTCGGACGGCCTGCGCCAGGTCGCCGAGGACGCGGTGTTGAACGCCAACTACATCAAGGCCCGCCTGCAGGACCTGATGAGCCCGGCCTTCCCCGACGGTCCCTGCATGCACGAGGCCCTGTTCGACGACGAATGGCTGAAGGGCACGGACATCACCACGCTCGACTTCGCCAAGGCGATGATCGACGAGGGCTTCCACCCGATGACCATGTATTTCCCGCTGGTCGTCCACGGCGCCATGCTGATCGAGCCGACCGAGACCGAGTCCAAGGCCGAACTGGACCGCTTCATCGAGGCCATGCGCCTGCTGGCCGGCGCCGCCAAGGCTGGTGATGTGGACCGCTTCAAGGGCGCGCCCTTCCACGCCCCGCTGCGTCGTCTGGACGAGACCCGCGCCGCCCGCTCGCCGGTGCTGCGCTGGACCGCCCCGGAAGGCTCCAACCAGGCGGCCTGATACCCTGTGTCGCCCCTTCCCCGATGGGGAGGGGGCTGACGCTTCAGCGACGGCGCACTAGGTGTATCCGATGCGCTGGACGACTGATGACATCCCCGACCTCACCGGCAAGCTGGCCGTCGTCACAGGCGCGACCGGCGGGCTGGGGTGGGAAACCGCGCTGGCGCTGGCCGGCAAGGGCGCGGAGGTGGTGCTGGCGGGTCGCAACCCGGCCAAGGGCGCCGACGCCCTCGCCCGTATTCGCGGCGCCTTCCCGGACGCCCTGCTCCGCTTCGAGCCCGTTGATCTGGCCAGCCTCACCGACGTCGCCGCCTTCGCCGACCGGATGCTGGCGGCGGGCCGGCCCATCGACATCCTGATCAACAACGCCGGCGTCATGGCCCTGCCCAGGCGCCAGACGACGGTGGACGGGCATGAGATGCAGCTGGGGACCAACTACCTGTCCCACTTCGCCCTGACGGCCCGCCTGCTGCCTTCGTTGATCGCCGGGAAGGCCCGGGTGGTTCAACTGGCCAGCATCGCCCACAAGGGCGGGCGGATCCGACTGGACGACCTGAACTACACCCAGGGCTATCGCGCCTGGCCGGTGTACCAGCAGTCGAAGCTGGCCATGCTGATGTTCGCTCTCGAGTTGCAGCGGCGCAGCGATGCGCAGGGCTGGGGCCTGACCAGCGTCGCGGCCCACCCGGGCTTCGCGCGCACCGATCTGATCGCCAATGGCCCGGCGCAGGGCGGCGGCAGCCTGTTCGGGGCCGTGACCCGGGCGCTGGAGGGCCTTGTCAGCCACTCCGCGTCGGACGGGGCGCTGCCCATACTCATGGCCGCCACGGCTCCGGATGTGACCCCCGGCGGCTATTACGGGCCGCTGGGCTTCATGGACCTGAAGGGCTAGCCCGGCGTCGCCGCCGTCCGCCCGCAGGCGCTGGACAGGGCCGTTGCGAGCGCCCTCTGGGACCGGTCAGAGCAGCTGACCGGCGTCGCCTTCCCCGCCCCCTGATCCTCCCGCACCTGCGAAGCACGTCAAAGTGAACGCCGGTCTGCACAGGAGGCGTATGCTTTCCCTCGCGTTATCAAGAACCGAAACAGGCGTTGGGAGGCGCTGCTGGTCATGATGTCACGCGTACAAAAGGGTCTGGTCGCGGGTTTTGCGGCCACCGTCGTGGTCTCGATCATCGAGGCCATCAACACGACCGTCGGCCACTGGGCGGTCAGTTTCCCGCAGCTTCTGTCGGTCATGTTCGGGGCCCAGGATACCCCGGCGATCGGCTGGGTCGCCCATATGGCGGCCGGCACCCTGGTGCTGGGGCCGCTGTTCGGCATCCTGTGCCCCAGACTGCCGACGGACACGCCCGAGTCGAAGGGCATCCTGTTCGCCGTGGGGGCCTTCATCCTGATGGGGCTGTTCCTGGCGCCGATGATGAACGTCGGCATGTTCTTCATGCGCGCCGGTTTCGGCACCCTGGCCTGGATGATCGCCAGCCATGCGATCTTCGGCATCGTGCTCGGCAACGTCTACGGACGGCTGGTGCGGCGCGAGAAGAGGCTGGCCCATCCGGTCGGCGCCGCAGCCGCGCACTGAACAAGAAGGAGGCCCCGCCGGATCACTCCAGCGGGGCCTTTGTTCTTTGGAGCTGATCCCGGGGATCAGTTCAGCCGCGTGCCCAGCTGGGCGATGGCGGCGTCGAGGAGCGGGTCGCTCTTCTGGCCGGCCACGCGGGCGGTCAGGATCTGTTCGGCGGCCTTGGCGGCCAGATCGGTGGCGGCGGCCTTCACCTCGGCGGTGGCTTGCGCCTCGGCCTGTTCGATGCGGCGTTCGGCCAGCGCCTGACGGCGAACCATGGCCTCTTCCAGCTTGACCTTGGCTTCGGCTTCGAGGCGACGGGCGTCGTCCTCGGCGGCCTTCAGCATGGCGGCGGCCTGGGCCTCGGCCTCGGCCTTCTCGGCGCGGATTTCAGCCAGCAGGGCCTCGGCTTCGGCGCGCAGACGGGCGGCCTCGTCCAGCTCGGCCTGGATCTTGGCGGCCTTGGCGTCCAGGGCGCCGGCGACCAGCTTGGGCACGCCGGCCCAGATCACGATGCCGATGAAGAGCAGCAGGCCGATAGCAACCCAGAGCTCCGGGTTGTCGAAGCTGTACATATGCGGGTCGAGGAAGTGGGGCATCAGGCGGCTCCCTTGACGGCGGCGGCGACCTCGGCGGCCGTCGGGGCCTTGCCGGTCAGGCGCTCGACGATGGCCGAAGCGGTGTCATTGGCGATCGTGCCGACATTGGTCATGGCGGCGTCGCGGGTCTTGGCGATGGCGGCCTCGGCCCCGGCGATGCGGGCCGCGACGGCGGCTTCCTCGGTCGCCTTGCGGGCGGCGGCCTCTTCGGCGATGCGGGTGGCGGCGGCCTGGGCGGTAGCACGGCTTTCGGCGCGGGCCCGGGCGACGTCAGCCTTGGCGGCCTCGGCCTGGGCGGCGGCTTCAGCCTGCACCTGACGGGCGGTGGCCACAGCGCCGGAAATGGTGTCAGCCCGTTCGTCCATCACGCGGCGGATGCGCGGCGCGAAGACCTTGCTGATCAGCAGGTACAGGACGGCGAACAGGATCAGCAGGTAGGCGATCTGCCCGAACCAGTGCTGGGTTTCGAACTGCGGCAGGCCGCCGCTTTCGCCGCCGTGGGCCGGAGCCTCGGTCGTCGCGTGAGCGTCGGCGTGCGGGTCAATTGGGGTGGGAGCGGCCATGGCGTCCGTTCTACGGAGAAATTAGCAGAACAGCGGCGCCCTCCGGTCGGGAGGACGCCGCCGTCGGGTAGGCGGGTCTTACGAGTTCAGGATCAGGATGCCCAGAACGAAGGCCAGGATGCCCAGGGCTTCAGCCAGGGCGGCGCCGACGAACAGGTTGCCGACTTGCGAGCCGGCAGCCGACGGGTTGCGCAGGGCGCCGTTCAGGAAGTTGGCGAAGATGTTGCCCACGCCGATGGCCGAACCGATCATGCCGAGGGTGGCCAGGCCGGCGCCGATGTACTTGGCGGCTTCAGCTTCCATTGCTGTGTATCCTTAGTTTGAAGTCAGGGTTGAGACAGAACTGGTCCAGAGCCTTAGTGGCCATGACCCAGGTTGACCACATCATTGAGATAGATGGCGGCCAGAACGGCGAACACGAAGGCCTGCAGGAAGGCCACGAGGAACTCGAGGGCGGTCAGGGCGACGACCCCGACCATCGACAGGGCTGCGATCGGCAGGGCGAAGAGGCCCAGGCTGGCGCCGGTGAACGCCATGGCGCCCAGCGAAACGACGAAGCCGGCGAAGATCTTCAGGGCCACGTGACCGCCCAGCATGTTGCCGAACAGACGCAGGGCCAGGGTGACCGGGCGCAGCAGGAAGGACAGGAACTCGATGGCGCCCACGACCGGGCGCAGCACCAGCGGCGCGGCCGACGGCCAGAACAGGCTGAAGAAGCCGAAGCCGTGCTTGGCGAAGCCGACGATCAGGACCAGCAGGATGGTCAGCACGGCGAAGGTGCAGGTGACGGCCAGCTGCGAGGTCGCGGTGAAGGTCAGGAACATCCCCAGCAGGTTCATGCCCAGGATCAGGGTGAACAGGGTGAAGACGAACGGGAAATATTTGCGGCCTTCGTGACCGATGATGGAGTCCGTGACCCCGTCGATCATGCCGAAGAGCTGCTCGCCGGCGGCCTGCAGGCGACCCGGAACGACCTTGGCGTTCGAGGTGACGAGGGTCAGGAAGCCGACCACCATCAGGAAGGCCAGCGTCATGGCGACGTGCGAATTGGTCACGGCGAGATGCACCGTGCCGACGACCGGCAGGGTGACTTCACCGAAGTCCAGACCCGGAAGGGCGTGAATCTCGAACTGTTCGATCGGATCGGCCACGGGCCTATCGCTCCTCGTCCTCATCGTCGAACGGAATGGATTTGGGCTCCACGCCGTCCGCCTTCGCCTGCGCCATCAGCCGGTCAGCTGTGCGGCGCGCCATGTAAATCGACAACGCGAAGCCCAGAAGGACCCCGCTGATAATCCCCCAGGGTTTGGTCGCGAACAGCCAGTCCACGCCAAAACCCAGCGCCAGTCCCACGAAGACGCCGCCGAGCAGGTCGGCGACCACCTTCCACGCCTGGTTGGCCACCGCCATGCCCGCCATCTCCTGAGAGGTCGGCGGGGCGGTCCTTTGCTCCAGACTGGATGCGCTCTTGGTGAGACGAGCGATCGCCTCTTCGCGCGATTCCGGTGGCAGGGACATGGTGGCCTCAGCGCTCCTTGATCCGTCTGTGGACGAACGCCGGAGGGGGTCTGAATTCGGCGCGGAACCTATAGGCGACACCCCCGCAGGTCAAGGCGGCTTGGGATTGCCTCAGAGCGTTGAAATTCCGCACGATTATTTCCCGTATAACAAGGCGTGGCGAACGGTCGCTGCAGCGGGGCGGGATTCGAGGGAAGCGGGGCTGGATCGGGGTGCGGGGTGCGGGGTGCGGGGTGTGGGCAGCAGGCAGTAGGCGGCAGCAGGTTGAGCTTCGCGCTCTCGCGCGCCGCTGGATCCCCGGTCTCGCTGCGCTCGCCGGAGGATGACGAAAGCAAACGGGAGGGCGTGCATCGTCCCTGGAGGGGCGCTGGGGCGGTGAGTTGGTGTGCGGATGTGGGTTCTGGAGCAGTTTCACCATCGTCGGAGCCGTTCGCGGAAGGTGCGGCGGCGGTTGGTTTCCGGGGCGACGGGCGGCAGCGAGGCGTCGCGCGTATTTTCCGCGGCGGCGGAAAAATTCGGGTGCGAACAGTGCGGATGGGTTCGGCAAAGGCTGTCGTCGAAGATCCATTTCCCCGCTTTGCCGGCCTCGATGCGGGCGGCGAAACGCAGGGCGCGCAGGCATTTGACGGTCACACACTGGAAAAGGCGGACGCGGCGCGTGTCGCGCTGACGGCGGGCGAGGGCCTGCTGCGTCCGGGCGAAGCGGAGCTTGTCCCGGAGGTCGGCGCACTGGTTATGGAAGCGGGCGGCGAGGTCCATCAGGACAGGATCGCATGCCGGTGCGTCAGTATTGGACGTATGGCGCGGGTGGTGGTGATCGCACCGACCCGACCCCTCCGTCACGGCGCGAAGCCGCGCCGCGCCACCTCCCCACTGCGTGGAGAGGTGAACTGTCGCTGTCACCTCTCCGGCGAAGCTGGGGAGGGGGACCACCCGAAGGGTGGTGGAGGGGTTACGCGGCTCGGGCGATAAGAACCTAGCCCCCAGCCGTCACCACCCAGGCGGCGCCGTCGATGACCACGCCTTCCGGGGTCAGGCGCTCCCGGTAGGCGGCGCGGACGGCGGCGACGGCGCGGTCCCTGATGTCTTCGGGCTGATCCTTCAGGGCGCGTTCCAGGGGGCCGACCTTGATGGCGTTGGCGACCGCGTCCTCGACCGCCGCGTTCGGGCTGTCTCCGGCGCCGAACAGGACGGGATGGTCGAAGGCGGCGATGCGGATGGACGAGAAGCCGGCCTGGGTCAGGATGCGCTCCACCCGGGCGGGGTCGCCGAAGGAGAAGGGACCGGGCGCCTCCGGGTTCGGCGCGGGCGGCGGCGCAACGATGTCGCGGATGGCCGTCATCGGCAGCCTGGTCCAGTCGTTCTCCTGCGGGCCGCGCCAGCAGACGAAAGCCAGACGGCCGTCCGGCTTCAGGGCCTTCCGCAGATTGCGGAAGGCGGCCTCAGGCTGGTCGAAGAACATCACGCCGAAGCGCGAGACGATCAGGTCGTGGATCGGATCGAAGCGCCGGGTCGCCGCATCGGCCAGCAGGAATTTCACCGGCGGCCCCTGCTCGCCCGTCAGATCCCGGGCGCGGTGGATCAGGGCCTGGGAGATATCAACGCCGGTGACGCGGCCGTCCGGGGCGACCTGTGCGGCGAGGTCCAGCGTCGTGGCCCCTGCCCCGCACCCGACATCCAGCACCCGCTCGCCCGGCCGGGCGGCCGCAGCCAGCCGCAGGGCGTCGCCATAGGGGGCCAGCATCCGGTCGAGTCGAACCTGATTTTCCACCCAGCGGTCTCCGCTGTCGCCGTTCCAGTCAAAGGGGCGGGCGGGTTCGGCGGACATGGGCGAGCTCTCGGATCACGATGGATCATTTGCAGATATTGAGAACAGTTCTCAATATCAACCCCGTGCGCTACTGGACGGGTGTCCCGGCGGCCGGGGGCGTGACCGTCACGGCCTGATCCTGCTGGCCGCAGCGCAGGCCGGTGTAGAGACCGTTGAGGTAGTACCAGCGCTGTTCGACGGCGCGTTCCCGCGCCTCGCGCTGCTCGCGTTCGGGCCGGCTCAAGGCATCGACGCCGGCGAGAGCCAGACCGGCGCCGGGCACAAGCAGGGAGGCTCCCGCCCGGCCGACGCCGACCACCGACCTGAACACCCCGCCGCCCTGCTCGCCACCCATATGCTGGCTGAGGGCCGCGGCCTCGTCGGAAATCTGGACGCAGCTCATGGCGGGATCCCCCGCGCGGAAGATGGGCTGCAACTCCGGCAGCGGCGTCTCGGTGGGCGGCGCGGGGCGACCGGCCTCCTGGGCGAGGGCCGGGCCGGCCATCAGGCCGAGAACCAGTGTGGGAACGATCAACTTCATGGCCTGAACTCCGCATCTCCCACCGTGCGATCCGGAAACGATCAGACCCCGGTCAGGGTTGCCTGAAGCGGGCGTCAGGCCCGGACGGCGCGGCTGGCCTCGACGCCGAGCGCCTGCAGGGCGGCGGCGGCGATCTGGTCCGCGTTGAGACCGGCCTGGGCGTACTGAAGCTCGGGCTTGTCCTGATCCTGGAAGACGTCCGGCAGGTGCAGGGTGCGGATCTTCAGGCCGCTATCCAGAGCGCCCTTCGAGGCCAGCATCTGCAGCACGAAGCCGCCGAAGCCGCCCATGGCGCCCTCTTCGACCGTGATCAGGCATTCGTGCTCGCGGGCCAGACGCAGGATCAGTTCCTCATCCAGCGGCTTGGCGAAGCGGGCGTCGGCGACGGTGGCCGAGACCCCGCGCGCGGCCAGGGCATCGGCGGCCTTGAGCGATTCCTGCAGGCGGGTGCCCAGCGACAGGATGGCGACGGTCGTGCCCTCGCGGACGATGCGGCCCTTGCCGATCTGCAACGGGGCGGCCAGTTCCGGGATGTCGACGCCGACGCCGTCGCCGCGCGGATAGCGGAAGGCCGAGGGGCGGTCGTCGATCTCGAGGCTGGTGGCGATCATGGCGGCCAGTTCGGCTTCGTCCGAGGCGGCCATCAGGACCATGCCCGGCAGCGCGCCCATGAAGCCGATGTCGAACGAACCGGCATGGGTCGAGCCGTCGGCGCCGACCAGACCGGCGCGGTCCATGGCGAAGCGGACCGGCAGGGACTGGATCGCCACGTCGTGGACGACCTGGTCGTAGCCGCGCTGGAGGAAGGTCGAATAGATGGCGCAGACCGGCTTCATGCCGTCGGCGGCGAGACCCGCGGCGAAGGTGACGGCGTGCTGCTCGGCGATGCCGACGTCATAGGTCCGCTCGGGGAAGGCGGCGCCGAACAGGTCCAGCCCGGTGCCGGACGGCATGGCGGCGGTGATGGCCACGATGGACGGATCGACCTGCGCCCGCTTGATCAGCTCGGTCCCGAAGACCTTGGTGTAGCTGGGGGCGTTGGAGACCGGTTTGGACTGCTTGCCGGAGACGACGTCGAACTTGACCACCGCGTGCAGCTTGTCGTTGCTGCTCTCGGCCGGGGCGTAGCCCTTGCCCTTCTGGGTGACCACGTGGACCAGCACCGGGCGATCGGTGATGGCCGCCGCGTTCTTCAGAATGGGCACCAGATTGTCCATGTCGTGCCCGTCGATGGGGCCGACATAGTAGAAGCCCAGCTCCTCGAAGAAGGTGCCGCCGACGACCATGCCGCGGGCGTACTCTTCCGCCTTGCGGGCGGCTTCCTTGAACGGGCGCGGCAGGTGTTCGACGAATTTCTTGCCGATGTTGCGGACCTGGCGATAGGCGCCGCCCGAGACCTGACGCGCCAGATAGGCGCTCATCCCGCCCACCGGCGGAGCGATGGACATGTCGTTGTCGTTCAGGATCACCATCAGCTGGCCATTGGTGGCCTCGACGGCGTTGTTCATGGCCTCATAGGCCATGCCGGCGGACATGGAGCCGTCGCCGATGACGGCGACGACGCGGTTGGTCTCGCCCTTCTGGTCGCGCGCGGCGGCGAAGCCGAGGGCGGCGCTGATCGAGGTCGAGGCGTGGGCCGCGCCAAAGGGGTCGTATTCGCTCTCCGAACGCTTGGTGAAGCCGGACAGGCCGCCGCCCTGACGCAGGGTGCGGATGCGGTCGCGGCGGCCGGTCAGGATCTTGTGCGGATAGCACTGGTGGCCGACGTCCCAGATCAGGATGTCCTTGGGCGTCTCGAAGACGTGGTGCAGGGCCACGCTGAGCTCGACCACGCCCAGACCGGCGCCGAGGTGGCCACCGGTGACGGAGACGGCGTCGATGGTCTCGGTGCGCACCTCGTCCGCCAGCTGCTTGAGCTGGGCGATATCGAAGTCCCGCATGTCGGCGGGGAATTTCACCTGATCGAGAAGGGGCGTGTCGGGCATTCGGGAGGGGAACCTAAACCTTCAGTCTTCCAACACGCTGTAGCCTGTTTCGCTGCGTGTCTGGTGGAAGCGGTCTGAAAAATCCGTGCAGGAGTGGTGCAGGCGGGAAGCCCTATCAGGACCGGCGCTGAAGCACAAAGTCCACGCTGGCCTTGAGGATATCCGCATCCGGGCCGAAGACGTCCAGATGGGCGCGGGCCTGGTCGGCCAGATGCGCGACCCTGTGCCGCGCCTGATCGATGCCCAGCAGGGTGACGAAATTGGTCTTGCCCTGCGCCGCGTCCTTGCCCGCCGCCTTGCCGAGGATGTCCTCGTCGCCCTCGGCGTCCAGCAGGTCGTCGACGATCTGGTAGGCCAGACCGATGTCGTGGGCGAAGCTGGTCAGGGCCTGACGGTGGATGTCGCGCGCGCCGGCGATGATCAGCGGAATCTCGAAGGCGAAGGTGAACAGGGCGCCGGTCTTGAGACGCTGCATGCGGGCGACGCCGCCGAGGTCGTCGCGGACGCCGAGCAGGTCGATCATCTGGCCGCCGGCCATGCCGCGCGCGCCCGACGCCATCGAAAGCCGCGCCGCCAGCTCGCAGCGGATGGCCGGATCGTCGTGGGTGTCCTCGTGCAGGATGATGTCGAAGGCCGCCGTCTGCAGGGCGTCGCCCGCGAGGATGGCCGTGGCCTCGTCATAGGCGATATGCACGGTCGGGCGGCCCCGGCGCATGTCGTCATTGTCCATCGCCGGCAGGTCGTCATGGACCAGGCTGTAGGCGTGGACGCATTCCAGGGCGCAGGCGGCGCGCAGGACGGGCCGCTCCTCGATATCGAACAGGGTCGCGGCTTCCAGCGCGAAGAAGGGCCGCAGCCGCTTGCCGGGGCCGAGGGCCGCATAGCGCATGGCCTCGGTCAGGCGGGACTCGGGACCGTCGGCGCGAGGCAGCAGCTCGTCGAGAGCCACGGTGACCAGATCGGCGACCTCGGCCACCCGGTCGATGACGCCCTGTTCCGGTGAATTGGCCGCGTGTGGGATGGAGGTCAAAACAGCCTCCCGCCCACGGGGACTTCACGGTCGACGCCGACCAGTACGACCGCGCCGTTCTCGTCGGGGAAGCCGAGCGTCAGGACCTCCGACATGACCGGGCCGATCTGGCGCGGCGGGAAGTTGACCACGGCGGCGACCTTACGCCCCTGCAGCTGTTCCAGCGTGTAGTGGACGGTGATCTGGGCCGAGGACTTCTTGATCCCGATGTCGGGGCCAAAATCGATGGTCAGCTTGTAGGCGGGCTTGCGCGCTTCCGGGAAGGGTTCGGCCTTGAGGACCTGGCCCACCCGGATGTCGACCTTCATGAAGTCGTCGAAGCCGATGGTTTCGGCGGGACCGGACATCAGTCGAAGGACGCGGGCTCGGCGCCGCGCGGCTGGCCGTCGGGGCCGACAACGATCTTCTCGACCCGCAGCTGGGCGGCCTTCAGCCGGGCCTCGCAATGGGCCTTCAGGCGCGCGCCTTCCTCATAGAGGGCGATCGACTCCTCCAGCGGAGCCTGGCCGGACTCGAGCCGGGACACGATCTGTTCCAGACGCTGCAGGGCGTCTTCGAAGCTGAGGTCGGCGGGGATGGGGGCGGCGTCGGTCATTGCGCGCGACCCTAGAGGGGCGAACGGGCCGCCTCAAGCGGGCAGAACGCTTATCCCGGCTTTCAGGGGGCGGGCGTTTCGACGCGACGGGCGGTGACGATGGGCACGCGGGGATCCAGCATCTGGCCGCGCATGACGCCCTCCCCCTCGGTCGGAGACTTCGGCGCCGCCAGAATCGTCTCGACAACCTCCATCCCCTCGACCACCCGGCCGAAGACGGCGAAGCCCTGATCGTCCGGCGCGGTCTTGCCCGCGTCCAGCGAGGACAGGTCGCCCATGATGATGAAGAAATCCCCGGTCGCCTGTCCCGGGGCGGCGGCCGCCATCGAGACGGCGCCGTTGACGTGGCTGAGGCCGGTCTGGCTGGTCGGCTCATGGGCGATGGGCGGCAGGGCGCGGTCAGGCAGGGCGCTGGTCCCGCCCTGGACGAGGGCGTAGCCGGGCGCGACAGTCATGCCCCGGTAGAAGTGCGCCCCATCGAACCGGCGCTCATCGGCATAACGGACGAAGTTGGCGGCGGTGATCGGCGCGCGCGGATCGGTCTCGATCACGATGCGGCCCATGCCGGTTTCCAGCGCGATCCGCACCGGCGCGACGGCGGGGTCCACGGCGGCGTCCTGGGCGAAGGCCGGAAGGGCGTTGAAGGCCAGGGCCAGGCCGAACAGACCGGACAGCAGGGAACGGCGGATCATGCGGACCTCCGGAGGTTCAGCGCTTCTCGTACCGACGCTGGGACCAGTAGCGGAAGCCCTGGTTGTGGACGAGCTTCCAGCCGGCGGCCTTCAGGCGCTTGCCGACCATGTGATTGAAATAGCCGTGAGCCAGCACCAGCACGTCCTGCCCGGACGAGGCGCGGGCGATCAGCACCTGGGCGGCCTGTTCGGCGCGGGCCTCGGCCTCGCGACGGGTTTCCTGGCCTTCGTGATGGTTGAAGGCGTGCCACCAGAAGCGGGCGACGCCGCCCCAGTATTTCGGCGGAAGCTTGAACCACGACGGGAAGTGCGGCGGCGGCAAGGGCGCCTCGATGAACAGGGCGTCCGTCAGCACCTCCTTGCCGGCGGCGGCCGCGGCGGCGGTCTCCTGCGCGCGGGGGCGGGTCGAGGCGTAGATGGCCCCCGCGCCTTCGGCCGTGGCCAGCAGTTCAGGCGGCGGGGTCTGGCCGGCGCGCAGGCCGCCGACCTCATACTTCGCCCACCAGTCGCGGTACTGGTCCGAGGTGAGCATGCATTTGCGCGACAGGGCCGGCTCGCCGTGGCGGGCCAGGGTGATCGCGCCGGGACGCACGGCGACCAGCGCTGCGCGGGTCGGCGCGGGCTCGGTCGGTGCGGACGCGGGGGTGTCAACCAAGGATGAGTCTCTCGCGGCGAAGGGCATGATCTGCGGACGTAAGCCTCTGGCGAACCGTCCTTATTCCTCCCCCAAGGCCTGTACATGGGCGACCGCCGAACGGCCCAGCCCTTCTAGGTCGTAGCCCCCCTCGAGCGAGGAGACAACCTTCCCGCTACAGCACGATCGTGCGACTTCGATGACAGCGCGGGTGGCCCAGGCGAAATCGTCCGCCTCAAGACTCTGATGGGCCAGCGGATCGCGGCGATGGGCGTCGAACCCGGACGAGATCAGAATCAGGTCCGGGCGGAAGCGCTCCAGCGACGGCATCAGGCCGGCGAAGGTTTCGCGCCAGGCTTCACGGGCGGCGTGGGGCGGAACCGGCGCGTTGACGATATTGCCCACGCCGGTCTCGGACGCCGCCCCGGTATGCGGATAGAGCGGCATCTGGTGGATGGAGCCGAGGAACAGGGTGTCGTCGGCCTCGAAGGCCGCCTGGGTGCCGTTGCCGTGGTGGACGTCGAAGTCGATGACGGCGACCCGCGCCATGCCCTCGGACTGGGCCACGCGGGCGGCGACCGCGACGCTGGAGAACAGGCAGAAGCCCATGGCGCGATCCGGCTCGGCATGGTGGCCGGGCGGGCGGACAGCGGCGAAGGCGCGGGTCAGCTCGCCCCGGGCGACGGCGCGCACCGCATCGACCACCGCCCCGGCCGCCAGACGGGCGGCGCGGACGCTGCCGGGCGACAGGACGGTGTCGGCGTCGAGCGGGTTCAGTCCCTCGGCCGGAGAGGCGTCGAGCAGGCGCGCGACATAGGCGGCGGGATGCAGCCGCTCCAGATCCGCCACCGACGCCTCGGCGGCCACGCGCCGGTCGCGACCCAGCCCGCCGTCCGCGAGGGCGTCAAGCACGGCCTTCAGCCGCTGCGGGCTTTCGGGATGCCCCAGACCCGGCTGGTGGGCCAGCATGTCCGGGTGGGTGAAGAGGGTCGCCGTCACGCCGCGCAAACCTGCTCAGCGACCCGGAGATGGCTTTCCCCCCAAGCCTTGAGGGCGATAACCACCGGGGCCAGATCGCGTCCGGCCTCGGTCAGACGATACTCCACGCGCGGCGGCACCTCGGCGTAGACGGTGCGGGAGACCAGCCCGTCGTCCTCCATCTCGCGCAGCTGCTTGGTCAGCATCCGCTGGGTGACCTCGCCGACCAGCCGCCGCAGAGCGTTGAAGCGCAGGCTGTCATTCACCAGCAACTGGTAGACGATCATCCCCTTCCACTTGCCGCCGATCAGGTCGAGCGAGGCGTCGACGACGCATTCCCCCTCGCGCACGCGGCGCTCGACGGGGCGGTGATAGAGGTGAGAAGCGGTATCCATTCGGGTACTACATCCAGAAAAAGACCGTACTTGCCGATACCGGCAGGGTGCATCAGGTGGGAGGTCACCGCAACGGAGACCAGCCCCATGAAAGCCATTGGAACGACCGGGCCGCGCCCGGCGAACGACCCCGCCGCCCTGATCGCCTTTGACGCGCCCGAGCCGACGCTGCGCCCGCACGATCTGCTGGTCGAGGTGCGGGCCGTGGCCCTGAATCCCGTCGATGCGAAGGTGCGGGGCAGCCGAACGCCCGAGGCTGGCCAGCCCTCGATCCTCGGCTATGACGCCGCGGGCGTGGTGGTGGGCGTCGGCCCGGACGTCAGCCTGTTCAAGGTGGGGGACGAGGTCTTCTACGCCGGGCAGATCGAGCGCCCCGGCTCGAACGCCGAGCGGCAGGCCGTGGACGAGCGGATCACCGGTCCGAAGCCGAAGTCGCTGAGCTTCGCCGAGGCGGCCGCCCTGCCCCTGACCGCGATCACGGCGTGGGAACTGCTGTTCGACCGGATGAAGGCCGGGCGGGACGAGGATGAGACCCTGCTGATCGTCGGCGGCGCAGGCGGGGTCGGGTCGGCCCTGATCCAGATCGCCAAGACGACGACGAAGCTGCGGGTGGTGGCCACGGCCTCGCGCCCCGAAACCCGCCAGTGGTGCCTTGATCTGGGCGCCGACGCGGTGATCGACCACACGACGCCCATCGACGAGGCGCTGACGGCGGCGGGCGAACGGGCCCCGAAATACATCGCCGCCCTGACCCAGACGACGCGCCATTTCGAGGCGCTGGCGCGGGCGATCGCGCCGCAGGGGATGGTCGGCTGCATCGACGACTTCAAGGGCCTGCCGATCGAGCTGCTGAAGGGCAAGAGCGCGGGCTTCGTCTGGGAGTTCATGTTCGCCCGTCCGATGCACCAGACCCCGGACATGCAGGCCCAGCATGACCTGCTGGTCGAGGTGTCGAGACTGGTGGACGCCGGGAAGATCCGCACGACCCTGACGCAGAACCTGGGCCCGCTGTCGGTCGAGGCCCTGCTGGAGGGACATCGTCGGCTGGAGAGCGGTTCGACCATCGGCAAGCTCGCGCTGGACGGCTTCCCCCGCTAAGGCGGGGGCATGACCGACGCCCTGATCCGCCCCGCCCGTGATGATGATGCGCAAGCGCTCGCCGACCTGGGGCGCGAGACCTTCATCGACACCTTCGTGACCGGGTTCGGCATCCCCTACCCCGAGGCCGATCTGACGGCGTTTCTGGACGCCAGCTTCAATGCGGAGACGATCCGCGCGAAGCTGGCCGAGCCGGGGGCGGCCTGGTGGGTGGCGGAGCGGGACGGCGAACTGCTGGCCTTCGCCAATACAGGACCGAACACCCTGCCCCATCCGGACGGCAAGGGCAGCCACGCCGAACTGCGGCGGCTGTATGTGTCGAAGGCCGCGCAGGGGCTGGGCCTCGGGACGAAGCTGCTGGCCGTGTCGCTGGAGTGGATGGAGGCCAATACCGACGGGCCTCTGTGGATCGGCGTCTGGAGCGGCAATCTGAAGGCCCAGAAGCTGTACGCCGCCTACGGTTTCGAGAAGGCGGGCGAGTATCAGTATCCGGTCGGGAGCTGGCTGGATGACGAGTTCATCCTGCGACGCGGATAGACGCGGGCCGAACGGCATGGCTTGATCGCCGCCTGTTTCAGGGGGATGCCATGATCGCTCGCTTAACCTTCATCGCCGCGCTGGCGTTCGCGCCGATGGCTGCGGCGCAGGACGCCACGCCCGCTCCGGCGACATCTGAGCAACTGGCCGCTGCGCGGGCGGAGGCGGATCGTTTGATCGCCGTCGCCGAGGCCGGCGATCTGTTCGTCAACATCACCGGCAACGCGAACCCCATGGTCCGGCATCGCGGCAGTGGTCTGATCTGCATTTTCCGCAGCTTCTCCGAAATCAATCGGATCACGATCTATCCGGGCGGCGAACGCGGCGAAGATGTGAGTTGCAGCACCCTAGATCCCGAAACCAGCGCAGAGACGACGGTATACGCGACCAAATATGCGCCGCTCCCGAGCGAGGAGGCGATTCTGGCGGACGCAATGCGCGCCATCACGCAACGCTTCCCGAGCGCGCGCGCCTACGAGGGCGACATCGTAAACGTGACCGCCGACGACGTTGCCCCCATCACGGCTGCGTTCCTCATCGAAACCAATCTGGGTCCCCGCTTCACCATGGCGACGGTCGAGCATCTGGACGGTTGGGGATTCAAGCTACGGGCGACCGGGCCAGCCGACAAGGCACGTGAAATCAGCGCCTTCGCCAACACAGGCTTCGCGACGATGCTGGTAATGCGCCGTCTGCCGCCATTTTCCGGAGATTGATCGGCGCGGCATCGCTAACGCCCCGAGAGATTGGGCTTGGCTTCGCCGCCTGCTAGTCTGCCCCCATGCTCCTGCCCTTCTTCACAGCCCTGCGCGACGCCAAGGTTCCGGTGTCGATGAAGGAATGGCTCCATCTGATGGAGGCCATGGACAAGGGCGTGGCTTCGGGGCGGGTGGATGATTTCTACCACCTGTCGCGCGCCGTTCTGGTCAAGGACGAGAAGCACTACGACCGGTTCGATCAGGTGTTCGGCAAGGTGTTCGCGGGCATCGAGACGGTGGGCGCGGGCGAGGACCTGACGACCAGCCTGCCCGAGGACTGGCTGCGGCTGCTGAACGAGAAATACCTGTCCGAGGAAGAGAAGGCCGCCATCGAGGCCATGGGCGGGTTCGAGAAGCTGATGGACACGCTGAAGGAGCGTCTTGAGGAACAGAAGGGCCGGCACGAGGGCGGGAACAAATGGATCGGGACCGGCGGGATCAGCCCGTTCGGTCACGGCGGCTACAATCCCGAGGGCGTGCGCATCGGCGGCCCCGGCAAGCATGGCCGGGCCGTGAAGGTCTGGGAGAAGCGCGAGTACCGGAACCTGGACGATCAGGTCGAGCTGGGCACCCGCAACATCAAGGTGGCCCTGCGCCGCCTGCGCCGCTTCGCCCGGCAGGGGGCGGCGGATGAGCTGGACATGGACGCCACCATCGACGGGACGGCGCGTCAGGGCTGGCTGGACATCCACATGCGGCCCGAGCGGCGCAATACGATCAAGGTGCTGCTGTTCCTCGACATCGGCGGCTCGATGGATGCCCATGTGAAGATGTGCGAGGAGCTGTTCTCGGCGGCCAAGACCGAGTTCAAGCATCTGGAATTCTTCTATTTCCACAACTGCCTCTATGAAGGTGTGTGGAAGGACAACCGGCGTCGGCACACCGAGAAGATCGACACCTGGGACGTGCTGAACAAATACCCCGCCGACTGGCGCGCCATCTTCGTCGGCGACGCCACCATGAGCCCCTATGAGATCACCATGCCCGGAGGCTCGGTCGAGCACTGGAACGAGGAGGCGGGCGCGGTCTGGCTGAAGCGCGCCACGCAGCAGTGGGACAAGGTGGCGTGGCTGAACCCGTCGCCGGAACGGTACTGGAACTACTCCGCCTCGGTCGGGCTGATCCGCGAGGTCATCGACGAACGGATGTATCCGCTGACGCTGGAAGGGCTGGAGAAGGCGATGCGGGCGCTGGCGAAATAGGCTAGCGTCACCGGGACACATCCGGAGGGTTCCCATGCTGACCGCCGCCGTGCTTTTCCTGATGCTGCAACAGGCCGCCGCGCCCCAGATCGTGTGGGCCAGCCCGCCGCCGGAACCGGCGCCCGTCGTGGCCCCCACCGAAGCCCCCGCCATTCCCGACTGGGCCCGCACGGACCCGTTCGGCTACGAGCGATCGGAGTGCAGCCCGCTGATCCGCGCCTCCTCCGAGCCCATGGAGGCGTGCCAGAACCGCATCCGCTTCGCCCTGGCCGCCCATCTGGGCGACGACCTGCCGGCGGGGCTGAGGCCGACCGGATCGCTGGACAACTGTCGTCAGGAGGCGGCGGGAGACAGCTATGCCCTGCAGTGCGGCGCGACACCGCGCGCCGTGCCGGGCGGGCCGGACCTGCGCGACCGGGTCTGCACCACCCGCCCCAGCAACACGCGCGAAGGCGGCATGACCTATCGCGAGGAATGCACGGTGGGCGGCGAGCCGGTGCGCGATCAGGGCCTGCGCATCAGGCTCGGCGGGCGGGACTGAGCCCTCACGAAAACGCCGCGCCCCTTGCAGGGCGCGGCGCTTGATCGTGTGACGTCAGCGAAGCGTCAGTTGCGCTTGTCGCCGCGCAGGCTGTCCTTGATGCCGCCGACAGCGTTCTGGACCTTGCCTTCGATCTGGTCGGCCTTGCCTTCGGCTTTCAGCTTTTCGTCGCCGGTGACCTTGCCGGCGAATTCCTTGGCCTTGCCGCCCATGTTCTTGGCGGCGCCTTCGATGCGATCATGATCGGGCATTGCAAACTCCCTTGAGTGGACGACGCCGGAAGGGCGACGCTTCGGCAGGGACAACCGTGTGGCTTCGCAGGAGTTCCCTGCGACAGGCTCAGCCTTTTCGACGCAACCAGGCGGCGACCGCCCAGGCGTGGGCGTCGTGGCGCAGCTCGTTCAGCGCCGTATGCGGATGCAGCCAGACCAGTTGGTGATCGGCCTCGACCCTGGCCGCCGGATCCAGCGAGACCTGTTCGGCGATCCAGAAGCCGCCGGTGTTGTTCAGCGGTTCGCCGGTGGACTTGCGGAAGAACTGCCCGGCTTCCGCGATGCGGGCGAAGGGGCGGACGGTCATGCCCGTCTCTTCGACGAACTCGCGGATCAGCGCCTGTTCCTCGGTTTCGTCGCCATCCACCGCCCCGCCGGGCAGGTCGTAATAGCTGCCTTCCCCGCGATCGACGCGGACGCAGGCCAGCTTGCCGTCGTGGAAGACGAGGCCGAAAGCGGTGGGGCGGAGCGTGTAGTCCAGCCCCGGCTCCGCCGCGCCGAACTGAAGGGCGGCGGTCATGTCAGAGATCGAAGGCCAGTCGGGCGCGGACTCCCTTGTGCGCCTGATCGAACTCGACCGCCGAGCGCAGGCCGGAGGCCATGGCGGAGATGATCTTGCCGCCGAGGCCCGTGCCCTTGGGCTTACCGTCGCCCATGCCCGGGCCGTCATCCTCGACCGTCAGCAGGGCGCGGCCGTCTGCGCCTGTGCGCAGGATGACGCGGATTTCGCCGCCCTGACCGGGGGCATAGGCGTACTTCACCGCATTGGTGACCAGTTCGGTGACCACCACGCCCAGTGAAACGGCCTGATCGGTCGAGACACGCAGGGGCTCGACCTCAAGGGTGAGCCTGGGCGAACCGGCGTCCGGGCCGACGGACTTGGACAGTTCGTCGATCAGGCCGCGGAGGTATTCGTCCATCTCGACCGACGACATGTCGCCCGAGGTGTAGAGGCGGCGGTGCACATGGGCGACGGCCTCGATCCGCGCCTGCGACTCGCGCAGGGCCGAGCGGGCGCCGTCGTCGGCCAGATGGCGCATCTGCAGGGACATGAAGCTGGACACCAGCTGCAGCGAGTTGCCGACCCGGTGGTTGACCTCCCGCAGCATGGCCTCGGCGCGGTCGCGGGCGAGGCGGACCTGCTCCTGCGCCTCGTCGTTCTCGCGCTGCAGGCGACGACGCTGGATGGCGTCCTCGATGGCGTTGCGCAGCAGGGCGGTGAAGTCTTCGGACACGTCCTTGATGACGTAGTCGGCGGCGCCGGCGCGCAGGGCGGCGACGGCGATGCGGCCCTCCTGGGCGCCCGTGACATAGACCACCGGCGGCGGATCGGTCAGGGCGACGATGTCCGGCAGGACGTCCAGCCCCTCGCGACCGGGCATGTAGTGGTCCAGGGCGATGGCGTCGAAATCCGTCGGACGGGCGACGAGGATATCCAGCCCCGCATCCCCGTCGGGCGCGCAGGTCACGACATAGCCGTGACGCCCCAACTCCTTCTCGACCAGCCGCGAGAGACCGCGGTCATCGTCGATATAGAGCAGGCGGATGACCTCGCCGTCGGCTTTCACTCGATCTCCGGGGCCTGCATGACGGACAGGAACAGTCCGAGCTGGCGGATGGCGCCGGCGAAGCTTTCGTAGTCCACCGGCTTGGTGATGTAGACGTTGCAGCCTAGGTCGTAGCAGCGCTGGATCTCGACCTTGTCGTCCGTGGTGGTCAGGACCACCACCGGGGCGCGGCGCAGGCGCTCGTCGCCCTTCACCTTCTCCAGAATGTCCGTGCCCGACATATCCGGCAGGTTCAGGTCCAGCAGGATCAGCAGCGGCCCGTTGGCGCGCACTTCCTGGCTGAACAGATAGTCGATGGCCGACGAGCCGTCGGCGAAGTGGGCGATCTCGTTCGCGATATTGGCGCGACGGATGTTCTTCTCGATCAGCTTGGCGTGGCCGAGGTCATCCTCGATCATCACGATCTTGACGGACGTGGTCATCAGTAGTCTCCGGCCTCGGCGAGGATGAGGCGTGTGGGGAATTTGAGGGTAAATGTCGAGCCCTTTCCGAGCTCTGACTCCACGGTGATGTCGCCGCCGAGACGGCGGACGCTGTTGCGGACGAAGGCCAGGCCAAGCCCCTCTCCCGCCCGATCCTGACGGCCGGAGCGGCGGAAGAGCTCGAAGATGCGCTCGTGGTCCTTGGGCGAGATGCCGCGACCGTTGTCCGCGATCCGATAGACGACCCAGCCGTGCAGGTCCTCCCCGGACACGGTGATGCGGCCCGGGCGGTCGTGATCCAGATATTTGACGGCGTTGTCGACCAGATTGCCGAAGATCTGTTCGACGGACAGCCGATCGCTCTCGAAGCGCGGCAGCGGCTCGACGATGATCTCGGCATTCGCCTCGCCGGTCTGGTGATTGAGGCTGTCGGCGATGCCCTGGACCATGGGCGTCATGTCCAGCAGTTCGGGCGCCAGCGAACGACGGCCCTCGCGCGACAGTTTCAGGATGGCGTTGATCAGCCGGTCCATCTTCTCGGTGGAGGCGCGGATGAAGCCGATGGCTTCGGGCATGTCCTCGCGGACGGCCATGATGACGTCCGGATCGACCTTCCGCTTGCTCTCGGCCTCGGTGATGGCCTTGTCGACCACCTTGCCCGCCTGCTCCAGCTCGGAGGTGTAGCCCATGACGTTGACCAGCGGCGCGCGCAGGTCATGGCTGACGATATAGGCGAAGCGCTGGATTTCCTCGTTGGCGCGGGTCAGGTCGGCCGTGCGTTCGCGCACCTGCCCTTCCAGCCCGGCGTTCAGGCGGGAAACGGCCTCGCGCGCCTCCTGGATTTCCAGCACGTAGCGGCGGACCAGCCAAGCGCTGACGCCGGCGAGGATGAGGATCAGAACGCCGCCGGCCGCATTGGCGATCAGGGTGACCGTGCTGGCCCATTCGGACTGGCGTCGACGGAACTCGGTTCGCGTCTGCAGGATCTCGTCGATGGCGGCGGCCTCGGCGCGGAAGGCGTCCATCGTCGCCTTGCCCTCATTGCCTCGAACGACGCTCAGCGCCTGTCCCAGACGGCCGGTGCGGGCCATGTCGATGGTGCGCTGCAGCTCGGCGGCCTTGGTCTCGGCCAGCTCACGCAGATTGTCGACCCGCGGCTCGATGTCGGGATCGCCCCGCGAGAAGGTCTCCAGGTCGTCGAGCATGACCGGCAGATCGCGCGCGGCCTCCTGATGAATGGTCAGATACTCGGCATTGCTGGTCAGCAGGAACCCGCGCTGGCCGGTTTCGGTATCGATCAGGCGGATGAGGATGGTCCGGGTCTGCCGCCGCATCTGCTGAGCGAGGATGACCTCCTCATTGAAGGTCGCCGTCCGGCTGATCATCACGAAGGTCGCGACGTTGGTCGCCAGCAGCAGGGCGATGGCCAGCACGAGCATCCCCGCGACGCGCCGACCGAGGGTGGGCGTCCGCAGGAACTGGCCTATCGCCGTTAAGGTGTCGCGCCACGCCGAACTCATCAGGCGGGAGCATTAGCGTTACGTTTTGCGCTGTCCAGTCGCGTGACAGGAGAAACCCTCGCCGCCCTCGGGATTTAAGGTAAAGATTGCCCGGTCTTGTTCGGGGGAAAGGGACACAGAATGGTTTGGTGGTGGTGGGTCGTTCCGGCGATCGTGGCGGTGCTCGGCCTGATGCTTCTGATCAAGGGGCTGGGCGCGTTGTTCCGGGGCCGGTTCTTCGGCGGGCTTCTGGGCGCGGCCGGCGGCGCGGGCTTTATCGCCGCGGCGACCATAGCGGCCCTGCTGGCGCTGGACATCCAGACCTATTCCCGCCTGACCTATGAGCGTCCGGTGGCCACCATCATCACCCGCCAGCTGGGGCCGCAGTATTTCGAGGCCACGGTGATCGAACCGGCCAACGGCGAGAACATGCCCTCGGCCACCAACCTCTATCCGCTGCACGGCGACGAATGGCGCATCGAGGCGCAGGTGCTGAAGTGGAAGCCCTGGGCCAATGTGATGGGTCTGGACACCCAGTACCGTCTGGATCGCCTGTCGGGCCGCTACCAGTCGGTCCAGCAGGAGATCAACGCTGAGCGCAGTGTCCACGCCCTGACCCAGCCGGACAATTCCAATGGTCTTCCCTGGAAACTCAGCACCTGGGACATGGCCCGGAAGTACCGCCACCGCATCGATGCGGTGGACACACTGTACGGCGGAGCGGCCTATATGCCGATGGCCGATGGAGCCCAGTATGAGGTCTGGATCACCCAGTCCGGCCTGATCGCCCGCCCGGTCAACGACGCCGCGCGCAACGCCTCCTCGGGCGGCTGGACCTCGGTTCAATAGGCCGGACCGCCCCCTTCCGGGGCCCCGGCTATAACTAAAGTTAAGGCTGTTTCGCCCCCGCTTTCGGACTAGAGCCGATCTGCGGGCGGCTTTCTATCGGCACGTCGTCCGCAGGCGGCGTCGGCCCGGGCCCACCACTTCCAGGACGGCGTCGCCACCTTTTCCCTTCAGATCAGACCGAGCCGATCGTCCGCAGACGTGCGCGCGGATGGACCTCGTTCTGGCTCATCACGACAGTCTGGCCGCGGAAGCGCTCGATGATCGAGCGCACATAGGGACGAACCTGCGGGCCGGTCAGCAGCACCGCCGTCTCGCCCGACATGGCCGCGCGCTCGAAGACATCCCGGACGGCGCGGATGAAGTCCTGCAGGCGCGACGGGGCCATGGCCAGCTGCTTGTCCTCGCCGGGGCCGATCAGGCTTTCGGCGAAGGCCTGCTCCCATTCCGGCGACAGGGTGACGATGGGCAGGGCGCCGTCATCGCCCTTGTGCTGCCAGCACAGCTGACGGGCCAGACGGGCGCGGACGTGCTCGACCAGGGTGGTGACCGAGGTGGTGTGCGGCGCGGCCTCGGCCAGGCCTTCCAGAATGGCGCCCAGATCGCGGATCGAGACCTTCTCGCGCAGCAGGGACTGCAGGACGCGCTGCAGGGTGGTCACGGTGACGACCGAGGGGATCAGTTCGTCGACCAGCTTCTGCTCTTCCGGGCCCAGCTCCTTCAGCAGCTTCTGCACCTCGGCGTAGGAGAGCAGGTCGGCCATGTTCTCCTTGAGGATTTCGGTCAGGTGGGTGGTCAGCACCGTAGACGGGTCGACGATGGTGTAGCCGCGGAAGGTGGCTTCCTCGCGCAGGCTCTCATCAATCCAGGTGGCGGGCAGGCCGAAGGCGGGTTCACGCGTATGCTCGCCCGGCAGCTCGACCTGACGGCCCGCGGGATCCATGGCCATCAGCGAGCCCAGACGCACCTCGCCGGCCCCGGCCTCCATCTCCTTGATGCGGATGGCGTAGCCCTGGGTGCCCAGGCGCATGTTGTCGAGGATGCGGACCGACGGCATGACGAAGCCGTACTCCTGGGCCAGCGAGCGGCGCAGGGCGCGGACCTGATCGGTCAGGCGACGGCCCTCCAGATCGTTGATCAGCGACAGCAGGGAATAGCCCAGCTCGATCTTGACCTCGTCGATGGTCAGGGCGGTGCCGATGGGTTCCTCGACATCCTCCTTGGGACCGGAGGCGGTCTGGGCCATCTCGGCTTCGGTCGGCTGGGGCTTCAGACGTTGGCGACCCAGCTTCCAGGCCATGAAGCCCGCCCCGGCGGCCAGCGCCATGAAGGGGATGATCGGCATGCCGGGGATCAGGCCGATCAGGGCCGACGAACCGGCGACCACGCCCAGCGAAACCGGGTTGGTGGCCAGCTGGCTGACGAAGGCCTTGTCGGCGGTGCCCTCGACGCCGGCCTTCGACACCAGGAAGCCGGCGGCGATCGAGATGATGATGGCCGGGACCTGGGTGACCAGACCATCGCCGATGGTCAGCTGGACATAGGTGTTGGCCGCGTCGCCGACCGGCATGCCGTGCGAGATGACGCCGATCAGAATGCCGCCGATGGCGTTGATGAAGGTGATGATCAGGCCGGCCACGGCGTCGCCGCGCACGAACTTGGACGCACCGTCCATGGCCCCGAAGAAGGTCGATTCCTGCTCCAGTTCCTTGCGGCGCAGCTTGGCCTGGTCCTCGGTGATCAGGCCGGACGACAGATCGGCGTCGATGGCCATCTGCTTGCCCGGCATGGAGTCCAGGGTGAAGCGGGCGGACACTTCGGCGATCCGGGTCGAACCCTTGGTGATGACGACGAAGTTCACCACCAGGATGATCGCGAAGATGATCACCCCGATGATGAAGTTGCCGCCCATCATCAGCTCGCCGAAGGCGGCGATGACCTGACCGGCGGAGGCGTGGCCTTCCTGGCCGTGGGTCAGGATCAGCCGGGTCGAGGCCAGGTTCAGGCCCAGACGAAACAGGGTCGAGACCAGCAGCACCGTCGGGAAGATGGCGAAGTCGAGCGGCCGCTTCATCATCACGGCCGTCATCAGGATCAGCACCGACGACACCAGCGAGAAGGCCAGCAGCAGATCCAGCAGGAATTTCGGAATCGGCAGGATCAGCAGCATGATCACGCCGATCACGCCGACGGCCATCATGACCTCGCCGCGCATCAGCCAACCGCGCATATCGCCGGCGGTCGGACGGGCCAGCCCGTCCTTCATCATGATCGGGGCGTCAGTCATGGCCGAGCGCCTTCAGAGCCATGCGGGTCGCTTCGGCGATGACCGCTTCGCGACGCTCGACCGGCAGGCTTTCTGGCGCGTCATAGTAGATGGCGATGCGGATCCGCTCGCCCGAGACAGGCTCGATAACGCCAATGTCATTGGTCTGGCCCCTACCCCCGGTGCCGGTCTTGTGGGCCACAGTCCAGTTGGTCGGCGTGCCACCCTTGATGCGGTTCCCGCCGGTCGGACTAGCGATCAACCAGCCGCGCAAAAGCGCCATCAGCTCCGGATTCAGCACTGGCGGAATCTCACCGGCGCCAAAAACCCGGGTGAGATTGGTCACGGCCTGGGAGGGGGTTATCGTATCCTTGTCACCGTCCTTGCGATTCATCATCGGCTCGACCCGGTCGACGGTGGTGGATTGGTCGCCGATCGAGCGATACCACGCACGCCAGATGTCCAGCCCACCCAGCTCGCGGATCAGGATGTTGGCGGCCGGATTGTCACTGACCTCGACAGTGCCTTTGCACAGTTCGCGAATAGTCAGGGTTGAACCCACCGCAGGCTCGGTAATTGGCGCATGGCTGACCATGTCTGCTGCTGTGATCTGGACGGCCCGATCAAGCCGCTCCTCACCCCGCTGGACACGCTGAAGTGTGGCGACAGCCAGGAACAGCTTGAAGGTCGAGCAGTAGTTAAACCGCTCTTGGGCGCGCCACGAGACCATGTTCCAGTCCCGGGCTTCCAGACCGATGCGACCGCCGTTCGCGGCTTCAAGGGCGCTGAGATCAACCTCCCACACACCGGGAGTGACCTTGATCTCCGACACGTCGCCACACCCGGCCACACCTAGTGCGCCGAGGCCGGTCAGGACGCTTCTGCGGTCCGTTCCCGTGGTCATGGATCAGGCTGCGTAGCCGGAGGCCGCGACACCCGACTGGGGCGCAGGGATCGACGTGCCCTCGTCGGCGTATTCGTTGAGCTTGTTGCGCAGGGTCCGGATCGAGATGCCCAGGATGTTGGCCGCGTGGGTGCGGTTGCCCAGGCAGTGGGACAGGGTGTCGAGGATCAGCGTCTTCTCCATCTGCGCGACGGTCTGGCCGACATGGGCGCGCGAGATGACGTCGGCGGCGTGGGCCGCGCGGGCGGCCGGACCGGCGTCATGGGCGACGGGCGCTGCGCCCATCGCGCCGGCGGTCAGCGGCTGGCCGTCCGGCAGGCGGATGGCCTCGACGTCGATCTCCGGCCCAACCGCCAGCAGCACCGCGCGGTGCATGGCGTTCTCCAGTTCGCGGACGTTGCCGTTCCAGCGATGGGTGGTCAGGGCGCGCTTGGCGTCCTGCGAGATCGGGCGGACCGGCACGCCGTTGGCGGCGGCGTATTTCTTGACGAAGTGATCGGCCAGCACGGCGATGTCGCCCGGACGCTCGCGCAGGGCGGGCAGGCGCAGGTTCACGACGTTCAGGCGGTACAGCAGGTCTTCGCGGAAGCTGCCCTCGGCGACCGACTTGGCCAGATCGCGGTTCGAGGTGGCGATGATGCGGATGTTGACCGGCACAGGCTTGGTGCCGCCGACGCGGTCGATGACCCGCTCCTGGATGGCGCGCAGCAGCTTGGCCTGCAGGCGGACGTCCATCTCCGAGATTTCGTCCAGCAGCAGGGTGCCGCCGTCGGCCTCCTCGAACTTGCCGATGCGGCGGGCCATGGCGCCGGTGAAGGCGCCCTTCTCGTGCCCGAACAGCTCGGACTCCAGCAGATTGTCCGGGATGGCCGCGCAGTTGACGCTGATGAACGGACGCTCGGCGCGCTTGGACCCGGCGTGCAGGTAGCGGGCCATGACTTCCTTACCGACGCCGCTTTCGCCGGTGATCAGGATCGAGGCTTCCGAGCGGGCGACCTGGTCAGCCAGCTGGATGACATGCTTCATCGACGGATCGGCCGAGATCATCGGGCGTTCGTCATCGGCCACCGCCGACAGCACCGCCGCGATCAGGTCGGCTTCCGGCGGCAGGGGGATGAACTCCTTGGCGCCCGCGCGGATGGCGTTGGCGGCGTCCGAGGCGTCGGCGTCGACGCCGCAGGCCACCACCGGCACATGGATCCGCTCGTTCTCGTTGGCCGTGATCAGGGCGGCGATGTCGACGCGATAGTCGACCATCAGCAGGTCGGCGCCCTGCCCGCGACGCAGTTGCTCCGTCGCCTGATCACCGCGCTCGACGTGCTGGACCTTGGCGCCGTGCGCCATGGCCATCTTCACCGCCGTCGCCAGCTGTCCGCTGAGCCTGCCAACCACCAGAAGCCGCATGGGTCTTCTCCTCTAATCTCTACGCTCGCGTCGCCAATCAGGCGCCGCTGTCTTCCGTCTTGATGATTTCCGTCATGGTCACGCCCAGACGGTCTTCCACGACCACCACCTCGCCGCGGGCGACGAGACGGTTGTTGACGAAGATGTCGATCGCCTCGCCGACCTTGCGGTCCAGCTCCAGCACGCTGCCGCGGTTCAGCTTCAGCAGCTGGGCGACGGACATGTGGGCCTTGCCCAGAACGGCCGAGATGTTGACCGGCACGTCGAAGACCGGCGCCAGATCGTGGGCGGTCTTCTCGGTGTGCTCCTCGTGGGCGGGGAAGCCGTTCTCCGAGGAGAACTCCTCCAGAGCCATGGTGTCGGTGGCCATCAGAACCTCCCGTCGTTCAGGGTTTCAGCGTGCCCGGCCTCGGCGGCCAGGGCGGAATTCAGGGCCTCGGTCATGCGACCGAAGGCGGCTTCGGGCTCGAAGTCAGCGCGCCCGTCGGCCCATTCCAGGCGGAAGGCGGCGACCGGCAGGCCAGGCTCGTCACGGAAGGCCAGCGCGCCCGAGAAGCCGGCGTCGGCGGCCATCTGCTGGAGGCGCTGACGGGTCTCGTCGTTCAGTTCGCCGGTGCGGATGACCAGCCGCGGCGAGGCGTCGATCTCCTGCCCCAGCGTTTCCAGCGCCGCCTGCAGCGGAGCATGGGGGAAACGGTCCAGCGCCGAGGCGGCGACGACGCGGGCGGCCGCCATGGCCAGTTCGGCGGCCTGCTCGCGGTGGGCCTGCGCGATCTGGGTCAGGGCGGGCGCGGCGTTGGCCAGCGCCTGACCGATGGAGGACAGGGCCATGGCCTGGATGCTGGCGACCTCGGCCAGGGCGGCCTCGCGCGCTTCCAGCGACGCCTGCGCCACCAGCGCCTCGACCTCCACTTGCGTCCACGCGTGCTTCACCGGACGCCAGGCCGAGCCGCGCACGACCTCGCCGCCCGCGTCGAACTCGGTGTCGAAGGAGAACAGTTTTCTTTCGGCGGACTGGGTCATGTCAGTAGATCAACTCGTCGTCGCCGCCCTGGCCGACCAGCATGATCTCACCCTTGGCGGCGAGATCCTTGGCGACCTGGACCATGGCCATCTGGGCCTGATCGACGTCCTTCAGACGGACCGGGCCCATCGACTCCATGTCCTCGCGCATGATCTTGGCCGCGCGCTCGGACATGTTGGAGAAGAACATCTCGCGCAGGGTCTCGGACGCGCCCTTCATGGCCAGGGCCAGCGAGTCCTTCTCGACCGCGCGCAGCAGGGTCTGGACGCCGCCCGGATCCAGCTTGGACAGATCCTCGAACACGAACATCAGGGCGCGGATGCGCTCGGCCGCCTCGCGGTTGCGCTCTTCCAGCGCGCCGATGAAGCGGGCCTCGGTCTGGCGATCGAAGCTGTTGAAGATGTCGGCCATCAGCTCGTGACTGTCGCGCTTGGAGGTGCGGGCCAGGTTCGACATGAACTCGGTGCGCAGGGTCTGCTCGATCTTGTCGAGGATGTCGCGTTGCACCGGCTCCATGCGCAGCATGCGCTGGACGCACTCCAGGGCGAAGTCCTCGGGCAGGCTGGTCAGGACGCGCGAGGCGTGGTCCGGCTTGATCTTGGACAGGACCACCGCGACGGTCTGCGGGTATTCGTTCTTCAGATAGTTGGCGAGGACGGCCTCGTTCACATTGCCGAGCTTGTCCCACATGGTCCGGCCGGCGGGACCGCGGATTTCCTCCATCAGGGCGTCGACGCGGTCGCCCGGCATGAAGGAGGCCAGCAGCTTCTGGGTCTGCTCATAGCTGCCCATGACGGCGCCCGAGCCGCTCATGCCCGAGACGAACTCGACCAGCAGCTCCTCGACCACCGAGGACGAGACAGTGCCCAGGCCGGCCATGGCCTGGGAGATTTCCTTGATCTCTTCCTCGTCCAGGCCTTCCCACAGCTTGGTGTGGTCTTCGCCCAGGGACAGCAGGATGACAGCCGCCTTCTCCGGGCCCGTCAGCTTCCTGACGTCCTCGATAGCCGGCTTCTTGGTGACCATGCGGGCGCCGGACATCAGGTCTCATGCACCCAGTTGCGCAGGATCGCGGTGGATTCCTCCGGATGCTTCTCGACGAACTCGGCGACCTTCTTGACCGACGACGCCTTCACCTGCCCCTCGATGCGGGCGATGTCGAGCCGTTGATCCATCTCCGACGGACCACCGAGCTGCGGCAGGCCGTCCACTCCGCCCGCGCCGCCGACGATACTGGTCTGCAGCGAGGTGACGGGGACGCCGCCCGGTCCGGCCAGTTGCGGCGTGGCGGTCGCCCCGCCGGTCGCGGCCTTCAGCAGCGGGCGCAGGACGAAGAAGATCAGCAGGATGCCGGTGATCAGCAGCACCAGCAGCTCCACGCCGCGCATCATGTCGTTCTTGGTGAAGTCGAACATCGAGGAACCGGCCTCCGCGCCGCCGCCCGCGACCGGGTCGCGGTTGAAGCGGACGTTCAGCACCTCGATCTTGTCCCCGCGGGCCTCGTCGATGCCGACGGCGGCGGCGACCAGCGACTTGATCTGGGCGATCTCCTCGGCGGTGCGGGCCTCATAGGTCGGCTCGCCATTGCCGTTGGCGGCGGGCGTCCACTTGCCGTCCACCGCGACCGAGACGGCCAGTTTCTTGACCTCGCCGGCTTCCTTCACCGTGGTGGTGGTGGTGTTGGAGATCTCGTAGTTGGTGGTCTCGGTGTTCTGGGTGTCGCGCGAGCCCTGCTGCCCGGCGTTGGGGGCCTGACCGCCGGGAATGTTGTTGGTCGCGGTCGCGCCGCCGTCCGGCACGGCGGTCGTGTCCGTGCTTTCCGTGCCGTTGGTCGAGGTCGAGCGGACGACCTGGCCGTCCGGATCGAAACGCTGTTCCTGGGTGGTCGAGCGGGCATGGTCGATCTCGGCGGTGACCTGCACCCGCGCGCCGCCGACGCCGACGACGCCCTCGACGATATCCTTGATGCGCGCCTGCAGCTGGGCCTCGGTCTGGCCACGCGCCTCCTCGGCGGAGGCGGCGCTGAAGCCGTCGGCGCCCGAGCCCGCCGCCAGGGTGCGGTTCGACGTGTCGGTCAGGGTGACCTTCTCGGTCTTCAGGTTCGGCACGGACGAGGCGACGACGTTGCGGATCGCCTGCACCTGCGCGCCGCTCAGCTGACCGCCCGTCACGCCGACGACGACAGCCGCGGTCGGCTCCGCGGCCTGGGACTGGAACAGCTGGCGTTCCGGCAGGGCGATCATCACCCGGGCCGACTGGATGCCGCGCATGCTCTGGATGGTGCGGGCCAGCTCGCCCTCGAGGGCGCGCTTGGCGTTCAGGTTCTGCTGGAACTCGGTCTGGCCCAGCACCGACTGGTTGTCGAAAATCTCGTACCCGACGCTGCCCGAGGTCACGAGCCCCTTGCCGGCGACCAGCATGCGGGCCTCGCCGACCTGATCGCGGTTGACGAAGATGGTCGAGCCGTCGCCGCGCGAGCTGTATTTGATGCCCGCGCTGTCCAGCGCCGTGGTGACTTCCGAGGCTTCGCGCAGATCGAGGTTGGAATACAGCAGGGCGTCGGGCGCTTGGCCGATGCGCAGCATGACGGCGATCAGCACCGCCGCGACGCCGGCGGCGACGCCCAGCACCACGGCCAGCCGACCGATCCCGAATCTCTGCAACGCCGCCGTGAAGCCGCCCACGCGCTCTAGCCCCGATACTCACGGGACCCTCATCCGACCCGCTGGGCAGAAAATGCCGGGCCCATGGTAAACGCCGCGTTAAGACCCCGGCCTATCAGCGTTTTTTGCGCTGCCCCATGACGAAGCCGATCAGCTTGGCGGCGGCCTCGAAATGCTCGCGCGGGATAGTCTCGTCGATATCGACGGCGGCGTAGAGCGCCCGCGCCAGCGGCACGTTCTCCACGATCGGGACCTTGTGCTCACGCGCCACCTCCCGGATCCGCAGCGCCAGGGCGTCGACGCCCTTGGCCACACAGACCGGGGCCGCATCCCCCTGATCGGGCTCGTACCGAAGGGCGACGGAGTAGTGGGTCGGGTTGGTGACGATGACGGTGGCCTTGGGCACATTGGCCATCATCCGCTGGCGGCTGCGCTGCATGCGGATCTGCTTCAGCTTCGCCTTGACGTGCGGATCGCCTTCCGACTGCTTGTAGTCTTCCTTCAGCTCTTCCTTGGACATCCGCATCCGCTTGGCGAAGCGGAACTTCTGCCAGATGTAGTCCGCACCGGCGGTGAAGCTGAGGAAGATCAGGGCCGCCACCATCAGGGCGATGGCCATGTCGCGCGCCAGCGGCAGGATGGCCGCGGGGGGCATGGCCGCCATGTTCTCGAACTGACGCATGTGCGGCTTCAGCACCATCCAGCAGATGAAGCCGACCACGATCAGCTTCAGGAAGGTCTTGCCGAACTGGAACAGGCCGTCCGGCCCGAAGATGCGTTTGAAGCCCTCCAGCGGATTGATCCGGCTCCACTGGGGCTTCAGCTTCTCGGCGGTGAAGAGGATGCCGGACTGGGCCAGATTGCCGCCGACGCCGCCGATGATGGTGGCCAGCATGACCGCGCCGAGGAAGGGCGTCACCGCCCACAGGGCCTGCATGCCGATCTCGACGCCCGCGCCCGCATCCAGTCCGCCGAGCATGGCGTGCGGCGAGGCGATGAAGGGCAGGAACTGCTCCGCCATCGAGGTGGCGAAATAGCCGCCCGCGCCCAGCAGGACCGCCGCCGCGCCCAGCAATGACGCCGCCGAGCCGACATCCATCGACTTGGCGATATCCCCCTTCAGCCGCGCATCGGCTAATTTTCGTGGGGTGGCTTCTTCTGTCTTCGACTCGGGATCGGCGCCTTCAGCCACCGGCGCCTCCCGCGAAGAGCTGGATCAGCGCCCGGTAGCGGTCGATGAAGACCGTGCCGACCACGCCGAGACTCAGGGCGAAGATCGACAGGCCCAGGATGACGCTGAGCGGGGCCGCGGCGAAGAAGATCTGGAACGCCGGCATGACGCGGCCGACCAGTCCCGAGGCCAGGTTGAAGATGAGGGCGAAGACCAGCAGGGGCGCGGAAAGCTGCACGCCCAGGGCGAAGCTGTCGCCCAGCGTCCGGATCGCCAGGGTGGTGAAGTCGCCGGTGACCAGCGGGCGGGCGGGGGCGATCAGCTCATACGAGCCGACCAGACCGGCGATGAACAGGTGGTGGGTGTTGGTGGCGAAGATCAGCGTCGTGCCCAGCAGCATCAGGAAGGCCGCGATGGTCGTGCCCGGCTGGGCCTGCATCGGGTTGGCCGTCTGAGCGAAGCTGAGGGTGGTCTGCAGCGACACGATCTCGCCCGCCGTCGACAGGGCGGTCAGGAAGCTGCGCAGCAGGGCGCCGATCATCAGGCCGACGATGACCTCGCGGATGACCCAGCCGGCCATGCCGCCCACCGTCGCCGGCAAGGCCGGCAGACTGCCCGCCACCACCGGCCACAGGGCCAGGGTCACGACCAGCCCGAACGACAGGCGAATGCGCGGCGGCACATAGCTTTCGCCCACGCCAGGCAGCATGAGGAGCACCGCGCCGATCCGGGCGAAGATCAGCGCGCCCTGCCAGACCTGTTCAGATGTGGCGTACGGCTCCACGCGCCGGTCACATGCCGGCGATGCGCGCGGCGATGGTCCGCATGAAGCCGCCCAGCAGGGCGCCCATCAGCGGCAGGAACAGCAGGAGCGAAACGAAGATGGCGATGATCTTGGGGGCGTAGATCAGGGTCTGTTCCTGGATCTGCGTCAGGGCCTGCACCAGACCGATGGCCACGCCGACGACCAGCCCGACCAGCAGGACAGGCGCGCACAGCTGGATCGTCAGCCACAGGGCGTCGCGACCCACATCCAGAACTTCCGCGCCGTTCATCCCACACTCCCGAGGCCGCAACACGCGCAGCCGAACCAGGCAAGAAATGCCGGGAGCGTGGTTAACAAGGCGTTAGTGGACGTAAACCGTAAACAGTAGGCGGCATTTAAACCCCTGGCGCCCCAACCTCATCCGAACGGGGGAGCACACGATATGGTCCGGGATCTGGCGATCTGCCTGGCAATAGCCATCCTCGGCCCCACCTCCTATGTGCAGACACAGGTTCCCCCGAGATGGGCGACTGGCAGGGACGCGGACCGGGCTCCGTTCGCACCGAAGGCATCGCCGGACCACATCGTCGTCATGATCGGCGACGACACCGCCCGGAATGATCGCCGCACGGTCCGCCGTCATGGAAACTGGGCACGCGTCGACACCAGCGATCTGCAGGGGTCGGCGACCTATCTCGTCAGCCTGAGCGCGCCTGTCACGGTCAGCTTCACACGTGGAGAGGATGGTCGGTACGTCTACCTCCACATGACCGCCACCAGGGACGGCCCCTCCGATAACGGTCCTGTGCGCCCCACCGGCGAGACCGACCATCTGCTGGGCGAGACCTGTGCGGTATGGGACATAACCTCGCGCGTGATGACCACCGCTTCGGATGCGCGCTGGTTGAGCTGTATTACGGACGACGGCATCGAACTCTGGCATCGGTACGAGAGCACCAACGGCCCTTACCGCCGCGAGATGAGAGCGATCAGCCTTGTCCGGGGGACGGTGGCGGCCGATGTCGTGACGCCCCCATCCGACCTGCTTGATCCGAACCGTTGGGCGATCAACTGGCCGTCAAGTCCTGCGCAGGGCGTGATCGTCAGCCTCAGCGATGGTGATCAGGGCGCGAGCCGGATCGAGAAGCGCTTCGCTCGAATGGGCGAGATCGTGCGCTTCGATGAACCCCGCAGGATCACGGTCAGGGACCGTTCAGGCCGCGGATTCGTCGCCGCCAACATCGATGCCGAGGGGCGGTACGTCTCGCTGACAATGTCGGCCCTGCCACCGACCCTGGACTCCCCCCCGCCGGAGCCTTCGAACCGCGATGATCTCGTCCCTCTCACGGTCGATGGCGAGAGCTGCGCCTGGAGCTTCATGACGCCCGGCGTCGCCGACTATGGCCGGTTCGAGTGCCTGACGCCGGAAGGCGATCTTCTTGGGGAACGGGTCCATACGCGAGGCGGAGGGTCATCAGTAGCGGCCCGCGAGGTGCGCCGGACCGTGCTGTCGCCCACCGACGTCATGCTGCCCAATGAAGTCCTCGATCCGGCGAACTGGGCGCTGCGGTAGCCAAAGCCACTGGAACTTCACCCCGCTTCGGGGTCTAAGGCCCCCATGACCAAGCCGAGCATCACCCAGGCCGACGCCGAAGCCGCTGTCCGCACCCTGATCGAATGGGCAGGGGACAATCCCGACCGCGAGGGCCTGCTGGAGACGCCGGCGCGCGTGGCGCGCAGCTATCGCGAGCTCTACGAGGGCTATGAGACCGACCCGCGCCAGTATCTGGAGAAGACCTTCGAGGAGGTCGGCGGCTACAACCAGATGGTCGTGCTGAAGGACATCCGCTTCGTCAGCGCCTGCGAGCACCACATGCTGCCGGTCGTCGGCGTGGCCCACGTCGGCTACCTGCCGACGGACCGCGTGGTCGGCATCTCCAAGCTGGCCCGGGTGGTGCGCGGCTTCGCCCGCCGCCTGCAGATCCAGGAGAAGATGACCTCCGAGATCGCCCTGGCCATCGAGGAAGTCCTGCGGCCGCAGGGTGTGGGCGTGGTCATCGAGGCCGAGCACAGCTGCATGACCCTGCGTGGCGTCAATGCGCCGGGCGCCAGCCTGACCACCA
This sequence comes from Brevundimonas sp. GCM10030266, assembly GCF_042666595.1. Taxonomy (NCBI): domain Bacteria; kingdom Pseudomonadati; phylum Pseudomonadota; class Alphaproteobacteria; order Caulobacterales; family Caulobacteraceae; genus Brevundimonas; species Brevundimonas sp. GCM10030266. The sequence goes on from NZ_JBHTCY010000003.1 coordinate 327,095, forward strand.
GCCACCTGAGCGGCGTCATGCGCGACGACCCGCGCACCCGTGAAGAGTTCCTGCGACTGACGCGGAAATAGGGCGGTCGAAACCGCCCTTCCCTAGTGGGTCGCGCCTGCCGGCAGGTGGGCCTTGTCGTGCTGGCCGACGCGCTGGATCAGCGACTGCCCGGCCTCGTTCATGCCGATGACGCGCACCTCCGCGCCCTGACGGCGATAGCGGAACACCACCTTGTCCACGGCGGCGACGGCGGTGAGATCCCACAGATGCACGTCGGTCATGTCGATCTCGACGCGGGTCGGCTGACCATGATGCTCGAAGGCGGCGGCGAAGACATCGGCCGAGCCGAAGAACAGCTGGCCGCTGACGCGATAGCGCAGCACGCCGGGCTCCGGCGTCTCGATCTCCTGCACGACGATGGTCTTGCCCAGCTTCCGCATGAAGAAGACGGCCGACAGGATCACGCCCAGCACCACCCCCTTGGACAGATCATGGGTGGCGACGACCGTGACCGTGGTCGCGATCATCACGATCGATGACTGAAGCGGGATCGAGCGCAGGTTCAGCACCGACTTCCAGTCGAAGGTGCCGACCGAGACCATGATCATCACCGCCACCAGCGCGGCCATCGGGATGCGCGCGACCCAGTCCTGAAGCACCAGGATCAGGAACAGCAGGAACAGGCCCGCCCAGAGGGTCGACAGGCGGCCTCGTGCGCCCGAGGTCACATTGATGATCGACTGGCCGATCATGGCGCAGCCGGCCATGCCGCCGAACAGGGAGGCGGCGATGTTGGCGATGCCCTGACCGCGCGTCTCGCGATCCTTGTCGGACGGGGTGTCGGTGATGTCGTCCAGCAGATTGGCGGTCAGCAGGGATTCCAGCAGGCCGACGAAGGCCAGGGTCGCCGCCACCGGGCCGATGATGGTGAAGGTCTCCCACGTCAGGGGCACGGCGGGGATGTGGAAGACCGGCAGGGTCGAGGGCATCTGGCCCATGTCGCCGACGGTGCGGACATCCATGCCGGTCCAGATGACGAAGGCGCTGATGACCACGATGGCGATCAGCGGCGACGGGATGGCCTTGGTGATCCGCGGCACGCCGTAGATGATCGCCAGCGACGCCGCCACGAGGGCGAAGGTCTGCCAATTGGCGCCGATCAGCTCGGGCATCTGGGCGAGGAAGATCAGGATGGCCAGCGAGTTGACGAAGCCGGTCATCACGCTGCGGCTGACGAAGCGGATGTAGCGGCCCAGCTTCAGCAGGCCGATGAGGATCTGGAACACGCCGGTCAGCAGGGAGGCGGCGAAGAGGTACTCCAGCCCGTGATCGCGAACGAGGGTGACCATGACCAGGGCCATCGCCCCGGTCGCGGCCGAGATCATCGCCGGACGGCCGCCGACGATCGAGATGGTCACCGCGATGATGAAGCTGGCGTACAGGCCGACGGCGGGATCGACGCCCGCGATGATGGAGAAGGCGATCGCCTCGGGGATCAGGGCGAGGGCGACGACCGTGCCGGCGAGCAGGTCGCGGCGCGGGTTGGCGAGCCATTGCTGGCGCGCGGAGGCAAAGATGGTCATGGATCGGTCTGCGGTGTGGACCGGCGGCGCATCGCGCTTCGTCCGGTTCAGGTTTCCCGAGGGATCGGCGCCCGGGGTAGCCACCCGAATGAACGGGTCCTTGTGACGCGCCGGCAGATGCCCGAGTCCGACCGGATTGGCAACCGCGCCGTCAGGCCGTCCGCGACCGCGTGATGTCGTCGAGCCAGATCAGGGTCTTGTCGCCGAGCACCTGTTCGACACGCTCAACGAGGCCGGAAGGCGTCAGCGGCTTCAACAGATAGCCCCGCGCGCCCAGCCGCCGGGCCGCGACCAGATTGTCTCCCGTGCCCGAAGCGGTCAGCACCAGCACCGGCACGTCCTTCCACGCCTCGACCGTCCGAATGGCGGCCAGCACCTCCAGCCCGTCCACCCGGGGCATGTTGAGGTCGAGAATGACCATCGACGGCGGCGCATAGGCCAGACGGGTCAGGGCCTCGACCCCATCCGCCACCGTGGTCACCTCATAGCCCGCCGAGGACAGGATCAGGGTGAAGAGTTCGCGGATGTCCGCTTCGTCTTCGGCGATGAGAATCGACTGGGCCATGGTGAATCCCGCTGGCGAAAAGCACTGATCCGTAAGCGTAACTGCGTCCGTTAACGATGCAAGTCGCCGGGCGGATCGCTGGCCCGGACCTTGCGGCGATCCGCGCGAAGGAGGCTGATCTGATGCCCTGGACCGCGATTTCGACCCGGAATGAGACACTGCCCATCGTTCGGGGCGGGTGGCTCGACGCCCTGCGTTTCATCGTGGCCAGCCTGATCATCCTGCATCACTTCCAGATGTCGGCGCCCGTGCCGCTGGCGGAGGGCGTGCACCCCGTGTTCGAGCGCGGCGGCTTCCTGCTGACCAACTTCTTCCTGATCGACAGCGGCTATGTGCTGATGCGGGTCTATGGCGCCTCGGTGTCGCGCGGCTCGATGTCGGCGGGGGACTTCTTCCTGAAGCGGTATCTGCGCGTGGTCCCGGCCCATCTGATCATGGGCCTGTCGCTGGTCGCGCTGGTCGTCGTCGGCGGCGCCTTCGGCTTCGGCCCGCGATCGCCCGAGTGGTTCCGCTGGGATCAGCTGCCCGCGCAGCTGACGCTGACGCAGGCCTTCGGCATTCCCGGCGGCTATGGCTGGAACGCGCCGAGCTGGTCGGTCTCGGCCCTGATCGGCTGCTACCTGGCCTTCCCGTGGATCCTGCGCGGTCTGGTGAAGCTGGGGCCGTGGAGCGTTCTGGCGACCGGCATCGCCGTGTACCTGCTGGCCAACCAGCTGACCTGGACCCTGCTGGGCTACCCCGTCTACCAGATGCCGATGGGCTTCGGCTTCTTCCGGGCCCTGCCGCTGTTCTTCCTGGGCATGTGCCTGGCCTGGTTCGCCCAGAAGGTCTGGATCGCACCGAAGCTGGCGGGCTGGGCCGGGATCGGCGCCGCGTTGGCGCTGGCCTTCGTCCAGTATTTCGACAAGCACGCCCTGATCTCGCTGGCCTGTATCTCGACCATCATCCTGGCCGCCGGCGCCACGCCGACCCCGCGCCCGTCGAAATTCATCGAGAAGGCCGCGCAGGTCTCGTTCTCGATGTTCATCACCAATGAGGTGGTCCGGATCGCCTGGTTCGGCGTGACCAATGTGCTGGTCGCGAAACTGGCCCTGCCCTCGCCGGTGCAGTGGGCGCTGTGGGTCGCGGGCGTGGCGGCGGCCTTCGTCTTCGCCTTCCTGTTCCACATGATCATCGACACCCCGATCCAGAACCGCATCCGCGGCTGGCTGAAATCGCGCCGCCGTCATACGGCCGAGCCGAAGCTGCAGCCGGTGGTGTCGATCGAAGGCTGAGGCCTACATCCCCTCGATCAGATGCAGGATGTTGCCGTCTGGATCCTTGAGCCAGACCAGCTTCATCGGTCCGGCTTCGTGGATGTCGCCGTTCAGCGTCAGGCCCATGTCGGGATAGTGTTCGAAGGCGACGCCCTTTGATCGAAGGTCATCCACGACCTCGACCAGATCGCCCTTCATCTCCCAGGTCACCGCATTGGCGCGGTTGGTCCCGGCGAACTCTGACACATAGACCGTCAGCTGGGTCTGGCCGGTACGGAAAACCAGCACCCCGTTCTCGGCGCTGCTTTCGAGCAGGGTCAGGCCCAGGATGTCCTCATAGAAGACGCGGGCGCGGTTGAGGTCGCTGACGGCGACGATGGCGGATGAGCTACGATCCTTGAGCATGGCGATCTCCCTTGTTCCGGGAGGCAGCGTACAACCGCCCAAGCCGTTCCGTGTCAGCTGGCGCAGGCGCTCGCTGACCCTGCCTCGATCCGTCCGCCCTTCATCACCAGACGCGGGGCGCGCAACGGCGACAGGCCGGCGGTCGGGTCGCCCTGAACCGCCACCAGATCAGCCCATGACCGGGGACGCAGGACGCCGAGCCCGTCGTCGCCCAGAAGACGCCCCGCTTCCCACGTCGCGGACTGGAGGGCCTGCGTCGGGGTCAATCCGGCCTCGACATAGCCGTCCATCGTGCCGCGCGAGCCCGCTCCGCGACCGGGGGCATAGGGGAAGTAGAGGTCCGAACCCAGGGCGATGCGGACGCCCAGCCGATGCGCCCGCATCAGCCGATCTCGCCCGGCCTGAAGGTGACGATCCACCTCCTCACGCGGCGGCTGCCGGGGCCAGCTGCGGGTGAACTCCAGCGCCATTTCCAGCGACGGATCGGTCGGCACCAGCCAGACGCCCTTGCGGGCCATCAGCCGCAGGGTGTCGTCGGAAATCTCGTAGCCGTGCTCGATCGAGTTCACCCCCGCCTCGACGGCTTCGCGAATGGCGGCGTCAGAGGTGGCGTGGGCGGCGACCGGCACGCCCAGCCGCTTCGCCTCGGTGACGATGGCGGCCATTTCCTCGACCGACAGCCGGGTGCGCTGGGGTGTGGCTTCGGGGAACATCTTGATGACGTCAGCGCCGCGCGCGACCGCATCGCGCACCGCCGCCCGGGCGTCGTCCGCGCCGTTGATGATCCGGTACTCGCCCTCGATCAGGTCATGGTGGTCCACCGGCTGAGGCTCCAGTTGACCGCCCGCCGGCGCCAGCCCCGGACCGGAACCGTAGATGCGCGGCCCCGGCACGAGACCGTCGTTGATTCCACGCTCGAGCTGAAGATCGAGAAACCGACCCGAGTTGCCGAGATCGCGGACGGTGGTGAAGCCCGCCTCCAGGTAACCTCGCGCCCGCTGGGCGCCGGTCAGGGCGCGGTAGACATCGCCCTGCACGCCGTGATCCCGCGCGGCCACATTGGACAGCCCCTCGCCGCTGCGTTGCTCCAGCAGCAAATGAGTGTGGGCGTCGATCAGCCCGGGGATGACCGAGCATTGCGACAGGTCGACAACCATCGCGCCTTCCGGCGCCGTCAGCCCCTGCCCGACCTCGGCCACGCGGTCGCCCCGGATCAGGATGTCGCGCGGCCCGACCATCCGACCGGCCTCGGAATCGAACAGGTTGCCGGCGCGAACCAGCACCACCGGCTGAGGGCCGCGCTGGGCGAAAGCGGTCGTGGGGAGGGCGACGGTCAGCAGGGCCGCGGCGCAGGCGGCGAGGGTCATGCGGGACAATGGAGGCTCCAGTCAGGCGTTCACCCTAGAGGCCTCGTCATCGCCCGGTGGATGCGGAACGCCACGTGAATTCGACGTAAGCTGGACCGGATCGCCCCGGCTCACCGTCAGATCGGCATCCGCATGATTTCCTGATAGGCCGAGATGACCTGATCACGCACGGCCACGACCTGCTCCAGCGAGGCCTCGGCGGAGCTGATGGCGGTGACGACGTCGATCAGACTGCCCTGCCCCTGCACAGAGGTGGCCATCTGGGTTTCGGCGCCCCGCGTCGCCTGGGTCATGTCGCCCATGACATTGGTCAGCATCTCAGCGAAGCCGGACTGCTGGGGCGCCGTCGCCGGCGCGGTCGGCATGGCCCCGCCCTGGATCGCCGAATAGGCCTTGGCCGCCATCATCGGATTCATGGCTCAGTCCTATCGCTTGATCAGGTCGAGGGTGCGGGTTTCCATCGTCCGCGCCGTCTCGATGACGTTCAGGTTGGCCTCATAGGCCCGCTGGGCCTCGCGCATGTCCATCGCCTCGACCAGGGTGTTGACGTTGGGGCGCAGCACATAGCCCTCGGCGTTGGCCGCCGGGTGCGAGGGATCGTACTCGGTGTTGAACTCGCTCTGGTCGGGGCGAACCTCGGCCAGGGTGACGCTGGTGGCGCCGTTGATCTCGCGCGCCTGGAAGACGGGGATCTGGCGACGATAGGGCTCGCCGCCCGGGGTCAGGGCCGTCGACTGGGCGTTGGCGATGTTCTCGGCGATGATACGCATGCGCGACTGTTGCGCCTTCAGGGCGCCGGCCGCGACGGCCATGGCGTTGTTCCGGGGCGGGACGGGATCGGGCATCGGTTACTCTCCCTCTATCAGCGGCCGGGGGCGCGCGCGGCGGTGCGCAGCATGTTCATGGACTTCTGGTAGAAGCCGATGGCCGCGTCATAGGCCATGCGGCTCTCGGCCATCTTCAGCATCTGCTCCTCGACCACCACGGCATTGCCATCGAGGGTCGTTTCGGAGTCCGGCGCCTTGACCGTGTCGAAGCGCGCCGCCGCCTGTCCGGCGGGCGCGATATGCATGGCGCTGGTGCGGGTCATCTGCAGACCGCCGCCCCCACTGCGCATGGCCGCGGCGAAGTCCGTCGGCTGGTTCAGATCGCGACCGACATAGCCGGGCGTGTCCGAGTTGGCGACGTTCTCGGCGATCACGCGCTGGCGCTGGTCCAGCCATGACAGGCGGCCCTTGATCTGGCTCAGCAGCGGAAGGTCGGTGAAGCCCACGGCATCGGGTCTCCGGGCGCGGATCGCCCAAGGTCGATAGGCAGAAAATGCCGTCTGCATGGTTAACGAGGGGTTATCTCAACACGACGTTAACCATGATCGCCGAAATCTGCGGCGTCGGAATCAGTCTCCGGCGGGGCCCGTTCGCATGAATTTCCTCGATCTGCTCAGGGCCGTCTTCGCCCTCGCCTTCACCCTCGGCATCATCGGTCTGGCCGCCTGGGCGGCGCGTCGCTATGCGCCCCAGCTGCTGGCCCGGCTCAGCGCCGAACGCGGCGAGCGCCGGATGCAGGTGGTCGAGACCCTGGTGCTGGACCCGGCCCGTCGTCTGGTCCTGGTCAAGGTCGACAGCGAGGAGCGCCTGATCCTGCTGGGCGAAGGCCGCGAGCTGATCGAGCCGCGCGGCCCGGAGGCGGGCAAGTGAAAGCCGGGGCCGGCCTGAAGGGCGTGTTCGGCATGCCCACCCGGGCGGAGCTGAAGCGCGCGGCCCTGCTGTCGCTGCTGACCACCCTGCTCTGCCTGTGCTGGCCGCTGGCGGCCCTGGCGCAGGAAGTCGCGTCCGGCGGCGCGGCGATCAACGTCGATCTGGGCACCGGCGCGGGCCTGACCGAGCGGGTCGTCCAACTGGTCGGCCTGATGACCGTGCTGTCGCTGGCGCCGTCCATCGTGATCATGACGACCAGCTTCGTGCGGATCATCGTGGTGCTGTCCCTGCTCCGCACGGCGCTGGGCATGCAGCAGTCGCCGCCCAACGCCGTTCTGGTCTCCCTGGCCCTGTTTCTGAGCGCCATCGTCATGGCTCCGACCTGGCAGGACGCCTATGATTCGGGCATCCGCCCCCTGCTGGATCAGCAGATGGAGCTGCCACAGGCCTTCGATGCGGCATCAGAACCTGTGAAGACTTTCATGCTCGGTCAGGTCGATCAGGACGACCTCGCCCTGTTCACCCGGTTGTCCAACATCGAGGCCCCGCAGCAGGCCATCGACCTGCCCCTGCGGGTGGTCACCCCGGCCTTCATGATCAGCGAGCTGAAGCGCGCCTTCGAAATCGGATTTCTCCTTTTCGTTCCGTTCCTTGTGATCGATCTGGTGGTCGCCAGCGTGCTCATGTCCATGGGTATGATGATGCTGCCGCCCGTGGTCATTTCGCTGCCGTTCAAGCTGATCTTTTTCGTCCTCGTGGACGGCTGGAGACTGGTCGCGGGGAGCCTCGTGGAGAGCTTCCAGAGAGCGTCCGGAGGCGGGTAAATCCCCAGCCCGTGGGCCTTTCAGCGCCAAAGCCGCTTGCCTTGCGGATAAAAAGCGGCGTTGATCCGTCCGTCATCGCCCCTGACTCGCGGGGCGAACTTAATCGGGAAACGACCCACAATGACCACTCAAGCCGAACTCATCGCCGCCGTCGCCAAGGACGCGGGTGTCAGCCAAGCCGACGCCGGCCGCGTTCTGACCGCGATCGTCGAAAACATCCAGAAGTCGCTGGTCGCCGGCGGCGACGTGCGCATCTCGAACCTCGGCGTGTTCGACACCGCCGCCCGCGCCGCCCGTGAAGGCCGCAACCCGGCCACCGGCGGCACGATCCAGATCGCTGCCTCGAAGGCCGTGCGCTTCCGCGTGTCGAAGCCGCTCAAGGATGCGGTGAACAAGTAAGCGAGTTTCGGGGCGGCGGACCTTCGGGATCGCCGCCTTCGCTGACTTAGGAGCGGGCGGGTGTCGCAGGGCGATTCCCGCCCGTTTTCTGTCTGAGCTCGGCCTTCATCTCATTGACCCAGCCCGCGAAGGTGTCGGCCGTGGCGCTGAGGGTGGCGAAGTCGCTGACCGAGGCCGTGCCCTCGGTCCCGCCCATGCCTTCCAGCGCGATCGACAGGGCGACCTTGGATCGGGCCCCGGCGATATAGGGGCGATAGTTTCGCGACAACCGCGTCAGGGACGCCGTGTCGCGGGCCAGGGAATAGCCGACGCCGGCGCGGATCAGCCGGGCTTCCTCGTCCTGGGTCAGAGCCGCCGGATTCGCGAACCGGTCGCCCAGCGCGCCTTCGTACAGGGTCGCGGCGCCGCCCCAGTTCTCCTGCTTCCAGAAGATCTCGGCCTTCACCGCCTTGGCCTCGTTCGAGGCGTCCGTTCCCAGCACTTCCAGCGCGTGATCGTATCGGCCCAGGTTCATCAGCGCCCGCGCCTCCAGCGCCCGGCGCTCGGCGTTCAGGGCTGTCGGCAGCAGGGTTGAGCGCGAGCTCCAGATCGCCTGCAGCGCCTTCTCCGGTTGACGGTCCATCAGATAGATGGTGGCCAGATCGGTGGCGACCTGGGCCTTGGCCACGCCCTCCAGGCGGCTGCCGACCTGGTGCTCCAGCAGTTCGGCGGCCTGATCCAGCAGATCCACATCCACCAGCCGTCGCGAAAGACGGCGCACCATCTCGTCGCCGTCGGCGCCGATCGGGGTCAGTTCGCGGAAATCGTAGAACAGGCCCAGCGCCTGCACCGGCTGAAGCCCGTCGGCGCCGCCTTCCAGGAACAGCATGCGGAAGGCGTTGGACAGGTCGATCTGCAGATCCGCCGCGCCGGGCAGGCGCTGCATCCGCCCGCCCGAGCCCTTCAGCGCCGTCAGCGCCTCACGGTACAGGCCCTGCGACAGGTACAGCTTGCCCAGCTGGCGGATGACCGACAGCTCGGTCGCTTCGCCACGCCAGCGCCAGCGCAGCGCCTCCAGCTCCTTGGCCGCGGCGTCGGCCTTCATCGTACCGCGCGCCATAGACAGGCGGATCACGCCGAGACGGGCGGGGACGGCCAGATTGTCCAGCGGCGCACGACCGACGGCGCGGTAAACCGCCAGCGCCCGGTCGCCCATGCCGTCCTGTTCGAACAGCCGGGCCTGCACGATGCGCGCCTGAAGCTGGTCGGCGGGCGGGGCGTTCTGGCTGAAGACATAGGTCAGCAGGGCGCGCGCGGCTTCCGGGTCGCCGCTTTCCAGCGCGGCCTCGGCATGGGCGGCGCCGAAGCGGGCGCGCCAGACCGGCGGGAAGTCGTCCACGGCCCCGGCGCCCGCCGAGAAGGCCTGACGGGCCGTCTCCCAGTCCCCCTGCTTCGAGGCGATATAGCCGCGCCAGACGGCGGAGGCGGGATCACCGGCGACGGCGGCGGAAGCGAAGTCGCCCTGCGCCTCCGCCAGTCGCCCGATGGCAGCCCGCGATGCGCCCCGCAGACCCCGCAGTTCGGGTTCACCGGCCATGTTCGGCGCCTGGGCGACGATGGCGTTCATCACACCGATGGCTTCGTAATAGAGGCCCGAGGCGACGAGGAAGCGGGCCAACGCCATGCGGGCCTCGATCGGTGCCCGGGGGTCGTCGCCGGCGGCCGCGGCCTCAACGCCGGCGGCATCCTGCAACTCGCGATACCGGGCCGAGAAGCCGGCATGACCCGTGCTTTCCCACCCCTCGACGATCAGGCCCGGATAGCGCCCCTTCTGCGGCGCGCCCGCTTCGGCGGGGGCGGCCTCCAGGGTCGCGGACGGCGCCGACAGGGTCAGGCCGCCCGGACGGCTCAGGGTGACCAGATCGCCATCCGCCCGGACGGCCAGATCACTGACCATCGTCTCCACCGCCAGACCGTGCGCGGTCGGCAGCAGGGTCATGTCGATGGTCTGGCGGCTGTCGGCGAAGCCCTTGCCCGGAGCGCGGGCGGTGACGGCTGCGAAGCGATCCCCGGCCAGCGGATCGGTCAGCCAGATCGCCTTGGTCGCCCCGGCCATGCGCGCGACCAGAACCGGCTCGCCGCTGTCATCACGATCGACGGTGACGCCCCCGGCCGAGGCGGCGGGACCGCCGATAGTGACCGTCCAGGTCGAGCCGGTCGCGACGGCGGACACCCTCAGGGCGCGCGGCGCGGCGATGCGGACGGCGACATGATCCGGCGCGGCGGTCCAGTGGGCGCCTGTGGCGGGACCGAGCGCCCGGGCGCCGTCCATGTTGAAGCGGGCAGGCGTATCGAACACGACCCAGACCGCATCGCCGCGCCGGAAGACGGCGGCCGCAACGGGCTGTTCCCATTTGAAGTCGAGGCTGACCTTGTCCGGTCCGGTGCGTGAAACCACCGGCACGGTCGCGACCTGCGCCGGGGTCAGCGGAGTGGCGGGCGCCTCGGGGGCGGTGGCGTACAGGTTGAGGAAGACCGCCCCGTCAGCCGATCCGGTGCGGATGTCCGCGCCCTCGGCCAGGGTCAGGACCAGTTCGGTGCCGCCCCGCACGGCGCGGGTCTCGACCTTTTCCACCCCGCGCGGCGGATCGACCCGCAGGCGCGAGATGTCCGGCGCGGCGGTCGCGCCGATACGGACGATCACGTCTCGGCCGTCGCGACGAACCTGCGACCGGGCGCCGATGACGCCGGCGAACTCGACGCGGGTGAAGGTCTCGTTGGCGCCGACCCGTATGGTCACCGGATCCAGCGGCGCGGCGCCGCCTTCCTGGGCGTACAGCGGCGCCAGCGGGGCGAGCACGACCGCGCCGGCCGCGGCGGCCGCCACGGTCGACTTCAGGATGCGCGTTCTGGTGCGGGCCCCGGACATACGCGCGCACACTCGCGCGACTGCTCTTTAAACGCGGTTAACGGATGGTGACCGGGGTTCTGCGTAGTCAATTTGCCCACCGTGACAAACAGCCCGGGTTGCGGTTTGTCCATGACAGGCCGACATCCGGTCACGAAGGAGCCGGACACGCCATGAGCGAACCCGAATATCCGCGCCTCAGCACCCTGAAGACCGGCCTGCGCTGCCGTTGCCCGCGCTGTGGCGAAGGTCCGCTGCTGCGCGGCTTCCTGAAGATCCGCGAGAACTGCCCGAACTGCGGCCTGGACTACAGCTTCGCCGACCCGGCGGATGGCCCGGCCTTCTTCGGCATGAGCCTGGTCGGGGTGATCGGCATGGGGCTGTTCATGTGGTTCGAGTTCACGGTCCACCCGCCGGTCTGGGTGCATTTCGTCGTGACCATGCCCCTGCTCACCCTCGCCTGTCTGGCCGTGCTGCGCCCGCTGAAGGGCTGGCTGGTCTCGGAGCAATTCGTGCACAAGGCCGCCCCGCCCGAGTGGAAGAGCGTGGGCAAACACGGCGACGGGACGCCCTGGCGCTAGGCCTTCGGCAGACCGATCTCGAACACCGCCCCACCCTCTGACGGCACAAGGTCCAGCGTCGCCTGATTGGCGGCCAGCAACGCGCGGGCGATGGACAGCCCCAGCCCGGCGCCGCCCTCGCTGCGGCGGGTGGTGAAGAAGGGCTCGAAGATGCGCTGGCGGTCGGCGGGCGTAACCCCCGGCCCATCGTCCGAGATCGACAGGATCACGGTCTCGCCGGCGACGCGGGCGGCGATCCGTGCGGTCCTCGCCCCGGCCTGACGGCTGTTCTCCAGCATGGTCGCCACCACCACCTCCAGTGTCGCCTCGGGGGCGGCGACGGGCGGCATATCGGCGGGCAGGTCCAGAGTGATCGTCAGGTCCGGCGAGGCGGCGTCCACGGCCTTCAGCAGCGGCGGTCGCGGGTCCACCGACAGCCCCGCCTCGGGCCGCGCCATGTCGGCCCGCGCCAGATCCATCAGCCGGGTGACCAGCGCCGACAGACGGCGACCGTCGGCGGCGATGTTGTCGAGGAAACGGCGGCGCTCCGCCGGCGACATGTCGTCGTGATCCTGCAGAAGTTCGACGGCGCCGTTGATGCCGGCCAGCGGGGTCTTGAACTCGTGGCTGACCGCGGCGGCGAAGTCGCGCAGGTAGCGGGAGCGACGATCAATGGCCTCGGCCATGACGCCGAAATCCTCGTACAGGGTGCGGATCTCGATGGCGGCGGTGGCGGGCGGCGGCGGCGCCTGTCCGCCCCCGCTGGCCACCTCGCGCGTGGCCCGGCTGAGCGCCTCGATGGGCTTTGCGATGCCGCGCGAGACCAGCACCGCGAGGAAGGCGATGAAGCCCAGCACCCCGACGATGCCCAGCGCGATCTTGATGCGATCCTGATAGATGCCCCTGAACAGGGCGCGGGGCGACCGGGACACCAGCACCACCCCCTCCACCTGCCCGTTCACCGTCACCGGTCGGGCGTGATGGATGCGCAGGCCCGACGCCCGGCTGAGCCATTCCATCGAATAGCGCGGACGATAGCCGTCGTTCCGCCTCAGCACGGTCGAGGGCCGACCCGCCAGCGCCGACCTCACCTCGGGAAGGGCGCTCCAGTTGCCCCCCTGACCGAAGCCGCGCACCACCGTGCCGTCCCGGTCCAGCAGGATGATCGAGGCCAGGGTCGTGCGGCTGGTCTCCTCCATGATGGCGTCCAGCCGCTGACCGACCGCCATCGCATCCGGACGCGGCGGCGACGCCGGCGCAGCGGCCGGACGGGCGGGCAGGACGGGCGTCGAGCCCAGGTCGATGGTCGCCCCCTCGGGCCGATACCAGCCGGGCGCCAGCCGCTGCGCCTCGGTCGGCGAGGTCAGGCGCGAGCCGGGCCACAGCGCCTCCGCCGTCGCCGACAGAACCGCCGTCTGGGCGACCAGTTCGGCCTCGGTCTGGCGGACGAGGGTGTTCTCATAGACCCGCAGGAAGATGCCCGCGAAGCCCGGCAGAAGGGCCGCGAACAGCAGCACCGCCAGCAGGATGGTCCTGAGCCGCAGGGCGGGCCAGTGCCGCCGCACGAACAGGCGGAAACGACCCGGCTCGCCCTTCGCCGGACGTGGGGTCACGCGGCGGCGCCGAGACAGGGCCCAAGCTGGTAGCCGAGCCCGGCGCGGGTCTCGACCACATCTCCGCCGCCGACCGCCGCGAACTTGCCGCGCAGGTTGCGGACATGGCTGTCGATGGTCCGGTCGGTCATGGCGAAGCCGGGCCCGTGCACCCGGTCAATGATGGCGTCGCGGGTGAAGACCATGCGCGGCTGGGCGGCCAGCACCCGCACGATGGCGAACTCGGTGACGGTCAGCGGCACCTCGGCTCCGGCCCAGGCGGCGCGCCAGCCCTCGGCGTCGAGCGACAGCTTGCCGTGGGTCACCGCGCCGGACGGCAGGGGCGCGGGCGTCCGCGCCGTACGGCGCAGGATGGCGGCGACCCGGGCCACCACCTCGCGCGGGCTGAACGGCTTGGTGACATAGTCGTCGGCGCCCAGCTCGATGCCCAGGATGCGGTCGAATTCGTCGTCGCGCGAGGACAGGAACAGCACCGGGGTGTCGCCCTTCGCCCGCAGGCGGCGGCAGGTCTCGATCCCGTCCATGCGCGGCATGTTGATGTCCAGCACGACCAGATCGGAGGGATGCGCCTCCAGATCGGTCAGCGCCGCCTCCCCATCCCCGGCCTCACGCGTGGCCAGTCCCGCCTTGCGCAGGGCGAAGGTCAGAAGGTCGCGAATGTGGGGGTCGTCATCGACCACCAGAACGGTGCGCTGCATGATCGCCATGTTCAGACTCCGGAGGCAGAGGTCAACGGGGTGGGTGCGGTCTCCTGCGGCGGCAGGAGCGACGGGGCCGGCGCCTCGGGCGCGGGCGGAGGCGGCCGGCTGAGGATTTCACCCTCCCAGGTCCGGTCACCGGGCTTCGGCGTGACCAGCGGACGCTCGGCCGCCATGGCCTCGACCTTCGCCAGCCGTCGCGCACCCCGCCAGGTCCAGCTACGCCAGTCGGCCTGCTGGCGGCGCAGGGTCCGGTGGATGTCGGTGCGCACCGCGGCGGCGCGGTCCTTCAGATCGGCGTCTGTCGTGGTCCGCTCCAGCTCGACCAACGACACCAGCGCAGGGGCGCCGAGGCTGCGCATATAGCCGAGGTCCAGCACCGCGCCCGTGCCGTCGATCTCGCGGGCGTGCCGGACGTTCCATCTGGCGGCGATCGCGCCCAGATCGACGACGCTGACGGCGGCCAGAACGATCAACGCCAGCTTCACATTGGCGTCGATCAGCCAGTGGCCGTCCTTGCCCTTCAGCAGCCGCCAGCAGATCAGCAGCAGGCCGACGCCGACCAGCACCATCCAGATCATCGCCGCGATGCGGAACCGGGTCAGGGCGTAGCCCTCGACATAGTCCGCCGTGCGCAGCAGGGCCGAGGCGACCAGCACCATGTTCTGCCCGACCCACAACACCACCAGACGACGCACCAGTGGCCGCCGCGCCGTCTCCGATCCCGGCCGCAGGGCGACCAGCACGAACAGGCCCGCCAGCAGGGCGGTGGCGATCAGCGGATAGGCCCCGCGATGGGCGTAGTCGGCCAGCGTCATCTCGCCGGGCAGGGGCGCCCCGCTCCACAGGAAGGCGATGTCCAGCCCGTTCTGCAGCGCGAACAGGGCGTTGAAGACGATCAGGGACAGGATCACCGAGGCCGTGCTGACGCCCGGCAGGGCGCGCTGTCCCAGCGACGGCAGGGCCATCAGCTTGCGACGCCAGCGCGGCCGCAACAGCGCGCCGGTCGCCAGGGCGACGAACAGGGCGAACACGCCCCGGCCGATCATCTCGCCCGACGGCCCGGTCACATGCACCGCGTGCAGGGCCTCGTCGATCAGCGGATTGGCGCGGGCGAACAGCGTCAGGAAGACCAGACCGCCGATAACCGGCAGGGCCAGGGCGCGGATCAGGGTCAGGGGCGACTGGCGGTGCAGGCGCGGCCGCCGCCGACGCCGGGTCAGTCGGTGCAGGTCGATGAACGGCCCGGCCACGCTGACGACCGCGTGGACGACCAGCCTTTGCCACCAGCGCCAGACCGGCTCGCCCGCCTTCACCCGGGCCGACAGGACCGCGACGGTCAGCATCAGGCCGAACAGCAGCCAGGCCAGCAAGCCTGGCCGCTCGATCATCAGCAGCGCCAGGCCGCACGCGGCCAGCAGCGCGATCAGCGCGCGGGGGTCGCGCCTCAACCCGGGCCGCGCCGCCACGACCGCCAGCAGCCATGCCGCCGCGAAGCCGCCGACGACGGCGCCCCATGGCAAGCCGCCGATAAACAGGAACTGGGCCAGACCGCCCAGCAAGGCCGCCAGACCGACCTTCAGCCAGAAGGCGGACCGGGTGAATGAATGTGTGCCGAGCATGGATCTCCCCTTGGCTGCGGCGTCCTTGTCGCGCGCCGGAGTCCAGAGCGCCGGGACAGCCCAAGGAGCCTCGGCGGAGACGGCGTGCAGAACCCGTGCAGAGGTTCAGTCTCGACAGGCCGGCCACACGCGGTCATTGGGAGGCGGATGCCTGTCCCCGATCCGAACAGCCGTTCCATCGACGCCGCGCAGATCGTGGACGCCGCGATCGCGCACGCCGCCGGCGTCGGACTGGAAAGCCTGACGCTGCGCGACCTCGCCCAGGCGATCGGCAAGAGCACGACGGTCATCGTCAATCTGTTCGGAACCAAGGCCGGGCTGATCGAGGCGGTTGGCGAAGAGGCCCTGCGCCGGGATGCCGAGTTCCACGCCGCCTTCTTCCGCGCCACGGAAGACCTGCCGCCGGGACGCGACAGCCTTCTGGCGCTGGTCCAGTCCTATCTGCGCCTGCGCGCCGCCGACGACGCCGGCTTCGTGCGCATCTGGGAGGCGCTGATGCTGGATGCCGAGGCCGATCCCACGAGGCGTGAACTGATGCGGCGCTGGACGGCGCTGCGGGTCGAGTCCTGGCGCGGTCATCTGGGCCCGGACAATCGAACAGCTGATTTTTCCGCGACCTTCGTCGCAACCCTGACGATTGAACAGTTCTACGCCGGCGCCCTCAGCGGCCGTCCCGACTATGAGGCCATCGCCGCCGAGGGCCTGGGCGCCCTGGTCGACCGCGCCCTCGGCTTGCGGGAAGGACCGGCGACGGCGACCCTCTGGTATCGCGACCGTCTCGTCCTGCCCCGGGCCCCGACCGAAGGGGTGGAGCCGGGCTCCATGCGGCGCAAACTGCTCGACATCGCCGCCGACCAGATCCTGACCGGCGGCCTGACGGCAATCACCAACCGCTCGGTCAGCGCCGTGGCCGGCACCTCGACCTCCACCCTCGCCTACCACTGGCCCGACATGCGGAAATTCGTGCTGGACGCGGTGTGGCACGCCGTCTTCCGCGACATGCCGCGCTATCTCGCCGGCCAGAAGCCGGAGGGCGATCCGGCGCTGGTGGACATGGACAGCTGGACCCGCCGCATGACGCCGCTGGCGTCCATTCAGCCGGAATCCGAGGGCTTCTACGTCCGCTACGCCCGCCTGATCGCCAGCATCTGCATCGAGGCGCGGCGCGACACCTCCCTGCATGATCTGGCCATGCTGCTGCGCGGGCCCGAAGGTGGTGGCACCTACTACAACCAGAGCGGCATCTGGCCGACGGACTTCAACCTGACCCGACTGGCGGCGACCCGCTTCGCCCTCTGGTACAAGGGCGCGGCCCTGACCGCCCTGGCGACCGGCACGCCCGTCACCGCCGACGATCTCCAGAGCGCGGCCTACGGCCTCATCGCCCGCAAGGCGCTCTAAAACAAACGTTTTCGGCGCGCCGTCACAAAGCCCGAAAACATCTGACAGAAACACTTCAGGCAAGCGTCACAAAAGCATAGCCGTGCCATCCTAGTGGCGGATTGTTGTCGAACGTTTGTTTTTCTTCGTCGCGACGGCGGTCCCAGCCCCTCCCCATCGCAGGGGCCGCCTCGACCCTTCGGCCAGACGAACAGGCGTTCGACAACATCCCAAAACACTTCGGCCCGCGAGGGTGGGGGCACCCCGCGCGTCGCCCGATGGATGGTCAAAAAAATGAAACGTCTCCTTCTCGGCGCGTCCAGCGCCATCCTGGCCCTGGCGGCGCTGCCTGCCGCGGCCCAGACCGCATCCGAACCGCAAGCCACGCAATCGGCCGCCGCCCTCGATGACGTCGTGGTCACCGCCCAGCGTCGCGCCCAGAACAGCCAGGACGTGGGCATCGCCCTGAGCGTCATCGGCGGCGAGGAACTGGACGAAAAGGGCGTCAACGTCGTCAACGACATCGAGAACGTCGTCCCGAACCTGGAAGTCGACAGCCAGTTCGGCAGCGGACAGCCCAGCTTCCGCATCCGCGGCATCGGCACCCGCGAATACTCCTCGAACAACTCCTCGACCGTCGGCGTCTATGTCGATGAAGTCGCGCACCCCTATACGATCACCACCCAGGGCGCGATGTTCGACATCGCCCGCATGGAGGTCCTGCGTGGACCGCAGGGCACCCTGTACGGTCGCAACACCACCGGCGGCGCGGTGAACATCATCACCAACGCCCCGACCGCTGATCTGCGCTCGGGCTTCACCGCCGAGTACGGCTCGTATGACCGCTACAAGGTCGAAGGCTACGTCTCGGGCCAGATCACGGAGGGCCTGCTGGGTCGTCTGGCCGCCGTCACCGAACAGGGCGGCGCCTGGCAGTATCATCGCGACACCGGCGAACGTCTGGGCGACCGCGACAAGACCGCCATCCGTGGTCGCCTGACCTGGGACGCCACCCCGGACGTCACCGTCGATCTGGCCGCCACTTACGCGATGGACAAGTCGGACGGCCTCGGCTTCCGCCTGCGCGCGCCCTACACGGTCAATGACGGCAGCATCACCTACCCGACCGACACGGCCTGGCGGATCACCGGCTGGCAGTTGTCGCCGGAAATGGCCGCCGTTTCGGGCCGCGCGCTCGGCTCCAAGCCGGGACGGGACAATGACGGTCTGGACCTGGCTGCGCGGATCGAGGCCGATCTGGGCTGGGCGACCCTGAACTCGGTCACCGCTTACCAGACCTTCAGCCGCTCGGAATACAACGACTGGGACGGCACCCGCTTCAACGAGTCCGACGTCTATTTCTACAACGACCTGGACGTGCTGTCGCAGGAGCTGCGCCTGTCGAACGAGATCGGCCGCCTGAACTGGATGGTCGGCGCCCACTATGCCGACGAGAGCCTGGACGGCGGCTTCTACACCCAGTTCCGCGGCGCCAACCGCGAACTGATCAACACGCCCTACGACCAGTCGGTGCAGGCGATGGGGATCTTCACCCACAACAGCTTCGCGGTGACCGATCGCCTGAACATCATCGCCGGTCTGCGCTGGGAACAGGAAGACCGCAGCCTGACCACCTCGGGCACCCGTCGCCTGAACGTGCCCGTCGGGCCGGAAGTCACCTACGAAACCGACCTGTCGGAAGTGACCGGCCGCTTCGGCGTCGAGTACGCCCTGGCCGACGACGCCATGCTGTACGCCAGCGTGGCGCGGGGCGTGAAGTCGGGCGGTTTCACCACCTACAACGGCACCTCGGCGACCCCGTTCAAGCCGGAGATCGTCATCGCCTATGAGACGGGCTTCAAGTCGGACCTGTTCGACAACACCCTGCGCCTGAACGGCTCGGTCTTCTTCTATGACTACGAGAACCAGCAGATCCAGGGGCTCGAGTACGACCGCGAATCCGGCCGCCTCGGCAAGATCACCAATGTGCCCAAGTCGGAAATCTACGGCGGTGAAATCGAGCTGAGCTGGATGCCGATCGAAGGCCTGACCATCAGCCAGAACTTCGGCTACAAGGAAGGCGAATACACCGAGTATTTCGCCATCGACGGCGCGGCCACCGACGCCGCCAACCCGGTCGACGGCCCGTGGGACGTCATCATCACCAACGACCGTTCGGGCGAGCCGCTCCAGTTCCCGAAATACAACTACGGCGGTTCGGTCGCCTATGACTGGGGCATGGCCGGCTTCGACTGGCGGGCCGAGACCAACTACATGCAGCGCGACGCCATCTACAACGCCGCCTCCAGCTCGGTCCTGCCCGGCTACTGGCTGTGGAACGCCAACTTCAGCATGGGACCGCAGGACGCCAACTGGCGCGTGACCCTGTGGGGCCGCAACCTCTTCAACACCTACTACGAAGAGACCCGCAACGGCTTCAACGGCTCGGCCCGTCCGACCGCCTCGCCGAACCAGGGCCGCACCGTCGGCCTGCGCCTGTCGATGGACTTCTAGGCGAAGCCTCTCCCCGGCGGGTCGGTTCGCCCGACCCGCCGGTCCTTTGTTCTGATCTGCCCCGGACGCCGCCGATGTCTCTGCTGATCCCCTCCCCGTCCCTGAACCGCCGCGCCCTGATCGGCGGTCTGGTGGCCGCGCCGGTCGTGCTGCAGTTCGGCCGCGCCCACGCTGGCGGGGCCTATCTTTTTCCGCTCGGCGTCGCCGCCGGCGATCCCTGGCCCGACGGCTTCGTCATCTGGACGCGGCTGGCCGCCAATCCGATCGCGCCGGACGGCTTCGGCGGCCTGTCCGGCCCGATTGATCTGCTGTGGGAGGTTTCGGCGGACGAGCGGTTCACCCGCATCGCCGCGGGCGGTCGCGTCACCGCCGACGCCTCCACCGCCCACGCCGTCCACGTCGAGGTGCAGGGCCTGCGCCCCGGTCGCCCCTATTGGTATCGCTTCACCGCCGCCGGCCAGCAGAGCCCCATCGGCACGGCCCGCACCGCCCCGGCGCCAAACGCGCACGTGCACCGGATGAAGCTCGGCGTCGCCTCCTGCTCGAACTGGGAAGTCGGCCACTTCAGCGCCTATGGCCACATGGCTGACGAGGCGCCGGACCTGACCCTGTTCCTGGGCGACTACATCTACGAATACAGCCGCACCGGCGAGCGCGCGGCCTCGAACGTGCGCAACTACGGCTTCGAGGAAGCCACCACCTTGGCCGGGTACCGCAACCGCTACGCCCTGCACCGGACCGACGCCGACCTGCAGCGCCTGCACGCCGCCGCCGCCTGTCTGGTGACGTGGGACGACCATGAGGTGCTGAACAACTACTCCGGCGTCTGGCCCGACAAGGACGGCGAGACCGCCAGCTTCGTCCAGCGTCGCGCCGCCGGCTATCAGGCCTTCTACGAGGCCATGCCGATCCGCCGCACGCGGGTGGACGCCCTGCTGCAGATGCCGATCTACAAACGCATCCGCTATGGGCAGCTGGCCGAGTTCTACATGCTGGACGGGCGGCAGTACCGATCACGCGGCGCCTGCACCATCGAGGGCGGGGCCAAGGGCCAGATCGTCCCCAACAGCCAGTGCAGCGACCGCCTCGATCCGTCGCGGACCTTCCTGGGCTTCGATCAGGAGACCTGGCTCTACGACGGGCTGGCGCGCACCGACGCCCGCTGGAACATCCTGGGCCAGAACCTTGTCATGGCCGGAGTCCGTTTCGAGAACCGGGGCGACGAGACCCGCTATTGGACCGACACCTGGGACGGCTTCCCCGCCGCGCGCGACCGCATGACCCGCGCCCTGAATACGTTGAAGCCCAGCAACCCCGTGGTGCTGGCCGGCGACTATCACTCGTTCTGGACCAACGATGTCCTGCTCAACAGCGAGGACGAGGGCTCCCCTGTGGTGGCGACGGAGTTCGTCGGCACCTCCATCACCTCGGGCGGTCCGCCTTACGAGGGCCTGATGGGCGCCATGCCCGCCAATCCGCACATCAAATTCTTCGACAGCCGCGTGCGGGGCTACATCTCCATCGACGTCACGCCCGATCTGATGACCACCCGCTACCAGCAGATCAGCGATCCCCGCGATCCGCGCGCCACCCTGTCCACGCTGAACACCTGGGTGGTCGAGAACGGCCGCCCCGGCGCCCAGCTCGCCTGACCTTTACAGTTCCAGAGTTCCCATGATTGCTTCCTTCCACGCCCGCCCGCTGGCCGGCGTCGCCTTCGCCCTTGTCCTCGCCGGCTGCGCCACGACCGACGGCCCCGCGGACCAGACCGCCGCCCGGGTTGAGGCCCCGACCTTCTGGACCGGCTTCCGCGACCATCCGCACGGCTATCTGAACAAGGCGACCGCGCCGAACGCCGCCAACTTCCTGCCGCCGCCGCCTGAGCCGGGCTCCCTGCGCGAGCAGGACGACATCGCCATCTACCGCGCCACCCGCGCGCTGAAGGGCACGCCGCGCTGGGCGCAGGCCGCCGCCGACAACGAGATCGAGACCCCGTCGGCGCCGCGCATCTTCAACGAGGCGCTCGGCATCGAATTCGTCCCGGAACAGATGCCGACCCTGACCCTTCTGCTGGGCCGGATGCTGGGCGATCTGGAGACCATCCAGACGCCGGCCAAGCGCGGCTATTTCCGCCAGCGCCCCTTCGTCGTCGAGCCAGCGGACACCTGCTTCACGCCCGAGCCCTGGCTGGGGCCGAGCGGCTCGTATCCCTCGGGCCACACGGCGCTGGGGTGGGCCTGGGCGCTGGTGCTGGCGGAAATGGCGCCCGACCGCGCCGACGCCATTCTAGCGCGCGGCATCGCCTACGGTGAGAGCCGGATGATCTGCGGCGTCCACTACGCCAGCGATGTCGAGGCCGGTCGCGTGGTCGGCGCCGTTATCGTGTCGGCCCTGAAAGCGAACCCGGAATTCCGGGCAGACTTCGAGGTCGCCGCCGAAGAGCTGCGGCGCGTCCGACAGGAACAGACCCGCTGAGTTGTCACCGAACCGACAAGGGATCGTGAGCCGGGTGTAACCGGAACCGACTACCCACGCCCTTCCAGTATGCGGAGGGCGACGCATGATCCCGGTGTCGGAGGCGGATCGCTGGTTCATCGATCAGGTTCTGCCGCACGCCGCCGCCTATCTGCGTCAGGCGCGCCGCTGGGCCACGGATGACGATGCCGCGCGCGACATCGTCCAGGAAGCCTACGTCAAGGTCATCGGCCTCGCCGACTGGCGCGCCATCGCCCGCCCCAAGGCCTATGTGCTGCTGATCGTTCGCAACCTCGCCATCGACCGGCTGCGTCAGGCGCGGCTGACCCCGTTCGACCGCCGCGGCGACGACGCCCTGCTGGTGATGGAGGACGAGGCGCCCGACGCCTTCGCCCAGCTGGCGGGCCGACAGAGGCTCAGACTCGTCCGCGACGCCATTGCCGCCCTGCCCACGCAGAGGCGAAAATGCGTGGAAATGCGAAAATTTCACGATCTCAGCACTCGTCAGATAGCGGATCGTTTGGGCCTGTCCGTCTCTACGGTGGAGACCCACCTCTCCAAGGGCCTACAATCAGTGATGCAGGCGCTACAGAGCGACCTAACGGAAGGGAACGATCAGCGCGGTGAGCAGCGACACGAACCTGCAGGCGGAAGCGGCGGACTGGGTGGTGCGGCTCGACGCCGGAACCGCCCGGCCTGACGATTTCGCGCGCTGGCGAGACGCCGATCCCCGCCACCGCATCGCCTTCGCCCAGGCTCTGGCCGACTGGGAAGCCATGGAGCAGGCGCACGATGCGGACGATGCGACGCCGCCTCTCCGTCAGACGCGTTTCGAAGATCGCGGCCGCCGGGCCTTCCTGCGCGCCGCGGCCGTCATCGGCCCGGTTCTCGCCATCGGCGGCGGCGGCGCCCTGCTGTTCCGCGACGACCGCGCCCATGCGGCGACAGCGGTCGGCGAGATGCGCCGGTTCGAGGCCGCGCCCGGCCTGACGATCGAGTTGAACACCGACAGTCGGGTGTCGTGGAAGACGCGCGGACGGACAAGCGAGGTCTGGCTTGAGCAGGGCGAGGCGGCGCTGTTCATCGACAGGGACGTGCTCGACGGAGCGACCCTGCGCATCGCCGGAGACGAGATTCTGCTGGCCCCCGGCGGCTACTCCGCCCGGGCCGTCGAGGCCGCGCCCGAGGTGCTGGTGATCGACGGCGGCGCGCGGGTCGGCAGGCGCGGCGCGAACGCGACCACCGTGCTGACCGGGCAGAAGGTTCGCCTGTCCGAAGGCCGTCCGGTCGCCCCGGAACACGCCCCCGATATCGCCGCCGCCACAGCCTGGCGACGGGGCGAGATCGTCTTCGCCGGCCAGACGCTCGGCCAGGCGGTGACCGAGTACAACCGCTATCTGGATCGAAAGCTGGTGGTGGCCGATCCCGCCGTCGCCGCCATCCGCATCGGCGGGCGGTTCGACACCGTTCGCCCCGAAGCCTTCCTGACCGCCCTGGAGCAGAGCTTCGATCTCAAGGCCCGCCCGACGACCAGCGGCGTCGTCATCGAAAGAAAATCGACCGCCGGGTAGCGGATAGCCCGATCCCCTTCGTCCTTGGGGGCAGACGCCGGCGGAACAGCCCGACCGGCGACCAAGGCAAAATCGGGGATACACATGCCTTCCAGAGGTTCGCGCACGCTCGCCCTGCTTCTTTCGACCACTCTGCTGACGGCGCTGCCGGCCGCGGCCCTGGCCCAGACGCCGGCGGCGCAGCAGGCGGTGATCCGGTTCAACGTGCCGGCCGGACCGGCGGCGGCGACGCTCAACGCCTTCGCGGCGCAGGCCGGGGCCGAGATCCTCTACCCCTACGCCGCCGTCGAAGGCCTGACCTCGCCGGGCGTGCGCGGCGCGATGACCCGTGATCAGGCCCTGCGTCAGGTCATCGCCGGCCTGCCCCTGACCATCGTGCAGGACAGCCGCGGCGTCATCACCCTGCGCGCCGTCAACGATGCGGGCCGCCCGTCGCTGGCCGACTCCACCACCCTGACCGACGTCGTGGTCACCGGGTCTCTGGCCGCGCTCCAGCAGGCCCAGCGGGTCGAGCGTCGAGCCGACAATCTGGTCAATGTCGTCTCGTCCGAGGACATCGGCCAGTTCGCCGACCAGAACGTGGCCGAGTCCCTGTCGCGCCTGCCCGGCGTCTCGCTGGGCCGTTCCGAGGGCGAGGGCCGCAGCGTCTCCGTGCGCGGCCTGCCGTCCGAGTTCACCGCCGTCACCGTCAACGGCGTTCGTCTGGGCACCTCCAATGTCGACACCGCCTCCGTGTCTCTGGACTCGGTGTCGAACGAACAACTGGCCCAGATCGAGATCAGCAAATCCACCCTGCCGAACCAGGACGCCGACACCATTGGCGGCGTGATCGACCTGAAGACCCTGTCGGCCTTCTCCGGTCGCGAAACCGCCCAGCTGCGGGTCGAGGGCTATTATGGCGATGTGGTCGAGGAATGGGGCGAGCAGATCTCGGCCAACTTCACCCGCC
Organism: Brevundimonas sp. GCM10030266; assembly: GCF_042666595.1. Classification (NCBI taxonomy): domain Bacteria; kingdom Pseudomonadati; phylum Pseudomonadota; class Alphaproteobacteria; order Caulobacterales; family Caulobacteraceae; genus Brevundimonas; species Brevundimonas sp. GCM10030266. Next base: position 351,451 of record NZ_JBHTCY010000003.1, read on the forward strand.
GGTTCATGGATGATCGCCTCGGCTTCGGCGCCAGCCTGGCCTATTCGCGACGCCCCATCGCCGGGACCGAGCTCGAGGCGGACGGCGGCGTCGATTATGTGACCGCCCTTGAAGCGGATGAACCCGAATACCTGCGTCCCAACGAAGTCATCCAGGTCACCGAGACCGGCGAGCGCACCCGCTGGAACGCCTCGGTCAATCTGGAATACCGCCCGGTCGAGGACACTGAGCTGTTCCTGCGCGGGACATGGAGCAAGCTCAATGACGAGGATCTGAGCTTCCAGGACATCTGGGTCATCGAGGAGTCCGAGGACGAGGACATCCTTGAACTGGGCCCGCGCGGCGGCCGTTTCGACATCGTTGAAAACGAGCGCCGGCTGTTCTTCCAGGACATCCACGACACCATCACCAGCCTGTCGACCGGACTGAACCTGACCCGCGGGGGCTGGGACATCGGCGCCCAGCTGGACTGGTCGTTGTCGAAGTTCGAGAACACCGACGCCATGCGCGGTCGGTTCCGCACCGAGGATCTGCTGGTCGACCTGGTTTTCTCGGGCGAGGACTTCAGCCTGACCCCGGCGATCGGCGACGGCGGAGACGGCGACGATCCCTTCGATCCCGGCGACTATCAATTCAACCAGCTGCTGTTCGTGCCGGAAGTGCGCGAGGACGAAATCTGGACGGCGGGACTGGATCTGGGCCGCGAGCTGGACTTCGGCATGCCTGCTCGCGTCGATTTCGGCGTCAAGGCGCGCTGGCGCGAGAAATTCAACGACCGCAGCGAATATTCGGGCAATCCGCGCACCTACGGCTATTCGATCGACATGGCCGATCTGGACATCTTCGATGTCCCGGGCCGGGGCTATGACAGTTTCTTCCCGACCGCCGGCAGCGCCTGGCAAGCCTTCCTTGAAGCCCGCGACGTCCTGCTGGCCCAGCCGGCCTACCAACGTGAGGATCTCTCGGTCGCGGTCGACTATTTCAACGCCGAGGACGTCACCTCCGGCTACGGCCAGCTGACCGTCGAGCCCGCCGATAATCTGAAGGTCATCGCCGGTGTTCGCGTCGAGCACACCGAGGCGGAGGGCCAGGGCTGGTTCACCGAGTTCGACGGTTCGGGACGCGGGCCGGACGGCCAGCCGGGCACCGGCACCATCATCGACCTGGGAACGCTGTCGAACAGCTACACCGACTGGTTCCCCGGCCTCCACGTGCGGTGGGAGCCGACCGACGACCTCGTGATCCGCGCCTCCGCCACCCGCGGCATTCAGCGCCCGAACTTCACCGACCGAGCCAACCGCATGCGGGTGCAGTTCAACGAGAACGATCCGACCGACCGCGACCTGTTCGCCGGTAATCCCTGGCTGGAGCCGCTGACGGCGGACTCGGTTGATGTCTCGGCGGCCTGGTATCCGTCGTCGGACACCGCCCTGCAGGCGGCGGTCTTCTACAAGAAGATCGACAACTTCTTCATCGACTTCGAGGGCGACGGCGCCGACCTGCCGCTGCTGGGCCTGCAACTGCCGGCGGGCGTCTCGGACGAGTTCGCCGCCATCGAGACCGTGATCAACGGCGACGAGGCCGAGGTGATCGGCCTGGAGCTTTCCGCCACCCAGAGCTTCACCTTCCTGCCGGGCCTGCTGTCGGGCCTGTTTGTCCAGGCCAACGCCACCTTCGCGGACTCCGAATCCTCGGCCAGCGTCCGCGCCGGCGAGATGTTCTCCCTGCCGAACCAGCGCGACTTCCTGGGCAATCTCTCCTTCGGCTGGGAAGACGACCGCCTGTCGGTGCGCCTGGCCGCCAACCACAAGGGCGAGGCTCTGGCCATCCTGTCCAGCAATCCGGAATCGGACGTCTACAGCCGCGCCGTGACCCAGGTGGACTTCAACCTGCGCTACGACCTGACCGACACCGTCCGCCTCTATCTGGACGCGGCCAACCTGACCGACGAGGCGGAAATCGACTACTATCGCGGCGATGAAAACGGCGCGATCCTCTACACCAACTCCGCCTTCGGCCGGACGGTGAAGCTCGGCGTGCGAGCCAGCTTCTGATGAGCGTCAGCCTGCTCGCCGGCCTGCTGATCGCCGCCTCCCCGGTCGCCGCCCAGGAGCTGCATCCTGACAGCGTGCGGCCGGCGGTGGTCGAGCGTTGGCGAGCGGGCGGCTGGCCGGACCGGGTCGTGCTGACGCCGGGGGCCGATCCCGCGCGCGAAATGGCCGTCGCCTGGCGCACCGATCCCCGTCAGACGACGGCCCGCGCCGAGCTCGTCGTTGACGACGGCGGTCCCGACATCGAGGATGCGGCGCAGCGGATCGAGGGCCGGACCACCGAGCTGTCCACCCCGCTGGGCGTCGCCCGCTACCATCAGGTCCGGTTCACGGACCTGACGCCCGACACCGCCTATGCCTATCGCCTGCGCGGGGCCGACGGCTGGGGCGAATGGCGGTCCTTCCGAACGGCGGCGGCCGAGGCGCGGCCTTTCCGCTTCGTCTATCTGGGCGACCTTCAGAACGACGTCCTTGAGGTCGGGGCGCGGGCCGTACGGCAGGCCTGGAGGACAGCGCCTGACGCCGCCCTAGTCGTGCACGCGGGCGATCTGGTGCAGCAGCGCGACGGCGATCCCCATGACGCCGAGTGGGGCGAGTGGACCGAGGCCGGCGGCGCCCTTCTGGCCTCGCTTCCGCAAATCCCGGCGGCCGGGAACCACGAGTACCTAGAGACCCGCACCGCCGACGGCGACACCGACTACACCCGTCTGGGGCCGCACTGGCCGGTCCAGTTCGCCCTGCCGGACAACGGCGCGACAGGCGCGCAGGCGACCAGCTATCTGGTTGATCATCAGGGCGTGCGGTTCATCGTCCTGGACACCACCTCAGCCCTGAATTTCGGCACCCTGGAGGCCCAGCGGGACTGGCTGCGCGCGGCCCTCGACAGCGCCGGCGACCGCTGGAAGATCGTGGTCATGCACCATCCGGTGTTCAGCTGTGGCCGCAACTATGAGCCGACGCGCATCCGCTCGACCTTCCGCCCGGTGCTGGAGTCGCACGGCGCCGATCTGGTCCTTCAGGGCCATGACCACTGCTATAGCCGCGCCTCCGATCCGGACGCGGGTCCGGTCGAGGCCGGGCGCACTCGGTCTCTGGACGGCCCGGTCTATGTGGTCTCGATCGCGGGCGGAAAGATGTATCCGCTCAACCCCCAGTCCGCGACGCAGGCGGATGTGCGGATCGGCGACACACAGCTGTTCCAGATCGTGGACCTGACCCCCGGCCGCCTCTCCTTCCACGCCTTTGATGCGACGGGCCGGATCAGGGACGCCTTCGAGATTGAACGCTCCACGGAGGGGCGGAGCCTGATCGACCGTCAGCCGTCGGCCGCGACGGATCCCGCGCCGTCCGACTGAAGGCCGGGTATCCCGGGCGAACGCCGAAGCAGGGTCGGCGTATCGGGTCAGGGCGTCTCCGGCGCCCGCGGCGGGCCGCGCTGCCCCAGGACGATCCCGCCGCACACCGCGGCCACGGCCGTATCGGTCAGCACAAGCGTCAGCGCCCCGGTCAGGGCGTGCCAGAGACCGAACGCCGCCGCCTCGCCCCCCAGCAGGCAAACGCCGCCCAGCGCCGCCGTCCGGGTCGAGGGCCGGTCCAGCAGCGCCGGCAGGACCAGCAACAGGGTTGCGCCAATCTCAAGAGCGCCCAGGCCCCGGACCCAAGCCAGATCCACCCGCGCGGGCCAGATCATCAGATTGGCGAGGATGTCGGCGGGCTGGGACAGCTTGGCGTAGCCCGCAGCAATGAAGAACAGGGCAAGCCAGCCCTTCAGCGTCAACAGGATGGGACCGGTGAACCGCCCGAACCCGGCGGCGGGCGGCGGCGCCCTCCCGGACGCCCCGCCACGCCGCGCCTGCACCGGTCCCGAAAGGCTCACCGGACCTCCGGCGCGGAGGTCGGCGTGGCTCCGGACGACCGCAGCCGACGGGTCAGCCGAACGACGCGACCTTCAAATCCCGCCATCAGGCTGAAGGCGACCGGCACGAACACCAGACTGAGCAGGGTCGAGGTCACCAGGCCGCCGATCACCGCTATGGCCATCGGCTGGCGGAAGCTGGGCTCCGCGCCCAGGCCCAGTGCGATCGGCGCCATGCCCGCGATCATCGCCAGACTGGTCATGAGGATCGGGCGAGCCCGCGCGTGACAGGCCGCCAGCAAGGCCTCGCCGCGCCCCAGCCCCTCCTTGTGGATGCCGACGAGCGCATGCTCGACCAGCAGGATGGAGTTCTTGGTCACCACCCCGGTCAACAGGACGACGCCGATCATCACGGGCAGGTTCAGTTCCGAACCGGTGACCAGCAGCGCCACGAACACCCCGCCGAGCGCCAGCGGCACCGCGGACAGGATTGTGATCGGCTGCAAGGGATCCCGGAACAGCAGGACGAGGACGCAATACATGCACAGGACGCCGGTCACGAAGGCGAAGACAAAGCCCGCGCCCAGCTCGGCCCCCAGCTCGGCGTCGCCCGTCTCGATCAACTGGACCGACGACGGGAGGTCCCGCACCGCCGGCAGGGCCATGGCCTGCCTTGTCGCATCGCCCAGGGCCATGCCGTTCAGATCGGCGCTGACGGTGACAAAGCGCTGGCGATCGTAGCGATCAATCTGCGACGGCCCGGTCTCCAGGCGGATGTCCGCCAGACTGGACAGGGGAACGGTCCCGTTCGCCGCCGCGACCCGCAGCCCCGCCAGGGTGTCGAAATCCGCGCGATCCGTATCGGACATACGCACCCGGATCGGCGTCTGGCGATTCTCGAGGTTCAGCCGCGCCAGCGCCATCACATAGTCGCCGCTGGTGGCGATCCGCACCGTGTCGCCAATGTCCGCCGTCGACACGCCCTGCTCGGCCGCCCGTTCCAGATCAGGCCGCACGACCAGCTCCGCCCGTTCGAGGGAGGCGGTGGAGGAGACGCTGGACAGGCTGCCCACGGCGCGCAGCTCGTTCTCGAAACGCAGGGCCGCCTGCTTGAGGGCGTCGGCATCGTCGCCGGCAAGGATCAGGGACAGGGCTCCGCCGGGGCCGCCCCCGCCGCCGACCGAGTAGCGGACGCCGGGTACGCCGGCCATGCGCTCGCGGACCTGCCGTTCGATGTCCTGCAGGCCCGGTCGGGCGCCGCGGTCGGCCAAGTCGAGGATGAGGGTGGCCCGGCGTACGGCGGCCGCCACATCGCCTCCTGCGCTTTCCCCACCGGCGCCGATGGCGGTGAAGACGGAGTCGACGCCCTCAAGGTTCGCGACCGCCGCCCTTGCCGACTCCGCCGCCGCCAGGGTGTCCGCATAGGCGCTGCCCGGCGGCAGCTCGAGACTGATGGTCGTCTGGCCGGTGTCCGAGGCGGGGATCATCCCGGTGGACAGGAAGGGCACAATCGCCGCCGACGCGCCGAACGCGAGGACCGTCGCACCGAGCGCGATCCAGCGCCGGCGCAACGACCAGCGCACCGTCGCCAGGTAGCGGGTCATCAGCCAGCCATCGCGCGTCGGTTTCGGCGGATGATCGCGCAGCATCCGGGCCGCCATCAACGGGGTGACCAGACGGGCCACCAGCAGGGACGCGAGCACGGCGATGGCCGCGGTCCAGCCGAACTGTTTGAAGAAGATCCCCGCCAAGCCCGGCATGAGCGAGGTCGGCAGGAAGACCGCCACCAGGGTGAGGGTTGTCGCCAGCACCGCCAGCGCAATCTCGTTGACTGCGTCGGCGGTGGCGACCGCCGCGGGCTTGCCCATCTGTCGGTGCCGGGCGATGTTTTCCACCTCCACGATGGCGTCATCGACGAGGATGCCGACACTCACCGTCAGGGCCAGAAGCGTCACGGTGTTGAGGCTGAACCCCATCCAGGACATGGCCGCGAAGGTGGGCAGGATCGACAGGGGCAGGGCCACGGCGGCGATCAGGGTCGCGCGCCAGTCGCGCAGGAAGATGAAGACCACGATCACCGCCAGGATCGCGCCCTCCACCAGCATCTGCATGGAGCCACTGAACTGGTCCTGGGTGTTGACCGTGGTGTCCGCCACGACGGTGAAGCGGACCCCGGGCCGCTCCTGCTCCAGCGTATTCAGGGCATCGGCGACGCCCGCCGCGATCCGGGTCTCGTCGGCGCCACGCGCCCGAAACACCTCGAACGCCACAGCCGGCCGGCCATCGAGCCGTGCGCCCTGTGACCGGTCGCCGGTGGTGTCGCGGATCGTCGCCACCTGATCGAGACGCAAACGCCGGTCGCCCACGACAATCGGCAGGGCCGCAAGATCGGCGGCCTCCTTCACAGTCGCGATCACCCGCACCGCCTGGTCGCCTCCGGACACCTGGCTGCGTCCGCCGGAGTTTTCCTGTTGCATGGCGCGCAGCGCCTGGGAGACGTCTGCGGCCGTCACGCCCAGCCCCGTCAGGCGGACGGGATCAACCTCGACACGGATCTCGCGATCCACCCCGCCGACGCGGGCAAACCGCCCGACGCCCTCGACTTTCAGCACGGCGCGGCTGACCGCATCGTCCACCAGCCAGGACAGGGCCTCCTCGTCCAGGCCCGGGGCGGAAACCGCATAGGTGAGGATGGCGCCGCCGACCACGTTGGTCGCCGTCACGATCGGCGGCTGCAGGTCTTCCGGCAGGTCCGACCGGATGCTGTCGACCGCGTCACGGGTCTCGGACAGGGCGGTCGCCAGCGGCTTCTCCAGCTGGAACTGGGCCTGTATCGACACACTGCCATCCGTGATGGTCGTGGTCACATGCTTGAGCCCGGCGACCGCGGCAACCGCGTTCTCCACCTTGCGGGCGACTTCCGTTTCCAGCTGAGCGGGCGCGGCCCCGGGCTGCACCAGACTGACCGTGACGGTCGGCAGGTCCAGGTCCGGAAGGTCCTGCTTGGCCAAGGAGGTGAACCCCCACACGCCGGCGATCGTCAGCAGGACGAAGAGCAGTATGACGGGAATGGGGTTGCGAAGAGACCAGGTCGCCAGGGTCATGCGCCGGCTCCTGCTGCGGGCGCTTGAGCTCCCGCTTGGTCACCGGACGGACCGGTTGGCGGACGGGAAGGCGTGGCCGGAACAGCGCCCCGGCGGGTCTGCCGCACAAGGTCTCCGTCCTTGAGGAAGCCGGCGCCATCCACCACGAAAGGCGTGACGGGCGCGCCCTGCACAAGCTCGACCTCGCCGTCCTGTCGCCGCCCCGGCGTCACCTGATGGGCGCGGGTCGCCAGGAGGTCGCCCTGCCGCGTCGTGGTGTAGACGTAGTGGCGGCCATCCCTCAGCACGACGCTGCGGGCCGGCGCGACGACCGCCGGTGTCTCCGGCATCATCACCGTGCCTCGCGCATACATGCCCGCGCGCGCTGACCCGGGCGTGACAAGGTCGGCATAGACCACGCCAAGCCGCGTGCTTTCATCGAGCGCCGGCGCGGTCTGGCGCACGCGCGCCCGGGCGGCACTGCCGTCCGGCAGCCTCAGCTCCACCCACTGGCCGACCGAGACGCGGGCCAGCTGGGCCGCGGTCAGCTCACCGCGCCATTCCAGACGTCCCTGCCGGATCATGCGGAACAACTCAGTCCCCACACCACCGACAGAGCCGACGGTCGCTGACCGCGCCGCGATGACCCCGTCGTCCGGCGCCCGCACCACCACATAGCGAAGTTGCTCGCGCGCGGCGTCGAGCGCCGCCCGGGCGGCCTGCACCCCTGCGCGGGCGCTTTCGGCCTCGGTGGCGTAGCGCAGCACCTCCTGGTCGCTCAACGCGCCGCTCCCCGCCAGACTGCGGGCGCGGTCGAAGTCGGCGTCCCCGCGCCGGGCCGCTGCGACAGCCTGGGCGAGGGCCGCCTCGAGCCGCGCCGCCTCGGCGCGCGGCGCCGCTGCATCAAACACCGCCAGCACCTGACCCCGACGCACCCGGTCGCCGACGTTGACGCGGACCTCGGTCAGCCGCAGCCCACCGATCTGGGCGGCGAGGATCACCTCCTGCCAGGCGGCGACCGCTCCTGATGCTTCAAGCGTCGAGGGCCACATCCGCATTTCGGCTGCGCCAAGCGTCACGGTGATGGATGGTCGCGGCCCGGCCTCGGGCTCCCCGGCCGCCGGCCCCGAGAGACCCAGAACGACGACGCCGGCGAGGCCCAGCCCCACCACCGCGGCGCTGGCGATCCACCAGGTGCGCGGCCGACGCGGGGGTAAGGGCCAGCCGATCGGAAGGCGGAAGCGATGAGCGGCTGTGCGGTTCATTGGACAGACTCTGAAAGAAGGAGATCGGGGCCGGCGGCGCGGACAAGGGCGACCCAGGAGCGGGCGGCGTCCCGACCGGCGGTGATGACGCTGTCGCGGGCGACGAATGCCTGTTGGCGGGCCGCCTCCAGCTCGAACTGGCTGATCGCGCCCGCCCGCCACTGGGCTTCGCGTGCGCGCACGGTCGCCGCCGCCGCCGCATCGGCGTCGAGGGCGGAAAGCTCCCGGCTGCGGGCGGAGGCCGCCGCCGACAAAGCATTGCGGACATCGCGCGCCGACAGGCGCAGGGCGCGATCAAGGTCGGCCAGGGCGGCGGCGTAGCGCGCTTCGCCGCCGGCCACAGCCGCAGCGCCGCGCCCTCCGTCGAAGATGGGCAGCACGAGGCCGAGCCCCGCGGTTCCCGTGCCGGACTCTGTCGTCGTCCCCAGAGCATTCAGCCACTGGCCCGTCAGGACGGCGGTCAGGTCGATCCGCGGCCAGCGTTCGGCCCTGGCGACGCCGATGTCAGCCCAGGCGGCTTCAGCCGCGCGCTCGGCAGCCACCACCGACGGGCTGGAGCGCAGCACCGCGCCTGGCAGCCGGACTGGCGGCGGCAGGGCCGGCGGCTGGAAGGGCGCGGCCTCAAGGATATCGAGGACCGTGGCGGCCTCGGCGCCCGTCAGCAGGACGAGAGCGTTGACCAGCCCATCGCACTCCTGCAGGCGCAGGGCCCGGGCGGTCTCGGCATTGGCCAGACCGGTCCTCGCCAGCAAGACGTCGAGGTCGGCGTCAAAGCCCGCCTCCCGCCGCGCCCGGGTCAGATCCAGCACAGTCCGTCGCGAAGCGATGTCCAGGGATAGGGCTTCGAGGGAGGTGCGACAGGCCCTCAATCCCGTGACTCCGTCGGCGACATCGGCGATCAGGGCCAGACGAACGGCCTCCGCCTCGGCGACCCGGGCGTCCAGCCGATTGCGGCTCGCCTCGACCTCGCCGCGCACGCGACCGAACACATCGAGTTCCCAGGCGACGGCGAGGCCGGCGGTCCCGACTGTCCGGGATCCGCCGCCAGACGTCGACGCCGGCCGCGTCGACTCGCCGGACACGCCGCCCTCAAAGGTTACGGACGGCGACTGCGCAGCCGCCGCGCTTCCGGCCAGGGCGCGGGCTTCCGCGATCAGCGCCACCGCGCGATCCAGATCGGGATTGGCGACCAGAGCCTGTTCGACCAGCCGGTCCACGGCGGGGTCGTCGAGCGTCTTCCACCATGCGGCTCCGGGGGCCAGGGGCGGGGCCAGCGGCGCCATGGGCGCCAGACGGCTGTTGTCATCAACGGTCGCGGGCGGCGTGTACGGTCCCTGCAACGCGCACCCGGCCAGGCCGCACAGACCGGGCAGAAGGACGATCATCGGCCGTGCACGACCGCCGAAGGCGACGCGCATCAGCGATCCTCCCGGACGATCTGATGCGCATGGCGCGGGCCTGCCACGCCCCCGCCCCGCGCCCCATGGCCAAGGGTTCCGGCTTTCAGCGACAGCTCATGGCGGTCGCGACGTCCGACCAGAACCAGCCCCGCTATGACGGAGAGCAACAGGTTGACCACGGTGATGTAGACCTGTCCCTCAAGACCATGAAAGATCGCCATCCCGAGGGCGTTGATCATGAGCAGGGCGGCGGCGACCTGGAGGACGGGCCGGAAGCGGGTCCACGACAGCAGGGGCGAAAGCACCCCCACCGCGAGGCCGATCTCGAGCCAGCCCGCCGCCTGGACCACCGCCGCATCCACGCGCGAGGGCCAGGTCAGAAGCAGTTCCAGCAGGTGGGGCTCTTCCGTCAGCTTCGTATAGCCGGCGAACAGATAGAACTGGGCCAGCCAGGTCTGCAGGATCCAGAGAAGCAGGTGGCGATAGAAACGATGCTGGCGGAGTTCCGCCGTGGTGCGAGGGCGGCGGACGCGCCGGCGCAGGGGATTTGCAAGGACGGCGGACGCCGACCAGGGGCCAGGGGTCATGACGATGTTCCGGGGGAAGATGAGGGGCGTCGGGCCGCAGGCGCCGCCGCGCCGCTATCCGGGTCGGACGCGGGCGGCGGCTTTGGGTCAGCGCTGCGGGGGCGCGCGACGGGCGCCGGTGCCGGCGACCTCGGGCGAATACAGTCCGGTGGCGAAACCGAAGGCGAAACTGGCGGCGTCACGCCCCAGATTGTTGCGGGACCCGAAGGCGGCGCAGGGATCCGGATCCGGGTTCTCCGTCACCTCGCGCGATGACGTGGAGAAGGCGTCCCCCACCGCGTCGCCGAGCGGTTCGGCCATCTGCAGCACGTCGCCGACCCGCGACAACGACGGCGAGTCCCGGCCGACCCACTGGGCGTTGCGGGCCCAGGCGATCGAGGCGATCTGGCGCCCCGAACGGGCATCGAGCATTTCAGATTCGATGGCCAGGCCACCCGTCTGTCCCGGCACCCGCAGGTTGATGACGGGCACGAAATAGCCGGCGGCGACGCTGGCCGCGGACCCGAAGCGACCGGTGTGATGCAGCCGCACGACAGCGGTGCGGACGCGCGCGGCGTCCGGCGACGGGGCCGTCACCACATTGAAGCGTTCGCTCACCTCGTAGCAGATCTGGCGGTCGACCTCGCGCAGCACCATGGCGCGCTCGACGTCGGTCAGGCGTTCGCCCACGGCCGGCGCGAACACGGCGGGTTCGAGGAAGACGGCGGTCACCGCGTCCGACGCGGCGTCGTCCCGGCTTTGCCGGACATTGGCGCCCATGCCACGCTTCTGCGCGGTCATGTCGGAGTAGCCGCCGAGGTAGCCGGAGTCCGGCGCCGCAGTGGTGTGGCAGGCGCTCAGTCCGGCGGCGAGAGCCACGGGGGCGAGGAGGGCGAGGGTCTTTGTCATGGGGCAGGCTCCGTCTCGATGGATGTCGGCGCCCGATGTTCCTTGGCGCTCCGGTCAAGGACGTCGCCGCGTCGGGAACCTCTCAACCGATGACGTCAAAAAACTTCACCGGAGAGAGACGACGAGGGCCCGACCGTCCTTGGGGAATCTCCGCGTGGCGGGACACACATCGCGCGCCGGCAAACGGCCCGGTCCGCGCCCGAAGCCTGGCAGGACGGCGCCGTTCCGCGCGGAACAGCAGAGAGGGTTTCAGGGCGTAGTCAGGTCGCGGCCCAGTCGGCACCCGCCGGCGACGAGACGTCGGGGTTGCTCCACCCGGTACACGGCATAGGTCACGGCGCGCGCCGGGCTGTCAGCCACGGGCCTGTGGATCGGCGCCAGCGCCTGGACCTTCGCGAAGCAGGCGCCGAGAGCTTCGGCCGAGACCCTCCGTGGGAGATCGACGACCAGGCCGGGGCGGGCGAAGTCGGGAGGAACCGTCGCGGGCAGCGTCGCGTAACGCGCCCTGTCGTTCAACTGGACAACCGGCAGCTCAAGGGCGCTTTCGGCCTGCAGCTGGGCCGCGAGACCATAGCTCGCCGTTCCGATCCAGGCGGCCGTCGGCGCATCGCCTCTACGTTCGCCTCGAGGGGTTTCGTCCGCGGCCTTCATCGCGATGGGAGCGACGGCCCGCGCCTGCACGGCCTCGGCGAAGAGCGGCCAGCCCCGCAGGGGTCGCATCGCCGGTCCCGTCACAGGATCAAGCGCCGGCGTCACAGCGAGCATCAGGATCAGGCCCGCGAGACCGAGCCCGACAACCGGCGCAGCCCTTCGCCACCGACGACCGGGACGTGATCCCTCCCCGGCCCGCTCGGCGGCCAGCGCGGCCAGGCCAATCAGCGCGGGATAGACGGGCGCCGGCCAGTGCGCCTGCACCGGATCATGCAGCGCATGCACCGCCAGGTAGGCGAGAAACGGCACCGCCGTCACCCAGAGCAAGGCGGTCGCGGCCAGCGGAGCGCCTTTTCGCCGGGCGAAGATCGCCGTGACCAGAAAGACGGCGATGATCGGGTTGAGCAGGACGAACTGTCCCGCCAGAAGTTCAGGAAGACCCCAGAAAGAGAAGGCGCGTGGTTCGACCCGACCGAACTGCTTGAGCACGGACGCCCAGCCGTTCGTCGCGTTCCAGACCAGATGCGGCGCGGTCACCGCCGCCGCCAGGATCGCGGCCAGCCAGGGGCCGGGCGTGAGCAGCCTTCGGCGGTTCTCGGGCGTCAGGCAGAGCCACAGGAGCAGTCCGGGAGCGAGAAACAGCGCCGAGTATTTGGACAGGACCGCGAGACCGGCCGCCACGCCCGCCACCGCCCACCAGCCCAAGGCCCGTGCGGGCGTGGCGGCGGGATGAATGGCGCGGGCGATCGCCCACAGGGTCAGGGTCCAGAACAGGGTCGTCGGCGCGTCCGGAATAGCCAGCAGCCCCCCGATGCCGACCAGCAGGGCCGCGTTCAGCCACAGGCCGGCCCGCAGCGCCGGTCGCGGTCCGGCGCCGAGCGTGCGAAGGGTGGAGACCAGCAAGGCGGCGACCGCCACCTGGGCCAGCACCGGCAACAGCCGCACCCCCAGGGCATTGTCCCCCGCGAGGGTCCGACCGGCCGCGATCCACCAGGCGATCATCGGCGGATGGTCGTGATAGCCGGCCTGCAGTTCCATCGACCAGAGGCGGTAGTAAGCCTCGTCCTCCGTCAGCGGCAGAAGGCCGGCGAACGCCAGCCTGGCGACCGCGACCAGAAGGACCACGCCGATGACCGTCCACAGCCCCGGTCCACGTTCGCCGGTCTCCTGCATTCCCTTACTTTCGCCAGACGGCCAGCGAGGCGCAGACGTAGTTCCACAGGGCGCCGACCGCCGCCCCGGCCAGGCCGGCGCCCCACCACACCTCGCCGTGGGCGCGCACCAGCGAGGCGACGCCCACATTGGCCGCCAGTCCCAGGCTGCAAGCGAGGCAGAACGCCAGATAGCCGGTCAGCAGGGCCAGCCCCTGCTTGCGCCGGTCCCGGTAGGTCAGGCTGTTGTTGAGCAGATAGTTTGTGGTCATCGCCGTCGCCGCGGCGATGAACTGGGCCTGGGTGAACCCGACCGACAACAGGGCCCGCAGCACGCCGAGATGGATGAAGACCCCGGTGGCGCCGACAGCGAGGAAACCGGCCAGCCGCGGCGAGATCAGATCATTGCTCAGCTTGGCCGTCAGCAGGCCGAGGTAGTCCAGCACGACGCGACGGTCCATCTTGCTCTGGCCTGCGGCGCGATCGCCGAACCTGTAGGGCATTTCGATAATCCTGAGAGGGCGTTGAGCCGAGGCGATGATGTCGAACAGGACCTTGAAGCCTTCCGTCGACAGGCGGGGAGCGACGGCCTCGACCAGATCGCGTCGCACGAGGAAGAAGCCGCTCATGGGGTCCGTGACCCGGGCCTTGAGCGCCCGGCGGCCGAGACGGGTCGCCAGCCGGCTGCCGGCCAACCGCAAGGGACTGAGCCCCTCGACCGGAGCCGCGGCGTCGAGAAAGCGACTGGCGATCACCACGTCCGCGTCCTCGGCCTGTATCCGGGCCAGCATGGCCGGGATCAGCCGTTCGTCATGCTGCAGATCCCCGTCGATGACCGCGACATAGCGATCCGGACTGGCCAGAACGCCCTCTATGACCGCCCCGGCCAATCCGCGACGACCGATGCGCTGCAGGCACTGGATCGCCGGATCGCGAACCGCGTGCTTGCGGGCCAGACGCGCGGTGCCGTCCCGGGAATCGTCATCGACGAAGATCACCCGCCAGGAGAGTCCGCCCAGGGCGGCGCGCAACTTCCTGAGCAGGGCGGTGACATTGCGACGCTCGTTGTAGGTCGGGACCACGACCGTCACCCGACGGGTGGTCCGCGCCGCGTCCGGTCGCCCGTGCAGCGGAACCGCTGTCAGCGGCGACGCCGCAGAGTTCGGCGGGGTCAAGACGCGACCTTCCGGACGGAGGTGTGCGCGGCGCGAACAGGCTCCCGCGGCCCGAACCCGACGATGAGCCGATACAGCAGGGCGAAGACGAGGGCGCAGAGCAGCCAGGCCAGCACGACATCTGAAAGATAGTGGCCGCCGAAAGCGATCCGGTTGACCGACAGGGCAAGGGCGTAGGCTGTCGCGAGCAGGACGACAAAAGGACGGACCCGCCCCGGCGCCAGGAAGGCGGCCGCCACGATCCACGCCGCAGAGGACGCCTCTCCGCTGACGAACGAGCAGTTGCGCTCGCACCAGTCGCTGACCACCCAGGCCTTCTGGAACGGGGCCTCGCCGCCGAACAGATCGGTGCCGACCGGACGCGGCCGGCCCCAGAGCGACTTCAGCGCGCCGTTCACCAGCAACCCCGGGCCGACCAGCAGACCCGTCAGCAGCCAGACCCAACGTCGGCCACGCGCCCAACCGGCTCGCCCACGCACACCGTGGAGGATGATCCGGATGAGCGCCAGGATCAGCAGGCCGGCGAGGACCCAGGTCGAACTGGCCCGCAACAGGCGCAAGGCGGTATTGTCCGCCAGGCTGAAGCCGGCCACCGGATCATGGAAGGCGTCGCTCACCGCCAGATCGAGGATCGGAGCGAAGTGAAACGCGAGGCTGGCCACGACGATCGAGACCACCAGACCAGGGATCGTCCAGTCGGTCTGTGTCGCCCTGACCGGGGCTTCGAGGGCTACGCGGATGGGGGAGATGACCCCGGTTCGGGCCGTCACGGCGCCACGCCCCGGAACGAGGCGGCGAGGGTCATGGTCACAATGCAGGCTCCGGTCCGAGAGGGTATCGCGCCCGATTTCCCGGGGCGTTCCGGTCAAGGACGTCGCCGGCTTCGCAACCTCTCAATCGACGCCCGCAAAAAATCGCGGAGCGTCACCGCCCCCCTTGCGCGCGGCTTCGGGCCGTCGGACAAGTCCGCCTGCTGAGCTGCAGCGGAACCGGAGACCAGACCAGGGTGGGGACGCGCGCCAAGACCGAATTGCTCGCCGTCTACCTGGATCGCCGGCCCGAACTCGTGCGGCATTTCACGGCGCGAACCCGGTCGGCGGACCGCGCCGAGGACATTGTCCAGGACATCTACGTGCGCATCGACGCCCTGTCCGAGGCTGCGGCGGCGGAGGTCCTCAATCCCCTCGCCTTCCTCTACAAGGTTGGTGGAAACCTGCTGCTGGACGCCGCCCGTCAGGGCCGGCGGTCCGCCACGCGCGAGCAGGCCTGGTCGGACACCTGGGTCGATAGCGCGGACGGCCTGTCCGTGTCCGACACCCCGTCGCCGGAGGACGCCGCCTGGGCCCGGCTAAAGCTGGACCAGGTGACCGCCACGCTCGAAACCCTGTCGCCCAATGTCCGCACGGCCCTGCGCCTGCACAGGGTCGACGGACTGACCCATGCGCAGATCGCCGCGCAACTGGGCGTGTCGCGCAGTTCGGTAGAGAAGTATCTGAGCACGGCGCTCGGCGCCCTGCTGAGCCGGGTGGGATGGCCTTGATGTCGAATTTTCGCCATCTTCAATTGTGGACCCGCACGCGCCGCGGCGTCTCTTTCCATGGACGCCGTTTCCGGCGTCCGGTGCACACCTCATGACCCAGCCCCTTTCGGCCCGCTCCCCCGTCCTTCTCGAACAGGCTTCGGCCTGGGCTGTTCGGCTGGCCGGCGACGACATGGGCGAGGCGGACTACCTCGCCCTTGAAGCCTGGCTGGACCAGTCGCCTGACCATGCCGACGCCCTGGCCGAAGCCGAGGGACTCTGGGCCGCGCTGCAGGAGGATCCGGCGGCCCTGGACGCCGCGCTGGCCCGCTCCGCCCCGGCGATCGCTCCGCTGCCGGGCCCGCGGCGGAGTGTCCCCGCGCGCCCGCCCCGTTGGGCCTGGGGCGCGGCTGCCGGTCTGGTGGCCGCCGCCGCCGTCGCTGTCGTCATGTTCGGGCCGGCGCTCGGAACGCGCGAGACCGTCTACGTCACCGCCCCCGGCGAACAGCGGATCGTCAGTCTTGCCGACGGCTCGACGATCGCCATGAACGGCGCCTCACGTCTGTCCGTGCGATTGTCGGGGCGCGAGCGGCTGGTCGAGATGGACGATGCGGAGGCCGCCTTCGATGTCGCCCGCGACGTGAACCGACCGTTCCGCGTCACAGTGGGCCAGAGCCGGATCGAGGTTTTGGGGACGGCGTTCGATGTCCGCCGGGACGACGACAGCACGGAGGTCCGCGTATCACGCGGCGTCGTGCGCGTGTCCGACCTGGCGGACGCCGGGCGCAACGTCCGTCTGACGCGTGGCCAGGCCGTCACGCGGCTGGATGCGGCGCCCGTCCTGGAGGTGCGCGACGCCCCCGTGACGCCTGCCGGCTGGCGCAGCGGACGGCTGGTCTATGAAGATCGTCCCCTGTCGGAGGTCGCGGCGGACCTGAGCCGCGCCTACGCCACGCCTGTCCGGGTGTCGGAAGACGCCGGTCGTCTCCGGTTCACGGGGGTTCTCGCGCTGGAGGACCAGGACGCCACCGTGCGCCGGCTTGAGGCCTTCCTGCCGGTCACCGCCTCGCGCAGATACGGCGTCATCGAACTGAGCCTGCGCTAGACCCGGCATGAGGCCCGATGTGCGTTGCCCGATGATCCTGGCGGCTGCGGCCTGCGCTCTTGCGACAGGCGCGCTGGCGGCCGGCGAGGCGAAGGCGCAGGCGACGATCACCTTTGACGTTCCGGCCCAGCCCATGAGCCGCGCGGCCCTGCAGCTGGGCGCCCAGGCCGGCGTCTCCATCGAGACCAGCGCGGCGACGGCCTGCGGCCGGTCCCGTCCGGTCCGGGGCGCGCATAGGGTCGAGGCCGCCTTTGCGATCATGCTGCGCGGGAGCGGCTGCGGCGTCCGTCGGATCGACAGCCGGACCTTCGTCATCGTCCGCGAGCGGCCCGCTCCCCCGGCGCCGCCCCCGACCGTCCGGCCGCCGGAACCGACGCCCATCTCAACCCTGGACGAGGTGGTGGTCACCGCCACGAAGCGCGACCTGGAACTGGGCGACGCCCCGTACGCCATTTCGGCCCTGGATGGCGCGAGCTTCGACGCCTCGGCCCGCCGCGACACCGCCGCCCTGTCGACGCGGCTCGCGGGACTGACCGTCACCAATCTGGGGCCCGGCCGGAACAAGCTGTTCGTGCGCGGCCTGGCTGACAGCGCCCTGACCGGCCAGACCCAGGCGATGGTCGGCCTGTATCTCGACGACACCCGCCTCACCTACAACGCCCCCGACCCGGACCTGCGGCTGGTTGATCTGGAGCGGGTCGAACTTCTTCGCGGTCCCCAGGCCACCCTGTACGGGGCCGGCGCCATGGGCGGGGTGCTGAAGCTGGTCAGCCGGTCGCCGGTCATCGACCTCTTCGAAGCGGACGTCTCGGGCGGCCTGACCTTCGCCGCCGACACCTCCCCCGGCTATTCCACCGATCTGATGGTCAACCTGCCTCTGGTCCGGGAGCGGCTGGCGCTTCGCGCTGTCCTGTACGGCGAAGTACTCGAAGGGGTGATTGATGACCCGGGCCTCGGCCTGACCAACACCGGCAAGACCCGTCGCCACGGGTCCCGGGTCAGCCTGTTGTGGCGGCTCGATCCGGACTGGGAGGTCCGGATCGCCTCGATCAACCAGAACCTGGCCATCAACGACACCCAGTACGCCTTCGCATCCGGATCGCCGTATGACCGCTCGCTGAGCCAGAGCGAGCCCAGCAACAACGACTTCAGCGCCATCACCGTCTCCGTCACGGGAGATCGACCCTGGGGACGGGTCAAGCTCAGCGGGGCTGCCCAGATCCATGACCTGGACCGGCGCTACGATGCGACACGCGCCGCCGCCAGCCTGGGCGGATCGGGCGCGCCGATAGCCTATGACGAGGCGGACAGCATCCGCGCGATTGCGCTGGAGGCGTCGCTGGCCACGCCGACCGACCGGGCCGTCTCGGGCCTGATCGGACTCTATGTCTCCCAGTACAGCCACGCGCGCACCGGCGATATCCGCGAAGCCGGAAGCGACGAGGCCCTGTTCAGCGCGATCAAGGACGACAGCACCCGGGATCTCGGCCTCTTCGCCGAGGCGTCCTGGGCGCCCGGAGATCGACTGACCCTGACCCTCGGCGGCCGGTATTTCGAGGTGCTGACCGAATCCTCCACGGTCCAGACGATACGCGGCGCCGGTCTCTTCGAGGGCCGGAATGCGGACGACGGCTTCGCCGCCAAGGCGGTGGCCGAATATGACCTTTCCGACACCCTCCTTCTGTATGCCCAGATCAGTGAAGGCTATCGCGTCGGCGGCTTCAACGGCGGCGCCCTGCTCGACCAGGGCTACGGCCAGCCGGGCGCAGGCGGCCAGCCTTTTCGCGCCTACCGCCCGGACCGTCTCATAAGCTGGGAGGCCGGCTTGCGCTGGCGATTGTTCGAGGATCGTCTCTCGCTTCGCCTGGCCGGGTTCGGCGTCGACTGGCGCTCGATCCAGTCCGATCGCGTGTCCGAGGACGGCCTGCCCTTCACCGCCAACATCGGCGACGGCAACAGCGGCGGCCTGGAGGTCGAGGGCGTCTGGCGAGAGGGGCCGTGGCGGTTCGACTTCAATCTGATGGGCAATACGGCCCAACTGGAGGCCGGGGATGCGGATTATCCGCTGGCCATCGATACCGACCTGCCGGGCGTTCCCAGCCTGCTGGGAGCCATGACCCTGCGACGGGATGCGCATGTTTTGGGCCGGCGGAGCTGGGTCAGCGCCTCGGTCGGCTATGTCGGTCAGTCCGTGCAGCAACTCTCCCCGACGGTGCAGTCCGAGATGGGAGATTACGTGACGTCCGAACTGGCCGCCGCGGTGGAGTTCGGGGACTGGTCCGCCGTTGCCCGTCTAGATAATCTATTCGGCGCAAACGGGGACACGTTCGGCTACGGCAACCCCTTCCTGGTCGGTCGGGAGACCGTGAACACGCCTCAACGCCCACGTAATCTCTCGCTGTCCCTGTCCCGTCGCTTCTGACGTTCCAGAGTCTCCTTCCCGAAGTGATGACGCCGCCTCGCCCGGCACGGGTGCGCGAACTGAGGGCGCGGGCCCCGGCGTACGAGCCGAAATCCTCTGCTCGCCGGTCAGGAGGTGACAGGCCTAACGCAGGTTGCGCAGGTCTCGCCCGGAACAGGCCAGGCCGTCCGGTCCCTGTCCGGCCTCGCACACCCGCGCCTGGCCAGGAAGTGCGGGCGTCACCAGACGCTCGCCGGTCGCAGACTTCTCCAGATCGAACGCATCGTAGAGCCGGCCCGCCACCGTGTAGGCGCGGTACTGAAGGCGTTCCCCGGCGACCTCGATCACCTGATACAGCTGGGTGTCCTCGGCCACACGATCCGCCTCCGACACGGCGCGCGCATTCAGCTGGTACATTTTGGGGCCGGCGATTGAGACGACGTAGATCGGCCCGACCTCGCCCTCCTCGGCGACGAAGCCCGGCGGCTGCGAGATGCGGCTGTAGCAGTGATCGTGTCCCTGCAGGACCAGATCGGCGCCGCTGGCCTCGAGCACGGGACGCCAGGCGGCTTCCAGCAGCGGCGTATTGGTCGGGCGCGCGCAGGTGAACACCGGCTGGTGCATCACCACCACCGACCAGCGGCCCGGATTGCCGTCGAGCGCCCCGCGCAGCCACTCGGTCTGACTGCGCAGCAACTCCGGGTCCGCCAGCGCCGCCGTCCCGTCCAGTCCAATGAACCGCACGCCCTGATGGTCAAGGATGAAGGTCGTCTGCTCCAGTCCCGGCGCGCCGCCGCCCGGCAGGACGAACTGAAGCGGCCAATGTGGGCCCAGCACGTCGATCCGCCGCCCCTGCGGGTCTTCGGCCGCGACATACTCGTGATTTCCGGCGACGGGGAGTTGCGGGATCATGGCGTAGGCATAGCCGCCCGCCTCGGTCCACTGACCCCATTCGTCATCGTGATTCCCGGTGCGGCCCTGCGCCACCAGATCGCCGCCGTGGACCACCAGAGCCGCATCCGGTGCAGCCTTCAGCGCCTGACGCACCGTGCGGGCGCCGTTGGCGAGGATGTCGTTCTGCACATCGCCCAGATAGACAAACCGGAACGGCTCGGCCTCGGCCGAGGCGGTCCGGAACTGCAGCCATTCGCTCCAGCCGTCCGCCCCCCGTACGCGGTAGGCATAGGGGGTCTCGGGCGCCAGGCCAGTGAACCGCACCTGATGATAGACGGCCTCGCCGTTGACCGTCCGGATCTCCCGACTGATCCCGTCGACCGGTCGCGCGACCTGCTCCAGCCCAGGCCCCTCCAGAGCGGGGGCGATCTCGGCCCGGGCGGTCGTCTGGCCCGGGTCCGTCCTGAACGCCACCGAGGCTTCCCGGGCCGGGTCATTCCCTGGCGAGAGGATGATCCGGTCGGCGTGGGGCCGGGCCGCATAACGGCTGTCGGGATCGGCGCCAAGCAAGGCGAGAAGAACGACGAACAGGGACATGGGCGAACTCGAAAGAGATGGGGGAGGACGCCGGGCGCCCTCCCCCTACAGACATCAGAAGGTGGAGCGCAGGCCGACCATGAAGCGCCGACCGAAGCCCTCCAGTTCGTAGGTGCGTTCCGATGCGCCCTGGTATCGCCGCCCACGCTCGTCACCGAGATTGTTGGCGTCGAGGAACAGGGTCACGTTGTCCGTGGCCTGGTAGCGAATGGACAGATCGACCCGCTCGGTCGCGTCCCAGTGCATGTCGCTGGCGGCGGTGGAGCCGACCTCGTCCAGCCATCCCGTGCGGTGCTGGTAGCTCAGTCGCGCCGACAGCCCGTACTTCTCATAGAAGACCGACAGGTTCGTCAGCCGGTCCGAGGTGCCCGGGAAGCTGACCACCCGTCCGGGGGTCCCGGCCGTGGAGGGCGTGGTGAACTCGCCGTCCAGGAAGGCCATGCTGGCCTCGACGCCGAGCCCCGACAACGGCCCCGGCAGGAAGGTGAAGGGCTGGCTGTAGATGAGCTCGAGACCGTAGAGCTTGCCGTCCTCGCCATTGACCGTGGTCGAGTAGTCGTAACCCGAACGATCGATGCCGCCGAAGTCGTAGGTGTCGTCGCCGACCACCCGGGTCGAGGAGAACAGCACATCCTTGACGTCACGGTAGAAGGCGTTGGCCTGCAGCACCGCGGACGGCGCGAAATACCACTCCACCGAACCGTCAAAGCCCATCGCGGTCTCCGACTTCAGGGACGGGTTGCCGCCCGAGACCGTCTGGTTCAGGTCGCTGACCGAAGTGTTGGCGCTCTGCTGGCTGAAGTTCGGACGCGCCGAACCGGTGACGAAAGCCGCGCGGATCTTCAGGTCGTCCGTCGCATCCATGTTCCAGTGCAGGCTGGGGAAGAATTTCAGGTCATCGCTGGCCAGCGAGATTGGCGAGACGGCGCCGTCCACCGTGACGAAGCCGTTCGACTCCACGTCGATCTGTTCGGCGCGCAGACCGGCCAGAACGGTGTGGGGCCCATAGCGCCAGGTGTTCTGGACATAGGCGGCCAGAACCCGTTCCTCGATCGCGAACCGCTGGGTCGGAACCAGTTCCGGAACCGCATAGTCCGCGCCGGCGGCGTTGGCGGCCCGCGCGGCGTTCAGCAGGGCTTCCGCCTGACGACGCATGGCGGCGTTGTCGATGTAGTTGAAGGTGAAGCCGCGGTTGAAGCGCTCGTCCACCGCCCGGGTCCCGACCAGGGCCAGCGGCGTCCACTCGACACCGAGGGCGGCGGCCAGTTCACGCGCGGAGATCACGCCGCCGGTCGCGCCGGACGGGGTGACGTTCACATAGGAGCCGACGTCGACGTACTCCCGGTCGTTGAACTGGAAGCCGGCCGCGAAGGTCGAGTGCCCCCCGAAACCGCTCCAGTCCCGGGAGACGTCGCCCTTGAGAGCGTAGTCGGTCGTGGTCCGTTCGGAGCCCGACCAGGTGATCCGCTCTTCGTCAAAGGCGAGTTGATCCAGACTGGTGCGTTGCGCGCCGCGAACCGGCGTCGCGCCACTCCGGTCGGTGTCATACAGGGTCACGAACGGAATGTTGCCCTCGCCCAGCACATACTGCATCGACGAGCGCAGGCCATCGCTCTGGCGCTGTTCGATCAGCGGGCTGCCGCTTGTGACCTCGCTCTTGGTGTAGGCCAGGTCCCAGCTTCCGAACCATTCGCCGAACTGATGTTCGCCGTGCAGGACGTTGTAGATCGTCGAGTTCACGGCGCCGCCGTCGTTGAACAGCCCTCGCGCTTCCACGGAAACCAGATCTCCGGTCTGGAAGTCCCGCGTCCCGGTCCCGCCGTTGGGATAGAAGGTGTACTGGTTGCGCTGCTCGTGGTCGTCGAACTCGGTGAACAGGCTGGTGAACGACAGCAGATGGCCGTCCGCGGGGCGGAAGGCGACCGTGCCCGACAGGGCGTTGGTCTCGCGCAGGGTGATGTATTTCGCCACGCGGAGCTGGGAGATGCCCATCGCGTCATAGCGCGGCTCGGCGTTATCGGCTTCCTGCTCGAACTCGTAGTGCGAACCCGAAACGACGAAGCCCCAGCGGTCATTGGACCAGCCCAGACGCCCGCCGTAGAGGGTCTGGTGCCCTTCGCCCATGTCGACATGACCGACGCCGGCGTCCAGAGCGCCGCTGAAGCCGCGCTGGCGCATAGGCTGGATGGTGCGGATGTCCACCTGCCCGGCCAGCGACTCCGCCGACATGGCCGGGGTCAGGGTCTTGTTCAGCACCACCTCATCGATCAGCGTCGAGGGCACGGAGTCGAAGCGGAAGATGCGATCATCGCCGCCCAGAACGTTGACGCCGTTGAAGGCGGTCGTCGTCCAGCGCGTCGGCGCACCACGGATCTGGATGTAGCGTTCCTGCCCCTGGTCCCGCTGAACGCCAACGCCCGGGAGGCGCGCCAGCGCCGCCGCGGCGGTCTGGTCGGGGAAGCGGCCAATGGTGTCGGCGGCGATGACACTCACCACATTGTTGGCGTTGCGCTGGGTCTGAAGCGAGCGCTGCAGGCTGTCGCGGATCGGCGCGGTGACCAGAACCTCGTCTAGCGTGGTCGGATCGGCGCCGGCGGCCGCCTGTTCGGGAAAGGTGGCGGACGCCGACCTCGGCCGCACCAGCAAGGCGCCGTTGGGCTGTTCGACGATCTCGAGCGGATGTCCGGCGATGGCGCGCTCGACGGCTTCGCGCGCCGTCAGTCGTCCGGTGACCGCGACGGCGGTCCGGTCCGCGGTCGCATCGGAGGCGAACAGGATATCCTGGCCCGTCTGACGCGCGATGTCTCGCAGGGCCGACGACAGGGACTGCGCCCGCACCTCGACCTGAACGACCCGTGCGTCCTGTGCATGGGCCAGTCCGGCGCCCGCCATGATCGCCATGGCCGCGCCCGTCGCCAAGATGTGGCGCAGCTTCATTCCAGAGTTGTAAATCACTTTAAGCCCCGACTTTATGTAGAGGCGCAATGTTCGCTGCGCCGACTTCAGGACGTTGGGGCGCTCCGGAATCCTCCAGAGTTTTTTTACAAGGTTTTATGACGTCGATTTCGACGAGGTGACTTCGATCCGCTGACGGAAGACTTTCACGTCCCCACCCACCAGAATGGCGGCGGCCTGGGCGAAGGCTTCCGGCGCGCCGGTTCGATAGACGCCACTGATCCGCACGTCGCGCAAACTGTCCGAGACGTGGATGGGCTTTTGCGCATAACGGTTGAGCGCCGCGGCGGCCTCGCCGAGTGGCGTATCGACGAAGACCAGCTGCCCCTTCCGCCACGCCTGGGCCGTCTCCGCATCGATCGCCATGGCGGCCAGCCGCACAGGTCCGCCCCCCAGATCCAGCTGTTGTCCTGACGCGACCTTGTGAACGGTCGGCGCGCCGTGTCGCACCGCTTCGACAAGGCCCAGATGAACCACCAGGTCGTCCCCGGCGTCCGCTGTGCTGACGTCGAAATCACCACCCGCGCAGGACAGGGTCCAGGCTCCGACCTCGATTCTGAATGGTCGCCGCCCTGTGGCGGGAACCTCGAATCCCCCGCGCCCCCGACGCAGGGTGAGCGGTCTGTCGCTGTTGCCGGGCACCTTCAGATCGCTGTTGGTGTCCAGCACGATGCGGGCGCCATCCGGGGTGGTGAGCCGCCTCTGTTCCCCGACACCGGTGCGCACGGTCCGCGCCTCCGCCGTGTTCCAGATCCCGACACCGACACCGACCGCGGCGACCCCGCCGAGGGCGGCCATCAGGGCGCGCCGCGTCGGCCGGGGCCGGAACCGCTGGCTGGAGGTCGCGCCGGCAAGGTCCCACACATGGGTGACGTGATCGAAGGCTGCGGCGTTCTCGGGCCGCGCCGAAAGCCAGCGCTTGAAAGCGCCCTCGTCGTCGGCCGACCGCGCGTCATTCTGCATCCGGGCCAGCCATTGCGAAGCCTCGGCCAGAGCCAGATCATCCAGACGACCCGACCTCACGGCTTCACCGCCCGGGCCAAGGCCAGCACCGCCCTGGCGATGTGTTTCTCGACCATGCCCTGGCTGATGCCCAGCCGGGCGGCGATGTCGCGATGTTTGAGGCCGTCGAGCCTGTGCATCAGGAAAACCGTGCGTGTCCGCTCGCCCAGACCGGCCAGCACGCGGTCAATCTCATTCAGCTTCTGACGCGCGACAAGCGCCTCATCCTGAAGAGGCGCTCCATCGCGGATCTGATCCCAGCCCGGAGGCTCGGCGGTCTGTCGCCGCCGACTGTCGCGACGATGCTCGTCGATGCCCAGATTGACGGCGGTCCGCACGAGATAGGCATCGGCATCATCCGCCTTGCCAAGGCTGGTGGATCCCTGAAGGCGAACATAGGCGCTGTGCAGCAGGTCCTCGGCATCGTCCCGGAAGGTCGCGCGCGCAACACGCCGGACCAGGGTCCGCCATCGCGACGCCGGCATCGCCAAACCCTTCTCGCAATCCTGCATCACGCCTCACACCAGAAGGGCGCGCTGCTAGTCTGGTGACGTGACAGGGACATGTCGCCCGCGCGAAGATTCCGCCGCCCCGCTTTGCCTTGCGAGTTTGACGCAGGCCATGGAGCGCTTGGAAAAGGCCGAAACGCGAATGCACGGCGCCTAACCGGTTAGCTGCGGCGCAACACTTTTCAGAGCCGCACCCTCACCTCGAGCCCACAATCCTTGGGTTCCAGAAGTTCGACCACTTAAGGCGACCACTTAAGAGCGGCTCAAATTCGGGCCGAACCACTTAAGAGCGGCTCACCCCAGCGGTGTGCCTCAGGATCACCTTCCCCCCGCCTGCACCTCAATCCGCAAAGGCTGCAACATCCCGGCCGGAGGCGGAGCGGTGAAGGCGCGACCGACGAGGGCGTCGGTCAGCGCGGCATTGGCCTCGGCATGAACAAACGGCGTGAAGTCGATGCGCGAGACGCGGCCTTCGGCGTCGATCCAGAGCTTGAGCTCCAAGGGACGCGGTTCGCCGGCTTCGGCCTCGGCGGCGCCCATATAGGTCCGCACCGCGACCGATGACGCGCTGTCATCCTCCAGCCATGCGGACACCGCCCCGGTCGCCTCTTCCGCATAGGCGACCCAGGCGGCGGGCGCTTGGACCGGAGCGACCGGCGGCTCCTGCGCCGCGTCCTGGGCCTGCGCCGCGCCCGAGGCGGCGCCGGCGAGGCCGAGAGCCGCCAGAAGGCGGCCCGCGACCTTGCGCATCGTCATCGGCGGCCGTTTCACTGGGCCGTCCCGGCCGGCTGTAGAGGCAGGCGTTCACGCTCGAAGGTGAGGGTCGGCAGGCGGGCGTCCAGAGCCGCGACCACGCCGGCGGTCAGGTCGTTGCCGAAGTTTCCGCCGAGGGCCGAGCCGCGGTCGAACAGCAGGCCGCAGTTCTTCGAGGCGTAGACCTCGGCGATCACCGGCTGGGCGGCGTCGGCGATGCGGCTCATGGCGGCCATGCGGGTCGCCTCGACCTCACGGGCGTTGTGGGCGGCCTGGGCCTGCAGGGCCTGAACGCGCTGGAGCAAGGCCTGTTGGCGCTCGTTGCGCTGGGCTTCCGGCAGGGAAGCGGCCTGGGTCTCAAAGGCCTGGGCCTCGGCTTCCAGCGGCTGCCGCACGGCGTCGATCTCGGCCTGGGCCGCCAGGGTGATCTCCTGCAGGCGGGCCGAAGCGGCGCGGCCGGCGGCGGCGTTGGCGAAGACCGCTTCACGCGACAGCAGGCAGACGCCCGGCACCAGAGGTCCGCCCAGCGGCTGGGCTTCGGGCGCGGCCGGGGCGGCCTGACCACGGGCGCCGCCGATGGTCTGGGCCATGGCCGGCGTGGCCGCGACGGGCGCGAGGGTCGCGACGACGGCGGCGAGGGTGAGCATACGGATCGACATGGGATCAGGCCTTCTTGGTCTTGGGTTTGGCGGCGGCGCCGTCCTGCGGCTCCGAAACATGGTCTTGCGACACGGCGGCGACGGCGTTCTGACGATCCAGCAACACCGAGAAGCGCTCGAGCGAGGCGAGGTGGAAATGCACCAGCGCCAGCCAGCCCTTGCGATGCCAGTCCACAACCGTCTCATCCGGCAGGGCGGCGAACTTTTCAGCGTCGACGATCCGGAAGCCGTCCAGGCCCAGCTTGCGGCCATCCGGCAAGGTGGCGTCGGCGCGGCGATCAATCAGGAGCCCCGACGCGGTCAGGGCCTCGGCGAAGGCGCGGGTGGCGGCGGCGTCCGCCTGGAAGGCGTCGCAGAACTGCAGCGCCTGTTTCGTCAGGGCCGAGGGCTGGCCGTCCTCGAACAAAGCGACGCCGCCCTCGCCCTCGCGCAGGACACGCTCCGAGCCTGCGTCGATCGCCAGCGCAAAGCCGTCCGGATTGACGGTGCGGATGAAGCCGAACGGATAGCGGCGGACGTAGGCGGGCGCATAGACGCCTTCGGCCCAGCGACCTTCGGCGACGAACAGATTGCGCTGTTCAAGGCCCAGCACGGCGACCGGCTGGCCGTCGCCGCCGGCGAAGACGATGGGGTAGCAGCGGGCCGCCGCGGCCAGTTCTCCGACCACCACGGGAACGAAGGGAGTCTGGGCGGCGAAGGCCGCATCGCCGTCGGCCAGACGCCAGCCGGCGTGCTGGGCGGCGTTCAGCGGCTGTGGGTCGCGATAGAAGAGCGGCAAACCGGCGGTCGGCTGCGGGGCAGCGGAAGACATGGGATACTCCACGGTAAGAAGAACGGAGGCGGCGGGGTCACGCCGCCTCCGGATCAGGTCACTCGCCGAAGCCGAGGAAACGGCTGGTGATGATGGACGGCGGCTCGACACGGGCCGGGCGGGCTCGCTGGGCGGCTTCGGCGGCCTCGGCCACGACGGCGTTGGTCGCCGAGGAGGCTGCGGTCAGGGCGCCGGTGTTCACCACGGGCGGCAAGGGCATGCCGGTGGAGTCGCCCTTGACCTCGATGTTGGCGGCGTTGAGCACCTGCAGGGCGGCTAGGTTGATGTTGCCCGACACCCGGATGCCCGCCTCGCCGGCGTCGATCGTGCCCAGGGGCGCGATCAGGTCCACGTCCCCGGCCGGAACTTCCGGAATGGGGTCGAGAGTGGCGATGCCGGCGCCCGACGACGGCGCCTGGGGGGCCAGCCGGACGTTGCCGTAGTTGTCGTAGATGCGGCGGGCCGGAGTGTAGAGGATGGTCGACTTCGAGCCGCGACCGGCGTTGATGTCGCCCTCCTCCGACCAGGCGAAGATGTCGCCGCCGAAGGTGGTCATGATCCGCGACAGACCCATCAGCAGGCTGCCTTCCGAGAACAGGCGGATGTCGCCCGCGCCCTGGGTCACGACCCCCGCCGTCGCCGGCGGCACAATGCCCTGGACGCCGATGACGATCTCGCCGCCGGGAGCCATCATCTCGATATCGCCGCCGAAGTCGGTGCGAACGCCCGAGCCGCCGTACATCAGGATGTCGCCCGAGCGGACGATCTCGACGCCGTCTGCATCCGCGTCGGGGAACAGGGTGGCGATCATCTGACGGCCGCGCAGATAGCTGCCGAAGCGGGTGCTGTCGGGGTTGTTGTACTCGCGACCGGCCTCACGGGTTTCGGCGTAGTAGATCTGGCGCAGGAAGATGCGTTGCTCTTCCGGGGCCAGGGTCTTGAACAGGGCCAGGGCCTCTTCCGGCGTGCCCTCGAAGCCGCGACGCTCCTCCAGCCAATCGACCAGTTCCTTGTCGTAGACCTTGACCACCTTGCCCGAGCCCTCCAGCGGCGGCGTCTGGCCGTCGGCGTTGGGGACCAGCAGATTGGCCGGGTCCAGATACAGGTCGCGCAGCTTGTCCCACTCCACGCCGGTCATGCCGGCCGACAGGGAGATGGAGGCGCCGGGACGCGCGTCGCCCTGGACCAGGCTGCCGATCGAGCGGACGCCGGCGACATCTTCCTGGAACAGGTTGCGACCGGCGTAGATCTCCAGCGCGCCCGGACCGGCCACGGTGACGTCGGCGTGGATGATGTCCCGCCCGGCGCTGACCATGGAGATGTCGAGCTCGTTGTTGTTCACCGCCAGCAGGTTCAGGGCCATGATGTCCCGGCCTGCCCGCAGCTGAACCGCCGTCGCGCCCTGATACCAGGTCGGTATGGTCCGTAGCCGGTTGTAGACGGGGATGGCGATGTTCTGAGGGGTGATCTCGCCGATGTTCAGACCGATGATGTCGCCGTTCACCGCATAGAAGCGCGCCGGGGTCAGGTCGCCCAGGTGCGGCGACCGGTTCATCACCGTATTCGGGCCGAAGGCGAACAGGACCGGCGTTTCGGGCGCGGCCTGAATGCCGTCCGACGAGAGGTTGCCGTATCGGATGCCCGGCCAGTTGAACACGGCGAAGGCCGGATTGAACGGCGACGGCAGCAGGGTGTCGGCGCCGGACTGGATGATGTCGGCCCGTCCGGCCCCGCCGATGATCGACCCGCCGGCCAGCATCTCCAGTTGCCCCTTGGTCGAGGGCGCCAGCAACAGGACGGTCTGGGAAGGCTCGCCTGCGCCCAACAGCATGAGGTCCGGCCCCATGCGGATATCGCCGCCCGCCGCGACGGCGCGCAGGATCGACGGATAGATGATCGTCTGCTTGTTGCCGAAGGCCTCCGTCCGAATGTTCCAGCTGCTCACGGGCGTGCCGGACATGGACATCGGCATCAGGTCTCCCCCGGCCGAGAACAGGTTGACCGCCGTGTTCGAGGTCCACAGGGACAACCAGCTCGCACCGCCGCCGGCCTCACTTTCCGTCGCCGAGGACCAGGCCTGGCTGGTGGCCTGCCAGACCCGGCCGGGATCACCGACGCCGCCCAGGACCAGATCGCCCCGGGTGCTGAGGTTGGCCGCCGAGTCGCCCAGCATCAGCAGTATGCCGCCCATGCCGCTGCCGCCGCCGACCGCGAAGGGATCGCTGGGCCGCAGGCCGAAGCCGTCGCCATAGGTCACGCCGAAGGTGCCCATGCCCCCGGTCGACAGGCTGACCGCGCCGCGCAGATTGGTCAGGACCCCGTTGGTGTCGGCCACGTCCCCGGTGGGACGTTGGTTGCCCGAACCCGAACGGATCTGGGTCGCGCGAGCGTTGGGGTTCAGCAGGCCGCCGGTGCGCAGGTTCAGGTCGCCGCCGCCGGTCAGATACAGGTCGTCGCCGACCACCCGGCCGGTCGAACCGATGGCCACGACCAATCCTTGCGTCCGATCCCCCGCGCCGATGGTGGTGACCAGACCGCCGCCGCGCGGATCGACGATGCCGGCGTGACGCCCGGCGGTGATCGACACATTGCCGCCGCCCAGGGCGCCGAAGCCGGTGAAGCCGACGATCCGGTTGCTGGACAAGGAGTTGCCCGGCAGATCGTTGGCGTAGGCACCGAAGTTGATCCACCAGCTGGTCGCCACCGGATCGACGCCGACGGTGTCGCCCGTTCCCTGACGCCACAGCCAGTTGCCGAGGCTGGCCGAGGCGAACCGCGCCTTCTGCTCGTTGGGATAGAGCACGCTGTTCTGGGCGTCCGCACCCCAGCTGTCGCCGATCACGTCGCGTCCGGCCGAAATGGTCAGATTGCCGCCCAGATCGGGATACCAGGCGCTCCACAGGTTCCAGGCGTCCAGATAGGGGCTGCCGGCTCCGAAGGGTTCGCCCATCTGATAGACGGCGTCCCGCGGCAGGTTGAACTGGGCGTTGTCCACCCCATCCAGCGAGGTCTGCATCCCGGCGGTATAGACCCCGAACATCGAGGACATCTGCACGTCCCGACCGGCGATCAGGGTCATGTCCGCCGCGCCGGTGCGCACCACGCTGAAGTTCGAACCGCCCGGCCCGACAGTGTACTCGCGCACCTCGGTCGGCGGCTCGGCGCCCGCCATAATACAGTCGTTGCTGCGGGTTGCGCAGAAGTCCGCCATGTTCTGACCGAACACGTCCTCGAACGAGTAACCCCAGTTGGCGAGGAGCCAGGCCTCGACTTCAGCAGGCGACATACCGGCGACGCTCGCGTCGCCAAACCACGTGACGGCGCCAGCCTCGGTGAACGTCCACTCGCCGCCCGTCATCTGACACGCGGTCGCCGCCAGAAGCTGGCAATAGTCCGCCAGCGGCATCCCGAACGCGTCCCGGAAGGTCGCGCCCCATTCCACCAGGAGGCGGGCGTCGATTTCCTGCTCCGTCAGGCCCGCGAAGCTGGCGTCACCGAAATTCTCCAGCGCGCCCTGCTCGGTGAAGACCATGCCGCCGGCCGACTGGGTCTCGCACTGCCCCGCCGCCAGCAGACCACAATACTCAGTCAGCGAAGAGCCGAAGAAGTCCCGGAATGTCCCACCCCACTCCGCCAGCAATTTGGCGTCGAGCTCGGACTCCGTCAGGCCCGCGAAACTGGCGTCGCCAAAGTTGTCGAGCGCCCCTTGCACGGTGAAGACCGATTGGCCGCCGCCCTCGAAGCGGATGGTCACCTTGCCGATGCTGCCGATATGGGCGTCGGCCAGGATGATGTCGCCGCTGCTCAGGGCATTGCGGGCCGTGCGGTCGGATGAGCCCAGATCGGCGCCGGCCACGACGGTCAGATCCCATGAGGTCGAACCCTCCCCCAGCATTCTCG
This sequence comes from Brevundimonas sp. GCM10030266, assembly GCF_042666595.1. Classification (NCBI taxonomy): domain Bacteria; kingdom Pseudomonadati; phylum Pseudomonadota; class Alphaproteobacteria; order Caulobacterales; family Caulobacteraceae; genus Brevundimonas; species Brevundimonas sp. GCM10030266. The sequence goes on from NZ_JBHTCY010000003.1 coordinate 382,662, forward strand.
CCAAGGCCCAGTTGCGGCCCTGGGTTCCATCGGCGCCCACGGGGCGCAGATTGATCGGCTGGTTGTCCGGCAGCTCCATCTTGGTCATCGACGGGATCAGCGATCCGCGCGCCAAGGTGATGCGGCTGCTGGTGGTCAGATCGACCGGCAGCACCTCGCCCTTGGGCCAGGTGAAGGCCTGCACCGGCGCGGCGGCGCGCAGTTGGAAGCCCGCGCCCAGAGTGGCGCCGCTGGTCAGCGTCAGGTTTTCCGGCAGCACGGTCCCCGCCGCATAGACGGTTCCGTTCGCCGTGCGGACCTCGGCGCTGAGCACCAGACCGGCAGGCAGGCTGAGCGGCCCGTTCAGGGTGACGGCGACCGGCACTGTGGTGCCGGACGGCAGGGTCACGTTTCGGACCGGGATGTCGTAGTTCAGGCGCGTGCCGCGCTTGAAGATCGTTCCGGTGTCCAGTTGGACCCCGTCGATCGGCACGATGATGTCGCCGCCGAAGGGCGTCAGTCCGTTCCCGAGATTGTCGCGGGTCTCCTCCAGCACCCAGCCGTTGTCATCGGGCGTTTCCGGCGGCGGGGCGAAGCCGTCGTTGATGCTGCCGTGGACGCTGACGTTCCCCGCCGCGCGGATGACCAGCATCCCCGGCTCGCCGAAGCCGCGCAGGGCGGGATCGGTGCGGTTGGCCTCGGGGCCGTAGCGATAGTTCGACAGGTCGATGTCGCCCGAGACGGTCAGGTGGCCGCCCGGATTGGTCGCGGCGTTGCTGACGATCTCCACGCCCGGACGCAGGCGATAGTCGCCCAGCCCCGACAGACGCGCCGACAGGCCGGTGTTGACCAGGGCCGCGTTCATGAAGGCCGTGCTGTCGATGTCCAGCGCGTCCAGATAGGCCTGGGTGATCAGTTGCGGACGATTGCCCGACACGTCCGGCAGGTTGCTGATCGGGGCGTCGTCATAGGTGCGGAAGCCATAGACGGCGGTCGTCTTGGCGCCGCGAACGTCCAGCGTCCCCAGCACGTCGATGGCCACATCATTGGTCCCGATACGCGGGGCCATCAGGTCCAGCGTGCCGCGCGCCTGTCCGTCGGCGAAGGCCGATTCCGTCCCCGCGCGCAGGTCGATGACCGCGTCCTGACCCAGCACCAGACGACCGTCGCGGGTCGTCAGCTCGACCATCGCCCGGTTCGGGCTCTCGATGATCTGTCCGTAGCTGTCGCGACGCAGGCCGGTCCCGTGGGCGTCCAGCGTCCCGTTGACCGTCAGGTCGCCCGAGGCGGCCAGACGGATCGCGCCCACCTGGAAGCCCGAGGCGTCGATGCGGCCGTTGACGGTCAGGTCGCCGCCGTCCAGCACAATCTGGACCTCACGCGCCTTGACCTCGTCGCCGACGACCAGATCGCCCTGCTTGATCTGGAAGCGGCGGGCGCCGAAGACGCCGCCGGTGTTCAGGCGGGTGTTCAGCTCGGCGAAGTCCTCCAGCACCTGCGCCCGGATGGTCACCTCTGCGGCGTCATACGGGACCACGGTGCCGCCGGCGTCATAGATGCCGCTGGCGCTGCCGTTGATGGTTCCCAGCAGATCGACGCGACCCGCGTTCTGACCCAGCGCCGTCGCGGTCAGCGAGCCGCCGCGATTGTAGCGGGCCGACAGGTCGATGACCGAACCGTCCTCGGCCCGGATGTCGCCGTTCTGGCTGGTCAGGACCAGGTCGCCGCCCCAGCTGTATTTCTTGACGTCGAACATGGTGATCTCGCGACCAGCCAGATCGACGCGGGCGTTGTCGCCCAGCACCACGTCCTCGACCGCGTTCAGCACCAGTTTCCCGGAGGGCAGGACGACAGCGGTGTCGAGGTTGATCGTCCGGCCCGAGATGCGCAGCTCGCCGCCCAGCTGGTTGACCGGATCATAGGTCGCGCCGCCGCCGCGGATGTCGACGGCGCCGCCGGCGTTGAGCGCCAGCACCGCGCCCGAGCCGGAGGTGATCACGGGCGCGACGATGTTCAGGTCGCCGCCGCTGTACTGCCACCCCTGCCCGGCCACATAGCCGTTCTGGTCATTGTAGACGTTCAGTGACCCACGCGCGTCGGCGATGATCCCCTTGTTGGCCGTCAGATTGACCCGGCTGAACCCGAGCGCCAGCCGGTCGGAGGGGACCAGGGCGATGGGCTGGGTGTTCGGGGCGTGATCGAAGCGGATGGTGTCCGCCACGATGTTCAGCACGCTGTCGCCGAGCAGGCCCAGAACGGCCGCGCCGGGCGTCAGCGCCGCGCTGTCCGACGGGTTCGCGCCGTTGTTCAGCCCGCCCGCATTGACCCCGACCGTGCCCGCCCAGATGAACTCCTCGGTGCGGATAGTCACCGTGTCGCTGGCCGAGCCATAGCCGTACATGGCCGGGGCGCCGAACACGAGGCGCGACAGGATGGACTTGCCCGCGTCGTCATAGGTGTCCAGCTCGACCGTGCCGAACAGGTTGATCGACTCGCGGGCGTTCAGGGTCAGGGCTTCCAGCGCCGGGGCGCCGATGGCGGTGTTGCCGCTCAGCAGCCGCTCCAGCACCTGCTGGTTCAGCGTCATGCCCGGCGGCAGCTGGCCCGAGGCCCGCACGTCGGCGAGGGTCTCGTTCGAGCCCAGGTTCACAGCCGACACGGCCAGCACCAGGTTCTTCGTGCCGTAGGCGACATTGTCGCGCAGCTCGAAGGCGCCCAGGGTCGACACCCCGATGGTGCCTTCGGACACGATTCGCGTCTCGCCGGCGCAGACCGTCAGGCACGCGCCCAGATCGATCATCGCCTGTCCGTATTCGAGATTGGTCGGAGCCAGCAGGTTCACCCAGCCGTTCGACACCGTCAGCGTCGCATACTGCGGGCTGGTGATCAGGCTTTCGCGATTGTCATAGGGCGCTGGGCCGCGACCGACGGTCGAGATGGTCGCGCCCTGCTCGATCACGACGCCGCGTCCGCCCGTGGTCGCGGTCAGGGAGACCTCGGGCGCCGACAGGGTCGCGCCGCTGCGCAGCACGACGGTCGTGGTCTGGGTGTTGTTGCCCAGGGCGCCGATGGAAATCCGGCCCGGCGCGAAGGCGTTCAGGTCGTCGGCGAAGATGGCGGCGCCGTTGGCGTCCACCACCTCGGCCCGGCCGCCGGTGGCCAGGATCTCGAGCCCTGTCAGGACCAGGCCGCTGACATTCAGCGAACCGGCATAGCCCTGACTGTCCTTGGCGGCCTCGAACAGGGTCGTGCCCTTGATGTTCAGGGCCCGCGTGTCGCCCAGACCCGCACCGCGCGCGAGGTTAAGTGAGAGAGTGCCGGCGTCGTCCGTCAGCGCCGCGCGCGGCAGATTGCGTCGCGCCGCATCGGCCAGAACGAAGTCGTTCAGGCTGGTCTCGTTATAGCCCGTGTGCTTGCGCACCACGTCCGCCGGGGTGATCAGCAGGGCGCTGGCCCGCGCGTCGCGCTGGCCGGTGTTCAGCGTGCCCATATAGCCCGCCGCGACGAAGGAGCCCGCGCCGGTCGCCGTGACGCCGGACAGACCCGCCGCGCTCCCTTGCCCGACCTCGACCCGGAAGGCGCCGGGCAGCAGGGCGTAGGTCGCGGGCATCAGTGTATAGGTCCCGGCGGGAAGGCCGGGCACGCCCGCCGGAATGGTCACCTGCCGTCCGACACCGGGCAGGGCCGCGTCCGTCACGACCGGCGAATACCCCGCATAGCCGGGGACAAGGGCGTAGACCTGATTGCCCGACTGGCTGAAGCCGAAGCCCGGATTGGCGTCCGCGAAGGCCGTGCGCAGCACGTCGACCGAGCCGCCGCGTCCGCTGATGAAGCCCGCGCCCAGCAGGTCGCCGCCGCCGTTCAGGTCGATCACCGAACCCTCTCGGGTCTCAAGCTCGCCGAAGCTGAAGCTGACGCCGCGCCTGCTCGGCACGACCTCCTCGCCGTCGTACAGATAGCGGACGCCGTCAACCGTGCCACCATAGGGCATGGCCAAGCCCGCGCCGCTGATCGAGGTCAGGCTGCCGGGCATCAGGACGATCCTGGACGGGAACTCGGTCCTCTGGGAGCCGAAGCTGAGTCCGCCGAACGGCGCGCGCACCACGCCGCCCTGTTCGACATAGGCCGCCTCGAAGCTCAGGCTGCCCCGGGCCGAATAGGGCATGGCCGGAGTCGGTCCGTTCGGTGCGATGATCAGGCGACCTTCCGGGTTGGGGAAGATGCTGCTGAACTCTCCCGTCCGCCCCAGGAAGACCGTCCCGAAGGCGCCCGAGGCCGGATAGATCTGGGCCGCCGTCAGCCGCAGCAGGTCCGGCGCGATGAGCGCCGACGTCTGACCGATCGAGCCGATGGTGTAGTTCGCTTTCAGGAAGCGGATGTCGCCGCGGCTGATCAGATGCGCGTCGCTGAAACCGGAGAACTCGACCAGGTCGCGGAGCTCAATCAGATCGCCCTCGACGGTGACGGTGTCATGGCGCCCGTCATTCAGCCGGGGCTCGCCGGGATAGAGGTAGGTTTCACCCGGCGGCGGGGTGTAGATGGGGCGGCCCAGCAGCACGTGCGGCGCGGCCAGGCGCAGGTTCAGTCCGTCCGGCGTGCCCGCGGCCGCCAGCACCGGCCCCGACAGACGCAGGCTCTCGCTCATCGTCAGGTTCAGGTCGCCGGTCGCCCGCATCTGTCCGAACAGCGACAGATGGCCGAAGCCTCCGGCCGTGATCTGATCGACGCCCAGGCTGGCGTGACCATAGACCAGTCCCGGATCGGCCTGACCGGCCTCAAGTCCCTCGCCCAGCACGCTGTCCGCGCGGTTCTGTCCCAGCATCAGGTAGCGCGGCGCCAACAGGGCCGGATTATTGTTGTTGCGATCATAGATCGCGCCGCCGAAGGCGACCGCCAGCGTGCCGCCCGAGGCGCCCGGCGCCCCGGCCGAGGCCCGCATCTCGCCGTCCAGGTGCATGCCGACCTGTGACGACAGGACGATGGTCCCGCCGTTCCCGCCGACCGTCGTCGTGCGCCAGCCAGCATTCCTGTCCAGTCCCGGCAGGTCCAGCACCGCGCTGGCGCCCGAGGCGTCCAGCACCGCGCCTTCGCGGATGACCAGATGCAGGTCCGCCGGACGACGATCCACCGTGCCGCCCGTCTCCCAGTTCAGCGTCCCGCCCAGCTCGATCCGGCCGCCGTCCTGAACCAGGCCATAGCGCCGACCGTTGGCGTCCGTGGCCGTGAAGGCCCGCCCGGCGACGTCCAGCACCGCATTCTCGCCGATCCAGATCGACCGGTTGTGCAGGCTCGTCCCCAAGGCCAGATCGAGGCGCTCCTGATCGATCGAGATCAGCCCGCCCCAGGCGTTCAGCCGCCCGTTGACGGTCAGCTGGCTCACGCCCCGCATCCGGATCGATTGGCCAGGATCGACGCTGACGACCGCGCCCTCGCCGATCTCGACCGTACCGCCCGCCAGGTTGCGCACCGAACGCAGGCTCAGGCTCGCCCCACCCCTCTGGGTCAGAGCGCCGGCGCGCGGATCTTCCTGATGCAGCGGCGGAATCCACAGCTCCGGCGTCCCGGCGGTCGGCGAGATCGTGCTGCCGTCCAGGAAGCGATAGACCGGCATCACGACGTCCAGCGTCGCGCCGTCCGCCACCTTCAACCCACCGTGCCCGTTGATGTCATAGACCGAGAAGCCGCTGGCGAAGCGGTCCGCCGAAACGAACAGCCCCTCATGATCCTCGGGTCGCTCGCCGCCGATCAGCGCCAGTCCGGCGCTTTCCATCGACAGCGTCCCGCCGCCGTTGACGCCATAGCCGGTGATCGCGCCGTCGGCATGCAGCACGCCGCCATAGACGGTCGAACCGGCCAGCGCATTGGTGGTCAGGCGCACATCGCCGCCGACGCCACCGCGCACGCGCCCGTCGTTCAGGACCGCGCCGCCAGACGAGACGTCGATGCGGCTGCCCGCCTCGAGGATGGCGTCATGGGTGAACTCCACGCGCGCGTCGCCGCCGTTGATAAAGCCGAGGTTCGGCGCGGTGGCCGCGCCGCGCGCATCGATCCATTCGCCGGTCAGATCGATCCGTGCGCCATCCGCCAGCCGGAACCCGGCCTGACCGTTCAGGGTCAACGGAGTCGGAACGGCGCCGGCAGCCGGCGAGCGCAGGATGTTGCTGGCAATGAACGAGCCGCCGTGAGCGGTGATCGAGCCGGTGATGTCGATCTGCGGCCCCGTCAGGCTGACGCGCCCGCCGTTGGCCAGGGTCAGGTCGCCCTCGATCGAGATGGTCCGGCCGGTCAGCAGCTCGAGCCCGCCCAGCCCCTGTGCGTTCAGATAGTCGGCATCCAGACGGACCGTATTGGCGCGATCGGCCGGCAGGGCGTCGCCGGTGTTCAGACCGCCGGTGACGGCCTCGATGTCGCCGATGACGATGTCCGTGTTCTGCGGATTCGTGGCGCCGAGCGCGGTATGGCCGCCCACGACCAGCGTTCCCGCGCGCGCCACCGTGTGCTGCGACAGCGCATAACCATCCGTAATCCCCTCCGGGCGCGCCAGCGTCTGACGCGAACCGTTGATGACGCCGGCGAGGATGTCGGCCTCCATGACGGCGGTGGGGGTGGACAGGATCAGGCGGCCTGCATCACGACCGACGGTGTAGCCCTCCTCCCAGCGCAGGGTGTTGGCGCGCGAGAACAGGCGGTTGTTGAACACCTCCTCATACTGGACGCCCCAACGGTCGTGCTGGCGGAGATAGGCGTTGCCCAGACCGACGAAGCGCATGGTCGCGGGGGCGTTGCGGACGTCGTACAGGCGCCCGTCCTCACCCAGCAGCAGGCTGGAGCGGCTGTAGCCCGCCGCGTAGTCGATGGAGCCGCCGGAGATGTCGAGCACCGCGCCGCGCTCGGCCACGACCTCACTGGCGGCCAGGGTGATGGTCCCGCCCACGGCGGTCCATTCGCCGATTCCGCGACGGATGTTGCCAAGGTAGCCGCCCACCTCCAGCAGGCCGCCGGGCGTGTACCAGCGGTCGCCCTCATAGCCACCCGTGCCGTCCGGCAGCAGGACCAGGTCGCGCACATCGACCCAGACGTCGCGGCTGCGGATGTCGTCCTCGTCCCGGTTACCGGGGCTGTCGCGCAGCTCATTGCCCTGGATGTTCACGCGGATGGAGTTGGACTCCATGTCCAGCGCCACACCCATGACGCCGGAGACGTCGATCGTGGCGCCGTCCTCGACGGTGATCCGGCCGCTGTTGGCCTGAACAGCCACCTGACCGCCCTGGGCCATGGTCTGGGAGCCGCCCTCGAACACCACGTCACCGCCGGTGACGATTTCGATGCGGGACTGATCCAGCCGGTCAGCCAGCAGCGAGCGGTCGTTGAAGCCGCCGTTGGTGGTCGTACCCCGGTTCAGGTTGGCCGTGTTCGAGGCCGTGATCAGGGCGTCGCGCTGCCCGTTCAGGGCCGTATCCGTGCTCTCGAGCTCCGGCAGGATCAGCGTCAGGCTGTCCTCACCCAGGGTCACCGAGCCCTCGGCGTCGGTGGCGGAGTTGAGCAGGTGGATGGTGCCGCGCTGATTGACCGAGGTGGTCGCCACCATGACGCCGTCCTGACGGATGGTGCGCCCGGCGAGGGTGATGTCGCCCTGGGCGGCCTCCATCAGACCGGTGTTGGTCACCGTCCCGCTGGCCGAGCCGGCGTTGATCAGGCCGCGCACCTCATTGCCGCGCGTGGTCGAATAGGGGTTCTCCTCGGTGCCGTAACCGCGGCGCAGGATGAAGTTGTCGCCCGCCGACAGGGCCGCCTGGCCGCGCGGGGTGGTGATGGTCCCGGCGTTGTGGACCTCGGTCCCCATCAGCAGCACGAAGCCGCCGCCCGCCGTCACGCTGGTCGGGGTGTTGGTGGTGATCTGGGCGCCCGCCTCGACCCGCACGGTGCCGCCGGCGTTGGTGAAGGTGGGCACATAGGCGCCGTTGGACAGGCTGGAATAGATGCCGCGATTCAGGAACTGGTCGTTGCTGATGTTGGCCGACGAGGCGATCAGATTCCGGGTGTTGATCTGGGAGGCGCCGCCGAAGATCACGCCGTTCTGGTTGATGATGTAGACCGAGCCGGTGGCCTTGATCGTGCCGAGGATCTGCGACGGATCGGCTGAGTTTCCGACAACCCGATTCAGGACGACCCAGTCGGCGCCCTGCTGGTTGAAGCGCAGGTCGGTTTCACGACCGACGTTGAAGCTGTTCCAGGTGAGGATGGCCTGCTGTTGAGTCTGATCGACGTTGACCAGGGTGCGGCCATCAGCGCCCACCGTCTGGGTCGGTCCATTGGCGCCCACCCACAGGCTGGGGTCCAGTTCCACGTCGTCCGCGACCTGCAGCCCGCCCTGTCCCAGTCCATTGGGGACACCGGACTGACCGGCCAGCGCAGCGGCGCGGGCAGCGGCTTGGGCGGCGCGCATGGCGTCCCGACCGTCCGCGGCGCGGCGGAAGGAGGCGATGGCGCGCTGGCTGGCGGAGTTCGCCTGCGCGGCCTGGGCCGCCTGGGCCTGCGCGGCGCGGGCGGCGGCGGCCGCCGGATCGACAGCACCGCCACGGCCGCGGGCATCCTGCTGGGCCTCGGCGACGCCGGCCAGCAGGATAGAGCCCAGCGACACGCCGATCAGCAGGCGGTCACGCAGGTTGGTGGTTTTGGAGACGGTCATTGGTCGAGCTCCGCAAGGACGGGCGCCGCGAGCGCGGCGGAATAAGGGTCATGAAGAACGACGGCCGTGGGGCGCGTCGGAAGATCGAAGGGCGGTCTCATCAGCGTCCTCGAGCCGGCGGAGCGGCGCCCTGCGGAGGCCGGTGGACCGAGGCGCCGAGCGCCGGCCCAAGACGCAGTCGCGCGCCTGACAGGCTGGAGACCCCGACGGCTGCATCCGGCGCTCCCGCACCAACGACAGGCGCGTCCAACGGGGCGCGGGCCTGATCGCGAGCGACCCGCGCCGCGGCCTGCAAAGCCTCGGTGGCGCAGTCCAGATGCCCGACGCGCTCCCCTCCGACATCGACCTGGACACAGGGCCCGGACCGGGGCGCGTCCGCCCCTATCTGCAGGGTCGGTGCAGGTGTTGACGGCGCAGGGGAGGCCTGCCGGGCCAGCGCCTGTGCTGGCGCAACGATCAGGGGGATCAGACAAAGGAGGGCGAAGACCCGCCCGACCGGGGATCGACCGGGCGGGTCCGCCATCACGTGGACCGGGAACTGGCGAAGCTCGGAGCACGTGACGGAAGCCGTGCCGTTCGCCGCCCATGCGTCGCCTCCGGCGGCGTCAAGGGACGCGGCCGGGCGGCTGAACAGGAAGGACGGACGCGCGGCGATCATGATCAGAAGCGCGTGCTCAGGTCGACGAACAGGCGATCGACCGAGAACGGGGCGTCGGCGATCTCGTCGGTCGAAATCCAGCGACCGCTCAGCAGGGTGTTGGGACCGATGGCGTAATGGCCGCCGATGAACCAGCCCTTGGCGTTGGTGCCGCCGATGTGGAAGTCCGAGTCGGCGAAGGCGTCCATCACCGCATCGGATTCCAGATGGCGGTAGCCGATCATGGTCGACCAGTCGCCGCGCTGGGCGACCCAGGCGGAGCCCTCACCCAGGTCCAGCATCGAGCCCAGGTTGACCTTCAGCTGCCAGCCGGTGTCGCCGCCGTCATAAGGGCCGGGCGCCGGCATGGTGTCGTTCGGATCAGGCGTAGCGGGATTGGGGACCAGGATGTCCGGCCCCAGATTGTTGACGGCGCGCACCGCCAGCACGTCTTCGTCCCAGCCCAGGTTCTTGACGAACTCCCCGTCCAGCCGCAGCCCGAAGCGGGCCGAGGGGCGGTACTCCATGGCGGCGCGCAGATGCAGGATCTCGAACTGCGAGGCCAAACCGAAATACTGGTTCTCGGGGCTGGCGGTCGGGTTCGCCGGATCAGCGAGAATGTTCCGGATCGGGAACAGGGTGTTGCCGTGCTGCTGGAAGGCCGGACGCGTGGCGTCGGTGGAGCAGACGACCTCGTCGAAGTTGCAAGGCGCCGACAGCTGACCCTCGACATTGTCGTAGTGGAAATAGCCGACGGCGGCCTTGAGCCGGATGGTCTCGCTCGCCTGGATGTCGGCGCCGACCTGCGAGCCGATCAGGTAGCGATCCTGGCTTTCGTACGGGCCGGTGGAGGCGCTGCCCATCGGCGCATTGCGTGAACCGAAGTTCAGACTGGTGTTGAACACCGGGAAGGCCCCGGCAGCGGCGAACAGGGTCAGGTTATCGCCCATCGGCGCGTTGGCGCTGTAGGCCAGACCGTCGAAATTCAGATCGGCGTCATAGATCAGATCACCGGTCCAGAAGGGGTTGGCGAAGCGGCCGAAATCCACGGCCACGCCCTCCACCGGCGTCAGGCGGATCGCCGCCCGATCCAGCCAGATCTCGTAGCCTGAACCGCCATTGGCGCCGAGCGTCTGGTTGGTGGAGACCGGCGAACGATCCGAACCGGTGGCCAGACGGATGTCAGCGCTGATCCAATCGGCGATCTGCGCCTTCACGCCCAGGCGGGCGCGCAACTGGAGGCGCTGGCGATTCTCCAGCGTGTTCAGGAACGGCGGCGCCACATAGCCGGGCGTCAGATCATTGAGGTTCTGCGGGTCCCCGGCGTTGATCGCGCCATAGTCGGTGAAGATGTCGGCGTTGCCGTCGTCGAAGAAGCGCCCCTCTCCGCGCAGGCGGACATCGCCATAGACCTGGATGCGGCGGGTCCACTCCGGGACCTCCCCCGGACGGGCCCATCCCTCGGCCTGGGCCTGGGTGCCCAATTCGGCGCGCAGCTCGTCGCGCAGTTGGTCGCGTACGACCTGCGGGATGTAGGGGATGGTCTGGACGCCCTGAGCGTCCACGCCCCCGGCCGGAACCGGCGGCAAGGGCGCCGGGGTCGGGGCCACCGTGGCCTCGGCCAGCAGGGCGTCGGCCTCCTCGCGGGTCACCAGCCCCTTGGTCACCATCAGCTCCAGCAGACGGGTCGAGTCGACCTGCTGGGCGGCGGCGGGCTGAGCCGCCATCAGGGCGATCCCCGCAGCGCAGGCCAGAAGCACCGGCTTCATTCGGTTCGTACGGTTCATGGTTCTATCCCCGGGAGTGTCAGCCGCCGCGTCGGGCGTTCAGTTCGATCCGCATGGTCGGAAGACCGGCAGGCGGACGTTGAGAAAGTTGCAGGCCCGTCAGGACCTCGATCAGGCGGGCGTCGCGGCGCGCGTCACCGGTGCCTCGGATGATGCTGACCGAACTGATCCGGCCCTCCGCATCCACCCGCACCTGCAGCTGCACCGAATACCGGCCCCGGCTCAGCACCGGATCGGCCTGGACCGCCTGACGGGCCGCCGCGTGGGCGATGCCGCCATAGGCCGCGAAGCCGTTGCCGCCGCCGCCCGGCCGTCCGCCGATGCGGCCGCCGGAGCCATCGCCTCCGACCAGTCCGTAGTTGGACGGGCCGGCGCCCTCGCGGGCGGTCAGGGCGTTGTCGCCCACCGTCGGCTCCGAGGACGGAGCCTCCGGCGGCGGCGTATCCACCGGCTGCTCCACCGGAACCGGCGAAGGAACCGGCTCGGGCGGCCGCTCCTGCGTCACCTCGGGCGGCGGCGGCGGGGGCGGCGGCGGAGGCTGGATGACCCGCGTCGTCTTCAGCTCATTGGGGCGATCCGACACGGTGGCGGGCTGCATCAGCACCGCCGCCACGATGGCGCCGAGCGCCAGCACGCCACCGACGAGGACCCAGTTGATCCGGCCCCTGCGTCTGGGCGGCGGCGGCTCGGCCATGAAGGCGTAGCTCATGGCCTCAGGCTCCCCCGCCCGGCGGACGGGTGGCGGCCATGCCCAGGCTGGGCACGCCCACCTTGGAGCACAGGTCCAGCACCTGCATGACGCGGTCGTACTGGACCGTGCGGTCGCCGCGCAGAATGACGGCCAGATCCGGCGTCGTGGCGATGCTGGTCCGCAGTTCGTTTTCCAGTTCGGACATCGACACCGGCACCGCGTCGATCGACAGGGTCCCGTCGTTCGACACGGCGATCACCCGTGACTTCGGCTCGTTCATCGTCTGGGCCGACGAAGCGCTGGGCAGATCGACCTTGATCCCCTGCACCGCCGCCGTGGTCAGCAGGATGAAGATAATCAGCAGCACGAAGGTCAGGTCGACCAGCGGCGTGATGTTGATCTCGTTGTAGGGTTTCTTGCCCTGGACCTGCATGGCTGGGGCGCTCCCTTATTCGGCCGCGATGGGCGAAGCGGGGACGTCCTGCCAGGTTTCGGCGATGCGCTTTTCCAGCTCGTCGACGAAGATCTGGTTGTCGGCGGTGATCTCCTCGATCCGCGACAGCAGGTAGTTGTAGCCGAACAGGGCCGGGATCGCGACGGCCAGACCGGCGACGGTGGCCAGCAGGGCCGCGGCGATGCCCGGCGCGATGGCGTTGATGTTCACCTCGCCGGCCGCCGCCACCATGGCGAAGGTGATCATGACGCCCAGCACCGTGCCCAGCAGGCCGATGAAGGGACCGCCCGAGATGGCGATGGTCAGCAGCACCATGCGCGCGTTCAGCTTCTGGCTCTCCCGCACCTGACCGGCGTCCATGGCCGCGCGGATGGCCGCGATCGACTGGGCGCGCAGGGCGAAGCGGCTGCCCGACGAGCGGCCTTCCGACAGACGCAGCGCCAGCTCCTGCTGACCGATCCGGTAAAGCCGCGCCAGGGTCGAGCCCTTGGCCAGATCGGCGGGCAGGTCGCCCAGACCGTCATGGCCGTTCGACTGGCGCGCCGACGGACGATAGGCGTCCATGAAGTCTTCGTTGGCCCGGCGCACCCGGCCGATGGTCATCCCCTTGGACGCCATGACCGCGATGGCGGCGGCCAGCATGAAGCCGAGGATGATGATCACCACCCAGGCGTCGAAGGTCAGCGCCTTGAACAGGATGCCGAAATAGTCGTGGCCGCCGCCGCTCTCGATGGCCTCGGCGGTGTCCGCCGCGACCAGACGCGCGCCCTGCCCCTCGCTGGCGGCCGCCAGCTGGAACGCCGAGGCCGGCAGGGCGACGCCCGCCACGCGGAACTCATCGACCTCACCCGCGAAGCCCTGCCCCAGCAGGGCCGGTCCGGTCGCCGCCGTCAGGGCGCCGGCGATCTCGCCGACCGGCTGACCGCCCACGAACAGTCGGGTGGTCTGACCGTCAGCGCTGATCGCCACATGGGTCCAGGCGCCGGCTTCCAGCGCCGAGGTCGCCGTGCCCGTCCCGGCCTGCAGGACCAGCTGGCCACCATGCGCGGTCAGGGCCATCACGCCCGGAACGTTCAGTATCGCGCCGTCCGAGGTCGGCTTGACCCACAAGCTGACGCTCAACGGACCGCCGCTGAACACCGAGGCCGGAACCTGGGTCGCGCCCTGTCCATCCAGCATCAGGCTGGAGCCGATCAGGCCGCCCGCGTTGCGGCCTTCGCCGCCCACGCCGTTGACGCCGTTCGAGGTCGCGTCGCGCGGCGCGCCGGCCTCGTCGAAATGCCAGACCAGACGGTAGTCGTCGCCATAGGTCCCGGCGCGGTTCTGACCGGCCTCGGCCTTCTCGTTGCCGTAGTAGGCGTAGATCGCCGCCGGCTGGCCCGGCTGCAGGTTCTGCACATCCACCCAGACCAGCGCCTGCTGCTCCTGCGCATTCCAGCGCTCGATGTGGAAGTTGGCGGGGGTGCGGTCGTCACCGGCGACGAAGCGCAGATCCGAGCCGTCCGCCTTCACGTCAGCAAAGTTGAAATTGCCGGTGTGCAGACGCACCAGAACCGGCGCGCGCGCCACCTCGGCGGAGACGCCTGCGGCGGCGGTGTTCAGGTTGATGCGGGTCCGATAGGCGAACTCCTGCTCCCACCAGGCCAGGGCCGGCGTGGCCACCGCGAGGGCGGCGACGGCGGCCAGAAGCCCTCCGGCCACGCCCTTGTTGAGACGTTTAGCGAACATCAGAATTCCCCCCAGATGCGGAAGCGAGCGAACAGCGAGCCCGTATCGGTGCTCGGTCCTTCAAGGATCGGCACGCCCACATCGAGCGCCCCGTTGAAATGGTCGAAGAGACGGATGCGGGCGCCGACGCCCGCACTGATCAGGCCATCGGACGCCGACTGACCGATCAGCGGGTCGTGGATTGTGGCGTGACCGACATCCACGAAGGTCAGAACCCGCAGCTCGTTGAAGCCGGACAGGTCGAAGTCCGGCGCGATATCGCGTGAGCGCAGCTCGCTCTGCAGCGCGAAGCCCCAGTCGCCCAGGACTTCGGACTCCGAATAGCCGCGCACCGTGCTGATCCCGCCGATCGAGAAGCCCTCATTCGAGATCAGGGGGTCAGCCGACCACTGGCCGGTCAGACGGCCATGGAACTGGGCGCCGCCCGGAAGCTCCTCGGTGTGACCGCTGTCCATCTTCAGGACAAGGAAGCCGGGACGGGCGTTGTATCGCTTGGCGTCGAACTCTTCCCAGCCATCGCCCAGTCCCCGGAAGGCGAAGGTCGCGGACAGCGACAGGTCGCTGGTTCCCGTCTCGCCCATCCAGTCGCCGCGCCAGGACGCCGTGAACGGGAAGTATTCGATCGGCGCCGACGCCCGATCCGCGCCCAGCCGCACGTCTTCCTGGAAATCCTTCCAGTCCACGCCCAGGGTCAGCGCATGGTAAAACCCTTCCGTCGCCCCCAGCGACCGGATGTAGCGAGCCCCGACAATATTGCCTCTACCGACAACGCTGGTGCCGCCGATCACGGCGATGTCGCTGTCCGAATGGACGCCATAGACCATCAGCTGTGCGCCCTGCCCCAGGCGGTGCAGGTAGTTCGACGACCAGACGGTCCCGTCGTCTGTCCGCTCGGGCGCCGTCTGCATGGTGAAGCTCAGACTGTCACCGCGCCCCCAGAGATCGTCATGACGCACGGTCGCAGACGCCCTGTATTCCGAGGTCGCCGATGAGCTGTAGTTGTTGGCCTCGATCGAGGCCTTCCATGGGGTGGTCTCCTCGACCGTCAGCACCACATCCAGTGAACCCGGCGCCGTTCCGGCGCGAAGTTCCGGGGTCACCCGACGGTTCGGGTTCTGGTTCAGCGCCACGACGTCGCGCTGGAAAGCCGGCAGGTTCGGCGTCTCCCCCGGCGTCAACGACGGCGCCTGGGCCAGGATCCTCGCCCGGTCGCCGCCCTCCACCGTGACCTGGCCGATCACCTGCGGCTGCACTTCCAGCTGCAGGATACCGCCCTCGACGGACTGCTCGGGAATGTAGACCGCAACGGCGATGTAGCCCGCGTCCTCGAAGGCCTGCTGAAGCGCCGCCCGGGCGCTTTCGACATCGGCCTCCGACCGCCCCGGTCCCATGAAGGGATATACCGCGCGCTCCACCGCATCCGGCGCCAGCACCGTGTTTCCGCGAACCTGGAATGCGCGGATATCGAAGGTCTGGGCCGGCGCCTCCTGAGCGAAAGCTGCAGCAGGAACCGACAACACGGCGCCCAGAACGAGCGCCGCCGTCGCGCCTCGAAGCGCGGAGCTGGTCTTCAGATAAAGCATCAATCCCCCGGTGACGCCGCGGCCGGGCCGCGAACGCGCCGCACTTGGCCGTCAGGGGAGAGACACGCGCGCCGGAGACGCGCGCAAAGATTTATCGTGAAGTTTTCGCGATGGTTTCGGGGCGGTTTTCCGTCACCTAGGCGAGCAGCACCACATTGCCCGGCAGACGGGTCGCGCGCACCCCGTAGGCGAGCCGGATCTGGTCTACGATCTGATCGATACGGGCGGTGTGGAAGGCCCCGTTCACCCGCCGCGCGCCCAGCCGCGGGTCGGCGATAATGATCCGCCCCTCACGATAGCGATTGATCTCCTCGATCACATCGCCGAGCGGCCGGTCACGGAAGATCAGCAGCCCCTGCCGCCAGGCGGCCTCGACGCCCGGATCGATCGGGATGACGGCCTGAAGGGCGCCGTTTGCGTAGGTCAGGCTCCGTTGCGCCTGCAGGGTCGCGGTCGAAGCGCCCAGCTGAACCTGGGCCAGACCTTCGAGACACGAGACCTTCACCTCGCCGCCGATGCATCTGAAGGACAGACGGCCACCCGACGTCCGGGTCTCCCCGCCTTCGGCCACCACAGCCAGTGCAGCGGATCGGGGCGCCACATCGACGACAGCCTCACCGTTCAATATCTGGAAGGCGCCCGCACCGAGTTCCGGACGCAGGGCGATCCGGGTCAGGGTGTTCAACTGCACCGAAACCCCGCCGGCCAGATCGACCCGCCGACTTTCCCCCTTGCCGGTGGCGAAGTCCGCGCCCGGCGCCAGCAATACCGGCAGGGCTTCCCGACCGGTGATGACGACGACGCCGGCTGCCGAGGCCGCGAGCGCCCCGCCAATCACCATTCGTCGGTTCAGACGTTTCCGCGCGCGGACGGGCGTCGCCGCCGCCTCCGTGCGCAGTTCGTCGACCGCCTCACGCGCCAGCCGCAACAGCCGCCCTTCCTGTCGGAAAGCCGTTTCGTGGCGCGGATCCGCTGCGCGCCAGGCCTTCAGCGCCAGCGCATCCTCCCGGGTCGCCGCTCCCGACAGAAGCAGACCTACCCAGCCGCGCGCCTCAAGCGTCACCGCCTCGTTCACGTCCTGCTCTCCGGGGTTCATTCCGCCCGACAAGGTCTTCCCATAAGTCATGACACGCCATCTTCCCGACGGCGCAAAGGAATGATCGCGGCTCCATCCAGAACCTGCTGCAAGGCCTTGGCGGCCTGCTGCAATTCCAGTTGCACGGTTCGCTGCGCGAGACCATGGCGATCCGCGATCTCCTGGGTCGACACTCCATCCACCCAGGCCGCTTCGCAAATCTCCCTGCGGCGCGGGCTCATGTCGGCCATTGCAGTCTTGATGCGGGAAAGCTCGGATCGCGCCTCGATCACGGCGGCGGGATCCGGTTGCTCGTCCGGGATATCCAGCAGGGCCGCAACCTCGTCGAAGCCCAACAGACGGCGGTCGCGACGCCGGGCGTTGGAAGCCAGGTTCATCGCCATCCGGAACAGGTAGGCGGTCGGATGCCGGACCTCATCACGCGCCTCGGTGTGCGACAGCTTCACATAGGCGTCCTGCAGGGCGTCCCGGGCCTGCTCACGGGAACCGAGCCGCGCGCTGAGCCGCAGAAGCAGGAACTCATACTTCTCGACCAGATGCCCCCTCAGGCGGGCCGTCGCTTCCGTCACCATGCGATCAACTCGCCGCCGGTCGGGCTTCGTAGTTCAGCGGCACCACCAGATCGATCGCGCCGGGCAGGTCCGGCGGCAGGCTCGGCAGGGGCTCCGCATTACGCACCGTCGCCAGCGCCGCCTGGTCAAGGCCCGCGACGCCCGAGCTGCGCTGAATCCAGACATCCATCAACCTGCCGTCGCGCCCGACGATCAGACCGACCTGCACCGTCCCCCGCGGGCGCGCCCGCAAGGCTTCGGGATAGGCATGATAGCGGGCGAGGTGGCTCTCGAGGTTCCGATAGTATTCGGAGACCAGCCGGGCGTCGGGCGCCGCGCTGGCGGCGGCGCTGGAAGAAGGAGCCGTATCCGACGAGGTTCGCTTCAGCTCGGACTGTGTTCGGCCGCTCGCCACCACTTCGCTCGCCGCGCGCTCTGTCTCGCCGGGTCGATCCGGCGCCGCCTGTGCTGGCGCATCAAGGCCCGGCGCCGAACGGAGCGTGGAAAACAGCTCCAGTTCGATCACCGGCTGGGCTGTTTCCTGCGCCGGAGCGCCGCCCGGCGCGTTCACCGCCACGAGCAGCATGGCGACGGCCCCGCCATGCAGGACCGCCGAGATGGACGCACCCAATACCCAGTTTCGCGTAATCATGGCGGCCGCCTGATCGGAGCCTCTGCGGATTTCGCTCCCTAGACCACAGGCCGCGACAATCCCGTGAAGCTTTGATGTCAGCCCCCGCGCCGGACGCGAAAAGCGATGCGCATGGGCTGGGGCAGTCCCTCGGGCGGGGCTGGAAAGGCCTGCGATCGGATCAGGGCGGCAAAGGCCTCGTCCCGATGGGGGTCATCTGATCCGGAAAGGAATTCGACCCGCCGGGCGCCGCCTTCGGGCCCCACCCAGAGCCGGATGCTGACCCCATAGTCCCCGACACCGAGTTCCGGGGATCGCCGCAAGCGCTCGGTGATGAGCGCCTGAACCGTCGCTGCGTAGGCGCGAGCCGCGGGACCGTCTGCAGCGCCGCCAATCACCGGCGCCGCGACCGCCGTAAGGGGGCTCAGTGTCACCGCCGAAGACGAGCCGGCATAGATCACTACGGCTCCCGCCGCCGTGAAACGCGCCGCCAGCCCGCTCTCGGCCAGCATCAGAGCCAGGGCTTCGCGCGGCTCGTACTGTCCGGAAATCGCCGTTGACTGTCGTCCCCGCGCCAGTTCGCTGTCGTACAGCATCTGCAGCCCGGTCCGCTCCGAGAAGGCCGTCAGCGCCTGCTCAAGCGGTTGTGACGGCAGGTCGAACCGGTAGGTGGATTGCGCGCCGACGCCGCCGCTGAACAGCGCGACCGCGATAAGCACCATCGCTCGCAAGGATCGCACCGACCACATTCGACGCAATTACCCCAGCTAATCGCACCACTTCACCGCAGATCTGCGGGCGATATCGTCGGTCCGATGGAAGACCTTGGCGACCCCGGCAGGACTCCAACCTGCGACCTCGGCTTTAGGAACCAACCCAGGGTTGTATTCAGCCAGTTTCGTCGCGTTCCACAGGGTTCCAAAACACAATATATTCAGCTGTTTAGTTGACCCTACCGTTTCATCGCGTATCCTTGAGTTGCGGCCTTTTGTGTCCCACAGGGGTCCCAGTTTTGGAGGATTGAGCGATGCCCAGCGTCACCCTCACAGACCGTTTTCTGAGCAGCCTGAAACCGAATCCAAGTCAACGACTGGAGGTATCAGACGCGGGCTGCACCGGCTTGGCAATACGGTGCACGCACAAGGGCAGCCGCACCTGGCTTCTTCGCTACCGGGGTCTGGACGGGCGAAACGCGCGTCACAAGCTGGGGGACTATCCGGTCATGAGCCTCAAGTCGGCGAGGCTGGAAGCGGGGCGGCTGAGAGACCTCATTGACGGAGGCGGGGACCCGCTTCGCGAGAAGCAGGACGCACGAGAGGCCGCGCGTAAGGACGCCCTGGCGACCTTTGGCAATCTACTTGATGCCTACTGGCTGGCGTGCGCCACCGGGGAGTGGCAGCCGAAGCGGAAGATCAAGCGGGCCAGCACCCTGGCTTATGAGCAGCGCCTCTGCGAGCGTCACATCGAGCCGGTCCTCGCCAGCCTCCCGGTCTCGTCGATCAAGCGCGCAACGGTCAAGGCGCTGTTGCGCGACATGACGGCCAAGGGCATCGGCGCCCAGACCAACCGCGTCCAGGCCCTGATCCGGCAGGTGTTCAACTTCGCGATCAACGAAGAGGTGGTGGAGGTCAACCCGGCCATGGGCTTTCCCACCCTGCATGCCGGCAAACCGCGCCTGAAGATCTGGCGCGATCATGAACTGCAGCTGCTTTGGAACGCGCTCAGCGGGCGCACGCCGCTCAGATCACCTGACGGGGCCGAGGTCTACATCGGTCGGCAGGTTCGGATCGCCCTTCAACTGGCGACGCTCCTTCTCCAGCGCCGGGCCGAGATTGTCGGCATGGATCTGGACGAGCTCGATCTGGACCAGGCCGTGTGGACCATCCCGCCCGAGCGTATGAAATCCGGCAGGCCGCATCAAGTGCCCCTGCCCTCCTTGGCGATCGACCTCATCCGGGAGGCCATCGTCCTGTCAAAGCTTCCTGCGGACCGTCGAACAGGCCCCGTCTTCCCTACGCCCCAGGACAACACCCAGCCCATCAACGCCGAAGCCCTCACCCGCGCCATGAGCCGGTTGAGAGTCTGCATCGGGGTCGAGGACCGCACCGTCCACGATCTGCGCCGCACCGGCTCAACGGCGCTCACAAGCGAACGTTTGCGGGTCTCGCCGTTTATCCGGTCCAAGGTGCTGGGGCATGGGTCGGACGCCGGCGGCGGCGCTCAGGTGTCGAGCGCTCACTATGACGTCAACGAGTACATGAGCGACAAGCGCGCCGCGCTGAAGGCATGGCAATCCCTGCTGCTGCACATCGTCGACAAGGATGATCATAAGCCTGCCCCGCAAAGAACAGGCATCATCAGGGGCATGATGTTCGGCCTGGAGGTGGCCAACGACACCGATTGGTTGTCATCCCATCACGCACGGTGATCTGCCCAGCTCTGACAGAGATGATACCGATCGGGTGCACAGCTCAGAAAAGATGTCTTTCGCGGAGGATCTGACCCCGAACGGCATCATAAGCCCTTGAACGGCGCTTCCTAGAGGATTATGTTCCCGAACAGGAGCAGATCATGTCTGACGAGGCGAAACGCGATACAGCGTGCGGCGGGGTTCGACAGACCGGCGCCCTGGAGCAGGCGCTGAAGAGCGCCAGCCAGACGCCACTCGGCAAGGTGAGCCAACTGACGACGCCACTGTCCCTTTCGGGAATCGGCAACCTGGCGAACCTCGGCAGCCGGGTCAGCGCGCTGACCAGCCTCGGCGGACTGACCCATCTTGACCGGATCGGCAGGACCGTCAGCACCCTAACCCTGCCGTCCACGCTCCTGGATCCGGCTCTCCTCACCTCAACGGCGCGGGCCCCAGAGGGGGCCGAGGGTGCGCCCCAGGCTGCACTGCCGCCTCCGCCAAAACCCGCGACGACCGCCCTGCCCATTCAATCCGTATCAGACCTCGGTCGGATCGTGCGGGAGCGCCGCCTGGCCATGTCGCTGACCCAGCAGGACCTGGCGGACGCCGCAGGAACGGGACGTCGCTTCATCTCGGAGCTTGAAACCGGCAAGGCCTCGCTGGAGATCGACAAGGTCCTAAAGGTCTGCCGCTATGTCGGCGTCGATCTCTTCGCGCGTGTTCGGTAGCGGCCGTGCGTGTTCTCGACGTCTACCTTGACGGCCAGTTCGGCCCGGCCGGCATCCTCGTCTCCCGGGAAGATCGGTCCGCCGTGTTCGCCTACGAGGAAGCCTATGTCGCCCGTCCGGAGGCGATCCCCCTGTCGCTCTCCATGCCGTTCGATCTGAACGCCTACGGCGACGCGGCGACACGCGCCTTTTTCGAGAACCTGCTTCCAGAGAACGACCAGATGCGTCGTCTGATGGATCTGAACGCCATCGACCGAGGCGACTTCGTCGCGCTGCTCGAGCTTCTGGGGGCGGATTGCCCCGGCGCCATTTCGTGCGTCCCCAGAGGCGCAGGCCCGGTCAAGAATCCGGGCGTCCTGGACACGGACTACATCGCCCTCCCGCAAGAAGAGCTCGCCGACTTCGTGCGCCGCATGGCGCGGGGCGACACCCTGCCTGACGAGCTCCGCGATCCGTCCCCCGTAGCGGGCTTTCAGCAGAAGATGGCCCTGACTCGTCTGCCGGACGGCGGCTTCGCCCTGCCGCGTCCGGGAACCGGCGCGCCGACCACCCACATCCTCAAGACGCCTCAGGTCCAGGACCGCCGGGACGCCGAGCTGGAGCGCGCCTCGGCGCAGTTGGCGCGCGCCGTTGGGCTGGACGTGGTGGTGCCCGAAACCCCGGAGTTCGACGGACATCCGACCATCCTCGTGAAGCGTTACGACCGGGTGATCGAGCACGGGACCGTGCGGCGGCTCCATCAGGAGGATTTCGCGCAGGCGCTCGGCCTGCCCGGTTCCCTGAAATATGAACGCAACGGCGGACCGGAGCGGGCCTTCACGGCCGCAGGCGTGTACGACCTGCTGCAGCGGACCGCCGCGCCGGCCAGAGCCCTGCGGGAGTTCCTGAAGCTCACGGTCTTCAACGCCTGCGTCGGCAACGCCGACAACCACGCCAAGAACCACTCCCTCCTTTATGCGCGAGGCGCCATCCCGGACCTCGCGCCGGCCTACGACCTGCTCCCGACGCGCCTGTCGACCAACCTGCGGCCGGAGATGGGGTTCAGGATGGGCGCGGCCGAAAAGGTGGAAGACATTACCGCGGCCGACATGGCGATCCTGCTGAGAACGTTCGGCTTCGGCGACGCCGCGGCGTTGCGCTTCGCACAGGGCGATCTGGCGTCCCTCATGCTTGCGCTGGATCGGGCGGCGGCTGACCGGGAGATCGCGCCCAAAGATCTGGACGACCTGATCGGCGCCAACCTCGAGCGCGTCGCTGCAGCCTGTGGGCTGGAGCTGGATCTGCGCGAACGGGATCATTTCCAGCTCAGCGGCGGCGGCTGGCTCAGCGGCAGCTAGGCCGGCGTGAGCGGAACGACAGTGCGCCGACACCGCGACTGGCCGCCAATTTTTGGCGGGTGATCCGCCAAAGTTTGACGTGACAAATATAACCTTGCGTTGAATGCGGTATATTTGATCTGCTTACGGACGTCGGGATCGGCGAGGGAGGGGCCGGTCCACCCGTAAGCGTAGAGGGCGAGATGAACGCGCCGATCCCCCGAGACCCCTACAACGCCGCCCTGGGCGCCGTGCGCCGTCTGACAGACGCCGGTCGCTTTGTTCCCGGCGAACCGATCGTCGTCACCGAGGTGGCGGCGGAGGTCGGCTTCAGTCCAACGCCGGTTCGGGAAGCCCTCGCCCGCCTCGCCGGAGAGGGGCTGATCGACCGCCGGCGAGGCCACGGTTACTTCTATCCCGCACTGAGCGCGTCGGATTTGATTGATCTGTTCGAGCTGCAACTGGCCTATCTGCACGCCGCACTCATCCTGTGCCCGAGGGGGCTGGCGTCCCTGCGCAAAGCGGCGGCGGAGATCAGGATCGACGACGGCGTCCAGGCGCTGTTCGACGCCATTGTACAGCAGTCCGCGAACGCCGCCCTGATCGAGGCGTCGCGCCGGGTTCGCGACCGTATGAAACCCGTCCTGGAGGCGGAACGCCATCTCGATCCGGAAGACGGCTCAGCGATCCGCGCAATGACCACGATCATCGCCGCTGGTCGGATACCCGACCTGCTGGATCAGGTGCAGCAGTATCATGAGCAGCGTTGCGCCCGGGTCGAGCGGCTCACCCGAATGCTGGCTGCGGCCTAGCGACCCGCCTTGATCGCCTCGTCGCCCGAGACCGAACCCGTACTCCAGACCAGAGCCGCCAGCGGTCCGGCCGCCGCAAGGCGACGATCATGATACCGGGCGATCGCCGCCCACACAGCCGGCGCCGGCGCCTCGCCGTAAGTTCGGTAGAGGTCCGAGGCTTCGTCGGCCAGGTCGCGGAAAAGCCGCGCCTCGACAGCCTGAAAGCGCGACAGTTGCCCGCACACGCGGCCGAAGGCCTCCACGAGCACCTGGTTGCCGGCGCTGCAGACGAGGAGGGTGAACAGTTGCTCCACCGCGGCCAGCGGGTCTTCGGCGTCGAAGCACGGCGCCGGCGGCTTCAGGCCGCCCAGCGCGCTCTGGTTCAGATCCAGAGCGATCCGAAGGTACTGTTCGCGCATGGCGTAGCGATCCCGGGCCGCCGCCGCGTCCAGCCGACGGGTGACATAGCCGCCGGAGGCCGCCCGTTCGACCAGCCCCTCTCCGCTCAGCCGCGCCAGCGCCTCGCGGACGGGCGTGGTGGAGAGACGCAGACGGGCCGCCTCATCCTGGACGATGACCGGGGCGCCGCCCGCCAGCGCCCCGGACTGAATCCGGTCGCGCAAGGCGGTCAGCGCCTGGGTGAAGGGGTCGCGATTACGCGCCATGACAACTCCGGCCGGTTCGCTCCGTCGAGAGTGCTGAAGGGGCCTTCATCGTCGCGCGAAGCGCCGCGCCGCGTCTGCGAAAAACTTCCTCGGTCGATCCGCCACACGCCTGTCGACCGCCCGCCAGTTTGTGGCGGGGCGTGAAAAATACTCTGCATCCACCCACAAAAGTCGCACACGCATGCATTGATCCCCCCGGACGAAAACCGCACCTTTGGTAGCGAAAGGTGAACATCGATGCCCTCCGCACCCTCGGACACTCTGAGCGACGCCCGCCTGATCGGGCAGGCCGCACGGTCTGTCCGGCGCGCGCGTGGCATGACGGCGAGACAGGTCGCCGAGGCGATGAACCTCCCCTTGCGAACCTTAGCCCGAAGGCCTGGACATGCGCGCCGGCCACGCCGCCGTTGCGGAGTGAAGATGGATTGAGCGTCTCAAGCGAGGTTCTCACGCCTCGGCGTCTTCCCTCGGGTCAACGCCCGCTGAACTTGAATCAAGGTCGTCGGGTTTGCAAGCGGGCGCCACCCCAAGGTGGAAAGAAGCGCCCGATACCACTCACACGCGCCTGAACGCGTGGGGCGCGGGTGGTTCAGGGCGCTTAGTGCTGCATGCACGGCGAGGGTTGGCGAGGGGGCTTTCGCCCCCGCCCCTCCCCTCGTTTGGAAGAGGCCTGGACGGCGTTCCACCACGGCGTGGGCGGGCGCCCGAGACGGCGATCCGATCGCCTCATAATTCTCAGTGGGCGGCTCAGCCTTGGGTCAACTCGGCGCGGGCCAGTTCGGCCTGTAGCATTTCGGTTTCGAGGTCGCACTCGGTCCGGGACTGCTCCAGCCAGGTCGCGAGGCGATCCTCCCGAAGAACGATGTCTCTCAGCTGACCCGGCAGGTCGTCCGGCTGGTCGGCCCCGGGGGCGAACAGCGCCATCACCTCGGTGATCGCCTGCATCCGGCCCATGATGACGCCGAACCGATAGTTAGGGTCGTCCAGCAGAGCGTCTGTATTCATACGATCGGGCCTGTCGAGAGAAGCGCTACGATGCCGCAATCACGGCCCGGGTTCCACCCCTGCCCGTTTCGGGCCGGCGCGACACAGGGAAGCCGGTTCGGGGAGGAGCTCAGGATCCTGCCGCCGCCGTTCGGAGAGTGGCGATCCAGTCCCGGCTGGCCTCCGCCACCAGATCCCGCAGACGCGTCGCCGAACCGGCGATGGCGGCCAGGTCTTCCTCGCCGACATCGTATTGATCCGAATAACGGGCTTCCACATAGGCGCGCTTCAGCGTCTCGAAGCGACGGCGGTCCAGACGGTGCTCCCGCGGCCACGCAGCAACCAGCCGCTTGTCGACGTCCTCGGCGAGGGAGCGGAGGAATTTGATGTTGTGGGAGCGCGGGAAGTAGAAGGTGTGGACCAGCAGGAAGCAGATGTAGGCGGCTTCAACAGCCTGATGAAGCTGGAAGGCGGCGTTCTTTCGTCGAGCCTGAGAAGTATCCTGAGACAGGACGTGGGTCGCCGTATCGAGCCGGACGTCGATATCGGCGCGCTTGATGTCAAAGTATCGTTGCGCCGCAGTTTCTGCATCGGCCGGCGTCATAGGCCTCGGCGCCGCGAGGGGATGGCCTGGGAGCTCGTAGAGGATGACCCCGTCGCGGGCGATGTCGGTCCAGAAGTATTCCCCGCGGCTGAGGCCTTGGTTCACTTCGGCGAGGTCGTGGACGATGAGATTGACAGTGCGACCGACGCTGACGTCGCGCAGGATCTTGTCCTCGGCCACCCACCAGTAGTCGGCGATGTCAGTCAGCTTGGCGTGGCTGACAATGACCAGCAGGTCGAAGTCGGAGAGATAGCCATTGTCCGGTTCATCAACCCAGTCCGAGCGCGCATAGCTGCCGAACAGGATGATCTTCAGGACCTGCCCCCCCTTGCGCCACTCCGCCGTGCCGCCGGCGCCCTGACGCAGGGCGGCCTCAAACTCGGTCAGCAGGGTCGTGCGGATATGCGCGAGCTCCTGCTGCTGACGCTCCGGCAGATGGTCGAGGGTCGACTTCATAGGAGGAGTCTAGCGCGTTTGAAGCTTGGGGCCAGCGTTGATGAACACCACCGGTTGCGACAGAGAGTGCGCCGGGCGTTGAGAACATGTGAGATGACACGCGCCCACGCCTTTAGCCGAAGCCTGGACATACGCGGGGGCCGCACCGGGCGGATTGAAGAATAGCGCAAACGATCACGTATGGTGAGGGCCGGGTTTCGACTCGCTAGAGACCTGCTGAACGTCCGCTCCCCGCCTAGGATCGTGCGAACGAGGTGCGTGAGCGCGGTCAGCTTGAGGTCCAGCCTTACTGTGACGGTCGCGGGCGTGGAGGGCCCAAGATCAGCGAGCGGACGGACAGCGCGCTTCCGCTGTCCGGGTCGTCAGGCCAATGTCCGCCAGGGACACGCGCAGCGACCCTGCGGTCCGCAGGGCGAACGGGGTCTCGATGGCGTTAAGGTCGGCGGACGGGAAACAGCTCAGAGGAATGCGGACCGGAATCCATTGTCCGTTTCCTGCCGCCGCCAGGGGAACCGTGATGTCGAGCCAGCGACCGCCGAAACCGACCTCAACCGGATCAGCGAGGGGCGCATCCAGTCGGATCAACAGCCCAAGGACCATATCTCCATTGCTCTGCCGCGACAGGTCCACCGCCGGTCCTGTGATCAGAACCTGTCCCGCCCCGGTGAAGGTCAACGCCATGGCGCTCTCCTGCGCAGCGCCGTCGGTGGGTCGCACGGCCACAGCGCCGCGGGGGCTGGTCGCCGCCAGCACCGTGCCGACCCGGCTGTCGCCGCCGCCGTCCCGCAGCATCAGCGACCAGGGCGCCTGGATCCGACCATCCGAAAAATAGGCGTCGACGTTGGCGCGACGGGCGGTGACGCCGGGCTCCTCCGACAGGCGGCCGATGTGCGCCGGCGCCGCATAGTCCAGTCCGTAGCCATAGGCGAACTGCGGCGTGTACTCGGCGTCCCCGACATTCAGCACGTCTTGACCGGCCTCACGGGGCCAGGAGAAGGACAGCCGACCGCTGAAGTCATGGGCTGAACGCCCATCGGGACCGGCCACCAGCACATCCGCCAGGCCCGCGCCTTCCGTTCCGGGCAGCCAGGCCGCGACAAAGGCGTCTGACGCGTTGATTTCGGGATTGGTCCACAGCGGCCGACCGCTCAGGAACACCGAAACCGTGGGAATGCCTGCCGCCTTATACCGCCGCAACAGGGCCAGGGGCTCTTCGGGACCGTAGTCGAGGGTTTCCACGTCGCCCTGAAACTCCGCGTAGGGCGTCTCCCCAAACACCACGATCGCCACGTCCGGACGCGCTTCGTAGTCGCCGCCAGCGCTGAGGGTCGCCGAACCCCCGGCCGCCTCGACCGCCGCCTTCAGGCCGGACCAGATCGAGGTCCCGCCCGGGAAGTCCGCATTGGTCGTGTCGGCGCCCTGCCAGGATACGGTCCAGCCGCCGGAGGCCTGGCCGATCGAGTCCGCCGCCTCCCCGGCGACCAGCACCCGGGCGCCGGGACGGATGGGCAGCACTCCCTCGTTCTTGAGCAGGACAAGGGATTTGCGCACCGCCTCCCGGGCAAGATCACGATGCGAGGCGGAGCCGAGCACCTCGGGTCGGTCCTCCAGCGACCGATCGCGGTCGAATACGCCGAGCTTGAACTTGACCCTGAGGATCCGGCGCACCGCATCGTCGAGCCGGGCGGCGGAGATCTCGCCGGCCCGTGCCTGGGCGAGGGTGTTCGCATACAGCCCCCGCCAGCTGTCGGGCGCCATGAACATGTCCAGTCCCGCATTGATCGCCTGCGGGCAGCTTTCATTGCTGCAGCCAGGGATCTGCCCATGGGCGTTCCAGTCCCCCACCACAAATCCGGCAAATCCCATCCGGTCCTTGAGGACGTCGGTCAGCAATGACCGGTTGCCGGTGATCTTGACCCCGTTCCAGCTGGAGAAGGAGGCCATGACCGTCAGAACCCCGCCATCGATCGCCGGCACATAGCCTTGGGCGTGCAGGGCGATGAGGTCGGCCTCGGACAAGACGGCGTCACCCTGATCGATACCGTCGGTAGTGCCTCCGTCTGCCAGGAAATGCTTGGCGGAGCCAGCGATATGCTCGGCCGCGAGCGGACGTCCCTCGACCAGCACGCCTTGCAACCCCCGAGTCATCGGGCCCGCGTAGAGGGTGACGATCTCTGGATGTTCGCCATAGCCTTCATAAGCGCGTCCCCAGCGGTCGTTGCGGGGAACGGCCAGGGTGGGACCGAAGGTCCAGTCCGCGCCTGAGGCGGCCACCTCCTGAGCGGTCGCCGCCCCAATGCGTTCAATCAGGTCCGGGTCCCGCGCCGCGCCCAAGCCAATGTTGTGCGGGAACAGCGTCGCGCCGACAATATTGTTGTGACCGTGTACGGCGTCGATGCCGAACATCAGCGGGATAGCCGCGCCAGGACGGTCGGCGGCGGCCGCCCGGAAGGCCCGCGACAGCGCCACCCAGTCGGCTAGCGGAGCGCGCTCATTGCCTTCGGGCGCCGAGTTGCCGCCGGCCAGGATAGAGCCGATCGGATAGACCGCGAGGTCTGCAGGAGTGATCGAGCCGATGTCGGCCTGGATCAGTTGCCCCACCTTCTCCTCGAGGGTCATACGCGCCATCAGGGCGTCGATCCGGGCTTCCGTCGCAGCATCAGTCAAGGCGGCGGGGCTGGCCGCCTGCGGCCACACAGCGGGATTGGCGCCCGCCGACGGCGTCTCCTGCGCCGCCACGCAGGGGGCAGCGCCAGCAGACAGAACAACCGCCAGGGCGGCGGCGGTGAGGAGCGTTCGACGGGACGCGGACATGCTGGACCTCAGGCGCGATTCAAAAAAACGGACGGCGCGGGGTTCCACCACGCCGTCCCAGTCAGGAGACTCAGGGCCGGCGCGTCAGAAATTGGCGCGCAGGCGGATGCCGGTGGTGCGCGGCTGGTTCAGGAACAGGACGTTCACCACCTGGTCCGACACCAGCTGCTTCTCAACGACGGTCTCGTCGAACAGATTGTTGACGTAGCCCTCGATCCGGTAGCGACCGCTCGACGGCTCCCAGCCCGCGCCGATGTTGACTGTTACATAACCCTCCTGGCGCCCCCAGAAGCCGCCCTCGCGTGCGTCGGTGCTGCGCAGGAAAGGGCTGGTCAGGGCGGCGCGCGGATCCACCGTCGCGCCGGCCATGGCAGTCTTGAAGGCGTCGTACGCCGCCGCCGCTGCGGGATCGGTCGGGCGGGCCGTAAACTGGATCACCGGCAGCTCGTTGTAGATGCTCAGGAAGTAGGACGAGCGATAGTTGGCGAGCAGGTGGAAGTCTGCGCGACCGCCGAACAGATCCATCGTCTGCTGCAGGTGTGCGTTCAGATTGATCTTCGACACGTTGGGAAGGTCATTGCCGCCGATATCGATGTTGAAATTGGGCGTACCGTCGCCGTAATCCGTCCCTCGGGTGTCGGTGAGCACCCCATTGTCGGCCTGGGCGTCGATGTATGAGCCGATCAGGTCCAGCCGCATGCCGAACGGAAGGCTGAAGCGCGTCTCGAGTTCGAAGCCCTGAATGGTCGACTGGGCGACATTGATGTTCTGTTGCGAGAACCCGGCGCTGGCGCCGCCGGGCCCCGTGCCGAGCGAAACCAGCGTCTGGAAGACCTGGTCGGCGTAGTCATAGAAGAAGACGTTGGCGTTGATGTCGACGCGGCCGAAGGCGGGTCGGAAGGTGTTCTTGACGCCCAGTTCGTACAGGGTCACCGATTCCGGTGCGAAGGTCGGCGCGGTCGAGACGCCGTTGACCACGATGGTGTCGTTGAAACCGCCCGACTTGTGACCGGTCGAAATCGCGCCATAAAACAGGTGGTCCGAAGTGAGGTCGTATTCGAAACCGACCCGCCAGTCGCTGAACGCGTCCTCGTAGGACCCGACCTGCTCGCCCGGCGCCGAAATCTGGAAGAAGCTGTGCTGCCCGTTCGCCGGGCAGACCTGACCGCCGTATGACGGCTGGGTGTCGGGGCGGTTGACGCACGTCCCGTTCGGGCGCGAGCCGTCCGCGACGCCGGCGATCTGGTCAAGGAAGGTGTCGCGCGCGCCCGGCCTGAACGCGCCCAGGAAATAGCGGGCGGCGGCCTGGTTGTCCCCGGGGGTCGGCGGCGCGTAGCTGTCGCGACCGGTGAAGATGGGACGGAATCCCTCGGTGCCCAGGCGGGTGGTGAAGCAACAGGCGAAGCCGTCCGAACCGAGGCCCAGCGACCAGTTGCCTCCGATCCCGCGCCGCGATTTGTTCTCCTCGGTATAGCGGAAGCCGCCCTTCACCCGCAGTTGGTCGGTCAGCGGATAGGTGATGTCGGCATAGGCCGCGAAGGAGTCGGAGCGGACATCCGGGAAGGTGAATTCGGTGCCGGAGTAGAACTGGCCCTTGTCGACCACCGACAGGAAGCCGACCTGCTGTCGTTCCTCAAAATAGAACAGGCCCGTGGACCAGACGGTTCCGGCGCCGGGCGCGGACGACAGGCGAAGTTCGTGAACATCCGACTCCGACAGGGTCAGCCAGTACTGGGTGCCGAAGTTGTCATAGTCCACATCCTCCGCGCCATAGCCCGGTCGCACCACGCCCTCGCTCGCGGCGTTCACCTGGTAGTAGTCCACGCTGCGGCGGCTGGCGGTGTAGTCCAGCACGGCGGGCCCGAAGTCATAGGAGGCGTTCAGCGCCAGCCCCCAGTTGTCGTTCTCCACGAGGCCCTGCGGCCCGCGATAGAGGACCTCGCGCAGCTCCAGCTGGTCCGGCGTTCCGCCGCCGACGAGACCGTTGCGGATGTTGGTGGCGGGATAGCCGGTGCCGCGCTCCGACTCGAAATCCCCCATGAAGGTCAGGCGGAATCGGTCGTTGGGCTGGTACAGATAGGTCGCCCGCGCCGAAAACAGTTCCTGCTCCCCGGTCGGATCCAGGCTCTGGTCATTGCCGACGTTCTCATAGGCCGTGCCGCGGTCGACGCCGTAAACGGCCAGGCGAAGCGCCTGGTCTTCTCCCAGAGGCAGGTTGACCGCGCCTTCATAACCATAGGTGTCGAGGGCGCCGACCTCGCCCTGGATGAACCCTTCGTTCGATCCCAGACGCGGCATGTTGGGAATGATGTTCAGGGTGCCGGCGACGGCGTTGCGTCCACGCAGCGTGCCCTGCGGACCCTTGGCGACCTCAACACGCGCCAGGTCGAAGAACAGGCCGCCCAGGCCTCGCGGTCGCGGCAGATACACGCCGTTGAGATGGGTGGCGGCGGAAGGGTCGCCGAGCTCGGTGTTGTTGGCCGTGCCGACGCCCCGGATGTAGATCTGGACGTTGCCTTCCTGGTTCGAGATCGACAGGCCGGGGATGGCCGACTGCAGGTCTTCGATCTGGTCGATGCCCACCGCGCGAAGGTCATCGCCCGAGATGGCCTGGGCGACGCCGGCGTAATTCTGCAGCGACTGCTCCCGCCGCTCGGCGGTGACGACGACCTCGCCAAGCTCTGCGGTTTCATCCTGCGTGGTCGGCGCCGGATCGACCTCCTGGGCGTTGGCCAGACCGCCACCCGACACGGACCCCAGCGCCAGCGAGGCGCAGCCAAGCAGCAGCGAACGTTTCAACCGGATCATTATTTTTCCTCCCCGCGGCCCCCGTTTGCCGAGGTTCCTCGTGATGACGCGCCGCAGCCCGCCTGTTTCCCTGAAACACACCTGTGCGGATTTGACAGCGCTGTCAACGCGCTTTGACAGCGCTGTCATAAAACGTGTTCAGTCGAGCGGCCGTGTGGATGAGCGGTCGACAAGCACGAAGTCGACGCGCTCGGCATGGCCGGGCTTTCCGGCCGAGCTCGGCAGAAGCAGGCGGGTTGCGGCCGCCGCCATCTCGGCCACGGGTTGGCGGATGGTCGTGAGAGGCGGTGTGCTGAGCAGGGCGCTCGGCGTGTCGTCGAACCCGCAGACCGCGAGCGAGGCGGGCGTGGCCACCCCGAGGGCCGCCGCTGCGTTGAGCACGCCCAGCGCCATGTCGTCATTACTGGCGAAGATCGCCGTCGGCCGTTCGGCATGCCCCAGGATGGCGGCGCCCGCCCGGCGACCCGAATCAAAGGTGAAGTCGCCGTCCACGATCAGGTCCGGATCGACCGGAAGGCCTTGGCGCGCCATGGCCGCTTCGAAGCCCTCCTGCCGCTTGCGGCTGGCCGCATAGCCAGACGGCCCTGCGATGAATCCGATGCGGCGATGGCCCAGGGCGATCAGGTGGGCGGTCATGTCCGCCGCCGCCTGTCGGTCGTCCATGAAGACCCTCATGCCGCGCTCCAGGTCGACCTCGGCGCCGAGCCGGACGAAGGGCGTGCCGTTGCGCTCGAGCACATCAAGCACCCGCGCGTCATCCGAATTCGGCGGGGTCAACAAAACGCCATCCGGCTTCAACGACCGCAACAGGGAGAACAGCCAGGTCTCCAGGGTAGGCGAGCCGTAATCGACCAGCTCGACCATCAGGTGGTAGCCCGCTTTCCGGCACTCCACGAGCGCCCCGTATTCCAGCCGGCTGAGGTAGTCGTTGCCGCGCCCGCTGCGCCAGTGTTCAAGCGTCAGTTCGGCGTCCACGAACGCTGCGATGAGATAGGAAGAGGCCCCCGCCAGGCTCCGGGCCGACAGATTCGGGCGATAGTTGAGCGTCGCGACGGCGCTTTGCACCTTCTGCTCCAGCGCCGGGCTGACGTTGGGACCCCGGTTCAGAACCCGCGAGACCGATTTGATGGATACGCCCGCCAAGGCGGCGACATCGTAAATGGTCGCGGTCATTGTTGCGGTCACCTCACCGGCGCAGTCCGCCGCCGTTCCGCCGATATGCGGCGGACGTGCGCCCCGGCGCAAGATTCCGCTCGCGCCCGAATGCCGTTTTCGCCACTCTCGCCGCCATGAGGGCAGTCGAACACCGGGCGGACAGTCCGCAAACGCCCGTTGGCGCAGGCTTCGTCCTGATGTTGACGCTGGCCTATATCGGCGCCTTCGTCGCCTTTGTTCCCTTGCTCACCCTGCTGGTGCCCCTTCGGGCCGAAGCGCTCGCGCCGACTGACAAAGTCGGCCTCCTGAGCCTGGTCACCCTCTGGGGCGCGGTGATCGCCAGCGTCGCCAATGTCGCCGTGGGCTGGGCGAGCGATCGGACTCGCAATCCGCTGGGCCGGCGCCGTCCCTGGATCCTGGCAGGCCTGGTCGGGGTGCTTCTCGCCTACGGCGTCATCGCGACGGCGCCGACGCCCGGGCGGCTGATCGCGGGTGTGATGCTGTTCCAGCTGGCGTTCAACATGCTGTTCGCCCCGCTCACCGCCATCCTGGCGGACCAGGCGCCTGACCGGCAGAAAGGTGGCGTCGCCGCCTTTCTCGGTCTGGGCGCCCCCGTGGGCGCCGCCAGCGGCGTGCTGGTCACCGCCCCTGCCCTGCCTGAAGGCGCACTGCGGCTGTTCGTGTTGGGCCTGCTGGTCACGGCCTGCCTTCTGCCCCTGCTGCTGTGCCTGCGGGATACGACGCCGCCGCCGTCCGAAGACGGTCACGCGCTCCCACGTGATCGCCTCTCCCGGGATTTTGGCTTTACCTGGAGCTCCCGGTTCTGCCTGCAGATCGCCGCCAGCGTTGTGAACGCCTATATGCTTTTCTACCTCGCTGACCACGCCCGGTACGCGGAGCATTTCCCCGGCGCTTCGGTCGAGAGCGGACTGGCGCGGCTGATCGCCTTATCGACCCTCTTCACGGTGCTGTCCGGCTTTCTTGGCGGTCTCGCGTCGGACCGCCTGAACCACCGCAAGGGGTTCATCGTGCTGGCCGCACTTCTGATGGCGACCGGCCTGATCGTTTTCGCCGTCTCGCCCGGCTGGCCCGGCCCCCTCATCGGCTACGTCGTCTACGGCGTCGGTTTTGGTCTCTACACGACGGTCGACGCAGCCCTTGTCGCCCAGGTGTTGCCGTCCCGTCGCGATTCGGCCCGTGACCTCGGCATCATGAATCTCACCAACACCTTGCCGGCCATCCTCGCCCCCGCTCTGGCGCTCGCGGCTCTCGGGCCCGACCGCGCGGATTGGCCCCGATTGATGACACTACTGGCGGTCATCGCGATCGCCGGCGGCTTGATGGTTCTGGGCGTGCGCAAGGTGCGCTGATGCTTTCGTGGCAGGACGCGCCGCCTCTGATTCCGCCTGCTGGCATAGACCTGGATCCGCTGGAGAGCTGCCATGCCATTTTTCTATTCCCCGCGCCTCGCCGCCGCCGTCCTCGCGGGGCTGCTGTCGGCGACCGTTGAACCATCAACCGTTGCCGCCGCAGCGCCGCCCGTCGCCGCGGACAAGGTCCTGCCGCTGACCAGGGCCATGCCTGCGGAACGCCCCACGGCGCGTGAAGCGAGCGACGCCATGGGTCACGGTTTCAATCTCGGTCAGATGTTCGACAACGACCAGCACCCGCCGACGCTTGCCGCCGCCCGGGGTAAGATCGATGCCTATTACGCCCGAGGCTTTCGCGTGGTGCGGATCCCGGTGACCTGGACGGAACCGGTCAGCGGAAGCACCCTTGCCGATCCCCAGTCAGGCCTGCTGGATTCGGAGGCGCCGCGCTTCACCGAACTGGCGGCCGTGATCGACTATGCCCTGTCGAAGGCGGGTTTGTATGTGGTGCTCAACGCTCACCATGAACGCGGGCTCAAGGATCGTGGCGACGCCGGCGCCCTCGCCACCCTCTGGTCTGATATCGCCACGCAGTTCCGCGACCGGGACGGGCGGCTTATGTATGAGATCCTCAACGAACCCCATCTGTCCAACCATGAGCCGATGGCGCCCGAGACGCTGCGCGCGATGACCGGCGAAGCCTATGCGCGGATCCGCGCCCGCGATCCGCAGCGCATCCTCATCATCGGGGGGAACCAATGGTTCGGCGCCGCCGAAATGGCGGCGGCCTGGCCGACGCTCGACGTCGTGGGCGGCGGCGCGGACGAGTATCTGATGGCGACCTTTCACCACTACAATCCGTGGGCTTTCAACGGAGACAATCAGGGCGACTACGCCGATCCCTGGACCGAAGAGGATATGGACGGCCCGATGCGGACCATGGCGGCCTGGGCGGATGGCCCTGGCGGCGGCATGCCGGTCTTCATCGGGGAATGGGGCGTGGGCTGGAACAGCATCCTCCCCACAATGACCTGCAACAATGTGCGCCTGTGGTACGCCCTCTTTGTTGCCCGTCATGCCAGGGCGCACGCGATGCCCACTGCCGTCTGGGACGATGGCGGGTGGTTCGAGCTCTATGATCATGGCTCGGAGCGCTTCTCCAGCAACTTGATTGACTGCATCGACGGCGCCTGCAGCTGGGACGGTTCGGAGCGCTTCAATCCCGGTTGCCTGGACACCCGCCCAGCGGACGCCCGGTCGACCTGAGCCCAAGCCTCAAACCGACTTCGAGTGTCCCGATTGCGTGGTTCGCGGGGCCTCTCGCCCGCGACACTCTGGCGCTGGCGCTTATTGGAAACCTCTGGACCACTCCCGCTCGACTGCCAGCGGATGGGTCAGGCAGAACTGGATCTCATACGGTTGCCTGCGGCCGTCAGCGCGAGCGCTGTCAGGACTGAAAATGCAGGTCCGATGAGCAGCGCCAGTCCCAAGCCGTTAGCGAGGCCAGCCTCGGCTGCACCGTCGCTAACGAGTCCGACCATTACCGGTGCGAGGGCGGGGCCTAACAGGCCCGATGCGATCAGCCCGAGGCTCGACGCCAAGGCTTCCTTTCCCGGACCGGCGATCCGGTGCCCCGCGCCAAACACCCAAGGCAGGAGGAAGGCGAAGCCCAGCATGGCCGGGACGGACAGGGTTATCGCCATCCACCCCGTTGGCGCGAACAGGGCTCCTGTCGTGGATGCCGCCCCCACGACGAGCAGGATTGCCGGCGCGAGGAGAGGATGACGCGTATTGCGCCGCATGGCGCGATCAAACATGCGTCCCCCGGCCAAGGCGCCGATGACGCCGGTCAGACCCTGAAGCAGGCCGAATGACAGGCCGACCTGA
The DNA here is from genome assembly GCF_042666595.1 of Brevundimonas sp. GCM10030266. Classification (NCBI taxonomy): domain Bacteria; kingdom Pseudomonadati; phylum Pseudomonadota; class Alphaproteobacteria; order Caulobacterales; family Caulobacteraceae; genus Brevundimonas; species Brevundimonas sp. GCM10030266. Next base: position 418,479 of record NZ_JBHTCY010000003.1, read on the forward strand.
GCGGTCGTAAACCCGTGCGTGCGGATCAGGAAAGGAGCGGTGAAGGTATAGAAGGGCGCAGTGGCGAATCCGACGGCCAGCGCCGCGACCATCAACCAGCGGAAGGCCGGAACTGTCAGGAGGCGCATCGCGGAGCGGGAGAACGGTTCAACCTGCTCCGGCCGGGGCCGGAGCGGCGGCGTCGAACCGGCCGCAAACCAGGCGATCAGAGCCACTGTCAGGCCGAGCGCGCCGGCGCCGAGGAAGGCGGCGCGCCAGCCGAAGGCCTCATCGATGAGCCCGCCGCCAATGAAGCCGATCATGGTGCCCAACGGAATGCCCATGGCGAACAGACCGATGGCGACCCCGCGCTTCTCCGGTGCGATCCGGCGGGCGATCAGGGCATGGGCTGACGGAGTTCCGCCGGCTTCCCCCACGGCGACGCCCAGCCGGGTCAAGGCCAGCACGACGAAGCCGCTGGCGAGACCGCCGAGTCCCGTCATCAGGCTCCAGACGAGCAAACAGGCCAGAAGAACGAGCCGCGGTGATCCACGATCCGCCGCCCGCGCCAACGGCAGGGAGAACAGGGTGTAGCAGACCGCGAACGCCAAACCGGTAATCAGGCCAAGCTCGGTGTCGCTCAGACCCAAGTCCGTACGGATGGATTCGGCCAGAATATAGGGCAGGATCCGATCAATCTGGCTGAAGATGCTGACCAGGGTTAGCGCGGCTAGTAGGGCCCAAGCGCGCGGACCGTGCACGAACTCTCGGCTTGCCGTCGTCATTGGAAGGTCACGCCGGTGAGGTTTTCGGACGCAGTCCACAATCTCGCCGCGGCGGCGGTGTCGAGGGCCGCAGCGGGACAACGCGCCGAGCTGGGATGACCGCGTGTCTCGGCCAGTCCATCCGGCCCGTAGTAGCCGCCCGGCCTCGCGCCTGGATCGGTCGCTGCGTACAAGGTCGGCAGGGCGCCCTGCGACGGCGGCTGCATCATCACCGCGCGTACAACGCGATAGATCATCGGAACGCGGCGGCCTGCGCCGGGCGCGTTATCAAGCAGTTCGGTGCTCGACAGGCCGGGGTGGGCGGCCAAGCTGCTTAAACCCCATCCGTTCGTCTCGCTGCGTCGCTGGAGTTCGAGCGCGAACATCAGGCAGGCCAGCTTGGACTGACTGTAGATCGCCATTGGATCATAGGCCTTGCGGCTTGCCTGAAGGTCGTCGAAGTCAATCGCTCCGCGACGAGCCGCAACGCTGGAGAGCGTGACGACGCGCGAGCTGCCCGCCGCTCGCAGCAGCGGCAAGAGCCGCCCGGTAAGTGCGAAATGCCCAAGGTAGTTTGTGCCGAGTTGCAGCTCGAAGCCGTCGGCGGTCTCCATGCGGCGGACCGGCCGCATCACGCCCGCGTTGTTGATCAAAATGTCCAGTCGGGAGATCTGGTTCGTCAGGCGCGACGCGAAGTTCTCAATCGACGTCAGGTCGGCCAGGTCCAGGACCTCGAAGCGAACCTGCGCCGACGAGACCTCTCGCCGGATGCGGTCGACGCTGGCTGCGCCCTTGTCCGGATTTCGGCTGGCCAGGATCACGTCGGCCCCGGCCCGCGCCAGCTCCAGCGCGTCCTCAAAGCCGAGTCCGCCGGCGCCGGTCACGATCGCGGTTCGGCCGGCTTGGGGGGTAATGTCACGGGTCGTCCATCGCGTCATGGCGTAGGCTTTCATCGATGTGGGCTTCGAACGCCCAAAGCCTGTCGTCTCCGCGTCATCTTGCGAATGTCGGAACTCTCAAGTTTTTTGCCTGATCCTCCAGCCTCGGTTGGCGCCCTGGAGGGGCCTGACTAACTTGCCTCCATCGTCCGATAAGGATCTGCAACCATGTCGAATGCCCTGACGACCGCCATCTGCACCCTTCTGGATGACCGGGAGATCGTCGACGGTGCGTACGAGACCCCGGTCCCGGGCTTTCGCGTTCTGAGAACGCACACGGGGGTGCCGCCCCGCCACATGGGGTATCGCCCGTCTCTCTGCGTTGTCGCCCAGGGGGCCAAGGAAATGCTCGTCGGCGACACCGCAGTGACCTATGGCGAGATGCAGTGCCTGGTCGTGACGATCGAGGCGCCGGTGCTCAGCCAGATCGTCCGGGCGTCGCCCGAACGACCGTTCGCGGGGTGCGTGCTGAATCTGGATCCGGACATTCTGTTCGACGTCGCGTCTCGCCTCGAGAACGTGCCTGCGCGTGGAATCTCTGACTTTGGCATGACAGTCACTGATCTCGATGACCGGATCACATGGTCCCTGATCCGACTGCTTGAGATCGCGGATCAGCCGGACGCTGTCGAAATCCTCTATCCGGGCGTCATGAAAGAGATCGCCTACTGGCTGCTGACCGGACCGGCCGGCCGGAACATCGCCCGAATGGTGCTGCCGGATGGGCCTTCCCAGAAGATCGTTCGCGCGATCCATCAAATGCGCGATCACTTCGAGACGCCGCTCAGCGTGGCCCAACTGGCGGGGGCGGCGGGGATGAGTCCGTCGGCCTTCCACCAGCATTTCAAGGCCATGACGTCAATGGCGCCGCTTCAGTATCAAAAGCACCTGCGGCTCTTGGAAGCGCGCCGCCGGATGCTGACGGACGGGGAGAAAGCCGGTACCGCCGCCCACTCCGTCGGCTACGAGAGTGTCTCCCAGTTTAGTCGCGAATACGCCCGCATGTTTGGCTCACCGCCCCGGCGGGAGACCCAGGCCGCGCGCGCAGCGGCTGCCGAGACTCAGTCGGTTCACTAGAGCGTCCTGACGTTTGCGGGCCGGCAGTGCGCGTCGAGGTCGCGGTTCGGTCTCGGATTGTGGTCGCTGTTGGCGAAGGGCTGACGAAACAGGCCTACCAGCCCGCTGAGGCGGTGAGCCGTCTGGTCGATTCCGCGGCAGCGCGAGGCACGCGACACGTGCGTTCGCCAGACAGAAACGCCGCGCGATCCGCAGGGACCGCGCGGCGTTTCATGTCCGAACTGATCGGAGCCGCGGGGATCGCCGCGGCTCCTGTCCGGTCCCTACCAGCCGTACTTCAGGCGGATGTTCGCGCCTTGGCTGGTGCTCGCGTCGCCGAGGTTGGCCCGATAACCGAGGTTGAGCATCATCCGGTCGCTCAGCGACCATTCGGCCCCCAGGTCGAGGTTGATCGCGTTGCGCGACCAGGCGTCCAGCGGGACCAGATAGGTCGGGCTGGCGGCCCAGTCGGCGTAGCGAACGCCCTGCGCCCCGACATCCTCCAGCTCGTGCGACCACTCCAGACGTGCGCTGGGCGTGATCCGGCCGAAGCGACGCGTCTCCACCGTCCAGCGCCAGGCGGCTCCGAGATTGGCCGACAGACTGCTCTGGTCGACCGCATCCCAGACCAGGGCGGCACGGCCGACGCCGGTCTCGGTGAAACCGTTCAGGCTGATCTCACGGGCGTCCACGCGGGCGTAGAGGTCCGCCGTCATTCCGCCGCCGCGCAGCAGCCGCCCGAAGGCCGCCGAAGCGAAGCGGACGTCGCCCGAGCGTTCGGACATCGCATAGCCGTCCGGCTGGCCGCCCAGACCCTCCGCCCAGCGCCGGGCGTCGAAGTCCAGGTCGGCGTAACCGATCACCCCGTCCACATAGAAGGCCTCGGCCGGACGCCAGCTGGCGTACAGGGCCCCGGTCAGGGCCGAGCCTTCGGAGACCGATCCGTTGTCGCCGATCTTCGTCTTGTCCTCGCCGTAGCCGAGGCCGCCGCCGAGGATCAGGCTGTCGCCGACCCGCACGTCCAGGCCCGCCGTCACTCCTTGCGTGGTGAAGCGATAGTCGCGCTGGCCTTGGGCGTCTTGGCGGCCCCAGTCCACCGAACCGGCGGTCCAGAAGCCGACGCTCGAGCCGCCCTCGCGGCCGGCGCCGCCGACCAACGGCGCGGCGCCGAGACGGTCCCCGCCGGAGGTCGAGGCCTGCGGTCCGGCGTTGCGGCCGGCCCAGAGATCGAGCCCCAGCATCTCTCGCGAACGATCGTCGCGGGCGCCCGGATCGACCTCATCGCGCACCCCCAGCTGACGGCGCAGGGCCGTCCGCGGGTCATTGTCCAGATCGGACTGACCGCCGAAGCCCACATTCAGGCTCAGGCCGTTCGACGAGTCGTTGGTCCCGTCGTGCAGCGCCTGCAGACGACGCTGGAAATTGTTGAGCTGGGCGTCGGCGAAGCGTCGGGCCGAGGTGACTTGGGCGGTCGCCACGCCCCGCACCTCAGCGCTCTGGGACGGATCCGGCCGGGCCTCAACCGCGATGGTCAGGGTTCCGTCGGTCGTGCCGGTCGAGTTGGTCAGGCTGAAGGTCACCGTCGCCTCGCCGCTGAAGGCGCCGTCCGGGGTGAAGGTCAGATCCCAGGCGGCGCCTGATCCGGCGATGGTCGCCGTACCGGCATCGGCCGGATCAATCGAGACCACGGCCGCGCCGCTGAAGGGCCCGCCGATCGTGTCGCTGATGCGAACCGTCACCGGCACGCCCTGCAGGGTCTCCGCCGTCAGGGCCTGGGCGCCGGGGACCAGGTTCGACACCAGGTCGATCCGGCCCGTCGCCGAACTGCCGAATGGCAGGTCGATGACATAGTCCAGCGAGGTCGCCCCGCCATTGGCGACGCCGGGCGTGAAGACGATGTCCAGCCCGTTGACGGTCGCCGTCCCGAAGTCCGGCGCGCGGGTGATCCGCACCGCATTGAACGGTCCGCCGACCAGGCCCGACGTCGGCGAGATCGTCACCGAGGCGTTGGAAGCGGTCGAGGCCGTCAGGTCGGGCGCCTTGCCCGCCACCTGGAAGGTGAAGACAGCCGGAGCCGACTCCCCGCCGGGGCCGGAGGCGATTACCGAGACGGTGTCCGTCCCCATGAAGTCGGCCGCCGGTGTATAGGTCAGGGTCCAGGGCGCGCCGGCGGAGCCGTCGCCGCTGATCGTTGCAGAGCCGTTCTGGCCATCTGCGCCCACGCGGACGTCATCGAAGACGCCCGAGGACAGGGCGCTGAGATCCACCGTCACCGGCTGGACGCCGCCGCCCGCGGGCGGTGTCACCACGACCGGGTCCGTCGGCGGGGTCACCACCGGCGGAGGCGGCGCCGCCACCGTAAGGCTGACCGTCGCCGGGGACGAGGTCCCGCCGGGCCCCGTCGCGGCGAAGCTGAAGCTGTCCGGACCGAAATAGCCGGCTGTCGGCGTGTAGGTGACCACATCCCCGCTAACGGAGAGCGCGCCATGGGCGGGTCCCGACGTGATCGACACGCTGGTGTGCGCACCGCCGCTGATGGCGTTCGACAGGTCGATCCGGGAACCGCCGCTGTTGTAGGACACGAAAATCCCCGAGACGTCGGCGACGACTGGCGGGCTCAGGTTCACAACGAAGCTCTGCTGCGCTTGGGGGGCGGGGTTCCAGTTAGAATCCCCCGCCTGGTCGGCGTTGAGAATGCAGGAGCCGGCGCCGGTGAAGTGCACCGTGGACCCGGTCAAGACACAGCCCGTGCTGGAGGGGGCCAGACGGATCTCGACCGTCAGGCCCGAGGTCGCGCTCGCGGTCGCCGTGTAGTCGGGGCCGGGAACGGTCGCGGGAGCCGGGGCCGCGGAGGTGAAGCTCACTGTCTGGACGCCCCTAGCGATCATCACCGAAATGATCGGGCCGATGGCCGTGACCGGGACCGCCTGGGCGTCGGTGACGCGCAGCTGGTAGCTGAACGCACCCGCCACGGTCGGTGTGCCGGACACCAGGCCGGTCGCGGCGTCCAGGCTGACCCCGGGCGGCAGGGCGCCGGCGTTCAGGGCATAGGCGTAAGGCGCCACGCCGCCCGTCGCGGTGTTCGCCTGGCTGTAGTCGGCTCCGACCTGCTGGCCCGATGCGGGAGCCGCACCGAGGGCCAGATGGGCGGGGGTGACAGTGAAGCTGCGAGACGCCGGCGTCGCGGCGCTCCAAGCCGTATTGCCCGCCTGCTCCGCGCGAATGGTGCAGGTCCCCGTCTGCACCAGGGTCAGGCTGCTTCCGGCCACGGTGCACACGGCGCCGGTCTCTGAGGTGAACGTCACCGCCAAACCGGAGGTCGCGGTCGCCGCCAGGGTCAGGGGAGACGCCGACAGCGAGGCGGTCCCCAGGACGTCGAAGGTGATCGTCTGGGCGCCTTGGCCTACCGTAAGGACCAGCGAACGCGTGCCGGAGTAGGTCCCGCCGGTCGTGGCGTCGGTGGCGCGGATGGTGATCGGGAAGGCGCCCGCCTCAGTCGGCGTCCCCGACAGGACTCCGGCGGCCGAGAGCGTCACGCCGTCGGGAAGCGCGCCGCCGTCAAGGGCGAAGCTGTATCCGGCGGTGCCGCCCGAAGCGGTCAGGGTCTGGCTGAAGAAGACGTTCACCGTGGCCCCGGGCAAGGCGGTCGGGCTGACGACGATGGTCGGCGCGCCAACCGTCAGGCTGTAGGCGGCGCTGCCCGAATAGGCGTTGCCGCTGCTGTCGGTCGCGGTGACGGTGAAGTTGAAGGTTCCGCTGCCCGTGGGGGTCCCGGCGATGGCGCCGTTCTGCAGCGTCAGGCCTAGTGGCAGCGCGCCGGCGGTCACGCCGTAGGTGTACGGGGAAATCCCGCCGGCGGCGGTCAGCGACTGGGCGTAGGCGACGCCCGCCTGCGCCCCCGGGAGGGACCCGGCAGCCGGTGAAAGGCTGATGCTGGGCGCCGTGATCGATAGGGGCGCCGAGAACGAACTCGTGAAAGCGCCTGTTCCGGTCGAACTGTCGGTCAGCGTGACGATGACGGTGGCGTTTACGGCTGTCGTCGGCGTGCCGGAGATGACGCCCGAGCTGCTCATCGTCAGGCCGGCCGGAAGGCCGCTGGCCGAGAAGCCGGAATAGGGGCCGACGCCGCCGGTCACGGTCACGGCGGCGCCGCCGCCGTTGTAGGGCGTCCCTACCGTCCCGCTCGCGGCCGGCAGTGCGCCGGAGAAGGTCGGATCGCCGAGCGGGATCGTGACCGTCGCCGTATTGGACGTGCCGCCGGCGTTGCTCGCGGTCCAGCCGAAGCTGTCATTGCCGCGCACGCCGACGGGGGCCGTATAGGTCACCAGACCGGCATTGCTGATGCTGACCGAGCCGCCGCGAACCGTCTGTGCGGAGGTCACTGCGTAGTTCGTGGGGCTGTTGCTGGCTTGGCCGGCCACGCTGAAAACGGTCGGCGCTGCGCCGCCGCTGTTATAGGCGAGCGTCCCGATGGTCGAGGAAGACGCCACCGGCGCCGGAGGGGCGCTGATGGTCAGGACAGCCGAGACTGTCGCCGTGAAGGGACCGGCCCCCAACGAACTGTCGGTAGTCGTGAAATTCAGGGTGTAGGTCCCGGCAACGGTCGGCGTCCCCGACAGGACGCGGGTCCCGGCGTTGAAGGTCATTCCGTTGGGGAGGCCGCTGATGCCGGTCACTGAATAGGTGGCTCGCCCGCCCGAAAACTCCAGCGCCGTAGCGCCGCTGTTATAGGCGGTTCCGACCGTGGCGGTCACCGACGGCAGGGTGACGGCCAGGGTCGGATTGCCGATCGTGACGGTTAACGTCGCCGTGCTGGAGGTCCCGCCCTGGTTACTCGCGGTCCAGGTGAAGCTGTCGTTGGCGCTCCGGTAGCCGACGGGAGGCGTGTAGGTGGCCTGGCCCGCGCTGTTGACGGTGACCGAGCCCCCCTGCGCCGTCGTCGCCGAACCCACCGCATAGCTGGTCGGCGCACCGCCACCAGACAGATAGAAGCTGAGATCGATCCCTGTCGTCAGGTTCGATCCCTCATTGTAGGCGATGATCGACCCGTAAGTCTGCGAGGTCGCCACCGGCGACGCGGCGTAGGTGAACTGGTTGGCGGCGCTTGCAGCGCTCGTCCCTCCCGGTGTCGCGACCTGGATGTTGATGGTCCCGGCGGTCCTCGCCGGCGATGTGGCCGTGATCTGGGTGTTGCTGTTGATCGTGTAGGTGGCCGCTGTCCCGCCGAAGCTGACCGCCCCGGTGGCGTTCGCCGCCGAGAACCCGGTCCCGGTGATGGTCACGCTCTGGCCGCCGGTCGGCGAACCGGCGTTGGGCGAAACCGAGGTCACAGTCGGCGCCGCCACATAGGTGAAGCGATCCGCCGTCGAGGTGGCGCTCGTTCCGCCCGGCGTCGTGACGGTGATGTCGTAGACCCCCGCTGAGTTGGCCGGCGAGGTGGCCGTGATCTGGGTGTCGCTGTTGACGGTGTAGGTCGCGCTCGCGGCCCCGAACCGGACCGCGCCGGCGGCCGGCGCCCCCGAGAAGCCGGCGCCGGTGATGGTCACCGACGTGCCGCCGGCGGTCGGGCCGGCGTTGGGCGAGATCGCAGTGACGGTGGGCGCCGCGACATAGGTGAACTTGTCCGCGGCGGAGATCGCGCTGGTTCCGCCCGGCGTGGTGACCCGGACATCATAGACTCCGGGCGCGTTCGCAGGCGCAACGGCCGTGATCTGGGTCGCGCTGTTGACCGTGTACTGGGTTGCATTGGCCGATCCGAACCGGACAGCGGAGGCCCCGCTCAGGCCGCTGAAGCCCGTGCCGGTGATGACGACGCTGGTCCCGCCGGCCGTGGGCCCGGCCTGGGGCGCAATCGCGGTTACGGTGGGCGGGTTGACGTAGGTGAAGGTGGCGGTCGCCGTCCCGCCGATGGTGGTGACAGTCACGGGCACCGGGCCGGCCGCGTGCGCTGGCAGGTTGAAAGTGATGGCCGTGGTCGTCGTCGTGTTCGGCGTCACGGAGACGCCGTCAACTGTCAGGGTCGGGTTCTCGAAATTCGTGCCCTGGAGGCTTGCGGTGGTTCCGGTCGTCGGTCCGGCGCTGGGGTTCAGGCTCGTGATGGTTGGTGGAACCGGCGCGACGCCGTTCAGCGTCGCCGACGTGAACTCGCCGAAATAATCCACGCCCTGGGGCGCCCAGGCGCCGATCACCAGGGTTCCGCCCCCTGCCGCCGAAAGGCTGTTGATGCGGTTGAGAACATTGGACCCGAGCGTGATGTCGCTCCCGGCGGTCGAGGTCCGGGTGGCGATGGCGGTGGCGTTGCGCACCGTGGCCTGGCCGCCGCCGTCCGTTGACGGCGTTCCATTCAGCAAGACGAAGGTGATGGTGTGAGCGGCGCCGCTGTATTGCCAGTAGTTGTAGCTCAGCTCGGCCGAGTCGAAGACCCGGTTGGCCGGCACCGCGAAAGTGAAATAGGCCAGTTCATAGCCCGTGCCGTTCGAGGGCGTTTCGCCGTACAGCACGCCGGCGTTAGGATAGTAGTTCTGGTCGTTCCAGCCGACGCCGGAGCGGGCGCCGTTGACAGTCACCTGGCTTTGCGCGGCGGCCGGACCCGCGGCGAACAGGGCGATGAAAAGCAGGGCGAAAAGGAGCATCGCCTGTGAGGCGACGCGGCTGGCCCCTGCCGTGAACGAGTGTTCGCGCCCTGCAACCCCGCCGGATCGCGTCATCAGATCGAAAGCCATGGTCGTCCATCCCACCGTCCGCCGGCCCCCCTCGAGCCCGCCCCCAAACGGCGTCGATCAGCCCGAAGGTGATCGAAAGTGGCGTGCAACCTAACGCCAAACGACGCTACGGGAAACTGTGATTTCCCTGATACACCCACGACTTATCATCGCCGCCGACCTGTGAAGTTCGTAAGACGGGCGACGTTATTCCGTCAGAATGGATCCGAAGTTCGCGGCCATGGCCGTTCCGCTTGCGGCAGGTGGCGACCTGACGCCGCGCGACGAGCCGAAGCGCCGACGTCAGGGCAGCCGGCGATCAGCGGGGCGCAATCGTGGTGCTGGCCGGGATGCCGGTGTTCACGCATCTAACGCCGGGACTTATCAGTCGAGCCCCTGCATGAGGGTCAGAACAGCCATAAGCCCCAAGGCGCCGATCAGAAGGGTGATCAGCATCAGTTCGAACCAGTCCGGGCGGCGTCCTTGCATACCCCTGGTTGCCACAGGTGACCGCGGTTCGTCCATCGCTCGCGGCCCGGCGCGCGCCGCGGGGGGCGGGATGGTGGCGCCGGGCCGCTGCGCACGATGCGCGCGCGATCATTCTAGCCATGACCGCCTGAAATGAAAGCGGCGTCGCACCTCGTCCAATGAAGGTCCGGTGCGACGCCGCCGACGGCCGGCCAGCCGATGGAAATGCCGAGCGTGCACAGATCTTACAACGGAAACCGCTCGGACGCACGCTTCACGTTAACTATTTTGGAGACCGTCATTCCCGCCCCGGCATGGCTGAACCGCGCGCGCGCCCAGCCCGGCGCGCGGGCGGTCGCCGGCCTGAGACACAGCCCCGTCATCAGGCGCAAAATCCGCGAGCTGGGCGCCACGGCGCCGGGCGTCCAGGCGAACGAGCACGAAACGCTGGGGGCGCGGGACATTATGGCCCGGCTGATGAACGAGCGAGGCTCCAATACCCTTCTCCATGAGGCGTTCGAAGCTGCCCCGGTTCGCCGGGGCGGCCTCCTTCTCTGGGGCTGTTAGGCTTCGGTGGGCGGCGGCTTGAATGCGCGCCGGATAGCGGCCTGAAGATTTTCCTGTGTCACGCCACATTCACTGAGGGTCAGCCAGGCGTCCCGGTTGGTCAGGGATGGAGAGAGTAGCGTGTGGAAACGCGCCTCCCACAGCTCGCCCAGCGCAGCGCGCACGACGCTGGTTTTCGCGGATCTGATGCGCCATGTCGTCCCCCGGTTCGGCGCCCGAGACTAATTGGGGTTGCCATGACACGGCAACCGTAGATTACTGAACGCTCCAATAACGGGAGGACACCATGAAACTGAAAGCTGCTTTCCTGGCCATCGCACTGGCCACGACCTCGGCCACCAGCGCGGGTTCCGCAACGATCACGCCGGCCCAGATCCCGACGACCAAACGGGTTGTGGACCTGACCGAGTGCCAGGTTCAGCACCTCGCCCGCTGCTACGTCATCTGGGGCGACTACGGCTGGTGTTACCAGCAGGCTCAGGACTACGCCTGCTGAGACCCCCGATTCCCTATCTCAGAACTTCCGCCCTCGCCGGAAAGCGGGCGGGGGCTTTTTTTCGTTCAGGGGCTGGGCGGAACCTGACCCGGGTAACCTTGGTTGGAGCCGCCGGCCGAAGGTCAGGGTTCGTTTCGCCGAACACCTCCAGGGCTGCGCTCCTCTCCGTCACCTGCTCGCAGCGCTCGGTGACGGGGATGTCGGCCTCAGTTGCTGCGGCCACTACTTCCGATGATCAGGAAAAGGGTCACGCCGAGAGCCATCGCAATGGCGAACACGGCGGCGAGTGTGATAGGTCCGGCCATCCTAGCGCCGCTCCGCGTCGATCAACTTCTGTACCCCCGGATCAGCGCTGGAGGCTATGACTTCCAGATCGAAAGCATCCAGCGCCTCGCGCTCGTCGGCAATCACACGAGGCTGGTCTGGTCGGAGTGTGGTCAATCGGTAGCGCGTTGATCGCACCTTCGTCCCGTCGGTCGAGATGTCCTCGACCTGGATCAGCTCCACGCCCTGCGTCTCTCGCAGGGGTGTCTTTCGCATCGGCATCGCGCGACCTCCCTGTTTCTAGAGGAGTCAGCGCCGTTCGGCGAGCGGGGTTCCTGAGTCGCAAGTCCGACATGGAACCACGCGGAGACGGCTCCGTTCGACATTCGGAACGTCTCCAACGTCCCCATCAAGGGAAGCCCCGGCGCCGACGCCCCTGTCGCCGGGGCTTCTTCGCGTCTGGAACTTCAGACGCCACAGCGCCCATGCGGTGTTCGAAGCTGACGCTCAACGGAACCGCCAGGGAACGTGGTCCGGCAATTTCCAGAAGCCTTGGGCGTGGAGGGCCGGATAGCAGGCCCCGCCACCGCCCTCGATCAGGCCATGGCCGCTTCCCGGCTGGTGTTGAGTATCAGAGGTCCCTCCTCATGCTCCACCGGCGCCAGGACGACGAACCTGGCCGCCCGTTCGCCTCCGCGAAGTCGCAACTCCAGTTCAACATCAGCGCCACCAGCCGCCAGCTTCATCGCCAGGTTGCGGGCTGCGTCCTCCGCAGCTCTTCCACTCGCAAACATCATCGGGTTGTCGACGTCCTCGACGTTCACCGTCCAACCTCCTTCAACGGGCTCAACGATGACCTTCTGCATGGTTCTCCCTCTTATCGACGAAGGCCCCCTCGTCCTTCGGGCGGTCGATTTGGGAGCAGTCGGGCTGGGGTCAAGAGGCGAATGAGAGGTCTCGAGAGTGAGGGACGCGACGCCCGACAATATTGAGGCCGCTGGAGGAAGTGGATCGTTATTCGCAACGCTATCGCGAGATCGGGACGATCACCGCTTGGCCCCTCTGCGAGTTGGATTGCCTCGTATGTGGCGGCTCCCAAGTCCTAGACGCGCGCCGGCGCGGCAGGCAAAGCTGAGGAACGGTCAGTCGGCGGTCGGGTTGATTTCCGCCTAAGGAGAACCCCATGACCGACGCCAACTCCCCTGATCGACTCCCGACCGAAAACGACACCGCTCGGCCGGAAGAAACCCGACCGTCTGACGATCCGCAGTCGGACAGTCCGGAGAAGAACCGCCAGGGCCCGGCCGGCGATCCCGTCGAGGGGATCGTCCAGACCCCGCCGGACTGATTGGAACGCTTATTGGGCTACGCGGTTTGCATCCCAGACCTCCGCCCCGGCGGGGAAGGCCCTTGAGGGCGGTGTGGCGGCTCCGAGCAGGGAGTCGCCGCCTTTTGTTCAGGAACGCTTAGGCACCTCGCGCTAACGTTCCGAGGTCTCTGCTTACGGCGGAGGCGCCTGTTAGGGCACGAGCGGCGGCCTTGGGGAGAAGGCCGCCGCTTTCGTTCGGAAATGTGCTGCCTCGAATAGGCTTGGCAGTCCGCCTTGCATGCCGAGCTCTGCCCGAAGTCGGCTTGACCGCTCAAAAGAAAACGTCGTCATCCTCGGCGCCTCGCATTGGCAAGGCTGCGCTTCTGGTTGTCGCCTCCGGACGCCATGACGAGCCGACGCGGCGCCGGCAGATGCGGACGCCCCCGTCTGACGGGCGGTTGGACATCTTGAGGTTCCCGCGGCGTCGACGTTTGCGAACGGATGTGCGTCAGCGGATGTCGCGTCGCGCGCGTCCACATCAGATTTAATCGACGGAAGCCTGGCGCGAGGCCCATTCGAGGAAACTTCCCACGGACTGAAACTTCAGTTCGGGCGGCGGTTCGCCCCCACACAGCAGCCGGCCAACTGCCAGTAATCCCGGGTCCTGAATGAGCGGCGCCGCTTCGGCGTCGTGCGCCAGGCGCTGTCCTTCGCCCCTACCTCGAAACCCCGTGATGGCCACGGTCAGGATCGTCGAGCTTGAACAATCAAGGTCGTGCTCCACCAGGATGTACCCCGGGCTCGGCGCCACCCCTCTGGCTGTTGCGATCATGGAGAACGTACGGCGTGACCCGACGCGCGCGACGCTGTCGAGATCAAGGGCGACGGCAATGCTGTTGTCGGTCGGGATGTACCGGAAGTCCTGCGCCTCCGCAGCCAGCGGCAGGGCCAGGACGAAGAGAGCCAGGAGGAATGAGCGCATCGGTACTCTCCAGTTGTCGCCCACTATCCCGAAGGCCCTGCGCACAGTCGAGTGCTGCTTCAGATCGCACTGCTTGATCTCCGGAGAAGGCTTTAAAAGGGGAAGCGCGCGATGGTTTTAGTGCGATTTCACGAGGCCGGCCTCGATGCGGCCGGCTTGTCGGTCACAATCGCTGGCAATCTGGAGGAGACGAAGGGCCAGGAGGGGATCTTTCGACACCAGGGCCACCACTCTAGCCTGATGGGCTTCAATCCTTAACCTCGCGACTTCCGACTGCATGCCGTCGCTAAGCGGCGGAGTCGATGACCGTTCCATCCGATTCGTCGGAGCCCTGACAGCAGAGGGTGACAACGACATGGCTTCGGAGACGAAAGACCTGTCCGAGCTGACCGCTCGGTTCGACTTCGACAGTGCGATGGACTCTCACCTGGACCAACGTCTTCAGCGCTAACCCGGTGTATCCGAGCGTAGGGTCCGGCTTCTTGTGCCCAACAGCGCTTGGATATGCGGATGTCTGCGCTCCGACACGTGGGTCGCGAAATCGGGTCGGTTCGCGCGCGACAGGCGGCACCGACGGAATAAAATAACCCCGGGCCTTCCCCCGGGGTTATCGTCGTCAGCCTTCCGGCGTGACGGTGATCTGGCAGATGAGGACGCTCGGACACTCCCAGTGACCGCCGATGACGTCGCCGTAGGCGTTTCGTTCTTCAACCCACCAGCAGTTGCAGTTCGGATCGGCGGCGGCGACCGAAGGCATGATGATCGAACCGAAGAGCGCCACGGCGCTCAGGAGACCGAGTTTCTTTTTCATCGATAGTCCCTCCACTGCGACGGAAGCGTCGCTGTTGGAGTGAGCCATGAAACCCTCCGAACGTGCAAGCGCAATCCGGAACTAACCATAAGTTATCAGGGCGAACCATGGCCGGCGACGGCGCTCCTGAGCCGGTGAAGGTTTGGTGCGCCGCCGCCGTAGCCAGCCGTCGAGCCTGACGTCTGACCTGAAAACCAATATGCAAGGTCCCGGCCATCGATCCGGGACTGCGTATCAATCCTGAGATCGTTTGGAGACTGAGGCCGAACCGACATGACCGCCCCTTGCGCGCCCAAATCATGCGTGAGCCGCAAGCGCGTTGAATGAAATCCGCAGCAGCAGCCGGGCCCATTCAACGGACCCGGCATTCGTCCGCGAGGGGGTGGGACGCAGACGTCGACCGTGAGCGAGAGCAGAGCCTTTTTTGGCCCTCCGGGCGACGCAGACATCTCAGAGAAACGGGGTGCTATGACTCGCGCTTTCCTCACATTCGCGCCGATAGGCGCGGTTCTATTGGGTCAGGTCATTCTGCTGGCCGCCGGCAACGCCGTGGCGCGGCAATCCACGCAAGCAGACCAGGATATCCTCGCCGCAGACCGACTGTACCGTGTGGTGTATCTTGACCTGGACAGCGCCGAGATTCGCCCCGAGGCCGCGCCGAAACTCGATGCACAGGCGAGGTGGCTGCTGCACAATCCGTGGGCCACTGCGCGGATCGAAGGCAACACGGACCTAGAGGCTCACGTCACTACAACCTGGCGCTGGGCGACCGTCGCGCTCACGCCGTCCGCGACCATCTCATCGATCACGGCGTCGCGCCCAGCCGGATGGAGGCGATCAGTTTCGGCGAGGATCGACCGGTCGCCGAAGGTTCGAGCGTTGATGGTCTGGCACGGAACCGCAACACGCTCACGGTCATCATAGCCAATGATGCGCGGTGACTGTCCCGCGACCGCAGGACCGGTCTGGAACGGTTCGAAAGCGGAGACCTCCTCGCCTTGATCCTATGAGAATGCAAATCCGCCAATCTGCGCCAAACCGCGAAGCGCACGTGGAGAACCGCTGCGGCTTTGAGAAGCGATCGGGTCGTGCGGGGAAACCGACACAGGAACCGCCACGCGGGTGTCGCACTGAACCATGGGGAAAACGGGGAGATCACACCGTGCCGATGCGCAAGACACCCCTGCGACAGACGCAGGGCACAAGGCTGATCCAGGGCGACGAGCCGTCGGAGAACGGGCTGAACGCCCGCTCCACACACGATCGGGTGACCACGCTTGAACCCGATCAGCCGCGCCTGCTGACCGACGCATGGGCTGCGCTGGACGCCGTCGACCCGGACATCATCGCCTCCAGCAGCGCCCCCTCGGTGCAACAGTCAATCGAGCGGGGTCGCATTTGATGGAGTTGCAGATCGTCTTCGTTATCATCGGGATAATGGCCGCATTTCTGCTGCTCGGCATCATCGCCGTGCTGGGCGGCAACCGTCGACATCGCCGCTGAGACATATCCGCGCGCCGTCGGCCAGCGGACAGACCTCCCGACCGGATCGGTCTACAGGGTCTGCGCGTCCGAGACCTCGCCTGGGAGCGGGCGCGGCGGCCCGACAGCCTCCCCCGGGCAAATCCCGTCGGGCCGCCTCCCGGCTTTCCACGCCGCAAGAGCGTCTTCGCTGGACGGATCGTCCGCCTCGATACTCGCGGGGTGTTCTCGCCTCGGGACGGGGGCGTCAGGTGGTCTCGACTGCGATATGGGCGCCAGCGTCATCGGTCTTGCCCGCCAGGCCGGGGACCTCGCTCAACTGACGAAGATGGGTGAAGCGCCCCCACGCCTCGCGATAGCGAACAATCTCGAAGCCATGACCGCGCAAGCCGTCGATGCGGTCAAGCTCCTCCGCCGTCGCTGTGTCAGGTCGAGTCTCAAGGCGCGCCCTCAGCAGGGTCGACCGGGCGATGTTCGAGCGCGAATGTGATCGCCTCTATGTCCACCTTCAGCTTGACCAGATCCCGGATCCGGTCGTGATTGCCATGGATCGCCGCGTCGACGGCTGTCGGCCAGACCTTGGCCTCTAGCGCCTCGCGCAGCGCCACAAGGCGGGTGGCGATGGCCGTACTGTCGAGGTTCATTCGGCGCTACTTCCGGTCGGCGATCGCCTCGCCGCCTTCCTCTTCCTCCAGCAACGCCGCGTTGTCTGAGTTGGCGGACAGCCGGACCTGATTGCCTTCGATTTCGGCGACGAGACCGCCGGAGAGGTAGTGGTGATGGTCGCTGTGCGACCCGCTGTCGGCTTTGGTGAGCTTGATCCGGTCGCCTTCAACCCTGTCGACGGTGCCGAGATGGACGCCGTCGGCGCCGATGACTTCCATGTGCTCTTTGATCTGCGAGAGGTCCGTCATGTGGGTCTCCTTTTGACAGCCACAGCTAACGGGGCCGAACGCCCGACGTTCCCGAGCGTCGGACCAGGCGCCATGCCCGGGAAACTTCGGGTCGGCGCCGGGGACGACACACCGTCGCCGTCGCCGAACATCAGGCAAGGCGGTTGGCCGTGTGCTGCGGTGTGTCGAGGGGGCGAAGCCAGGGTTCACGGCGCGAAACCCAGGACTCGTATTCAGGGGCGAGCAAGCCCGGCTCATCCAGACTTCCCAGCGAGATTTCCACCTCATCGCCGTTGACGGCGAGGATGCGTGAACCACAGTCACCGCAGAACCGTCGGTCGTAGCCGGACGAGCTGAACCAGCTGCGCGGCGTGCCCGTCACTTCCACGGCCTCCGCCGGGAAGACGACGAACGGGTTGAAGGCCGAGGCGTGGGCCTTCCGGCAGACCATGCAGTGGCAGAGCCCTGTCCGCAAAGGGTCGGACAGAGTTTTGAAGCGGATAGCACCGCAGGCGCATCCGCCGCGGAGAGATCTTACGTCGGCTGGCATGTGGCCTCCAACGCCGACCCCGGCGCTTCGATCCGTCGTCGAGGGTCCAGGTTCACGACCGAGCCACCCGCCCTACTCGCGCCGGGGCCGGCCTCGTCGAGCGAAGGGTTTATCCAGGGGGCGGGCTGTAGACGCTTCCGGACGGGGCGCGCAGCGGCGGAACGATCTTGCGGGGCCGCCCCTTTAGCAAGCGCAGCCATAAGCATTGCGGTGGACGGTTTGAGCCGAGAGCAACTCAGGTTGGACGCCTTGGCGTCCTACCGGATCATGGATACGCCCCGGGAACGCGACTTCGATGACGTCGCCACCCTCACGGCGCGCATTTGCGATGCGCCCATCGCCGTGGTTAACCTGATCGGATCGGATCGGCAGTTCTTCAAGGCTGAGGTGGGTCTGGGCGTGCGCGAGACGCCGCTCGACACATCCTTCTGCGCCAAGGCCATTCTGGAAGAAGACTTTCTGGAAGTGCCCGACGCGCGGCGGGATCCACGCTTTGAATGCAATCCCCTGGTGACGGCCGAGAACGGATTGCGGTTCTATGCCGGGAAGCTGCTGAAGACGGCGGAGGGACTGCCGATCGGCACCCTGTGCGTGCTGGACACGCGGCCGCGCGCGCTGGATCCGCTCCAGCGCCAGGCCCTGGATGTTCTGGGACGGCAGGTCATGTCGCAGCTCGAGTTGAGACGCGTCCTGTTCCAGAAGGACGAACTCCTGGAACAGCGTCGCCTGGTGCAGCAGGAGACCACCCACCGGCTGAAAAACACGATGACGCTGGTTCAGGCCATTGCGAGCCAGACGCTGCGCACGGAGTCGGCGCCCCACGCCCTGGCGGACTTCCAGGGCCGCCTGCAGTCGTTGTCCGCCGCTCACGACGTCCTGCTCCGCGACGACTGGGAGGACGTCGACCTGGGCGGTCTGCTGACCGACGTGCTGACCGGTCTGGCTCCCGCTGAACGCTTCGAGCTTCGCGGTCCGCCCGTCGTTCTGGGGGCCAGGGCTGCGCTGTCCATGTCCCTGATCGCCCATGAATTGGCCACGAACGCGCTCAAACATGGCGCGTTGTCGAACACGGAGGGCCGGGTGACCCTGCTCTGGCGCATTGAAGGGGGCGACCTGCTCCTGGAGTGGTCCGAGCGCGGGGGTCCGCCGGTGTCCCCGCCCGCACGCAGGGGATTCGGCTCCAAACTGATCCAGGCCGGTTTGATTGGATCTGGAAAGGTCGATCTGCGTTACGAGGCCCGTGGATTAAACGCGGTGTTGACGGCGTCGCTTGAGGAGCTCCGCCTGTCATGATCAGCGACGACCGTTCGCCTCCTCCGAACCCCGAGCGATACGTCCTCGTCGTCGAGGACGAACCCATCGTGCGCATGGCCGCCCTGCAGGCGGTCGCCGAGGCCGGCTTTACGCCCGTCGAGGCCCGCAACGCCGCTGAAGCCGTGCAGATTCTGGAGGCGCGGACGGATATCCGCATCGTCTTCACGGACATCGATATGCCCGGCGGCCTGAGCGGCGCGCAGCTCGCAGTCGCCATCCGGGACCGGTGGCCGCCGATCGAGATCATCCTGACCTCCGGCAACCTTCGGCCGGCGGCCGAACTGCTGCCCGCGCGATCCATCTTCCTGGCCAAGCCGTATTCGGATGCGAAACTCGCCAGGACGCTATGGTCTTTCGTCGGCGACGGACAGCCAAACTGACCGCTGGACGCGGGGCGGCGTCGGGTGACGGGTATTTGGGGGATAAGAGGAAGACCATGAACGGACCTCAGTCTGACACAGCGCGTCCGCGACGCGACGCCCTTCCCCGCGCCTGGCGCCCGGTTCAGGCTGGCGATTAATGACGGCGTCGCCTCCCTCCCCCTGCGATACTGCGCCGGAGGCGCGCCTCGCCGCCGCCCTGGAGGGCCAACGCCTGGCCGAAGCCGCGCTCGCGGCCCTCGAAGAGCGTTACCGGCTCGCCGCCCTGGCCACGAACGATGCGATCTGGGACTGGGATTTCGCGAGCAATCACGTCGCCTGGAATGCGGCGCTCGAAGCCAGCTACGGCCATGCGCCCTCGGACGTCGATCGCACAGGCGAGTGGTGGATCGCCCAGATCCATCCGGAGGACCGCAACCGGATCGACGAGAGCATCCATTCGGCGATCGACGGCGGTGCGATGAGCTGGAGCGATGAATACCGCTTCCGGCGCGCCGACGGATCCTATGCACAAATCCTGGATCGGGGCAGCATCATCCGGAATTCGGAAGGGCGGGCCGAGCGGATGATCGGGGCCATGCTCGACCTGTCCGAACTCCAGGCGAGCCGCATCGCCCTGGCCGTCAGCGAGGAACGGCTGCGACTGGCGACCCAGGCGGCCGAAGTCGGCTTCTGGGATGTCGACATCGTCAGGGACGAACTCATCTGGCCGCCGATCGTCAAGGGCATGTTCGGCATCTCGCCGGATGAACCCGTCTCGATGACCGACTTCTATGAAGGCCTGCACCCGGAGGACCGGGACCAGGCGGTCGCGGCCTTCCACGCGGCGTGCGATCCCGTCCAGCGCGCCCTCTACGACGTCGAGTATCGCACGGTCGGCAAGGGAGACGGGGTCGTCCGCTGGGTGGCGGCCAAGGGTCGGGGGCTGTTCGACGAGACGGACGCCTGCGTTCGGGTGGTCGGGACGGCGATCGACATCACCGCCCGCAAGGCCGCGGACCGCGCCCTGAGAGAGAGCGAGAGCCGCCTGCGGTTTCTCCGCACGCTCGACGAGTCGCTGCAGGAGGCGGCCACCGCACCCGAAGCGATGCTGCTGGCGGCCGGCCTGCTCGCCGAACGCCTGGGCGCGTCCCGGTGCGCCTATGCCGACGTCGATGCGGACAATGACCAGTTCCATATCCGCGACGACTACACCGCCCCGGGCGTGAAGACCTCCGCCGGAGCCTACAGCCTGGACCTGTTCGGCTCGCGGGCTGCGGCCGACATGCGGTCGGGTCGCACGCTGGTGGTGAAGGACGTAGCTGGCGAGCTGGAGCCCGCCGACGGCCGGGACATGTTCCTGTCGATCGACATCGCCGCCATCGTCTGCTGCCCGCTGGTCAAGGACGATCGCCTCGTCGCCATGATGGCGGTCCACCAGACGCGGCCGCGGGACTGGACGGACGAGGACATCCGGCTCGTGGAGACCGTCGTCGAGCGCTGCTGGGCGCAGGTCCAGAGGGTCGGGGCCGAGGCGCGCCTCCGGGAGAGCGAGGCCCGCTACCGCACCCTGTTCGAGGCGGTCGACGTCGGATTCTGTGTCGTCGAGATGCGGTTCGAAGGGGATCGCGCCGTCGACTACCGCTTCATCGAGGCCAATCCGGCGTTCGAGCGTCAGACCGGTCTGGTCGACGCCGTCGGCGGCTGGGCGAGCGAACTGGTGCCTGGCCTGGAGCCGCAGTGGTTCGAGAGCTATGGGGCGGTCGCCCGAAGCGGCGTCGCGACCCGGTTCGAGAACGGATCGGAAGCCATGGGCCGCTGGTTCGACGTCCACGCCTTCCCGACCGGCCAGCCCGGGGAGGACCGGGTCGCCATCCTCTTCAACGACATCAGCGCCCGCAAGGCCGCCGAGACCCAGCTGCTTCAGCTCAACGACACCCTGGAGCGCCAGGTGGCGGAGCGGACCGCCGAGCTGCGCCAGTACCATGACATCGTGGAGGCCACGGCGTCGGCGATCTGCGCCTTCGATCAGGACTTCCGTCTCGTCGCCTTCAACAAGGCGCACAACGACGCCTTCCGACGGGTCAACGGATTCGACACGCGCATCGGCGACGTCTTCCCCGAGCTGTTCGACGACCCGCAACGCACGGCGATGCGGACCTTGATGGCGCGGGCCCTGTCCGGCGAAAGCTTCACCGTCACAGAAGTGTTCGGCCGCCCCGAATACGGCCAGCCGGAGTGGGAGATCACCTACACCCCCCTGCGCGACGAGCGCGGGACCATCGTCGCCGCCTTCCACGTCGCCACCGATATCTCCGAGCGTCGGCAGGCCGAGGCGGAACTGCTGGCGGCCCAGGAGGCCCTGCGGCAAAGCCAGAAGATGGAGGCGATGGGCAGCCTCACCGGCGGGGTCGCCCATGACTTCAACAACCTGCTGACGCCGATCGTCGGCAGCCTGGATCTCCTGCACCGCCGCGGCGTGGGCGATGAGCGAGAGCGGCGCCTGATCGACGGCGCCATCCAGTCCGCGGAGCGCGCCCGCGTGCTCGTCCAGCGCCTGCTGGCCTTCGCCCGTCGTCAGCCCCTGCAGCCCCGACCGGTCGACATCGGCGCGTTGGTGAGCGGCATGGCGGAACTGGTCGCCAGCACCTCCGGCCCCCAGACCCGGGTGATCGTCGACGTCGCCGAGGGCTTGCCGTCGGCCGTGGCGGACGAGAACCAGATCGAGATGGCGATCCTGAACCTGAGCGTGAACGCCCGCGACGCCATGCCCAACGGGGGACGACTGATCCTGTCGGCGCAGGTCGAGGACGTCGGTCCGGATCACCCGGCCGGCCTGGAGCCCGGCCCCTATGTCCGGATTTCGGTCGCCGACACGGGGAAGGGCATGGACGCCGAGACGCTCCGGCGATCGATCGAGCCGTTCTTCTCGACAAAGGGGATCGGTCAGGGCACCGGGCTGGGTCTGTCCATGGTGCATGGCTTGGCGGCCCAGCTCGGCGGCGCGCTGACCATCGACAGTCGTCCCGGGGTCGGCACGGATGTCGGCCTCTGGCTGCCGGCGACCAGCATGGCCGCCGTCGATGCGGAGGCGCCCGACACGACCGCCTTCGCCGCAACCGGCGTCGTGCTGCTGGTCGATGACGAGGACATTGTCCGCTCCAGCACCGCCGCCATGCTGGCGGACCTCGGCTATGAGGTGATCGAAGCGGGGTCCGCGGAAGCCGCGCTCGACCTCCTGAACGGCGGCGCATCGCCCGACGTCCTGGTCACGGATCATCTGATGCCGGGGTTGTCCGGGACGGACCTGGCCCGGGTTTTCCGGAGCCGCTTCCCGGATCGGCGCCTGCTGATCATCTCGGGCTACGCCGACGTCGAGGGCATCGACCCTGACCTGCCGCGGCTGGTCAAGCCCTTCCGCCTGCGCGACCTGGCGACCAGCCTCGAAGGCTGACGGCGCCCCGGCGACGCATCGCCTGTCATGTCCCAGGCTCCGCGCCGGTCCGCCCTGGCGAACGGTTTCAGCTGAGTGGATCAGCGTCGCCGCCGGCTAACGAGGCCGGCGACGGCCGATCGCGACGTCGGCGAACGGACTTAGGAACCGGCAGGCGGGCGACGGATTGGCAGACGGGGCGCGGACGCCCGGTCGCAGGGGCGACGGTCCGCGCCTCCTCTCACCAGAAGGTTCGCCCATGGCCCGCGCCAAGACATCCGCTCCCCGCAGCAAGCCCGCCACCGCGCCCCGTCGGAAGGCCGTGTCAGACACCGGGTCGGGCGCCGCATCGGGAGCGGCAACAGGGGCCGCGACCGGGAACGGCGGCGAGCGCCACGAGCACGCCGCGGCCCCGGACCAGCGGATCACCACCAACCACGGCGTCCCCGTCAGCGACAACCAGAACTCGCTGAAAGCCGGACGCCGTGGACCGTCCCTGCTCGAGGACTTCGTCCTGCGCGAGAAGATCCACCACTTCGACCACGAGCGCATCCCCGAGCGGATCGTCCACGCCCGCGGCAACGCCGCCCACGGCGTGTTCGAACTGACTGAAAGCCTGGCGGGCCTGACCCGCGCCCGCATCCTGACCGAGGTCGGCGAGAAGACCGAGGTCTTCGTCCGCTTCTCGACGGTCGCCGGCGGGGCCGGATCGGTGGACACGCCCCGCGACGTGCGCGGCTTCGCCGTCAAATTCTACACCCGGGAAGGCAACTGGGACCTCGTCGGCAACAACATCCCGGTCTTCTTCATCCAGGATGCGATCAAATTCCCCGACCTGGTCCATGCGGTGAAGATGGAGGCGGATCGCGGCTTCCCGCAGGCCGCCAGCGCGCACGACACCTTCTGGGACTGGATCGGCCTGATGCCCGAAGCCACCCACATGGTCATGTGGCAGATGTCGGACCGGACCATCCCCCGCTCCTACCGCATGATCGAGGGCTTCGGCGTCAACACCTTCCGCCTGCTCAATGAGGCGGATGAGGCCGTGTTCGTGAAATTCCACTGGCGGCCACGCTTGGGAACCCAGTCCACCTGCTGGGACGAGGCGGTGAAGATCGCGGGGGCCGACCCGGATTATCTGCGGCGGGATCTCTGGGACGCCGTTGACAAGGGCGACTTCCCCGAATGGGATTTCGCGGTGCAGGTGCTGACCCAGGCCGAGGCGGACGCCCTGCCCTTCGACATCCTGGACGCGACCAAGCTGATCCCGGAGGAGCTCCATCCGCTGCGGGTGATCGGCAAGCTGACGCTCAACCGCAACCCGGACAATTTCTTCGCCGAGACCGAGCAGGTCGCCTTCCTGCCCAGCAACATCCCGCCCGGCATCGATTTCTCGGAGGACCCGTTGCTGCAGGGACGGCTGTTCTCCTACCAGGACACCCAGCTGTCCCGGCTGGGCACGGTGAATTTCCATCAGCTCCCGATCAACCAGACCAGGGGCTGCCCCTTCCAGAATTTCCAGCGGGACGGACAGATGCAGATGGCCGTGCCGAAGGGGCGCGCCAACTACGAGCCCAACAGCCTGGCCGAGGCCGGAGAGGCGGGCGGCCCGCGGGAGGACCCGGCGGGCGGCTTCCGCAGCTTCCGCACGCCGGTCGAGGAGGGCAAGGTCCGGCTGCGCGCCGAAAGCTTCGCCGATCACTTCAGCCAGGCGCGGCTGTTCTACCGGTCGCAGAGCGAAATCGAACAGGCCCACCTGGCCAGCGCCCTGGTGTTCGAACTGTCGAAGGTCACGCTTCCCCATGTGCGCCTGCGCGTGCTGGCCAATCTGCGCAACGTCGATGAAGACCTGGCGGCCCGCGTCGCCGACGGCCTGGCCATGGACCTGCCGGACGCCTCGGTTCCCGCCGCGCCGCCGGTCGATCTGGCGGACAGCCCCGCGCTGCGGATCGTCGGCAAGTATCCGGACACGCTGAAGGGGCGCCTGGTCGGCCTGCTCGTCGCTGACGGAACCGACGGCGACGCGGTGACGCGGGTGAAGACCGCGGCCGAAGCCGCCGGAGCGCAGGTGCAGATCATCGCGCCGAAGATCGGCGGGGTGACGCTGAAGGACGGCTCCGCCCTCCTCGCCGACCGGCAGCTCCAGGGTGCGCCCTCGGTGCTGTTTGACGCCGTCGCCCTGGTTCTCTCCGAAGAGGGGTGCGCCCGGCTGGTTGAGGACAGCGCCGCCGTGGACTTCGTGCGGGACGCCTTCGGGCACCTGAAAGCCATCGGCCATACGGCGGAGGCGCAACCGCTGCTCGACAAGGCGTCGGTGGAGCCGGATGCGGGCGTGATCGTCCTGGGCAAGTCCGTCAAGGCTTTCACGTCCGCCGCCGCAACGCGTCAGTGGGATCGCGAACCCAAGGTGCGAGACCTTGCCTGAGCCCCGATCGACGGCGGCCGACGGGTCGCCTGAGGGGGCGCTGGGCGAAACCCCGCTGGTCGGGGGCGCCGCGGAGGCGGAGCCGGCCGGCAAACCGGGCCGGTCCAGCCCCGCCCTGATCGCCGCCCGGCTCGTCGAGCGGATGACGGACGGTCAGACGGTGCTGGTGACCACCGGCGAGACCCGGGCGGACGAGATCGGTCGGGCGCTCGCCGGTCTGGCCGATCCGGAGGTCGAGGTCCTGGTTCTTCCGCCATGGGACAGCCTGCCCTACGACCACGCCTCGCCCTCCCGGGAATGCCAGGGGCGACGCCTGGCGGTGCTCCGCCGCCTGTCGGAACCGGGCCCGCGCCAGGTGCTGGTCGTCTCCCCCGATGCGGCGCTCCAGCGCCTGCCCCCGCCGGAGGCCCGGGCCGCGACCTTTTCCCTTGGGGCCGGAGAGCCGCTTGATCGGGACGCCCTGGCGGCCTTCGCGCGCCGGACCGGCTACCTGTTCGATGACCGCGTGGATTCGCCGGGCGAGATCGCCCTTCTCGGGGAGGTCGTCGATGTCTATCCGCCCGCAGCGCCGCGCCCGATCCGGGTCACCCTCGTGGACGACCGGATCGAGACCCTGCGATGGTTCGATCCCTTGTCGCAGCGGTCTGAGGACGATCTCGACGCCGCGGTTCTCATCGGTGCCTCCGAACTGCATCTCCCGGACGACGTCGAGCGGGACAACGGCTGCGAGCACCGGATGGCGGAGGCCGTTGGTCCACTTGAGACCCTGTTCGATCTGATCGGCGGGGCGACGCTCTTCGTGGAGGCGGACACGGCGGCCCGATGCGAACGCTTCCTCGACGTCGTCCGGGAGGGCCACGCCGCCGCCGGGACCTTCGGCGCGTCCCCCGCGCGACCGGCCGACCCCGCCGGCCTGTACCTGACCGCCGCGGAGGCGAAGACGGCCCTGGCCTCCGCAGTTTTGCTGGACCCGCCGGCGGACGCCGCCGCCCTGCCGGTCTTCGCGAGCGAACGCAGCCCCGGGCGGGCGCTGAAGACCTTCATCGGCGACCGTCAGGCCGCGGGCCGACGCGTCGTTTTCGCCGCGACCGAAACGGAGCTGCGCCTGATCGCCCGCCTCCTGAAACGCCAGTCGCTGGACCTCCCGCCGCCTGTCCCGCGCTGGGCCGACGCCTGCGCGGCGCCCCCGGGCGCGCTTGTCGCCCTCGTCGCCGATCCGGGCGCGGGATACGATGACCCGGCGACGAACCTGACCCTGCTGAGTGCGACCGATGTGCTCGGCGGCCGCGTCGCCCGACCCGTGTCCCAGGCGGCCAGTGTGATCGGCGAGCCGGAGCTTCGGGTGGGCGACGTCGTCATCCATGAGGCGCATGGCCTCGGCGTGCTCCAGGCTTTGGAGCGCGTCTCGGTCGACGGCTTCGAGCGCGACGTGCTGAGGCTTGAGTATCGGGGCGGGGCGACAGTGCTCGCGCCGATGGAGGAATTCGGCCGGATCTGGCGTTACGGCTCCGAGCCGTCGGCGGTGACCCTCGACACGCTCGGGTCGGACGCCTGGCTGCGGCGGCGCGCGGAGGTCAGCGCGCAGATCGATCAGACCGCGGCCCGGCTGGTGGCCCTGGCGGCCGCCAAGGCGCAGGCGGAAACCGCGCCGATCCGCCCCCCGCGCCAGGCCTACGCCGCCTTCGTCGCCCGCTTCCCCTTCCCCGAATCCGCCGATCAGTCCGCGGCCATCGCCGCCGTCTTGGACGACCTGGAGAGCGGCCGGCCGATGAACCGGCTGGTCTGCGGCGACGTCGGCTTCGGCAAGACCGAGATCGCCCTGCGCGCCGCGGCGGCTGTCGCCCTGGCCGGACGCCAGGTCGCGGTCGCCGCCCCCACCACCGTGCTCGCCCGCCAGCATTTCCAGACCTTCCTGCGCCGCTTCCGCGACACCGGCCTCCAGATCGCCCACCTCTCCCGTCTGGTCGACAGCCGGGCGTCCGCGGCGGTTCGGGCGGGCCTGGCTGACGGCTCCATTTCCATTGTCGTGGGGACCCAGGCGCTCGCCTCGGACGGGCTCGCCTTCGCCGACCTCGGCCTGGTGATCATCGACGAGGAGCAGCGGTTCGGCTCGCGGCTGAAGGACGGGTTGCGCGAACGGGCGGATCACGCCCTGACCCTGACGGCCACGCCCATTCCCCGGACGCTGCAGGCCGCCCTGGTGGGCCTGACCGAGGTCAGCCTCATCACCACCCCGCCGGCGCGGCGCCGTCCGATCCGCACCGTCACTACCGCGCTGGAGCCCGCCTCGCTGCGCACCGCCCTGCTGCGCGAAAAGCGACGGGGCGGCCAGAGCTTCGTGGTGTGCCCCCGCATCGAGGACCTGGAGCCTATGCGACGCCGGTTGGAAACCCTGACGCCTGAGCTTCGCGTCGTCATGGTGCACGGCAAGATGCCGGTCGCCGAGGTCGATGAGGCCATGGTGGGCTTCGCCGACGGCGCCGGCGACATTCTGCTGGCCACCAACATCATCGAAAGCGGGCTCGACGTGCCACGGGCGAACACCATCGTCGTCTGGCGGCCGGACCGCTTTGGCCTGGCCCAGCTTCACCAGCTCCGGGGACGCGTCGGTCGCGGCCGAACACAGGGCTTCGCCTGTCTGCTGACGGATCCTGACGACGACATCGCCGAGGGAACCCTGGCCCGACTGGCCACCCTGGAGGCCTTTGACCGGCTGGGGTCGGGCTTCGCCATCAGCGCTCGGGACTTCGACCTGCGCGGGGGCGGCGACCTCGTCGGCGATGAGCAGGCCGGGCATATGACCCTGATCGGTCCGAGCCTCTACCAGCGGGTGCTCGAGCGCGCGGTGCGTACGGCGCGCGGTGAAGAGCCGCCGCCGGACCTCTCGCCGCCGCGTATCGGGGAGACCGCCTTCCTGCCGGAAGAGTTCATTCCGGACGCGACGATGCGGATCAATCTCTACGCCCGGCTGGCCCGCGTCGTCTCCGCAGCCGAGGTGGACGCCCTGGAGGACGAGATCGCTGATCGGTTCGGGACGCCCCCGCCCCCCGTCGCCGCCCTCGTTTCAGCGACGCGCCTTTCGGCGCTCGCCGCCGAGGCGGGCGTGACGCGCATCTGCTCCGGACCTAAGGCGACCGCCTTCACACTCTCGCCTGCCCGCGCCAGGGCGTTGCGGCGGCGTCTTCCGGACAAGGAGTCCCGGCGGTGGGCGGAGGATCGGCTGATCTTCGACGCCGAACAGGAGGGGGAGCATGACCCCGCCTTTCTGGCGGCCGTCCTCGCGGAACTCGCCGCCTGATCGACGACCGGTCCGCTCAGGTCCGTCGACGCCGGATTATCGCTTCCCCGGCGTCCGACCGCTCCAGCGGCCCGGCTTTGGGAGCCGAGCCTGCTGGCCTCGCGGCTGCGGCGGCAGGGCGCGCCCGCGCTTGCGGCGGGACTGGTACAGCTCCCAGGCCAGGGTCGCGAGCGCCAGCTTGCCGGCGTGGCGTCCGGCCAGGCGACGACCGCTTTTCGACAGAAGAATGCCGCCCACGGCAGCGGCGAGACGGGACAGGGACATGGGGGGGCTCCAGCAACAGGGTCTGAACGCGGGTCGCCGCGCCCGGTTCTCCCCGTTTGGGAGCGTTTGCGTCGGCGTGACCGGATCTTCCGGCAATCACCGAAAGTCTCGAGTGCGGACGTTGAACCCGTGCGAAGCTGTCGGGTTGGAGCCAAATGGACAATTCCGATCCCGTCACCTGTCGGCGAGCCCTGCGTGAGATCGCCGAGATCGCCGCCGTCGCCCGCCTTCAGGACAGTCAGATGTCTGGGCAGGAAGCCCTCGCGGCGATTTCAGCGATCGCCGACTGGGTCATCGACACTGCCCCGCGGGCGGAAACTGTGTGCAGTGATATCGTCACCCGGATTGACGCCGTGACCCAGGGTGTGGACGTCGACAATCTGGATGACGAAAACGCGTCGCGGATGTTCGCCACTGTCGTCCGTCTCCTGGGCGCCAAGGTCTGACCCGGTATCCGAGAGTCTCAGTTTCCGCTCGAAGCTCAGCCTTCCCGGAGCAAACGGATGTTTCGCGTCGTCGGACGGGTCGTCCGATTGACCGCGCGCTCGGCGTAAGGTGAGGTCCCGCGGGACACCACGGTCCGGGTCACGCCGTCCCCATTGGCGGCCAAAGTCGACGGCTGTGCTCTATCCGAACCACGGCAGCGCTCGGTCAGGACGACGCAGTCCGCCGACCGGCACGTCCAACATATGCGCCAATCGATCCAGTTCGTCGCAGCATGCGCAGGCCGCCTCCCTCAGGCGCGTCCGGTCCACGATCACCACCCTTCCCCTCATGGTCTTCGTCGCGCCGATATCCCGCAGCTTGCTGAAGGCTTCGACCACCGACGTCCGTTGGGATGAGAGAAGACGTGCGATCTCCTCCTGGGTCACCGGAATCTCGGTCGTCCCGGTGTGATCCGAAGCCATCAGCGCCCAGCGCGCCACCCGGCTCAGGACCGGATGCGCTGCGGCGCACGCCGTGGATAGACTGTCCTGGGCGTTGTAGTAGAGCGCGAGCTTCGCAAGCCCCTCCCGAAGGCTGACGCTCTGCTTGACAATCAACCTCAACCTCCCGGCGTCGATACACCAGGCGGATCCCGCCAATCGTGTGGTGATACGCCAGGGCGAGGGCGCCTCGGCCAGCAACGGCAGGGGCGCCGTCACGCCCTCGCAGCCAACCCATCCGGTCTCGACATAGACGTCCCCGGGACCATGGAATTCGTGGGTGAACTGTGCGGTCACGGGGAAGGCGACTACGGTCAGGTCCTTCTCCTGCTCAACCAGCACCTGCCCGACCTCGAACTCCCGGTGTTCGAGCAAGGGGATAATGCGGGCGCGATCAATCTCGTTCAGCGCCTGCAGAAGCCTGTTGGTCATTGTCCGGTTTCCAAGTCAAACCAGCGAGGAGGTCCTCAGGCCTCGCTGCATCAAGGGTTGGGATGGGCCGGGAATGCAGACGATATTAAATCGTTCCGCAAGGCTCGGTTCAGAGCCGTGCTGGCACCTCGCTTGATGCTCCGGTGACCGTTTCGCCGACTGTGATGCAGGAGGGCCCACGGCCGGGATGCCCGGACAGTGAAAATCCTGGCTCGCGGTCACGGTCGCCGCGCGGTCAGTTTGCAGTCATACGTTCGCGCCGCCGCGTCGGTTTTGAACGAGGTCGACGGTGCGCCCGCGAAGGTCGGGCGACGGGAAGCTGTCGCCGGGCCGGCAAGGCCTCTGGCTGCGCGGGAGCCGCGGCGATGTGCCGGGCGGAGCGCCCGATCGATCCGGGGCCGATAGTGTGGAGCAAGCCGCTGAGCCTGCGTGCCCATGCGTCGCGGCGCTGCCCGACTCTCAGGGAAGCTGGTCTGGCGACGCGGGCCGAGCGATCCTGCGCGTGAACAGGACCCTCTCCGTCTTCAAAGCCGGCGCAGCTTCAAAGCCGGCCTCTGTCCACGCTTGCGTCTGAACCCCACCGCCCGGTCGCCACCAGCTGTCCCCAAGGGCCGCCTTCGGCAAAAAGGCGCCAAGCTTCCGTTCGATGTCTCGAAAGCTGAGATCGACCGCGTCCGCCTTCTGCCGGCGGAGATAGACGCAGAGCGGATCATATTTTCCCATTTGCGGGGGAAAGCTGATCTCGTCGCGAAACGCAAGCGCTCTCCCCTGAGATGCGACGCATCCGAACGCCGGGCGGCGAAGGGTCGGTGACGCTGCTGCCTTGGCGCCGGACGGCCTGTCCCGCGCCGGAATTCAGCAAGTCTTTGCAAATACTGGCTATCCTTGCACCGGGAGGGCATCAGGGATGTCGGGGTTAAACGAGAATTATTTCGCTGCCGTAGCGGAAGCCAGTCCGGACGTCATGCGCATCCTCGAACTCGATGGAACAGTCGAGTTCATGAACGCCCATGGCCTCCGACTGCTGGAGATCGACGCCTTCGCCCAAAACCATCGAAAGCTCTGGACCGATCTGTGGCCGGAACAGTCTCGGCCAGCAATGCGAACGGCGCTGGAACTGGCGCGGGAAGGCGGTGTGGGCCGGTTCCGGGCCTACTGCCCGACCGCGAAAGGGCGCCCCCGCTGGTGGGACACGGTCGTTTCCCCGATCCGCGATGAGGTGGGTCAGGTGGTGCGCCTGTTGGCCATGTCCCGCGACGTCTCGGATGAAGTGCGACGCGATCGACGCCTGCGGGACGCTGTCGGCCGGGTGAGGCGGGCCAACGCCGAGAAGGCGAGGTCCCTGAACTATCTGAAGGCGGCGTTGGACGGGATGCCCGCCGGCCTCGCCTTCTACGATGCTGACGATCGCCTGGTGATCTGGAACTCAGAATATGCGGCTGCCGGGGGCGCCGAGGGCGACGCCAGCCCGCTCCGCACCGGGATGCCCTACCGCCAATTGCTTGAACACGATCTCCTGCAAGGCCGACATCCGGACGCTGTGGGGCGGGAGGCTGACTGGCTCGAAGCGCGCTTGTCAGCGCGATCGTCGGGCGACGGCTCGCGTATACAGAAGCTTGCGAACGGACGGTGGTATCGTTTCGAGGACCGTCGGCTGGCCGATGGAGGCCTGATCGCTGTGGCGGTCGACATCACGGCGCTCAAGGCCCGTGAGTTCGATCTGGCCGCCCGCACCGAGGAACTGGCCGACGCCAAGGCCGCCGCGGAAGCAGCGAGTGCGGCCAAGAGCGCCTTCCTGGCCAACATGAGCCACGAAATCCGCACGCCGCTGAACGGCGTTTTGGCCATGGCCGATATGCTCTGCAAGGCGAGTCTGCCCTCGCGCGAGAAGGAACTCGCTGAAGTCGTTCGCGGCTGCGCGGATACGCTGGCGCATCTGCTGGAAGACATCCTGGATCTCGCTCGCGTCGAATCCGGCGCGCTGACGATCGCATCGGCCCCTTTCGATCTGCGCAGCGCGATCGAGAACGTCGTGGCTGTCGCCGGGCTCAAGGCCTCGGAAAAGGGATTGTCCTTGACCATGGACATTGGCCCGGACCTCGAACGCTCCGTCATGGGAGATGTAACCCGCTTCAAGCAGATCGCTCACAACCTCGTTTCGAACGCGGTGAAGTTCACCGACACCGGAGCCGTCCGGGTCACTTTGACCCGCCAGCCCGGCAGTCGGCTGCGCCTGTTGGTGTCGGACACAGGCATTGGTTTCGGACCTGAGGTGCGCGATCGCCTGTTCCGGAGGTTCGAGCAGGCCGATGATACGATCACCCGCCGCTTCGGCGGGACGGGACTGGGACTGGCGATCTCGAGTCAGCTGGCCGGTCTCATGGGCGGCGAGCTGAACTGTCAAAGCGCGCCGGGAGAAGGCTCGTCCTTCTGGCTCGACCTGCCGCTCGTGTTGGCGGAACCGGTGGGCTCAGCGGAGGCAGACGAGGTGATCGCCGCCCCCGCAAGCGACGACCGTCCCCTGAAGATCCTCGTCGCAGACGACAACCCCACCAACCGTCGTGTGGTCCAGCTGATCCTGGAAGAGGCGGGCGCCGAAGTGATCTGCGTCGAGGACGGCAGCCTGGCCGTGGAGGCGGCGCGTCGCGAGACGTTTGACCTGATCCTGATGGACATCCAGATGCCGGTGCTGGATGGTTTCTCCGCAGTTCGCGAGATCCGCGCGCATGAACGAGCCGCGACGCTGTCGCGGGTCCCGACCCTTATGCTTTCGGCCAACGCGATGCCGGAACACATCGCGGCCGGTCAGGCCGCGGGCTCGGACGGGCACGTCAGCAAGCCCATAACGGCCGCCGGGCTCTTTTCGGCGATCCAGACCGTCCTCGAGCAATCTGCGTCCGGCCCCCTCGCGGACGATGACACGCGCTCGGTCGGGTAAAGCCGGCGTGAGCGGCGCCGAACGGCATGCCGACGGTCGCCGTGCGAGACTGGGCGTTGCCCAGGAGCGCCAAGCCAGCGCCTGCGCCGTCTGGCGCGACGGTTCGAAGGCCGTCTCTCGCACCACAAGAAAAGGCCGCCCCGCGAGCGAGGCGGCCTTCGCCAGCTGTACCGGAGCCGTTTTATTCGGCTGCCGGAGCGACCGAGCGCGCGGCGTCCCCGACGTTCTCCGCCGCCGTACCCACGCTTTCCGCCGCGCCGGCGATCGCGTTGGACTCCATCCGCTCGCTCTGGCTCATGTTCATCAAGAAGTATCCGATTACGATGACGGCGAGCAGGCCGATAATCAGGGCGACCACGGCCCCCATGCCGCCGCCGCGACGTTCGCGGACGACGGTGCGATCCGAGGTCGTGGTGCGTTCGATAGAGCCGTCCGGGCGTTCAACAGTGCGTTCGGTAGCCATGGGTGTCTCCCTTCTGTGAGCACGGAAAACACGTTCGCTGCGATTACGGTTCCTGCGGGCAGGGCAGCGAGAGGGCGTTTGGGCCCCGGGCCGTCGCGGAGAAGACGAGCGACGGTTTTTGCCTGCCCCTTCGGTGGCCGTTCATCCAAAGACCGCCTTGGCAGGACGCCGCTCCCGGGGTCAGGATACCGAGTGCTTGAGATTTCCGAGACTTAGGCGCGCCAGAGCGAAGCCTGGTCTCCAGCCAGCGCCCTCAACGACGCGCCGTCCGCCTTGCCGCCGCTGCGGCGGCGACCGGGCATGCAGAGGTCGCCAAAACCATACCACCCAGAACGGTGATCGTCGCCAGGTCGGAAGGTGGCGGATTCCGGACGGTCAGCGCGAGAAGACCGAGCACTGAAATATAAAGGGCGGGCAGAAGCCCGAGCAGGGCCAAGGCTGCGGCGGCGCGCCATCGTCGTCTGACAATCCCGATGAAGAGGCATACGCCCCAACCGAGCAGCGTCACGACCCATCCGCCGGCGAAGACGTACAGGAAAAAGCAGACCAGCACCCCGTCGTCCCACAGCAGACCGGTCGCGTTCAAGGCTCATCTCCATCGGCCTTGAGGTGTGTAGGGCAAAACCGACCACACCGGCCCCCGCGGGGACCGCCGCTGCGAGAAGAGGCGCTGGACGCAGCCGACAGTCTCCGCCCGGTGGAAATCATTCTAGGGCAACCGTGCGACCTGCGGTTCACCGGCCTCGTGCCAGACCAGATAGGAGAGCTGGCCGTCCGCGACGATCTCGACGCCGCGCTGCACCAGCGGATAGTCGGTCCGGCAGGGATCGACATCGCGTCCATCCACGACGCGGCACGCCGTCACATAGCGATCCCGTTCAACAGGACGCAGCGCCCGTTGAACGATCGGCCCCCTGCTGGGCTGTTGGGCTACGACGATGTTGAGCGTCCGGTTGGCGCGGGCTCCCAGCACGATCTCCAGATCGTGCCGCAAGCTGTGCGGTCTCATCGCCAGACTGACCGTGTCCGGTAGCCCGTCGTAGTCCAGGTCCATCTGCATTGCGCCGGCGGCGGCCGGGTCGCTCTGCCCGGTGGCTCTTTGCACCGCTTCCAGCGTGCTCGCGACGCGGTCCCCCCGAGCCGCGCGCTGCGACGACATGCACACGGCGCGGTAAGCCTCAAACTCCGCGGAATGGGTCTGGGGATAGTCCGGCTCGGACCTTGCGCCGACCGTCGCCAGCAGACGGCCATCCCGGGTGTAGGTCGAAACCGCATCGGTGAAGATATCGCCTCGGTCGCAATCATACCGCTTGGAAATGATTGTGAACGCCTGTCCTCCCACCGTGGCGCCATGGATGACCCAGAGTTCCTGGGCGGCCCTGACATCTCGACGCGCGGAAGCGTCAGCCGGGAGAACGGCGCTGTCGGTCAACCACAAGGACACCCCATCGCGCCGCTCCGCAGTCGGCTCGAACCGGATCAGTTCCCGCCAGGGACCGCCGGCCGGGCCGTCGGCGCCGGGCATGATGACCAGGGCGATAAGAAGAGCCAGCATGGGTGTCTTCCAGAACCAGTGGGGTCAATGCGAGCAGACAGAAGCCATACCTTCACTGAAGCCTCAAGACGCTTCGTGGGAGGATTGAATCTCCCCCTCGGTACTTCCAGCCTGGGCATCGCCTTCAAGGATTACCGAAGCCCGCCTCGCAAGCGCCTTCAGTTCGAAAGGCTTGGTCATGATGTGCATTCCCGGCCCCGGATCGCCCCCCTTCAGCACAGCGCTCTCGGCGTAGCCGGTAATGAACAGCACCTTCAACCCCGGGTGGGTTTCCCGGGCGGCGTCAGCGAGCTGTCGACCGTTCATGCCGCCCGGAAGACCGACATCGGTGAGCAGCAGCCTCACAGAGGGCGTCGCCCTGAGAAGAGCGAGTCCGGAGCGCGCGTCTTCCGCCGTGACCACGGAGTAGCCGGCCTCGGTCAGGGCCTCGGCCGCCAACATCCGGATGGGCGCCTCATCGTCCACGACGACGATCGTTCCCTCGCCCGCGTGGCGGTGGGCGTCCTCCTCCGCCGCCGGACCGGTCGAAGGCGCCAGCGGTCCGCGATAGCGCGGAAGGTGGATACAGACCGTGGTCCCTTCTCCAAGACGGGACGTTATGCCAACCTGGCCGCTGGATTGCCGGACAAAGCCATAGATCATGGACAGGCCCAGACCGGTCCCTTGTCCGAGGGGCTTGGTGGTGAAGAAAGGATCGAACGCACGCGCGATCGTCTCTTCCGTCATCCCGACGCCCTGGTCGACGACGCAGAGCCGAACATAGTCGCCGAGCGCACAGTCCGGGCCGAGAACGGCGCTGTCTTCAATCGTGACATTGTCGATCTGGAGCCTCAGCTCACCACCGTCCGGCATGGCGTCCCGCGCGTTGATGCACAGGTTCAGCACGGCGTTCTCAAGCTGACCGGGGTCGATGAGCACCAACCATGGCTCCGGGGGCGCG
Source organism: Brevundimonas sp. GCM10030266 (assembly GCF_042666595.1). Classification (NCBI taxonomy): domain Bacteria; kingdom Pseudomonadati; phylum Pseudomonadota; class Alphaproteobacteria; order Caulobacterales; family Caulobacteraceae; genus Brevundimonas; species Brevundimonas sp. GCM10030266. The sequence continues at coordinate 454,086 of NZ_JBHTCY010000003.1, forward strand.
ACCATCACCAGCCTGATTGCCGGGCCCACCGTTCTTTGCACGAGCTCTTCGAAGCCGCGCGTCAAGGCCGCGACATCCGTGGGTTTGGGCTCCAGGGTCTGACGGCGGGAGAAGGCCAGCAGTCGGTGGGTGAGCGCCGTCGCCCGCTCGGTGGCGGCGCGGGCGACGCCGACGAAACGGGACAGATCTTCCGCTCGACCCTCCGCCGATCTCTTCACAACCATCTCCAGACTGCCGGAGATGGCGGTCAGGAGGTTGTTGAAGTCGTGGGCGATCCCGCCGGTGAGCTGGCCGACCGCCTCCATCTTCTGGGCCTGACGAAGTGCGGCCTCGCTGGCCATAAGCTCGGCCGTCCTTTGTTCAACCGTGCGTTCGAGCGACTCCGCGAGGCGGGCCAGATGCCGTTCCGCCCTGCGACGTTCGCGCGCGACAAGGGTCCGCTCTCCCACCTCGCGCATGAACTGCAGCTCGTCGTCGAGCCACGCGCGCGGACGGCCGTGGTTCGCGTAGAACAGGGCGGCCGTCTCCCCCTGGTCTTGCAAAGGGATGTTCACGACGGCCAGCGCGGAGATGGCCTCCAGAGCGGCGACTGTGTTCAGCGTCCTGGGATCAAGGCGAGCATCGGCGAAAACAACGGTCTCACCGCGTTTCAGATCGTCGATGTAGTCGCCGTAGTCCCGGAAGTGCAGAACGCCGGCGAGGCTCGCGACGCCTCGGGCGTTCCAGTCCCGTCGGATGGTGATGGTCTCGGTTGGACGGTCGATCACCCCAAACCCGACCCGGTCAATTTCCAGCGCCTTGGCCGTGATGCCGCAGGCGGCGTGGGTGAGCTCGTCGGGATCTTCGATGTCGCGAACCGCATCCGCCAGCGCCATGAGCGCGGATCGCAGGCGTTCGGCGCGAACGCGCTCGGTGATGTCGGTGGTTACACCCGCGATCCGTATGGGCGCACCGTGGGCGTCATGGATCAGGATCCCGCGGGCCTCCATCCAGCGGGTCGCTCCGGTGGGCGTGATGACCCGGTGCGTGATGTGATAGTCGGCGCCTTGGCTGATCGTGGCGTCGCTCTGGCCGCGGACGGCGTCCCGGTCTTCCGGATGGATCAGGCTTTGTCGGTCCTCATAGGTGAACGCCTTGTCGACCGGCCATCCCATAAGCGTCTTGTAGGCGTCCGAAGCGACCAGGGTTCGCGTTTGCACATCAACGCTCCAGGCGCCGAGTCCTCCGGCCAGCATGGCCAGGTCCAGTTCCCGCTCTCTCTCCCGATCGACGTGGACCCGGGCCGAGAGCTCGGCGTTGAGGGCCGCGTTGTCGGATTGCAGATTCTCCAGTCGCTCCCGCTCAAGCGTGACGTCCAGCTGGCTCGCGAAGAAATAGGCGAGCACCCCGTCCGCATCGAACACGGGCGCCAGCAGCAACCGGTTCCAGAACGCACTGCCGTCCTTACGGTGGTTGCGGATGTCGATCTCGATGGGCTCGGTTGCGGCGACCGCCTCATGGATGCGCCGAACGGTTTCGGGGTCGGTTTCGGGCCCCTGCAGGAAACGACAGTTGCGGCCGAGAATTTCCGAGCGCGCGTAACCGGTCAGTCTGCAGAAGGAGTCATTCGCGAAGATGACCGGGTTATCCGCCTGCTTCGGATCGGTGATGATCATCGGCATCCGCGTCGCGCGTACGGCCGAAACGAAGGGGTCGGTGGAGCGTGTTCGGCTCAGCACCTCCTCGGCAATGCGTTCCGCGTCTCGTTCCGCCTGGTGAGATCCATCTGCAGAGGGCGGGGTCATCTTCGACGTGTCGCTCCGGAAATTGCACCGTTGCAGCCTTAAACATCCGCAGCCCCCTGCGGTTCAAGAGGGCTTAAGAGACCGCATCGGCGGCCGCACTTCGCCCGCCTAGGCGCCGTTCTGCAGCGCATGGCGCCAGGCGGGCGCCTGGAAGGGCGGCGGTGACTACATTCCCCGCGAAGGATCGTCCGAAGGCGTCTCCGGATCCTGCCGGCGAGAGGCCCTGCCTGACCGTAGCCTCGCAACGGCGAGGGCGACCAGAAGCAGAGCGGGCCCGCCAATCACGACAAAGGCCCACAGGGCCGTCGGATCTGGCGGTCCATTGTCTGCGGCGGACATCGCCTCAACCGACCACCAGCGCCAGAGCAGGACTGAACCGATGATGAATGCGACGACAAGGCCCAGAACGACGGCTGTATTGAAGGCCGGCGACCGCCGGGGCGCCCTCACTGGTCTTGCTCCCGGGTCCGCGCCGCCAGGTTGACCCGGTTGACGGGACGCTGCGCAACGTCGTTCGGGTTCACCAGCCCGTTTCTCGCGACGCGACGTCGTTGCCAAGCGAAGCGACTCTGCAGTCGGTGCTGACGGGACAAATCGATGGTCATGGAACCTCTAGGCGCTGTCGCCTCCAATCCTGCGGATCAGCAAACGTTCCGAGTGTCCCGGATCAGACACTCGCCGTGAGGACCGTCGCCGCAAATCGACAACAATAGGTCCGCTGCGGCCCCCGTCCCTGCGGGGGACGAACCCGACCGGGATGCGCCGCTCTCTCCGTGACGGAACCGATCTGGCCGCTTTCGGGGGCGCCGTTTTCGACTGTGTCGATCCCAGGGGCTCCAAGAGTCCTGAACCCGACGCAACGTCTGGCTCCCGGGCAGGGTTAGGATTCGTCGTCCAGGGAAGCCGCCATGCCCTTTTTGTCCATCCCGCGCGTTCTTTTCGCCCTGCTGTCATGGCTGGTCCTGTTTGCGGCGCTTTATCTTCTCTGGAGCGGATACGCCGGGACGGCGTCGGTCACGGCTGATGGCGACGTGATCCGCGATCGCGAGCCCTGGCGCGTCTGGACAGGAAGCGCCCTCCTCGCCTGGTCTGTCCTCGGGCGTTTCCCCGTGGTCTGGCTGACAACACGCCCTGGCGGACGGCCCATCCGCGCGGTGCGCGGTTCTGGAAGGACCCTCGACGGAGCCGCCGGCTCGACGTTGTATGTCGAGCAAGAGGGCGAGGGACGGACGCTGCTTCTGGTCCACGGATGGGGCCTGGACAGCACGATCTGGCGCGGACTCAAGGCCGAGCTGCGGGGCCGTTTTCGTCTGGTGACCTGGGACCTGCCCGGGCTGGGGTTGTCGCGGCTCCCGAAACGCGGGCGTCCTGACCTCGATCTGTTCGCGGAGGAGCTTCGGGGACTGGTGGTCTCGCAGGGCGAGCCCATCGTCCTCATCGGCCACAGCATCGGGGGCATGACGATCCAGACCCTCGCCCGTGAGCATCCGGACATGTTCGGCCGGGAGATCGCGGGCGTTATACTTCTGAACACCACCTACACAGACCCTTCCCGCACCATGGTGCTCGGCGGCGTCGTTCGAATGCTACGCCCCCTCGTCAAGGCGGGCCTGGCGCTGACCGCGGCGCTACAGCCCCTCGCCTGGCTGAGCGCCTGGCAGAGCTATCTCAGCGGGTCGGCCCATCTCGCCAATCGGCTCGGCTTCGGGGCGGAGGCGACGCGCGATCAGCTGGAGCATGTGACCTGGCTGGCGACCCGCAATCCCCCCGGCGTTCAGGCGCTCGGCATCCGGGCCATGATGGACTGGGATGCGGACGGCGCCCTCGCCGGAGCAAACTGTCCCGTGCGGGTCATCGGCGGCGAGATCGACCTCGTGACCAGGATTGAGGCCAGCGAGCATATCGCCGCAACGGCGCCGCGGGCAGACCTGCTGCGTGTCCCCGGCGCCAACCACATGGGCTTCCTGGAGCAGTCGGATGTGTATCTGTCCGAGATCACACGCTTCTGCGCGTCCCTGCCCTGGCCCGAGCCCCCTTCGGCGCGGCCCTTTGCGCGGTCGGCGGCGGGCGGCTGGGGGTCGGCCGATACGCGCCGGACGGCGACAGTCTCCGAACCGGAAGGCGCCACTTCACCGTCCCCATTCAGATCAACCGGAGACTGACATGTCCGTTGTCGACAAGATCATCGTCGCCCTTAAGCCCATCCCTGACGAAAAGCATCGACTGGAAGCCACACGAAAGGCCCGTGCCGCGGCGGGTCGGAACGACGGGTTCCCCCTCATGCTCGGCCACCACGACCTGATCCGAAAGGCCTTCGACGACTGCAAGGCGGCGGCGAAGGCCGCCGAGCGCCCCGCCGCGATGCAGCGCCTCGCGATCGTCCTGAACGGACATTCGCTCGCGGAGGAGGTCATCCTCTATCCCGCTCTCGCCCAGGCGGGCGAAAAGGCGCACGCGGGCCATGCCTACACCGAACAAACGACCGCCGAGATGCAGATGGCGGAACTGGAGACCATCGCGCCGTCCAGCCAGGCCTGGAAGGACAACCTCGAACACATCAAGGGCGCGGTCCTGACTCACATGTTCGAGGAAGAGTCCGGCTGGTTCCCGAAGCTCAGGGAGAAGGGCGAGCATCAGACCAGGCTGACCGGGCGCTACGCCGAAGAGTTCGACCGTCACACGGGCTGAGGCACCCATGTCCGTCCCGATCAGTCCTCCTCCGGCTCGAGGCCCTCGCAACGGGGATCTGCCTGCTTATGTCAGCAATGGGCTCATCGGACTGCGTGTGCGGGAACAGCCGCTCCAGGCGGGGATGACCCTGGTGAGCGGCGTGGTGGGCGAACACGTCGAGCGTCGGATCGAGGCCGCCGCTCCGTCGCCCTATCCGCTCGCGGGCGACATCGCCCTGAACGGCGTCTGGCTGAGTGACCAGCCGTTCACCGTCTCGCACCTCGTGCAGAGCTACGACTTCTTCACCGCGGAGCTGACCTCCGCCTTTCGCTTCACCGCCGGCGGCCGGGTGGCCGAAATCTCGGTCGTCACCTTCGCCAACCGGGACGCCGCCTCCCTCGTCCAGCAGGAGGTCAGGATCGAGGTGGACGCCGCATGCGATCTGGCCGTGCGCGCCATGGTCGAGACCGCCGGGGTTCGGGGGCGCGTCGCGCGCCGTCGAACAGACACGCCTGGCGAGCCCGAACCGGTCTGCGACGGCGCCCTTCTTTGGGAAACGGACGGCGGTCTCAGCCAGTGTGGCTACGCGGTCGCCACGGAGCTTCTGGGTGAGGACGCGCCGGGCGCACCGACCCGGACCCGATGGGACCATGCCGGTCCGCTCGTGAGCGAGTTCAAGGTCCGCGCCCGCGCCGGGCGGCCGATCCGCCTGCGCCAGACGGTCGCGATCGTCCCGTCCGTCCTTCACGACCGCCCCGATGAGGAAGCGGCCCGCCGCGTCGCCCGCGGCCGGTCCACCGGCTTCGACGAACTCCGTCGCCGCAACCGCGCCCTCTGGGCCGACCTTTGGAAAGGCCGCATCGTCATCCACGGCGCCGCGCCCGAGCACCAGGCGCTCGTTGACGCCGCGCTGTTCTACCTGACCAGTTCGTCCCACCCGGCCACGCCCGCGGCCACCTCCATCTTTGGTTTGGCGACCTGGCACGACTACAACTACTATTTCGGCCATGTGATGTGGGACATCGACGCCTTCTGCGTCCCGCCGCTCGTCCTGCTCCAGCCCGACGCCGCGCTGGCCATGCTGGAGTTCCGCACGCGCCACCTCGACGCCGCCCGGGGTATCGCCAAACTCTCGGGCCGAGCCGGCTTGCAGTTCCCCTGGGAAGCGGCGCCGCTCTCCGGCCAGGAAGCTTCGCCGGGCGCGGGCGACGGCGCCGCCCATGAGGATCACGGCTCCCTGCACACCGCGCGCGCCTTCGCCCATTATGCCGACGCCACGGGAGATGAGACCTTCCTCGACGAGAAGGCTTGGCCCGTCCTGTCTGGGGTTGCCGATTAGGTGATCAGCCGGGTCACGCCCACTCCACGAGGGTACGAGTTCCTTCGTTCGACAGGCCCCGCCGAAGTGCCGGAGCCGCCAGACAATGACGCCTTCACGGTCATGGCCGCCATCGAAGTCCTTCGCTGCGCCATCCGTGCGGCCCAGCAGACGGGCCGCGACGCCCCAGACGAATGGTCCGCCGTCGCCGAGGCCCTGTACCTTCCGATCCGCGCCGACCGGGTCATCGCGGCGCACGAGGGCTTCAAGGTCAGCGAGCCCAAGGGCGCAACACCCTCTCCGCTTGCCGGCTTCTTCCCCTATGACTATCCGGCGTCCGAAGCCGTCCGCCGAGCCACACTGGACTTCTATCTGAAGCATTGGGACGAGTATGTCGGCGCTCCGATGTTTCCGGCGCTCTACACCACCTGGGCCGCCATGGCGGGGGACCCGTCCCTCGCCCTGAAGCTGTTCCACGAGGGGTATGTTCGTTACGATCACGGCCGTTTTCATCAATGTCTCGAATACCGCCCGGATCACCCCGACAGTGAGGTCGCGGCCGGTCCGTTCTTCGCCAACATGGGCGGCATGCTCCTGGGTCTGCTGATGGGGCTGACCGGTCTCGTGATCCGACCCGGCGAGGTCTCTGACTGGCCGAGCCGCCCGATTATCCTTCCCGTCGGCTGGAGCGCGATCGAGGTCGAACGTGTATGGGTCCGAGGCAAGCCCATGCGCCTCCTGGCCGAACAGGGCGCCGAGCGCGCGACCCTTCAGGCGGAATGAGCCTGCTGGCTCCCGACGATGCGCTCACGGGCATGACGCGAGGGGAGCGCCGCCGCACAGGTCATTGTCTCAGCGCGTTCGGGGACCCATCGGTGGGGATGATCTCCGCGCCGGGACTGCGGAGCTGCAGAGCTGACGCGAGAGGGCGTGATCCCCGCGGTCAGTCGGTCTGACCAGCCCCGACTCGGCGGGTCTCCTCAATCATGATCCTGACGGGCGCCCCTATCGATCGACTTCGCCGAATACGATGTCCAGCGATCCGAGGATCGCGGACACATCGGCCAGCATGTGTCCGCGCGTGAGCAGGTCCATCGCCTGCAGGTGCCGGAAGCCGGGCGCCGACACCTTGCAGCGATAGGGCAGGTTTGTGCCGTCCGAGACCAGATAGACGCCGAACTCGCCCTTGGGCGCCTCCACGGCCGCATAGGCCTCCCCAGCCGGGGTTTTGAAGCCCTCGGTGAAAAGCTTGAAGTGATGGATAAGCGCTTCCATCGACCGTTTCATTTCGCCCCGTCGGGGAGGGGCGATCTTGTTGTCCTGGACCAGGACCGGCTCTCCGCGGCATTTGCGGAGTCGATCCAGGCATTGTTCCATGATGCGGACCGACTGGCGCATCTCCTCGATCCTGCAGAGACAGCGGTCCCAACAGTCGCCGTTCTTGCCGACCGCAATGTCGAACTCCAGGTCCGCGTAACACTCATAGGGTTGCGACTTCCGCAGGTCCCACGCCACATCCGACCCGCGCAACATGACACCGGAAAAGCCCCAGGCCAGGGCGTCCTGCTTCGACACCACCCCGATATCGACATTGCGTTGCTTGAAGATCCGGTTCTCGATGAACAGGGCTTCGAGGTCCTTGAGGGTCTGTGGAAACGCACGGCACCAATGGCCCAGGTCGTCCAGCAGATCCTCCGGCAGATCCTGGCGCACGCCGCCGGGTCGCACGTAGTTCGCGTGAAGACGCGACCCGGAGGCCCGCTCATAGAAGACCATGAGCTTTTCCCGTTCCTCGAACCCCCAGAGCGGCGGCGTCAGCGCGCCCACGTCCATCGCCTGGGTGGTGATGTTCAGCAGATGCGACAGAATGCGGCTGATCTCGAGGTAAAGGACGCGGATCAGCTGCGCGCGCCAGGGCGCCTCAATGCGAAGCAGGCGTTCGATGGCGAGGCAGAACCCGTGTTCCTGGCTGATGGGCGCGACATAATCGAGCCGGTCGAAATACGGGATGTTCTGGATATAGGTTCTCGCCTCCATCAGTTTCTCTGTCCCGCGATGCAGCAGGCCGATGTGTGGATCCACGCGTTCGACCACCTCCCCCTGCAGTTCGAGCACAAGCCGCAGGACGCCGTGGGCGGCGGGATGTTGCGGGCCGAAGTTAATGGTGAAGCCGTTGTCGTCGAACGCCGCGCGGGCGCGCGCCGCCTCGGCGGCGCTCTCGATGTCACCGGGGCTCATCGCGCGGCGCCCGCGTCCGGACGACGGGCCCGACCGGTTTCGATTTGCCAGAGTGCGACGGCCAGCGTCTCCAGACCCAGGGCCGAGGCATAGATGTCGGCGACCTCCGGCAGGACCTGCTCGCCAAGCCTGGTGCGAACCCGCAGGCGCGCCCCCCGGGATATGGACAGAAGGTGATAGACGACGAGGACGTCGTCCCGGATGGGTCGAATATCGACATCCAGCAGTTGCTCGAATCCCAGCCGACGCAGCCGGGCCAGAGCCGGCCTTACATCGGTCGCCTTGCAATCAAGCGTAATCTCGCCGCAGGCCACCAGCGCCACGCCGCCGGTGAGATCAACCGCCGCCAGAGCGAGCGTCCGGAGAGCGCGCTCATCCTGTGGCGTGGAGCGTCGACGCACCGCGAGTTCCAGTTTCAAAACAGCTCTCCAGTTCGAACGTTTCGAATGCGGGAGGACGCTGATGGCTCATACTGTCCATTATCGGTCACAGGCGGGACCTTCAGCTTCCACTCGCAGGAGCTGGGCGCGAACGGTCTGCTACGATGGCGCCAACCCTGCACGACGAGGGGGCCCGGTCTGACATCGTACACCAGAGACCCGAGAACCCGGTCGGACCCACGGCCGGCTCTGCGTAGCCTATGCAGGCCGCGCGCACGCCGGCGCGCGGGCTTCAGCGTCGCAAGCCGCCGGCCCGCCGTCAGCCCTTGCGGACCGCCGCCGTCCGATCTGCCCGCGCGGTCGCCAGAAACCGCCGGATATCCGGCTCAAACTCCGGCGGGAAGTGGGCCAGCGCCGCCTCCATCACGGCCGCGACCTCCGTCTCTGTAGTTTCCTGACGCGCCACGCGCCGGCGGAAGTCCTCGATGACGAGCGCGAGGGCGAGCTGGCCCATTTCGAGTTCGCGGACGGGCAGGTCAGTCATGAAAACATCTCTCTGTTCGACAGGTTGAGACGAGGGTCGTCGGTCTCGACCGTGCGTCGGCCTGGTGATGTCGCCGACGTACGCGCCGAGCGAGGCCAGTCGCCGGATGTGAACAACAGGGGGTCGAAACGTCCGTTCCTCAGTCGCTTATCGGACTCTCGGTGCGTATCCGGTTTGCGCCCTGCGCGTCTTTTCAAGCGCGTTTCGCGGGCGTGGCGGGCGCCCGCCGATCGTGATGATCGCGCCATCCTGCGGCCGCTGGCGGGAGACGGAACCGGATCGCACAGGACAGATTCCTTCACCGGAAGAAGGAGACCGAGATGTCCAAACGCGAACTCATCGAACCGACGCCGGGCGACAAGCGCTACACGCGACGCGACGACGACGGCCAGTTCACCGAACAGGTCGACGTGGGCAAGGCGTCGGCGCAGGACCAGAAACGCCAGGCGAAGACGGAGTCCAGACCGGGCCATGGCGACAAGGGCGATCGCCGCACCTAGCCGGCGCGCCGCCGCGGGGACGCGCGGGCCGGCTTGGCCGGCGCCGCGGTCCGCGCGCTGCTGCGCCTGGCGCGCGGGGCGGTCCCCTGCAGGCTCGCGCGCAGGGCCGCCATGAGATCGCCGGCCTGGGTGTCTTCGGGCTCCTCGGCGCGCACGGCCTTGTGACCCTTCTGTTTGGACGCGATCAGCGCCTTGAGCGCCTCCTCGTAACGGTCAATGAACTGGTCCGGGTCGAACGGGCCGGACTGCTGTTCGATGATGCGTCGGGCGATGTCGATCATCGCGGCGTCCGGCGGCCTGTCCGAGATGGCGCCGAAGACATCCCCGGCGGCCCGCACCTCGCCGCGCGTGCGCAGCGAATAGGCCAGTATGCCCTGATCCCGCGGCTCCAGCGCCAGCAGGCGCTCCCGCGTCGAGAGGACGACCCGGCCCAGGGCGATCTTGCCCTCGGATCGCATGGCTTCGCGGATCACTCCGAACGCCTCCTCCGCGATGCCGCCGACGGGGGCCAGATAATAGGGATTGTCCCAATAGAGACGGTCGATCTCATCGGCCGGGACGAACCGCTCGATGTCGATAGTCTTGGTGCTTTCCAGCTTGACCGATTTGATCTCCTCATCGGTCAGCAGGATGTATTCGTCCTTCGCGACCGCATAGCCCTTGACCAGGGAGGACCGCTCGACCGGACCCGTCTCGGGATCGGTCGTCACCATCTTGATCCGGTTGTTGGTCTCCGGATTGATCAGGTTGAAGTGGACGTCGCCACCCGAGCTCGTCGCCGTATAAAGGGCGACCGGGCAGGTCACGAGGGACAGGCGCAAATGTCCTTGCCAGGTGGGCCGATAAGCCATCGTCAGAGCCTCCACGCGAGACCCGCACGGTCCCGCTCAGACTCGGATCAACACGCGCGAAAGTGATTCGCTCCGGCGAGATCAGTCGCAGGCGTCCACCCGGCCGTCCCCAAGATCGATGGTGAAGCAGTGCTCCCCGCCGCCTTCCAGGTCGGTGACGAAGATGCGCAGATCCTCGTCGACCGTGACGGGCGGCGCATACAGTTCGATGTAACCGACGGCCGCGGCCTCGAAGCTTGGCGCCTCGAGCACATGACCGTGGGCGCGACCGACATCGTCGGCCCAGGCATAAAAACGGTGTTGCTCAGCTTCGGGCATGCGGGGCTCCTCGACTGTCCAAACGCGAAACCTCGCCAAAGGATTCACAGCGATTCCCCGAGCGGCAGGTCGGCGCCCCGTTGACTCTCGACTGAAATGAGAACCAGAACAAAAAAAGAACATTAGACCTCGGAAAGGAGGCCGCCATGACCACCCGGCCCACCGCCGAGCTCACCGCCCTGCGCGCCCGGATCCAGTCTCGAGGCGGACGGCCGCCGCCCGTCCGGCGTCCTGCCCTTCGGCGTGGCGGCCATGGACGCCGCCCTGCCCCTCGGCGGCCTGCCGCTCGGCGCCCTTCACGAAGTGGCGGGCGGCGGCGATGGCGCCGTCGACGGCGCGGCGGCGGCGCTGTTCGCCGCCGGCGTCGCGGCCCGACTGGACGGCCCGGTCCTGTGGTGCGTCACCCAGCCCGACCTGTTCGCCCCGGCGCTCCAGCAGGTCGGCCTCGAAACGGACCGACTGATCTATCTGGAGGCGGGGGATGAGAAGAGCCTGCTGGCCTGCTTCGAGGAGGGACTGAGGCATGGCGGGCTCGGCGCCGTCGTGGCCGAGGTCGCCCGACTGTCGATGACGGCCTCCCGGCGCCTGCAACTGGCGGCGGAAGCCTCCGGCGTCACGGCCCTGGCGGTGCGCCGATGGCGACGGGCGACCGAGGCGGCGGACTTCGGCCAGCCGACCGCGGCGACGACCCGCTGGCGCATATCGCCCCTGCCCTCCTCCCCCCTGCCCGCGCCCGGCGTCGGCCGGCCGCGCTGGTTTGTCGAACTGATCCGCTGTCGCTCGGGCGACTGCGCCGATTTCTCCCTGGAAGCCTGTGATGAAAAGGGTCGTCTCGCTCTACCTGCCGAACTGGCCGATCGATCGATGGCGTCGGCGACTGGGCGACGCCGCGCCGCCGCCTGACCGCCCCCTGGTCCTCGTGGGACGAGACCGTCGGCGTCGCATCCTGACCGCCTGCGGTCCGGCGGCGCGCGCCCTGGGCCTGCGCCCCGGCATGGCGGCGACGCAGGCGCACGCCCTCGTGCCGGATCTGACCGTCCTTGACGCCGATCCGGTCGGTGACGCCGACGCGCTGGAGCGGCTCGCCCTGTGGGCGCTGAAACACTACGCCCCCGTCTGCGCCGCCGACGGGCCCGACGGGCTGGCGATTGACGCCACCGGGGCCGCCCATCTGAAGGGCGGCGAGCACGATCTGCTGTCCGACCTTGAGACGCGCCTGGGGGCTGTGGGCGTGACGGCCCGCGCCGCGATCGCGCCGACCTATGGCGCTGCCTGGGCCCTGGCCCGGTTCGGGCCGGAGCGGGCCGTCCTTGACGAAGGCGACGTGGGCCGGGCGCTCGGGCCCCTGCCGCTGGCGGCCCTGCGCCTTGAGCCGACCCTGATCGAGGCGCTGCGTCGCATGGGATTCGAAACCCTCCTGGACCTTGAACAGAGGCCGCGCGCGCCGCTGACCCTGCGGTTCGGCCCGGAGCCGGGACGGCGCCTGGACCAGGCCTACGGCCGGGTGTTCGAGCCGATCACGCCGGTCGTCGAAGCGGAGGCCCCGCGCGCGGAGCGGATATTCGCCGAACCCATCGGCGCCCCCGAAACGCTGGAGCGCTACGCCGGCCTTCTGGTCGAGGACCTCAGCGCCCGGCTGGAGCGGGCCGGCCTGGGGGCGCGTCGGCTCGACTGGCTTTGTCACCGGGTGGACAACCGCATCGAGGCCGTGCGCGTCGGCCTGGCCCGACCGGTCCGCGACCGGGTCCGGCTGACCCGGCTGCTGCGCGACCGGATCGGGACCATCGCCCCGGGCTTCGGCATCGAACGGATGACGCTGACCGCCGCCTCGACCCTGCCGCTCGACTGGCGACCGGGCGCCTCGGACCTCACCGGGCCGGACGCCCCGGATGTCTCGGGCCTCATCGATGTGCTGGTCAATCGGGCCGCCGCCGACCTTTACCGGGTCGCGCCTGTTGAGAGCGACGTGCCCGAGCGGTCCGTCCGCAGGACGCCCCCTCTGGCGCCGCCCGGCCCGCAGGGCTGGAACAGCGACTGGCCCCGCCCGGTTCGCCTGTTCCGCCGGCCCGAGCCGGTCGAGACCCTGGCCCTGCTTCCCGACACTCCCCCGGCCTGGTTCACCTGGCGGGGCGTCCGGCGTCGGATACGGCGCGCGGACGGGCCGGAGCGCATCTATGGCGAATGGGGTCGAAGCGACGCCGAAATGTGGGCTGTCCGCGACTATTTCCAGGTCGAGGATGACGCCGGCGACCGGTACTGGCTTTTCCGCGCCGGCGACGGCGAGGATGCGCGAACCGGTCCGCAGACCTGGTTCATCCATGGGAAATTCGGATGAGCCGGTCAGCTGTCCAGGCGGCGGTAAAGAACATGGGCGGTCGCGAACGGGACGCCCATGCGACCGGCTGTTCCCTTCACCATCACGGCCGTCTCATCGATCCGGTAGAACCAGTCGTTGAAGTTCAGGGTCGTCGACGACCCGTCCTTCTGCGGCACGTCGCGGCTGTAGCGCCAATGGAAGGCGCAGCCGGCCTGATCGCCTTCGGCCTGCCCGTCCAGCCGGTCCTCCTGACCGACGTATCGACCGTCGCCGACCGGACGGATGCGCCAGTTGAGGGTGTCGACATGGCCGTCGTCGAAGGTCCAGGTTTCCGTGAAGGCCAGTTCCGCGCCGTCGAAATGGCCGTGCGCCTGGACGGTGAACCGCTGCTGCAGCCCGCCGGTGATCCGCTCCAGGACGCCCCAGCCCTCCAGCCGGGCGCTGAGGAAGGTCTCGGGCCGGTATTCGGGCGTCGTGCCGGCGAAGTCGGAGATGTTCATGAGCGAGGTCCTCGAAGGGGTGGCTCCCAGATCAACCGCAGGCGGCGCTCAGGGTTTCGTCCTGCGGCGAACCGTCCGGTCGGCCAGATCGATCCAGACCGGCGCATGGTCGCTGGTCTTCTCCCAGCCGCGAACCTCGCGATCCACTTCCGCGCGGCGCAGGCGCGGCTGAAGCGGCGGGCTCAGCAGCAGATGGTCGATCCGCAGCCCGCTGTTCCGGGCGTAGCGGTTCCTGAAGTAATCCCAGAAGGTGTAGAGGACCTCGTCCGGATGCAGGGCGCGCAGCGCATCGCACCAGCCCTGGTCCAGCAATCGGGCATAAGCCTCGCGCACCTCGGTGCGGAACAGGGCGTCGTCCCGCCAGCGCTCGGGCGCATAGACGTCCAGGTCGGTCGGCATGACGTTGTAGTCGCCGGCCAGGACGACGGGCGCCTCGCTGTCCAGCAGCACCCGGGCGCGGGCCATCAGGCGTTCGAACCAGCGCAGCTTGTAATCGAACTTCGGCCCGGGCGCGGGATTGCCGTTGGGCAGGTAAAGACAGCCGACGATCACCCCCTTCACCGCCGCCTCGATATAGCGGCTCTGGGCGTCGTCCGGTTCGCCGGCGAGGCCGCGCCGGGTCTCGATGGGGGTGTCGCCGCGCGACAGGATGGCCACGCCGTTCCAGCGCGCCTGACCGTGCCAGACCGCGCCATAGCCGGCCTTCTCCAGGGCCGCCGCCGGAAAGGCCGCCTGCGGGGCCTTGAGCTCCTGGAGGCAGACGACGTCCGGCTGCCGCATCTCCAGCCAACGCAGCAGCACGTCCAGCCGCCCACGAACGCCGTTCACATTGTAGGTCGCGATCCGCATGCGTCTGGCCAACGTTCGCGTCCCGGGGACGTTGCGCAGCCATGACCCAGACTGATCTGTTCGGCGCTCCGGTTTTGCCTGAAGGCCTCAAGCTTGACCCGGGCCTTCTATCCGGGACGGAACATGCGGACCTGATCGCCGCCGTGGCCGCCCTCCCCTTCGCCCCCTTTGAATTCCACGGCTGGGAAGGCGCCCGCCGGGTCGTCTCCTTCGGCTCTCGCTACGATTTCACGCGCGGTCGACTGGAGCCGGCCGCGCCCCTGCCCGACGTCCTGCGCGAGCTCGCTGATCGCGCCGCCCGGTTCGCGGGCCTGGACGCCGGCGATATCGCCCAGGCCCTCGTCACCGAGTATCGTCCGGGCGCGGGCATCGGCTGGCATCGGGATCGTCCCCAGTACGGCAAGGTGATCGGCCTGTCCTTCGGCGCCCCCTGTCGGATGCGGTTCCGGCGGCGTCAGGGTGAGACTTGGGCGCGTCACGCGATCGACCTGCCGCCGGGGTCCGCCTATCTGCTGGACGGGCCGATCCGATGGGACTGGGAGCACAGCATCGCGCCCCTGACGGCGCTTCGCTATTCGGTGACCTTCCGCACGCTGCGCGAGCCGAACCATGGCTAAGCCCCGCTATGTCGAGCTTCAGTGCGCCTCGCATTTCTCCTTCCTCAGGGGCGCCAGTTCCTGCGAGGAGTTGTTCAGCCAGGCGGCGGTCTGCGGGATCGAGGCCCTCGCCATCACCGACCGCAACAGCCTCGCCGGCGTTGTTCGCGCCCATGAGGCCGCCAGGGTCACGGGTGTCCGGCTGATCATCGGGTGCCGATTGGTCCTCACCGACGGCGCCCATGTCCTCGTCTATCCCACCGACCGGCCGGCCTATTCGCGGCTGTGCCGGCTCCTGTCGCTGGGCAAGCGGCGCGGCGGCAAGGCCCGATGCCTCCTCGGGTGGGACGATGTGGAGGATCATGCCGAAGGCCTCATCGCCGTCCTCGTCCCGGAGGATGCGGACGCGGTCACCGGTCGGCGCCTTGACCGGCTGCGGTCGATCTTCGGGCCGAACGCCTATCTGGCGTTGACCCTGCACCGGCGTCCACGCGACCAGATGCGGCTGCACGCCCTGTCCGTCCTGGCTGACGCGGCGGAGGTGAAGACGGTCGTCACCAACGACGTCCTGTTCCACCACCCGGACCGGCGCATCCTGCAGGACGTCGTCACCTGCATCCGTGAGGGCTGCACCATCGACGGCGTCGGGTTCCGGCGCGAGCGCTCGGCCGACCGTCACCTGAAACGCGCCCGGGAGATGCATCGGCTGTTTCCGCGTTTCCCCGAGGCGCTCGCCCGCACGGTCGAGATCGCGGACCGGTGCCGGTTCTCGCTGGACGAGCTGGCCTATCAATATCCGGAGGAAGCGAGCCTGCCCGGTATGACACCGCAACAGGCGCTGGACCATCTGACCTGGGAGGGCGCGAAGGCGCGCTATCCCGAGGGGCTGCCCGACAAGGTGCGCAAGACGCTGGAGCACGAGCTGCGCCTGATCGGGGAACTGGCCTATGCGCCCTATTTCCTGACGGTCAATTCCATCGTCCGCTTCGCCCGCGGTCGGGACATCCTGTGCCAGGGCCGGGGTTCGGCCGCCAACTCCGCCGTCTGCTATGTCCTGGGGATCACTTCCATCGATCCGGAGCGCAATGACCTGCTGTTCGAACGGTTCGTCAGCCAGGAGCGCAAGGAGCCGCCGGACATCGACGTCGACTTCGAGCACGAACGGCGCGAGATCGTCATGCAGTGGATCTTCGACACCTATGGCCGCAATCACGCCGCCCTGTGCTCGACCGTGATCCGCTACCGGTCGCGCGGCGCCCTGAGGGATGTCGGCAAGGCGCTGGGGCTCAGCGAGGACCTGATCAAGACCCTGTCCTCCCAGGTCTGGAGCTATTCGAGCGAGGGGGTGGAGGACCGGCACGCCGAAGAATTGAACCTGAACCTGGAGGACCGTCGGCTTCGGCTCGCCCTGGACCTGTCGCGGCAGCTGATCGGCGTCCCGCGCCATCTCAGCCAGCACCCGGGCGGCTTCGTCCTCACCCATGACCGACTGGACGACCTGGTCCCCATCGAGCCGGCCGCGATGGCGGACCGGCAGGTCATCGAATGGGACAAGGACGACATCGACGCCCTGAAGTTCATGAAGGTCGATGTGCTCGCCCTGGGCATGCTGAGCTGCATGAAGCGCGGCTTCGACCTGCTCGCCGAGCATAAGGACATCCGGCTCGATCTGGCGACCATCCCGGCGGAGGATCCGAAGACCTATGCGATGATCCGCAAGGCGGACACCCTGGGGGTCTTCCAGATCGAGAGCCGGGCGCAGATGGCCATGCTGCCCCGGATCAAGCCGCGCACCTTCTATGACCTGGTCATCGAGGTGGCGATCGTTCGGCCGGGCCCGATCCAGGGCGACATGGTCCATCCCTACCTTCGCCGTCGCGAAGGCCGCGAGCCGGTGGACTATCCGAGGCCGGAACTGGAAAAGGTGCTGGGCAAGACGCTCGGGGTGCCCCTGTTCCAGGAACAGGCGATGCGGGTGGCGATCGAATGCGCCGGCTTCACCGCCTCCGAGGCCGACCAGCTGCGGCGGGCCATGGCCACCTTCAAATTCACCGGCGGGGTCAGCCATTTCAAGGACAAGCTGATCAACGGCATGGTCGCGCGCGGCTACACGGCCGCGTTCGCCGACAAGACCTTCAGCCAGCTGGAGGGCTTCGGCTCCTATGGCTTTCCCGAGAGCCATGCGGCCTCCTTCGCCCTGATCGCCTACGCCTCCTCCTGGCTGAAATGCCATCACCCCGACGTCTTCTGCGCCGCCCTGCTGAACGCCCAGCCGATGGGCTTCTACGCCCCGGCCCAGATCGTCCGCGACGCCCGCGAGCACGGGGTCGAGGTCCGTCCGGTCTGCGTCAACGCCAGCCGGTGGGACTGCACCCTGGAGCCGACCGCCGGCGGCTTCGCCGTCCGGCTGGGGCTGCGCATGGTCCGGGGGCTGCCCACCGGCGACGCCGCGCGTCTCGTCGCCGCGCGGGACGATCGGATGTTCGCATCACCCGACGATCTTTGGCGGCGCGCGAACATCCCGGTGGCCAGCCTGGTCAAGCTGGCCGAAGCCGACGCCTTCCGTCCCGGCCTGAGGCTCGAGCGGCGCGAGGCGCTGTGGGCCCTCAAGGCCCTGCGGGACGATCCCCTGCCCCTGTTCGCCGCCGCCGACGAGCGCGAGGCGGTCCACCGACCCGAGGCGCTGGAGCCCGTCGCGGGACTGAAGCCGATGACGCCGGGCCGGGATGTGATCGAGGATTACAGCCATGTCGGTCTCACCTTGCGGGACCATCCCGTCGCCTTCCTGCGGGACGACCTCCAGCGCCGTCATGTGATGACCTGCGCCGAGGCGACGGCGATGCGCGATCGTCGGCTGACGCGGGTCGCCGGCCTGGTCCTGGTGCGCCAGAAGCCGGGCAGCGCCAAGGGGGTGATGTTCATCACGATCGAGGACGAGACCGGCGTGGCCAATCTGGTGATCTGGCCCAGCCTTTATGAACAACAGCGCCGGGTGGTCCTGTCGTCCAGCCTGCTGGTCGTGGACGGCAAGGTCCAGCGCGAAGGCGAGGTCGTCCATATCGTGGCGACCAGGCTGTTCGACGGTTCCGATCTGCTCAGCTCGCTGGGCGAGCGCGGCGAGGCCTTTCCCCTGCCCCATGGGCGCGGCGACGAGGTGCATCACGGCAGCCTGCCCGATGCCCGCGGCGCGCCCCGGCCCCACAAGGCCCGGGACATCTACATTCCGGACCTTTCGATCGACGCCATCCGCGTGAAGACACGCGACTTCCGCTGAGGGGCGATCGGACGCGTATCGGCCGCCCCCGCCCGCTCGTCGGCGCCGGGGGGGCTCGATGCATGGTCGTCAAATTCAGGGGCGGAACGCCGCGGCGCCCGGGTTCGGCCGCGTGGGGCGGTTCGGCGTCATCAGCGCGGGGCAGTGTGGAGTTTCAAGCCGACCGCAGCACGCGCCCGTCCAGCTCGCGCAGATAGTTATGCGCGCGCGTGGCCGCGATCGCGCCATGGCCAACGGCGACGCTGATCTGGTCGAGGCCGTCGACGACGTCGCCGGCCGCGTAGAGCCCCGGAAGCGCCAGGGCTTGGTGGGCGTCGGTTTGGATGCAGCCGTCTTCGGTCAACTCAAGGCCCAGCTGGCGAACGAGTTCCGAACGCGGGACACAGCCAAAGGCGGGATAGAGGACGTCGAACCGAAGGCGCGTTCCATCCGTGAGACGCACCGCCAGTCCCTCTTCCGATGGAGACAGCTGCGCGACGGCGCTCTCGACCACCTTGACGCCGGCGGCGGCGAGTTCGGCCCGCTGGGCCGGCGTGAGATCCGACGCTGTCCTGGGCATCAGCGTGACGTCGGCGGTGTATTCGCGCAGGAACAGGGCTTCGCGGGCGCCGTGCACGTCGCTTCCGAGGACGCCTACGGCCTTGTCGCTCGCCTCGAAGCCATCGCAGACCGGGCAATAGCGCAGGCAACCGCAGTTGATCGCGTGCTCATGGGCTTCACGCGGCAGTTCGACCTCGTTCAGTTCGATGCCCGTCGCAAGGATGACCGCGCGCGCCCTGTAGATGGTCTCGCCGGTCGCCCGGAACCCGTCGCCGTCAGCCTTGAGCGTCTCGATATGGTCGCGCCGGATGTGCGCGCCGTAGAGAAGGGCCTGCTCTTCCATCCGGCTGATCAGTTCCTGCCCCCCGACACCGCCGGGGAAGCCCGGCGCATTGTGCGTCAGTGGGATGCGCAGCGTGCGGCTGCGGCCGTCGTGCACGACGATCACGCGGCGCCGGTAGCGCGCGAGGTAGCAGGCCGCTGTCAGCCCCGCCGGCCCCGCGCCGATGATGAGGATGTCGCATGGGTCCTGCATCTGGTTCATTCCACATCCGCCGACACACCGACTGGGACGGACTGTCCCCCAAAAGCCGAGCCCGACGCCTCAGGTCGACCGGGTCGCCGCGGCCGTGGAGCGTGTATCCGGACGAGACCCCGGCTCCCCGGCCCGGGTGACCTTGACGGGGTGTTTTCCAGCGTCCTCCGGCGCGAGCGACGCCACGTGGCCTTCCGGCTCAGTCGTCAATGGCGGGACAGGCCGGTCCTGCGCCTCGCCGCCGTTCCGGTCAGCCGACATAGCGATCGAACTCCTCGATGTACCGGTCGCGGAGCCGGGTCTGGTTTTTACCCTTCTCCTTGAGGTGCAGGAACCACCCGTGCTCCTCCTCGTACATGTGAGTGAGCACCGCGCCCTCGATATGCTCCCATTTGTCGAGCCAGGCGTCAGACGACGGGGCGATGTTCTCCAGCTCCGCCATCTGCATCTTGGCCGTGGTCTGCTCGCTGTAGGCGACGCCGGCCTGACCCTTGTGACCGGACTGGGCCATGGCCGGATAAAGCACCAGCTCCTCGGCCAGCGAGTGCCCGTTCAGCACGAGAGCCAGCGCCTCCATGGCGGCGCGGCGGTCCGCCGCCCTCTTGGCCGCTCGCCCCGTCTCGAAGGCCGACCGGATCTGGTCGTGATGGTCGAGCGCCATGTTCAGCCAGTCGCCGCGGTCGGCCGCGGCCCGCGCCTTCGCGGTCGCCTCCGCCCGCTTCTCGGCGGAAGGTTGGGGTGTGACGGCGGCGAGCGCCTTGTCGATGACGGACATGGGGGTCTCCTGTTGAGACCGATCAGCGTGAGCAGAACGATCCGGTTCCTGTGTCGGACACAGGTCACAACGGTACGGGCCGTATCGTCTGGCGTTGACGAAAAACAGACGCTGGAAAGGGCTGTCGCGCCCTCGCACGCCCCCGGTGCGGCGGCTCTCTCGCCTGTCCCGACCGTCGTGCGGGCGGCCCGTTTGGAACGCAGCATCGCGAGGGCGAGACCGAACCCTTTAGACCCGGGCCGGCCGCCCTCGGCGACGTGTCCCTGCGGCCTGGAGGCAGACCGCGGCGATCAGGCTTTATTGTTCCGGTGGGGGACGCCGGGTGACCTTGTCGGCCCACACCTCCGCGACGCGGCCGGCGGCGTTGCGCCCGCCGAGCCCGAACGCAAGAGCGGCGGCGACCGCGGCGGCGCCGAGGATCAGGCCGAACGCCAGCAGGACGATGTCGTCGGCGATCCCCATGAACCGTAGGCCCATGGCCGTGGCCAGGGCGATGGTCGCCCAACGAACCAGGGTCGAGGCGAAGCCGTCGGCGCCGCCCGTGCCGCGATTGATCAGATTGGCCAGGACGCCGCCGATCAGGACGCCCGCCGTGATGATGGCGGCGCCGACGATGACGTGGCCGGCCAGGGCGAGGATTTCCTGCAGGGTGTAGGCGATGGCGCCGAACTGCAGGAGCTTGGCGGCCTCAACCGCCGTGAAGGCGACGATCACGGCCATGACGATCTTGCCGACAATGACCGACGGCGTCATGCGCCGCGGGGTCTCGCCCGACAGGGCCTTGGCGGCCGCCGGGGTCACATCGCCTGCGTAGGGGGCGGTGGTCGGCGTCGGGGCCTCGGGGGCGCCGGTCCGCGTCAGGCCCGCCAGACCAGACATGCTCCGGTCAAAGCCGGTCGCCGGCAGGACCCGCTCGACCAGCCCGGCGACCCAGCGACCGATGAACCAGCCGATCGCCAGGACGATCGCGGCGGCGAGGACGTTGGGGATGGCCGCGAGCACCGTCGACAGGACGGCGACGGCGGGGACGGTCAGGGACTCGATGCCCAGTTGCTCCAGCGCGGCGATGGTGATCGGGATCAGCACCAGCACGAAGACCAGAGCGCCCAGGGCGGCGCTGACCCCCGTAGAGCCGGTCGCCCGGGTCAGGCCGGCCTTCTCGACCCAACGGTCGGCGTGGGCGGCCTGCAGGGCGGCCTCGACGACCCGGCGGGCGAGCGTCGCGACGACGAAGCCGATGAAGAAGATCAGGACGGCGCCCAGGACATTGGGGATGAAGGAGGCGATCTGGGTCAGCAGCGAATTCAGCGGCGCGACGACCTGGCCCAGGCTGAGGACCCCGAGCGCCGCCACCACGCCGAACAGCAGGATCAGCCAGAAGGCGACGTCGCCGAGGCTGGCCCCGATCGAATGTTTGGGATTATCGCTGCTGGAGGCCTTGGCGGCGCCGGGGATGCGGTTGATCCCGCGCGCCAGCGCCCATTTGGCCGCCTTGCCGATGAGCCAGGCGGCGATGAGGATCAGGACGGCGCCCAGCGCCTTGGGCGCCCACTCGTAGACAAGCGCGTGCCAGCCTATGAATTCGTAGTCTGTCGTGTACATGAAGCCCTCTCTCGGGACGCCGGACGCGTCCAGGTCGGGGGGCTAACCGGGCCCTGCCCCGCCGGTTCCTTGAAACCGATCCGCAGCGCCCTCGCGGACGGAGGTCGGAGTTCCGCACGCGCCCGCTTTGCCGCGAAGATGGGGTGTTGAGCGAATAGAGCCTTCAAGCGCTCTCGCCCGGTCTCGCCGGCTGTAGCCTGGCCGCGCGGCCATTCGCGCGCAGGCTCCCCGAAGGTCCGCTCCAGGTCTCGGGAAGGCGGCCGCGTCGGTGGACGGCGTCTTCAGCCAAACGCGTCAGCCAGGCTGTAGAGTCGCTTGAGTGACACTCCGAACGGGGACGACAAGGCCAGGTTGCCGACAGGTCCTAACCGGAGCAGCCTCATGTTCATGCACAACAAGCGTCTGATGTACACGGTGCGCGTCGCCGAACCGAACCCCGGTCTGGCGACCCTCATGCTGGAGCAGTTCGGCGGCCCCCAGGGCGAACTCGCCGCCGCCATGCGCTACTTCACCCAGGCGCTCGCCGACGAGGATCCGGGCCGCAAGGACATGCTGCTCGACATCGCGACGGAAGAGCTCAGCCACCTGGAAGTGATCGGCTCGATCGTGGCGATGCTGAACCGCGGCGCCAAGGGCCAGATGGCCGAGGCGGCCCTGGAGGAAGCCGACCTTTATCTGTCGCTCAATGATCGCGGCGAAAGCCATACGACCTCCATCCTGTACGGCGGCGCTCCGGCGCTGGTGAACTCCGCGGGCGTGCCGTGGACCGCGGCCTATGTGGATTCGATCGGGGATCCGGTCTGCGATCTCCGCTCCAACATCGCCGCCGAGTCGCGGGCGAAGATTGTCTGATCAACGTCACCGACGACCCCGGCATCAAGGACGCCCTGGCCTTCCTGATGACCCGCGAGGTCGCCCACCAGAAATCCTTCGAGAAGGCGCTCTACGCCATCGAGCCGAACTTCCCCGCCGGCAAGCTGGGCGGACTGCCGGAATTCAGCGACAAGTACTACGACCTGTCCCGCGGCGAGGGCGATGCGCGCGGGCCGTGGAATGAGGGGGCGCAATGGGAATTCGTCGAGGATCCCGACCAGCAGGTCGCAGTCGATGGCGGGGACGGGACCGCCAGCGTCGACCTGGACAGCACGCAACAGGCGTCGGTCGCGGCCTTTGCGGAACGCACGGCGTCCAACCCCGCCAGCAACCCGGTGACCGGGGCGGACCTCGGCGCCGGGCCGGGCGCCGGAACAACGACCGAACTGGCGAAATAGACCCTCTGTCCATCGCTGTCGCCGAGCGCGACGGCGCGGACCCGCGCGCGCGGCGAGGGTCCGGTCCGCCGAGAATGAGTCGCGACGCGTCATTCACCTATGTGAACGACGGCCTCACGGGCAACGGCTAGGTCCCCCGAGCGTTACGGGAGGGCGCGAGGGTGGAATTGGATAGGCTTGTCGAGAAACTGCGCCGACGGGACGGCCTCAGCCGCGAGGAAGAGGCCGCCCTTTGCGCTGTGCTGGGGGCGGTTCAGACCGTACCGGCCGGCTCCGACATCGTTCGCGAAGGCGACCGCCCCCTCCAGAGCACCCTGCTGGTGGAGGGATTTGCGGCCCGCTACGTGACCCTGGGAGACGGCGGGCGGCAGATCACCCAGCTCAATATCAGCGGCGACTTCATCGACCTGCACAGCTTCGTCATGAAGGAGATGGACCACGGTGTCTTGGCGCTGACGGACTGCATCGTCCAGCCCGCGCCCCACACGGCGCTCCGGCGGCTGACCGAAAGCCATCCCCATCTCTCGCGACTGCTCTGGCTCGACACCGTGATCGACGCGGCCATCCATCGGCAGTGGATCGCCTCCATGGGCCGACGCACCGCGCTCGCGCACATGGCCCACCTGCTCTGCGAGCTGTGCACCCGCATGGAGGTGATCGGCGCCGCCTCGGGCAAGGCCTTTGACCTGCCCCTGTCGCAGGCGGTCCTCGCCGATGTGCTGGGTCTGTCGACCGTGCACGTGAACCGGTTGATCGCGGAACTCCGGTCCCGGCAGATGCTGACCTGGACGCAGAGTCGGGTCGTCATCCTCGACTGGGACGGTCTGGCCGGCCTGGCGGAATTCGACGCGACCTATCTGCGGCTCCAGGCCGAACCGGTCTGACGCAACCCTGCGGCGAAGCCGTTCACCTATGTGAATGCGGCGGTCGGCGAGGGAGGGGACAGTCCGGAATGACCTTCGCTCCCCACGAGGCCCTGCTCGATCCGGCCCTTCCCGAACCCGACACCCCCGGCGCCACCGTGCCGCTGCAGCCCCTGCATTTCGACGACGGTACCCTGGAGCTGTGGAAGGCCTTCTCGCCCCTGGCGATGGAGCGGCGACGGTGGGCCCTGACCCGGGGCCAGGTCGAGCCCTGGCGGGCGGGGCAGGCGCTTCAGCTCGGCGGCGAGGTGGCGGTGATCGTCGCCGGCGCCTTTGCGGTCCATGTGGGCGCGTCGGGGCTGTCCGCGGATATCCTCGGGCCGGGAGATGTCCTGGCCACGGGAGCGCACAGGCCGATCAGCGGGGAATGGATCAGCGACGGCCGGCTCTACCGCACCACGCTCCGCGACTGGACGGAAACGGCCGGCGTGGAGGGCCTGTCCCATCTGCTCGATGGCGTCGACCAGCGTCGCGAAAGCCTTGAGCGGGGGCTGGCCTGCGCCGCCCGGCACCTCGCGACGGAACGCGTCGCCGATCTTCTGGTGGCGGTCCAGGCGGCCACGGGCCTTGCCGCGGCCCGTCTGTCCCAGGATCGCCTCGGCCGGATGCTGGGTCTGCGGCGAACCACCGTCAACGCCTCCTGCCGGGCGCTCCAGCAGGCCGGCGTGATCCGCACGGTGCGGGGCCAGATCCGCATTCACAGCGTCAGTGAGCTGGAAGCGGCGGCCTGCGGCTGCCGGCGCGTCGCCCGGGCGCCGACGGCGACCGGATCCCTGGCCTCCTGAGACGCGGACCGCTACGGCGCCCCCCGCGCGGCGCCGGATCACCCGTGGGGCTTGAGGACGACCTTGGTCCATTCGTTCGGGTTGTCATGGAAGTTCTTGTAGGCTTCCGGAGCCTGCTCGAGCGGCAGGCGGTGGCTGATCAGGTCGGTCGTGTCGATCTTCCCGTCAAGCACCAGCTGGAGCAGTTCGGGGAGGTATTTCTGCACATGGGTCTGGCCGGTCTTGATCGTCAGGCCCTTCTGCATGAGGGCGCCGATCGGCAGCTTGTCGCCGATGCCGCCGTAGACGCCGGGGATCGAGACCCGACCGCCCTTTCGGCAGGCCATCAGGGTTTCGCGCAGCACATGCTGGCGGTCGGTCCCGAGTTTCGTCTCCTGCTTCACCGCGTCGATGATGTTGTCGGGCGCGAAGCCGTGCGCCTCCATGCCGACCGCGTCGATGCAGGCGTCCGGACCGATCCCGGCGGTCATCTCCATCAGGGCCTCGCGGACCTTGACCTCATGGTAGTTGAGCACCTCGGCGCCGTTGGACCGGGCCAGCGCCAGCCGGCGCGGGTGATGGTCGATGGCGATGATGCGGGCTGCCCCCATCAGCCGGGCGCTCTTGATGGCGAACAGGCCTACGGGGCCGCAGCCCCAGATCGCCACCGTATCGCCCGGCTCGATGCCGGCGTTCTCGGCGGCCATCCAGCCGGTGGGGAAGATGTCCGACAGGAACAGGACGCGCTCGTCCTCGATCCCGTCCGGGACGACGATGGGGCCGACGTCGGAATAGGGGACGCGGACATATTCGGCCTGGCCGCCGGCATAGCCGCCGGTCAGGTGCGAATAGCCGAACAGGCCCGCGGCGGGATAGCCGTAGGCGATCTCCGAGGCGTCGGACTTGTCGGCGGGGTTGGAATTGTCGCAGGCGGAGAACTGCTGCTTGCCGCAATGGAAGCAGGAGCCGCAGGCGATCACGAACGGCACCACCACCTTCTGGCCGACCTGGAGGCTGGTGTTGCCGCGCCCGACCTCGATGACCTCCCCCATGAACTCATGGCCCAGGATGTCGCCGTTCGACATCCCGGGGATGACGCTGTCGTACAGGTGCAGGTCCGAGCCGCAGATCGCGGTTGCGGTGATCTTGAGGATCGCATCGCGCGGATTAACGATCTGCGGGTCGGGGACCGTGTCCACCTGCACATTGTGTTTTCCGTGCCAGGTCAGGGCGCGCATGGAGTTTCCTTCCGGGATCAGAAATGACGATCGGCGCGCGGCGCCGCGTCCGGGGCCCTGGAGGTCGGGATCTCGCCCGTCTCCATCAGCTGCTTGAAGCGGCGCAGTTCGCGCCGGGCCTGGACGCGCGGCTCCCGCTGGAGCACCTTGGCGACCAGCTTGCCGACCGCGCCGGCGGGCGGGTCGTAGCTGATCAGCACCCGCACCTCGGTGCCGCGTCCGTAAGGGTTGTCCCGGAACTCGATCCAGCCCTCGTGGTCGACGTCGCTCTCCTCGGTCGAGCGCCAGGCGATGTACTCGCCCGGGCGGTCCTCGGTGATCTCGCTGACCAGCTCGACATCGACGCCGGCGGGGCCCGCAACGGTCCAGCTCGATCGCCGGTCGTCGATCACCTCGACCGCCTTCACATTCTCCATGAAGGTCGGAAGCTGCGCGACATCGCGCCAGTAGGCGTAGAGCGCCTGCCGGGGACGGTTGATCATGACGGCGCGGACGCTGGTGGCGTCATGCGCCCCCTCAACCCGGTCATCGTCGGTGAAGGCGGGGCTCTGCACGTCGGCGTCGGTGGATAGCGGTTCGGTCATGGGGCGATTGTCCTGGGCTGCCGTGAGCCAAGCGGCGTGCGTCGAGAGGGTTCCAAAGGTCGCGTAGCCGACACGGGCGTCACAGGTCGGACCAGAGGATGGCGCCGGCCGGGATGGCGCTGCGAAGGCTCTCAAGGGCGTAGGGCTGCAGGGGCGTCCAATGGCCGCCCTGCCCCGCCTCATCGAGCGCCCGCAAGCGCGCTGCGGCGATGTCATCAACCTCCCGGCATGCGTCCGGGGCCAGCGTCGTCCACTCGCCGGCCGGGCCGACTTCGGCCTCGAACCGACGGCGCAGCAGGCGGCACAGGCTCTCCACCAGGGCGTCG
Source organism: Brevundimonas sp. GCM10030266 (assembly GCF_042666595.1). Lineage (NCBI taxonomy): Bacteria > Pseudomonadati > Pseudomonadota > Alphaproteobacteria > Caulobacterales > Caulobacteraceae > Brevundimonas > Brevundimonas sp. GCM10030266. The sequence goes on from NZ_JBHTCY010000003.1 coordinate 480,783, forward strand.
TACATCAGGTCTCTGGGTCGGCTGGCGACCAGCTCGTGGACCAGCACCCGAACCAGGTCGAACTCGATGACGGCGAGATCGTGGGCGGCGGCCGGCAGACGGTCGACCAGCCAGGGATGCACCACCTCCTCCCGCACCTGGGTGAGGACCGTGGCGCGCCGGCACAGTTCATCTGCATGCCCCGCCCTGTCTGCGAGGGGGCGACCCTCAAGGGACCGACCGCACAGGGCGAGGAGGTCGTCCTGCGCCGCCTGGAGCTGCGGGAAGCGGATCATGGCGTCAGGTCCCTTCGTCATCGTCGGAGCCGCATGTGGGCCGGCGCCGGTTGAAGTCGAAGCGGTCGCCGCTCGACAGGACGTGGGTCCGGACGTCGAAGATCGACAGGGCGCGGTCGGCCTTCGCCTCGGCGATGTTGGAGTGGGTCGCCGATTCGCCGTCGACCACATAGACTGCGCCGGAGCCGATCACCCGCCCGGCCCGGCCTTCCACCAGCAGGGCGGTGTCCTCGTCGATCCCCACACCCAGGAGGCGGGGATTGTGCGCCACGGCGCCGAGGAGGCGGCCATAGCGGCCCCGCTCGGCAAAATGCTGGTCGATGATCACGTCCTTCATCAGGCCCAGGCCGGGCGCCATGTGAACCTCCCCGATCCGGTAGGACTCGGAGCTGGGCCCCTTGACCAGCATGGTCTCGCTCATCACCGACGCGCCCGCGGAGGTGCCGGCGATCAGCCCGCCCGCGGCGTGCAGGTCGAGGATGCGACGCTCCAGGCCGGTGTCGCCGATCTGGCTGGAAATCCGCAGCTGGTCGCCGCCCGTGAAGAAGACGGCCGCGGCGCCGTCCAGGGTCGCCAGCGCCTCGGCCCCGCCGCTGTCGGCCCGCTCCTCGACATAGAGCTCGACCAGGTCGGTGACGCCCAGGGCGCCGAAGGCCTTCTGGTAGGCCTCGAAATAGCCCTCCGGCTCATGGGACGCGACCGTGGCGATCACCAGGCGGCCGCCGTTCAACCGCTCCGCCACGGCCTTCAGGATGACCCGGTCGCGGTCCTTGTCCTCGTGGCCGCCGATGATCAGCAGGGGGCCAGGTCGATCAGCCATGGGCGGGCTCCAGGATGGGGGCAGGGTCGGGCGGGGTCTGGCGCCGGGAGGGCCGGAAGCCCTTCACCATCCCCCAGACACGGGAGACGCGGGTGGGCATCAGGACGACGACGTCGTCGGGCTGCGCCAGGCCGAGGGCGGCCAGGGCGGCGTCATCCTCCTCGTAGACCTGGTGGATGCGCGACGGATCGCAGCCCGCCTGTGCGGCGCCCTCGGACATCAGGCGCATCACGTCGCCCTTCGGCCGACCCCGGTTGTCCGGGGTCTCGCGGAAGACGAGGATGTCGAAAAGCTCGGCGGAGATTTCGCCCATGGCCCGGATCTCCGACTCGCGCCGGTCCCCGGGGATGCTGACCATGGCGATGCTGCGCGCCCCTTGCGGCTTGACCGCCGCCACCAGCTGGCCGAGCGCGCGCAGGGCGTCCGGATTGTGGGCGTAGTCGAGGATGACGCGGAAGCCATGGTCGTCGTGAATGTTGAGACGGCCCGGGTTCTGCTCGAAGGTCGAATGGAAGCTGGCCAGCGCCTCGCGGATGTCCGCCGCGGCCACGCCGGCGGCATGGGTCATGGCGATCGCGGCCAGGGCGTTCTGGACATTGAACCGGGCGTGTCCGCCCAGGGTGGCGGGAATGTCCTGCGCCCGGCAGACCACCGTCGTCTCGCCCCGGTCGTGCAGGACCAGGCTGTCGTCGGTCGGATCCAGGACCACGGCGAGGCCGCCCTCGGCGATGTGCCTCAGGACGAAGGGCGGCGTCTCCGGGCCGCCGCGCAGGGTGAACCATCCGACCCGGCCCCCGGCGTGGCGGGCCATCCGGATGGTGAGCGGGTCGTCGGCGTTCAGCACGCTGACACCGCGTCGCGAGACGCTTTCCGCCACGACCGACTTCACGTCGGCCAGGTCCTCGAGACTGTTCACGCCCTTGAGGCCGAGGTGGTCCGGCTGGACATTCAGCACCGCCCCGACGTCGCAGCGGTCGAAGGCCAGGCCTTCGCGCAGGATGCCGCCGCGCGCGCACTCCAGCACCGCGACCTCCACGGTCGGGTCCCGCAGCACCATCCGCGCGCTCTTGGGTCCGCTGGCGTCCGCGGCCGACACCTGCTCGTCGCCGATATAGACGCCGCTGGTGTTGGTCAGGCCGACGGTCCGGCCCTGTCGGGCGAAGACGTGGGCGGTCATGCGGCCGACGGTCGACTTCCCGTTGGTGCCGGTGATCGCCAGGATGGGGATCCGGGCGCGGCTGCCCCTGGGGTAGAGCATGTCGATGACCGGCCCGGCCACGTCGCGCGCCTCGCCCACGGACGGCTCCAGGTGCATGCGCAGCCCGGGGGCCGCATTGACCTCGACGATGCCGCCCCCGGTGTCCCGCACCGGCTTGGCGATGTCGGGGGCCAAAAGGTCGATGCCGGCCACGTCCAGGCCGATGACCCGGGCGGCCCGCCGCGCGATGGCGGCGTTGTCGGGGTGGATGTCCGCCGTGCGGTCGATGGCGGAGCCGCCGGACGAGAGATTGGCGGTCGTGCGCAGCACCACGGTCCGCCCAGCGGCGGGGATGCCGTCCGGCGTCAGGCCCTGGCGCGCCAGGATGTCCAGCGCCGCGACGTCGTCGAGGCGGATGCGGGTCAGGACCGCCTCGTGGCCGACGCCCCGTCGGGGGTCCGCGTTGACCTCCGCCACCAGGTCCGAAACGCTGCGGACGCCGTCCCCGACCACCTGGGGCGGGACGCGTTCCGCGACCGCCACCACCTCGCCGTTGATGACCAAAATCCGGTGGTCCCGCCCGGGAAGCTGCTCCTCGACGATGACCCGCCGGCCGTGGCGCAGCGCCTCCTCGAATCCAAGAGCCAGCGCCGCCGCGTCGGCCAGGCCGGTCGTCACGCCCCGGCCGTGGTTGCCGTCGAGCGGCTTGGTGACGAGGGGATATCGAAGGCGCCGGGCGCCCGCGAGCGCCTCCTCGAGCGTACGGACGACGACGCCCCGGGCGACGGGGAGCCCCACGCCCTCGAGCAGCGCCTTGGCTTCCGCCTTGTTTCCGGCGGCCTCGGCGGCGATCAGGCCGGTGCCCCCGGTCACGCTGGCCCGCAGCCGGCGTTGACGGGCGCCCCAGCCGAGCTGGACCAGGCTCTGGTCGTTCAGGCGCTGGATCGGGATCCCCCGGCGACGCGCGGCGTCGACCAGGGCGGCCGTCGAGGGACCGAAGGCCTCCCGTTTGCGCGCCGCCCGGATCGCGTCCACCCGGCGCTCCACATCCCCGGTTGCGGACGCGGGGGCGATCAGGTCCAGTCCCTCCAGCCTGGTGAGGTCCGGCGGCAGCAGGGCCTGCACGAGTTCTATGGCGTGGCGGCCCGCCAGGCGTCCGGCCGCTTCGCCCTCGTAGACGTAGAGGATGTTGTAGACCCCGGGGCGTCCCTTCACGGAGCGGGTCTTGCCGCGGGTCGTCCGCGCGCCGGCGCGCGTCTGAAGCTCAAGGGCGACATGCTCGATCACATGGCCCAGCCAAGTCCCGTCCTGCATCCGCTGCACCAGGCCGCCCGGCCTGCCATAGGAACAGCCGTGACCGGCCAGGCCGGGAAGCTGGTCGAGCAGACGATCGGTGAAACCCGGCAGGGCGCTGGTCGGAAAGGCTTCCAGCGGTCCGAGGTCCAGCTGGATGCGGATCATCGGGCGGGCACTATAGAGATGGGGGCCCCGGTAGACGGCGCATTCGAGCACCCGCATCCCGATCTCGACGCCGCTCATGCCGCCGTCCGGTCCGCGGCGAGGCTGGCCAGCGACATCGTGCGGGCCAGATAGGCCGCGCCTTCCGCCCGGGTGCGGGCCAGGCCCTCGGCGAGAACGGCCTGGCCGTCCCGCGTCACCGCGCGCCACAACCATTGTCCGTCCTGCGGGCGCAGGATCCACTGATAGCCCTCGTGCATCTCAATACCTCTCTCCGGAGTGCGACAATCCGCCTGGCGAGCAACGGTTCCTGTGTCGGATTTGCGACTCAGGATGTGCTGCAAGAAACTGAAATCGTTGGGGAACTCCGCTCGCGGCCAAACGTATCCTGAGCCCGCCGATCTGGGAGACAGAGCCATGACGCCCGCCGCCGACGCCACCCCCCTCCGACCTGAACGGACCAACGCCGCCGATTTCCACCGTCGCCTGACGCGCTGGAATCATCGCCGTCTCGAACCCTCCACGCCCACCGCCGACTGGGTCGAGCTGGCGCAGGAGGACGCCGAGCTGGTCCTGGTGGAGGGGGCCTTCATCGAGCGCCTGCGCGAGGACGCCGCGCCCTGGCTGCGCGACCTGCCCACGGACCCGGACGGCTTCATCGCCTGGTTCGAGCGCCTGAAGGGGTTCGGTCCCGGCGAGAACGATCCGCTCTTCCCCTGGCTGGCCGAAGAGGCGGACCTGGAGCAGATGCGCTGGTTCCTGCTGCAGGAGGTGGCCGGGGAGGCCGGCTTCGAGGATCTCGTCGCGATGGCGCAGGTCAAGATGCCCGATCGCCCCAAGCTGGAACTGGCCCGCAACTACTGGGACGAGATGGGGCGCGGCAATGAGGCCGGAATGCACGGGCCCATGCTGGGACGGCTCGCCGATCACCTGGACCTGCACCCGCGCATCGAAGAGACCGTCTGGCCCTCGCTGGCCCTGGGCAACGTCCTGGTCGCCTTCTCGACCACCCGGCGTTACGCCTTCCACGCCCTCGGCGCGCTCGGCGCCGTCGAGCTGACGGCGCCCTGGCGGGCCGGACATGTGGCGGCGGGTCTGAAACGGCTGGGGGTGGGCCCCGAGCGCAAATACTACGCCCTGCACGCCACCCTGGACGTGGAGCACTCCCGGACCTGGAACGCGGAGGTGCTGCGCCCGCTGGCCGAGACCCGGCCGGACTGCCTGCCCAGTCTGGCCGAGGGCGCGGTCATGCGCCTGATGGCCGGGGCGGCCTGCTACGACGCCTATCGCGAACACCTCTGGGGCGCGCGCGCCGAGCTGAAGTCGGCGTGAGCGCCGCCACGGGGGCGCTCGACATCCAGGCGCTCGGCGAGGTGCTCGGGCGTCTTGAAGCCGCCGGCTACGACTTCGTGACGCCGACGCCGGCGACGCACGCGCGGGTGGCCGAACGCCTCGACCGCGCCCGGCCGGGGCATCTGCGGGATATCTTCGGCTGGACCCGGCCGTTCGATGCGGCCGATCTGCCGGCGGCCCTCGTCGAAGCCCTGGAGCGGGCCGGGGTGGTGCGCAGCGCCGGGGACGGGCTGGCCGCGCTCACGGTCCGCGTCAGCCGCCTCGACGGACGGCTGGTCCTTCATTCCGCCCGCAGCATCGAGGCGGACGCGGTCTTTATGGGGCCCGACAGCTACCGGTTCGTCAACCTGATCGACCAGGTGCTCGCCGACGGCCGTCCGGTCGCCCGTGCGCTCGACATCGGCGCGGGCGCCGGCGCGGGAGCGCTCGCCGTGGCCGCCCGCCGGCCCGGCGCAAGCGTGATCGGCGGCGATCTCAACGCCACCGCCCTTCGATACCTGGACGTGAATGCGGCGCACGCCGGCCTGGACGTGCGGCCCGTCCACGGGGACGGCCTCGGAGCGGTCGACGGCGCCTTCGATCTCATCGTCGCCAATCCCCCCTACATCGCCGGCCGCGGCGGGCGCCTGTACCGGGACGGCGGGGGGTTGATGGGGGCCGAACTGGCCCTCGACTGGGTCCGCGCGGGCCTGCCCAGGCTCACGGTCGGGGGACGGTTCGTCCTCTATACGGGCGCGGCCGTCGTCGAGGGGGTCGATGGGGTGCGCACCGCCCTAGAAGGCCTGCTCACGGAGGATATCGCCCTTGCCTATCGCGAGCTCGACCCCGACGTGTTCGGGGGGCTCCTGGCGCGGGACGACTATCGCGAGGTCGAGCGCATCGCCGCCGTCGGCGCCGTGCTGACGCGCCGATGCTAGCCCCAGGGCTTCTGATAGGTCTCGCGCGCCGGTTCGCGCCGGCCGATCACCTCGGCGATGGCGTCCAAGACCGCATCGGGCGAACCCTCGTGGGTCTCGAGAAGGGATCGGATCCGGGCCAGTTTTTCGGCGCCGGGCTCAGGGGTCGGGTCGATGTCCGTCATGGCGGTCTCCGTTTTGCAGCCCAACCGTCCGTCGGCGGCCGTGGTTCCCCGCCTGTCCATGGAGATTTCCCTTGAGCGCCCCCTCCCCCTGGGCCTTCGCCCTGCACGGCGGCGCGGGCGTCAAGCCCGACCGGGACTACAGTCGCGCCGAGGCCTGCATGGCGGAGGTCGCCGGCCGCGCCGGCGCCGAACTCTCGGCCGGCGCAGCCGCCCTGGACGTGGTTGAGGCCGCTGTCGTCGCGCTGGAGGCGTCGGGCCTCTTCGTCGCCGGGCGGGGATCGGCGCGCAACGACTGGGGACAGGTGGAGCTGGACGCCGCCCTCATGGACGGGCCAACCCGGCGGGCCGGGGCGGTGGCGGCCCTGCAGGGGTTCGCCTCGCCGGTGGCGGCGGCCCGGCGCCTGCTCGACGCCGATGCGGCGGTGCTGCTGGTGGGAGAGGGCGCGCGGGCCTTTGCGCGGGATCAGGACCTGGAGGTCGTGACCGACCTCGACGCCTGGCTTCGACAGCCGGACGGCTTCGATCCCGCCGACCTCGCCGACGGCCACGGCACCGTCGGGGCGGTGGCCCTGGACAGGTCGGGTCGTCTCGCCGCGGCGACCTCGACCGGGGGCGTCTATGGGGCGGCGCCCGGTCGGGTCGGCGACAGTCCCGTGCCCGGCGCCGGGGTCTGGGCGGACGACCGCGTGGCCGTCTCCTGCACCGGCAAGGGCGAGGGATTCCTCAGGGCGGTGGCCGCCTACGATGTCTCCGCCCGCCTGCGGTACGCCGGCGCGGACCTCGAGACGGCGGCGCAGGCGGTGATCGCCGAGGTCGGCCGGCTGGGCGGCGACGGCGGCCTCATCGCCATCGACCGAAGCGGCCGGGTCGTCCTGCCCTTCGACACCCCCGGCATGAAGCGCGCGTCCCTCACCTCAAGCGAACCGCTGCGGGTCGGCTCGACCGGACCGGAGATGCGAGGCGCGCCGTCCGGAGAGACTGTCGCCCATCGGACAGACGGAACCTGAGCGCCGCCGACCGGCCTTCGGTTGTTCTCAACCGGAGCTGTCCATGTCGATCATCGAAGGCCATTGCCACCGCCACCCCCCGCCCTCCGAGGGGGCGGCGCCGCCCCGGCGGCTGACCGCCCGCGATCTGGAAGCGTTCCTGCGCGACACGGAGCGGGCATGAGACGCGCGATGGCCGGGAACGGCGCCGTGCCGGAGACCGCCGAGCCGGCGGTCCGCCTGACCGGGGCCGGCGCGACCGCGGACGGGGCCCTCCGGTTCGGCGTGACCGAACGCGCGCTGGCGCGCGCAGTCGCGCGCGTCGGCGAAGGCTTCCGCGACGTCCAGCGCGAGCTTGGGGGACGGCGATGACGTCCGATCGACGCGAAGGGCGCGACGTCAACGAGACGGCGGGCGTCGGACAGGTCCGCGTCGGAGAGCCGGGACCGGGGCCGACGCAGACCGAAACGCGCCACGGCGCCTCCGCCCCCGAGCGGATCGAGCCGGGGGGCCGCACCGAAGCGGCCGCACCCGCCTCTGCAAAGCCGGAGACGGGGCCAGAGCCGGAGTTGGAGCCGGGGCCGAAGGCAACACGACCGGCGCGCCCGTCTTCCAGGCGACGTTAGCGGCGTCGCCGACTGGTCTTGGCCGGCTCCCGGCCATCTTGACCGTCGGTGGATCCCGAGCCTGCCCCGGCATGGTGCTCGATGCGGCCGCTCTCGACCTCCGTCCTGGAGAATACCTCCTCCTGTCCGTCGATCAGCAGCTCGTCGGCGGGCGCGTCGCCGGCGGGCGGCGATCCTGCGGGAGGGGACGGTTGGGATGTGCGGGTCATGGGTCTCTCCGGTTCGGGCGTCTATGGTCAGCCAAGCCCGGCCGCGGCGCGCGGTTCCGAAATCCCCCGAACTGTCCGCGATGCGACAGAGGCCGCCCCCGCTCCGGCGACGCCCTGGAGAACGGCCGTGTATTCAGCCTTGGCGTCCCTGGCGCCCTAGGGCGGCCGCCACCCCGGGGGCCAGCCGGTCCGCCACGATCTCGATCCCCGCGGCGTTGGGATGGATCCGGTCCGGCAGGGCATAGGCCGGATCAAGGGCGACCCCGGCCAGCAGGAAGGGATCGAGCGCGACGTCGTGGCGGCGGGCCGCCTCCGCAAACAGGCCGTCAAAGGCCACGGCGTACAGGCCGAACCACGGCGGCGCACGCATGCCGCACAACATCACCGGTATGCCGCGCGCGGCGAGGCGGACGAGGATGGCGTCGAGGTTGCGCCGGATCGTCTGGGTCGGGATGATCTGCATCATGTCATTGGCGCCCAGCGCGACCAGACAGAGATCCAGGCCGTCCGGAATGTCCCGGTCGAGCCGACGCAGGCCGTCGGCGGTCGTGTCGCCCGAGACCCCGGCGTTGAGAACCGTGGCCGCTAGGCCGAGGCGCGCCAGCGCGGCCTGCAGGCGAACCGGCAGGGCCTCGGAGGGTTTGAGACCGTAGCCCGCGGTCAGCGAGTCGCCGAGAATGGCCAGACGAAGGGGCGTCACGCCGCCAGGTTCGGAAGGTCGAGCGGCTCGGCAGCGAACCCGAGCTGCGGATTGGCGAGCACCGCCACCGGCCGTTCCCCGTCGTAGAGCGCGATCGTCTCGAACCCCGGCCAGTGCGCGGCGAGGCGCTCCGTCTCCTGACAGGCCTGCGCGTCGTCGGCCGAACCGACGCCAACGATGTCCCGGCAGGGCGCGCCGGGCATATGGATGATGCAGTAGTAATCAGGCACTCGACCGGTCTCCGCGTGGCGACGTCGCCGCGTGGGGCCCGGAACGACCCATCCCCCGCTCGGTTCCAAACGTCCGACGCCGGACGGCGGGCGGACGGGCGGGCTTCAAACCGCTGTCGGGGCGTCCCGCCTTTCGAGGAGTAGAGCGCACGCCGGATGACGGTATCGCCCCTGTCCTGCCCGTCTCTGGATCGGCTGTCATGGATCGAGCGCAGGCGCGACCCGGATGAAGACCGGTCCTGTCGGCGCCAGGCGGGTCTAGCGAAGCTGGCTGTCCTTGCTGCCCCGGCGGTTGAAAAGGGCATGGCTGACCTGTCGATCGCGGCCGGATTGGCATCCCACGCAGGTGGTGACGCCCGGCATGGCCCGACGGCGCGCTGGAGGGATGTCCTCGCCGCACTCGATGCAGTCCGGACGACCCTCGCCCCTGGGCAAGCGCGATCTCGCTCCGGTGACCCCGTCGCTGATGGTGTCGTGGATCTGATCGAGGACAGCGCCCTCATGTGCCCAGCCGGTCGCCATGTCGTCTCCTTCGCCCTGCACAGATAGGGTCGGACGACGCAAAGCCAGCGTCGCCATGGACCGTTGCGTCACGCCTGCGACGACCGCGACGATCCGCGCTCCGCAAAACGAGGGCGAAACCCGGTGAAAGCCGCCGTTACGTCCTGCGAGCGCCCGGTCTAGTTCGAGGAGGTGAGAACCACGCCCAGGAGGATGGCCGTCCAGTGGACACCCGCGGCGGCGACCACGTGGCCGTGCCAGATCGCCCGGAAGCAGCCGAGCGTCTTGCGGATGTAGAAGACCGCGCCGGTCATGTAGAGCCCCCCGCCGATCGCCAGCAGGAGAAGAGCGATCCAAGAGACATGCGCGAGCATCGGCTTGAAGGCGATGATCACCAGCCAGCCCAGCGCCATGTAGAGGCCCACCCACAAGCGCTTGCCGACGCCCGGCAGGAACAGCTTGCCCAGGGCGCCCAGCCCCGCCAGCGTCCAGACCGTCGCCGTCATGGTCCACGCCCAGGCGCCGGTGAGGTTGTGGGTGGTGAACGGCGTGTAGGACCCGGCGATCATCAGGAAGATGCCGGCATGATCCAGGCGTCGCAGCAACGGGCGCCAGCGCGGGCGGGCGAAATTATAGGCGGTCGAGAAGCCCAGCATGGCGAGCAGGCCGGCGGCGTAGACGCCCACCGCGAAAATCAGGCTCAGGTCGCCGCGCGCCACCGAAAGACCCAGCAGGACCCCGCCCCCGAACAGGGCGAAGGTCAGGCCCGTCAGATGGACCACCAGGTCGGCGCATTTGGCGCGGGCGGTCGGATAGTGTCTGGGCGGAAGAGGCGCGGCCGTCATGGCGTGATCTTAACAGACCATCGCCGAGCCGTCCGCTCCAGATCCGTCACCCGTCGCGGAAAGCTTGGGACGCCGCGCTCAGCGGGGGCGCCTGTCGGCGTCCGTTCCGGCCGCCGCGCCATGAACTCAGGCCTGCCGGCGGGTCCAAAAGGAACGGAACGGCGACGCTCATGTTGCCGGGTCATGAGTGACCTGATCGCTAACACCGTCGGCTCCGCCGCCGCGCTCTGCTCCATCACCAGCTTCATCCCCCAGGCCTACAAGATCTGGAGGGATCGGGACGCCTCAGCGGTCAGCCTGAGAACCTATGCGCTGACCGTCACCTGCTTCGTGCTCTGGGTGATCTATGGCGTGATGACCCAGGCGTGGCCCGTGACCGTCGCCAACAGCTTCGCGCTTGTGATGGCGGCAATCGTACTGACCATGAAATGGCGGTTCAGGGACGGAGCGGGGCGGGCCTGAGTCCTCGATCTTTAACGGACTGGCCTCCCGAAAAAGGGGGTTAGCGAAGGAACCTGGCGCGGACGCTCGCGCGTGGACCGTTTGAGGTCACCCGCCTCGTGCGCGGTCGCGCAGCTCGTTCAGGCGGTCCTCGCACGATCTGGCCACAAGATCTCGGAGTTGTCGGACGGACGCGGCGAGGGCTTCGAGGTCGTCGGTGCTGATGTCGTATTGGTCAGAATAGCGAGCCTCGACATAGGCGCGCTTCAGGGTCTCGAAGCGGCGGCGGTCCAGCCTGTGTTCTCGGGGCCAGGCCTGGGTGAGGCTCTTGTCGACATCTTCCGCCAATGAGCGGAGGAATTTAATGTTGTGGGAGCGAGGGAAGTAGAAGGTTTGGACCAGCAGGAAGCAGATGTAGGCGGTCTCCACTGCCTGATGGAGGTTGAACGCTGCCTTCTTCGGCCAGTCGCCTTCCCGCCCCTTGGCCAGCGAATACTCGGCAAGGTCCAGCCATTCACCAACAGAAGACGCATGCTTTGCGAAGTAGCGCTGTGCCATCTCAAGCGCATCGCCGTGCGTCATAGGCCGTGGTGTCGCCAAGGCATGGCCCGGCAAGTCATACAAAACGACTCCGTCGCGGGCGATGTCGGTCCAGAAGTAGTCTCCGCGACTGAGGCCCTGGTTCACTTCGGCGAGGTCGTGGACGATAAGATTGACGGTGCGGCCGACGTTCTCGTCGCGCAGGATCTTGTCCTCGGCCACCCACCAGTAGTCGGCGATGTCGGTCAGCTTGGAATGGCTGACGACGACCAGCAGGTCGAAGTCGGAGAGATAGCCGTTGTCTGGCTCGTCGACCCAGTCCGAGCGCGCATAGCTGCCGAACAGGATGATCTTCAGGACCTGACCGCCCTTGCGCCACTCCGCCGTACCGCCGGCGCCCTGACGCAGGGCGGCCTCGAATTCGGTCAGCAGGGTCGTGCGGATGTGCGCGAGCTCCTGCTGCTGACGCTCCGGCAAATGGTCGAGGGTCGACTTCATCAGGAGAGTCTAGCGCGTTTGACGCTTGGGGCCAGCGCCGATCAGCAGCATCAGTTGAGAGGGAGTGCGCCGGGCGCCCCAGCGCAAGGCCGCGACCCATATGATAGTTCGGCCTTTACAATACCGCCGTGCCGAGGGTCTTGCGTGAAAGTGAACCGCCGTCTGCAATGCGCCATGTGTGGACGGCTCCCCGTTGGCAAGGGTGATCTGACGTTCTGCTGAGCTGGTCGGTGCGGCCATGTGTTCGACCTGTTGGTGCGGTACGCATGACCGCTGGCCATAATGCCTTCCGCGAAGACGGGTCCCGACCAAAAGCACGCGCTCGAGGCGCTCTGGCGCAAGTGGGTTTTCCCGCCTTCCGGTATCGACCGGCTGTCGCATTACATCCTGTCCGCCCTTCCCAAGTTCGTCGGCCTCGGCGCTGAGCCTCGACCTGTCTTTATGCCGCCAGCGGCTCTCTGTAGCGCTCGCCCGAGGTCATGATCGCCCAGACCATTCGCGCGGTCTTGTTGGCGAGGGCGACGGCTGCGACCTTCGGCGTTCGCCTTGCGAGCAGTTGGACCAGCCACGGCCGGCGCGTGCCGTTCCGAACGGCGTAGCGCACGACAGCCAGAGCGCCGACGACGAGCATCTGTCGAAGGTAGCGATCGCCCTGCTTGGTGATCCCGCCGAGCCGCTCCTTGCCGCCGCTGGAGTTCTGCTTCGGGACGAGGCCGATCCAGGCCGCGAGATTGCGACCGGTCTTGAAGGCGCTTGGATCGGCGATTGTGCCAACCAGAGCGCTGGCCAGCAGCGGGCCCACGCCGGGAATCTCCATCAGTCGGCGCCCGATCTCGGTCGATCGGGCGTTGGTGCGGATCAGTCGGTCGGTCTCCAAGACCTGCTCGTTCACCAGCTGCAGCTGCGCAGCCAGCATGGCGAGACATCCTCGAGCCTCGACCGGAACACGCTCGTCAGCCGCATCGTGAACCACCTCGATCAGCGAATGCAGTCCCTGCCTCCCGACGGCGGCGGCCATGCCGAACTCCGCCATGTGGCTGCGGATCGCGTTCGAGATCTGGATGCGCTGGCGGATCAGGATCGACCGGGTCCTGTGCAGCATCATGACGCTCTGCTGTTCCGGCGACTTCACCGGCACGAAACGCATGGTCGGCCGGGTGACCGCCTCGCAGATCGCCTCCGCGTCTGCCATGTCGTTCTTCTGGCGCTTCACGTACGGCTTCACATAGCTCGGCGGCATCAGCCGGACATCGTGGCCCAAGCCGATCAGCTCGCGCGCCCAGTGATGCGCCGTTCCGCAGGCCTCGATCCCGACCAGGCAGGGAGCCAGCTTCTCGAAGAACTTCAGCAGCCGCGCTCGCGTCAGCTTCTGTCGAATGACGACGCCGCCCTCAGCATCGACGCCGTGCACCTGGAACACCGACTTCGCGATGTCCAAACCAATCGTGGCTACATGTCCCATGGCTCTCCTCCAGCTCTGCCGGAGGCCTAACGCCGCCGGTGGGTTGGAGAGCCGTCCACAGCATCACAAGCGGACATTGGCAGTCCGGCGGCAACACGACATTCAGACGGACCTGCAGGGTCTGCTTTACGGCCCATAGGTTAAGGCGGTTTCCCACCCAATGCAGACTGAAACCGGGTCCGCTGAGCGAACCCGGGCGAGTGTCAGAGGTCGATTTGCTCGGAGAGCTCTAGAGCGTCGTCGACTTCAATACCCAGGTAGCGGACGGTGCTCTCGAGCTTGCGGTGACCGAGGAGCAGCTGGCAGGCTCGGAGATTCCCGGTCTTCTTGTAGACCAACGAAACCTTCGTCCGCCTCAAACTGTGCGTCCCGTACGCCGCTGGCTCTAAATCGATCAATCGAATCCATTGATCGACCAGCCGTGCGTACTGGCGAGTGCCGATGTGAAGGCCGGCGCGGCTCCGGCTCGGAAAAAGCCAGTCGTCGTCCCGTTGCCCTCGAACAACCAGCCAAGCAGCTATGGCGTCGCGGGCCGGCTCTGTGATCTCGAAAGGCACCGGTCGTCCGGTCTTCTGCTGGATGACGGTGGATCGGAGCCTCAGTGAACCGCCCGGCGCGACGTCACTCACGCGGAGCTTCACCAAGTCACAAGCTCGGAGTTTTGCATCGAGCGCGCAGTTGAACATGGCGAGGTCGCGCACGCGCTTGGCGACCTTTAGCTGCTGTCGGATCGCCCAGATGTGCTTCGGCTTCAGCGGAGCCTTGGGGCCGATGAGACGGCCCGCGTTCCAAGGCCGACGAGGGATGAGGAAAAGGTCAGACTGGCGCATGGCCAACCTCCCACGGATGGCCTCCCTGCCTCCCAAGATAGTACTCCTGTTCCGTCACGCCTGCGCCAACTGCGCTCATGCGGTCGTTGACCGCGAGGAGACATTCCGCGCGAGAGCCCGAGATCTGCGTTTGGAGGTGGCGCCTAGCGAAGATCATCCTGTTCGGCATCGACCCCGCGGCGTTCTGCACGGGCGGCTTTTCGGTTGGCGCGAGCCAGCCTCTTGTGTCCGAGTAGACCGACGAGGAAACCCGCGACGCCCAGAATCAGAATGAGCGGCCAATGCTCCAATGGCCTCAGGCCGTAAAAGCCGCTGATGATGAAGTCGCCACCCACCGCAACGACAGCCACGCACAAGCCGGCCATTGCGGACCGTCCCGAGGGGGCGGGCGCATAGCGATGAGCCCGTTCCTCGGCGATGTTCTGTCTGTTTTCCTCGTCCATGAAGTCTTCCCGCAACCAACCGCCGAAGCTTGATCTCTCGCTGGCCGAGCACCGGCAGACCAGCATCCATTCACGCCGCCGCGAGTTCCAGCCTGCTGAACTGACGACAACCACAGGCCGTCAGAGCCAGGCGCGCGGCGTCAACAACCCGCACCTTGCCTCGACGGGTTCGCGATCCTCCGTCCTGTTCCAGGAGACGACAGGAGGCGTTCACTGTGGTTCGCCTGAGGCTGAGCAATCCCCCGACCTGTTCCTGGGACATCTGGATCTCGAGCCCCGGAACGGCCTCATGGACCGCCAGAAACAGATCGGCGACGCGAGCCGTTGAAAGATGACGGACAGCGCAGATCAGTCTGCGTTCCAGCACCACGCGCCGGTTGTCGGCAGCCTCCAGCAGATGCACGAGCCCTTCGGGTCCTGATCGGGCCCGCCAATCTTCAAGCGCGACCCGGTAGATTTCGCCGTCCGTGATCCACTGACCTCGCACCGGTCGACTTCCACCGCTGACGACCCATCCTCCGGGGCCGAGAATTTCCGCCGCCACGCCGGTGTTCATGACGAAGGTGGCCAGGCAGCCCGACACCACGACGGTTACGCCGCCGGCGTCCAGGAGCAACTCCCCTGCTTTGACCGTTTCCACCACGCCCGAGGCGAGCGCTTGACGGCGATGTTCGGGAGGCAAGGGT
Organism: Brevundimonas sp. GCM10030266; assembly: GCF_042666595.1. Taxonomy (NCBI): domain Bacteria; kingdom Pseudomonadati; phylum Pseudomonadota; class Alphaproteobacteria; order Caulobacterales; family Caulobacteraceae; genus Brevundimonas; species Brevundimonas sp. GCM10030266. The sequence continues at coordinate 495,965 of NZ_JBHTCY010000003.1, forward strand.
GCAAACGCCTGCCAGAGCCGGAGCGTCTCGCTTCTAACGACAGTGGACGGGCGGGTCGGCGCGAGATCAACGAAATCGCGCGGAAGATGTTCGGCGAATGTCATCTCCTACCAGTGAGCGCATTGCCGACCGGGCGCATTCACATAGGTGAACGCGCCCAAAGACCGATGGCCGACTTTCGGAACAGTGGCCTGCGCACGCGCTTCTCCGTCCACGGCGGAGTATCACTTCATGACGATAAAGACCGTTCTGGTCACCGGCGGCGCCGGCTACATCGGTTCGCATACAGCCAAGGCCCTGGCGGACGCAGGCTTGCGTCCGGTTGTCTATGATGACTTCAGCAACGGGCATCGGGGGGCCGTGCGCTGGGGCTCGATGGTCAACGGCGACGTGCGGGACCAGACGCGTCTGACCGAAGTCATGGCGAAGTTCGAGATCGACGCGGTCATCCATTTCGCCGGTCTTATTGAAGTCGGACGGTCGGTGACGGCGCCGGAGATGTTCTGGGACATCAACCTGAATGGAGTCGCCGCCGTTCTCGGCGCCATGCGCGAAACCGGGGTCGCCAGGATGGTCTTTTCCTCGACGGCGGCGGTCTACGGCCAGCCTGCGGGTGATGGGCAGGACCGCCTGTCGGAGGAGGCTACGAAGGCGCCTCTGAACCCCTATGGCGACAGCAAGCTCGCCGCCGAGCGTCTCATCGCCGCCCACACCCGGGCCTATGGTCTGGAAGGCGTGGTGTTGCGCTATTTCAACGCTGCGGGCGCCGACCCGTCAGGATATCTGGGCGAGGCGCACGCCTGCGAGAGTCATCTGATCCCCCTGGCGATCGAGGCGGCCCTGGGCCTGGGACCGGCCCTGACCGTTCATGGCTCCGACTATCCGACGCCGGACGGCGCCTGTCTGCGGGACTATGTGCATGTCTGCGATCTGGCGCGCGCTCACGTCCTCGCCCTGACCACGCCCTTGGGGCCGACCCGGTTTGACGCCTTCAACCTGGGTTCGGGCGTCGGCCATTCCGTCCTGGAGGTCATCGCCGCGGTCGATAAAGCCACTCGGCGAACCACGCCGTTTGCGACGGGACCTCGCCGTGAAGGCGATCCCGCCATGCTGGTGGCCGATCCTTCCCGTGCCAGGGCCGTCCTCGGCTGGCGCACGGAACGTTCTTCGCTGAATGACATCGTCGCGGATGCCGTCGCCTGGCGAAAGGCGCCCAGGTTCGGATTCCACCCGATCGTGGAGGCGGTCGCTTGACCGGTGCGGATCTTCAGCTGTGGGGCGGCGCGGAGTGCACCGTCAATCAGGTGGGCGACCGGACGTTCGATCAACTGCAGCTGACCGGCCACGATGATCGGCCGGGAGATCTGGACCGGTTCGCCGACCTCGGTCTGCGCAAGCTTCGGGTCGCCATTCTGTGGGAGCGGATTGAAATCGCTCCGGGCATCTTCGACTGGAGTGCAGCGGACACGATGATGACGCGCCTTCAGGCGCTGGGCATCCAGCCTGTTGTCGGTCTGGTGCATCACGGGGCAGGCCCCCGCTGGACAGATCTGACCCAGCCGAGTTTCAGGGATGGATTGGCCGCTCATGCCGCGCGTGTCGCTGCCCGCTATCCCTGGGTGATGGACTGGACGCCGGTCAACGAACCGCTGACCACGGCGCGATTCAGCTGCCTTTACGGATTGTGGCGTCCCCACATGAAGGACGAGACAAGCTTCTGGACCGCCTTGCTGATACAGATCGAGGCCACGATCGGGGCCATGAAAGCGATCCGCGCCGTGACGCCAGGCGCGCGTCTGATCCAGACCGAGGATTTCGGCCGGACCTACGCCACCGCGCCCTGCGAAGCTCAGGCCACCTACGAGAACGACCGCCGGCTGATGACCTGGGACCTGCTGTGCGGACGGGTCGATGAAACCCATACCCTTCACACCCATCTGGCAGGCCTGGGTCTGGCCGACCGGCTGCGGGCGATCCTTGAAGAGGCCTCTCCCCCGGATGTCGTGGGTCTCAACCACTACGTCACCAGCGATCGCTTCCTGGATCACCGGTTGGATCGGCATCCGCAGCAACTGCATGGCGGCAACGGCTGGATCGCCTACGCGGACACGGAAGCGGTGCGCGCCTCCGCAGACTGGACGCCCGGCTGGAGCCGTGACCTGCGCCTGTTGCATGACCGGTACGGCCTCCCGGTCGCCATCACCGAATGCCACCTCGGCTGTGACCCGGCCCAACAGGCGCTCTGGCTGAACCAGTGCTGGCGCGCTGCGGTGGAGGCGCGCTGGTCAGGCGTGGCTGTTGAAGCCGTGACGGTCTGGGCGCTTGTCGGCTCGGTCGGGTGGGACCGTCTGCTGACGGAAGATCACGGCCGCTACGAAGCCGGGGTGTTCGACGCCGCACGACCCGGTGTGCTGGAAACCGAACTCGGCGCCGCTGTCCGCCGTCTCGCCAGGGGACAGACACCGCTCGCCGATCACACCTCGGGCTGGTGGGAGCGGTCCGATCGGCTGCGGCTTTCGCCGGACGCTCCTCTCTGCCTACCCCAGACCCTCGTCGCGTGATCACACCGGAAAGACGCTCATGACCGTTTCATCACCGCCCACCTTTGCTTCCGGGACCCGCGTCGTTTCGCTGCCCCGCAAGGTTGCCGCCCTCTCGCCCATCGTCTGCCTGTCACACCTGCGGTGGGATTTCGTCTTCCAGCGACCCCAGCAGCTGATGACCCGGTTCCGCGTCGATCGTCCCGTCTACTACGTGGAGGAACCCCTGCCGGCGCTTGAGGGCGCTGAAGCCTCGATGTCCCTTCGCGCCTGCCCGGACAGCAGTGTGATGATCGGGACGCCCCTGATACCGGCTGGCCTGACCGGCGACCCGCTGACTGCAGTGTTGAAGACACTGCTCGACGACATGCTCGCCGCCGAGGACGTGCGCGATCCTGTGCTCTGGTACTACACCCCCATGATGCTGCCGATGTCCCGGCACATCAGCGCTTCGGCTGTCGTCTATGACTGCATGGATGAGCTGGCGAACTTCCGCTTCGCACCGCCCGGACTGAGGCCGCTGGAGCAGGAACTGATCGCCCATTCGGACCTGATGTTCACCGGCGGCTACAGCTTGTTCGAGGCCAAGCAAAGGCTGCACCCGGATATTCACCCCTTCCCGTCCAGCGTGGATCGATCCCACTTCGAACAATCCCGGGTGATCCCCGCAGGCACGGGGGAACGTCCAAAGCTCGGCTTCTACGGGGTCATTGATGAGCGGATGGATCTCGACCTGATCGCCGCCGTCGCGGACGCCCGACCGGACTGGACCCTAGTCATGGTCGGCCCTGTGGTGAAGATATCGGAAGACGACCTGCCGCGTCGGCCCAATATCGAGTACGCCGGGGCGAGGGACTATGACGTGCTGCCCGCCGCGCTGGCGACCTGGGACGTCGCGCTGATGCCGTTCGCCATCAACGAGTCCACCCGCTTCATCAGTCCGACCAAGACGCCGGAATATCTGGCCGGGGGGCGCCCCGTCGTCTCCACGCCTATCCGGGACGTGGAGCGCCACTACGGCGACCTTGCCTCTGTCTGGATCGCCGACACGCCCGAAGCCTTTATCGACGCCTGCGACGCGGCCCTGGCCATGGCGCGTGGCCAGTCGTCAGACTGGCTGGCGGAGATCGATACGGCGCTCGCGGAGCTGTCGTGGGATCAGACGCTGTTGCGCATGTCGGCCCAGCTGGATCGCGTGCTGGCTCGCCGGATCCCGGATCATGCGCCGTCCCGGGGTCCGGTCCGTCCCGCAAGCCCCAGCAAGCCACGTTATGACGTGCTGGTGGTCGGAGCCGGATTCGCCGGCGCCGTTATGGCGGAGCGTCTGGCGGCCGACGGGAACAAACGGGTGCTTGTGATAGACCGCCGCGACCACATCGCGGGAAACGCCTGGGACCATCCCGATGCCGCCGGTGTGATGATCCACGAGTATGGCCCGCACATCTTCCACACCAACTCGGTCGATGTGTTCGCCTATCTGTCGCGCTTCACCCGTTGGCGCCCCTATGAGCACAGGGTCTTGGCGCAGGTTGGCGACGCCCTCGTGCCCATGCCGATCAACCGTACGACTCTGAACGCCCTTTACGGCCTCAACCTGAAAACCGACGACGAGGCAGCCGCCTTCCTCGCCTCCCGCGCTGAGCCGGTCGAGGTCGTGCGCACGTCCGAGGATGTCGTGGTCTCCGCCATCGGGCGGGAGCTCTACGAGACCTTTTTCCGGGGCTACACCCGCAAACAGTGGGGCCTCGATCCGTCGGAACTGGACAAGTCCGTCACCTCGCGCGTGCCGACCCGCACCGACACCGACGACCGCTACTTCACCGACGCCTTCCAGGCCATGCCGCTGGAGGGCTACACCAAGATGTTCGAGCGCATGCTCGACCACCCGAATATCGAGGTGCGGACCGGTGTCGAGTTCCGCGATGTGATGGCGGAGGTCGCCTACGACCACCTGGTCTTCACCGGGCCTATTGATGAGTATTTCGGCTTCCGCCACGGACGCCTTCCCTACCGTTCGCTGAAATTCCGTCACGAGACGCTGGATCAGCCCAACGCCCAGCCGGTCGCGACAATCAACTTCCCCGACGAGGCCACGCCCTACACCCGGGTCACGGAGTACAAGCACCTGACAGGGCAAATGCACGGTTCGACCAGCCTGACGTGGGAGTATCCGGCGGCCGAGGGCGATCCCTACTATCCGATCCCCCGCCCGGAGAACCAGGCGCTGTTCAAGCGATACGAAGCCCTTGCGGCCGCCGAGGCGAATGTCTCATTTGTCGGACGGCTGGCGACCTATCGCTACTACAACATGGATCAGGTGGTCGGGCAGGCGCTCGCGACCTATCGAAAGATGCCGGGCCTGGGCGAACGCACCATAGATACGATTGAAGCGGCTGCAGGCGGGTGAGGGCTCAGACGGGCTCGCTGTGCAGTCGCAGGTAGGCGGGATCAAATTCCGCCAGCGCCGCGAGCCTGTCCCAGTCCATGATCTCAACCCGACCGTGCGACCAGGTCAGCAGGTCCATCGTCCGGAGTTCCGATATCAGGCGGTTTACGTGGACAGTCGACTGGCCAAGCACATCGGCCAGCACCGCCTGTGAAAGCGGCACCTCCAGAACATGATCTGACGCCTGACGTACGACTTCCAGCCGCCGGTAGAGTTCGCACAGAAGGTGCGCAAGATGCGCCAGGGCCGTTCTGCGGCCCATGGAAGCGATCCACTGCCGATGGATCGCCGCATCAATCACGGTGTCCAGCCACAGCAATCGCGTCAGGTGGGGATGATGCTCGGTCAGTTGTCGCAGCGCGACGTGCGGCGCCGGCACGATGACACAGTCAGTCAGGGCCACGACCCCGTGGTCCATCTGCTTCATGACGAAGCTGTGCAGGTCGATGAAATCGCCGCTGATGTTCAGCTCGGTGATCTGACGACCGCCATCCGCGAGCGTCGAATAGCGGGCGGTGAATCCACTGGCCAGTAGAGTGCTGTGGTCCGGATGATCGCCCTCGCGAACGATATCCGTGCCAGCGCGAACCTCACGCGGGCGCCCCAGCACCTGACGAAGGGCGATCAGTTCCTCGGCGGACAGCGCATCGCGCCGCCCCAGCTTGTCGATCAGACGTTCCAAACGGCCCTCGCTGACAGGTCAACGTCTGTCAGCCCATAGGCGTTGCCCCAGATCCATACGTTCACATAGGTGAATGCGCCCATCGAAGCGTGGCTCTAGGCTCGCGTCTTTCGAGGAACGTGGAATGCCCATCTACTTCTGCTTTGTGCAGGTCCACCCGGGCGGTGTCCCGGAACTGCGCCTCCTTGATTGCAAGGATGACGGCGAAGTTGCGCCGGGGCTGGCCGTGGCGCTGATCGAATGGCCCCAAGCTCATCGCGTTGAGGTGACCGATGGTCAGCGCGTCGTGCTGATCGCGACGGGCGTCGAGATCGACGGCCTGCGCACTCCCTGATCCTCAAACGCCTTCGTCATGATCGATCCGGGCCAGCATCTGCCGTGCCAGATCGGCGGACATCTGTTGCGCGTGCAGGCCTGTTATGACGGCTCCGTTCTCATCCGTGCAGATCAGGCTGAAGGGGCCGGCCTCCCAGAAGTCAGATCTTCCATCCCGCAAGATCTCGCCCATGACTCTCAACGCGTGCCGTCGCGCAGCCACGTCATTCGGCAACGCCTCTCCTTCAACGTCGCGAACCGGACGCCCGTGCTGCAGGTGGAAATGATAGTGCAACATGAGACGCCCGGCGATTTTCGCGATCAGTCGATCAGAACGGTCGTCTTTCCGGCCCCGGGACCCGCGCCCAGATCCGCGCCTGTGACCGGGTTCGCATCCGGATCCGAGGCCGTCCGCAGCGCGAACGCGTTCACACTGGCCTGGTCGGCGGGTTCGAGGACCACGGAAGCCGAGCCGTCACCGCCGTCGACAGCGGTCTGGTCGTCTTCGTCATCGACGTACTCCCACTGCTCGCCTTCATTCCAGGGACCGCGCTCATTCCCCTCGCCCTGCGACAGGTCATAGTATTTGTCGCTGAACTCCGGCAGGCCGCCGATCTTGCCCGCCGGGAAGTTGGGTTCGATGGCGTACAAGGCCTTCTCGAACGACTTCTGGTGCGCGACCTCGCGGGTCATCAGGAAGAGCAGGGCGTCCTTGATACCCGGATCATCGGTCACATTGATCAGCCGTTCGTAAACGATCTTCGCGCGGGACTCGGCAGCGATGTTGGAGCGCAGATCGCAGACAGGATCACCGATGGAGTCCACATAGGCCGCCGTCCAGGGAAGGCCGGCGGAGTTCACCAGCGCAGGAGCGCCGCCGTACAGGATGGACGTCGTGTGGCTCTCACCCCGGTCGTTCAGGGACAGATAGAGATCGGCCTCCTCCAGCGCCGCTTCGGCCATCTTCCCCTTGGCGCCGCGGTTGAGCATGGCGACAATGGATCCGATGACCTCGAGATGGCTGAGTTCTTCAGTGGCGATGTCCAGGAGCATGTCCTTGCGGCCCGCATCCTCTTCGCCCAACGCCTGGGTGAAGTAACGCATCGCCGCTGCCAGTTCGCCCTGTGGTCCGCCAAACTGTTCGAGCATCAATGTGGCCAGGCCCGGGTTGGGCTCAGCAACGCGCACCGTGTACATGAGGCGCTTGTTATGGATAAACATTTCCGGGGGTCCTGAGGGGGTGATGGTTCGGAAACCGAAGCCCACCTCCCCCTGTTCCGAGAGTCACACAGCAGACGTTCGCGGCTCCAGATTAGGAGCGGCAGCGTCGAACGGGCTCGATGCAGGCAGCCCCTCCATGAAGCGGGCAATCGCGGCGTTGTAGATCTCGGGGCGCTCAAGGAAGCCCATGTGATTGGCGCCTTCAACGGCCTCGAACCGGGCGTGGGGCACGGCCTCGACAATCTCCCGGCTCGCATTCAGGCAGGTGACGATGTCCAGTTCTCCCCCGAGAACAAGGACCGGGACTTTCAGGTTCGCCAAGCCCGCACCCGCATCCCATCGGAACATGGCCATATTGCCTTGGGCCAGCACGCCGGGCGGGTTGCGGGTCGCCAGCAAGGTGTTGTGTTCAAGCTGACTGCGCGTGACATGCCGACCGAAACCCAGACGGTTCGCCACATGAGCCGAGCCGCTCAGATACCCCTGCCAGGCGCCCGCCCAGGCCAGAGGTTGCAGCCAGCCTGCCAGTCGCATGATCGGCTCGATCACCGGACGCCGCAGCCCCAACATCAGCTTTGACAGGATCATCGTCTTCAGGGGATTGGTATGGGTGGTGTTGATCAGAACGACGCCGACAACCTCTCGTCCGAACAATTCCGGATGATCCCGCGCGAGGGTCTGGATCGTCATTCCGCCGATGCTGTGCCCGACCAGTACGACGGGGCCGCCGACGAGAGTGACCACCGAGCGCAGGCTTTCGGCCAGAACCTCAAGGCTCAGGGAGCCTTTGAGCCTCGAGCGCCCAAGGCCCGGCAGGTCCCACAGAACCAGACGGAAGCGCTGACCCAGATCACGACGTGCATAGGACCAGATTGTGCTGTCCAGCCCCCAGCCGTGCGTCAGAATGATCGCTGGGCGGAGTTTCGGCCCATGCTGCTCGACATAAAGCTCCGCGCCGCCGGGACCGGGAACCATCTCGCCCTCGCCTCGCTCCGGCCGGGTCGCGTCCTGATCCCGACGCGCCAGCAGCGGCGTAATCAACCAACGGCCGGCGAACGACCACGCCAGCACGGCGAGCCCCGTCCATAATCTCCAGTCCTCTCGCACAAGGACGAGGGCTCCGGTGTCTTCAGGCCGCATCTCGCCGTGACGCCAGCTGAACAGCAGGTAACCGGCGAGCGCCAGCACCGCGAGTGAAAGCCAGCCCAGAACCAGCCGGACGAGTGGGATGAGGGGCATGGTGATCCTTGTCCCGCACGGGAGGTGGCGGGTCTGCCCGCCGTAGAGGAAGGCGCACGCTGAGCGTCAGCCCGCCCCCTCAGTTCCTGTGTGTCGGGTTGTGGACCCTGGTTTGCCGGTGGGGAGTCGCTTGTCAGACTCTCGAAACAGAGCCTGCGAAGAGGGGTTAGGCATCCAGCGCATCGTCGCCCGCCTCCTGAACGGAACCCCCTATGACCTCGGACGAACGCATGAAGATGGAACAGGGCCAGTTGGCCCTGGCTCTTGTGATGGAAGATTTCCAACGTCGGGTGGAGCGTCAGGAGGCGAGCGAGCAGGATCTCTCCGCGTTGATGTCAGCGGCGCTGGATCGCTTCCCGCCTGAGTTCCAGTCCGAGCTCCGGGCCGAGCTCGCCGCTCGGTCCGCCTGATCCAGCTGATGCTCCTGCCCTTCACGGCCCCGGTCTCGCGTCGCGAGACACCATGCTGCCTCCCGCTTCAGGCAGCGATCCAAGAGGATCCCTGTCGTCAAAGGCTATCAGGGTTACGGAGCTTCCGATGACCAGCCTTGGCCAAACCCTTTCGATTTTGAAGAACGCCACGCGGCCACGATCCGACGATGCGGTCGCATCACGGCTGTCGGTCGTTCCCGACTTTGGGGACAATCCCGGTCAGTTGATGATGAAAGCCTATGCTCCCGCGGGCCAGGCGCCGAAGGCCCCGCTGGTCATTGTTCTGCATGGCTGCACCCAATCCGCCGACGAGTACGCGGTTTCCTCCGGTTGGCTCGAGCTCGCGGACGCCTTTGGTTTTGCCGTCGTGGCTCCCGAACAAGCACGGGCCAACAATCCCAACCTCTGTTTCAACTGGTTCGAAGTTGCGGACATCCGTGCGAAAGGGGGCGAAGCTGAATCCATCGCGCACATGGTCTCGTACGCCCTCCGGAAATGGGACCTCGACCCATCGCGCGTTTTTATCGCGGGGTTCTCCGCCGGCGGCGCGATGGCCGGCGTCATGCTGGCCACTCACCCGGACCTGTTCGCGGGCGGAGCCATCCAGGCGGGCCTGCCCTACGGGGTCGCCAGCTCGGTCGCCGAAGCCTTTCAAGCCATGACAGGCCTCACCCGTGCTGACGGCCTTGGGCAGCGTGTGACACGAACCGGTTCACCCGCCGGACGCTGGCCGACCGTTTCGGTCTGGCATGGCGAGGCGGATGGAGTCGTCAGACCCGGCGCCGGAGAAGCCGTGGTGGAGCAGTGGCGACAGGTGCATGGCGTGGTCGGCGCGGGCGCATCCGCACGGACAGCCGGAGGACGCATCTTTCAGGTCTGGTTTTCCAATGACGGTCGCGCGGTCGTGGAGCATCACCGCATCGAAGGTCTCGGCCATAGCGTTTCAATCAGCACGCGACCGGGCGAGACGTTCGGGGGGCCTTCGCGCTACACGACGAACACGGGCGTCGCCTCGTGCCTTGAGATCGCCCTGAGCTGGGGCATTGCCGAGAGGCTTTCCGAAGAGGCGGGCGCCTCAGCAGGATCAGAGCCTCTGTTGAAGCCCCATCGCCGCTCGCCGGCGCCTGCCGCCTCGACCCTAATCAATGAAGCCCTGCGGTCTGCAGGCCTCCTTCGCTGAATCTGTACCGGAGAACCATATGACCGACGCTGAACGTATCGAAGCCCTTCTGAGCCTGGTCGACCCGGACCTCGCGCTGGACGAACGCCATGGTGCCGAACTGGTGGTTCTGGGTCTGGCAAGCGGGGGTTCCAATGGGCGGGCCTATCACCCGACAACGGCGGGCTGGGTTCTTCTCGGTGAGAAAGGGCGTCGGTTCCAGCCGGCGTGGTAGTGACCGTTTCGCTTTCCCTGATTGACGCCGCACTGGACGCCCGATGGCGCGCTGCCTTCAACGAGCCGCTCCCCATGCTCGGCTCGCCGGAGATCGCGCGGGCTATCCTGGATGCGCACGACGGCGCGGCAATTGAACGACGTCTAACGACCGGCATTGAGCCGGCGCCCCTCAAGATCGACAAAAGGACTGAGCCATGAAGGAATCCAAAGGCAAGGCCAAGAAGCCCGGACCACCCAAGACCAACGCATCCCAGCCGAGCCTTAAGGGTCTCACGCCGTTGGTAAAGCCCAAGAAATGATCGCGGCCCTACAAGCCCACAAATCCAACTGCGCAACACGGCGGATCATGGTCGCGAGCGTTATGTTCCCGTAATATTGCAACGGGTTGAGAGCCACGCGGTTCAGACCTTCATGACTGACCCCGATGAAATCCCCCAGCTTGAGGCCAAGGCCCGGAAGGCGCGCGCCTTGGCCTATGCGACAACCGATCCCATCACCCTTGATATCCTGAATAACTTTGCGCTTGAGTGCGAGGAACAAGTTCGGAAGCTGAAGTCGCCCCCACACTGACGACACTGCGTGGCCCGTCCGCAACGGTCTCTTCGACCCTGCATTTCGAACGGCCCCATCCTTCCGGACGGGGCCGTGAATCAATCAGGATGCCGGGGCGAGGGCTTCCGCGTTGACCGCAGCATCCGCGATTGCGGTAAGATCATCGTCGGTCTGGGCCTCTTCCTGGAGCGTTTCGTCCAGAAGCCTCGCGGCGTCGTCGAGTCCCAACACCATCGCCCAGCGCTTGAGGGTGCCGTAGCGGGTGATCTCGTAGTGCTCCACGGCCTGGGCAGCGGCCAGCAGGCCGGCGTCCAGCGCCGCCGTGCCCTTGTACTCTTCCGCGATCTCGTCGCCCTCAGCGAGAATGCCCTCGATCGCGTCGCAGGTCTTGCCCCGCGGCGCCTTGCCGATGATTTCAAACACCTGCTGCAACCGTTCGATCTGCCCCTCGGTCTGCTCCCGGTGTTTTTCGAACGCCGCCTTCAACTCCGGCGACTGCGCAGCCCGAGCCATCTTGGGAAGTGATTTCAGGATCTTCTTCTCTGCATAATAGATGTCCTTGAGAGTATCGTGGAACAGGGTGTCGAGTGTCTTGTCGGCCATGATGAGTTGTCCTGAGAGGCGCGATGCGCGCCGCCTCTTCAAGACGAGGATAACGCCGCCCGTTCCGAGAGTCGGGGGCGCGACACTTCGCCGATCCAAGTCAGCGTTGCGCCAAGAGCGGTCTTGGGCTGGTCGCCCGATACCGGACATTCAGCGCAGCAACCCGAAGTCTGCTCTCGACCCGTACTGACCTTCGAAGCGTCCGCTTGCGCCCGCAACCCGTCCGTGATCCGAGAAGTTGACCCAACAGGCGACCTCAATCCGAGGAGCCTCCAAGTTTTTTACAAGCCAGGGTCCCGCCAGTGAATGCCGGGACCGTGCCGAGCGACAGTTACCCGACCGATCGCCCGCATTAATTGATCTGGAACCGCCGCCTCGCCGCCAGCGCCACGAGGAACAGTAGGACGCCGGCGAGGAAGGACTGTACCGACGAAATCAGGCGCGTCGCCAGCGCGAACCCCGGGCTGTCCCTGAGCAGCGCGTATTCCATGGCCTGAGCGACAGACGTCGGCTCGCCAGACCCGAGCGGTTTGAGGTTCCAGATACCGAACAGATTGACCATCGACCGGGACGATAGATTGGCCGCCTCGATCCATGCCCGGTGGGGCCAAGCGGGTGTGACTGAATACTGGAGGGATTCCGTCCCTGTCATCGCGGCCAGCCCGAAGTAGACGCACGCGCCGAAAGCCCAGAGCGCAAGGGCGGCGGCAACAGGACGGCGGAACGAAGCCCCGTAGTTGGAACACAGGCCGAACAGCCAGGACAGCGATCGCTCCACGCTTGGAGTGGTAGTCTGCTGCCGTCGCGAGACGAGCTCGTACCTGAACAGGGCCTGCTCCAGGTACCGGTCCCTGACGCCTTCCGCCGCCTGCTTGAGAGCGCGGAAGCCGTGCTCGAGGCCTAGCCGCTCCTCGTCGGTGTCCGCGGCCCTGATGATGGGGATCATGCGACGGTCGTTGGTGACGAGATCGCGATCAAACCGGATCTCGCCCTTGAACATGGCACCGTTGAACGCCGAGAAGGCGGTGAATGCGATGCCGCGAAAATCGACGAAGCTGTCAAAACGCGTCTCCTTGAACGCGCCCTCGTGGTCACCGCCAACTCCTTCCCAGATCACGTTCCGAAAGTCGGCCGGTCCCTGGAAATGCGCCCGGGCGAAACTGACCAGGTTTTGGAAGGTGACGTCATCGAAGCCGACCTTTCCCCCGAACTCCGCGCCATGGAACATCGGCATGGACAAGGTCGCTTCCGCGAACGACAGCGCGCGTCCCCAGCGGGTCTCCGTGAAGCTCGTCGAAAGACCGGTTTTGACGAGTGAAAAGTCCGCGTCCCTCTCGACGGACATGTAGTCGCCCTCGAGCTGTTCGCCTTCGAAGCCGGAGACGCTGAGGGCCCCGCCGATCTTCACGCTCTCTAGGGACAGGTCCCCTTGGACGTTGCTGATCCGGAGATCGTCCGCGATGCGCGACTCCTCAAGGCTCAGTTGGCGCGTGGTGATGCCGTCGAACTGCACTTCGTCCCGGAAGTCATCTCCGTTAAAGCTTACGCCGCCCGGGCACGTGATGGCTTCTGCGGAGACCGCGTCAGCGCAGGTCAGACGGGCGCATTGAAGACGGCCCGCGTCGATATTCGCGAACGTCATCGCCCCGGCCACGACGCCGCTTGACAGCCGGAGGTCCATCCCTTCGGTCACCCCGGCCAAGGCGAAGTCGTCGTCGACGAACACCCGACGCAGATGCAGGTTCTTCAACGCACGACCGCGCAGACGTCCTTCTCCGAGGTAGAGCCTTTGTCCCTTGATGCAGGCTTCCGACAACCAGATGTCCGGCAGGACGTCGAGGATCGCGCCGTCCATCGGGAGGCCGGGCGCCGTCGTATAAGACAGGAACCTCGGGGGTTTGCCGCCAGACCGCTCGGTGCTGACCGGGAGTTCTTTAGGAAAGCGCTTGAGGGCGGCGTCGATGGAGCGGTCCATCGCATCCTGCTCCTCCCACATCCAGGCGGATTTGGCGGGCGAGCCATCCTGCCACACCAGCGGCGTATGTACCCGCGTATACTCCTGCCCGTTGGGCGCCGTCTCGAGACGGTGTTCCTCCTCGCGCCAGATATCCTGTAGAGTTGCGGGACGCGTGCCGCCGACTTGCCGCCGGTTGCGCGTGAACTGGTCGTCGGGCGTAAGAAACCATCCGGCGACCCGGATATTGGCCAGTCCGTTCCAGGAATAATCCTGTCGCCACCAGCGCCGCCACCACTCCGCCCGCAGATCCGCGATGCTGTCCGACTTCATTTTCCCCGCCCCTGTGTGCCCGATCTGGCGTCGGTTCGTCGCCTAGCTCATCTACGCCATCGCTCGCGCCTATATGCGCAAACTCTGGAGCGGCCAGACCGATCAAGGTCAGCGCAATTTTAGAGGCGGCCAAGCTGTTGCCTTTCAAACGCCCAAGCCACACAACCGTTAGGCGATTAGTTCCTTGGACGCCACTCCGACAGCGTTCTGAGACAGTGGGGCCTTCATGTACATCGACCAACTCACAATCTGGAATTTCCGCAGTTTTGGGGCGACCGCGCCTGAAGTCACCGATAACCCCGGCACTTCGGCGACGATCGTGAAACTGGATGCGGCAGCGAGCGTCTTCATCGGCCGCAACGGAGCGGGAAAGAGTTCCTTGGTCCAGGCTCTTCTTCGACTGTTCGGAGAGACCCGCGATGAAAGAACCCTTCAACCAGCCGACTTTTTCGTGCCGCCCACCGAACGACTGGAGAGCCAAACGCAGCGGCGATTGTTCATCGAGGCGTCGATCCGGTTCCCGGAACTGGCAACTGACGATCCGGCCGCGGAGAAGACCGTCCCACCTGCCTTCCGCCATATGATCATCGAGAAGGCCGGCGAGATTCCCCAGGTCCGGATCCGGCTCGAGGCAACCTGGCAACTCGCAGGCACCTTGGACGGCGTCATAGAGGACGCCCTCTATTGGATCCTGAGCGACGACGCCGGGCCTTTCGGCGATGTTGATCCTTCACTGAAGAAGAAACTCTCCGCTGCCGAACGGGGCCATGTCCTCGTCAGATATATCCCCGCTTCACGGGATATCACGGTGTTGACGCAGCTGACCGTTAAGAGCCTTGGCCGGAGCCTGATGCGATCTATCCGGTGGGAGAAGAAGGCCGAGATCGACGCCCTGATCGCCAAGGCGGCCGAAACGCTCGATGCTGAAGGTGCCATCACCCGCGTGAACGCGGCGATCAACGCCTGCTGGTCGCAACTGAACACCGCCGAGACCGGGACAACCGCCAGTCTGTCCATCCTTGCCCCGGACCTTCAGCAAATCGTTCGAACGGCGACGATCATGCTGACGCCTTCCGCGACCGGCAGGCTCATGACCTTGGAGGACCTCAGCGACGGACAGCGGTCACTCTTCCACTTCGCACTGGTCAAGGCCTTGCTCGATCTGAAGCTGGAACTCGAAGGCGAGGTCGACGACGATCCGCCGCCGCCGTTCCAGTCTGAATTCGCCCGAGCTCCGGCCCTGACCCTCTTCGCCTTCGAAGAACCCGAGAACCACCTTTCGCCTTTCTTCTTGTCGCGGCTGTTGAGCGAACTGGAGAAGCTGACAAAAACCCCGCGGGTTCAGGCAGTACTCACCAGCCACGCGCCTGCGATCGTTGGGCGGATCGAGCCTTCGGCGATCCGCCACGTCAGACGCGCGCAGACGAGCGGGGTCTCCCACGTCTCCGCGCTCGCCCTTCCCACGGACGATGCCGAAGCCGCCAAATTCGTCCGCGAAGCCGTGCGCGCCCACCCAGAGATCTACTTCGCGCGCCACGCCATTTTCGGTGAAGGCCCGTCCGAAGAGATTGTCTTGCCACGACTGGCCGAGGCGCTCGGCGTGCCGATCGATCGGTCCTTCGTGGCTATCGTTCCCATTGGGGGGCGTCACATTCAGCATTTCTGGCGCCTAGTCGATCAGCTCGGCATCCCACACACGACCCTGCTCGACGTCGACATGGGTCGCAGCACCGGCGACTATCAGCAGTTCCGATCGGCGGCGACCGCCTTAAAGGCTTCGCGCAGACCTCTCCAAGGACTCACACTGCAGGACGTCGACACAGCGCTGACAAATACCCGCCCGGTCCTGGCAGCGGGCGCACCCGTGGATACAGCCAACATCTTGAAATGGGCCGCGGCATTCGAGAGCCAAGGCATCTTCATGTCCGGCCCTCTGGATCTGGACATGCTGATGTTGTCCGCCTTCCCCACGGCTTACAAGACCTTGCCTGCCGGTGCGACCGGACCCCAGTCGCCGGATGATCCGGCGCGCAAGTTGACGGCAGCGCAACGCGTCCTCGGCGAGGGCGGCTTGGGCCCGGCCGCCTACGTCAGTCTTTCCGAAGCCGATCTCTTTCCCTGGTATGCCTATCTCTTCCTAGGTTCCCGTGGAAAGCCCGCTGTCCACCTCGCCGCCCTGGGCAATATCGATGACTTCGACATCGAGCTCTACTGCCCCGCCGTTCTGTCTCGGCTAATCGCCCATGTGAAGACATCATTGGAAGCGCCTCTGGCATGACCTCAGCGGCGGATTGGGCGCCGGTCGGCGTCGCGGGTCTGGAGCCCACAGCCTTGGACGCTGTACGGGCTACCACGAGCATGCTCGTGGTAGCGGGCCCCGGCACAGGCAAGACCGAGCTTCTCGGGCAGAGGGCCGCCTTTCTGCTTCAGACCGGCGGCTGTCGCCACCCTCGCCGGATCCTGGCCATCAGCTTCAAGCGGGACGCGGCGACCAACCTTCGCGAGCGCGTCGAACGCCGTTGCGGTCCCGCCCTGGCGCGCCGCCTTGACTCGATGACGTTCGACGCCTTGGCCAAACAGTTGCTCGATCGCTTCTGGCGCGCCCTGCCCAACCATCTCGCCCTACGCGGGCCCTACGAGATCGCGCCCTTTCTCAAGCGGCCGGAGTTCGAAGACATCCTTCGCGGCGCGACGCTTGGTCTAGAAGACCCCAATCATCCCGCCTATTGGTCCAAGACACAGATCGGCAAAACGCCGACCGCCGCGGGCGTTCAGGGCGTTAGCCTGGATGGCTTCACCAAAGCGGTCCAAGGGATGAACCTGCACCCCTTGGCGATCGCCGACCACGCGCAATTCCTGCAACTGGTCCAGCTCCGCGCCGCTTTGATCCAACCCACGCCCCGTTTCGGGTTCCCAATGATCGGACTGCTGGCCCGGGCCGTGGTCCATGCCAACCCCGCAATCCGACGCGCTATCTGCGCGACCTATGGCCACGTATTTCTCGACGAGTTCCAGGACACAACCTCGGTTCAATACGGCTTGATCGCCGAAATCTTCAAAGGGTCGGCTGCGCGGCTGACGGCCGTTGGCGACGACAAACAGAGGATCATGGGATGGGCGGGGGCCCGCTCGGACGTTTTCGCCGCCTTCGAAGCGGATTTCTTGACGGGCTTGACGGCGTCGGCGCGGGTCAGTCTGACGCGCAACTACCGCAGCAATTCCCGAATCGTTCAGGTGCTCAACACCCTGAAAGCCAACTTGGCGCCGTCCGAGCCGGACTTCGTCGCGGCGCGACCGGCGCCGAAACTCCCGCCCGAGGACCTCTGCGCGATACTGGTCGCCTCTGACGAAGGCGCGGAAGCCACCGCGGTAGCCGACAAGGTCGCGCTGGCGATCGCCGGCGGAGCGCCGCCTCGCAGCATCGGCCTGCTGGTCAGGCAGAAGGCCGGCGATTGGGAGGAGCGCCTGAAGGACGCTTTCGCATCGCGCGGCATCGCGTTTCGCAACGAGGACCGGGACGTCGGAGGCGCGACGATCCAGGATCTGATGACCGAAGCCTATTCCAGGATCGTCCTTGATCTTCTGGAACTGCTCACACGCCGCCACGGCGGTGCTCTGTGGTCCACGGTGATCGGACATCTCGCGACCGTGCGCGGGCTTGTAATCGACGACGATCCTTCGGTCGAGACGGAGCTGGCGACCCAACTGGATGTGTTCCACCGGGCGAACCGCATCTCGACCTCGGCCTCGGCGACGCCCGCGGAGGTTGTCGGCAAGATCGCCGCGATCGAGAGTTTCCTGGGTGTGGCCGCGCTCCGGGCCGCGGCGCCGCAATATTTGACCGGTGATCTCTTCGACCGCGTCCGCCGGGCCACGGCGGCTTTCCTGAGCGAATCCGCGGCAGGAAACGCCGACTGGTCGATGGTGCTGACGCGATTCAGCGGTCTTGATCAAACGCCGCTTCTGACCATAACCAAGAGCAAGGGTCTGGAGTATGATCTGGTCATCCTGCTGGGTCTGAACGATCAGGAGTGGTGGAGCTTCGACAAAGACCCCGCTGAAGGCCATTCTAACTTCTTCGTTGCGGCGTCACGAGCCCGCGAAAGGCTGCTGATGACGCGCTGCGGGACTGACCGAAGTTTCAAGATCCGATCGATCTTCGACCTCCTGACCGCCGCCGGTGTCAGCGAAATTCGGGTCTAGGCCCAGGGATCGCTGCGGCCGCGATCGCGGAGGTCAGACAGGCCGAGACCTTGATCACGCCGGGGACGAAGCTGCGCCGATCCGCGCACGCCCGCCGTTGCACAATGCAGACCGTTGCTTAGGTTCGGGGGCGGATCATCTCGATGGGCAACGCGGAGATCGGCCCCCGATCCTTGAGGTCTCGCGACGTTCATCGCTCCGCGATCGGAAGGCCGGTGATTGCCGCGTAGGGCTCCGTTTCCAAGTTGAGCGCCGACAACTTGGTCTTCAACGCCGCCCGAAGGTCGAGCGGCTGGGCAAGGACCAGACGCAGATCATAGCCATGCATGAGGAAGACATTCTTCCCGGGGTTCTGCTTCAGCAGCGGCGGGACATTCTCCGACCAACCGTTGATCGACAGGAACAATCCCATGGTCTGTTTGCCCGACCGGTTGACCTGGCCGACCAGCCCGTCCAGCTGGCGAATATCCGCTAGCTTTTCGCGCCAGCGGCATTCGAGGAGATAATGCCAGCCGTCGAACTCGAACGCCGCGTCGATCTGCTCGCCGCCATGGTTGCGGGTGAAAGACCGCGTGACGGCTATCCCGTGCAGGTCAAACACTCGGTTGAGAAGATCCTCCAGCAGGAGGCCTCGGCGCTGCGGCGTCTCCGACGTCGCGGTAAGATGGTCGAACATGGAGAGCAGAAGCGGGCTGCCAACGTGGACCCTCGTCCCATGTTCGGTGCGACGCAGGCGCTCCGCCGCCTCCCCGCGCCGCAACGCCGCCTCACGTTCACGCGCCTCGGCCTCGATCATTGAGCCGTTAAGTTCCCTCGCCTTCTGGACCGTGGCGCGCGCCTCGAACTCATTCGCGGCAAGATGAAAATCATCCCATCCGGCCGCGAGCGCGATCAAGGCTCGCAAGACCTCGCTTTCGCGTCCGTCTCGTTTCAACTCCTCAAGAAGGATACCCGCAGCTTCGCGCTTGGAAGCCTTGCCTCCCGTCGCCGGATCGCGCGCGGTGAGGAAGCGAAGGATGGCCTCCTCCTCGACGCCGGCCGGGCGCAGCAGGCGGGCGGCTGCGCCCTTCTTGAGATTGACCAAGGTCGCGACGATCTGGATCGCGAGCCGTCGGGCTTCGATGGCGTAGCCTGGATCGGACGCGTCCATCAGGTCACCAGCTTAAGAGGCGGCGAACCGCGCCGGGCGCCATGGGGCTCGATCTCATTGGTGATGCTGGTCAGGACGAGGCCGAACACGAGCTTGTCCAGCTCCTCGACATCGATCGACAGCTCTCGGGCGACATCGTATTTAGTCAGCCCGTCCTGCCTCAGCGCCGCGAAAATCTTGCTCGTCAGCTGGGAAAGTTCGCGGGGAGCGCCGCGCGGTTCGCGGCTTCGGAATCCTCGACGGGCGATGTCCACCGCCAGGCTGCGATAGTGCCACTCTGTCAGCAAATTCAGATCGTGCAGTCGGTAGGCCAAGGCCGAGACGGAGACGATCCAATGCCTCTTATAGTCAATCAGGGTATCCACGGTGGGCATACGCGGAGCGGTCGCCATGACGCTGCCCCGCGGCATTAGAAAGGCCGAGGCGAATCGGTTGGCCTCCTTTTCCGGCTCGCGTCCCTTGGGCTCATCGTGGCGGTGCAGTACCAGGTGCCCCAGCTCATGAGCCGCATCGAAGCGGCTACGCTCCGCCGACTTCAGGGTGTTGAGGAAGACGAAGGGCAGCTTGGCCCGCCACAGCGAGAAGGCGTCAACCTCGGCGGTGTCCTCGGCCATGGAGAAGACGCGCACCCCCTTCGCCTCTAGCAGGTGGACGACGTTCTTGATCGGTTTCTCGCCCAAGCCCCAGTGCTGGCGCAGTGTCATTGCAGCGGTTTCCGGATCCTCCTCGCGGAGATCGGGCAAGTCCGGATCCGGCAGAGCGAACCGTGCCTCCATCCAGTCGTTCAGAAGGAATGCGACCGCGCCAGCGGCGAGTGCCGCTTCCCGGTTGGCTGCACCCATCCGCGCCATCGATCGGAAGCTCGCGGTATGCGGGGAAGGTTCATGAAGCGCCTCGCCCTCGAAGAAGGCGGGCGGGAAGCGCAAGGTCTCGGCGATCCGATCAAGCGTTTCGGGGCGGGGCTCGAAATCGCCGCGCTCATACCCACTGACAGAGCGCACATCCACCCCGATCGCTTCGGCCAAACGCGTCTTGTTAAGGCCGCGCCGTTTACGCGCCACCCGAAGGCGTGAGGGATTGAACACAATCAGGCCCGGCGAGCGATCTCGACGTCGATGTCCGGACCGAAGTCCGGCTCCGGCATCACGAAGCTGGGATCGATCGACTGGCTCGGCAATAAAATGCGTTCGCGCCAAGCGTCGATGTGGCCTCCGTCGTCGAGATAGACCGGGAGCGACAGTTCGGCCCGGAGCTGATCAGCGTCACAACAGAACAGCAGGACCCAAGTCAGAACTTTCGAGTCGTCCGATTTCGGACGAGCGAGGGTGTCGGGGAATAGGTCCAGCTGCGCCGCGTTTACGGAAACGGCCGCAGCCGTCCTGGGGCCCTTCGACCGTCGGGTCTTCGGGATGGCGTCGATGCGGCCCGTGCCAAGATCACCGGACGACACGGCGATCCGCATCTTGCGCTCCGGATGTTCGGCCGTCGAGAAGCCGCTCTCATCGCTCCGTGCCCAGCCCGCCGGAGCCAACCCTTCCCGAAGGGTGCGCAATGTCTCATTCCACTGATAGAAGCCACCCGCGATCGGGGCGTCGTTCGCGGTCCGCGATATCCGTGCCAAATAGCCCGCTTGAACGGCGCGCAGCAGCGGTTCAACCGTCAAGTCGAGCGTGCTGAGAGCGGCTTCGATGTCCTCGGGCGAGTGGTGGACGGCGACAAGCATGGGCGATTCTCCAACTTCCGATTTTTGTACATCATCTGAGGTCGCGAAACAAGAAGTGGATGCTTGCCACCAATGTCGCGCTGCCCAAGGTCGGCTCCTCAAGACCGCTCGATCTATCCAATCTACCGCAGCCGAAGAGCGGACGTTGGCAACGTCTCATGAGAGTCACGAGCGGCCGTTCACCCCGTTTGGCGCCAAGTACTACAGGGGGAGGATAGTGAAGGCTGCTTCTGACTGAGGCCGTGTAGAAACGCGCTGAGCTACAGGGGCGCGGATGTGGCGACGAGGCGC